>NZ_JADGMQ010000001.1:0-302608 GCF_016124105.1 Aquamicrobium zhengzhouense
ACTCCACGGTCGGCTCGACCGCCGCTACCGCTCAAAGGCTGAGAATACTATGCCATCTCAGGCCGTGGCACCCCTCCCGCGAAGCGGGTTCGTGCATGGGGGCGGGAGCAGACTAGGCACACTTTGCCTTTACCGCGAAATGGGAACGGCAGCTTACCGCCGAGCGAATCCCAAAACCGGAATATCCGCTTTCGGCCCCTGAATAGCCACTTTGCGCAGCAAGTTTATTGTCCCGAGGTTCGTCACACCCTGTCCTTCTTCGGACGGCGCCCGCGTTTGTCACCAAAGCGGTCGCCGCTCTTGCGACCAGCCCACGGGGGCGGCAACTTCTGCTCAACCCAAGGCAGCAGACGGATCGGACGAGGCTCGAGATGGTCGGTGATCGTCGGGTATTTCAGGAGTATATTTTCCAGGAGCGAAAGACCTGCGGGATTGGTGTATCTCGTTGCCGTCTCGGTGTTGCCGAGGCGCCCGGAAAGGTCCTCAATGACGCCCTCCGATACACCTTCCTGTTTCAGGGTGTCTGCGAAGCCGTGTCGAAGTGCGTGGATGGGGCGCTGCCATAGCTCATCTGACATGCACTTCTTCGCGATTCGGACGAAGTCCTTATAGAAGCGATCGCCAAGGTCCTGTGTCTTCCGGAAGGGCGAGTATAGCTCCGGGAACAGCAGTTCGTGGCCCAATTGCTTGAGGCGGGTGACGTAGTCGAGGAAGTTCAGGCGCAGTAGCTCTGTCGGGACGGGCAGCATGCGCTCTGACTGGGTGTTTTTGACTGTGCGGTACTTGTTTGGCTTGATGTCGATCGCCCACCGTCCGTCTTTCAGGACGATATCATTTACCATCAGACTCGCGAACTCGTTTCGTCGCGATCCAAGGTAGGTGAACAGCATCGGCAGGAAGTAATTAGCCGAGTGAAACACCAGATCGCCGTGTGCCTCCGGTTTGTCCGCGTTCAACTGTCCTGTGAAGATCGGTAAATCAAAGAGCGGCCGAACCTGGTCAGGGCCCGGCTTGATCTGTTGGTGGCGAACGTCGCCTCGTTTCGGTTTTCGCGGGCGCAGACTTTTGAGCGTCCAGTCCGCTATCGTGTAGTTGGAAGCCTGAAGATGCGTCTGAAAGTGGGTCAGATTGCCAAGATGGCGGCGGATGGTTGCGCCCGCCAATCCAAGTTTTGCGGGTCTGCCCTCTGCTTTCTTTTCCTCCACGATCCTAGCGGATTCCTCGCGCATGGCTTTGGTCGACAGTGCCCGCAGCCGGGCACTTCTGCCCCACGATGGGATCACTTGATTGAAGTGCTGTCTGAGCGCGGCTACGTGAGTCTGTGTTATCTGACCGGAATGCGTGACGCCGTGCTCCTCAAGGATGCCGCGGAATAGGTTGACAAGGACACGCGCGTCCGCTGCCGTCTCGGCGGTCCACTCCTTTCCCTTGTTTGCGATCATCTTGTCGACTTCATCGTCAAACCGTGACAGGGGCAGATCAGTTCTCCCTAGAGCTGCCGCGTCATGAACAGAGGTCGAGACATCGACAATTGGTGTAGCGGGAAGCGTCTGGATCTCAGGCTGCTGCTCCGGGATTGATGACGCCTGTAATGACGCGTCGGCCGTCCATATAACCTGTGGCTGCGGAGGTGGTGCAACCGCGAGTGCTTCGATGGGCGAGGGCGCTTGTGGGCGCGACAGCTTGTGCAGGCTCGGCTTTCTTGGATCATCTGCAGAGGCGAGAAAGGCGTCGGCGCGTGCGCGGAAGATTTCCTCTGACGCAGCATCGCGGTTCAGCCCTGTGTCGTCCAGCCCGACCTGCGCCATCCGCTGAAGAACGTCTCTCAGAAAACGGCCGCGCGATTGTCCGCGCAGGTCAGTGCGCACGCCTTCGCTTTCGGATCGGAATGTCTCGGCGATCGCGGGGATGTCGTCCTCGCTCGCCCTGGCCTCGATGAGTGCCTCACGGACCTCTGACCCAGGTTCAAAATTCAGCGTGCCAGTTGGACCGTAGGCTTCGAGCAGACGATATGCATATCCGACGTGTCGATCTGCATCCCGTTGTTCGGGATCGCGCAGCGACCCAAGCCGTTTGGCGCCGCGATCGAGGTTGTCTATCTCGGCGCGTACGGCCTCGCTTTCGAGCGCGAATATCTTTGCCAGCTGTTCCCTCGTCGCCATCCTCGCCCCCGGCAACAGTTCGATCTCCACAAGCAGGGCGTTAAGCCGCCGTGCCACGACGCTGGCGATCTTGCGGTCCGATAACCTAAGGCTCAGTGAAAGGCGGGTGTTCTTTCCAGCTGCCCTAAAACCGACGGGGATTCGGGCCCGCCAATAAAAGTTCGGACCTCTTCGGATGAGGTTTTCGACCTGGTGTCGACGCAGTCCCATTCGCCGTGCTCCCGCTTGGCCCGAGGCGAATGGGCATCACCTGTGGGCATCAGTTATGGGCACCACTTGTGGGAGACGGATTCGGCGCGGTATGCTGGCCTTTCGAAAGGCTTGCAGATCCAGCGTTTCAGGCGATTCTGGAGAACAATTGGCTGGGGAACCTGGATTCGAACCAGGACTAACGGAGTCAGAGTCCGCGGGTCTACCGTTAACCTATTCCCCAATTTCAGGTTCTGTTTGAGGCGTCCTGAAGTCGGTGGCGCCGTTGGGCGGCAGCGATGGGCTCGATATAGACAGCGTCAGAAAATAGTCAACCGCAATTTTGTCGGCAGGTCGAAAATCCCGAATTTTTGTCGCGCGGCAGGGGATGGGGATGCGCAAATGCGGGTCTTGGTGTTTCGGGTCGTCGCTGATATTCTGGCTGCAACGTAAGATATGAACGCGCCAGCAGCGTCTTTGGTTCGCGCGGCGTTGAAGGAAAATCGAGTGGAAGACCCTGATCGAGGCGCGAAGGCGCCACAGAACGGGGCGTTTGGCGGCGTTGGCGGGCGGAATCCGTCTGCAGCACCGCCTCGAGGCCGGCAATCATTGCAGGCTGGCGGTGACTCCGCAGATTCGCGAAGTGGCCGTAACGCTCCGCAAGGCAAGGGACCGAATCGAAAGCGGCGAAAGCGCCGGCGGGGCAGGAAGGTTTTTGCCCGCGAAGGCTCAGATTCAGCGCCTCCGGCTGCGGAAAAACGACCTGCGGCATCTGTCGGGTCGGCACAGTCAAATGCACGGCCCGTTGCGCCAGCCAAGTCGCGTGCGAACGCGCCTGTGGGGCCCCGGCAGGAAATGCCGGCCCGGCGGAGTGCGCCTGCCACCGGGAGCGGGGTTTCGTCCGGACCCAGATCGCATCAATTGCCGGTCTATGCAGCGCTTGATCTCGGCACGAACAATTGCCGCCTCCTTGTGGCTGTTCCAACGAGGCCAGGTCAGTTCCGGGTAATCGACGCCTTTTCGCGTATTGTTCGGCTGGGGGAGGGGCTGTCGACGTCCGGCCGCCTTGGGAAACCGGCAATGGACCGTGCAGTCGAGGCCTTGAAGGTCTGCGGTGACAAGCTGCGATCGCGACAGGTGCGGCGGGCCAGATTGATCGCTACCGAGGCGTGTCGCGCAGCGGAAAATGGCAGCGAGTTTCTCGACAGGGTTGAACGGGAGGCAGGCATCTCGCTTGAGATCATCGATCGGAAGACCGAGGCACGTCTGGCAGTTTCCGGCTGCGGCTCGCTGGTCGATCGAAGCACCGATGGGGTCGTCCTTTTCGATATAGGCGGCGGCTCCTCCGAGATCGCCCTTATCGACCTGTCCTCGGCAAGAACGCCGCGCCTCGCCAACCACATCGTGTCATGGACGTCGCTGCCGGTCGGCGTGGTCTCGCTGGCGGAACGCTTCGGCGGACGCGATGTCACTCCCGATCTTTTTCACGCGATGGTGGACGAAGTCGCGGGCATGCTCGACCGTTTTGAGGGCCGGTTGCGCCTCGCGCATGTTACGTCCGACCGCAAGCGCTTTCACCTGCTCGGTACTTCCGGGACGGTGACGACGCTGGCCGGCGTGCATCTTGGGCTTGACCGCTATGACCGTCGCAGGGTTGACGGGCTGTGGATGGACAATGCGCAGGTCGATGCGATGATCCAGAAGCTGCTGGGATGGAATTTCGAGCAGCGTGTGGCAAATGCGTGTATAGGCGCGGACCGAGCAGATCTGGTTCTGGCGGGCTGTGCCATTCTCGAAGGTATCCGCCGTCACTGGCCTGCGGAACGACTGCGTGTGGCAGATCGTGGCCTGCGGGAAGGGATGCTGTCGGAACTGATGGCAGATGACGGCGCATGGCGCCGATGGCGCAAGGGAGCGTCTTGAGTATGAAGAAACCCGGTAAAGGTCCGTCCACTGCAGGCAGTGGTGCGCGCGCGCTAAGGACGCGGGTCAAGAAAAAGAGCGGGTTGAAAGAATCGTCTCGCCGCTGGCTGGAGAGGCACCTGAACGACCCTTATGTGCATCGGTCGAAGGCGGAAGGCTGGCGCTCTCGCGCTGCATTCAAGCTCATAGAAATTGATGACAAGCACAAGCTCTTGAAGCCGGGGCATCGCGTCGTTGATCTGGGTGCGGCGCCAGGCGGCTGGCTACAGGTGGCGGCCAAGCGGATCAATTCTCCGGATGAAGCGCCTACGGTCGTCGGCATCGACTATCTGGAGATCGATACCATCCCAGGTGCCACGATCCTGCAAAAGGATTTTCTGGACGATGACGCGCCGGACATGCTGATCGAGGCATTGGGCGGTGCGCCGGACGTCGTTCTGTCGGATATGGCCGCGCCGACCACCGGACATCGCCGCACGGACCATATTCGGACGATGCATCTGTGCGAGGTTGCCGCTCATTTTGCGGTGTCGGTGCTGAAGCCTGGCGGACATTTCCTCGCCAAGACTTTCCAGGGTGGTACGGAAAATGTGCTGCTCGATATGCTCAAGCGAAACTTCCGCACGGTCCAGCATGTGAAGCCGCCAGCATCGCGCGATGAATCTGTCGAGCTCTACCTTCTGGCAAAGGACTTCAGGGGGCGAGACGTTTCGGCTCCGGATGATGCGGATGACGCTGCCTGAGGGTGCAGCAGGCCGGAAGCTGGAACCGGCTTCGCAACCGATTATTTAGCGGTCAGAGGAAGGCCGGGAGCGTTTCGGCGCGCCGTGGCCCGAAATGTTCACTCCCGCATCGGGCGGGAGTTTGAACAGCGGAATAAGGGCAAGACACGAGAGACCACCGACGGCGAAGAAGGCGATTGAGAAGGCCGCATTGCCGATCTCCTCGCCGGTGAAAATGTGATGCGCCTCCAGCATCATGCCCGCGACAGCCACGCCCAAAGCAATCGACACCTGCTGCGAGACAGACGCGAGCGCTGATGCCTGTGCCGTTTCACGATCATCAATATCGGCAAAGATCAGTGCGTTGCTGGATGTGAAGAACATGGCGCGTGTGAAGCCTATCAGCACTAGCGTCGCGATGATCAGCCAATAAGGCGTCTCCCGGGAAAAGAGCCCGGCGGATCCGATTAACGCCGACCCGGCCGCGATGGCGATGATGAGGACCGCGCGAAAGCCCATCTTGCGCAGCATCCACGTCACAACCACCTTCACTGACATTGCCCCGAGCGCTGTAGCGAAAGTCAAAAGCCCGGATTCGAATGGATTGAGGCCGAACCCGATCTGGAACATCAGCGGCAACAAAAATGGCACGGCGCCTATACCGATACGGAAGATGGTGCCCGCCAGAATAGAGATGCGCAGCGTGGGGTTGCTGAACAGTCGGATGTCCAGGATCGGTATAGGTGCCTGACGGGCATGGCGCACATAGCCAAAGGCGGCTAGCAGTCCGATGATCAGCGTGATGAACCCAACGACTGGCGGCAGTGCGGGCATGCTGACAACGGACAGGCCGAAGACGACGCCTGAAGCGGCTACACCCGCGAGTACAAAGCCGGGCCAGTCAATCCGCCCGGCATCACCGCCAGGCGTTGCGGGCAGCACCCAGCCCGCCAGAACCACGCCAATCAACCCGATCGGGACATTGATCAGGAAGATCCAGTGCCAGGAGAAGAAGGTGGTGATGAAGCCACCGACCGGGGACCCAAGAAGTGGGCCGATCAAAGCCGGCATGGTCAGCCAGGCCATTGCCGATACCAATTGCTGACGCGGTGTCGAGCGAACGAGTATGAGGCGGCCGACAGGTGTCATCAGGGCACCGCCCATGCCTTGAAGGAAACGAGCGCCAACGAATTGTAGCAGGGTGGCGGAGACCGCACAGGCGACCGAGCCGATCACGAAGACGAGGATGGCAGCCCTGAAAACCTGCTTGGCACCGTAACGATCAGCCATCCAGCCTGAGATCGGGATGAAGATGGCCAGCGAAACGAAGTAGCTGGTCAAGGCAAGCTTCAGGGCGATCGGTGTCGTACCGATATCCGCGGCGATCGAAGGAAGAGCGGTGGCAATGATCGTCGAATCCATTGTTTCCATGAACAATGCCACGGCAAGGACAAGAGGGATCGATCGTTTCAATGCGAAATGCCTGGAAATGAAGGACGGGGTGGGGTGTGCCGACAGGAAGCTTACGATGCGTTAGCACAGGCGAGGCTTGGACTTCAATCGATAAGCTTACCTTATTATTTCGAGCGGCGATCGGAGCGTTACGCTACGCCACTTTGATGTGAGGTTGGCGGCGCGGGGTTGCGCTCGCGCCGTCAGGCTGTGAACCTTTCCTCCCCAGGAGGAAATCCGATGACCTTCATCACTGACCGCAGATCTGCCCTGAAACTATCCATAGCCGCCGGAGTGGTGGGCTTGGCCACCCCGCAGATCATGGTGCGCGCCGCATATGCGCAAGCGTCATCAGGCCCAATCAATAATCCCGGACTTAGCAGCTTCAAGCTCGGTACCTTCAAGCTCCTCACTCTCAATGACGGGTTGGTCGCGTCGGACGCGCCCCACACGACGTTCGGCGTTAATCAAGACCCTGCTGACGTTGCAGCGTTGCTAGAGGAGAACTTCCTGCCAGCCGACCGGGCGATGAACTCGTTCACACCAGTCGTTGTTAACACCGGTGGCGACGTGGTCTTGTTTGACACGGGGCTTGGGGCGCGTGCGAGAGAGAATGGCGGGGGCTTGCTGCGTGAACGGTTGCAGGCTGCTGGCTACAATCCTGAGGATATAAGTGTTGTGGTGCTGACCCACTTCCATGGTGATCACATCGGCGGGATACTGGAGGAGGGACAGCCTGCGTTTCCCAACGCACGATATGTCGTGGGGCGCACGGAATTTGACTTCTGGACCGCCGAAGACCGGCTATCTGGTGCGACCGAAAACAGTGCGCGGGCCGTCCAGGCGTCCATCGTGCCCCTCGCCGAAAAGATCACCTTCATTGAAGATGGAGGGGAGGTTGTCCCGGGGATCAATGGTCTGCTGGCCGCCGGCCACACGCCGGGGCACATGATCTTCAACATTGAGTCAGGAGGCAGCCGGATCGTCCTGACAGCAGATACCGCCAACCACTATGTGGCTTCACTACGGCGCCCAGATTGGCATGTGAGGTTTGACATGGATAAGGAGGCAGGTGCGGAGACGCGCAAGCGGGTCTTCGACATGGTTGCCACCGACAGGGTGCCCTTCATCGGCTACCACATGCCGTTTCCGGCGGCGGGCTTCATCGAGAAGCTGGAAGTCGGATACCGCTATGTGCCGGTCAGCTACCAGCTGCTTCTGTAGCTGACCGGCGAGTTTTCTTAGAGAACTGCGACGATCTTGGCCGCAAGTTCCTCCAGGCGATCACCCGGCAGTCCCGCGACGTTGAAGCGGCTGTCCCCGACGATGTAGACACCATGCTCTTCGCGAAGGCGCTTCACCTCGTCGCCGGAGAGGCCCAGGCGGGAGAACATGCCACGCTGGTCCGCAATGAAGTCAAAGCGCGCGGAATTCGACTGGCGGCGCAGTGCCTCCGCAAGACCCTGCCGAAGGCCAAGCATGCGTGAGCGGGTAGCCTCAAGTTCCGCGCGCCAATCGGCGGCGAGTGCCTCATCTTCAAGGATAATGCGGACACATGCTGCCGCATGGTCTGGGGGCATAGACCACAACACACGGCCTGCGCCCTGGAGCTGGCCCTGTGCGATGTCTGCCTCGCCGGAATTGCGACCAAGAAGAAAAGCAACGCCCGCACGGTCGCGGTAGACGGAGAAGTTTTTCGAGCAGCTGGCAGCAGCCATGAGTTCCGGGACTGCATCGGCAAGAATTCGCAGGCCTGCAGCGTCTTCATCCAGCCCGTCGCCAAAGCCCTGATATGCGATGTCGACGAAGGGGATAAGGCCGCGTTCTGCCAGAACTCCTGCCAGGACGTTCCACTGCTCGATGGTGAGATCGGCGCCGGTCGGGTTGTGGCAGCAGCCGTGGAGAACGACGATGTCTCCCGCCGGCAGCGCCTTCAGCGCGTCGATCATGGCATCGAAACGCACGCTCGAGGTGGCTGCGTCAAAATATGGATAAGTCGCCGTCTTCAGAGTGGCGCTGCGCAGGATCGGGATATGGTTCGGCCAAGTTGGATCCGGCACCCAGACGGTGGCGTCCGAATTGGTGACCTTGATCAGCTCCGCCAGCATGCGGATGGCACCTGAACCACCGGGTGCCTGGACTGCGCGGAGACGGGTCTTGTCGACTGAGCCGCCAAACACAAGGTCCGTCATCTGTGCGTTGAAGCGGACGTCGCCAGCCAGGCCCAGATATGCCTTGGTATTCTGTTCCTCGAAAAGCCGTTTTTCGGCTTCACGCACCGCGCGCATAATAGGGGTATGGCCTTGAGCGTCTTTATAAACGCCGACGCCAAGGTCCAGCTTGTCGCTGCGGGGATCGTCTCGGTACAGTCCCATGAGCATAAGGATTGCATCGGGAGCTGCGGGCTTGAGGGTGTCGAACATTGTGGCTGCCTCCTGTTAAGGGGCAGAAAGCCGAAAATGCCGGGTTTGGCAACCTGTATCGGCCTCGGCGGCAGCCGTGCGTGTCATAGCTGGAAAATTGTATACCGCAACAGCGAGGGAGGGAATGTCTCCTAGTTGCCGGGCGCGTTTGTCCGTTGTTTTTCTGCGAGTTTCAGAAGTTTTGCGTTTTGTGGCTGTAGTGCCTGTGATACAGAAACTGCACGATTGTATACGGAGGAGCGGTCGTGAGCATTTCCAGAGTGGTGATTATCGGCAGCGGACAGGCAGGTGTCGAATGTGCCGTTGCGCTTCGGCATGAAGGATTCGAAGGCTCGATCGTGATGATCGGTGACGAGCCTGACCTGCCGTATCAGCGCCCGCCACTTTCCAAGGAATTCCTCAAAAGCGTTGAGGACAGCTCACTGCCGCTGAAAGGCGAGGGCGTCTACTCGAGCAGCCATATTGAGCGCAGGTTGGGTGAGACCGTCAGGCGCATCGATCGGGAGGCGAAGCAGGTTGAACTGTCATCCGGCGAGCGCCTTTCCTATGATCACTTGGTGATCGCCACTGGCGCGCGAAACAGGTTTCCGCCGATCGAAGGACTAGACGTATCCAAGGTCCTGGAGCTGAGGACGCTAGCGCATGCACGGGTGCTCACGGCGCGGCTGGATGGCCTGAGGCATGTCACGATCATCGGCGGTGGCTTCATAGGCCTCGAAGTCGCGGCACTCCTCCGCCAGCGTGACATTGCCGTCGATGTCCTGGAATTTGCTGATCGGCTGATGGGGCGGGTTCTATCGCCCCTGATGAGCGAGCAATTCTTGTCGCTGCACGCAGAGATGGGGACACGCATCAGGTTGCAGACGGTCGCGCATGCGGTCGCTGAGAATGCCACAGGCTTTACCGTGACCCTTTCCGACGGCGACACGCTGGAGACCGATGCGATCGTAATGGCTGCGGGTGTGGTTCCCAACGCGGAGCTCGCCATGGAAGCGGGCCTTGAGGTCGAGAACGGCGTGGTGGTCGATGAGATGCTTCGTACCTCGGATGCCTCCATCTCCGCGATTGGAGATGTCGCCGCTCACCCGAACAAGTGGGGTGTGGGGCGGATCCGTCTTGAATCCGTTCAGAACGCGGTCGATCAGGGCAAATGCGTCGCAGCCCGGATCGCCGGCAAGCCGTACGAATATTCTGACCTGCCATGGTTCTGGTCCCACCAGGGAAAGGCCAAGCTCCAGATCGCCGGGCTCAACATGGGCATGGATTCGTCGGTCCTCCGCGGCGATCCAGCCGACGGAAAATACTCGGTCTTCGTTTATCGCGGGGATCAGCTCGTGGCCGTCGAGAGCATGAACGCACCCGCAGATCACATGGTCGCTCGTCGACTGTTGGCCGCAGGCGTCAACGTGACAAAGGAGCAGGCGGCGGATCGGTCGGTGGATCTGAAGGGCATGATCCCGCGCCCTACGGCCTGAAAGGTCTATTCGACGTATATCTCGACGCTCGCGCTACGGCCGACCGCGTCAATCACCGTTAGGCGCGAGAAGCCGACACTGTCAGGTTCCCAGCGGCTGGTTCGCCGCCGGGAGGGCGTGTCGAGCGGCTTTCCATTGGCGAGCCAGCGAAACGGTGCGCGGCCGCCCTGCAATTTGAGCACCAGTGGCAAGATTTCGTTGCCCGCCGAGACAAGATCCACCCGCGCGCCGGATGGCGGAAAAACAATCTCAGGAGCCGGCTCGGCAATACCCTTCTCCTCGATGCTCTCCTTGCCTGATGAGTAGCGCTTGAGAGTGACCGGCAACTCGCTGCGTGCGGTTCTACTTGTCCCGGAAGGCGGTCGAGGTAGAGCAGCGATCGGAAAGCTGGAACGTGCGAAAGCCTCGAAAAGTATGGGAGCCGCAGACTGGTAGCCTGCTAGGCCTGGGACCGGCGCCCCGTCCGGCCTTCCCACCCAGACGCCAATTACGCGACGGCCATCAAACCCTACTGACCATGCATCACGGTAGCCGTAGCTGGTTCCGGTCTTGTAACCAATGCCCAGGCGCGTAGCTCCTTCAGGCGGCTGAATCCCGGACAAGATGTCGGCGATCTGCCAGTTCGCCCGATGATCAAGAAGCGTCGCTGTATGCCGGACACCAGTCTGGTTGCTGATGCTGGTTGCGAGGCCTCTGTTCGCGACCCCAGTGTAGAGTTGGACAAGATCTCGTAGAGTGAGGCCTGCGCCGCCGAGCGCGATAGCAAGCCCCGGAGCCTCGTCGCGAGGCAGCACCGGAGAGACGCCGATTTGCCTGAAGCGTGAAGTCAGCCGCGTCGGGCCAACCGTGTCCAGCAAGCGGACTGCCGGTACGTTGAGCGACATCTGCAGAGCCGTGCGCACAGATACGTCGCCTTGATATTCCATATCGAAGTTGCGGGGGCGGTATGCGCCAAAACTGGAAGGGCGATCCTCGATGATCGTTTCCTGCGCAACCATACCTTCCTCGAAGGCGAGGCCGTATATGAATGGTTTGAGGGTCGAGCCGGGCGAGCGCACCGCCCTCGTCATATCAATCCAGCCGCGACGACGATCGTCGAAATAATTGGCGGAGCCAACCTCGGCGAGAACATCACCGGTCTGTGCGTCAGCCATCAGAATGGCGACGGAAATATTCGGGCCGAGGCGTTCGGCGGCGTCGCGTGCCACGCGCTCAAGCCCTTCCTGCGCACGGCGGCTGAGCGTCAATTGGTGTCGCTCTGTGCCCGGGTTTTCTCGGAGGATGCGCTCAGCAGCATGAGCGGCGAGGAATGGGATAGGCTGTCGCTGGCGGGGAGCGCGGTCGTGAAGGCCCCGTGCGATTTCAGTTGGGTCGATCGCGCCGGCACTTGCCATGCGACGGAGAACGCGATCTTTCGCAGCTTCGGCACCTTTGGGGTTGCGATCCGGGCGACGACGCTCCGGCAATTGCGGGAGCGCTACAAGGAGGGCCGCTTCGCCGACGCTCAGTCGTTTGGGCTCCTTGCCGAACCACGCGAGTGTCGCTGCTCTTATACCTTCGAGATTCCCGCCATAGGGCGCAAGAGTCAGGTATCGCTCCAGAATCTCTTTTTTGCTTAACCGCCGCTCTACCTGCACAGCGCGCACCATCTGCCTCAATTTGGCGGTGTAAGACCTTTGCTGTCTTGGCTCCAGCAGACGCGCGAGCTGCATCGACAGGGTGGATCCTCCGGAGACGATCCTGCCATTCGTAACAAGCTGCCAGGCAGCACGGGCGATCGCCAGAAGGTCGACGCCGCCGTGCTCGTAGAAACGCTTGTCCTCATAGGCGATCAGCATGGAGACGAAATGCGGATCGATATCGTCGAGCGCAACCCGAAAACGCCAGGCACCTTCGCGCGTCGCGAGTGCGCGCAGCAAGGCACCATCGCGGTCGACTATCTCCACGGAGGTTTCAGCCGGATCGAGAGGGGGAGGATAGGCGCGATCCAGCCTGTCGAGGCCAAACATGACCAGCGTGCCCGCAACTGCCGTTGCTGACAGAGACATAAGGGCGCGCTGGAGCACTCGCTTCATCGTGCAGCAGTCACTTCCATCATCCCGGCGGAGGTGCGCCCGTTAAACTGAGGCCTGTACATGTCCTGCACAATTGCGGCTGGATGCGCGTAGACACCCGGCGTGACCGCTCGTACGACGTATGCCACCATGAACTCACCGCCGCCGTCTCGATCAAAGGCGGCGATGAAGCGATCATCCAGGAACTCGGAATGCACAGCGGCTGGCTCGCCCAGCCATTCAAAATTCGACAACGCCGCGCTGCCAACGAGGCTCGGATTGTCGATTTCGAAGCCCGCAGGCAGAAGATCGGTGACGATGACGCGTGAGAACCAGTCGTTGTGCTCGTGGACGCGAAGGACGACCACGAAGCGGTCATTCTGAGCCGCTTCCGTGATATTCGCCTGGTTGCCGTCGAACGTGTAGTAGGTGCGCTCGATCGAGAAACCGTTGCCGCCCGCAGGCAGTGGATCGATGGGAGCCGCGACGGTTGTGATAACCGCTTCCACGGGCTCACTGCCACGATTGGTAATGGTGAGTGGCGTTGACATCACCTCATCCCCGGTCATGCGGCGGGCAAAATTGCCTTCATACCCGGCACCATCCACTTCAAGTTTCAGATCCTTGCCAGCGTCGGCAATTGCGCGCGCGGCCAGCACCAGCCAGGCTTCTTCCTGCGTACTTGTATAATCTTTCCGATCTCGCTCGGAGGAAACGAAGCGGAGGAGTTCCGGGATCACGCCGGATGCCGCGTCAGTTTCGGCTGCCAATGCGAGGATTGCCGCACCGTCACGAAGAGGAGAGCCATAATCGGAGCGGTAGAGGCTGTTTCGCGCCGTATCCGTCTGTGCCTGCGAAACGGCGGAGTAGAAAACTGCTTCAGAGCGAACATTGTCGCCGTAAAGCGCTAGCGCGGCGGCAAGATGCGCACGAGCGAGCGGGCTCGTGAATTCATCCAGACGTGCGTCGGCGTAGTATCGCAGGTCCCCAATGGAGGCTCGACGATTGCGGGCCAGCACGTAGAGGGAGTAGGCAATCTCTGTTCCTCGTTCGGCTACATCTGTCGTGTAGGCCAGCGTGTTCTGAAGGTTGTCGAGTGCGCTGGCGAAACCTTGCACCGGAACGTCATAACCGGCTTCCCGGGCTCGGCTGAGAAACTCGGTGATGTAGGCGTCGAGCCACGGGTCGTTCCAGTCCGGTCCCCATAGACCGAACGTGCCGCCAGATGTCTGGAAGGTCATGACGCGCAGGATCGCATCTTGTACCCGCTTGCGAAGATCGGGGTCGACCGCAAGACCAGCCGTTGACGAGAGTTCGCTGACGTATAGCAGTGGCATCGCGCGGCTGACCGTCTGTTCAGCGCAGCCATAGGGATAGCGCTCCAGCGTCATCAGCAGCGAAGGTAGGTCAAGTGCTGCCGAACGCGAAACGCCCACCGACACGGATGCGCCATCAAGCAGGTGTTCGGCCAGGAGCTGGTTGTCGATACGGATGGAGCCGCCATCGCCGTTCAGCCTGACAATACGCTGGCTGGCCAAGGGCAGGGCAGGCTCGCGCACAGGCAGATATAGCGTACGTTCCACGTACAATCCGTCCGAATGCCGGAGTGCAATGCTGATCGTTGCGTCGCCGGTCGTCGTCGCTTTGATCGGGAGGAAGAGGGTCTCGCGTGCGTTTTCGCGAAGCGCGACAGACGAGGGCAGTCCGCCGAAGTCGAACGAGGCTTTCCCGTCGCTTTCAACGGAAATTGCGTAGTCGCCGGTTGGTCCATCGGTGTTGTGGATGTCGAGGCGGATCGTGGCGCTATCGCCCTTGGCGAGGAAACGCGGCTGACCGGCGGTAACGACCAGAGGATCGCGAACGATTACATCGCTTGCGGCTTGCCCGACCGCATGTTTTGACCATGCCACCGCCATCACGCGAACCGTGCCGTTAAATTCCGGCAAGTCGAAGGAGATCGCGGCATTGCCATCACCATCGACCTGAACCGGACCGGAGAAAAAGGCGACCAGCTCTTCTGTCGGCGGGTTTCCTTGTGTGACGATCCCTCCGCCATCTCCACCCGTTCGGATCCGCCCGAAGGTGCCCGCCGAGCCATCGATCAAGCGGCCATAAAGATCTCTGACTTCGACACCGAGTCGTCGCTGTCCAAAATAAAAATCGGTCGGGGAAGGTGGCGTATAGCGTGTCAGGTTGAGGATGCCGACGTCGACGGCGGCGACCATGACGAGGGCCTGTTCGTTGGGGGCCATGCCGCCTAGCGACACGGGTATGGACAGCGCTTCACGCGGAGCACCGCGCTCTGCCGTCCCTAACTCAACCTCAAGCTTGCGCTCTGCAGGCTCAATCGTAAGCCATTTCACACCGATCGCGCGCGCCGGCATCCGGGTTTCGGCATCAGCCGCACGAAAAAGCGTCGCTGTAATGTAAGCACCTGCACCCCACTCACTTGAAACTGGGATTTCGACTTCGCCGCCTTCAGCGGGGATGAATGCCGTTGTGGTGGTGAACAGCCGTTCCGATCCAATCGCTACCAGCAATTCACCTGCAAAGCGGGACGAGACTTTCAGCCGAGCCGTATCTCCAACCTTGTAGCTGTCACGATCGAGCGCGATCTCGAGACCATCCGGCGTTTCGGTCGAGACTTCGGAAACGAACCATCCGGCGTTGAACTCGACACTGGCTACCGGACCGTCCATCGACGATCCCGCTACTTCCAGACGATAGCGTCCCCACTCAACGGGCAGGGTCAACGCCGCAGGCTCTCCCGTCGAGAGCTCGATCTGTCCGCTCGCGACCTTTCGCTCAACGGTAATCGGCTCGTAGTTCCATGAATTGTTGCTGCGGTACCACTGGTAGCGGCGCTCAATGTTCGTAAGTGTCCATTGCGCGTTGCGGATGCCTATACGCTCACCTTGCGGTGACACGGCAATGACGCGGAAGCCGGCGGTGGAATTTTCAGCGACCTCATTTCCCGCAAAGTCAGGGCGGATGCCGATGATGTCGGCTTCGGGGCGGATGCGTATCGTCGTGCTGCGTTCAACCGCGCGACCGCCACCTTCCCGCATCCGCACATTGACCTTAGCGTCTAGCAGCCGCGTGGTTGCGGGAGCTTGGTCAACAAATGCCTCGAACTTGGCATTACCAGTCTGATCGGTCGGCTGCAGATCGAGTTCGCTGGAGAGACTTATCTGCTCTTCATCGGCGAGCCCGAAATGATATCCGGGGAATTTTTCCCAAATGCGAGAGGTCGTGACTGTCACATCCCCCTCCAGGGAAAGTCCTGCCGCAGGCGCGCCGTAGAGGTAGCGACCCTCGACACTCAATCCTGCAGGTTCGCCAAGGGCGATCTCCGGGGTCAGCGCTGTCAGCTCGAATTCGATCCGGTCAGGGACGAAATCCTCGACGAGGAACTTTACTTCGGCGATCGCGGGAGCTTTGGGATCGCTATGGATGCGGGCCGTCCACGAGCCCCGCATGGCCGTGGGCTGCAAGTTGAACGGCACGTGGTGCCCGCCAAGAGCTTCGCCTCCGCTGACTTTTGTCGCCTCAATCACGCCATCGGGCCGCTCGAAAACAAAGGTAAGCGGCAGGTTTTCTATTGCGTCAGCGCTGGCATCGCGAGCAAGTGCCGCGGCATGGACCGTCTCGCCAGCTCGATAGACGCCCCGTTCGGTCCAGGCGAAAACGTCGATTGCACCGGGCGACTTTCGGCCAGTGACGCCGCGATCGGACAAGTCAAAGCCCGCTCGGGTAAGGTCGAGAAATACGAAATCGGCATCGCCGGACTTTGCCGTGATTGCCGATGGAGCCATTCCGGCAGACCCGCGCATGGTACCTGGTTCCAGGAGAGCATGTCCCTTAGAATCGGTGGTGGCCCTGCCCAGAACCTCGTTATTGCGGGCGAGAAGCTGAATTTCAACGCCAGCAAGTGGTTTTGCCGTTTCGAGGGAGCGGGCGAATACGGTCAGGCCGTGATCGCCGGAATATGTTGTAAGGCCGATGTCCGATACGACGAACCATTGTGTGGCCTGGCTGGCCCAGCTTTCGCTAGTGTCGCCTTCCGCCTTCGCAGTCAGGACGTAGACGCCAGGCTGTCGCTCCGCCAGCGCTTCGTTGACCGGGAAGCTGGTGAGCACGTCCTTGTTCAGGTCAATCTCAAGATCGATCGAGCCTTCCCAAACCAGTTCGCCGAGATTTTGAGAGACGGTGCTCAGCGAGTACTCATCCACTTGTCGCAGGAAGAGATTGTTGTTGAGCATCGCTGCGAGCCCGCGATCGCCGACCCGGTGCAGTTTCAGTTTAGCGGATGCGGAATTGACGCTGACCATGGGGATGCCGTGTCGGCCAGCCGCAGGCAGAACGAAGTTTTCGGTCGAGAAGCGAACAGACGGCGCGCGGTCGCGAACATAGATCGAGAGATCAACGGGTGCGGTCGTTTTCTCGCCAATCGTCGAAGGCAGTCCCTGGCGCACGGTGATCTGGTATTGCTTGCCGTGGTCAAGGCCTTCGACACAGACCTGCTGTTCCCGAGCTTCAACGGCTTTTGGAGCAGCGCCATCGACGGTGAAGAAGGTTGCGTAATCAACTCCGGCCTTCACCAGATTTTCTGAGAACTGAACGCAGACGCGCGGGCTCGCGAGATCAGAATCCACAGTGTGGTTGAGGATACGGAAGCCCTTTCGTTCACGCAGATCCAGATATGCCGCCTCAATCTCGTCGTCCTGGACCAGGTCCAGGCTGGCCTCGTAGGCCGTGAGCGCTGCGCGAGACAGGCTGCGCATCTCCAGCCCGATGGCGAGAAGTTGAAGTGCGGTCGCACGGTCCTGCGTGCTGCGTGAGCGCGTATAGGCATTCAGCACCGGATAGAGCGCATTTGTCTGAGCTGAGTTGGCGTCGTTTCCTGTGCCGCCAGCAAGGGAAATGTAGGCCCGGGCAAGATCAAGCCAGGTTGTAACGTTGTCTGGCTCTATCGTGACTGCGGCACTGTAGGCTGCAACTGCATTGGCTGCGTCACCTGAGGAGGCGCTGGAGGCACCTTGAATAAGAAGTTGCACCAGCCCCGAGCCTTCTGGCTTCGGTCGCGCGGCAAGTTCCCGGCTAAAACGATTTGCTTCATCGCGTATATAGTCTGGCACGTAGCTTAACCCTGCCGGGGCGCCGATATCTTCTTCTTCGCCGCGCTCGACGATCTTGCCTGCGATCGCGCCGACGAAGGGCTTGGTGACGCCGTAGTCGCTCTTGAGGAAGCACCACTGCGCCTTGGTGTTATAGGTGAAAGCGCGGCAGTCATTGTCTGCCAGGCAAACCGCCTCGCAGGCATCGAGAGAGACGTTCGGTTCAGTCCGCAGATCAAAACCGAAATAGTCGGCATCCTGCGTGATCTCCACGCTGCGCTCTGCGTTTTGGGCGAAGGCAGGGAGAGTGGAGGTCAGCGCCAAGCCTGCGATTACTGAGATAAGTCTGACAGTGCGCAGAAACATGTTGTCCTCCAAACGTCACCTGTGCCGCAAGGGAATGTTGAGCAGCCTCCGCTTCGTATTGTCAACAAATTGCGGGGGGCTGCCGCAGTGAGACGATGTGCATTCTTAGATGTGCACTGGAAAAATCGGGACGGGCACATTTTCGTGCCAAATCCGTTTTAGGGGTCGCCGCTGATTTGTGATGATTCTGCGAGGCACGGTGATTTTTACTGTGTCGCAGTGGCGGGAGTTGTTGATGAGCATAAGGTCGGATGAGGTGCAAAAATGCGTGGAGCAGTTGGCTCGCTCCGCTTCATCCGGAGCTGTGAGCCGCCGTGACTTCCTCGCGCTGGCAACCTCGTTTGGTGCCACCGCCGCCGCTGCCTATGGTCTGCTGGGCCTGACCGCGCCTGCGCAGGCAGTGCACGCTGAACCTCGCCGCGGGGGAGTTCTGCGCGTTGCAATGGCTGTCCGCCCGGACAAGGACCCCCGGCTTTCCGATAGAGATGAAATCGGTAACATACATCGACAGGTGCTGGAGCCACTCATCCGCTACACGCGCGACTTCACCTTCGAGGGCTGCCTGCTCTCAGACTGGGAAATCAGCGAGGACGCTACACGCTATACGTTGCATGTTCGCCAAGGAGTGACCTGGAACAACGGCGACCCGTTTACGGCAGGTGATGTGGCGTTCAACATTGCGCGGTGGTGCGATGAAAGCGTTGCCGGCAACTCCATGGTCGAGCGAATGACAGCTCTCATCGAAGAAGGCAAAGTTCGGCGGGGAGGCATTGAGAAGGTTAATGATTTCACGCTTCGGCTGAACCTGAAGACGCCAGATGCAACGCTGGTGCCGAGCATGTCGGACTACCCGGCGCTCATAGTTCATCCGCAATATGCCCAGAACGAGGGTGGTTGGATCGTCAATCCCATTGGGACCGGTCCCTTCGAACTTGTGTCCCATGAAGTAGGCAAGGAGGCAGAGTTTCGTCGCCGTACTGGTGGCGGCGGCTGGTGGGGTGGAGAGAGCTATCTGGATGGGGTGACCTTCATCGACTTAGGGAGCAAACCCGAAGCCGTCGTGGACGCATTTGAGCGTGGCGAAATAGACATTAATTACCAGACGAACGTCGATTACCTCGACGCTCTCGACGCGCTTGGCCTGGTTCGTTCCGAGCTGCAGACTGCTAACACGATAGTAGCTCGGGTGAACGTCTCGCATGAACCCTACAATGACGGAAGGGTTCGGAGGGCGTTGCAGCTCGGGGTGGACAATGCAGCGCTCCTTGAGCTCGGCCACCGTAATGCCGGTGTGAAGGCAGACAATTTTTTCGTCAGCCCCGTCCATCCTGATTTTGCGAAACTTGATGAGGTCAAGCGTGACGTCAATCGGGCGAAGGCGCTGATGCAGGAGGCGGGTCAGCTCGATTTCACCCACGAGCTTATTTCGACCGACGACCATTGGCAGCGAAATACCGGCGATGCGATCGCCGCCCAACTACGTGAAGCGGGGTTCAAGGTGAACCGCAAGGTTCTGGCCAGCGACGAATATTGGCGCAGCTGGAAGGAGTTTCCGTTCTCTCTCACGACCTGGGGACACCGGCCGCTGGGCATCCAGAACGTCTCGCTAGCGTTTCGGAAGGGGGCAGCCTGGAATGAGACTGGTTTCTCGAGCGACGAACTGGACGAGGCTATCGCCAGTGCCTTGGCCGTAACCGATTCAGATGCCAGGCGAGAATTCATGTTCCAGATCGAGAAGATCATCCGCGACCCGGGTGTGTTCATCCAGCCTTTCTGGCGCAAGATCTATTGTCACTGCGCCCCGCATGTCCGCGGGCATGAGATCCACCCGGCATTTGCATTGGATCTCACGCACGTCTGGCTGGCGCAGTGACCTGCCAGCTAGCCGGGTCTACCAGCAAGAC
This sequence comes from Aquamicrobium zhengzhouense, assembly GCF_016124105.1. Taxonomy (GTDB): domain Bacteria; phylum Pseudomonadota; class Alphaproteobacteria; order Rhizobiales; family Rhizobiaceae; genus Aerobium; species Aerobium zhengzhouense. Next base: position 19,788 of record NZ_JADGMQ010000001.1, read on the forward strand.
TGCATCTGCGATTGGAAGCGATTGGCCATCGCAGCGGTCTTTCGAGCGTAGCCCTGGATAGCAGCGTTGCCCCGCCACCTGCCGCGGGCGTAGCCTGCGTGGCCATGGTAATATGCCAAGTATAGGTTGTGGGTGTCATGCGGTGCGATGCCGAGCGTACGCACGGACTTGTTGTGATACCAGCCCACGAAATCTGCGGCGTCCCCGAAATTGGTGCGGCGCGCGGAGTAGTTGCCGGTTTCCTTCTGGTACTGAAGCCAGGTTCCGTCGAGTGCCTGCGAGTATCCGTAAGCAGAGGAAAGGCGCGAACCGGGGATCAGTCCGAAGAACGTACTCTTGCGTCGAGGCCTTGCCTTGCTGTCAAAGCCGGATTCCATCCTGATGGTGGCCATCATCACGTGGGGCGGAATCCCGTATTTTTTCGACGCCTTTCCGACGTCGCGGCGCCAGTTGTTGATCCACCCGTCGTTCTGAGCGAACACGGCGCAGACGTTGTTGATTTGTGACGGCTTGGTCGCGCAGGCGGAGACGCCGAGCAGGACGACCAAGGGCAGAAAACGCAGAACACGAGATCCAGACATGCGGAGGATGATAACTCAGCGACGTAAACTAAAACTTTCGGCAAATCTTAACGATTGTGTCCATGCAAAGGCAGATCATTGCGCCGTAAGGTGAGAAAATTAGTCAGGTATCTGTCTATGCTTTTCAATGAGTTGTTCTGTTTTTTGACCGATTGATAAAAAGTTGTTTCGTGTTACGATTTCCCCAAAACCAATAAAGGGGAACATCGATGATGGCCGAGGGCCAGTTGAAGCAGGGGATTGCCGCCGGCAGGTTGGCGCCCGGGCAGTATACTGCCAACTTTACTGATCTACATCCGCCGCTGACGCAGCATGAAGCAGTCGTCGAGGCGGATCGCTGCTATTTTTGCTATGACGCGCCATGCATGCAGGCATGTCCGACCTCGATCGACATCCCGCTGTTCATCCGTCAGATCGCAACTGGCAATCCGCTTGGAGCGGCAAAGACCATCTTCGACCAGAACATTCTGGGCGGGATGTGTGCTCGCGTCTGCCCTACGGAAACGCTTTGCGAAGAGGTTTGCGTCCGCGAGGTGGCTGAAGGAAAACCCGTTCAGATTGGACGGCTGCAGCGCTATGCGACCGATGAGGCGATGAACCGCAACAAGCAGTTCTATGAACGTAGTGGTTCGACCGGCCGCCGCATCGCAGTTGTCGGGGCCGGACCGGCTGGTTTGGCTGCTGCCCATCGACTGGCCATTTACGGGCATGACGTCACCATTTTTGAGGCGAAGCCCAAGCCCGGCGGACTGAACGAGTACGGTATCGCAGCCTACAAGGCGACGGATGATTTCGCACAGGCGGAAGTTGACTACGTCACGGATGTTGGCGGGATCGCCATCGATTATGACAAGGCGCTGGGCCGCGACTTTTCGCTGGACGAGTTGACGGCGAATTTTGACGCTGTTTTTCTTGGCATGGGGCTCGCGGGCGTCAACGCGCTGCGCGCTGAAGGTGAGGAAGCCTTCGGTGTGCATGATGCGGTGGACTTCATCGCACAGCTGCGGCAGTCGAACGATCTTTCTCAGCTCCCGATCGGGCGCAGGGTGGTCGTTATCGGCGGCGGCATGACAGCGATCGACGCCGCGATCCAGTCCAAGCTTCTCGGCGCCGAACAGGTCACGATCTGCTACCGGCGCGGCAAGGAGCATATGAATGCATCGGAATTCGAACAGGATCTGGCAGCGGCGAAGGGTGTGAGCATCCGTCATTGGCTTCAGCCAAGGCGCGTGATCACCGAGGGCGGAGCCGTGCGTGGCATCGAAGTCGAATACACCCAGCTCGTCGATGAGCGTCTGGTCGGAACAGGGATGACCGAGACGCTCGAAGCGGACCAGGTGTTCAAAGCCATTGGCCAAAGCTTCGAAAGCGCTCCGCTAAATGGCAGTGGCGACGCCATCGAGACGGAAGGTGGACGGATCAAGGTCGACAGTGAGGGGCGTACATCACACCTCAAGGTTTGGGCGGGCGGAGACTGCGTATCTGATGCCCGTGAAGACCTGACCGTCGCCGCGGTTGCTGCAGGGCGCGACGCGGCTGAAAGCATCAACCGGGCATTGACCTCTAATGGGAGGGCATGAGCATGGCCGATATTCGTTCTGATTTCGTAGGTATCAAATCACCGAACCCATTCTGGCTTGCTTCAGCTCCGCCGACAGACAAGGCCTACAATGTTGTCCGCGCCTTCAAGGCCGGATGGGGCGGCGTCGTCTGGAAGACGCTTGGCGAAGAGGGGCCGCCCGTCGTCAACGTCAACGGACCCCGCTACGGGGCCATTTGGGGGCCGGATCGCCGGTTGATCGGGCTTAACAACATCGAACTCATCACCGATCGCGACCTGCAGGTGAACCTTCAGGAAATCAAGCAGGTGAAGCGCGACTGGCCTGACAGGGCGCTTGTCGTCTCACTTATGGTTCCCTGCGTGGAGGAGGCGTGGAAGGCAATCTTGCCGGTCGTGGAAGACACCGGGGCGGATGGCATCGAACTGAACTTCGGTTGTCCGCATGGCATGAGCGAGCGCGGTATGGGCGCGGCCGTCGGGCAGGTCCCCGAATATGTCGAGATGGTTGTGCGCTGGTGCAAGCAGAATACGCGCATGCCGGTCATTACCAAGTTGACGCCGAACATCAGTGACATTCGCAATCCGGCGCGTGCCGCTCATGCAGGCGGCACGGATGCTGTTTCGCTGATTAACACGATCAATTCGATCACCTCGGTTAATCTCGACTCTTTCTCACCAGAACCATCGATCGACGGGAAGGGGACCCATGGCGGGTATTGCGGACCTGCGGTGAAGCCGATCGCGATGAACATGGTTGCAGAGATTGCCCGAGATCAACAAACGCGTGGTTTGCCGATTTCGGCCATCGGCGGCATTACTACCTGGCGAGACGCTGCGGAGTTCATGGCTCTCGGGGCAGGGACCGCGCAGGTCTGTACCGCAGCGATGACCTATGGCTTCAAGATCGTCGAAGAAATGATCGAAGGCCTCAAGAACTGGATGGACGAAAAGGGTCATTCAACACTCGATGACTTCATCGGGCGAGCAGTGCCAAACGTGACCGATTGGCAGTATCTCAACCTGAATTACGTCGCCAAGGCGCGCATTAATCAGGATGCGTGCATCAAGTGTGGCCGCTGCCACATCGCCTGTGAGGATACCTCGCACCAGGCGATCACGCATATGGTCGATGGTGCCCGCCACTTCGAAGTGATCGAGGCGGAATGCGTTGGCTGCAATTTGTGCGTCAATGTCTGTCCCGTCGAGGGTTGTATCACCATGGAGCCTCTCGCCGTTGGCGCACTGGATCAGCGAACGGGCCTTTGGGTCGACAGTGCCTACGCCAACTGGACGACGCACCCGAACAACCCATCTGCACGCCAAGCGGCGGAATAGTTCCTCCCGGAGCGGGGCCGCACGGCGTTCGAGTATCGCGCGGCCCCGTTTCAAACGTCAATTTGCGACGTCGCGCGCGGCGACTATCTTCCTTCCGTCTTTCGATCGGTCGCAAGCGCCCATGTGCAGCAAGCTCATCTTTATGCGTTCACGCGCGTCCGAAGCTCCTTAGCGCTCTTCCCTCGTCCAAGCCGCTCGGCTACTGATTGTATACATCAGGAGGAAGAGCATGAGTCTCGCGCAAAATTCTGTGGCGGGTGCCAGTAAGCCAGCGGCAGACGGTTCAGCCCTCGCGGTCGGAAGAGAGAAGTTGAAGGGCCATCTCGCGATGCTGCTCTTCACGGCTCTTGCTTCTGGCTCGTATTCTTTGGGCGCGATTGCGATGCGCGAGCTTGGGGCAAGTGCTGCCAATGGCGTGCGCTTCCTCATCGGAGTCGCAGCGATGATGCTGGCTGCATTCGTCCTATCTAAGGGGAGAGTCTATCGCGCGCCTGCGCCATGGCGGTTCCTCGTGCTCGGCGGACTGATGGCTGTGTTCTTCGTGACAATGTTCATGTCGTTGAAGCTAACCAGCCCCGTTTCCAGCGGCGCGGTCTTCACGCTGATGCCACTCATGGCAGCGTTGTTTGGCTATCTGCTCCTGGGGCAGGTCCCGCGCAAGATAGTCGTCGGTAGCCTGCTTTTCGCGGCGGTGGGTGCGATCTGGGTTATCTTCAACGGTAGTCTGGAAGCCTTGCTGGCTTTTGATATTGGCCGGGGGGAGATCATCTTTCTCGTTGGGGTGGCTGCGCACGCGCTCTACTCACCTATGGTGAAAAAGCTGAACAAGCCCGGAGAACCGCTTCCCTGGATGACTGCCTACACCATGCTGTGTACCGGCATCCTTATCGCGATCTACGGCTTTGATGAGATCATCGCCACTGATTGGGCATCGCTCTCCGCCAGCATGTGGGGCATTATTCTGTACCTTGCCATCGTCACCGGGGCGTTCTCGACATTCCTGGTGATGTACGGTTCGATGAAGCTGCCCGCAGCGAAAGTTCTCGCCTACACGTACCTATCGCCATGCTTCATCATCATTTTTGAGGGGCTGCTCGGGCATGGCTGGCCAAGCCTTTCCGTGGCGGTGGGAGCCTTGATCATCGTGGTAGGGCTGATCGTCATGGCGATGGCGAAGGAAGTTTGACGTAACGTTAACCTTGAACAGGCAACCATCGCATTGAAAGACAGCGTTGGAATGCAGGGAAGATATGATCGTCATCAAGGCCAGCGGGGCCCCTGATGTAAAATCGCTCAAGAAGCTCGCTCGATCACTTGGGGCGGAAGACAGCGATATCTCGATCGAAGATCTGGGGCCGGCCCAATCCGCTTCACCCGCGAAGAAAGCGGGAAAGCCGAGCGTAAGCACGTTGCCCGGGGCGACAGTCTCAGCAAGGACGCAAGCGGCGATGGAGCTGCTTCGTCCGGTAGAGATCGAGCGGTCGGGGCAGTACGAGCTGTCGTAGGCTGAAGGTTCGGTTTCAGACTTTTATGGGCTTCAGCCCGTCCAGGAACAGTTGTTCCAGAAACCGTGCTGCATCCTCGAACCGCCCTTCGCCGCCTCTGTCAGGACCCAGGACGGAGCGCACCTGAACGTCAAAATCTGCGTAATGCTGGGTTGTAGCCCAGATTGCGAAGATCAGGTGGTACGGATCCGCCTTGGCGATTTTGCCCTCGCGCATCCATCCTCTCATGACTGCTGTCTTTTCCTCAACGAGCGTCTTCAGCTCTCCCTCGATCATCGGCATGATGCGCGGGGCACCCTGGATGATTTCGTTGGCAAACAGACGGCTCTCACGTGGGAAATCACGCGCCATCTCCAGCTTGCGCCGTATGTAGCTGCGAAGCTCATCAATCGGATCGCCGGAGTTGTCGAGTTCATGAAGTGGCGCCAGCCAGGTTTCCAGCAGCCGCTGCATCAAGGTGACGTGCATGTCTTCCTTGGAGCGAAAATAATAGAGCAGGTTTGGCTTCGACATGCCGGCCGCTTCAGCGATCTGGTCGATCGTGGTTCCGCGATAGCCGTGCTGCGAGAACATGTCGAGCGCAGCCTCAAGAATCGTCTCACGCTTCTCGATCTGAATCCGTGTCCGCTTCCTTGGCTCTCCCGCGTCCACCAATGTCCCCCAGGCTAGATCTGGCCCAATTCGCTGGACCAGTTTTACTCTGGCCCGTGGAGCGCTTCAGGGACCAGTTAATTAGGCTAGTAATGTCTTGACCGCCTTAATGGCGGTGCTAACGTTTGTCCATTCGGTCAAAAATAAAGCGTAGCATATATGCGGCCGAAGCACCAAGCGTTGTCGGGAAATTGTGCGATTCAAGAAGGGGTAGCTTGGTCATGTCCAACAGGCTCAATGTAGCGCCGAACGATCTCAGCGCATTCTGGATGCCGTTTACCGCAAACCGGCAGTTCAAGCAGACGCCGCGAATGCTGGTTGCTGCAAAGGACATGCATTATACTGCCTCTGATGGCAGGCAGGTGCTCGACGGGACTGCTGGTCTGTGGTGCGTGAATGCTGGCCACTGTCGGCCCAAAATCACCGAGGCAATCCAGCGTCAGGCTGCAGAGCTTGACTACGCGCCAGCCTTCCAGATGGGCCATCCTGTCGTCTTCGAACTGGCTAACCGCCTGGTCGACATCGCGCCGGAAGGCATGGACCATGTCTTCTTTACCAATTCAGGCTCGGAATCGGTCGAGACAGCGCTGAAAATAGCGCTTGCTTATCATCGCGTCCGCGGAGAGGGCAGCCGCACCCGTCTGATCGGTCGCGAGCGCGGCTATCACGGTGTGAACTTCGGGGGCATCTCGGTCGGCGGCATCGTGGCGAACCGCAAGATGTTCGGCACTTTGCTCAACGGCGTGGACCACCTTCCTCACACGCACCTGCCTGCGAAGAACGCGTTCACAAGGGGCGTCCCTGAACACGGCGCGGAGCTTGCCGACGAACTCGAGCGTATCGTGACGCTTCACGATGCGTCGACGATTGCGGCGGTCATCGTCGAGCCAATGGCTGGCTCCACCGGTGTTCTGATTCCGCCGAAGGGCTACTTGCAGCGCTTGCGTGACATCTGCACCAAGCACGGCATCCTGTTGATTTTTGACGAAGTCATTACCGGGTTTGGTCGCCTCGGCACCCCATTCGCCGCAGACTACTTTGGGGTAACGCCGGACATAATGGTCACGGCCAAGGGCGTCTCGAACGGCGTGATCCCGCTGGGCGCAGTGTTCGTGAAGAAGGAAATTCACGACGCGTTCATGACGGGACCGGAGCATCTGATCGAGTTTTTCCACGGTTACACCTATTCGGGTAACCCGATCGCCTCCGCAGCAGCAATCGCCACTCTCGACACCTACAAGGAAGAGGGGCTGCTGACGCGCGGTGCGGAACTCGCGTCATATTGGGAAGACGCTCTGCATTCGCTGAAGGACGCTCGACATGTCATCGACATTCGCAACATCGGTCTCGTCGGTGCCATCGAGTTGCAGCCGTTGGAAGGGCATCCGACCAAGCGTGCATTCACTGCTTTCATCAAGGCGTTTGAAAAAGGGCTGCTGATCCGCACGACCGGTGACATCATCGCGCTCTCGCCGCCTCTGATTGTTGAGAAGGAACAGATTGACGAAATCGTCGACTGCATCCGTGACGTGCTACAGACGATAGACTGACGCATGACAGACCGAAGAGTCGGCGTCGGGAACCGCCGTCTCTTCGGGTTCATAACAGGGAGTGTTCATACCGATGGCAGCACCGGGGGAAAATCTGCGGATAAATCCTGATCGTCTGTGGGATTCGTTGATGCAGATGGCGCAGGTCGGCCCAGGCATAGCAGGGGGCAATAACCGTCAGACGCTGACCGACGGGGACGGCGAGGGGCGGCATCTGTTCAAGAAGTGGTGCGATGAAGCCGGACTGTCGATGGGAGTCGACAAGATGGGTAATATGTTCGCTCGACGTGAAGGCACAGATCCTTCGCTTCCACCCGTCTATGTCGGCTCCCATCTCGACACCCAGCCGACGGGCGGAAAATATGACGGTGTGCTCGGCGTGCTGGGCGGCCTCGAGGTTGTACGTACGCTCAACGATCTCGGCATCAAGACACGTCATCCCATTGTCGTTTCCAACTGGACCAACGAAGAAGGCACACGTTTTGCCCCGGCCATGCTGGCGTCGGGCGTCTTCGCCGGAATTCACGAGCTCGATTGGGCTTATGACCGGGTCGATGCGGCGGGCAAGCGTTTTGGTGATGAACTGGAGCGGATTGGCTGGAAGGGGGATGAGGAAGTCGGCAACCGCCCGATGAAGGCATTCTTCGAATTGCATATCGAGCAGGGACCGATCCTCGAAGATGAAGGCATCGACATTGGTGTCGTCACACACGGGCAGGGGTTATGGTGGCTGGAAGTCACGTTGACGGGCAATGCCGCACATACCGGCTCGACCCCAATGCCAAAGCGTAGAAATGCAGGTCTCGGCCTGGCGCGTGTCACCGAACTTGTTCACGAAGTCGCAATGGACTATCAGCCGGAAGCTGTAGGCGCCATTGGCCATATCGAGGTCTATCCAAACTCTCGAAATGTAATCCCGGGCGAGGTGGTTTTTACCATCGATATCCGCTCACCGAACGCAGATGTACTCGATGAGATGCGTGCGCGCATCGAGCACGGCATTGCCAATATCTGCGACGCACTCGACATTTCGTTCGACATCGAACCGGTCGGTCATTTTGAACCGGTTACCTTCGACGAGGGCTGCGTAACGGCCATACGCAATGCTGCGGATCGCCTGGGCTACTCTCACCGGAACATTGTCTCAGGCGCCGGGCATGATGCCTGCTGGATCAATCGCGTCGCGCCGACCGCAATGGTCATGTGCCCGTGCGTTGACGGCCTGTCGCACAATGAAGCGGAGGAAATCTCGAAGGAATGGGCGGCGGCAGGCGCCGACGTGCTGTTCCATGCAGTGGTGGAGACTGCGGAGATCGTCGAATGATCTGAATCCTTTAAGTTCGGATTTTGAAGCTGCTCGGCAGAAGCGGCTCGAAAGCATAGGGGAACTGAAGCATGACCAAAGTTATCAGGAACGGCACCGTCGTAACGGCGGATCGTACCTATAAGGCCGACGTACTGATCAGGGATGGCACGATCGTCGCGATTGGTAATGACCTGCAAGGCGATCATGAGTTCGATGCGTCGGGCTGCTTTATAATGCCCGGCGGCATCGACCCGCACACCCATCTCGAAATGCCCTTTATGGGCACTTACTCGGCCGATGATTTTGAAAGCGGCACCCGCGCGGCGCTGTCCGGTGGAACAACGATGGTGGTCGATTTTTGCCTGCCATCGCCGAACCAGTCGCTGCTCGAAGCCATCACCATGTGGGACAACAAGTCGACGCGCGCTTGCTGCGACTACTCGTTCCACATGGCGATCACCTGGTGGGGGGAACAGGTCTTCAACGAGATGCCGGAGGTCGTGAAGCGCGGCATTCCCTCGTTCAAGCATTTCATGGCTTATAAGGGCGCGCTGATGGTCGATGACGACGAGATGTTCTCGTCGTTCCAGCGCTGCGCCGAACTCGGCGCGCTGCCGCTTGTTCACGCCGAAAACGGGGACGTGGTTGCAGCCCTTTCGCAGAAGCTTTTGGCCGAGGGCAACAATGGTCCTGAGGCGCATGCCTATTCGCGTCCGCCGGAAGTCGAGGGCGAAGCGACCAACCGTGCGATCATGATTGCCGACATGGCCGGCGTTCCGCTCTATGTCGTGCACACGTCGTGTGAGCAGAGCCATGAAGCCATCCGCCGCGCCCGCCAGAAAGGCATGCGTGTCTTCGGCGAGCCGCTGATCCAGCATCTGGTGCTCGATGACAGCGAATATGCCAACAAGGATTGGGACCATGCCGCACGCCGCGTCATGAGCCCTCCGTTCCGCAACAAGCAGCATCAGGATTCGCTCTGGGCGGGTCTTGCGGCCGGCTCGCTGCAGGTCGTCGCGACCGACCACTGCGCCTTCACCTCCGAGCAGAAGCGCTATGGCGTTGGCGATTTCACAAAAATCCCGAACGGCACGGGCGGGCTTGAAGACCGTCTGCCGGTTCTGTGGACCTACGGCGTCAATACCGGTCGCCTGACCCCGAACGAGTTCGTTGCTGTCACCTCGACCAATATTGCCAAAATCCTCAACATGTACCCGAAGAAGGGCGCGATCCTCGAGGGCGCGGATGCCGATATCATCGTCTGGGACCCGGAAAAGACCAAGACGATCTCGGCCAAGACCCAGCAGTCGCAGATCGACTACAGCGTCTTCGAAGGCATCGAGGTGAAGGGCCTGCCACGCTATGTCTTCACCCGCGGCGAAGTCGCGGTGCGGGACGGCAAGGTCGAAGCCAAGCCCGGCCACGGCAAGTTCGTCCCCCGCGAGCCCAACATGGCGGTCAACAAGGCGCTCTCCACCTGGAAAGACCTCGTCGCGCCGCGAAAGGTCGAACGCACAGGCATCCCGGCGACTGGGGTGTGATGTGAGTGCCGCCGGCTCACGTCTCCCGTTTCTGAGGCGCGTGTCGGCCTACTTAATCGCAGTGTGCGTTGGTGGTTACGTCGGCGCGATGATCTTCTTTGCCGTGTGGGGCGAGTTCGGTCTATTCGCCTCGCTATTCGGAACGGTCACTGTTCTTCCGTTCCTGATGATCGCAGCACTGCCGTTTACTGCACTCGCGATGTTGGTGATCTGGGCACTGAAGCTGCGCGGGTGGGAGGTCTTTGTTTTAACTGGAGCTTTATGTTCGCCGACAATCTTGTTCTTGTTCCATAAATTCATGGGGTCAGACTTGGATTATTCGGTGCATCCAGCAAGAGAACTTCCATACCAAGACTTTTATCGCCTGGCTTTTTGGTCTCTGTTGTTTGCGCCGGCTGGGGCCGTTGCTGGGTGGGTGTTCTGGCGGCTTGGGTTCAGGCTGGATGATGGCAAGAAAGAAGTTTTATGACTGCTGCGATGCCCGTTATTGAGGCTAAAAAGCTCGGACTTACATTCGAGACAGGCGATGGGCAGGTTCATGCTCTGTCGAATGTCGACCTGACGATCAACACGGGCGAGTTTGTCTCGTTCATCGGGCCGTCAGGCTGCGGCAAGACGACGTTTCTGCGGGTCATTGCGGACCTTGAACAGCCAACGTCCGGCACCATCACCGTCAACGGCATGACGCCACAACAGGCCCGCGAACAGCGAGCCTATGGCTATGTGTTTCAGGCGGCGGGCCTGTTTCCGTGGCGCACCATCGAGCGCAACGTCGCGCTGCCGCTCGAGATCATGGGCTATTCCAAGCAGGAGATCGCCGAGCGCATCGGGCGCACGCTCGACCTCGTCAATCTCAAAGGCTTTGAGAAAAAATATCCGTGGCAACTGTCGGGCGGCATGCAGCAGCGTGCCTCGATCGCCCGCGCACTCGCCTTTGATGCCGATCTCCTTTTGATGGACGAACCTTTTGGTGCACTCGACGAGATCGTACGTGACCATCTCAACGAGCAGCTGTTGAAGCTGTGGGCGCGGACCGAAAAGACAATCGGTTTCGTCACGCACTCGATCCCCGAAGCCGTGTACCTCTCGACCAAAATCGTTGTCATGTCGCCGCGCCCGGGTCGCGTCACCGATGTCATCGAGTCCGACCTTCCGCGTGAACGCCCCCTCGACATCCGCGAAAGCCCCGAATTCCTAGCCATAGCCGCCCGCGTCCGCGACGGCCTTCGAGCAGGGCACAGCTATGAGGATTGAGGGCGCGATGATGCGGAGAGGTTTGCGCGAGGTTACCCCCACCCCTAACCCCTCCCCACAAGGGGGAGGGGAACGTTGGTCATTTCCAAGCGGCGTGCGTGCTTTCACGCTACAAGGTTTGGTGGGGCCAGGTGTGCAGCAAGTCTCCCTCCCCTTTGTGGGGAGGGGTTAGGGGTGGGGGTATATTTGACGCCAACATCGATCAAGAAAACCGCGATCTCCAGAGCCCGACGACTGCGCTGTGACATGACAGATGGCGAAAAGAGGTTGTGGGGCGAGTTGCGCCAGTTTCGCCGCTGGTATGGCATCCACGTGCGCCGACAGGTGCCGATTGGCAATTTCGTGGCAGACTTTGCCATCCACTCGCATAAGCTGATTATTGAGATCGATGGCGAACACCACTTTTTAGCCGGTCGACAGCTACGCGATCACGCGCGCGATGCGTGGCTTGCTGCCCAAGGTTTTCGCGTTCTGCGCTTTCATACGGGAGAGTTGCAGGAGCTGTTTGATGGCTGCATCGAGGAGTTGCTTGGCGCATTAGGCCTCACACCTAACAGACCGGAGACGCTCCAATGACCGATCGGTTGCGGGACAAGATTTGGCCGGTGACGGTGATCCTGATGGGGATTTTGGCCGCCTGGTATGTCGGGTCATACTCGATGAATGCGCCGTTTCAGCGGGATCTAGACCGTCGCGCGGGGGAGACGCCGAGTTTTTCGGAGTTTGTCGTCAAGACGATGAGCCAGCCGAAGCCGACATTGCCGGCACCGCATCAGGTAGCGCAAAACTTCTTCGAAAATACATTTCTGCGTAAAGTGACTTCGAGCCGCAGCCTTGTCTATCACGCCGGGATCACGCTTTCCTCGACCCTTGCCGGTTTCGCCATTGGGACGGTGCTCGGCATCTTGATCGCGGTGGGCATCGTCCACGTCACGGCGCTCGATCGCAGTCTGATGCCGTGGATCATCACCTCGCAGACGATACCGATCCTGGCGCTTGCGCCGATGATCATCGTCGTGCTCGCGGCTGTAGGTATCACTGGCTTGCTGCCAAAAGCGCTGATCTCGACCTATCTGTCGTTCTTCCCCGTCGCCGTTGGCATGGTGAAGGGCCTGCGCTCGCCCGATGTGCTGCATCTTGATCTGATGCGCACCTACAATGCCAGCCGATGGGAGACATTCTGGAAGCTGCGGCTACCTGCATCAGTGCCGTTCCTGTTTGCATCGATGAAGGTCGCCGTTGCGGCGAGCCTTGTTGGTGCGATTGTCGGCGAATTGCCGACTGGCGCGATCGCCGGCATTGGCGCTAAGCTCCTCAACGGATCCTATTACAGCCAGACCATCGACATGTTCTCGGCGCTCGTCGCCGGCTCCATCGTTGCGGCACTGCTCGTCGCGGCCGTCGGCATCGTCGGCAAGATTGTCGAGCGCAACATGGGTGGGAGGGCGGCATGAGCTTTCTGCTGCGCAACTGGCAGTCGAGCCTCGTCCTCGCGCTTGTCGTGATGTCGATGGCCTTCCTGCCGATCATTTCGAGCGGTGGCGTCGGTTCGGCATTTTTAATCGTCCTGCTGATCGTCGCAGGCGCGGTTGGCGCGATGGTGCTGAAAGACCGCATCGCCATTTTGGTTCTGCTGTTCGGTGCCGCGCATGGTGCCGTCTGGCTTCTAATCGGTGCGCTGTCCGGCAAGACTGGTGAGGCGACGACGTCGTTCTACCTTCTGCTCGCCGCATCATGGCTGCTCGCCTGGCGGTTGGTCACGGTGCTGTCGTCGATCAAGCCGAAAGGGCGGGGTGTGGACGTTTTCCTGCGCCTGTTTATCCCGCTGCTGTTTGGTGCTTGGCTCCTGATCCTTTGGGAAGCGATTGTGCGCGGGGCGGGCATTCCGTTCGTACTCTTGCCGCCGCCCTCTGCCGTTGCTGCGCGCTTTTCCAACTCGCTGCCGATCCTTGCAGCGGACGTCAACCAGACGATCTTCAAGGCCGTGCTGTTTGGCTACGTGGTAGGCTGCGGTACCGGCTTTCTTGCCGCGATCCTGGCAGATCGATTTGTTTTCATGCGTCGAGGGCTTTTGCCGATCGGCAATCTCGTCTCGGCGCTGCCGATCATCGGCGTCGCTCCGATCATGGTGATGTGGTTCGGCTTTGATTGGCAATCGAAGGCAGCGGTCGTCATTATCATGACCTTCTTCCCGATGCTGGTGAATACCGTGACGGGGCTCGCGGCCGCGGGGCATATGGAGCGGGACCTGATGCGAACCTACGCGTCCGGATATTGGCAGACGCTGGCTAAACTGCGTTTGCCCGCAGCGATGCCGTTCATCTTCAATGCTCTCAAGATCAACTCGACCCTCGCCCTGATCGGCGCGATTGTGGCCGAGTTCTTTGGGACACCGGTCGTCGGCATGGGGTTCCGCATCTCCACTGAGGTCGGGCGAATGAATGTCGACATGGTGTGGGCGGAGATCGCGGTTGCAGCGCTCGCGGGTTCCGTCTTCTATGGGGTGATAGCCCTCGCAGAAAGGGCAGTCACATTTTGGCATCCGTCTATCCGTGGTGGTTAGACGATCTCCAGAGGGTAAGAAAAATGAAAAAGCTGATCGTATCGATGCTGGCGGGAGCATTTTCTCTCGCCAGCGCTCATGCGTGGGCGGCGGACACCGTGACCTTGCAGCTCAAATGGGTCGTACAGGGACAGTTCGCTGGCTATCTGGTTGCTAAGGACAAGGGCTTCTACGAAGAGGAAAATCTTGACGTCACCATCAAGCCGGGCGGACCAGACATCGCGCCGGAGCAGGTCATTGCTGGAGGAGGTGCCGACGTTGTCGTGACCTGGATGGCAGCCGGACTGGCCGCGCGCGACAAGGGCGTCAACCTCGTCAACATCGCGCAGCCTTACAAGAAGGCAGGCATGCAGCTCGTGTGTCCGAAGGACGGGCCTATCCAGACCACGGATGATTTCAAGGGGCACACGCTGGGCGTCTGGTTCTTCGGAAACGAGTATCCGTTCTATGCTTGGATGAACTCGCTGGGCATTCCGACGGAAGGTGGCCCGGATGGTGTGACTGTCCTGAAGCAGTCTTTCGACGTCCAACCGCTGATCCAGAAGCAGGCCGACTGCATCTCGGTTATGACTTATAACGAGTACTGGCAGGTGATCGATGCTGGTTTCAAGCCAGAGGATCTGATCGTCTTCAACTATACGGAGATGGGCGTAGACCTGCTTGAGGACGGCCTTTACGTGATGGAAGAAAACCTGTCCGATCCTGCATTCAAGGACAAGATGGTCCGCTTCGTCCGCGCCTCGATGAAGGGGTGGCAGTATGCGATGGATAATCCGGAAGAGGCCGCTGAAATCATCATGGACAATGGCGGTCAGGATGAGAACCATCAGGCTCGCATGATCGGCGAGGTAGCCAAGCTGATCGATACACCGGACGCCAAGCTGCTGGTACCCGCCTATGAGCGTACCGCCAAGGCGCTGCTCGATCAGAAGATCATCGAGAAGGAGCCGTCCGGCGCGTACACGACGGAGATCACCGACGCGATGTAGTCATAAAGGCATGTAGGATGCGGAAAGGGGCGGGCGACCGCCCTTTTCTTTGTCAGAGCGCTTGCTTGCGACGCTCTGCTTCTCGGAACGCGCCCGGTGTCATCCCTGTCTGCCGGCGGAAGAAACGATTGAAGTATGCCGGATCGGAGAAGCCAAGCCCGTAGGCTATGCCTTGCACCGAGGTCGGGGTGAAGACGAGATCGCGTCGTGCTGCCTCCAGCAATTGCATGGTGATCAATCCCAGCACCGAGTAGCCGGTGGCCCTCCTGGCAATGCGGTTCAGGTGGGCGGCCGAAACACCTAGAGTTTCCGAGTAAAAGCTGACCGGTTTATGCTCCCGAAAATTAGCTGCGATCAGGGTCGCCAGTGTCTCAATCCGGTGCCGATCCCGGTCATCCAATCCGTCATCTGCAGCGCCGGCAGCACTTACCGAGCGTACGAGCCCGACGATGGCGCCCGTCATCAATGGTTCGAGAAGAAGCAGGCGGCAATGTGCCCGGCCTGTCAGTTCATCGAAGAGTTTACGCACGCATTCGATCGCGAACATCGCGTCCGCGTCTTCCGGTGCGGTCGGAACGATGCGGATCTTTGAAGCGAAAAGTGCAACTTGCCGGTCGGCTGCAGCCAAAGTTGTCAGTCTGTCGCTGACCACCGTGAGGACCAGGCCATCGACATCGCGTGAGTAGGAGAAGCCGTGTACTTCACGTGGCGGGATGAAGATCGCGCAAGGTGCCTTGAACCTGCTGCTGCCGTGTTGGCCGGCGATCTCACCCGCACCCTCGCTCATGAAGAATATTTGAAACAGAGATTCGTGCCGATGGGGCGAAATCTCCCAATTGTGCAGGTGTGTACGCTCGGGAATGGTCTCACAGTGGATCCAGAAATCGCCGGATTCCCCGTATTGTTCGCGATAAAGCCGGTAGGATGGAATGGAATTCGACATCAGGATCGTCCGAAAGGATGTTCGGATTGTGCAATCGTTTGAACGGAAAGTCCATTGTGGCGATATCTGGCGCGACGGTATACAAGCGCAACGCTGTAGCCACTGAGGAGGATCGCCGACATGCGTACCCAGGTCGCCATTATTGGTTCCGGTCCTTCCGGGCTGCTGCTCGGTCAGCTCCTTACCAATGCGGGCATTGATAACGTCATTCTCGAGCGTGCGACCAAGGACTACGTCCTTGGGCGCATCCGCGCAGGTGTCCTCGAAGAGGGCATGGCAAATATGTTGGTCGAGGCCGGCGCAGGTGAGCGAATGCGTCGTGAGGGACTGCCTCACGAAGGTTTCGATCTCACCTTCTCAGGCCGCCATCATCGCATCGATCTGCACAAATACACCGGCAAGCGCGTCGTTGTGTACGGACAGACCGAGGTTACACGTGACCTGATGGACTGCCGGGAAAAGACCGGCGGCGTCACTGTCTACGAAGCTGCAAATGTGCAGCCTCACGAATTTGATGCCGAAAAGCCGTACGTCACCTACGAGAAGGACGGCGTCTCCCATCGTCTTGACTGCGATTTCATCGCCGGATGTGACGGCTATCACGGTCCTTCTCGCAAGGCAGTTGAGGGCAAGGGCCTGGAGACATTCGAACGCGTTTATCCGTTTGGATGGCTCGGGATCATCTCTGAAGTTCAGCCGGTCAGCCATGAGCTGATCTACTCGAACCATCAGCGTGGCTTCGCTCTTTGCTCGATGCGCTCGCTCACGCGCAGCCGCTACTATGTGCAGTGTTCACTCGACGACAAGGTCGAGGAGTGGTCAGACGACCGGTTCTGGGACGAACTGCGTTCCCGTCTTCCAGCTGAAACGGCCGAAAAGATGGTCACGGGCCCTTCGATCGAGAAGTCGATTGCGCCGCTGCGCTCGTTCGTTGCCGAGCCGATGCGCTTTGGTCGACTGTTCCTGGTCGGCGATGCAGCTCATATTGTTCCGCCGACCGGCGCCAAGGGACTCAATCTGGCTGCGAGCGACGTGCGATATCTCTTTGACGGGCTGCGCGAATACTATCTCGACAAGAGCGACGCCGGGGTGGACGCTTATTCTCAGCGCGCGCTGCGTCGCGTCTGGAAGGCAGAGCGCTTCTCCTGGTGGATGACGAATACCATGCACCGTTTCCCCGACACTGGTGCTTTCGGCCAGCGTATGCAGGAGGCGGAACTCGACTACCTGTCCGGTTCCGATGCCGCGCAGAAATCGCTCGCCGAAAATTATGTCGGGCTGCCCTACTGAGCGGAGTAAGTAATGAGCGAAATTTCCAAGCGCCATGAGCAGGGGATGGCCACCCGTCGCAGTGTTTTGGGCAATGCCCATGTCGATCGCGCGGAAGCAAACAAGACCCCTTTTGATGCGCCCTTTCAGGAACTGATCACTGAAGCCGCATGGGGCCACGTCTGGTCACGCGACACCATCACGAAGCGCGAGCGCTCGATGATGACGATCGCGCTCCTCGCAGGCCTCGGAAATTACGAAGAAGTGGCGATGCATGTGCGCGCCACTGCCAATACCGGCGCATCGCGCGACGACATCATGGAGGCACTTCTCCACGTCGCCATCTACGCGGGAGTTCCGCGCGCCAATCACGCTATCAAGATCGTCAAGCAGACGTTTGACGAGATGGATGAGGAGAAGAAGTAATGAGCGAACCATCGCGCTCCAACAACAAGCCGGAGACAGGCGCGTTCTATCAGCGCGACCTAGACTGGCACCCCAAGGCTTTCACGCCGTGGTACAAGACATCGGTTCTGCGCTCGCCGCAGAAGTCGCTGCTGTCGCTTGACGGCACGATCTCCGAGATTACGGGGCCGCGTTTTGGCCACAACATCATCGGCGAGCTCGATAACGACCTAATCCACAACTTCGCCCGTCCGGGCGAAAGCGCGATCGGTCCGCGTATCGTCGTCTACGGCCGCGTCGTCGACGAAGACGGCCGTGGCGTTCCGGGTGCACTGGTCGAGTACTGGCAAGCCAATGCCGGCGGCCGCTATCGCCATCGCAAGGAAGGCTATCAGGCCGCTCTCGATCCGAATTTCGGCGGTTGCGGCCGTTCGATCACGGACGAAAACGGCGGTTACTTCTTCCGCACCATTCAGCCTGGTCCGTACCCGTGGCCGAACGGTCCCAATGACTGGCGTCCGGCCCACATTCACTTCTCGATCTTTGGCAGCGGTTTCTCGCAGCGCCTGATCACTCAGATGTACTTCGAAGGTGATCCGATGATTGCGATGTGCCCGATCGTTCGTACTCTGAATGATCCGGACGCAGCGAAGGCCCTGACGGCGAAGCTGGACATGCAGGAAACCCTGCCGATGGACAGCCGCGCTTACAAGTTCGACATCGTCCTGCGTGGCCGTCGCTCCACCTTCTTCGAGAACCGTCGCGAAGGAAACTGATCCATGGTCCAGTCTCTTAACCGTCTCAAGGAAAGCCCGTCGCAGACCGCGGGCCCCTACGTTCATATTGGCCTGACGCCAAACTTTGCCGAGATCACCGGTGTTTACCCGGAAGACCTTGGCATCCGCATGGTCAATGACAAGACCAAGGGTGAGCGTATCGTCGTCAAGGGCCGTGTGCTCGATGGCACCGGTACACCGCTGAAGGATGCACTGGTCGAGATTTGGCAGGCTGACGCCGACGGCCTCTACAATTCGCCTTCGGAAGTACGTGTCTCGGCGGACGCCAACTTCACGGGATGGGGCCGTTGCCCGTCAGGCATGGACGATGGTGTTTTCACCTTCGAAACCATCAAGCCAGGCCGGGTTCCGTATCCGGATGGTCGCCTGCAGGCACCACACATCACCTTCTGGGTCGTGGCACGCGGCATCAATATCGGCCTGCACACCCGCATGTACTTTGGTGACGAGGAAGCTTCGAACGCAGAAGACCCGATCCTGAACCGGATCGAACACCGCGTCCGCGTCCCGACCCTGATTGCCCAGCGCGAAGGGAATGTCTACACGTTCGACATTCACCTGCAGGGTGAGAAAGAAACGGTCTTCTTCGATATCTGACGTAGGACATTGTGAGCGCATCACCTTTTGACCACCCGTTCCTGTCGGGCCTCCTCGGTGACGAGGAGGTTTCGGCTCTCTTTTCAGCTCAGGCCGACATCGAGGCGATGATCTCGTTTGAGATCGCGCTCGCTTCTGCCGAAGCAGAGGCTGGGGTGATCCCGGAAGAGGCGGGCAGGGCGATCGGGGATGCGCTCGCTGACTTTGTGCCGGACATGGATGTCATTCGTGCCGGCACGGCCAATGACGGGGTTGTTATCCCGTCACTGGTCGCAACGCTGCGTAAGGCAGTTGGCGAAACCTACGGCTCAAAGGTTCATTTCGGTGCAACCAGCCAGGACGTCATCGACACGAGCCTCGCCCTTCGCCTGAAGAAATTCTCCGCTCTCATCGGCGCTCGGCTCGATCGCGTGATCGCGCTGATCGAAGATCTTGATGCCCGAGACGGATCTGTCGAAACGATGGGCCACACGCGCATGCAGGCAGCCATCCCGGTGCCCGCATCGCGAAAGATCGCAAGCTGGCGTGATCCTCTGACGCGCCACCGTGAAAAGCTCAGTGATGTAACCGCGGAAGTTGCCATTTTGACATTCGGCGGTGCTGCCGGAACGCTGGAAAAGATCGGCGATAAGGGGGCGGAGGTCACGCGGCTCCTTGCAACGCGCCTGGATCTGCGTGCGGTCGATCGTCCTCGTCATAGTGAGCGTGATGGCGTGGCCGCTTTCGGGTCCTATCTGTCGCTGATCACCGGCAGTCTTGGGAAGATCGGGCAGGATATCGCCCTGATGGCCCAGAATGAAGTTGCCGAGGTTAAGCTGGCAGCTGGCGGTGGTTCATCTGCCATGCCACACAAGGTGAACCCGGTCGGTGCCGAAACGCTCGTCGCGCTAGCTCGCTTCAATGCGACGCTGGTCGCCGGCCTCCATCAGTCACTGGTCCATGAGAACGAACGATCTGGCGCGGCTTGGACGCTCGAGTGGGTGCTGCTGCCGCAAATGGCTGTCGCGACCGGCGCGGCGCTGCGCACTGCTGCCGCGCTGATCCCGGCAGTATCTTTCAATCGTCCGTAAGCGCTTTCGACATTTCTGAGACCCGAAGGCCGCGAATTTCGCGGCTTTTCTTTTGCGTCACTCGCGAAGCAGCCATGAAAAAAGCCGGCCACAAGGGCCGGCTTTCATCGTTTTAATCTGCGTGAACGTTAACCGAGAAGGCCCGGAAACTGTTCGATCGTTCCGCGGTAGATCAGGTCCAGCGCAACGTAGAAGATGATCGCGAGGCCGACAAAGGCAATCCAGCGATACTTCTCGAGAAGGCGAGCGATGAAGGTTGCAGCAATACCCATCAGCGCAATCGCCAGCGCAAGGCCGATGATCATGATGGTCGGATGGTCGCGCGCCGCACCGGCAACCGCCAGGACGTTGTCCAACGACATCGAGACGTCAGCAATGATGATCTGCCAGACTGCCTGCTTCAGCGTCTTGCGCGGAGCGCGTTCAGCAACACCGCCGCTCTGGTCGAGGTCGGCGTCAGACAATGCTTCCTGAGCAGCGTGTGCCTCATGATGCGGGGTGCGCATGTCGCGCCACATCTTCCAGCAGACCCACAGAAGGAGCAGGCCGCCAGCGATGAGCAGCATAGGCCCAAGCTGGAGCAGTTGTGCTGTCACGGCGGCAAAGCCGATACGCATGACAGTGGCAGCAAGAATACCAATCAGGATGGCCTTGCGACGCTGGTCGGCTGGCAGGCCGGCAGCTGCGAGGCCGATCACGACGGCGTTGTCACCCGCCAGAACCAGATCGATCGCAATGACCTGTAGGAGGACTGCCAAGCCCTCCGCAGTAAATAATTCCGACAATGTCCCTCTCCGTTAGTCCGGGGTCATGTTAAAAAATGGCGGCGCGCGGCCGAAGACCCACGCGGGTGTGGAACCGGCGGGCGCTTTTAAATGGGCACTTCGAATTCTAGGTTCAAGCAGCGGCGGTGTTTTTCCGCCTCAATTTGCACAAATTTGCGAAGGCGGGCTATTTGCCCGCCCGCAGGTCGCTGAGGGTCTTTGTCGGCGTAATAGCCTCAGGGTCGAGATGCACGTCGATAATGGAAGGTCTGCCACTTGCACGGGCCCGCGCGAGCGCGTTGGCGAATTCAGACGTTTCTTCAACCGTCTCCCCATGGCCTCCATATGCCCGGGCAAGGGCGGCAAAATCCGGATTTGTCAGCATCGTTCCTGAGACCCTTCCAGGATATTCCCGCTCCTGATGCATGCGGATCGTGCCGTAGATGCCGTTGTTGAGGATCACAACGATGATCGGCAGGTCGTACTGGATCGCAGTCGCGAATTCCTGACCATGCATCATGAAATCACCGTCGCCGGCCCAGACGATGACTTCGCGGTCCCGATAAATGTGTTTTGCGGCGACCCCGGCAGGGACGCCATAGCCCATCGAGCCCGACGTAGGTGCCGCCTGAGTGTTAAACCTGCGGTAGCGGTGGAAGCGATGCATCCACGTGGCAAAGTTGCCAGCTCCGTTGCAGATGATGGCGTCATGCGGAAGCACCTGCTCCAGATGCTCCATGATCGGTCCCATAAGCACGCGTCCCGGACCTGTTGCGGGTGGCGTGGACCATTCAAGGTAGCTTTGATGAAGCTCGGCAGTCCGATTTGCCCATGCGGGCGTGCGGCTTGGGGCGGTCTTCGCGAATGCATCGGCGAAGCTGCTCGGGCTCGCATTGATTGCAATCGTCGGTCGATAGACACGCCCGAGCTCTTCCGGGTCCGGGTACACATGAACGAGCTTCTGGTCCGGATAGGGGCTCTTCATCAACGTGTAGCTGGACGATGGCATCTCACCAAACCTTGAGCCGACAAGGATGATGAGGTCAGCTTCCTTGATATAAGATGCCAGCTTTGGATTGATGCCGATGCCGACATCGCCCGCATAGCTTGGGTGTAACTGGTCGCAAAGAGCCTGGCGACGGAAGGCACAGCCTACAGGGAGAGACCAGCGTTCCAGGGCACCGCACATTTTGCTGACAGCATCTTCTGTCCAGCGTGTGCCGCCAAGAACGACAAAGGGCCGCTCCGCGTTTTCGAGCAGCTCGACCATGTCGGAGATTTCCTGTTCTCCGGGCCGCGTCTCAACCGGCGTGTAAGGACGTGGCGCAATTGCTTCGACCTCCTCCGTCAGCATGTCCTCAGGCAATGCGATTACGACGGGTCCGGGCCGACCTGACGTGGCCACGGCGAAGGCGCGTGTCACCAGCTCAGGAATGCGACGAGCGTCGTTGATCTCGACCACCCATTTTGCGATCGAGCCATAGAACGCCTTGTAGTCGACCTCCTGGAACGCTTCGCGCTCCAGCATGTCGCGCCCCACCTGGCCGATGAAGAGGATCATTGGCACGGAATCTTGTGCTGCAATGTGAACCCCGGCAGATGCATTGGTTGCGCCGGGGCCACGTGTGACAAAGCAGATGCCCGGTTTTCCAGTGAGGCGTCCATGACAGTCCGCCATCATTGCCGCTCCACCCTCCTGGCGGCAGACGACGGTTTCGACCGAGGAATCGTGAAGAGCGTCCAGCACCGCGAGGTAGCTTTCACCTGGAACGCAGAAGACGCGGTCAACGCCATTCACCTCGAGGGCATCAACAATAAGCTGGCCGCCGGTCCTCATGTTTTACTCCGCTTCAGTTCAGCTAGGATCTCTTCGGTGTGTTGGCCCAGCCTCGGGGAGGGGCGCTCATAGGTCAACGGTGTTTCGCTCATTACCATTGGAGAGCGGACCGAGGGCAATTGCGTGCCGAAACCATCCGCCAATTCAAGCTTCATCCCGCGGGCGATGGTTTGAGGATCTGCAAACGCGTCCGCGATGGAGTTGATCGGGCTTGCTGGCACTAATGCCTTTTCAAGTTCTGCCAACAGATCATCGCGCGTCCATTGTGAGGTCGTCGCAATGATCCGCTCGCGCAGCGGTCCGCGGTTGGTGACGCGTGCAGCATTGGTAGCGAAATCGGGGTTCGCCGCCATGTCGTCGAGGCCTGTCACCTTACAGAAGCGCTGGAACTGTCCGTCATTTCCTACAGCAAGAATGATGTGCCCGTCTGAGACCGGCACGACCTCATAGGGCGCTATATTCATATGGGCGTTGCCCATTTGATGGGGCGAGTTGCCGGAGATCAGATAGTTGAGGTTCTGATTGGCCAGAACCGAGATCTGCGTGTCGAACAGCGCCATGTCAATGTGCTGGCCCTGGCCGGTTTGTTCGGCGTGGCGAAGCGCCGCCTGTATCGCGATCACGGAGTAGAGGCCCGTGAAGATGTCCGTGACGGCAACGCCAACCTTCTGAGGCTCGCGACCAGGCTCCCCCGTGATAGACATCAAGCCGGCCATGCCCTGAATAACGAAATCGTAGCCGGCTCGTGGGGCGTAGGGTCCGTCCTGCCCAAAACCCGTTATCGAGCAATAGACCAGCTTCGGATTGATCTTGCGAAGGCTCTCGTAATCGAGGCCATATTTCTTCAGCCCACCCAGCTTGAAGTTCTCGATCAAAACGTCAGCGCTTGCGACGAGCTTGCGGATGGTCTCAGCACCTTCCTCGGTCGCAAAATCGATCGCGATGGAGCGCTTGCCGCGGTTAGTCGCATGATAGTAGGCGGCGGACAGGTTCTCGCCATCGGCTCCCTGCACGAAGGGAGGTCCCCATTTTCGGGTGTCGTCGCCGCCGTCCGGGTTTTCCACCTTGATGACGTCGGCTCCCAGATCGGCCAGCAACTGGCCTGCCCACGGACCTGCAAGGATCCGCGCAAGTTCGATTACCCGTATGCCCGAAAGTGGCGGCTGCGCCATGAAACTGTCACTCCAATCCTGTGCCAGAGGAGTAACAGACGCTGGCGCTGACTGTCACCTCGTAGGAGTTGTGCCAACGCTCAGAACGGCCTCTTGGGCCCATTGGACAAAGTCTGCCGAGATGAGGTTTCGATTCAACTCGTTGAGAGACTCGTGCCGCGTCTGCGCGTAAATCCTTGAATTCAGATTCAAAAAGCCCAGTCGGGACATCCGTCTTTCCAGCGCCGTTACTGCGCGTCCGAAATTGGTTGCAGGGTCTTCTGCCCCGCCAACGAGGCTGATTGGAAGGTTGCGAGGAATGCGAGCGAGGGTGCGATCACCGGCACCCGCGGCAGCGAGCTCAAAGATGGATCGCCACATCCCGACAGATGGTAGCCATCCGCAAAGCGGATCGGCGACATAGCGGTCCACTTCATCATGGTCATGGGAGAGCCAGTCGAAATCAGTCCTGCCATCGCTTGCCCGTCGCGCCCAATCACGGAAAGTCAGGCGGGGAAGCAGGCGGGATGGAACATCTGATCCTATTCTAAATTGCTCCCAGGCAAGAATGAGGTCGGCGGCTTTGGCAAGCATTCCCGATCCAAAATTCCCGTTCCAGATTGCTGCTCCTGCGACTCTGCCCGGAAATTTGCTGACGAAATTGAGGGTAATCAAAGCTCCCATCGAGTGCCCGAACACGATGATCGGGGTTCCGGGATAGCGTTCGGCGATGTGATCATGAACCGCAAGGATATCGATCAGCACAGCCTGGGCGCCGTTGCGTCCGCGCGCGAAAGATCCGAGCGTGGCATCAGGTGCGGTGGTGTGTCCATGCCCCCGATGGTCGTGCGCGAATGTCGCGAAGCCATGTGATGCCAGAAGCTCGGCAAAGCGCTTGTAGCGCCCCGAATGTTCGGCCAGCCCGTGATTGATCTGGATCGCGGCAAGCGGTGGCTGATCTGGACCAATGGTTCGAAGATTGACGTTCGCACCTGATGGCGACAGGATGCGCATGGGAGTATCAAAGGACATCTAAGTCTCCGCGGAACGCGGTGGAGTCTGCTGCCGAATTAGTTCTGCTGCGGCCTGTATCTTCTCGTTCCTGCTTAAGTATTGAGCTGGTAGATTTATGCATGGCTGCTATGCAGATTGGGCTTGCAATGTAGTCGACTACCGGATTTGATGGTTTTGCTATCTTGATCTGGGGTGTTCTACATGATTTCACGTAGGTTTTTCTCTGTGGCAGCGGCTGGCCTTCTGGCCGGAACGATGCTGGGCGTATTTTCTATCCCGGCGCAAGCGCAAACAAACATCTCTTTCACGCTTGACTGGCGCTTCGAAGGTCCGGCGGCAGGTTTCTTCCTGGCTCAGGACAACGGATATTTTGAGGCCGAAGGTCTCAACGTCACCATCGACACTGGCGCTGGCTCTGTAGAGGCAATTCCGCGGGTTTCTACCGGCACTTACCAGATGGGCTTCGGCGATATCAATTCGCTGATCAAATTCCTGGATCAAGACCCAAGCCAGAACGTCAAGGCCGTCATGATGATCTATGACGTGCCGACATTCTCCGTTGTCGGACGCAAGTCGCTCGGAGTGACGGAAGATCCGAAATCACTTGAAGGCAAGACCCTCGGCGCTCCGCCGCCGGATGGTGCCTATGCCCAGTGGCCGGCTTTCGTCGATGTGGCGAATATCGACACGAGCAACATCAAGATTGAGGGTATCGGGTTCCCCGTACGCGAGCCGATGCTTGCACAGGGCGAAGTCGATGCAGTTTTCGGTTTTGCCTTCTCGGTGATCTTGAATCTGAAGGCTCAAGGTGTGGCTGACGAAGACATCGTCCCGATCCTGATGGCCCAGAATGGGCTCGATCTTTATGGCAATGCCATCATGGTCAACACCGATTTCGCCCAGTCCAATCCAGATGCGGTGAAAGGATTCCTGCGTGCCCTGGCGAAAGGCTTTGCTGATGCCGTCGCGGATCCCGAAGCTGGTGCCGCCGCGGTTCTCAAGCGAAACGATATCCTCGACCACGATGTCGAGGTTGAGCGCCTGAAGATGGCGAACGAGATGAACATCAACACCGCTTATGTGAAGGAGAACGGCTTCGGTGGAATCGACATGGATCGCCTTGGACGCGCTTTCGAGCAGCTGACGCTGTCGATGGGACTGACAGGCACGGTCAAGCCGGAAGACGTTGTCGACCTGCAATACCTGCCACCGGTGGAAGAGCGCCGTTTCAAGTAGCAGCACGCTGCACAGTTGAGCTCCCGCTGGTCAGCCGGCGGGAGCGCTTGCATTACATTAGGCGAAACGTTGATGACCCAGCCATTGGTTAGAATTGAGAACGTCGACATGCGCTATGGCGGCGCAAATGGCGTTCTGGCCGTCTCAGGCCTCGACTTATCTGTTAAACAAGGTGAATTTGCTGCAGTGGTGGGGCCTTCCGGCTGCGGAAAATCCACCTTGATGCGTCTCGTCACTGGCTTGCACATACCGCAGACGGGAGCTGTGGATGTTGCCGGAACACGCGTGACGAAGCCCGTCTCGATCGTGGGTATGGCTTTCCAAAACCCGACCATGCTCCCCTGGCGCACGACGCTCGACAATATCCTGCTGCCGCTGGAAATTGTAGAGAAGCACCGGCGACGGCTGCGCCAGCACAAGGCGGAATATGTAGCTAAGGCCGAGAAGCTGCTGGAAACGGTGGGGCTGAAAGGCTTCGGAGAAAAATATCCGTGGCAGCTTTCGGGTGGCATGCAGCAGCGTGCAAATCTTTGTCGCGCGCTGATCCACGAGCCGCAACTGCTGATGCTGGACGAGCCGTTCGGCGCGCTTGATGCATTCACCCGCGAGGAGCTCTGGCAGGTTATCCGCGACCTCCATGCGTCGCAGGATGTCACCATCATCCTGGTGACGCACGACCTGCGTGAAGCGGTGTTTCTTGCGGATCGGATATTCGTGATGAGCGCGAGGCCGGGGAGGGTGCTTCATGAGCATACGATCACCTTCCCGCGGCCTCGTGATCTAGAGTTGATGTACACCGCTGAGTTTTCTGAAAAGGTTCACGAATTGCGCGGCGAAATTGCCGATGCGAGGCAAGCAGAATGATCATCGACGGAAAAGCCAAGAGAGGCATTAACTGGATTGGCCTTGCGCCTTGGATTTACACGATCGGGCTGTTCGTGATCTGGGAGGCTGCAGTATGGATCTTCAACATCAGGCCAGTGATCCTGCCTGCGCCATCGGCAATCATCGAGGCGCTTTATAAATATTGGCCTGCCATTCAGCGGCATTCGATCCAGACCCTCTTCACGACGACGCTTGGTTTCGGCCTCGCCGTCGTTGGAGGGTTGGCGCTCGGGTTGCTCGTTGGCTGGTCGCGTATGATCTACGCTGGCCTGTACCCGCTCATGGTCGGGTTCAATGCCATCCCGAAAGTCGCTGTGGTTCCGATCCTTGTCATCTGGTTCGGCATCGGGACCATCCCGGCAATCCTGACAGCCTTCCTGATCGCGTTCTTTCCTATCGTTGTGAACGTGGCAACCGGACTGGCGACCATCGAGCCCGAGACGGAGGATGTGCTGCGAGCCCTCGGTGCCAAGAAGATGGACATCATGCTGAAGGTGGGGATCCCGCGTTCGATGCCCTATTTCTTCGGCTCGCTGAAAGTGGCGATCACGCTCGCGTTTGTTGGCTCAGTCATTTCGGAAACCATCGCCGCCAATTCGGGCCTTGGCTACATGATGGCTGCCGCACAAAGCCAGTTCAACGTCCCGCTCGTCTTCGCAGGTCTGATCATGCTCGCTGTTGAGGGCATCATCATGTACGCACTCATGGCGTGGCTGGAGCAGCGGATGACCGGATGGGCTCATCGCAGCCAACTCGGAAACGCCTGACTGGCTGAGGGGTGCATTAAGGGGCGCGGAGATATCCGTGTCCCTTTCCTGTTCAGCTTCCGAGTTGCTGCTACCATCCCCACTGAAAGGTGGCACCGGTGCCGCCGCCGTTCTGAACGATTTCAGCATTGGTATTTCGTCCGAACTGGAACAGGCCGTGCGAGTTGCCGTTGCCGTTCTGGATCAGCGTGCCGGTATGACCGTCACCTTTTTGGCTAACGACGCCAAGATTACCCCGTCCGTTCTGAACCAGCCCCGCGACGTTGGCCAGGCCCTTCTGCTTGATGCTTCCGTCCTTGATGCCGTTGACGAGGGCATAGATGCCAAGGCCTGTCCTCAAGACACGCTCCTCGTCGGCGTTGCGCGGCTGAACGTTGAAGCTGATGAAGCCACCTGCCTGCGCAGGAGCAGCGAAAGCCGAGATCGCCAGCGCAGCGGTGATGAGCGCGGACTTGATCTTGACGAAAGAAGTGATGGTCATCTCTGTTCCTCTCCAGGCTGGCTCGTCAGTTGATGAGAGGAATATGCGCGGGTTCGGCTGAACCATATCGGAACCCGCCGTTCATATTGCGTTTAGATAACGATGCGAACTCCTGCGATGTTACACCCCCGTCATATCGCGCCTTCAGTTTTTGCTTGCGATTGTCACTCTAGCAAGCCTGAGGCCAGCAATGACACAGAACATGCACGACGATTTTTCATGGGATGAGTTCGACGAAATGCGCGATCCACGTCCCGCGCATAACCAGTTTGACGAGGTGGTAGAGCGGGCAATTTCGCGCCGTGGCTTCCTTGGCGGGACGTTGGCGTTTGGTTCGGGTGCGGCAGTGTTCGGCTCCGCTTTCCTGAAGAACTCGACATCTGTACAGGCGCAAGCTGCTTCCGGCTTCAAGTTCAAGCCAATCGATATCGCTACCGATTATTTGATCCAGGTGCCGGAAGGTTTCAAGTGGAAAGCCGTCGCCCGCTGGGGTGATCCGCTGTTTTCGGACGCGGCAGACAGTTACTCTCCAGAAGGTGGCGTCTCCGTTGACGTGTCTGACAAGGTCTTCGGCGAGAACACGGACGGGATGGAGCTGTTCGAGATCGACGGCCGGCAGATCATCGCCGTCAATTCCGAATATGTGAACCCGAAGATCAATCTTCCGGAAGCTTCTGACAGCAAGCCGCAAAGCGCGGCAGAAGCGCAGCTGCTCAAGAACCTGCAGGGCGTCACGGTTATGGAAGTCGCAGATAAGGGCGATGGCTATGAGGTTGTCGTCGACAGCCCCTATAACCGACGCATTACCAACGACACGCCGATGACGATGGATGGACCGGTTGCCGGCACGGATCTCGTGAGGACGGATGCGGACCCGGAAGGCCGTTCGCCGCTTGGCACGCTCAACAATTGTGGCTCGGGCCGCACGCTCTGGGGCACCTACCTGACCTGCGAGGAAAACTTCAACGGTTATTTCGGGATGGTGACGGAGCGCGAGCAGACGCAGGGCGAGAAGCGCTACGGCATCAAGGGCGAGAGCAACTACCTCTACGAAAAGTACGACGAGCGCTTTGACGTCTCAACCAATCCCAACGAGCCAAATCGCTTCGGCTGGATTGTTGAGATCGATCCATCGGATCCCAAGTCGGTTCCGGTGAAGCACACCGCTTTGGGGCGCTTCAAGCATGAGAATGCCGCGATGGTGCACGCTAGCGATGGACATGTTGTCGTCTATCTCGGTGACGACGAGCGAGGGGAATTCATCTATCGCTACGTATCGAATGCCAGCTGGGCGGAAGGGCAGCCCACGGACGGCTTGCTGGCCGATGGCACGCTTTATGTCGCCAAGTTCAACGACGATATGAGCGGCGAATGGCTGGCTCTTACGCCCGAGACGACCGGTATGAGCTTACCCGAGCTCCTGACCTTCGCCCGCATGGCCGGGTCCAAGGTCGGCGGTACGACGATGGACCGTCCAGAATGGATCGCTACCCATCCTCACCGGGCGGAAGCATATTGCGCGCTTACGAACAATTCCAAGCGCGGCGACGAGAAGATGCCGGTGAACGCCGCAAATCCGCGTCCCACCAATGAATATGGACAGATCGTGCGCTGGCGCCCGGATGGCGACAACCATTCCGCAGACACGTTCACCTGGGACCTTTATGTCATGGCTGGGAACCCGACCGTGCATGAAGATGCTTATGCCGGCTCGGTAAACATCAACGCCGGCAACATGTTCAATTCGCCCGACGGCATGATGTTCGACAGTGAAGGCATGCTCTGGATCCAGACGGATGGCGATGATTCCAACGAGGGAGATTTTGCCGGGCAGGGAAATAACCAGATGCTGGTTGGTAATCCGGATACTGGCCAAATCGCCCGCTTCCTCACTGGCCCGAAGGGCAGCGAAGTCACCGGCCTGTGCTGGTCGTCAGACCGCAAGGTTGCTTTCGTCGGAATTCAGCATCCAGGCGGCAGCTGGCCGGATGGACATGGAAAACCGCGCTCAAGTGTGATTGCGGTCTGGAGGGAAGACGGTGCGACGGTCGGCTAGCTGTTAGAAACGATCGAATGGCCTCGCAACTTGCGGGGCCATTTTCGCTCACAAATTCTCAGATTTAGCCCAAACGCTCGCTGCACTTTGAAATTGAACCGGAAGCATGGACCGACAGCTCAACATCTAGGGACTGCCCGGCAGTGAGCATGGCGGAGCCAAGAGATATCGTCTCGCCTGCTGCACCATCGAAGTCGCCGCCCTGGTTCAGGTTGGTACCGCTACCTGTAACGGAGAACTCATAGCTGCCGCTCACAGCTTTATCGGCGTGCGCCTGAGCCTGGATCGATATCAGTCCGCCCGACTTCTTGGTGATAATTTCGCATCGAGCGGCCGCCTGGCTCGTTTCCATGGCGCCTGCAGCGGTGAAAACTGCCCCCAGGCTCACGGCTACGAGCGCTGCCAGAATCCAAATAGGCTTTCTGGGGCTGGACATGTTCGTTCTCCCTAGCGGAGGGCGTGGGGTGCCGGAAGGGTCGGTCGCTTCCGGCGGCCAAAATCAGTAGCAAGTCTGGACGAACGCGGCGACGTTGCCGCGCCCGGTCTGCGTAACATTGCCGTCGCAGCCATTTCCAACCTGGACGCCTGCAGCGATGTTACCGTTTCCATCCTGGATGACGACCGCGTTATGGTTGCTGCCGAACTGGCCCACGCCACCCTGATTGAAGCGACCATTCTGATGCACCTGCGCGGTATTGCGGCGGCCATTCTGGCCGATGGCGATCGTATTGCGACGGCCGTTCTGATTGCCGATTGCAGCATTCCGGCGTCCGTCCTGGTGCATCCCGATGTCGTTATGGATCCCCGTCTGGCGACCGCCAGCTTCGTTGTGGATGCCGAACTGTTCGAGCCAGACGTTATTTGCGGAAGCCGGGAGCGACGTGAAGCCGATAATCGATGCGACGGCTGCGGAGAGAATGATCTTGGTGTGCATGGTCGTGTCTCCTGTTCGGGTGGCGTCGGTTGATGACGATGTGACTTTCGCACTCTTCATCAGAACCGACGCTGAACCCGCCGTTCACACGACGTTCACCGAGATCATTGCCGCCAGATCGTGATTTGCTGCCCGGTTGAAAGCTGCCCGGAGTAATGATCGGGCCCGTTGCGCTTCAGCACGGCGATGCGGTTGCCATTGCGCGCGTAAAGAAGAAGCTCCGCCTCAAGCCCGGATAGCGTCTCATCCAGGCGCCAATCGTTGATGCTTGCAAGTTGTGCGTTGTTGCAGCCGCTCGACCGGACATCGCCACGTGGCAGATTAGCGCCGGACCACGTTCCTGGTGCGGTAAAGCTGAGCGTGCAGGAACAGTTCGTTGACCCGTCATTCACCGTCCACTGCCCGCGTATGTCGAAACTTGAAGGCAGAACTCGAGCCGCAAGGTTGCCAGCGACCGCGCCACCCACGGGTCCCGCAACCAATGTACCGGCACCGGTGATGGCGCTACGTCCGACGGATTTGCCCATATTCATTGCGGTCGCCGTTCCGAAAGATGACAGCTTGTTGGGAGGTGGCGGCGGGCCTGAGGGGAGGGGGGCCGCGCACTGCAGCGGGCCAACACTGGGAGATTGCTCTTTTGCACCGTCCGCGCTGGACCCGCTCTGGCAGGCGGTAAGGATTGCGGAAAAGGTGACGAGCAGGCTGATTTTGGTGAGGGATGAAAGCACTTGTCTTCCCTAGGTTATCCCTCTTTGCCTGCATCAGGACAATGGCAAGAGTTTGATCTGTCGCGGCGCCTGCGCATTGCTCTGGCGTTCGGATTCGCCTACATACGCCGCGACCAAAATTTTTCCCCTTGCAGGAACAACGGAGTTTTCGCGCGCCATGGCACGCCAATTCATCTATCACATGTCGGGCTTGACCAAGTCCTACGGGGCGAAGAAGGTGCTCGATAACGTCCACCTTTCCTTCTATCCCGACGCCAAGATTGGTATTCTCGGCCCCAACGGCGCGGGTAAGTCGACCATCCTCAAGATCATGGCTGGTCTTGATAAGGAGTGGAGCGGCGAAGCCTGGCTCGCGGAAGGTGCGACAGTCGGATATCTGGCGCAGGAGCCCGAACTTGACCCGGCACTGAACGTTTTCGAGAACGTCATGGCTGGCGTTGCGAAGAAGACCGCCATCATCGAGCGCTACAACGAGCTGATGATGAACTACTCGGACGAAACTGCCGAGGAGTCCGCCCATCTGCAGGACGAGATGGATCGTCTGAACCTGTGGGATCTGGAGCAGCAGGTCGAGATGGCTATGGAAGCCCTCGCGTGCCCGCCCAAGGACGCGGATGTGACGAATTTGTCGGGTGGTGAGCGCCGCCGTGTTGCTCTGTGCAAGCTGCTGCTTTCCGAGCCGGATCTGCTCCTCCTCGACGAACCGACCAACCACCTCGACGCCGAGACGACCTCGTGGCTCGAAAAGCATCTGCGTGCCTACAAGGGCGCTGTAATGCTGATTACCCACGACCGTTACTTCCTCGACAACGTCACCGGCTGGATCCTCGAGCTCGACCGCGGTCGGGGAATTCCGTACGAAGGCAACTACACCAAGTACCTTGAGGCCAAGGCGAAGCGCATGCAGCAGGAAGGCCGCGAAGACGATGCACGTCAGCGCGCCATCTCCCGCGAGCGCGAGTGGATTGCTTCGAGCCCCAAGGCACGTCAGACCAAGTCGAAGGCGCGTATCAAGGCGTTTGATGAGCTGCTGGAGGCGGCTGACAGCCGTCGCCCGACCGATACGCAGATCGTCATTCCGCATGGCGAGCGGCTCGGCAATGTTGTCATCGAAGTCGAAGGCATCTCGAAGAGCTTTGGCGACCGCATGCTGATCGACGACCTGTCGTTCAAGCTGCCGCCCGGTGGCATAGTTGGCGTCATCGGCCCGAACGGTGCAGGTAAGACTACGCTGTTCAAGATGATCACCGGTCAGGAAACGCCGGACGCCGGTTCTATCCGGGTCGGTGAGACGGTACGTCTTGGCTATGTCGACCAGAGCCGCGACGCGCTTGACCCGATCAAGACCGTCTGGGAGGAAATCTCCGGCGGTGCTGAAGTCGTCAAGCTCGGCAAGCATGAAGCCAACACCCGTGCCTATTGCTCGTCCTTTAACTTCCGCGGCGGCGACCAACAGCAGAAGGTCGGCAACCTCTCGGGTGGTCAGCGCAACCGCGTCCACCTGGCGAAGATGCTTCGCACGGGCGGTAACGTTCTGCTGCTCGACGAACCGACCAACGACCTCGACACCGAGACGCTGGCAGCCCTCGAAGATGCGCTGGAAAACTTTGCCGGCTGCGCTGTTATCATCTCGCACGATCGTATGTTCCTCGACCGTCTGGCGACGCACATTCTCGCATTCGAGGGCGATAGCCACGTCGAATGGTTTGAAGGCAACTATCAGGACTACGAGGCCGACAAGGTTCGTCGTCTTGGCCCGGATGCCCTCAACCCGCACCGCGCGACCTACAAGCGCCTGACGCGCTAAACCTCGCACGAGATCTGACAGTAACACCCCGGCTGCAATTGCAGTCGGGGTGTTTTTTTGAGGCTGTGAGAACGGTTAATCTAGCTTAAACAGAGTTGAGCCTATCGTTCATCGCCGGGGACGTGTGGGAACGACTTCCCGGTGCCGTATTGCCTGGGAAAAGTTCATGAAGCGCGTCATTATCTCCGGTATCGGCCTCAATGTGCCGGATGCAGTTATTTCTAACGAAGAACTCGTTGATTGCTTCAATAGCTGGGTAGAGCGAGAAAACCGTACCCGGGACGACGGGGAACAGCTTCAGAAGTCGAGCGCTGACTTCATCTACCACGCCTCAGGGATCAAGCGCCGGCACGTGCACACTCCAGAGGGTATTCTGGACATCGATCGCATGACGCCTCGCATCCCCGCGCGCGGTGACGACGAGCTGTCGGTGACCGCTGAATTCGGTGCCAAAGCTGCTCGGAACGCGCTCGTGGACGCCGGTATGGACGCGGCGGATGTCGATCTGGTCATATGTGCAGGTTCGCATCTTCAGCGCATGTACCCTTCGATTGGGATCGAAATCCAGAATGCAATCGGGGCGAGAGGCGCGGCATTCGACATCTCCCTCGGCTGTTCGTCGGCTGCATCGGGCATTCACGTTGCCGTCAACCTTCTGCGGACAGGTGCGCACCGGCGAGCGCTGGTCGTAACGCCTGAGCTCATAACGGCGCATCTCAATTTTCGCGACCGACAGACGCACTTCATTTTCGGCGATGCCGCAACGGCTTTGCTGATTGAGAGTGTCGATGACGGTGCGCAGGAACCTGGCCGTTTCGAGGTGGTGGACACGAGCAACTGGACGCAGTTCTCGAACAATATCCGGTCGAACTTTAGCTACCTCAACCGCGCCGCTCAGGAAGATGTAAGCGTGATCGCAGCCGAGGGGAACTTGATCAAGCAGCAGGGCAACAAGGTATTCAAGGACGTCACTGTCGCCAGCCATCGCTTCATCGTCGACTTTCTGGCAAGGCACGGCCGCACACCGGAGACGGTACGTCGGTTCTGGCTGCATCAGGCAAATGCGAGGATGAACCAGATGATCCTCAAGCTCGCCTTTGGACGGGAAATCGGCCCTGACATCGCGCCGACCATCCTTGAGGAATTCGGGAATACAGCTGCTGCAGGCGCTGTTGTCGCACTGGCCATGAACCACAAGGACATGGTTGCAGGAGAATACGGTCTGCTTTGCACTTATGGTGCCGGATATTCGATTGGTGGAGCGCTTCTGCGGATGATGTGATGAGCAAGAAGCGCAGCTGATAGGTTCATCAGCTGTTTCTTCTGGACCTCCACGCCCCGGGAAGGCAACTTCGAGGCGTTTTTGGAGATATGCAAATGCTGGACCTGTTCAATCGTGATGTCAGTGAGATCCCAGTCCGTCCGGTGAGAAAGCTGCGGGGGCAGGTGGCAGGCGTTTATCACGCACCAGGAGATGACTTCGTCACGCGCAGGATCAATGCACTGGAACTCACGTTTAACGGCGTTGCTGGTGATTTTCACGAAGGTCCCACCCGCCGTTCTGGGTCACGCGAGCCTTGGTACAAGGCCGGTACCGAAATTCGCAATGAGCGGCAGCTCTCGATTGTCTCTCCAGAAGAGCTTGCGGTAGTTGCCGAGCGAATGAAATTGCCTGAGGTGAAGGCGGAGTGGATCGGGGCCAACCTCCTGATCGCAGGCATTCCGCACCTGTCCATGCTGCCGGCCGGCACGATGCTTTTCTTCAAGAATGGAGTTACTTTGAAAGTGGATGGACAGAACCATCCGTGCCGCCTTGCGGGGCGCTCCATTGCGGAATGTGCGGGACTAGAGGACATCAGAGACGTTTCACTCCAATTCGCACCGGCAGCCAAGCGTCTGCGCGGCCTGGTTGCGTGGGTGGAAAAGCCAGGCCGGATTGAAGCGGACGAAGAAGTGTCCGTGCGCATACCAGAGCAGTGGATTTATCCGTGACGCCAGATTTACCCATAAGCCGGATCTAGAACTCAGGTGGACGTGAAAACCCTCGTTTCCAGTCGGTAACGAGGGTTTTTACATGTGGTAAATGTGTCAGAAGATGAGACCACGCAATTGGTCTATGGCTAGCGCACCGAAGGTAAGAGTACACAACGTCAGCATGATGTTGGTGAAGCTACCATTGCGCCATTCTCGCGGCACGCGGTCTGTGTTGAGGATCCAGAGCAGTGTTACCGACATGAAAGGCATGAAAAGCGCGCCGAGAACGCCATAGGCGAGGATGAGGTAGACCGGCTGCCCGATATACAGCATCACCATTGGTGGGATTGTCAGCCAGAAAATGTAAGCTTTGTAGAAGACACCGCCGGCCAATCGGCTTTTGTCATCGTGTGGCCGACCAAGCATATACCCGGCGAAATCGGCGAACATTAGACTGACGCCGTTCCAAACTCCGACGAGTGAAGACATCGTCGCCGCGCAGAAGCCGATGAGAAACAGCTTGCTCATCCACTGGCCGTAGCGTTCGCCAAGAACGGTAGCAAGATCGACCATTCCACGGTCGCCAGCGCCGATGGCGATACCGGCCGAGTAGAGCAACTCTGCGCCGACGATCAGCGTCGCGACGACGAAGATGCCGGTAATGAGATAGGCCACTCCATTATCGATCCGCATGACCTTCATGTAACGCGTCGTGTTCCAGCCCTTTTCGCGTAGCCAGTAACCGTAAGCCGCCAGCGTGATGGTGCCCCCGACGCCACCCGCGACGCTGAGCACATTGATCAGCGCGCCTTCTGGAATGTACGGGATGAGGCCGGTCAAGACTTCGCCCAGATTGGGCAAAGTTAAAATTGCTGCGGTGATCGTGGTGATGAACATCAGGATCACCATTGCGGTCAGCGCTTTTTCGAACACGTCATATTTCCCCGACCAAACCAGGACGAGGCCAAGCAGTCCTGAGATCACGCCCCAGGTGAAGACGCTGAAGAACGGGAAGAGGGAATACAGAGCAAGTCCGGTTCCAGCCATTGCTGCGGCGCCGTAGACGAAGCCCCAGATCACGATGTAGGGGCCGAAATACCAGTGCGTCCAGCGTCCAAGGCTGCTCCAGCCTTCGAAGATGGTCTTGCCGGTCGCAAGGCTGTATCGCCCCGCACCTTCAACGAGGATGACTTTCATGATGCAGCCAGCGATCACCGCCCACAACAGCGCGTAGCCATATTTGCTGCCGGCGACAGTCGTGGCAATCAGATCGGCAGCCCCAACGCCGGTAGCCGCGACCACAAGGCCTGGGCCAACCAAATTCCATTTTGGCTCAGGGCCGGGTGCGGGGTGTGGGGCGTTTGCCATGCATGATCCTTGACGATAGCAATAAAAGAAATCTCTAATTTAGAGTTTCTTGATTTGCAGGTCTGGTCAAGGGAAGGGAACTAAGGAAACGCGCGCGCCAACCGGTATGTCTGCATGTGTGTCGTGTAACGCTTAACTGTTCGGAGCGTTGCGAGTCCTGTATTTAATCTGCTTCATCGCTGTCGAGGAGCCGTGTGGACCTCCAGCGCGTCAGCACCTCGTTGATCTCGTCGATCACGAAGAAGCGGGCGGAGTCCCGATCGTAGCCTTCCTCCAGGAGGCTGTCGTAAGCGGAATGCTCATGCCGAACATAAGTGATCGTCGCGATCCAGACCGCGATTGACGGCGGAAGCTCACGCATGTCACGCGCGCTCGCCATTTCACGGATCTTCTCGATATCGGCGTAAGGAGCCAGCGGCAAAAGCGTGGTCAGCGACTTGGCGATGGCTTTCTGCCGGTGGGTTGAAGGCCTGCCGTTCATGCTTTGGAGACAACCGCGTCCGATATCGCATCCGTCGATGCGTAATACGGCTTTATGTCGATAACAGGCGTTCCGTCCATCACGTCGATCGCATCGAGTGAAAGGATCCCTTCCTCGATGTTAAGTGACAGCAGCCGAGCGATGTGCAGCCCGATCGGATTCGGCCTCACGGGTGAGCGGAGGGAGAACGTACCTTGAGCAGAAGCGGCATGACGGGGTTTCTGCAGCATCAGGTCGCGCCTTGCCTCGTGAAGCCAGCTTAAAATTATGACATGGCTGGCGCGCTCGAGACCGGTCAGCCCGCTTCGCCACCTTGGGTCGATCTCGACGGATGCCGGGAGCGCACGCTCGCGCGCTGCGGACATGTTCCGCGGGCATTCGTCACGGCTGGTCCAGGGGGAGCGAAAGTGCCCGATGAAGATTACGGAAGCGTCGCTGGCAGTTTTTGCCGGGTCAAAGGTGAGGGCGACTTCGCCTTCGCGTATGGTCATACTCACTCCCGGTTGAGAACTCGCTTGTGTAGCACCTGCCGGTGATATAAATATATCTTTATGTCCAATCGGAATGTGCCATGTTGACCCGAACTGCGACCAGCCTCGCCACTATGGTTGATACGATGAAAGCGTCGGCCGAATCCAGCCGCCTTCGTATCCTGCTATTGCTTTCCCGCGGTGATCTCACTGTTACTGATCTAACCGAAATCCTGGCGCAGTCACAGCCGCGGGTTTCGCGACACCTGAAGCTCTTGATGGAAGCGCAGTTGGTGGAGAGGTACCAGGAGGGGTCCTGGGCCTTTTTCCGGCTGTCTGACGTCGAATCTTCGCGTGAATTCGTGAACGGGATTGTAGGACGCGTCGATCCAAACGATCCTACGGTTGAGCGTGACCTTGAACGTTTGGCGGCAGTTAAAGGTCGGCGGGCCGAACGTGCAGCCGCATACTTCCGCGCCAGCGCGGCCAGCTGGGATCAGATACGGTCGCTGCATGTTCCCGATGGGGCCGTCGAGGCAGCTTTGTTGGAGCTTGTCGGAGATGCTCCGTTTCAGTCCATGCTGGATCTGGGCACAGGCACGGGCCGTCTCCTTGAGTTGTTCGCCCCTTTATATCGACGCGGCGTAGGCATCGATCTTTCGCGCGAGATGCTTTCAGTGGCACGGGCCAATCTCGACAACGCGGACGTTGCCCACGCGCAGGTACGCCAAGGCGATATCTACGCTCCGCCGGTCGAGCGTGACGCTTTCGATCTGGTGACAATGCATCAGGTTCTGCACTTTCTGGACGAACCCGGGCAGGCAATCCGCGAGGCCGCGCGGCTGTTGCGTCCGGCAGGAAGGCTCGTCATCGTCGATTTTGCGCCGCACGGTCTTGAGTTCCTGCGAGAGAAGCATGCCCATGCAAGGCTTGGTTTTTCCGACCTGCAGATAGGCAACTGGCTTGCGGAATCCGGATTGGAGTTTGAGGCAACCCGCAGTTTTGCTCCCGCCGATGACGAAGGCCTGACCGTCAAACTATGGCTGGGCCGGGATCAACGCCTATTGATCGCCAACGACGATGAGGCGCGCCGGGAGATTGCCTGACGGCCTCCACCCAACTTTGCGGCCGGAATGTTTCTGGTGAAAGGCTCAAGGCTGAGCGGCTCTCTGGCCTGCATCACGATCTGCAGCGCGTTCTCGTCACGCATATCTCGCCCTTATGATCTGCCATCCGATCGAGATGCTACGACGACCGTTACAGCGCAGGCGGCGTGATTTTGGATAAAGAAAAGGCCGGTGGATCGACCGGCCTTTTCTCTTGTTTCCTTCGCGTCCTCTTGACGCTTCAGCCTCTACTCCGAGCGGACTAGATTAAGCCAGCACTCCGAAAACCAAGGCTGCTATAAATGTAAACGCAGCACAGATCATCAATGCATTGATAGGTCGTGCAAGTCCCATTGGCGATATCTCCTTTGCGGACTAGCTGTGGATTCTAAAGCCCAAATGGCGAGGCGCAAGCGCAAATTTACCGAAATTCAATCGTTTCGTTAGGATGGAATTGCGCACTGATCTGATAATGCCTTGTTTATCAACGACATTCCCTTCGATTCAGCGATGAACAAAAAGTGAGTGATGGCATGGTTTTCCATTCCCGGTGCCTCCTCAAAACCACCAATCATGCCGGTTGGGCTGGACATTGCGGAAGTGAGCTACACTCTTATTGCTCAATACTTCGGAGAGGCTCATGCAGCGATTTGAGAATGCACGCGAGGCGGCACTCGCGTTACGTCCTGACGATCCGGTTTATTGCTTCCGCCCCACCATTTTGAAAAAAGATTGCCAGAACTTCATGGGAATGTTTCCTGGCAAGACCGCCTACGCGGTCAAGACCAATGGCGAGCGGATGGTCCTTCAAACTCTGTCGGAAGCCGGTGTTACGGCTTTCGACGTCGCGTCGCCTGCTGAGATTGCAGATGTGCGCGCGGTGGCACCGAAAGCCGAGATGCTTTACATGCATCCGGTCAAGGCGCAGTCCCACATCCGTCTTGCGTTGGAAGATTACGGAATCCGGACAATCGTCGTCGATCACGAGGACGAGATCGTTAAACTCGTTCGGGTTGTCCGTGCACTCGACATAGATCCCTCCACCATCACGGCTTTCGTGCGCATCCAGACCAAGGGCAGCGCCGCATATGAATTGTCCAAGAAGTTCGGAGCGGGGCCGGCCTCTGCTGTAGAACTTGCTGATCGCCTGGGGCGTTCGGGGTTCAAGGTTGGCCTTTGCTTCCATGTCGGGAGCCAGATTGAGGACCCTGACACGTACCGGCGCGCGCTTGCATCTGCCGACTGGGTGCGTAACCGGATGAAGGTTCCCCTTGCGGCGCTGGATGTAGGTGGCGGGTTCCCTGCTGAATATGGCCATGATCCCAACCGCAAGCAGCCCAAGATGCCGTCTTTGGAAGACATCATGGCGAGGCTGCGGGCCGATATAGAAGAATGGGGCTTTGCGGATACCCCGCTCGTCGCAGAGCCGGGCAGGGTCATCGTCGCGCGCGCCTTTTCGCTCATTGTGAGGGTGCTGCTGCGCAAGGGGCGGCGGCTCTACATCAATGACGGAATATGGGCGTCATTATCGGATTCATGGACCGGCAAGATCACGCTGCCGGCCCGCTTTATCCCGGACCCGGCCATCCGCAATCGCAGCGGAGACAAGAAGAACATAGTTCCCTTCCGCGTCTGCGGCGCGACCTGTGACTCGGTTGATATTTTGTCCAGACCCTTCTGGCTCCCGGAAACGGTGGATACGGGTGACTGGATCGAGATCGGTCACATAGGTGCTTACTCATTGTCTC
This sequence comes from Aquamicrobium zhengzhouense, assembly GCF_016124105.1. Taxonomy (GTDB): domain Bacteria; phylum Pseudomonadota; class Alphaproteobacteria; order Rhizobiales; family Rhizobiaceae; genus Aerobium; species Aerobium zhengzhouense. The sequence goes on from NZ_JADGMQ010000001.1 coordinate 60,512, forward strand.
TGCGCACACGGTTCAACGGGTTCTATCCCAACACATTCGTCGAATTGACGGCGCCGTTCGACGAGGGTGGGATGCCGGAAGGCTTTGCGAGCCTCGAGACAATGGCCGACTAGCCAAGCTGGCTCAGCGAATGTGCTGCGCGAGCCAGCGACGCCACTGCGCTTCCGTTCCGTTGAACACGTTGATGTCCGCGTCGCCTTTGATGCCCGGCACTTCCCCAGTCCCGGTATACTGCCAGAACAGGAAGGGATGGCGATTGTAGCGCACGTCCGGGTGGTCGGCGACGGAACGAAGCCACCAGTCGTAGCCCTTGAACTCGTGCAGCCGGTTGTCGTGATAGAAGTCTACTGACGTGTAGATGATCGGACGTTTGCCGTAATGCCGTTCGATCATGTCGAGGAAGACCTTCATCTCCTTCTGGACGACATTCGCCGGGGGACGAAGCTTGCAGCTTGGTGACAGGTGGTTCCATTCCATATCTAGAACGTGCGGGAGCACACCTGCTTCGCGCGGCACGTTGCGGATGAACCACTGAGCTTGTTCTACGGCTGGTCGGCAGAAATAGAAGAAGTGGTAGGCGGAACGGGGAAGGCCTGCGGTCTTGGCTCCACGCCAGTGCTCGTGGAACTTGTCATCCAGCCGATCGCCCCCTTCCGTTGCCTTGATAAAGACGAATGAAATTCCCGAATTGCGCGCCTTCAGCCAATCAACCGAGGTCTGATATTTCGAGACGTCCGTTCCATGGACGGCGTAGCGATGGGGCGCACGGCCTGTCCAGGGGTGAGGCTTCCTGTCGCCGAAACGTGGATGGCTCACCGCTACATGTCCTGAGGTGGCGGCTGGCTGCGATTTCGGAGCAATGTCGCTGAAATCGTAGGAAATGCTCGTGCACGAAGCGAGAAGCAGGCAGGTCATCAGGGACCATAGTCGGCGCATCATTCCTCTTCCCTCTTTTGGCAGTGCTCGCTCGAATCGACCGGCGGAGGCAGGACCATATCTGCCCACCTTAAACCAGCTCCAGTTGATTTTCGGGTAAGGTGCTCACATCGGACCAAAGCAAGCTTGAGCGGGGGGTGTAACAACCGGTAATTCAAAGTGACGAAACCCCAACTAATAGAAAGCGTTTCTCTCCCGATCGCGGACCGCATTCCCGCCTTCACCACAAAGGAGATAGGAAATGAAAAAGCTGATCCTTGCTTCGATTTCCGGTATCGCCCTAATGGGCTTGGCAGCTTGCAGCGATACTGATGGCACGACCACTCAGGCTGTTCCGGATAATGAGCCGCCAGCAACGACGGCGCCGATGGACGCCACGCCTCCGGCCACTGATCCGGCTGCACCTGCGCCAGCTCAATAATCGCGTTACGTCTATTTCAAGGGCCGCCCCAAATGTTGGCGGCCCTTATTCTTTGCGCCACCAATGAGAAAAAAGTGCCTCGTCACCGGGGCCAATTCATCCTATGAAGCGCTAATGTCTATCTGGGCGCGCATAAGCGAATTTCTCTCTTCAATTTCCACCGTCGCGATGACCAATGTCATCGAACGGGTGCGTACTGTTTTTGAAGGTGATCCCGAGATGCGGCGGCGTGTGGCGTTTTCGATTGCCATGATCGCGCTGTCCGCCAAGATGGCGAAAGCGGATGGTGTCGTCACTCGTGATGAAGTGCAGGCGTTTCAGCAGATCTTCATCGTGCCGGCTGACCAGGCAAAAAACGTGGCGCGGCTGTTCGATTTGGCGAAGCAGGACATTGCCGGCTTCGACGCTTACGCGCAGCGCATCGCAGGATTGTGCGGCTCCGGCCAGCCAAACTGTGCGCTGCTGGAGGATGTGTTGGATGGTCTGTTCCACATTGCTAAGGCGGATGGCGTCGTTCACGAACATGAGCTCGGCTTCCTTCGCAGGGTAGGCGAGGTTTTCCAGATCGAGGACAGTCACTTCGAGACGATACTTGCCCGGCATACCATTGCGCGCGACGGCACCGATCCTTGGCGCGTTCTCGGTCTCGCGCCGAATACCCCCTTCGACAAGGTCCGGGCACGTTATCGATTGATGGTTGCCGAGAACCATCCCGACAAGTTGATTGCCCGGGGCGTTCCCGAAGAGTTTTTGGCTATTGCGAACAGCCGTTTGGCCGCGATCAACGGCGCTTATGAAGCTATCGAGCGCTCCATGAGGTTTGCATGACGGGTTTTCTCCCGGATTTTAAGGGGGCGGACGTTCGTGTCTCGCCAAATTTCGGACCCCGCGCGCCGAACGCGCGTCCGGATCTTCTCATTCTTCACTACACAGGCATGGAGACTGGGGAGGCTGCAGAAGTGTGGCTTTGCGCGCAGGAAAGTGAAGTCTCCTGTCATTATATTGTCCATGAAGATGGTCGGATCGTGCAGATGGTGCGCGAAAGCGATCGTGCCTGGCATGCCGGAAAAGGTTCATGGAAGGGGCGCGAGGACGTCAATTCCTGGTCGATCGGGATCGAGGTCGTGAATGCTGGGCCACTCGCCCAATTTCCCGATTTTCCGGACGTTCAGATCCACGCAGTCGCGGAATTGGCCCGCGATATTTGCGCGCGCAATCACATTTCTCCGGAACGAGTCCTGGCGCATTCGGACGTTTCTCCGGGGAGGAAGATCGATCCGGGCGAACGGTTTCCGTGGGACAGACTCGCGCAGATGGGCGTCGGTCATTGCGTCGTTCCGGCTCCCGTACAAGGAGGTCGGTTCCTCGCGACGGGCGATCGCGGCGAGCCGGTAGAAGCGCTGCAATCCATGCTTTCCGTCTACGGATACAGCATCGAAATCAATGGCTTGTTCGATGATGCAACCAAACAGGTCGTCGAAGCGTTTCAGAGACACTTCAGGCGCGACCGCGTTGACGGCGTTGCTGATAGATCAACTATCGAAACCTTGCATCGTCTTCTTGTTTCACTTCCAACGGAAGTTCTAAGTTAACCCTACGTCACAGCTTCTTCTGTGTGACTGCCTGTCACCTAATGTGACTGGCCTTGCCATTTTGCGTGCCAGTTTCCTCGGCAGATGGGCCTCAACGCCGTGCCGGCTCGTGAAGCGTCACTGCGAAAGGCCAAAAAGCTGCGCGTGACGCGGCTACACGCAAGAAGAAATGGAAGATACATGTCGAGACTTACCATAGCGGCGGCAGCCCTTGCCGCCGGGCTCATCGGTTTTGTGCCTGGCGCATCCGCTCAACCTGCTGCTGAGGCAGCCCCGAAGACGATTGTAGAACTGTTCCGCGGCAATGCCGCCAAGAAATCCGAAAACGGCGAAGTTGATAAGGTGACCACGGCATCTGTTGCTGCCGGCAGGGCCAAGGGGGCAGGCCAGCGTTCACCCTACGATGCAATCATTGCGAAATACGCGAAGCAGCACGGTATCCCGCTGGCGCTTGCGCATGGTGTCGTTCACACCGAGAGTAATTATCGTGCAAATGCACGTGGAGCGGCTGGCGAAGTTGGTCTGATGCAGATCAAGCCGGCTACCGCTCGCGGCCTTGGCTTCAAGGGTAGCACCAAGGCTCTCTATGACCCCGAAACCAACATTCGGTTTGGCATGAAGTATCTGGCTGGTGCTCACAAGCTGGGTGGCGGTGACGTCTGTGGCACCATCTTGCGCTACAATGCTGGCCACGGTGCAAAGCGTATGAACAAGATTTCCGCAGCGTACTGCGCCAAGGTAAAGAAGTTCATGCGCGCAGGATGATCGGCTTTCCTGTTGCATTTTTCGCCCTGAACGCCTTTATACGCCCGGTCAGTCGGCCGGGCGGCCGCACCGGCTAGGACCGAAAGGTTGCAGGTGAGGAAAGTCCGGGCTCCAGGGAAACACGGTGCCGGCTAACGGCCGGCGGGGGCGACCCCAGGGAAAGTGCCACAGAGAGTAAACCGCCCTTCCGCTAGTCGGAATGGTAAGGGTGAAAGGGTGGAGTAAGAGCCCACCGCGCAACTGGTAACAGAAGCGGCAAGGTAAACCCCACCGGGAGCAAAACCGAATAGGAACAACGCGAGGGGCAACCCTCAGGGTGGTTTCCGGCCCAGTTGTTCGGGTTGGTTGCGTGAGGCGGACGGCAACGTTCGCACAAGATGAATGGCCGCCACGTTCCTGCCTGTAAGGGCAGGGGCCATACAGAACCCGGCTTACAGGCCGACTGACAATTTCTCTTCATTTCCAAACAATTGCGACTGACTGAAGCGCTGATCTCGCCTGCAGTCGGAGCGCTTTTGTCTGGCTCTTAATAAGGATTCGTTAAGCCTAACAGAGGATAAAGAACGATAGCGTCCAAGCCGCTTACCGGGAAGGGGGATCGGGTAGTTGGTGAGGTCTCTTCCCGTTGACGCCCATATAGGCCCATGGTATCCCTTGTTCACCTTCACCAAATCGGTTCCTGTTCGAGTTCAGCGTTCCCCGAAGTTGCCCGCCCGTCAGCGTGGCAGCGCAGGTGTGCTGTGCCGAGAAGGATTCCCGAGGAGGCGCGGGAAAGGTCAATCGGCGGCGCGTGCGGCAGCATGCAGCCCGACGCGGCAAAGGCGGTGGCAGCAGGGAATGGACCGGTTTCTTTCGACCGCGACCAACAAGATCGATTCGAAGGGGCGGGTTTCCGTTCCTGCGCATTTCCGCGCCGTCGTCGCCAAGCGTGGTTATCAGGAGCTGTACGCTCTGAAGGCGCTGGATCGCCCTGCGCTGGATGTGGGTGGGCTCGATTTGCTGGACAGATACGAGGAGCGCATCGCGATGGAGGATCCATTTCTCCAGTCTGCGGACGACATGTCTTACTTCGTGCATGGCGACAGCGATTTTCTCAAGCTGGATCAGGATGGGCGCATCACAGTCTCCGAATTCATTCGAGCGCACACAGGAATCACGACAGAAGTCGCCTTTGTGGGGCGCGGTACATTCTTTCAGATGTGGGAGCCCGCTCGCCTCGCCGAATATGGCGCGCAGGTGCGGGCTCGGTTGCTGAAGATGCGGCAGGCCGCATCAAACGAGATTTCGAACGGGGGCACGGAATGATGGCGGGTCGCGGCGAAATGGGAGCCGCAGGCGGACCGACCCGTCACATTCCGGTCATGCTGCGTGAAGTTCTGGCAGCGCTGCAGCCGCAGCCTGGTCAGATTGTCGTCGACGGTACGTTCGGTGCCGGTGGGTACACGCGTGCTGTGCTCGCAGCTGGGGCGCAGGTCATTGCGATTGACCGCGATCCCGACGCAATTGCCGCCGGGCGCGAGTTGGAGCGCGAGGCCGCGGGAAAGCTCAAACTGGTCCATCGCCCGTTTTCGGAGCTTGATCAGGTTTCAGACGAACTGCTTGATGCGGTCGTGCTCGACATCGGCGTCTCGTCCATGCAGCTGGATGAGGCAGAGCGCGGGTTTTCGTTCCGCAATGATGGGCCGCTCGATATGCGCATGGCCCAAAGCGGACCGAGTGCAGCGGATGTGGTCAACCGGTTCAAGGTAAGCGACCTCACCCGTATCATCGGAATTTACGGCGAGGAGCGCCACGCCGGACGCGTGGCGCGCATGATCGAAAAGCGCCGGGAGCAGCGTCCTTTCGAACGGACCCGGGATCTGGCTGAAGCAATCGGTAACGTCGTCGGGCACAATCCGCGCGAAAAAATCCACCCCGCTACCCGCGCATTTCAAGGATTGCGGATCTTCGTGAATGACGAACTCGGGGAGCTTTCGCGCGCTTTGTTCGCTGCCGAGCGCGCGTTGAAGCCGGGTGGACGTCTTGTGGTCGTCACCTTCCACTCGCTGGAAGATCGCATCGTGAAGAAGTTCTTCGCCGAGCGCTCCAGCCAGGCCTCCGGATCGCGCCACATGCCCGCAGCTCACTTGAAGGTTCCGACGTTCGAAAAGCCTAGCAAGGCAATTGCGGCGAGCGAAGAAGAAGCCTCCATCAATGCGCGGGCGCGCTCGGCGAAGCTGCGCTGGGCCGTGCGGACGGCGGCAACTCCGCGCGACGAGGATGCGTCGATCTTCGGCCTGCCGGTCCTGCCCGATATTTCAGGAGCGAAATGATGCGCATGTTCCGGATCACCGATATCGTGCTGGTCATTGCGATGGTGGGGGCTGCCGCGTTCACCTACACCACCAAGCATGCTGCCGAGGCTGAATACGCCAAGATCCGCAAGCTGGAAGCGGCGATCCGCCTTGAAGAAGAATCGATCGACCTTCTCAAGGCCGATTGGAGCCTGCTGACACAGCCATCTCGCCTGCAGAAGCTGGCCGACCGCTATTATGACGATTTGCATCTGGTGCCGATCGAGCCGCACCAGATTGCCGAGTTCAATGAGTTGCCAGAGCGTGTTCTGCGCATTGAAGAACTGCTCGGGGGCACAGAGGCAACGGCGAATACACAGGGTGTCGATGATCTGACGACAAGCGGGGTGCAGGAATGATCGGCCGCTGGCGCAAAAAGAAGCTCGAGACGGATCTGTCGAGCGAGCCCATCGTCGTTGAAGGGTTTGCCAAGGGCAGCGGAGGCCGCGCACGCAACCGTGTCCGCATGACGATGCTCGTCTTCTTTTCGATCTACGCGGTGATCGGCGGACGACTGGTGTGGCTTGGTAGTCAGGAGCTTGAAGCCGGGGGCCCCGGGCCATCCCGAGTCACCACCTCTCGTCCGGACATCGTGGATCGAAACGGCGAGGTCTTGGCGACCGACCTGAACACGGCTTCGCTGTTCGCAGAACCGCGGCGCATCGTTGACGCGGATGAGGCGTTGGAAAAGCTGCTCACGGTTCTCCCGGACCTCAACATCGAGCAGACCTACAATCGTCTGAAGAGCAATGCCGGTTTCATCTGGCTTCGTCGCCAGCTGTCGCCAAGCCAGCAACAGGCAATCATGCAACTCGGCATTCCGGGGATCGGTTTCCGGACTGAAAAGCGTCGTTTCTATCCGGGTGGCCCAACGGCCGCTCACATTGTCGGCCTTGTCAATATCGACAATAAGGGCATCGCCGGCATGGAAAAATACATCGACGAACAGGGGCTTTCCGACCTGCAGGATGCCGGTCTTGCCAATCCCAAGGATCTGGAGCCGGTCAAGCTGTCCATCGATCTGCGGGTCCAGCACATCGTGCGCGACGAAATTGAGCAGGCGATGGAGCGCTACAAGGCGATCGCCGCAGGTGCTGTCGTGCTGAACGCGCGCACCGGCGAGGTTCTTGCAATGGCCTCGGTCCCGGATTTTGACCCCAACAATCCGTACAACGCGCACGAGAAGGACCGCCTCAACCGGATGTCTGCTGGCGTGTATGAGATGGGGTCGACCTTCAAGGGCTTCACGGTCGCCATGGCGCTGGATGCGGGTACGGCCAATCTGAACAGTCGGTTCGATGCTACCCGGCCGATCCAGATCGCGCGTCACACTATCCGCGATTTCCACGGCAAGAACCGTGTGCTGACAGTTCCAGAGGTGTTTATCTACTCCTCGAACATCGGCACCGCTCGGCTGGCTGAAACCGTCAGCATCGACCATCACCGTGAGTTCTTCCGCAGGATCGGGCTTCTGGAGCGCATGCAAACGGAGCTTCCGGAAGTGGCGCGACCAACCGAGCCTGCCGAATGGAAGCGCATCAACCAGATCACGATCTCGTTCGGGCACGGCGTCGCAACGACACCCTTGCAGACTGCGATGTCTGCCGCCGCAATGGTGAATGGTGGCAAGCTGATCCAGCCGACCTTCCTGCCTCGCACCGTTGAGGAGGCGGACAGGGTTGCCGATCCCGTCATCAAGCCGGAGACCAGCGAGATGATGCGCTATCTTTTCAGACTCAATGTGACGAAGGGATCGGGAAGCCGGGCCGAGGTTCCAGGCTATTTCGTGGGCGGAAAAACGGGCACGGCCGAGAAGGTGGTCAATGGCCGCTACGTCAGTGGCAAGCGCTTTAATGGCTTCCTCGGCGCGTTTCCTGCTCATGACCCTGAATATGTCGTTCTGGCGATTTTGGATGAGCCGCAGCGCGAGAAGCCCGGAACTGGCGCAACGGCAGGCTGGAATACGACCTATATGGTCAGCAACATTATTCGCCGTTCAGCCACGCTGCTTGGCGTGAAGCCCGATTTCGGCCATGAAAGTGATGCCCTGCTCGTATCTTCACAATGATTCTTGCCGGGCAGGGGTGTCCAACTAAACGGACCGAACGATAGCGATGAAGCTCAACCAGATATCCGGTGTTCCCTCACACGTTTCACTTCCGCAGGAAGTTGAGATCGTGGGGATCGCCTCAGACTCACGTCGCGTGGAGCCCGGCTTCCTGTTCGCGGCACTGGAGGGCACGAAGCTCGACGGCTCTTCGTTTGTTGAAGATGCCGTCCGTCGCGGCGCGTCCGCTGTTCTGGCAAAGACAGGAGCCATCAAAGCCGCACTCAGCGTGCCACTCATCGAAGTCGATGAGCCCCGGCAATCACTGGCAAAAACGGCAGCGACTTTCTTCAAGGCGCAGCCTCAGACGATGGCTGCCGTGACCGGAACGAGCGGCAAGACTTCAGTCGCCTCGTTCACTCGCCAGATATGGGCCTATGCAGGCTTCGCAGCAGCCTCGATCGGTACAACGGGCGTGATCGCCCCCGGGCGCGAAGAATATGGTTCGTTGACGACGCCTGACCCCATCGCCCTGCATCAGCTCCTTAGCGAACTTGCTGCATCAGGCGTGACACATACGTCGGTCGAGGCTTCGAGCCACGGCCTTGACCAGTATCGCCTTGACGGAGTGAAGCTCGCAGCGGGCGCGTTCACGAACCTTGGCCGCGACCACATGGATTATCACCCATCCGTCGAGGAGTATCACTCGGCGAAGATGCGGCTGTTCCGTGAGCTGCTCCCCGCGTCGGCCCCCGCTGTGATCTTCGCGGATGATCCTTGGTCCGAACGCACGATCGCATGCGCACGAAGTGCTGGTCTTGAGATCCTCACCGTTGGCCGTGCAGGCACGTTTCTCGAACTCAAGCGCGTTGAGCATGAGCGCAATCGTCAGAGGGCAGAGATACAGATTGGCACCGAACTCTACGAGATTGATTTGCCGTTGGCTGGCGATTTCCAAGTCTCGAATGCGCTGGTGGCTGCAGGGCTTGCAATTTCAACCGGCGTCGATTCCGCAAAAGCGATGGCTGCATTGGAGCACCTGAAGGGGGCTTCTGGCAGGCTCGAATTGGTTGGCTCCACCAAGGATGGTGCGCCGGTTTACGTGGACTACGCTCACAAGCCAGAAGCACTGGAAAACGTGCTGACAGCAGTGAGGCCATTCACGACCGGGCGCGTAATTGTCGTGTTTGGTTGCGGCGGTGATCGTGACCGGGGGAAGCGCCCGATAATGGGGGAGATTGCATCTCGCTTGGCCGACGTGGCGATTGTGACAGACGATAATCCGCGGACCGAAGAGCCCGCCTCCATTCGTGCAGAGATACTGGCCGCATCACCCGACGCGATCGAGATTGGCGACCGGCGCAAGGCCATCAGGGAAGCTGTCTCGATGCTTCATGCTGGCGATACCTTGATTGTTGCCGGCAAGGGCCATGAAGAAGGGCAGACCATCGGCAGCGAGACGCTACCGTTCTCCGATCATGAGGAGGTACGTTCGGCGCTGCGGGAGATGGCCACATGAACTATCTCTGGCGATCTGAGGCACTTTATCGGGCTATGGGCGGCCGTCCGCTCGGGAACCACCTGCCTGAAGGCATCACCGGCATCTCGATTGACACCCGAAGCCTGAAGCCCGGCGAGGCGTTTTTCGCCATCAAGGGCGACATTCATGACGGCCACGACTTCGCCACCTCTGCAGTCAAGGCCGGGGCGGGATTGTTGGTGGTATCCGAGCAGAAACTGCCAGCTCTCGGGCGTATCGCCGCGCCGTTGATCGTCGTCCCTGACGTTCTTCGCGGCCTTGAGGCACTCGGCGTTGCAGCGCGTGCCCGTTCTCGTGCGCGTGTGATCGCGGTTACCGGCTCGGCTGGCAAAACCACGACCAAAGAGGCGCTCCGGCTTGGCTTGTCTGCCTGCGGAAAGGTTCATGCGTCGGACAAATCCTTCAATAACCATTGGGGCGTGCCGCTGACGCTGGCACGGATGCCCGAAGATACCGATTTCGCAGTCTTTGAAATTGGTATGAACCACCCGGATGAAATCCGTCCGCTGGTGAAGATGGTTCGTCCGCATATCGCCATGGCGACTCTGATCGCTGCGGCACATCTGGGGCATTTTTCCAGCCTGGAAGAAATCGCCGACGCGAAGGCAGAGATATTCGAGGGCGTGGAGAAGGGTGGTCACGCTCTTATCAATCGTGACGACGCGATGTGGAAGCGGCTGGATACCGCTGCAAGGCAGGCGGGCTTGCAGCATGTCTGGAGCTTTGGCGAGCATCAGCGGGCCACGTTCCGTCTGGTTGACTGGGTGCAGGATTATGCCGGCGCGGAAATCGTCGCCAAGATGGCAGGCAAGGAATTTCCGGTTCGTATCGGTGCGCCCGGCAGGCACATGGTGCAGAATGCAATCGCAGTGCTCGGCGCTTCCTACCTTTCGGGAGCAGACGTCACCAAGGTTGCCAGTGCGCTGGCGCGGCTTCAGCCTGAGGCTGGGCGGGGCCGGCGTCATTTGCTTTCGCACCCTCAAGGCGGCGAGTTCCTGCTGATCGACGAGAGCTATAACGCCAACCCTGCATCGATGCGCGCGGCGCTTGATTTGCTACGCGTTGCCCCAATTAGCGAGGGCGGGCGCAGGATCGCGATCTTGGGTGACATGCTGGAACTTGGCGAGCATTCGCGTGAGCTTCACGCAGACCTGAAAGATCCGCTCCTCACCGCAGGTACTGATCTCTCCTTCCTGACAGGCTCGGAGATGTCTGCACTCGCGGCACAATTGCCTCCCGGCGCTTGCGCACATTTTGCGAATGTCGCGGAGCTAATTCCGGCTGTTATCGACACCGTGAGCCCGGGCGACGTCGTCGTGGTCAAATCCTCTAACGGCATTGGCTTTTCGAAGCTGGTTGCCGCCCTTTTGCAGCAATTCCCGGCAGCACCCACTGCCGACCCTACACAAATTGAAGCCTGATCGGTTCGCGAGGAAACAAGTCGAATGCTGATGCTGCTCGTTGGACTCGCTGAACAGGTCTCGGCGCTCAACGTCTTTCGTTACATTACCTTCCGTACGGGCGGCGCACTGATTACGTCGGCGCTGATCGTGTTCATGTTCGGTCCCGCGATCATCGACTCGCTGCGCTTGCGGCAGGGCAAGGGCCAGCCCATCCGTGCCGACGGCCCGCAAACCCACTTCAAGAAGGCTGGCACTCCAACGATGGGCGGCCTGATGATGCTGGTCGGCATCGTCGGTGCAGTCCTTCTTTGGGGCAATTTGGCGAGCCCGCTGGTCTGGGTTGTCATGATGGTGACGCTCTGCTTCGGCGCAATCGGCTTCTATGACGACTATCTCAAGGTTACCAAGCAGTCGCATATGGGCTTTTCGGGCAAGGCCCGCCTTGCAGCCGAGTTCGTCGTCGCCGGCGTTGCAGCATGGGTGATCATGAGCGTTGGCAATGAGCCGTTCTCTTCCTCGGTGACGTTTCCCTTCGTGAAAGACTTCGTCATCAATCTCGGGATTTTCTTTATCCCGTTTGGCGCGTTCGTAATGGTTGGCGCTGGAAATGCGGTCAACATGACGGATGGTCTTGATGGCCTTGCGATCGTTCCGGTCATGGTCGCTGCGGCATCGTTTGGCGTCATTGCGTATCTTGCCGGTAACGCCGTCTTTGCCGACTATCTCCAGATCCACTTCACCCCCGGCACAGGCGAACTGTCAGTCGTGCTTGGTGCCGTTATTGGGGCCGGCCTTGGGTTCCTGTGGTTCAACGCGCCTCCAGCTGCCATCTTCATGGGGGATACCGGCTCTCTGGCCTTGGGTGGCTTGATAGGTGCTGTTGCGGTTGCCTCCAAGCATGAGATCGTCCTGGCCATCATCGGCGGCCTGTTTGTGGTCGAGATCATGTCGGTGATCATCCAGGTCGCCTGGTTCAAGCTTACGGGCAAGCGCGTTTTCCTGATGGCACCGATACACCACCACTTTGAAAAGCTGGGGTGGACGGAAAGTCAGGTCGTGATCCGCTTCTGGATCATTGCCGTGATCCTCGCGCTTATCGGCCTCTCCACGCTGAAGTTGAGGTAGACATGACGCCAGCTACTACCTTCAAAGGTCGCAACGTTGCCCTGTTCGGGCTAGGCGGTTCGGGTCTTGCGACTGCGAAGGCGCTGGTCGCTGGCGGCGCGAAGGTGCAGGCTTGGGATGATAATCCGGACAGCGTTGAAAAGGCGCGCGCCGAGGGTGTTCCAGTGGCGGATCTGTCTCAGGCAGACTGGTCACAGTTTTCCTCTTTCATCTTGTCGCCGGGTGTGCCGCTGACGCATCCGCGACCTCATTGGTCAGTCGATCTTGCCGATGCGGCCGGCGTCGAGATCATTGGTGATGTCGAGATGTTCTCGCGGGAGCGCGCTGCGCTCGCGCCGGACGCTCCGCTGATCGCGATTACCGGTACCAACGGGAAATCAACCACTACCGCGCTCATCGCTCATATCCTGAAGAATGCAGGCCGAGACGTTCAGATGGGTGGCAATATCGGCCGCGCGGTGATGACGCTTGATCCACCTGCAAGCGGACGCCACTACGTCATCGAGTGCTCGTCCTACCAGATTGATTTGGCGCCTTCGCTTGCGCCCACAGCAGGGATTTTGCTGAACCTGACGCCCGATCACCTCGATCGGCATGGCACGATGCAGCACTATGCCGAGATCAAGGCGCGACTCGTTGCGGGGAGTGAAACTGCCATCGTCGGTGTCGATGACAGTTTCACTGTCCAGATCGCTGATCGCCTCATGGGTGAAGGCGCGGATGTCATACGTATTTCGAAACAGGCACCTGTTGAACCGGGCTACTTTGCCGACGGAACGGCGCTTTTCGAGCAGCGCAAAGGATTGAAACGCGAGGTCGCTTCTCTTGAAGACGTGGGATCGTTGCGTGGGCAGCACAATGCACAAAACGCGCTCGCCGCAATTGCTGCCTGCCTGAAAGTCGGTCTCACCGAGCAGGAAATTCAGTGCGGCATAGAGAGTTTCCCGGGCCTTGCTCATCGGATGGAACAGGTCGGATGGCACGGGGACGTTCTGTTCGTGAACGACTCGAAGGCAACCAATGCTGAGGCTGCGGCTCCTGCCTTGTCGAGTTTTTCACGCATCTACTGGATTGCGGGCGGTTTGCCCAAAGAAGGCGGCATCGAAACTCTCCATCCCTATTTTTCTCGGATCGCCAAGGCATACCTGATCGGCGAAGCTGCCCCGTCTTTCGCTGCGACGTTAGGTGCCGAGGTGAATTACGAGATTTCGGGAACGCTCGCGACCGCTGTCGAGCACGCGGCCGCCGACGCGATGAATGACCGGAGCGGTCAAGCGGTCGTCCTGTTGTCGCCGGCTTGCGCCAGCTTTGACCAGTTCAGAAATTTTGAGGTTCGTGGTGACGCCTTCCGGGAGGCGGTGCTGGCGCTAGGTGACGTTCAACCTGCAGGAGGAAAACTCTGATGGTCAGTCGCGTTGACAGAGGAGCCGTCGCCAATTGGTGGTGGACTATCGATCGCTGGTTCCTGGCCGCATTCCTCTCGTTGATGGGGCTGGGCCTTGTCCTTTCATTTGCCGCATCTCCTGCTGTGGCCGAACGCATCGGGCTCGACAGCTATCACTTCGTCACCCGGCAGTTCATGTTCATGCTTCCGGCGATCGCCGTAATGCTGTTCGTCTCGTTCTTTGATGCACGCCAGGTACGCAGGCTGGCTTTGCTGATGCTCATTGGCTCGCTGGTTCTGACAGTCGCAGCGCTGTTTTTCGGGGTTGAGGTCAAGGGATCGCGCCGATGGATCCATATCCTGGGGATTTCGGTGCAACCTTCCGAGTACCTGAAGCCCGGCTTCGTGGTTATTTGCGCTTGGCTTTTTGCGGAGCAAGGTCGTCGCTCGGACATTCCGGGTAACCTTTTCGCTATGATCCTCCTGGGACTCGTATTGGCGCTTCTTGCAGCGCAGCCTGACCTCGGTCAGACGCTCTTGGTCCTTGCCACTTGGGGCGTGATGTTCTTCATGGCAGGCCTGCCTTGGTTCTGGATCATCGTGCTGGGTGGCGCATCGATCGGGATCGGTCTTGGCGCCTACCTGGCATTCCCGCACGTTGCGGGACGAATTGACCGGTTCCTGACCGGTGAGGGTGACACCTTTCAGGTGGATATGGGCCGTGAAGCCTTGCTGCGCGGCGGCTGGCTGGGCCAGGGCCCGGGTGAAGGGACGGTCAAACGTATCCTTCCTGATAGCCATACCGACTTCATCTTCTCAGTTGCCGGAGAGGAATTCGGCATCGTCGTGTGCATGCTTATCGCAGCTCTCTTCGCGTTCGTTGTGCTGCGAGGACTTAGCATGGCGATGCACGACAAGGACGATTTCTCGCGCTACGCGGTCGGAGGCCTCGTCGTCCTCTTCGGCCTGCAATCAATCATCAATATGGGCGTGAACCTCCAGCTTCTGCCTGCCAAGGGCATGACCCTGCCATTTATATCCTACGGAGGATCTTCGCTGGTTGCCGTTGCGATCTCGATGGGCATGGTGCTGGCGCTGACGCGGCGCGATCCGTTGAAGCGCCTAAAGATGAGCCGCGCTCCCTACGGACGGCAGGTTCAGCCGGCGGAGTAATTATGAGCGGTGATACGATATTGCTAGCTGCCGGTGGTACCGGCGGCCACCTTTTCCCTGCAGAGGCCTTGGCGCATGAGCTTGGTGCGCGCGGTTGGCAGGTTCATCTGGCGACCGATAATCGAGCCGACCGTTTTGCCGGTTCCTTCCCCGCGGTCGAGATCCACCAGATCGCTTCTGCAACCATTGGTTCCAAGAATCCGCTGGCTCTTGCCCGGGCGTTCTGGTCGATTTGGACGGGGGCGAGGCAGGCGGGAAAGATCATCAGGAAGATCAAACCCAAGGCCGTGGTCGGCTTCGGTGGTTATCCGACCCTGCCTCCAGTGTGGGCAGCGACGAGAAGAAGTGTACCAACGCTGATCCACGAGCAAAACGCAGTGATGGGACGAGCCAACAAAGCGCTCGCGCCACGCGTGTCGGCGATCGCGGGAGGTTTTTTGCCGCAGGGCAGCGGTACATATGCGTCAAAGACCGTCACCACAGGCAATCCGGTGCGTCCGGCAGTGATCGACGCCGCGCGGGTGCCCTATGAGCCGGCATCACCCGGGGGCGAATTCAGGCTTCTCGTGTTTGGCGGTAGCCAGGGCGCGCAGTTCTTTTCGGACGCGCTACCGGGCGCCATCAGGCAGATCGCTCCCGAGATGCGCAAGCGTCTGAAGGTGACGCAACAAGCGCGTCCGGAAGATCAAGAAACGGTGCGCAAGGCTTACGCCGAGCTCGGCCTGACGGCTGAAGTTGCTCCCTTCTTCACCGACATGGCCTCACGCATAGCCAGTGCACATCTCATTGTGTCGCGCTCAGGTGCATCAACTGTCTCGGAAGTCGCGGCGATAGGCCGTCCTGCGATCCTGGTGCCTTATCCTCATGCTCTCGATCATGATCAGGCAGCCAATGCAGCTTCTCTTGCTGCAGCAGGCGGTGCTGAAGTCTGCCAGCAGGGCACTCTGACCCATGATGTTCTGGCACAAAAGCTGACACGCTACATGCAGGACCCGTCGGGGTGCGCGCGTATTGCTGCTGCAGCGCGAAGCGTTGGCAAGCCGGATGCAACAGAGTTGCTTGCGGACCTCGTGGAGGTTATTGCATCGGGGAAATCCATAGAAGCGTTTGAAGGAAGGATGCGCGCATGAAGATGCCGCAGACAATCGGCGTCGTGCACTTCATTGGCATCGGCGGCATCGGAATGAGCGGCATCGCGGAGGTGCTTCACACGCTCGGCTACAAGGTTCAGGGCTCCGACCAGGCCGACAGCCAGAATGTGCAGCGTCTGCGTGAGAAGGGCATTGACTGCATGGTCGGCCACCGGGCCGAAAACCTCGGGGATGCCGAGGTGGTCGTGGTGTCCACTGCCGTCAAGAAAGACAATCCCGAGCTGGTTGCGGCAAGGGAAAAACTACTTCCAGTTGTCCGCCGCGCAGAGATGCTGGCTGAGATTATGCGCTTCCGGAACGCGATTGCCATCGGCGGAACCCATGGCAAGACGACGACCACTTCGATGGTTGCAGCGCTTCTGGATGCCGGTGGCCTCGATCCGACCGTGGTCAATGGCGGCATCATCAACGCCTACGGGACGAATGCTCGCATGGGCAATGGCGACTGGATGGTTGCTGAAGCCGATGAGAGCGATGGCACCTTCCTGAAGCTTCCGGCAGATGTCGCAGTCGTCACGAACATCGATCCGGAACACCTCGATCATTACGGCTCCTTCGACAAGGTACGCGACGCGTTCCGTCAGTTTGTCGAGGGCGTGCCTTTTTATGGTTTCGGTATCATGTGCATCGACCATCCGGAGGTGCAGGCGCTGGTCTCCAAGATCGAGGACCGACGGGTCATCACCTACGGTGAGAACAAGCAGGCCGATGTGCGTTTCTCGAATCTGCGCATGGAAGGGATCGTCTCGGTATTCGACGTCACGATTCGCGACCGGAAGCTCGACCGCGTGACCGAGATTGAGGGATTGCGCCTGCCCATGCCGGGCCTGCACAATGTTTCGAACGCGACTGCCGCCATTGCTGTGGCGCACCAGCTCGGTATCGGTCCCGAAGAGATCCGGACGGGGCTTGCCGCGTTCGGTGGCGTAAAGCGGCGCTTTACCCACACGGGCTCGTGGAACGGCGTCGAGGTGTTCGACGATTACGGACACCATCCTGTAGAGATCAAGGCCGTTCTCCGTGCGGCACGCGAGGCATGTGAGGGGCGTGTCATCGCCATTGCTCAGCCGCATCGCTATACCCGCTTGCGCGATCTGTTCGACGAGTTCGCCTCCTGCTTCAACGATGCCGATACCGTGCTGATAAGCCCGGTCTATCCGGCGGGGGAGGAGCCAATTGAAGGCGTGGATGCAGAGGAGCTCGTTTCGCGTATACGGGCTGGCGGTCATCGCGATGCCCGACATATCGAAGGTCCGGCCGCCATACCCGCAGCAGTGAAGGAACTGGCTCAGCCTGGTGATTTTGTTGTCATGCTCGGCGCAGGGAATATCACGCAATGGGCCTATGCCCTCCCGGGTGAATTGGAAGCGCAATGACAACGACTGGAACGGAACTGCTTGCAAGGTTGGGCGATGGCGTCTCGGGATTGCGCGGTCGTCTGACGGCCGATGCGCCGATGGATGCCATTACCTGGTTTCGCGCTGGCGGAACTGCTGACCTGCTGTTCCAGCCTGCCGATGAGGATGATCTCGCGGCGTTTCTCAAAATGCTGCCCGAGGATGTCCCGGTTCTCGTGGTTGGCGTCGGATCCAATCTGCTGGTCCGAGAAGGCGGGATCCGCGGCGTCGTGATCCGGCTGTCGGCAAAGGGGTTCGGTAGTGTCGAGCACCTTGGTGGCAACCGGTTGCGTGCCGGTGCTGCCTGCCCGGACAAACGCCTGGCAGGCGCAGCGCTTGAAGCCGGGATCGGCGGTTTCCATTTCTACTATGGAATTCCGGGCTCGATTGGTGGCGCGTTGCGCATGAATGCCGGTGCCAATGGGGTCGAGACGCGTGAGCGCGTCGTTTCTGTTCGTGCACTGGATCGAAAGGGCGAGCTGCACATTTTCAGCAATGCCGAGATGGGCTACGGCTATCGTCACTCTTCGATGGCGAAAGACCTCATTTTTGTCAGCGCGGACTTCGAGGGATATCCGGAGGATCGTGAAACGATCCGGCGCGAGATGGACGCGGTTCAGAGCCATCGCGAGACGGTTCAGCCGATCCGGGAGAAGACGGGTGGCTCGACATTCAAAAATCCGGAAGGCAGTTCTGCCTGGAAGGAAGTTGACAAGGCTGGCGCTCGCGGACTTATGGTGGGCGGCGCGCAGATGTCGCGGATGCACTGCAACTTCATGATCAACACCGGCTCTGCGACGGGCTACGATCTCGAAATGCTGGGAGAAACGGTCAGGGCTCGTGTCCTTGCCAATTCAGGCGTGCGTCTTGAATGGGAGATCAAGCGGATCGGCGACTTTCTGCCAGGCAGAGAAGTCGAGGAGTTCCTCGGTCAGAAGAGCTAAGGACTTACCCTGCGTTAGATGCCATCAGAAAGCGGGCCTGTTGGTCCGCTTTTTGCATTGTTGCTGAAACGTTCCGCGAATTCCCTAAAATTGTATCGAAATGTGAATCGCGGCTGAATCTCAAGGGCTTGCCACGGAATCCAACCTCTGATTCCTTAAGGGTCGAATCGTTTCCTGATTTGGGTCGAGCGTGTTTGGGGCGCTGGCGGCTGCGGTCGCCGGGCATCTTGGATTCAACTCTGCGAAACAATGGAATGCGGCCGGCGCAACGAGGGGATTCCGAGCATGGCGAGAAAGCACGTAGCCGTTTTGATGGGCGGTTTTTCCTCGGAACGGCCAGTGTCGCTTTCCTCGGGGAATGCTTGTGCAGACGCGCTCGAGGCCCAAGGTTATCAGGTCTCGCGAATTGACGTCGGCCGTGATGTTTCGTCGGTGCTTGCCGAGGTTCGCCCGGATGTGGCGTTCAACGCGCTTCATGGGCCATTTGGCGAGGATGGCACCATCCAGGGTATCCTCGAGTACCTGGAGATCCCGTACACCCATTCCGGCGTTCTTGCTTCCGCTCTTGCGATGGACAAGCAGCTCGCCAAGGAGGTCGTGAAGGCGGTTGGTGTTCCGGTTGCCGAATCGATGGTCATGTCGCGATTCGATATTGGCTCGGAGCATCCCATGGCTGCGCCCTATGTCGTTAAGCCCGTCAATGAAGGGTCAAGCTTCGGTGTCGTGATCGTCAAGGAGGATCAGTCGAATCCGCCGCAAGTCATCGGTTCTTCCGAGTGGAAATATGGCGATACCGTAATGGTTGAGCGCTACGTTTATGGGCGTGAGTTGACCTGCGCTGTGATGGGTGATCAGGCCCTTGGCGTGACGGAGATCGTTCCGCTGGGTCACGCCTTTTATGATTACGACTCCAAATATGTCGCAGGGGGATCAAAACACGAATGCCCCGCGAAAGTTTCACCGTTTATTTACCAAAAAATACAGACACTGGCGCTTAAGGCACATCAGGCAATTGGCTGTCGCGGCGTATCGCGTTCCGATTTCCGCTTCGATGACCGTCATTCCGAAAATGGCGAGTTGATCTGGCTGGAAGTGAATACGCAGCCCGGCATGACGCCCACGTCCCTGGTGCCAGAGATTGCCGCTGCGGCGGGGTATTCATTTGGTGAGTTGTTGAGTTGGATGGTGGAGGACGCGTCTTGTTTGCGTTGAGGCCCGGACGTGGTGATGGCGGGTTCGTGCTGCCGCGCTCTATGCGCAGGCCGGCGCGCTTCGTCTCGCGCTTCATCTCGGGTGAGGTCGAGGCTCCTCCGTATCTGATGCTCGCGCTGTCTGCTGCGCTGATTGGCGGCTTCTCGGTCTACGGTATGGTTGCAGGTGGGCATACCTCCAGCGTGTTGCAGGCTGTCACCGCGCGAACCGGGTTTGCTATCGATGAGATCCGCGTCGCCGGAAATGTCGAGACTTCGGAAGTCGATATTTTCGATCGTGTCGGGCTGGATGGCTACACCTCTCTTATCGGTTTCGATGCTGAGGAGGCGCGTAAGCGTATTGAGAGCTTGCCGTGGATTCAGAGTGTCGAAGTTCGCAAGGTCTACCCCGCGACACTGGAAGTGGCAGTCACTGAGCGTCAGCCGTTTGCGATCTGGCAGCGCGGTAGTCTCCTGTCGCTGGTTGAGGAGGATGGTTCGGTCATTGCTCCTCTCGCGGGCATGCAGCACGTCACGCTTCCCCTTGTGGTTGGTTCAGGTGCTGCTGAGGCGGCTGCTGGTTTTGTGGCCAAGGTTGCTGAAGTGCCGGGGCTGGCATCGCGCGTACGTGGTTACGTCCGAATCGCTGAGCGTCGCTGGGATCTGCACCTGCACAGCGGGCTGACAGTGAAGCTGCCCGAGAAGGACGTTGAAGCTGCGCTGCGCGAACTGGTCGAGCTCGATCGCGAGCATGATCTGCTGACCCGCGATGTGGAGGTCGTGGACATGCGATTTGCTAATCAGGTCGTAGTGAAGTTGTCCCCAGATGCAGCGTCGGCGCGGGCTGTCTCAATGAAAGAGCGTCTCGGTAAGCATTATCGCCCCGCGGAGCGTCGCACATGAGCTGGTTTCGCGGAAAATCTGACGCTTCTCTCGGGCGCTCGGGCATCGTGACGGTGCTCGATGTTGGATCTACCAAGGTTTGCTGCGTCGTCGGTCGATTGAAGCCGTGCGAAGAGAGCGAGCGGCTGCCAGGGCGCACACACAAGGTCAAGGTGATTGGCATTGGCCACCAGAAGTCTCTGGGTGTGAAGTCGGGCGTCATCGTTGATCTTGCGCAGGCCGAGCAGGCTATTCGGCTGGCTGTCGATACTGCTGAGCGCATGGCTGGCGTAACCGTGGAATCGCTCCTCGTAAACGTTTCCGCCGGGCGGCTGGGCAGCAACGTCTTTTCCTCGACCGTCAATCTTGGCGGGCATGAGGCAGGCGCGAGCGATATCAAGCGAGTGCTTGCAGCTGGCGCAAAGCAGGCCATGCGCGCTGAACGTGAGGTGATACACTCGCTGCCGATCGGCTTTTCGCTGGATGCCGAGCGCGGGGTTCGCGATCCTTCCGGCATGATCGGTGACGTTCTTGGCGTCGACATGCACGTTCTGACCGCGGATGCAGCTCCGTTGCGCAACCTCGAGCTCTGCGTCAATCGTGCGCATCTTTCCGTGGAGCGCATGGTGGCGACACCATATGCGAGCGGGCTTGCGACCCTCGTCGATGACGAGGCGGAGATGGGCGCGGCTTGCGTCGACATGGGGGGCGGGACGACCACCATTTCCATCTTCGCAGAGGGCAAGTTCGTGCATGCTGAAGTGATTCCGATTGGTGGCCTCCATGTCACAATGGACCTGGCCAAGGGATTGTCGACGCGTCGCGAATATGCCGAGCGCCTCAAGGTGATGCACGGTTCCGCCTTGCCGGCGACCGGTGATGACCGCGACATGGTCACCGTCCATCCGATGGGTGCTGATGATGGCGAGTCGCCGCAGCAGGCACCGCGGGCAATCATGAACAAGATTATCCGTGCACGCGTCGAGGAGACGCTCGAGCTTGTGCGGGACCGGTTGAACAAATCCGGCTTTGGCGGCGTGATCGGGAAACGCGTCGTGTTGACCGGTGGTGCAAGCCAGCTTGCGGGTCTGCCCGAAGCAGCACGGCGTATTCTTGCTCGTAACGTGCGGCTGGGGCGGCCGCTCGGCGTGACGGGCCTTCCGGAGGCTGCGAAGGGACCGGCGTTTGCGACGACGGTTGGCCTCCTGATCTATCCGCAGATGGCGGGTTTTGAGAGCCGAAGCGGGAAGGGGGGTGGCCTGCCTTTCAGGGCCACTGGGACCGGCGGTCGGCTTCAGCGTGTCAGTCAGTGGTTGCGAGAGAGTTTTTAAAGGATCAACGGAGCCAGGCTCCGTGTTCCGCGGCGGCGAGCAGCGGGAAAAGGTAAAAGGACGAGGACAATGACCATCAATCTTCAGAAGCCGGACATCACCGAGCTCAAGCCGCGCATCACCGTTTTCGGTGTTGGAGGCGGTGGCGGAAATGCCGTCAACAACATGATCACGGCCGGCCTGCGCGGCGTGGAATTTGTGGTCGCTAACACTGATGCACAGGCGCTGACGACATCGAAGGCAGAGCGCCTCATTCAGCTGGGTGCGCATGTCACGGAAGGCCTGGGTGCAGGCTCTCAGCCGGAAGTCGGCCGTGCGGCGGCTGAAGAGTGCCTCGATGAGATCGTCGACTACCTCACCAACACGCATATGTGCTTCGTCACCGCCGGTATGGGCGGCGGCACGGGTACCGGCGCAGCTCCGGTGGTCGCACGCGCAGCCCGCGAGAAGGGTATCTTGACGGTTGGCGTGGTCACCAAGCCGTTCCACTTCGAAGGCGCACGACGCATGAAGACTGCGGACCTCGGCATCGAAGAACTGCAGAAAAACGTCGACACCCTCATTGTCATCCCGAACCAGAACCTTTTCCGTATCGCCAACGACAAGACCACCTTCGCTGACGCTTTCGCGATGGCTGACCAGGTGCTCTACTCTGGCGTTGCCTGCATCACCGACCTGATGGTCAAGGAAGGTCTGATCAACCTCGACTTCGCAGACGTTCGCTCCGTCATGCGCGAGATGGGCAAGGCCATGATGGGCACCGGCGAAGCCTCCGGTGAGGGCCGTGCGATGGCCGCTGCAGAAGCAGCTATCGCAAATCCGCTGCTCGACGAGACGTCGATGAAGGGCGCCAAGGGCCTGCTGATCTCGATCACCGGCGGCCGCGACCTGACCCTGTTCGAAGTCGACGAAGCAGCTACCCGCATCCGTGAGGAAGTCGACCCGGACGCGAACATCATCCTCGGCGCGACTTTCGATGAGGAGCTTGAAGGCGTCATCCGTGTTTCGGTCGTTGCGACCGGCATCGACAAGTCTGCAATCGAGATCAACACGCCACCGATCATGGTACGCCAGCAGCCGGTGCAGGTTCAGCAGCGTCCGGCGGTGGCCGCCGCCACCCAGCAACGTCCCGTAGAGGTCCGTCAGTCTCCGGCAGCACCGTCGCCGGCGGCTCCGGTCTCAGCACAGGCAGCGCGCGCGGTTGACCCGGTCGCCGAGGCGATCCGTGTAGCAGAGGCCAATGTCCAGATGGCAGCGGAAGCAGCGCCTGCACCGGTCGCACAGGCACCGGTACAGCAGCCCGCGCC
Organism: Aquamicrobium zhengzhouense; assembly: GCF_016124105.1. Taxonomy (GTDB): domain Bacteria; phylum Pseudomonadota; class Alphaproteobacteria; order Rhizobiales; family Rhizobiaceae; genus Aerobium; species Aerobium zhengzhouense. The sequence continues at coordinate 83,433 of NZ_JADGMQ010000001.1, forward strand.
GGAATTCCGTCCGATGAGCAACCTGTTCAAGCAGCCGGCAGAGCAGCAGCCGGTGGCCGCAGCCCCCGTCGCTCCTGTAGCAGCACCGGTCGCAGCTCAGCAGGCGGCACCGGTTCGTGCGGAAGTGGCACCGCAGGTGGAAGCAGCGCAGCCGCGTATGCCGCGGGTCGAGGATTTCCCGCCAGTTGCACGCGCTGAGATCGAAGCCAGCCGCGCTGCACAGCCTGAGCAGGAAGACCGTGGGCCGATGGGCCTCCTGAAGCGCCTGACGGCTGGCTTGTCCCGCAGGGAAGAAGAGACTGCACGCCTGCAGCCGGCACAGCCGCGTGAGCCGCGCCTTCGTCAGCCGGCCCCGGAAGCGCGTCGTGCGCCGGATGCGCAGCTTTACGCACCGCGTCGTGGACAGCTCGACGATCACGGCCGGATGTCGGTACAGCCGCGTGTCCACCAGGAAGAAGATCAGCTGGACATCCCGGCATTCCTTCGTCGTCAAGCTAACTGACCTGAATGTACTGATTTGAAAAGGCGGGCTCTCGCGGCCCGCCTTTTTTCGTGTGTTGCTCGACTTGCCGGCGTTAACGTTTTGTTATCGAGCGTAACAACCGGAAAGAAACAGTGATTTGGTCAGGGGCGGGGCCCTCGCTATTTTCCGCCCGACATTGATTGGCAAAGTGCGTTTCGGAGCGCCTCTTTGCGTGGGGCCACAACCTGCCTTTGGTGGCCCGTCGGACCAGAATATGAGGACCGAGTTGTACGACTTCCAGACGACGCTCAAATCGCGCGTATCCCTTTCCGGTGTTGGCGTACACAGCGGCCAGCCTGTAAGTGTTCACTTTTCTCCTGCAGATCCCGATACCGGTATCGTCTTCACCCGCGTCGACACCGACGGTAATACGGTTGAGATCCGTGCCCTCTCGTCAGAGGTGGGCTCGACGGACCTCTGCACCGTGCTGGGTGATCCTGCGGGCACTTACGTTGCGACGGTAGAACATCTTCTTGCGGCAGTGACGTTTGCAAGCATCGATAATGTCCTCATCGAGATCGATGCCAATGAGGTTCCGATCCTGGACGGAAGTGCCGGACCCTTTGTTGAGGCTTTCGATCAGGCTGGAATTGAGGTTCAAGCTGTTCCGCGTCGATACATTCGCATTCTGAAGAACGTACGAATCGAGAGCGGTGCCTCTTGGGCTGAGTTCCGTCCTCATGATGGCACTCGCTTCGAGGTGGAGATCGATTTCGAAGCACCTGTCATTGGCAGGCAGTTCTTCGCCCTGGACGTTACCCCCGCATCGTTTCGTGCAGAGGTCGCTCGTGCGCGCACCTTCGGTTTCATGAGGGACGTGGAGAAGCTTTGGGCGGCTGGCTACGCACTTGGTTCCTCACTCGAGAACTCCGTCGTGATCGGAGAGGACAACACTGTCGTCAACATGGAAGGGCTGCGCTACCCCGACGAGTTCGTGCGCCATAAGATGCTTGACGCGATGGGCGACCTGTCGCTTGCGGGAGCTCGTTTCATTGGCTGTTTCCGTTCCTATCGCGGGGGACACAAGCTTAACGCAAATGCTCTGCGTCGCCTGATGACAGATCCGACCGCCTATGAAGTGGTGGAAGCACGCCGACCTTCGAGCGGACGCCGTGCCGAGATGGTGGCGGTTAACGCTCCGGCTTTCGCGCCCTGGGTGCTCTAGGCTTCGTTTTTGGACCGCCGCGTCTGAACCACGCCACAAAAAAGCACCATTGCGCCCTGACAACGTTGCCGAGCGAGCGCTGTTAGACTAAGACTGCCGCGACGTACGATTAGCCACGCCAGAGGGGCGAGACCCGTCATGAGTGAATACAATACAGCTGAAACCGGCTCGCCGCGCCGCAGTCTGGCATTGGCAGTTGCGGCAGCTGTTCTGCCGTTGATGGTTACGGCCTGCGCGTCCGACAAGAACGTCGATCTGGCGTCCTACGTGGAAACCGTCGAGCCGGCCGAGACCCTTTACAATCAGGCTCTTGCGAATCTTGACGCCGGTCGCATGGCAGAGGCATCACGTAAGTTCGAAGCGGTTGATCGCCAGCACCCCTATTCGGAGCCAGCGCGCAAGTCGCTGCTGATGAGCGCTTTCACGAATTACCGCTCGGGTAAGTACGAAGAGGCGATCACGGCAGGGCAGCGCTATGTATCGCTCTATCCTACGAGCGATGACGCCGCTTACGCGCAATACTTGATCGGCCTGTCTCACTTCCGCCAGATCCGGGACGTGACGCAGGATCAGAAGGAAGCGCGCCGCACAGCCGAGGCTATGCGCGAGCTCGTCGAGCGCTGGCCTGATTCTGAGTACGTCGAAGACGCTCACGCGAAGATTCGCTACGCTCGCGATCAGCTCGCTGGCAAGGAAATGCAGATCGGCCGCTATTATCTTGAGCGCCGCGAGTATGTAGGCTCGATTAAACGGTTCCGGAACGTCGTCGAGATGTATTCCGACACGCGCCACATCGAAGAAGCCCTTGCTCGCCTGACCGAGACATATCTTGCAATGGGTCTTGCCTCAGAGGCACAGGCAGCGGCAGCAGTTCTTGGCCACAACTACCCGGACAGCCAGTGGTACAAGGACACGTACAAGCTTCTGCAATCTGGTGGTCTTGAGCCGCGCGAGAGCCGTGGGTCGTGGTTGAGCGGCGTCGGTAAGCTTCTCGGCGCCAGCGAAAGCTGATCCGTACGCAGGCAAGTTAGCTTGTCTGCGTCGGGTACTTCACCTTTTCGTCGGGTCGTGGTCTTCTCCAGGAATCAGTATTCCAAACTTGGTCCCAGTTCCTGATGCTCGCCCATCTGTCGATCCGCGACATTGTTCTGATTGAACGGCTCGACCTAGATTTTTCGTCGGGCCTGTCGGTGCTGACCGGTGAAACCGGTGCCGGTAAATCCATTCTCCTCGATTCTCTGTCGATGGCGCTTGGTGCACGGGGCGATGCGTCGCTCGTCCGTCACGGGGCGTCTCAGGGCAGTGTGACGGCCGTTTTCAGCGTGCCGCAAAACCATCCCGCACGTGAAGCCATTCGTGAGAACGGGCTTGATGATGAGGGAGGGGACCTGATCCTGCGGCGCATACAGTCCGCCGACGGACGAAGCCGCGTCTTCATCAACGATCAAGCTGCCAGCGTGACGCTCTTGCGCTCCGTCGGGCGGATGCTGGTGGAAATTCACGGGCAGCACGACGATCGTGCATTGGTTGATGCTTCTGCTCATCGTGAGCTTCTTGATGCGTTTGGCGGCCATGTAGGGCTCGTCCAGTCCCTCTCCAGGATGTGGCAGGCGTGGCGGGATGCCGAACATGCCCTCGCGCGCCATCGCGCAAGGGTGGAAGCAGCTGCGCGCGAGGCTGATTATCTGCGTTCATGCGTTGATGAATTGTCCAAGCTGGCGCCGCAGGCTGGTGAGGAAACCGATCTGGCAGAACGACGTGCCGCGATGATGCGGGCCGAGAAGATCGCGACGGACATAACGGATGCTCAGGATGTTCTGTCGGGTTCCAATTCGGCGGTGCCGCAGCTCGCCAGTCTGTTGCGCCGGCTTCAGCGGAAGGCTGCCGAGGCACCCGGCCTCCTCGACGAAATCATCAAGACGCTGGACGAGGCACTGATATCGCTCGATGCGACCCAGGAAGCGGTCGATGCCGCATTGAGGGCGAGCGAATATGACCCCAAGATGTTGGACGACACCGAAGAGCGTCTCTTCGCGCTGCGCGCCGCCGCCAGAAAGCACTCAGTTCAGGTGGACGATCTCGCAGCACTTCGCGACAAGATGGTTGCCGATCTCGCCGATCTGGATGCGGGCGAGGAGCGGCTGATGAAGCTTGAGGAAGCATCGATCGCTGCTTGTCAGGCGTTTGACGAGGCGGCCAGCCACCTTTCGGAACTGCGGAGGGGGACCGCAACCTCTCTTGCCAAGGCGGTCATGAAAGAACTGCCCGCGCTCAAGCTTGAGCGAGCTGAATTTATCGTTGAGATCAGTTCGGACCCCAACGAGCGGTCCGAAAGCGGTATCGACCAAGTGGAATTCTGGGTGAGGACCAACCCTGGAACCCGTGCCGGTCCCATCATGAAGATTGCGTCTGGTGGCGAGCTATCACGGTTTCTTCTGGCACTGAAGGTTGCCCTCGCGGATCGTGGCTCCGCACCGACGCTCGTGTTTGATGAGATCGACACCGGCGTGGGTGGCGCCGTAGCGGATGCAATCGGCCAGCGGCTGGCTCGGCTTGCCCAGAAGATTCAGGTTCTTTCAGTTACACACGCGCCGCAGGTCGCTGCACGCGCTCATTCCCATTATCTCATCTCCAAGTCCGGCACCAACAAGGTCGCAACCGGTGTGCAGACGCTTGAGCGTCAGGCACGCCAGGAAGAGATCGCGCGGATGCTTGCCGGTGCGACCATTACGGATGAAGCGCGCGCCGCAGCCGATCGACTGTTGCGGGAGAACGCGTCCGTCGAGTGATGGAGGGCTTGAGCCCGGCGGCTGCAACGCTAGTTTAGCGCACCAGTTGTAGCCTCGGATTCGTGTCATGCCCCATCTCCGCAAGCCTGTCGAAGACCTCACGCCTCAGGAGGCAGCAGAGGAGCTGGCCACGCTAGCTGCCGAGATCGCCGAGCACGACCGGCGATACTATGCAGAAGATGCGCCGACCATCTCCGACGCGGAGTATGACGAGCTGCGTCTGCGCAATGCTGCAATCGAAGCAGCGTTCCCGGAGCTGATGCGCTCTGATTCCCCATCGCAGGTTGTAGGAACTGCTCCTTCGGGCGCTTTTGGCCAGGTGCGTCATGCGCGGCCGATGCTTTCGCTCGATAACGTCTTCACCGACGAAGATATGAATGACTTCGTGGCTTCGGTTCGGCGCTTCCTTTCGCTTCGCGCAAGCGATGAGCTTGTCTTCACCGCCGAGCCCAAGATTGATGGCTTGTCGATGTCCTTGCGCTACGAGGATCGCCGGCTGGTAACTGGCGCGACCCGCGGCGACGGAGAGACCGGTGAAAACGTCACCGCCAACGTTCTTACCATCACTGAAATTCCTCAGACGCTGCCTGCGGATGCACCTGATGTGGTTGAGGTGCGCGGAGAAGTTTATATGCGCCGGGACGACTTCCTGGCGCTTAACGAGAAAAGCGCGGCCGAAGCCGGGCGCACATTCGCCAACCCGCGAAATTTTGCCGCCGGAAGCCTGCGGCAGAAGGATCCGGAAAACACCCGCAAAAGGCCGCTGAAATTTTTCGCCTACGCCTGGGGGGAGACCGGCGAGGCATTGGCTGAAACCCAATATGACGCGGTTCAGCGGCTGGGAGCCTGGGGGTTCAAGGTCAACGAGCTGACCGCGATCTGCAAGTCAGCTGAAGACATGCTCGCGCACTATCGTGCTATCGAAGCCCAGCGCGCCGAGCTGCCCTATGACATTGACGGCGTTGTCTACAAGGTAAACCGGCTGGATCTTCAGGAGCGCCTGGGCTTCCGCTCACGCAGTCCGCGCTGGGCAACCGCGCACAAGTTCCCGGCAGAGAAGGCAACAACGATCCTTAACGGTATCGATATTCAGGTCGGTCGCACCGGCGCGTTGACACCGGTTGCAAGGCTTGAGCCTGTCACAGTCGGTGGCGTGGTTGTCACCAATGCCACACTGCACAATGAGGACTACATTCGCGGCATCGGCAATGATGGCAAGCCGCTCCGGGAAGGCAGGGATATCAGGGTGGGCGACACGGTGCTCATCCAGCGCGCGGGCGATGTGATCCCACAGATCCTCGATATTGTGCCGGAGAAGCGGCTCGCTGACTCGGTTCCGTATCAGTTTCCCCATACCTGTCCGGCATGCGGCAGCCATGCGGTTCGTGAAGAGGGGGAGGCTGTATGGCGATGCACCGGTGGTTTGATCTGCCCGGCGCAGGCAGTCGAGCGAATCCGGCATTTTGTTTCCCGAAATGCCTTCGACATTGAAGGTCTTGGAGAAAAGCAGATCGAGTTCTTTTTCTCTCAGGAAGACCCATCGCTGCGCATTCGCACTCCCGCCGACATTTTCACCCTGAAGCGCCGGCAGGAGAGTTCGCTCAAGAAGCTGGAAAAGATTGATGGCTTTGGGGCGGTCTCAGTTCGAAAATTGTACGCGGCCATAGATGAGCGTCGCTCAGTTGCGCTTTCAAGGTTCTTGTTTGCGCTCGGCGTTCGCCATGTTGGTGAAACCAACGCCAAGCGCCTTGCAAGGCACTACCTTTCTTTCGCAGCCCTCAGGGATGCCGTAGTCACGGCGGAAGCGCCGGCGGCAAAGGGCCTGCCGGGAAACGCGCAGTGGCAGGAACTGGTGAACGATATCGAAGGCATCGGGACGGTGGTTGCCCAAGCGCTGATCGATTTCTTCAAGGAACAGCACAACATCGAAGCGATCGACGAATTGCTGGTAGAGGTTACGCCGCAGGATGAAGAGCCCGTTGGCGAGGTTTCCTCGCCTGTTGCGGGCAAGACGATTGTCTTCACCGGAAGTCTGGAGCGCATGTCTCGTGATGAGGCAAAGGCCATGGCAGAGAGACTGGGCGCAAAAGTTTCCGGCTCGGTTTCGAAGAAGACAGACCTCGTGGTGGCGGGGCCTGGTGCGGGGTCAAAATTGAAACAAGCGACCGAATTGGGCGTCGAGGTCATCGATGAGGACCAATGGTTTGTACGCATTGGTCAATAAATAAGATGATTGGTTCAATCGAAATCGTATGACACCTCCAGGCCGGTGCCTTAGACAGGGGCACCGGCTGGCACCATTGGTCTTACGACGGCAGAATTTGTTTTATGCATTCCAGTAACGTGCGTGATTTTATCCAAGGCGCGAGAAAGTCCGTTCCCGTGGTCGTCGCCTCAGCGCCTTTCGGAATGCTGTTTGGCGTTGTCGCTGTTCAAAATGGGCTCAGCATCAGCGAAGCAGCGTTGATGAGTGCGATCGTCTTCGCGGGCGCAAGCCAGCTTGTAGGTCTCGAACTGTTCGGACAGTCGATTCCGGCCTGGGTTGTCGTCCTGTCGATATTCGCGGTGAATTTTCGCCATGTCCTGTACTCGGCGGCGTTGTCGCGCCACGTGATGCACTGGACCCCGCTGAAACGCGTAATCGGCTTCTTCTTTCTCACGGATCCGCAATATGGGGAGTCGGAGCGACGGAGTGTCGGCGGACAGCTCACCTTTGCATGGTACATTGGCATGGCCACGCCAATCTACGTGTGCTGGGTGATGGAGGCCGTCATCGGTGCGGCCTTTGGCAACCTCATTCCCGATCCTCACGCTATCGGGCTCGATTTCCTGTTGCCCATCTATTTCCTCGGGATGGTGATGGACTTTCGCGACCGGCCACTGTGGTTGCCGGTGGTTGCGGCGAGCAGCATAGCGTCGGTGATCGCTTACAACACCGTTGGCTCTCCCTGGCACGTGTCGATCGGTGCTCTGGCTGGTGTCTTGTTGGCAGCAGTCCTCGCGCCGTCGCAAAGCGAGCGCGCGCGATGAGCACCACATTCTGGATCATCATTGCCGGGGCGATTGTCACCTATCTCACCCGGATAGGCGGGCACCTGGTCTTGTCGCGTTTCAAGACCATCCACCCGCGGGTGGAGGCTGGCCTGAATGCGGTACCAGCCGCAGTGTTGACCACCTTGGTAGCGCCGCCTGCTATCTCCGGTGGGATCGCCGAATGGGCGGCTCTCGCCGTGGCAGCTCTCGTCGCCCTGCGAGGCAATTTGATCGTGATGGTGGCGAGCGGTGCAGCAGTCTTGATCCTGCTGCGAAATACGCTTTAGCCGAGGGCAGAGATCGGCGCTGCTGCCTTTTCGAGCCAGGCAAGCGCTTCATCGTCCAGCATGGGACCAATCTCCTGCACCACACGCGCGTGATAGGAGTTCAGCCAAGCCAGTTCCGCGCCACTCAGCAATTCCGGCCGGATCAGACGGCGATCGAAAGGCGCAAGTGTGAGCGTCTCGAAGCTGTGCATCTGCATGTCGCCGCCCGGAATGTCAGTCGCTTCTTGAACAACGATCAGGTTCTCGAGGCGGATGCCGTACGCGCCTTCCTTGTAGTAGCCGGGCTCGTTCGAGATAATCATGCCGGGCAGCAGCTTTCCGGTTCCCGTCTTGGCAATACGCTGAGGTCCCTCGTGCACGGCGAGGAAGGAGCCGACGCCGTGACCGGTGCCATGGGCGTATTCAAGGCCAGCTGACCATAGCGCCTGACGCGCGATCGGATCGATGTCCATTCCACGTGTGCCTCGTGGGAAGCGCAACGTGGAGACGCCAATCAATCCCTTCAGGACAAGCGTATAACGCTCGCACATCTCGCGCGTCGGTTCTCCAACTGCGATCGTGCGAGTGATGTCGGTGGTGCCGTCTTGATATTGACCGCCAGAGTCGATCAGAAACAATTCTCCGTCACCCAGGACACGGTTCGTATCGGTTGTCACGCGATAGTGGATAATGGCCCCGTTGGGGCCGGCTCCCGAAATCGTGTCGAAGGAAATATCGCGCAGTTTCATTTGGGTTTCTTCACCCACCATCACCCGAAACTGCTCGAGCGCTTGCACCGCTTTGATCTCGTCGATCGAGCCCGGCTGCTGCTGATCGAGCCAGAAGAGAAAGCGGGTGACTGCGGCGCCGTCGCGACGGTGCGCTGCTCGGCTGCCATCCAACTCGGCCTGATTTTTTGTGGCGCGCGGTAGCCTGGCAGGATCAGGGAGATCAAGCACCGTGCCGCCATTCTCCTCGATAATCATCTGGAGCTGTTCAGCGGCGAGCGCGGGATCCAGCGATATCCGGCCGCCCAGGGCAGCGATGCGCGCAAGCCCGTCCTCAAGAGCAGACGGATCGAGGACGTCCGCGAGCTGCGTCAGATAAGCATCCGTCTCGATTGTCAGCTTTTCCCGGCTGATAAAGAGCTTTGGCCGCTCGTTGGCGCACAGGATAGCAAACCCGAGGGCGAGGGGAGTGTGTGCCACATCGCTGCCGCGGATATTGAACGCCCAGGCAATGGATGCCGGATCGGTGAGAACCGCGTGTGTTGCATCCTGTTTTGCTAGCGTCTCGCTCAGGGCAGCGATCTTGTCTTTGGCAAGGACGCCCGAAAATCCGTGAGGCTGGATCTCAACCTTCCCGAGGGGCGCAGCCGGCCGGTCTGTCCAGATTTCATCGACGAGGTTGCGAGTGGGATGAAGATCTATCCCGGCAGCTTCATAGGCGCGGACTTCGGCGATGGTGTGCAGCCAGGGATCAAAGGCTATCTTCAGATCACGCCCATTGGCCTCAAGCCATCTTACAGGTGGATTTTCGACGAGGCTTTCAATCTGGAAGGTGCCACCGTCTACCTGAGCTCGCACCTGGAGCGTGTAGCGTCCATCAACGAACAGAATGGCTCGGTCTCGAAGAATGAGGGCAGCCCCCGCGGAGCCAGTAAATCCTGTCAGCCATTGCAAGCGCTCGGAGCACGCCGCAACATATTCGCCCTGGTGCTCATCGGCACGCGGCACAAGAAAGCCGTCGACTTTCATTTCCTGCAGCCTGGCGCGAAGCAGCGCAACCCTCTCGATGCCTTGAGCGGGATCCGTTCGGACGTCGAAAGACTGAAACATCGTGCTGCTCTATCGCTGATTGCTCATCTTAAGCAGGTCTAGACCTGCAGAACCGGCATGGCAACGGTTGCGTCATGGTGCGCTGCACAACTACTTCGCACTTGCAAAAAACGCATGGTTCCCATGCGTTAGCGGCACTACTCCTTTAGGTCAGCAGACCTTACCTAAGGTTCAAGAACATCGGACGAGCGCAAGGAGAGATGAAATGGCACAGAATGGCTTTTTCCGTAATGCAATGAACGCAATGGTTGCTTCGCGGGAGCGCCAGGCGCGCCGTTACGTCGCTAACGCTCTCCTTCTCCTTGATGACGAGACCCTGAAGGCGGCTGGCCACAACCGTGCCGACCTCGAGCGTCGCAGCAAGGGTGCACCTTATATGTTCTGAATGCGTGGGGCGACGCTTTCAGAACAACAAAAAGGCGGTCTTCGGGCCGCCTTTTTTCGTTTCGTCAATCGATGTCAGCGCTTCAGGTGGATGGTTACCCAACCTTCAAGGTGCGTCGTACGGATGTGGCGGAAGCCGGTCGCCTCGTAGGCGGCGATGACCCGATCCCCTTGTGTGTCGAGAATGCCCGACAGGATTAGCGATCCGTTTTCAACCACGTTACCCAACATCTCCGGTGCCAGCTGGATCAGGGGATTGGCGAGGATGTTGGCGATGATCAGGTCGAAGGGGCCGCGCTCAGCAAAGATCGGGTCGTCGAAGCCGGGTGCCGTCGCGGTCGATACCCAGTCCGATACGCCGTTCAGTTCCACATTTTCTGCTGCCACCTCGGTCGCGACTGGATCGATATCGGTTGCAAGGACCGGGACCTCAGCCAGCTTCGCGACAGCGATCGCAAGCACGGCGCTGCCGGTGCCAAGATCGAGCACGTTCTTCGGGGCTTCATCCTGGATAACAGAAGCTATCATCTCGAGACAGCCAGCAGTGGTGCCGTGATGACCGGTGCCAAAGGCCTGGCCGGCCTCGATCTCAATTGCAATGTCTTCATCGCGGATTTCATCGCGGTCGTGTCGGCCATGGACGAGAAATCGCCCTGCGCGTACTGGCTTCAGGTCCTCCAGCGATTTTGCCACCCAATCAACATCGGGTAGCTCCTCGCGCTGAATATCGAGTGCCTCGCCCGTCAGCGCACGGAGCCGTTTTTCGATGGCGTCCACATGCTCTGTGTCGGCGTAGACGGAGATTTCATCAATTCCGGCATCCTCATCAAGCTCGACTGAGGCGAGTGCATAACCGTCATCTTCGAAGTGAGCTTCCATCGCGGAGAAAAGTGCAGTGGATGCCGGGCGCTTGGTCACGAGGAAAAGACGGGTCTGGGTCATTCAGCTTAACCTTTTGCCAGCCGCTTGAGTTTGGCTAGGGCGTTGTCGGGATTCTCTTCATACGCAATGGTTCCCGCGAAGTCGCCATTCGAGTTCAGGAGGATGATCGATGCGGTGTGGTCCATCGTGTAGTCGCCGCCCTCAAGCTCGACGCGCTTGGTGTAGATGCCGAAGGACTTGGCCATGGCCATGACTTTTTCCGGTTCGCCCGAAATTCCGGTGATGCGATCGGACACGTTTGAAACGTAGCTATGTACCGCTTCCGGCGTGTCGCGCTCGGGATCAATGGTCACGAAATATGCGCGAATATTCTTGCCTTCATCGCCCAGGGTTGAGAGCCATCCATCGAGCTCGAACAGCGTTGTCGGGCAAACTTCCGGGCAGTGGGTGAAGCCGAAGAACACTGCGCTCGGCTGGCCACGAAACGCGTCCTCGGTGATCGGTGCTCCGTCTCCCTGAACGAGCGTGAACGGCGCGCCGAATGCGTGAACCGAATGCTGCTCGCGGTACCAGTCGAATGTCATCCAGCCCACCGCAAGAGCCACAACGATGAGCATGCCGACGAGGATCGATCGCATCATGGGAAAAGTCCTTGCTTCAGGATATGGGGCGCTTCGCCTAGAAGCACCACGCCATGCCGGTTTCGACCAGCGCCATGAAAATACCCGGTCCCTGATCGACCCATCCAGCTAAGGCGACACCTGCCAATGCGGCAAAACCAATGGCAAGCACGCAGATGGCAGCGGGACGGGCGAGAATGGTAGCGAGACCGGACATAGCCATTGATACCGTGTAGTCGCTGCAGTTTAAAGATGTCATCTTGCCGCCACGTTGAGAACCACAAAGCTGTGACGTGCTTGGCGAGGGATCGGGAGGCATGGGTATGAAAAATACGGGATATTCTGCAACGCAGATCATGCTGCATTGGACCGTGGCGATCCTGATTGCTTTCCAGTTTTTCCTCAATGACGGAATATCTGAGGCTTGGCGCGTGATCATGAACGCAGAGCAGCCGTCAGAGGAGGCTATCGGCGCAGCCAATATTCACGCGACAATGGGCCTTCTCATCCTGATGCTGGCCCTTTGGCGGATCGTGCTGCGTCTCACCTTCGGCGCTCTCCCGCAGCCGCAGAATGAACCGCGGGTTCTGCGTCAGCTCTCCCGAGCAACGCATGTCTTGCTCTACGCGCTCCTTCTACTTGTGCCGCTATCGGGGGCAGCTGCCTGGTTCGGTGGCATTGCTGCAGCTGGCACGGCGCACAATCTCTTCAAGCTGCTGCTGCTTTTAGTTGTAGCTGTACATATAGCTGGCGCTCTCGTGCAGCACTTCATATTCCGCTCTGATGTGTTGATGCGGATGCTCATTAATCGGGACTGAAAATGACCAAACAGCAAGAGAACGTGCGAACGTCGCAACCGCGCGTTCATCCAAGCGCTGAGCTGAAATCCTGCAAGCTCGGGCGTTACGTCGTGGTGGGTCAGCGCGTGGTGCTACGAGAGGTGCAAGTCGGTGACTTTACCTATTTCGAGCGCAATGGTGAGGCGATCTACGCCACGGTCGGAAAATTCTGCTCGATCGCGGCAAATGTGCGTATCAACGCGCTCGAACATCCGATGGAGCGTGTCACCACGCACAAGATCACTTATCGGCCCAATGAGTTTTTCAAGCTCCATGGCATCGACCAGGAGTTCCGGGAGAGGCGGCGCGCCAAGCACGTTACGATCGGCCATGATGTCTGGATAGGACACGGGGCAGTTATCATGCCAGGCGTGTCGATTGGCAACGGTGCAGTGATTGGCGCAAATGCGGTCGTGACGTCGCCTGTTGCTGATTACGAAATCGTTGCTGGTGTGCCCGCACGCCCCATTCGCATGCGCTTCGATCCGAACACGGTCGCTGCGTTAAAGGGCATGCGCTGGTGGGATTGGTCCGATGAGGTTCTGTCAGAGGCGATCCCGGACATGCAGGCGATGGACATAGATGAGTTCATTAAAAAATGGGATCAGTAAAGAAGTGGGGGGGGGGAGTAATAAAGTTTAAATCAAATAGTATCCGTTAGTATTAATCCGGATATAACTGGTTGTGGTAAGTTCTTTACGCACTTTTAGGTTGTATTAATTTTCGGTTAGTGGTTTGCTCTCAGTTGGAGGTAGTTGCTGGAGAAGTAGCCTTCAAATGGGAGAAGAGAAATGCTGAAGTACATCGCGTTCGCAGCCGTTTCTACATGCCTCACTTTTTCTGCCCTGCCGGCAATGGCAGGCGGATGGGGAAAAAGCGGTGCCAGCCAGAGCTCCTATGGCGGGTTCGTCAATATCTCGCCGTCGGTACAGACCGGTAACCTAGCGCTCCTGAGCGGTATCGGCGTGCTCAACAACTCCAACATCCTGAGCGGAAACGTCATCTCCGGTCTCGTTAAGGGAAACAACAACAACGTCGGTCACGGCAACACCACCGGAAGCCAAAACGCCGTCGGCAACGGCATCATCGGTGGTGGCTCCTTCGGCAATGCCTGGAGCAGCATGCAGCTTGGAAAGCTCGGTCGGCGCTAACCATTTCGGTAAGGAGATGACGCAGCAGCCTCTTCCCTTGCGTCATCTTCGTCCTGCGACGAGCGTCTCCCGATCCCGTGCCCCCCGCTAGATGGAGACGCTCAGGTCGAGGGGAGGTAAAATTTCCTCCACCTCCCTTCGACCGCCAACTAAAGAAAAGCTGGCTCAAGCCGGCTTTTTTGTCGTCTGGGGAGTGCTTTCGGAGTCCCTTCCGTCGCGGGGGTGATGTGACGGAAGGGACCCGGAGGTTCAGCCGCTGGAGCTGCTGTACAAGCACCATTGCTTGCAGTTGTAAGAATAACCAACGGCGCGTAAGGAACGGATAAAGCAAAATGCAACCGCGACGTGTATTTGGTTGCTCACACGGTAACAAAGCAAGTAGGTCCTGCTTAGCTGGTTCGGCTGTTCGGATCAGGCAGCTGTAACGAAACCGTCGAGCACGCGCTTTTGACCGGCCTTGTCGAAGTTGATGGTCAGCTTGTTGCCTTCTATCGCCGAGATATTGCCGTTGCCGAACTTCTGGTGAACCACGCGATCGCCAACCTTGAAGGGCGATTTCGTCGTGGTGACCGATTTGGCCACAAGTTCACCATCGATGGTGCGACCTTTCACCGAAGTGCGGCCCGCACCATAGCCTGAGTCAACTTCCCCATAGCCGATACGTTCAACCGCATGGCCAGAACGGGAGCCCCAATTGCGGTTGGTTGCTTCGGTCTTGTTCTGCTGCGCGCGCTGCCAACCCGGTGTGGAATAGCTGTTGTTGAATGATCCGTTTCCGGCTGAGTCAAAGCGGGATGCGCCATAGGGATTGCGACCGCCGATCTGGCTGCCGTAACCCGAGCCATACCCGCCGTAGTTGGAGCTGGTCTCGGCGATCTCGATATGCGCTTCCGGCAACTCTTCAAGGAAACGGGAAGGGATCGTGGATTGCCAGAGGCCGTGGATGCGCCGGTTGGAGGTGAACCACAGATGCAGGTTCTTTTTTGCTCGCGTCAGGCCGACATAGGCGAGGCGTCGCTCTTCCTCGAGGCCGGATCGTCCCCCTTCGTCCAGCGCGCGCTGATGCGGGAACAGGCCTTCCTCCCAACCGGGGAGGAATACGGTGTCGAACTCAAGACCTTTTGCAGAATGGAGGGTCATGATGTTGACCGCATCGAGATTCTCATTCTGCTCCGCATCCATGACCAGAGCGACATGCTCGAGGAAGCTGCGCAGGGACTCGTAGTCCTCCATCGAGCGGATGAGTTCCTTGAGGTTCTCCAGCCGCGTGGGAGCGTCTGGTGACTTGTCGTTCTTCCACATGTCGGTGTAGCCGGATTCCTCCAGCACCATCTCGGCAAGTTCCGTATGTGGCGTGTTGTCGAGGAGGTCGCGCCAACGCGTGAAGTTCGCCGCCACCCCACGAAGAGCGGCGCGCGGCTTGGGCTTCAACTCATCGCTTTCCGCCAGCCGTCCAGCTGCTTCGAGCATCGGGACTCCCAGGGCGCGGGACGCGTCATGCACCTGCCGGACAGCAGCTTCACCAAGCCCGCGCTTGGGGACGTTGACGATCCGTTCAAATGCGAGATCATCACCCGGGTTCGCGATCACGCGGAAATATGCCATCGCGTCGCGGATTTCCTGTCGCTCATAGAAGCGTGGTCCGCCAATGACGCGGTAATTCAACCCGAGAGTGACGAAACGATCTTCGAACTCGCGCATCTGGAACGAAGCGCGCACCAGGATCGCCATGTCGTTGAGGTTGTGCTGCTTTCGCTGCAGCGCCTCGATTTCCTCGCCGACAGCGCGGGCTTCCTCCTCGGAGTCCCAGGCGGCATGCACCATTACCTTTGGATCGTCGGGATTCGGCTTTTCCGTGAAAAGCGTCTTGCCGAGCCGGCCTTCATTGTGGGCGATGAGGTGAGAGGCAGCGCCGAGGATATGCGCAGTCGAGCGGTAATTTCGCTCAAGGCGGATGACCGTTGCGCCGGGGAAGTCACGCTCGAAGCGCAGGATGTTATCCACTTCCGCCCCACGCCAGCCATAGATTGACTGATCGTCGTCACCGACACAGCAGATATTGACAGTGGCAGGCGCTGCATCTTCGGACGCGGCGAGAAGATGCTCAGCGTCGCGACCAACAGCAGGCGTGTCGCTGGTGCGCATGCGGCTCGGCCGCTGCGCCAAGAGCCTCAACCACATATATTGAGCGGTGTTGGTGTCTTGATACTCGTCAACGAGGATGTACCGGAACCTGTCGTGGTACTCCTTCAGGATGTCCGGATTGCTGCGCAGAATGCGGATTGGATGACAAAGCAGGTCGCCGAAATCGCACGCGTTCAGCGTCGTCAGCCGGTCCTGGTAGGCGCGATAGAGTTCGCGGCCGCGCCCATTTCCGAATGCACGCGCATCGCCTTCGGGAATCTCATTGGGCGCAAGGCCCTTGTTCTTCCACCCGTCAATCATCTGCGCGAATTGACGTGCCGGCCAACGCTTGTCGTCGAGGCCGTCGGCCAGGATCAACTGCTTGATCAGGCGGATGACGTCATCGGTGTCCAAAATCGTAAAGTCTGATCGCAATCCAGCAAGCTCGGCGTGACGGCGCAGGATCTTGACGCCAATCGAGTGAAACGTGCCAAGCCAGGGCATGCCCTCGACGGCCTCGCCAACCAGGACCCCGATGCGCTGCTTCATCTCGCGTGCGGCCTTGTTGGTGAAGGTCACCGCGAGTATCTGCGACGGCCAGGCTTTGCCCGTGGCCAGAATATGGGCGATGCGCGTTGTCAGGACGCGTGTCTTGCCGGTGCCAGCGCCTGCCAGAACCAGGACCGGACCTTCAGTGGTCTCGACAGCCTGACGCTGCTCGGGATTGAGGCCGGAAAGATAGTCCGGCGGTCGATGCCCACCCGAACGCGCGGCCATTGCGCGCGCGGCAATACCCGAAGGTCCCGCGGCGGGGCGGGGTGGCATGTCATCTTCATCGAAGAAGGGTATGTCGTCTGCAAAGCCTGGCATGTGGCGGGAATGTAGTGATTCTAAACGGAAAGGCCAGACTTTGTTCGCATCTTGTTCCGGGCGAACAGAGAAAGCCTATGTGTCGGTTGCGGTTTCTAGCCGGGAGATGCGCCGGTCGGTGAAGTTCAGTCTGCCTGCGATAATAGGCGACACGATGGCCGCCATGTCGCTGTCGTTCTCAAGCAGGGCTGTCAGGTTCGGAATCTGGTTCATCGCGACGAGATTGAGCAAGTCGAGCCTGATCTGACCGTCAGCGGTGCGCGGCAGAGCAGGCACCTGCTGGACGAGGTCGGCACGTGCACCGTTTTCCAGACCTTCCTGGGATGCGCGAAGTTTGCTTTCCACATCGCCGTCCGCCTCGACAAACGCGTAAATTCCGACGCCCTTGCGGGGGAGCGGGTAGAGGGTGAGGGCGACGTCGCGAACGCCCGGAACCCTGAAGATCGCATCCGTGACGATCTTGCCCTCATGGTCGAGGCGGTCGCCTGTGCCTTCGCCATCAGACCAGTTGAAAATACCGCGGGTGACGAAGTTGTAGACCTTCTTGCCGGTCGCCATCCATATCCGGCTGGGGAGGGAGCGTCGGGCAAGAATCCGCTTTGCTGTTGGCGTCATCAGCTCCGGAGCAAACGCGCGCATCTGCTTGAGCAGATGGCGGAAATCCTCGTACGCCATTACCTGGTAGCGACGACCACGCTTGCGGTGGATCGAGGAAAGCTGAAAATCGATGACCGCAGCCAGCCCGTCAGGGGACATCAGCCAGTTTTGTGGCTTAGCCAGATCATTGTGGGTGATACCAGCCCGCCGAAGTGCCCTTAGCAGCTTGAACGCGGACAGGTAGAATTCGCGCTTGGCAGGCCGCGCAAGATGCAACGGCGCACCGTCTGTCCAGGTGCGTTCCAGGCCATCCTTGTCTGTGCTCAGTAGCTGCGGTGTCCCCCGGATACCGACCACGGCACGTAGGGCTGCAATTTCTCGACGAGCCAGAAACCATGCAAGCGGGCGCGACCAGACAGGCGAAGCCGTAACGACACGGCGGATCACCACCTTGTCGGGCTCACCGGCGAGATAGCCTTTCTGCGTCTCCGAAAAGATGTCTCTCTTCAGAACGGCCTGCGCAATGAAATCGGTCATGTTCGGTCCTGTTCGTCGGCAAGTCCCTACCTGTCAGGCCCCCCCGAGACAAGTCCGGTCGCGCTGAGAGCTCCCTTAGCGCGGGTTTTTGCGCTTGATCGCGATCGAGCGGCCAGCGCGCTCGGGGCGCGGCAACACAGCGTGTTTCGCTAGCATCGCATCGAGGTTTGACATGATGTCCTCTGGCATCGGGCAGACCTTCGGGCCATTCATGTCGACATGAAGGACGAGGTTTTCGCAGGTTGCCGCCAGCCAGCCATCAACATGGCGCAGCTCCTGGTAGAAATGGAAACGCTTCTCGTCAAAATCCAGTAGGTGGACCGAACATGTGACCTTATCGGTCAAATGCAACTCGCGGACGTAGCAGACATGTATCTCGGCCGTGTACGTCGTGAGCCGCCGCTCGCGCGCATAATCCGTTCCAAGCCCGAGCTGCACGAACGCTTCGTCGGCACCCATGTCGAACAGGACGTTGTAGTAGGCCATATTCAGATGGCCGTTATAGTCGATCCAGTCTTTCTGGATTTCCAGGACGCGGGAAATAAATGGTGATGCAACAGTCATATCGGATTGGCTCAATTGCAACTCTGGCGCTGGACAAGCAATTCGGCAATTGTTCATAGCGGTAATGGAAAGAAAGTGGTTGCACAAGGGTAGCCACATCGAGGGGTTTGCGATGGCTCTGGCCGATCTTCAGCATGTCGTACGCAACGAGGAAGGCATCTCTTCCGTAATCGAAATTCTTGGGCAGCGGTTCGGCAATCGCTTCCAGACGGGCGAAGCGGTTCGCGCTCAACATGCGCACACGACGACTTACATTCCGGCTCAGCTGCCCGACGGTGTCGTTTTCGCCACCTCCACCGAGGATGTTCAGTCCGTGGTGCTTGTTTGCGCAGAACATCGCGTGCCAGTGATCGCGTTCGGCACTGGAACCTCGCTTGAGGGCCACGTGAATGCGCCGGGTGGCGGCATCTCGATAGACCTTTCGGGGATGAACCGAATTGTCGCGGTCAACGCCGAGGATCTGGACTGCACGGTCGAGCCAGGGGTGACGCGTGAAGATCTCAACGCATATCTGCGTGATACCGGCTTGTTTTTTCCGATCGATCCAGGGGCAAATGCGAGCCTTGGCGGTATGGCAGCGACGCGGGCCTCCGGAACGAACGCCGTCAGATATGGCACAATGCGGGAGAACGTCCTGTCGCTGACGGCCGTGATGGCTGATGGACGCGTAATCAGGACGGGCCAGCGGGCAAAAAAATCATCCGCCGGATACGATCTGACGCGGTTGCTGGTCGGCTCGGAGGGAACACTCGGCATCATAACCGAACTGACGTTGAAGCTATATGGAATACCGCAGGCCATTTCCGGTGGCGTCTGCCCTTTCCCGAGTGTCGAAGCCGCCTGCGAAGCCGTGATCACGACAATCCAGATGGGGATTCCGGTCGCGCGCATCGAACTGGTGAACGCGTTGGGAATGAAGGCGCTTAACGGTTACGCCAAGCTTGGCTATCCCGACACGCCGTGCCTGTTCGTGGAGTTTCACGGCAGTGAGGAGGGTGTTAAAGAGCAGGCGGAGATGTTCGGCGAGATCGTCGCCGAATTTGGCGGGGGACCGTTCATGTGGGCGGCTGCCGCCGAAGAGCGTACAAAGCTCTGGAAGGCTCGGCACGAAGCTTACTGGGCGATGATGACCTTGCGCCCCGGAGCTAGAGCGTTGGCTACCGATGTATGTGTGCCGATCTCGCGGCTCGCCGAATGCATCCGCGAAACCGAAGAAGATATTGCGAGGTCGGGCCTTGTCGCGCCGATCGTGGGGCACGTCGGTGACGGCAATTTCCACGTGCAGGTCATGACGGATCCTTCCAGCGCTGAGGAGATTGCAGCGATGGAGGCTTTCGTTTCGAGGCTCAACATGCGTGCCATCGCAATGGATGGCACGTGTACGGGTGAGCATGGGGTCGGACAGGGCAAGACGGAGTTCCTTGCGCACGAAATGGGCGCCGGTGTCGATTTCATGCGAATGATCAAGCAGGCATTGGACCCGCTGAACATAATGAATCCGGGGAAGACGTTGCCGCCTGCCGCATAAGCGGTGATTGCCACTTTATCGACACGCGATTGCGGATAAAGTACCGCCAGATTTGATAAATTGGCGGGAGAAGAAGGCTGGCCCGATTGTTCGTCGCCATTGGCGGGTTGCTTGTGCTGGCGCTGACCGCAGCGCTGGTCGGGCCATATTTCGTCGACTGGACATCCTATCGCGCCGACTTTGAGCGAGAGGCGGAACGCATTCTTGGCCGACAGGTCTCGGTGCGGGGTGATGCGTCTGCGCGCCTGCTGCCGTTTCCGTCGATCACCTTCACTGATGTTGTGGTGGCAGGGATCAGCCCGGGGCAGCCGGCGATGACGGTCGAGACGTTTTCGATGGATGCCGAGCTGGCGCCGTTCATGCAGGGCAACATCCATATCTTTGACATGCGGCTGGTCCGACCATCAATGGCGATCGACGTTGCGGAAGATGGCGCTGTCGATTGGGCAGTACGCCCCTCGGTTCCACTGGGGGCGGATCACGTCTCCCTTGAAAAGCTGACCATTACCGAAGGGCGGGCTTATATCCGCCACGCCGCAAGCGGCCGCACGCACACCCTCACCGAAGTAAATGCGGAGCTGTCCGCACGCTCCCTGGCTGGTCCGTGGCGGATGGAGGGATCGCTACGCCTCGACGGGATGCTGACTGCGCTCTCGGTCACGACTGGCGCCGCGGAAGCAGAAGGCATGCGCATCCGTCTCCGCGCGCAGCCCGAGCGCTATCCGCTTACTCTTGAAACAGATGGCAGTGCTCGGGTTGAGGACGGCAGAGCGCAATATTCAGGCATCTTTCGGCTTAATGCGTCAGCGCCTGGTGCGCGGCCGAGCGATGAAAAAGCGCCACCTGCCTATCGCCTCTCGGGTGACTTCGATTTCGACCATGCAGCGATCACTGTCGACGGCTTCCGAATGGAGACCGGTCCGCTGGACGATCCGTATGTCGCGGAAGGGGCCGCGGAGTTCGCGCTGGGACAGCAGCCCAATTTCTTCATTCGCGCCGATGGCGCTCAGATCCGCTTCGACGAAACAGTCGTTGCCGCAGAAGGCGGGGTCACGTTCGACGCGCGGCTGGCAGCAATCCGGGATGCACTGATCGATCTGCCGCGACCCGCAATTCCAGGCCGCATCGAGGTTGCGCTCCCAGCAGTTGTGGCAGGTGACACGACCATACGAGACGTGCGCCTGAATGCGGAACCGGCTGGCGGTGGCTGGAAAATCTCGTCGCTCGGCGCAACGCTGCCGGGCAGGGCCACCCTCGAAGCGAGCGGGCAGTTGTCAGTCGAGGATGATCTGGGGTTCACGGGATCGCTTCTCCTTGCGGTGGGCCAGCCGTCCGGATTTGCCGCCTGGCTCGCGCATGATGTGGACGATGTGATCCGCCGTCTGCCAGCTGCGGGCTTCAGCGCGGAGGTGGATCTTACCCAAGAGCAGCAGGTCCTTGAAAACCTTGAACTGATCCTTGGTACCGCAAAATTCACCGGAACGATGACAAGCCGGACCCCTGCCAACCAGAAGCCCTCGATAAAGCTTCAACTGGAGGGGGAAGCTGTCGATCTGGAAGGCATGAGTGCGCTCGCTTCGATTTTTGTGAATGAAGACGGCGCAACGCGGCATGAGAATCGCGACCTCGAACTGGAACTCGTTGCGGGACCAGTCAGCGCTGGCGACATCGTCGCCGAGACTGTCGACACGGCATTACGGTTGAAGGACGGTGCGCTGGAGATCGACCGCCTCGCGATCAGCGGTCTGGAAGGTGCGAATGTCAGCGCGACCGGCTCAGTCAAGAATGTTGGTGGGGAGCCGGCTGGCACCGTTGATGCCACGATCATTGCGCCGGACCTTGCACCCCTTGTCGAGGCAGCGGCGGCGCAGTATCCCGCCAACTGGCTGCTCACGCGATTGGCAGACAGCACCGCAGGCTATTCCGGACTTCTTGAGGATTCCTCGATCCGCGTCGTCGGGACCACGGCGCGGGCCGGGGCGGTCCTTGGCCTTGCGGTTAGTGCCTCTGGTGATGCCGGAGGAACCACCTTCTCGCTGGCTGGTTCGGCAAGCGACGTTCTCGGTGGCCTGAATAATAGCCCGATGAAGCTTGAGCTCACCGCTCGCAATGACGACGCCACAGCGCTCTATGCCATCGCTGGAGTTCCTACCCTGCCTTTGGGGCTCGTCGGTCCCGGCAATGTGGAGTTCAGTTTCGAGGGGCGCCTGTCGAGCGGCGTGGATGCAAAGCTCGCCTTTGCCGGCGATGCGATGTCCGCAACATTCGAAGGGCAGGCAGCCCTGATGAACGGCAACCTTTCCACCCATGGTGCAGCCCGGATTGAGGCGGATGATCTTGAACCGTGGCTGGCGACCGCCGGCGTCTCGTTCCCGCGTTTTGGATATGGCTTACCGGTTTCAGCTACGGCGGAAGTCGACGAGCAGGATGGCCTGATCGTCATTTCCAATCTGCGTGGCACTTTCGCGGACACGCAAGTCGATGGCGATATTAATGCGCAACTGGATGACGCCGGCGTGCAGCTAAGCGGCGAAGTCGCGCTGTCATTCCTGGAGCTCACGCTTATTTCGGAGATGCTGGTCGGTTCTGACGCCCTTCAACCGGACGGTAGCCCTTGGCCGAACGCGGCGTTTGCGACATCGGCTTCGATGCCTTTCACCGGCGAACTTGGTCTGACGGTTGAACAATTATCTGCGGCAGGGTGGCAGGCCAACGATGCGCGCTTCTTGCTGAACCTCAGATCCGACGGAGCTTCGCTCAGCAATTTTGCGGCAGAAGCGTATGGCGGTCAGGTGAGCGGAAACGCGGATTTCGCCAACAATGATGGAACGGGGCTGATGTCCGGCCAGATCCGTGTGGCAGGAGCGGACACCACCGCGCTGTTCGGCGACACCGGGCTGACAGGGGTGGTCGAACTGGCGACCACGTTTAGCGCCAGTGGCAAGTCGATCGATGGTCTGGTGGCATCGCTTGCGGGTTCTGGTTCGATGCATCTTGATGGGGCGGCCATATCCAACGTCGCGCCCGATGCCTTCGATGGTCTTTTGCGCGCTGCCGATGAGCGGGGTCGTGAGATCGACGCGGATACGACGAAAAGCATCGCCGAGGATCACATCAGGAAAGGAAGCTTCCCGGTTGATGAAGCAGATGTGGCGTTCACAATTGCCAACGGCACGTTGCGAGCGCCGCCTGTGCGGCTTCAGGCGTCTGGAGCAATTTTGTCTGTCGACGCCCAGGCCGACTTGCGCCAGCGCACCTTAGCCGCCAACGCGCTTTTGACATACGATGCGGGCAACAATTCACTCGCGGGTTCCGAGCCTGCAATCCGGTTTTCGGCGATCGGACCACTTGAGAACATACAGGTCTCGACAGACACAGATCCTCTGAGACAGTTCTTCACCCAAAGGGCACTGGAGAAAGAGCAGGAACGCACCGAGGCGATGCAGGCAGCCCTTCTGGAGCGGCAGCGTCTGCGCCGGGAAGTCCGCTACTATTCCAGCCTTGAGGAAGAGCGGCTGAGGGCAGAGCAGGAGCTTGAGCAGACGAGGAACGAGGCAGAGCGTCTGGAGAGGATGCAACGCCAATTCGAAAAGGACGCCGTCCAGCGAAGATCAAGCGAGCGCACCGAAACCGCACCACTTGTGCCGGTCGAGCCGTGGACGATCCGAGACAACCAGGACGATGCGTCCAGAGCTTCCGCCGAAGAAAGCGCGGAGCAGCCAGCAGAGAGCGGGTCACCGCGGTCGTTGGACGAATTCGTTCCGGTTCTTCCGGAACGCGCCCCGAGGGAGGTAAGCGGAGAGCCTTCCGAGAGAGAGAACGGCGCTGAATTCTCTTTCGATGCTATTCAGAAAGTGATCGAAGAGGCTCAATAGGAAAACCACGGTCACCTCAACCTTTATGGCAGAGGCGACCAGGACTTCCTTGTGCTTAGCGCTTCAGTTCGGAGATTCCACCGTGGGCGGCCGACCACTTGAGAGGCTCGTTGAGGAACTGCTCGACCGAAGCAAGAGCTTCTTCCGGGAAACGCTGTTCTTCGCGGCAAACCTTCAGGACATCCCACCAAGTTGCGACGTAGTGCAGCTTGAGGCCTGCCTCAGCGAGGCGCTGGGGCGTGTCTGAAAAAATGCCGTAATAGAACGGCGAGAAGGTGTGCTCAACGATTGCGCCGGCATTGCGGAGCGCTTCAGCAAATTTCAGCTTGCTGCCACCATCCGTGGTCAAGTCTTCGACGAGGAGAACACGCGCACCTTCGTTCAGCGCACCCTCAATCTGCGCGTTGCGGCCAAAGCCCTTTGGTTTCTTGCGAACGTAGACCATAGGCAGACCAAGCTTGTCTGACATCCAGGCGGCAAAAGGGATGCCTGCAGTCTCACCACCCGCCACCACGTCAAACTGCTCGAAACCAGCGTCACGCAGAACGGCTGAGGTTCCCAGATCCATGATCGCGGAGCGGATGCGCGGAAACGAGATCAGCTTGCGGCAATCCGTATAGACCGGGCTCGCGAGACCAGAGGTGAATGTGTAGGGCTCATCGGCGCGGATATGCACCGCGCCGATCTCCAGCAACATCTTCGCGACAATTTCGGCTGCGACTGCGCGGTCGGGAAACGTGTTGGAGAACATGGCTCACTCCTTGGTTGAGTGGATTTTCTGCTATCAGCTTACGCAGGCGCTATCCAGCGACTGCGGCGAGAATCCGGTGGATGGGAAAGGTGGGCGACTGCCGCTTCGAAGACCCATGACCTGATGTTGCAACGGATACACGCGTTGAAACAGAGCTCCCAGCCGGGCGATCGCGCGGCTTCGCATGGCCAGCGTCCGGAGGGCGGAGCGAGAGCTTGGTCAAATGGTCCTCGATAATGCAGGAGGTCCGGGCTTTTTGGCACGAAGTTGTGTGGGTTGGAACACCCCCGCCGACTTTTTTAACGTGCTTGACAGTCGAGTAGATGAGGGCGGAGAAGCAACACCGGCTGGAAGCTCCAGGCTGCGAGGAGAAGATAATTGGAATTCGAGTTCACGAGCATATTTTTTGTGACGATTGCTCTCGCATTGGGCGGTGTACTTAAAGGCGCGACTGGGGCAGGCGCGCCCGTACTCGCGGTTCCGGTGCTGACGATGTTCTTCGGTGTCAAGTTTGCCGTGATCGTCATGTTGATGCCCAATCTGCTGACCAATATCTGGCAGTCGTGGGCGTACCGGGCCTCGCAGCCTTCGCGGCTTTTTGTCTGGAGCTTCGCCATCGCCGGTTGCGTCGGGGTCGTGATAGGCACCGCCATGTTGGTCACCTTCTCTCAGGCAACGCTCACAATTCTCGTGGCAATCGCAGTGTTCGTCTACATCGCGTTGAGGTTGGCGAAGCCTGACTGGAAACTCGAACTGGCGCTGGCAAAGCTGCTAAGCGTGCCGGCCGGTGTTGCTGCTGGGTTCCTGCAAGGGGCTACGGGACTTTCGGCACCGGTTTCGATGACCTTTATCAACGCCCTTAAATTGGATCGCGCGGGATTCATCGCATCGATCTCGGTCTACTTCTCGTTTTCCACGCTGCCGCAGATTGCCGCCCTTTGGTACTTCGGGCTCCTGAGCTGGACCAACCTGGCGATCAGCCTTTGTGCCTTCGGCGTGATCAGCCTGTTCATGCCGCTCGGTGCTGCTCTTGCAAAGAGATTGTCGCGTCAGGCGTTTGATCGTCTGGTGCTGATCTTGCTGGCGGTCATCGGCTGCAAGCTTCTCTGGGACGCGGTTTCGCACGTCGCTTGAGAGGTTGGGAGCAAAAACCCGACTTGGACGTTCCCCCTTTGAAAATAGGGAGAACGCGTCATGTCGACAACAATGTGGGTTATCCTTGTCCTGGTTCTGGTGGTGGTGGGCGTTTACGCCTTCTCGCGCTCCAGCCGGCGGGATGCTGCCCCGATCCGGGAAACGGCGGCTACAAGATCACTTGAGGCTGAGCGGGCAAAAAGTGCCGCGGCGGGCGACGAGCTGGAAGAAGGATTGGAAGACACCTTTCCGGCCAGCGACCCGGTATCCGCCACAAGTACGGTGACGCCCGGTGCGCCGCCGAAGCAGTCACTCTGACACGCAAAAAAACGGCCCGGACGATGTTCCGGGCCGTTTGTCTGTCTGGGAACGCCTTCGGGATCAGTAGTCCCGTTCGTAGAACACACCAAGCGAGGTGTCGCCGTCGGAGCCGATCGCTCCGCGTGCCTTCAAATCCTCGGTTATGTCGAGGTTGATTGAACCTCGAGTGGTTCCTCCTGCGCCTGCCTCAACACCGAGATAGATGTTTTCCTGGATGTAGCGCCCGGCGCGTACGGCAGCATTTCCCTGGCTGTCGGTGACAACGTCGAGATCATCGAGACCCACCGCATCACGCAGGCTGCCGAGCAGGTTTGTATTGCCGCCGCCCGCAAGTTCGGCGGCTGCCGCTGCAAGCTGTGCGATCTGCAGCGGTGACAATTCAGAGATGCTGCGGTTGAAGATCAGGCGAGCAAGAACTTCGTCCTCCGGCAATTCAGGCTGCGACGAGAACGATATGTCGAGCGCCGACACGCGACCGCGCACGTTGATATAGACGATGGTGTCGCCGGAATCTGAGCGAGCGACGAAATCCAGGTAGGGATCGAGGTCGCCGACCAGCGTCACAGTGCCTTCATCGAAGGTGATGCGCTGTCCCAATATGCCGAGACGGCCGCGAATCAGCGTGAAGCCGCCCACGGGCTGGATATCTGTAACTGGGCCTGTGAGTTGCACCCGGCCGCCAAGTTCTGCATCCAGTCCGCGCCCGCGGACGAAGATGCGGGCAGGGGCATTGATACCGACATTGAGGCGCAGCACGCTCGGGCGAGATGACGGCACGGGAGTTCCGTCATTGGCACGCGCACGCACCAGCGTTTCTCTGACACCTGCCGGCGCGTTCTTATGAATGACATCCAAAGACGCGGCGCTGCCGCCGAAATTGTCGGGGACAGCAATTTCCGCTCGATCAACATTCAGTTCGCCGCTGATCTGCGGGTCGCGTGCAAGGGCACCACCCACTGCAAGATTTCCGCTGACGGTGGCGACTACCATGTCACCGTCGGCATAGCGCGCCTGATTTAGCTGGATGCGAATGTCTGCCGGGAAACCGGCATCAGCGTTGATGGAGACGTTGCCGCTTGCGCTGACCGAACCGCCCGAAGCTAGAGCCGCGTTGGCAGTTCGAATGGTGACGGTCTCTCCGTCCATCGCACCCATAATATTGATCGCGGACAGCCGCAGGTTTGAGTCAGGATCGACGAGCTGCGCGCCGCTCGTAGAGAACATGCCCCGGACCGACGGGCTTTGCAGCGAGCCGGAGACAGACCCGTTCACTTCGACGATGCCGGTAATCTGGGTTCCGCGATCTGCGAGAAAGCGATTGGCAAGCGACAGCGGCGCGGAACCGTTGAGGTTTACCGAAAGGCCATTGCCCGACAACGGTATCGCGCCTGAGGCGGTCAGGGTCAGGCCCTGAGGGCTGTTCGCCGAAGCTGACGTCAATGTGACAGTCTGATTGGCGAAGCTCCCCGACAATGCGGCGTCCATTGTAGAGATGCCAGCTGCCTCAAGTGCTGATGCCTGCAGCGCCGACCCTCTCATTGAGAAAATAGCCTGTGGCTCCGAACGCGAGCCGCGCACGCGCGCTTCGCCTTCAAGGGCCCCGCCCAGCCCGAGATCTGCGCGGACGAGGTTAGCGATCGACAATGGCAGACGGGACACGACGACGTTAAGATCCAGCGCCTCTGACGCGTCGCCCTGTACAGTGACCCGGCCACCGGCAACGTCAATCTCGAATGTATCGATGGCGACGCGATCCCCCGCGACGCGGATCGCTGCGGGGCGAGCCAGTCGCGCCGCGATCTGGTCCTGTCCAAATGATGCCGCGTCGAGTGCCAGGCGCCAGCCATCATCCTGCGCCGCAAGCGACCCTCGCGCATTGCCTCGAGCCCCATTCGCGAGGACAGTATCAGCGGCAAACTGGGTCACGTTGTTCGACGTGCTCGCATTCGCATTGATGGACGTGATGTCGACACCGCCCGCGCTAATGCGTTCGGCTTTCACTGTGCCGTCGATCGCCGGTACGTCGAACAGATCGCGTGCCTGGGCCGCTATTTCGGCAGCGCCGATGCGGTTCTCGGCGATACGCAGATCGCTTGCGTCGGCTTTAACTTCGGCATACTGCAGGCCGTCGGCGTGAGAAAGCTCGATGGCTGCGTTCAGCGCGCCGCTGGCCTGCGTCAGGAATAGCGCGGCGGCGGTCGATATGTCAGCGGCCTGGACATCAATTGTGCCCTCAAGGAGGCCGTCGGCATTCTGAGTGACCGCGCCTGTCGCGCGTGCTCCGCCTGCCGTGAAGTCGAGATCTGTCAGGCGGTGAACTCCGTCCGCAACAGAGACACCGGCGGCTAGCTGCGTGCGTACTCCGTCCAAGAACGCGTCACCGCCAAGTGTGCCTTCTAGCGCTCCGTTTTCGAGCGTACCATCGAAATTGATTTTGGCGTCGGTCAGGCGTTTGCCTGCAAGTGAGCCGGACGCTACCTGCGCAACGGTCGTCAGCGTTAGGTTTCCGTCGGCTCCGGCAATACGGCCACCCGCTTCAAGGCGCCCAGCGGCCTGTGGTGTCAAAAGTGCCAGGTCGGAGAGGTCGAGGCCGTAGTTGAAATCAGCCGTGCCGGTGGCAATACGGCCATCTGCAGTGATTTCGACACGATCATTGCCGACCCGCAGGTCGCTCACAGCCAGGCCCTGTTCGCCACGCCCAACCTTGCCGGTGATCGTCGTTCGTCCCGCGAGCAAATTATCAGCGGCGTCGATGCCGACGGAGAGTTCATTGCTGGCGCTGTCGATGGTGAGATCGAACGCGCCGGTTAGCGGCTCTACCGTGCCGTTGGCGCGAAGGTCGAGTGAGCCAGCCAGATCGCGACCTGCGATTGCTGAGAATGGTGCGATGCTGTCGGCCTTGACGGCGATGTCACCGTTGAATGCCATTTCGGCAAATTCGCCAACAAGCGATATCGCCAAGCCATTCCCAGAAAGCAGTGCCTGCGCCAGTTTCACTGCTTCGCCCGCATTCCACGAGCCGATGACGTCAAGATCGATCCGGTCGCCTAGCGCCTGCCCAACATCGGCCCGCTTGGCAACGATGCCGCTGAGGCCGCCGCCAACCGTGAAGGTAACACGGCGATCTTCAGGCCGGTCCAGATTTTGGGCAGCGCCGCCCATAGTTATTTCGGTATTGGCGGCTGCGAATTCAGCGGTAGCAAGATCCTTGACCGTCAGAAGACCAGTCCATTCCTCATTGGCGCTTTCGCCGAATGAGAGGGTGAAGTCAGCGCGGTTGACGGTCGTTTCGCCGCCCGGAACCGGCAAGATAACGCTGCCATTGGTGCCGTCATCCAACGTCGCCTTGAGATTGAGGCGGCGCAGAAAACTGTCGGCGCTGGTTTCTGCAGAGGCGGTCAGGTCGAGCGCGCCACTGTCCAGGTTGAGTGCGTCAAGACGCATGCCACCAGCATCAAGGGAGACGCCATTGGCGGTAAGGCGAGTTTCGGAGCCAAAGAAGTCGCGAAACTGCGCGGGGATCAACCGGGCAATTGGGCCACCGAGATTCGTGTCCCAGGCAAGTCCGTCTGCCTGGCGACGAAGCGCCATCTCTCCCGTAAGGGTGCGTTCACCGTCCGCGTCCAGCGTGAGTGCCAGATCAAGTCCTGATAGGGGGCCGCTACCTGTCAGGGACAGGGCGACTGGAGGGCGGCCTTCAATATTCAAGAGATTCGCGACAAGGCCATTTTCTGGCTCAGAAAGGTTGAGCGAAACGTCCAGCTGCTCGCTTTTGCGTGTGTAGGTCGCCGCAAGGTCGAACTGGCCGCCCGGGCCGTCGAGGCGGGTGATGTCGAGAGCGGTGTCAAGATTGCCATCCTCAAGGCGGATACGTCCTGTGATCGCAAGCTCGGACGCCAGACCAAACACATTGGGACCAAACACCACGCGGGGCACTTCGAGAGCATCGAGATTGACCGCGACCGGAAGCTCCGGGATCTGGAACGACGTCGCTTCAGGAGCGGGAGCGCTTTCGTCTGGCAAAGGCTGCCTGACAACTTCGATCAGGTCTGCGGCGAGTGTATCGATCTGAAGGCGTTGGCTGAAAACCAGCGCGGTCCGGCTCCAGACAATCCGAGCGTTCTCGATACGGAGCCACACGCCGTCGGCGTCTGAGACGGTGATCAGCCCGATAGCCGCGTCAGAGGACAAAACACCCTGAATGTTCTGCAACCGAACCTGCCGGTTGGGGGCGGAGATCGTGTCCTCGATGAATGACAGCAGCCATCCACGCTCCTCCTCTGGTGTAGCATCTTGCGCAAAAGATGGAGCGGCGAAGAGGAAGAGGAGCAGTGCAATGAGGATACGCATCAGAACGCCTGTCCTATGCCGACATAGACAGCCACGCTTGGATCGTCGACTCGACGATCGAGGGGAACTGCAACATCAAGACGGATCGGTCCGAGCCCTGTCAGATAGCGCAGGCCGGCACCAACACCGATTCGGACGTCCTCGCTGAAATCGGGAATGGTGTCAGCGCCGACGTAACCAATGTCAGCAAAACCGACGACGCCAATCGAATCGGTAACGCGCATGCGCGCTTCAATGGAAGCTTCACCCAGCGAGCGCCCGCCGATCACGTTTCCTGCGGGCGTGGTGACGCCGATATTGCGGTACGCATAGCCACGGACCGAGCCACCGCCACCGGCGAAGAACAGAAGGTCCGGCGGCAATTCGGCGACTGAAGGCCCGACGAGGGAGCCAATCTTGACCCGACCGGCGAGAACGAAACGGTCGTCTTTACCGAACCCGTAATAGGCTCGTGCTTCCGCGACCGCTTTGACCCCGGGGTTACCGTACTGGAACTCGTAAAACGGGGTCAGGTTCGCCTCAAGGAACACGCCTTCCGTGGCATCCGCAGGATTGTCGCGGCTGTCATAGGTGAGGGTGCCCTGTAGTCCGAAGGTCGTGAAGTCGCGGCGGCCAAACTCGTCATCGTCATAGCGCGATTGCGCAGCTGTCGCGAAGATTTTCCCGGACAGTTCTTCGTTGAAGATGTGAGAGAAGCCTGCCGTGCCGGTAATTGCGGTTCTCGTATAGGCTTCGAGCACTTCTCGATCGCCGAAAATGGACGCGGAAAAATCCGTGTCCGGCGTCAATACGCCCGGCTTAACGAAGGTTGCACCAACCCGGTAGGTGAACTCATCCGGCTTCAGTGTCTCGCCAATTCCGCCGACCTTGCCTTCAATGCGAAGGCGCTCCGCCCGACCAAAGAGGTTGCGGTGCAGCCAGAACGCCTCGACGCCAAGCCCGTCAATGCTCGACCAGGTGCCGCCGACGCCAAAACGGCGAGCCTTGCGTTCCTGCACGATGTAGGTGATCGGCAACAAACCACCGGGACCCAGTTCGTCTGCCTCGTGGAAGCGCGCAGCGCTGAATAGGTCGAGACGGGCAATCCGGGTGGAGGCACGCTTCAAATCGTCCGGATCGTATTCTTCGCCCTCGCGAATTCCCGTCATCCAGGCAAGCCATTGCGGGTCGATCCGCTCTGCACCCTGAACCGTCACCGGGCCGTAAAACGCCTTGCGGCCTGGATCGACGGTGAGCGTGGCATCGATGACATCTGCGTCATGCGCCGCCTCAACTCTGCGGTTGGCGATGATTGCCTTTGCGTGCCCCTGTTGGCGCCACGCTTCGACTGCCAGTCGTTCGGCCTGAAGGATGGTCGCGGAGCGAGCGGTTTCACCTGACGCGTAGCCTTCGTCACGAGGGTCAGCGACGACGTCCCGTTTGTTGTCCGTTGCAGGTGCTTGATTGACGATTTCCGCGTTGCGGAAAATGAATGTCGGACCCGGATCAACGCGGACGTTGACATTGGCCACGGTCGCGACGCTGGCATCAGGTGGCAGGTCGGCGGCCTCGCGGCCGTCGATACGGATTGAGATCGTGCCACCGTAGTGGCCTTCGCCATAGAGCGCAGCGAGCAGGCGTCGGTAATCCGCGCGCGCCTTTGCGATCAGACCAGCTGCGCCGGAGGCAGGCTCCTCGCGATCACTCCAAAGGTTTGATGCGGCTTTCAGCACGCTTTCAAGGTCTTCGTTTTCCCCTGAGAGGGAAAACTCGACCTGATAATTTTGTGGTTCGCCAATCGTCATATCCTCGGCGGTCTCCGCCTTCTTCTTGCCGAAGAGGTGAATGCCGAAGAGTTCGAACGAATATGCTGGAAGGGGCGCGGCGAGAAATGTTGCGCTAAGGGCGGCAACACACAACCGGCTCCAGCGCCTGGTGGGCGGGCTCTGCTCGGTCAAGATACTCCTCGCACTGTCGACTCACACATGGTCGAAGGCCCACATCTGAAGTGTACTCACCTTACGATGAACACAGCCGAGGCCTTCGGTTCCGCCCTTGCCCGCAGATCCATATCCAATACCGGAATCAGCAAGCAAATGTGGCGAACAAGCGCAGTCAGCATGCGGAAAAACTAACGCAGCGTCGTGAGCTTGTCCAACCGGACGCGTTCACAAATGGTGGCACCTCTTCATTGACATATAGTTTCCAGCAAGTTGATCGCGGTGGTTGACAAGTGGGTTATTTTAATTCACACGTTAACTAAATAGCCCTGTTTGGAGGAGGGTGTCATGCCGCACATGACGGTCGATTATTCGGCCAATCTGGAGGAGCAGATCGATATTCGCGCGCTGTGTCAGGCACTGCATCGCGCGATGGTCGAAACGGGCATGTTCGAGATCGGTGGCATCCGGGTACGGGCGCTGCGGGCCGATCATTGCGTCATCGCCGATGACGACCCGCAGAATGCCTATGTGCATCTGAGTTTGCGGGTTGGGGCAGGGCGCTCGGTCGAAGACCGCAAGGCCGCCGGCGAGTACATTTACAAAGCGGCAGTCGCCTATCTCGCAGACCTTTTTGCCACCCCGCATTTCGCGCTCTCGTTCGTTATGGACGAACTCGATGCCGACCTGAACTGGAAAAAGAATTCGATGCACGCGCGGCTGCGCGGTGCCTGAGGGAGGTTCCATGTCTGAATTCGAAGACAATTTGAAGAAAGCCCAAGCCTGGCTCGAACGTTTTCGCGCTGAGGGGGTCAAGAACCAGATCGGCGGCGAAGCTGTTGATGCGGCCGATGGTTCGACCTTTGAGACGATCTCGCCGATCGACCTGAAGCGGCTGGCCACCGTTGCGCGCGGCAAGGCGGAAGACATAGACAGCGCCGCAAAGGCTGCCAAGGCAGCGTTCGGCGAGTGGTCGCGCATGGATGGCGACAAGCGCAAGAAGATCCTGCACAAGGTCGCCGACGCGATCGTCGCACGTGCCGAAGAGATCGCCTTTGTCGAATGCATGGATACCGGCCAGGCGCTGAAGTTCATGTCGAAGGCGGCACTGCGCGGCGCTGAAAACTTCCGCTTCTTTGCAGATCGCGCACCGCAAGCGCGCGACGGCAAAGCGCTGCGTGGTCCGGGCCAGGTCAATATGACGACGCGCGTGCCGATCGGCCCGGTCGGCATCATTACGCCGTGGAACACGCCGTTCATGCTGTCGACGTGGAAGATCGCCCCGGCGCTGGCGGCTGGCTGCACCGTCGTTCACAAGCCGGCTGAACTGTCGCCGCTGACCGCCCGCCTGCTTGTCGAAATCGCCGAGGAAGCCGGTCTGCCGAAAGGCGTCTGGAACCTCGTTAACGGGTTTGGCGATGAGGCCGGCAAGGCGCTGACCGAGCATCCGGACATTAAGGCAATTGGTTTTGTCGGCGAGAGCCGCACCGGCTCGCTGATCATGAAGCAGGGCGCCGATACGCTGAAGCGCGTCCACTTCGAACTCGGCGGCAAGAACCCGGTCGTCGTCTTTGCCGATGCTGACCTTGAACGCGCGGCAGATGCTGCGGTCTTCATGATCTACTCGCTCAACGGCGAACGCTGCACCTCGTCGTCGCGTCTACTCGTTGAAGCCTCGATCCATGACGAGTTCGTCGCAATGGTCGCCGAGAAGGCCAAGCGCATCAAGATCGGCCATCCGCTCGATCCGAAGACGGTGATCGGCCCGCTGATCCATCCGGATCACGAGGAGAAAGTTCTGTCGTATTTCGACCTCGCCAAGGAGGAGGGCGCAACGATCGCAATTGGTGGCAAAAAGGTTGATGGCGAAGGCTGCTTCGTTGAGCCGACGCTGTTCACCAATGCCAACAACACGATGCGCATCGCCCAGGAGGAAATCTTCGGGCCGGTCCTGACGGCGATCCCGTTCAAGGACGAGGACGAGGCGATCGCGCTGGCCAATGACGTCAACTATGGCCTTGCCGGATATCTTTGGACGTCGGACGTCACCCGCGCCTTCCGGTTCTCGGATGCGATGGAAGCCGGCATGATCTGGGTGAATTCGGAAAATGTCCGCCACCTGCCAGCGCCGTTCGGTGGCGCGAAGAGTTCGGGCATTGGCCGCGATGGCGGCGACTGGTCGTTCGACTTCTACATGGAAACCAAAAACATCTCGTTCGCCACGGTCGCGCACGCTGTGCCGAAACTTGGCGGTTGATTAAGAACAAGAACTTGGAGGCTTTTCCTCGCCAGTCTGGAAAGTGGAAAAGCGGAGGAGCATATGCCAGTACCATCACCTAACCTGACGCCTGCGTTCAATATTTTGCGTCTGAGCCATGTCGAACTGGTCGTTCGCGATCTGGCGGCGAGCAAGGCGTTTTACGCCGACACGCTCGGCCTGCAGGTGACTTACGAAGACAGCGACACATTGTGCCTGCGCGCCATGGAAGAGCGCGGCCACCATTGCATCGTCCTCAAGAAGGGCGATGTGCCAGTCGCCAATGTCATGGGCTTCAAGGTGTTTTCGGAAGAAGACATCGACCGCGCCGAAACCTTTTTCAAGGGTAAGGGCCTGCCGGTCTCCTATGTTGAGCGTCCGCATCAGGGCCGTACGCTGCGCACCACGGACCTCTTCGGTGTGCCGCTCGAGTTCTACCACAAGATGGACCGTCTGCCGTCGATCCATCAGAAATACGCGCTTTACCGGGGCGTGAAGCCGCTTCGCATCGACCACTTCAACTTCTTCACCACGAATGTCGACGAGTCGGTCGCGTTTTGGAACGAGATGGGCTTCCGCGTCACCGAGTACACGGAAGATTCTGAAACCGAGAAGCTGTGGGCAGCCTGGATGCACCGCAAGGGCGGCGTCCATGACGTTGCCTTCACCAATGGTCGCGGCCCGCGTCTCCACCACACCGCATTCTGGGTTCCGACGCCGCTCAACATCATCGATCTGCTCGATCTGATGTCGACGACTGGCTACCTCCCAAATATCGAGCGTGGTCCGGGCCGTCACGGCATCTCGAACGCCTTCTTCCTCTATGTTCGTGATCCCGATGGCCACCGCATCGAAATCTATTGCTCGGACTACCAGACCTGCGATCCGGATCTCGAGCCGATCCGCTGGGACCTCAAGGATCCGCAGCGTCAGACCCTGTGGGGAGCGCCTGCACCCCGTAGCTGGTTCGAGGAAGGTACGGTATTCCCCGAAGTCGAAGTGAGCGAGCCATCGCTCAAGGCGCAGCCGATCATCGCGCCGTAAGGGAGACCAGACATGACCAGACCACGCCTTGCAAGTTTCCATGCCGAGGGCGCCGACCGATACGGCGTCATGACCGATCGCGGCATGATCGACCTTTGGCCACGCTTTCGCGACCGGTGGGCAAGCTTGCAGGCCGTGGTCGAGCAGGGTGACCTTTTGGAACTCGCTGACCTCGGCGAAAAATACCCGGTGACCTATTTCGAAAACGAGATCACGCTTCTGAAGCCCTTGGCCTCGCCGGAAAAGATCATCTGCGTCGGGGTCAATTATCCGGACCGCAACGAGGAGTACAAGGACGGGCAGGAGGCACCGCGCTTCCCCTCGCTCTTCCCGCGTTTTGCGCGCTCCTTCGTGGCTCATGGGCAGCCGCTGGTGCGCCCGACCGCGTCCGAGCAGCTCGACTATGAGGGTGAGGTCGTCATCGTCATCGGCAAGGGTGGTCGCCATATTGCCGAAGCCGATGCGTTGAATCACATTGCGGCGCTAAGTCTCTGCAATGAAGGCACAATCCGCGACTGGGTCCGCCACGCCAAATTCAATGTTACGCAGGGCAAGAACTTTGAATCCTCGGCCGCGATGGGGCCGTGGCTGATCCCCTTCACCGATGAAGCGCAGATCGCCGACATTCGCCTGACGACCCGCGTCAACGGCGAAGTGCGTCAGGACGATCGGACCTCGCGCATGATCTTCTCGTTCCGCCGCCTGATCAATTATATCTCGACCTTCACCAAGTTGGTGCCGGGCGATGTGATCGTCACCGGCACGCCGACGGGCGCTGGCGCGCGTCTCGACCCGCCGGTCTGGCTGAAGCCGGGTGATGTGGTCGAAGTTGAAGCCGAAGGCATCGGCATTTTGCGCAATGGCGTTGTCGACGAGGCAGCTCAATGACCCCGCAAGCGGCGAAGGACGCCGCTGCAGCGCTTGATGAGGCCGAGCGCACACGCAAGCAAATCGGCCTTCTGTCGCTGCGATATCCTGGCATGACCATGGACGACGCCTATGCCGTTCAGGGCGCGTGGACGGCAAAGAAGCTCGCAGATGGACGCCGGATCATCGGTCGCAAGATCGGCCTGACGTCGAAGGCGATGCAGCAGGCGCTGAACATCGATATCCCAGATTCCGGCATCCTGTTCGACGACATGCTGTTTGAGAACGGCGCGACGATCGCCAAGGATCGTTTCATCCAGCCGCGCATTGAGGCGGAAATCGCGTTTGTGATGAAGTCGGATCTGGCAGGGCCGGACGTCACCGTCGATGACGTTCTGGCAGCGACGAATTACGTCACGCCATCGCTCGAAATCCTCGATACACGCATCTTGCGTGTTGATCCCGAGACGAAAAAGACCCGCAATATCTGCGATACGATCGCGGACAATGCGGCGGATGCCGGCATCGTCATCGGCGATCAGAAGCTTGATCCGCACCAGATCGACATGCGCTGGATAGGCGCGATTGTCTTGCGCGATGGCGAGGTTGAGGAAACCGGCCTTGGCGCTGGCGTGCTCAACGATCCGGCTGCCGGCATTGCCTGGCTTGCCAATCGCCTTGCCATCTATGGCGACAGCATTCGCGCTGGTGAGATCGTTTTGTCGGGCTCGTTTGTGCGGCCGGTGGAAGCACCATCCGGCTCGCATATCGTTGCGGACTTTGGTCCGTACGGCACGGTGGAGTGCCGTTTCGCCTAGATTTTACACAAAGGGCTTTGCCGGGTCGAAGCGGCGCGGCACCAGCCTTTCGAGATAGGCGATCCCCTTTGCCGACAGGCGATTTTCCTCTGCGTCGAGGAAATCGTCAGGCATGTGGCGGGTCTTGCCGGCGACGTTCTCGAGCGGCACGCGGCGGGTTACGGTTTTCTCACCATCAAATTTCAGCGCAACCGAGCCACCGCCTTCACCGGCAACGGTGACGGCGTAGGCGCCAGCCTCAAACGCTTCGCCTGCGTCGACTTCGCTGATCATGCCGATATTGCCGCGTGGCAGATAGCCAAACGTGTCAACGCGGGCGCGGATGCCCTTGAGGTCTTCGGCGATGACGCGCTCAATGGCCTGGCCGAGATCGGTGCCCGAAAGGCGCACATTGCCATGCGCATCGCGTTCCAGCCGGTCGGGCGCGACGAGTTCTTCGACCATGGACTTGCCCGACGGCGCGGAAATGCCTTCCGAGATGGCGACAACGCAGCGGCCATGTTTGGCCATTGTGCGCTTGACGTCATCAACGAAGCGGGCGCGTGCGAAAGGACGCTCTGGCACGTAGACGAGATGCGGACCGCTTTCTTCATCGAGACGCCATGCAGCGGATGCAGCGGTCAGGAAGCCGGCGTGACGGCCCATGACGATGCCGCAATAGAGGCCGGGCAGGGCGCAGAAGTCGAGATCTACTGACAGGAACGAGCCGGCAACAAATTCCGCTGCCGAGATGAAGCCCGGCGTGTGGTCATTTTCTTCAAGGTCATTGTCAATCGTCTTTGGTGCGTGGACGAAGGCGATGAAGCCATCCGAGGCGTCGCGCAGGATCGCTTGTGTGCCCGACGTGTCATTGCCGCCAATATAGACGAAGGCGGTCGCGTTTATGTTCCGCAGGCCTTTCAGAATTTGCTCGCAATACGCCGCGTCTGGCTTGTCACGGGTGGAGCCGAGCGCCGCGCTGGGTGTGGCTGCGATCTGCCTAAGCCGGGCCTCTGGGATATCCGTCAGATCGACAAAGTTGCTATCACGAATGCCACGCACGCCGTGCTTAGATCCGAGAATACGGCAACCGGGATGCTGGCGTCGCGCCTCGAGCACAATGCCTGCTAGCGTTTGATTGATCACGGCAGTCGGGCCGCCGCCCTGCGCAATTACAAAAGTCTCGCTCACGGCATCCTCCTAAAATTGTGAAAATTCTTTAAATCGATTGAAGTTCAACATCAACTTCAAGCAGGTCTGTTCGAGTTGTCTTAACGAGCTACATCACTGCAAAAGCTGTATATAGAAAGGAACATGTCATGCGAGGACGTATCGCGACTGCGCTCGTGTTTATCGCGGCGTTTACTGCGCCTGCATTGGCGCAGGGTCGGCCCGACGCGCGACGGATGACCTGCGAGCAGGTTCAAGAGCTTATCTGGCAACGTGGCGCTGCTGTCGTCACGACAGGACAGCATACTTACGAACGTTTCGTCTCGGCGCGGCGCTTCTGCGATATCCCGAATGTGCCTCGCCCCAGAGTGATCAGCACGAGGGACACGCAGCGATGCGAAGTCTATGCCTGCGAGCGTGATCCGTTCGAAGACATGTTCGAACGCTGGTAATCACTGGATCAGGCTCGGCGTTCGAGCTTCTGATCCGCATATGTGCCTGCAAAGCGGGCAATCCGACCTGCCGCCTCGCGAAGCAGGTCGTCTGGCTGGCAGAGGCTGATGCGGATGTGCCCGGCCGCGGACTGGCCGAAGCTGCTGCCTGGCATGACTGCGACCTGCTCCTTTTCGAGAAGGCCCCAGGCAAAGGCCTCATCGTCAGTCTCCAGTTCTGAAACGTCCAGCATGATGTACATGCCACCTTCGGAGCCGCGCACGCTTATGCCGTTCATGCTGCGCACCGCATCAAGAAAGACGGTACGCCGACTGGAATATCGCGCAGCGATTTTCGCGACGCCATGCGAGTTTTCAAGCGCATCGATCGCGGCGCGTGAGAGGAAATCGGGCAGACCGTAGGTCGAAACAAGGTTCAGGCTCACAAGGGTTTCGATTGCGCTCTCTGGCCCGGTCAGCCAACCAACGCGCCATCCCGTCATGCCGTGGCTCTTTGACATCGAGTTCACGACGAGAGTGCGCTCCGCCATGCCGGGCAAAGAGCGCGGGGAAATGTGTTCGCGGTCACCGGCGATGGTCCAGTAAACTTCGTCCGAAATCAGCCACAAATCATGCTTGCGGCAAATGTCTGCAATGCCCTCGAGCGTTTCACGGCTGTAGACCGCACCTGTCGGGTTGTTTGGCGTATTGATCAGGATGACGCGCGTGTTCGGCTTTACCGCAGCCTCGATCGCTTCGGCGCGTGGCTGGAAACCATCTTCGGCAAGCGCATCCACCACCGAGACATCCACTTGAGCTGATCGGAATGTCGGTGGGTAAGTGGCGTAGTAGGGCGAGATGATGATTGCGTGATCGCCGGGATCAGCTGCGGCGAGTGTCGCAGCGAAGAGTGCAGCCTGACCGCCCGGATTCGCAAGGATCTCGCTCGATGATGTTTCAACCCCGGTGCAGGCACTGGATGCCTCTGCCATCGCCTCGCGCAGACGCGGGATGCCTGGAAGCTGGGTATAGTGATGATGACCGGCACGCAGTTCGCGAATGCAGGCCTCCACCGTCGCCTCCGGCGTGTGAAAATCATGGTCGCCGACCGACAGCATGATGATCGGCTCACCGGCTTGCTTACGGGTCATGGCCTCGAAGTGAACCTCCCAGCCATCCTTGCCGGAAGGGGTGATACCTGCGACGCGCGATGAAAGCTTTGGCATTCTACGTCTCTCTGTCTCCTGCGGCTCAGCTTCTCAGCCGCTCATTCTCCGGGTCCCACAGAGGGCGGTCCGGATGGATCGTTGCAGTGAAGCGGTCGCCGAATATTTCCATCTCAACCTTATCGCCCGGAACCGCAAGATCCGGGCGCAGCATGGCAAAGGCTATTGATTGGTCAACCCGGTGGCCCCATCCGCCCGAAAGCGTCTCTCCGACGATCTGTCCATCGTGCCAGAGCGTCGACATATAGGGTGCATCGCACGGCCCCGGATTGTCGATGGTCAGAACCACGAATTTTTTTGATGAACCCAGTTGCTTCTCGCGCTCAAGATCGGCTTTGCCTGGGAAGTCGGATTTGTCCCGGCGAACAAAGCGCTCAAGCCTACCCTGCAGGATGGTGTAGTCCGTGGAAAGCTCCGTCTTCCACGCCCGGTAGGCTTTTTCGAGACGCAAAGAATCGAGGGCGAACATGCCGAAGGGCTTCAGGCCATGCTTTTGTCCGGCAGCCCAAACCCTGTCGAAGATGGCAGCAGTATCCTCAACCTTCGAGTGGATTTCCCAGCCAAGTTCACCTGCAAAGGAGACGCGGACGAGTTGACACCAGTGATCGCCAATTTGCGCCGACTGGTGTGTGAGCCAGGGTTGGGTGACGTCGGCGTTGGAAATTTCAGCGAGAATGTCGCGCGATCTGGGTCCAGTCAGGATCTGGCATGAAAAGCCCTCCGTGACGTTATCAAGAGTCATTTGAGTCGTTTGCGGCAGGTGGTTTCGAAGCCACTCGAAGTCGTGGCTCTCGGCAGCCGCTGCTGTGATCAGGAAGAAGGATTCCTCACCAACGGCCATAACCGACATTTCGGTGACAATGCGCCCCCTCTCATCTGGGAAGTAGGCAAGGCCGATCCGGCCGGGTTTGGGAACCGAGCCGGTGATCAGCGACGAGAGCCAAGCACGTGCGCCATCGCCTTGCAGACGGAAGCGCGAGAAGCCGGGGAGGTCGAGGATGCCGGCTGCATCGCGCACCGCATGGCACTCTTCGCGTATGCGGGTGAACCAGGGCCCGTCGCGATCGAATGTCTGCGTCGAGGCTTCCGAGGTATCGTCGCCTGGCATAGCGTACCAGTTGGCGCGTTCCCAGCCATTATAGGCGCCAAACTGCGCACCTAACGACGCGAGGCGGTCGTGTAGGGGAGACTTCTTGATGCCACGTGCAGCGGGCCAGGTATGACGTGGAAACTGGATGGCATACTCGTTGCCGTAAATCTCCATCCCTTTCGCAATCGCGTATGAGGGCTCGGCGGCAAAGCTCGTGAACCTGCGTGGATCGCACGACCACATGTCCCACTCGGTTGCGCCCTCGGTCACCCATTCGGCCAGCACCTTTCCGGCACCGCCTGCCTGAGCGATCCCGAAGGTGAAGACGCAGGCCTCATAGGCGTCGGGCACGCCGGGCATTGGCCCGATCAGTGGATTGCCATCTGGCGCATAAGGGATGGGGCCGTTGATGACTTTCGAAAGGCCCGCGGTGCCGAGGATGGGCACGCGTTTGACGGCATCATCAAGATACCATTCGAGGCGCTCGAGATCGTCGGGGTAAAGCTGGAACGAAAAATCGTCCGGCATAGGATCGTCAGGCGTTGCCCAATGGGCGCGGCAGTTGCGCTCATAGGGGCCGAGATTCATGCCGTGCTTTTCCTGCCGCAGATAATAGGAGGAATCGACATCGCGCAGCAGCGGCAGCTTGTGGCCGACTTCCTCCGACCAGGCCTTCAGCTCGGGGATTTCGTCAAAGAGGATGTACTGATGGCTCATCACCATCATCGGCACGTCACGGCCGAACATCCTGCCGACCTCGGCGGCGCGGTAGCCGGCGGCATTGACGACCTTTTCACAGCGTATTTCGCCCTTTTCGGTAGAGATCACCCATTCATCGTTCTCACGACGAACCCCGATGACGGGGCAGAAGCGAATGATCTTTGCTCCGAGATCGCGAGCTCCCTTGGCGAGTGCTTGCGTGAGCTGCGCGGGGTCGATGTCGCCGTCATTCGGGTCGTAAAGAGCTCCAACGAGGTCATGCGTTTCGAGGAACGGATACCGGCTGCGGATCTCTTCGGGGCCGATGACGTCAATATGCATGCCTTGGTAGCGGCCCATGCCCTTGGCGCGCTGAAACTCGCGCATCCGCTCCTTGCTGTGAGCCAGGCGCAATGACCCGGTGACGTGATAGTTCATAGGATAGTCGACCTCTTCTGCGAGGCCTCGATAGAGCTCCGCAGAATAGCGCTGCATGTTCATCAACGACCACGATGAAGAAAAGGTCGGCACGTTTCCGGCTGCGTGCCAGGTGGACCCAGACGTCAGTTCATTTTTCTCCAGAAGGACGCAGTCAGTCCAGCCGGCCTTCGCCAGATGGTACAGGCATGACACCCCAACGGCACCGCCACCAATGATGACCACCCGCGCGGTTGCTGGAAGCTCTGACATGTCTCCTCCCTTAGTATCTCATGCAGCAGCAGACATGATTGAGGGCCGCGCGCAGTTCCGCAAGCTGGAGGACCGGCTGGGCCAAAGGATTTGCGCGCCGTGCCAGTTTCGCCTATGCGAGGTTTCCAGGGAGGTTATTTTGCCCTAGGCACCGAAAGGCGTGAAATGCTCTCACCAGACGCGAAGATCGGGACGTCCGAAACTACTAGCATTGTTGATGAGGCACTCGATTCTCGAAAGTCAGTCCGCGCCTTCCTGCCCGATCGTGTTGATGAGAAGACGATTAAAGACATCTTGCGCGTCGCGTCGCGGGCTCCCTCCGGGACCAATATGCAGCCCTGGAAAGTCTACGTCGTCTCCGACGAGAAGAAGCAGCAGCTTTCTGATGCTATTCTGAATTCCGGAATCCGTCCTGAAAAGGCGGTCTGGGACGAATATGTCTATTACCCCGACAGCTTCTTCGAACCTTATCTGACACGCCGGCGTACTGTCGGCTTTGCGCTTTACAGTCTTCTCGGGATTGGCCGCCGCGAAGTGGAGAAGATGCGTGCGCAGCATGATCGCAACTTCACATTCTTCGATGCTCCGGTCGGTATGATCTTCACGATTGACCGCCGGTTGAACAAGGGCTCCTGGATCGATCATGGCATGTTCCTTCAGTCGATCATGATCGCCGCGCGCGGGCGGGGCCTTCATACCTGTCCGCAAGCTGCATTCGCGCCGTATCACCGTTTGATCAGGCCGTTGCTTGGCATCCCCGAAGAAGAGATCGTCGTGTGCGGCATGGCCCTTGGCTATGAGGACGAAAGCAAGCCGGAGAACAGCCTGCGCACCGAACGCGCACCGCTGGAAGAGTTTGTGAGCTTCGTGCGGTAGGCAAAGATGCCGCTTCGTCGACTTGCCCCATCTGGTCTGCTTACATAACTATTCCGGTCTCGATCTTGCTCAGGACCGCCAGCACGCATGATGCTATCCATCCGTTTTCTCACCAGGGTTCTGCTGCTCCTTCTGCTCTTGCTCGGAGGGCAGGTGCTGGCGCAGGAGCCCGTTGCGGACGATGCCGCATCGACCAAGGCAACTGGTCTGCAGGTCAACGCTGAGCAGCGCACTGAAATTGCAGCCATCGCGAAGCGCACGGACCTGCTGAAAGCTCAGTTGGAGCTGAACGCGACGGACGACGCGGTGCTGGTCGAAATCCGGACGCAGCTAGAGGAGATCAACCGCAAGCTCCTTGCCAGTGGCGTTTCCTTTCGACCTCGTCTGGAAACCCTCAACGCGCGCCTGGACGAAATCGGAGATCCGGCTGAAGATGAACCGGCTTCGCTCGCAGACGAGCGGCAAAATCTGACGGCTGAAAAGACGGACATCAACACGCTTTTGGGTGAAGCTGAGGCACTGTCCCTGCGCGTGAACGGCATGATCGAGGAAATCGCGCGCACCCGCCGCGATCTCTTCGCCAACACGCTATCGCGGCGCTATGACATCAGCGCAGCAGTCAATCAGGATGTGTGGAGGGACCTGCGGGCCGAGAGTGCGAAAGTTGCCTCAGCGGTTGGATCCTGGGTGAGCTTCGTCCTGAACTACAAGCTCAGCAGCGTGCTGATCGCGACCGGCCTTGCACTTCTGGCCGCGATTACGCTTGCAGTTGGGAGCAGAAGGGTCTTCGGTCGTCTGTTCGTGGCTGAGCCGGGCGAACTTGCGCCGTCATATCTCGGTCGTTTGTCGGTTACCTTCTGGTCGACGCTTATCCCAACCGCCGCATTGTGTGTCTTCCTTGCGCTGACGTGGTTCTTCTACGACTATTTCGGAATTCTTCGACGCGACATCGAGCAGTTGATGGTCGCGCTGTTCAACGTGATCGCGGTTGTCTTTTTCGTCTTCCGACTGGCCAGCGCGTTTTTTTCGCCGAACCTTCCGGCGTGGCGACTCCTGCCAATGCGCACGCCCGCAGCCCACACTCTGTTCTGGCTTGTCTTTCTGACAGCCCTCGTCACTGCGGCTGATTTTTTCGGAAACAGCGTCAACGAGGTGATGCGTTCGCCGCTTTCTCTGACGGTTGCCAAAAGTTTTTTCGCCACCATTCTGGTTGGCATTCTTGTCATCGTCATCGCGAGGGTGCGCCCCTACGAAGATGACGAAGGCAATCCCAAGGCGTGGCACCCGCTGCTTCGTATCGTCCTCTACCTTCTCGGGGGCGGAACACTCGTCGCTGCGCTTCTCGGATATATCGGCCTTGCCCGTTTTATCGCGCAGCAGATTGTCATTACCGGCGCCATCCTGACGACGATGTATGTCGGCTATCTGTCGGCTAGCGCGATCTCGGAAATAGGAGCTTTCAGTCGCAGTCGACTGGGGAAAAAGCTGGGCGCTCGGTTCAAGCTGGATGAAGCGAGCGAGGACCAGATCGGCCTCATCCTCTCAATGGTGATCAACATCCTGGTGCTGGCGATTGGCGTGCCGCTGATCTTCCTCCAATGGGGCTTCCGGTGGGGGGATATCAGTTCCTGGACCTATAATTTCGCCAATGAGATTAAAATCGGCTCCTTCTCGTTCTCGCTGATCGGCATCGTTACCGGCATCCT
Source organism: Aquamicrobium zhengzhouense (assembly GCF_016124105.1). Lineage (GTDB taxonomy): Bacteria > Pseudomonadota > Alphaproteobacteria > Rhizobiales > Rhizobiaceae > Aerobium > Aerobium zhengzhouense. Next base: position 128,346 of record NZ_JADGMQ010000001.1, read on the forward strand.
GGTCTTCTTGATAGGGTATTTTGGTACCAAGGCGTTCCAGCGCTGGTTGGACGGGAAGGTGATGGCGCGCGGCCGGGTTGACGCAGGCGTGCGCAATTCGGTGAGCACGGCCGTCGGTTACGCCGGCGTTGCCCTCGCTGGCTTGATCGGTCTTTCAGCGGCGGGCATTGACCTTTCCAACCTCGCATTGGTGGCTGGCGCGCTGTCACTTGGCATCGGCTTCGGCCTCCAGAACATCGTCAACAATTTCGTTTCCGGGCTCATCCTTCTGGCCGAGCGACCCTTCAAGGTTGGAGACTGGATCGTTGCGGGTGGCTTTGAGGGGAATGTCCGCAAAATCAGCGTCCGGGCCACCGAGATCGAGACGTTCCAGCGCCAGACGGTCATCATGCCCAATTCCACCTTCATCAATGCAGCGGTCGGAAACTGGACACACCGAAATCGGCTCGGGCGCGTCGATATTCCCGTTCTGGCCCACTACACGAACGACGCTCGTGAGGTTCATTCCGTTCTAATGGAGATTGTCAGCGCTCATCCGCAGACGCTCAAGAACCCGGCGCCATCGGTAACGTTCGACGGCTTTACCGATGCTGCTCTCAACTTCACGATCAAGGCGTTCGTCGCCGATATTGCCAGCACCAGTTCGTTCAAGAATGAATTGCGTTTCCAGATAGTGGAGCGGTTCAAGGCCGAGGGGATCAAGATCTGATCGGAGAACTCGTTCAGTTGGCGTTCAGCCAAGCTGGACTATACGGATAAGACAGGCAGTGGAGCTTGTTGTGCGGTAGAGGTGGCGAGTAGCCCATGACCAAGATACTCAGGATCGCAACGCTCTCCCTTGCGGCGATTGTACCGGCGCCTTTACTCGCCGCCACGATCACGAATCTCGATGAGGTCGAGTACACCCTGGTTATTGCCGAAGGCAGCAGCCAGTCGCAGGTCACGATCGGTGCGGGTCAATCGATCGAGATTTGCTCGCAAGGCTGTTTCCTCACTTTACCAAACGGTGACCGGGAGGTGCTGACCGGGCCGGAACAGTTCGAGATCAGGGAAGGACGGGTCAAGTTTCTTTGACACCCACGAGCGGGAAGTGTGCGCCGTCGCGCCGCGCTTCTGCAATGTCGCAAACAGGCTTCGTGCCGCACATGGCGTAGCCCTATAGTCGCCCGGCAATTTCGTGTCGGAGCAGTGGGCATGGCAGAATTTCCCAAGAAGGCGAAGGTCGTAATCATCGGCCTCGGAGGAATCGTCGGAGCATCGATCGCACACCATCTGGTTGAGCGGGGATGGGATGATATTGTCGGCATCGACAAATCCGGCATACCCACGGACATCGGCTCCACCGCCCACGCGTCCGATTTCTGCTACACGACCGCCCACGACTATCTGACGGTCTGGACAACGCAGTACTCAATCGATTTCTTCGAGAAGATGGGCCATTACGCGCGCGTCGGTGGTCTTGAGGTCGCGCGTAAAGGTGACGACGCCTGGATGTTGGAGATCAAGCGCAAGCTGATGTCCGCCCGCGCATTTGGCACGCGCGCCCACTATGTCTCTCCTGAGGAAATCAAGAAGCTGTTCCCGCTGATCGAGCAGGACCAGGTCATGGGCGGCATGTTTGATCCTGATGCAGGTCTTGTCATCCCGCGTTCGCAGACCGTTGCCGGGAAGCTGGTAGATGCAGCGGAGAAGTCAGGAAAGGTGCGGGCTTTCGCCAACACTCCGGCCCAATCGCTTATCGTCGAGAATGGACGGATCAAGGGCGTGGTGACGCACCGAGGTACCATAGAGGCCGATCATGTGGTCGTTGCCGCAGGCCTTTGGGGGCGCGTGATCGCGGAAATGGTGGGAGAAGACCTGCCGGTGATGCCCGTTGATCACCCGCTGACCTTCTTCGGACCCTTCAATGAGTTCGAAGGAACCGGCAAGGAGATCGGCTACCCGCTTCTGCGCGATCAGGGCAACTCTGCCTATATGCGCGATACGGGTGATCCCAAGACGACCGAGGGAGGACAGATCGAGTGGGGCTATTACGAGACCGAGGATCCCCGACTCTGCCACCCGCGCGACCTTCTTGAAAAGCATGAGGCGCGGCTTTCGCCATCCCAGCGTGATCTCGACATGGAGCAAATCCTCGAGCCGCTGGAGCGCGCGATCGAACTGACGCCGATCCTGGGCGAGCTCGGCTACAATGAAAGCCACTCGTTTAACGGTCTCCTTCAGGTTTCCGCCAGCGGCGGGGCATCATGCGGCGAAAGCCAGAAAGTTCGCGGCCTTTGGTACTGCGTCGGTATCTGGGTGAAGGATGGCCCCGGTTACGGGAAGCTTCTCGCGGACTGGATGACTGACGGCCGCACCGTGGTCGACCATTCAAGCATCGACTATTCGCGGTTCTATCCCTACCAGCTCACTGAAGACTACATCGAAGCACGTACCCGCGAGGCGGCACAGAAGATCTACTTCCCGGCCGTCCATCCGCGCGAGCCGTTTGCTTTCGGGCGTAATATTCGGCGCTCCCCATTTTATGAGCGGGAAGTTGAGCTTGGCGGCTATTTCATGGAACTCGGAGGGTGGGAGCGAGCCCACGGCTACGCGGCCAACGAGCATCTTCTGGAAAAGTACGGCGATCGCGTTCCGGTCAGGGCGAACGAATGGGATAATCGCCACTTCTGGCGGGTCTCAAATGCTGAACACCTCGCCATGAGCGAGGATTGCGGCATCGTGAACCTTTCTCACTTCGCCATGTACGATGTCGAGGGACCGGATCATGTCGCGTTGATGGAATGGCTCTGCGCCGCTCGTATTGGTGGCGACGGCAATATCGGCAAGGGCATTTACACCCATTTTCTCGATGACGAGGGAATGGTACGGGCCGATCTGACTGTGATCCGCATGGCAGATCGCTGCCGGGTCATTGATGGCGCCGATGCCGGGCCTCGCGATTATCACTACATGCGCCGTGTGGCGCAGGACAAAGGCTTCGACGTCACCATCACTGACGTCACCGAGAAGTTCATCACGATCGGCATCTGGGGGCCCAACGCCCGGGCCAATCTGCAAAAGGTGGTTGAAGATCCTGACGGCCTTTCGCCGGAGAACTTCCCGTTTGCTGCAATCAAGCCAATCCGGATTGCAGGAAAGGAAGTCTCAGCCTTCCGCATCTCTTATGTCGGTGAGCAGGGCTGGGAACTTCACATGCGCTACGAGGACGGGCTCGCTGTCTGGGATGCACTGCGCTCAACAGGCGTGATTGCAGTTGGCGTCGAGACCTACGCAAACTCAAGACGAATGGAGAAAAGCCTGCGCCTGCAAAATGGGGATCTTCTTACGCAGTACAATCTGCTCGAGGCGGACCTTGCACGTCCGAAAGTGAAGGACGCAGACTTTCGTGGAAAAGCTAGGCACCTGGAGTACAAGGCGCGACCACATCAGCCTGCGATGCTGTGCACTCTTGTACTGACGGACACGACAGATTCCAGCGGCACTGCCCGTTACCCGGTGGGCATCATGCCAGTCGTTGACCCGGAGACCGGGGAGACACTCGTAGATTCGCTCGGTCGTCGTTCGTACACCACTTCGGTTGCCTTCGGTCCGACGATTGGCAAAAACATCGCTCTCGCCTACCTGCCGCATGAGTATGCCCAGGAAGGTCGGAAGCTGGCCGTCGAATACTTCACCGAGCGTTTCCCGGCTGAGGTCGCGGCTGTGGGGTACAAGCCGTTGTACGACCCGGAAAATCTGAAGCCGCGAAGCTAGACAAGATATTGTCAGTCACCCTCTCCAACTGCGGGAGGGTGACGTAACGTCATCGTGAAGTTGGTGCTGGCGTTTCGGCTTCAACAGGTCTGTTCATGTAGCCGACATTCCGTATTCTGCGATAGATGACGCGGTTACGGCACATAGAGCTTGCCTTACTGGCGGCTTTGGTACCTGCAGCGGTGACAACCGCAACCAAAACTGTGTTCGCGGAGCCGGTGGACGTCGAGCTCGTGCTCGCGGTGGACGTCTCCCTGTCGATGTCACCGGACGAACTGGCGATCCAGCGCGACGGCTATGTCGCCGCTCTAACCCATGAGCAAGTTCTGCGTGCCATCACTGATGGCATACACGGCAAGATCGCTCTTACCTACGTTGAGTGGGCAGGGGATCGGATGCAAGATGTTGTTGTTCCGTGGACAGTCATTTCCAATGAGGCCGAAGCGGCCGCATTTGCGCAGCAGCTTACCATGCACCCGCCAGCCAGAGCCCGGCGTACGTCTCTTTCAGGAGTGCTGACATTCGCGTCTGATCTGTTCGCCGAAAGCGAATATGTCGGAATGAAGCGCATCGTTGACATATCCGGCGACGGCCCAAACAATCAGGGCCCCCCGGTCGCTGACGCTCGCGATGCTCTGCTTGCGCAGGGCATCGTCATCAATGGCCTGCCATTGATGACGAGAGGAGACGGCTTCATCAGCTCATACGACGTTCCTGAACTCGACCTCTATTACCAGTCCTGCGTCGTCGGCGGGCCCGGCTCGTTCATGATACCGGTCAACGACTGGTCGCAATTTCCGGAGGCCGTGCGCCGCAAACTTGTGCTCGAACTCGCTGGTTTACCGGACATTGAGGCACCGCAGATAATCCGTGTCGCCTCAAGCGAGGGAACCGATTGCATGATCGGTGAAAAAATGTGGCGTCAGCGAAATATGTGGGACAGCCCGTGAAGCCTCAGGCAGCGAGCCGTCGGTCGGCACGCTCCTGCTGTGGAGAGCGCGCATAAAGCTCCCGGTAGCACTTCGAGAAATGCGAAGCCGAAACAAAGCCGCACGCCACCGCCACCTCAACAACCGGCATTGTTGATTGGATCAGCAAATGACGGGCGCGGTCGAGCCTTATCTCCAGATAGTAGCGAGCGGGTGAGCGTCCCATCTCCTGGCGAAACAGCCGCTCGATCTGGCGGCGCGACAAACCGACATGATCGGCAATCTCAAGCAGCGACAGCGGTTCCGCAAGGTTGGCTTCCATAAGCTCGATTATCGTCAAAACCTTCGAGTTCTGTACGCCCAGACGTGCACGCAGTGGAAGTCGTTGCCGATCACTCGGGCTGCGGACGCGGTCGGTCAGCACTTGCTCGCAGACCCGATTGACCAGATTGTCGTCGAAGTCTTCACCGATCAGCTTGAGCATCATGTCGAGTGCCGCGGTGCCGCCGGCGCAGGTGTAGATGTTGCCGTCCACCTCAAACAGATCGGCATAGACATTCACCTTCGGGAAGGCTTCGGCAAAGCCAGGAAGGTTCTCCCAGTGGATCGCGCAGCGCTTGCCAGACAGCAGTCCCGCTTGCGCCAGAATGTGAGCCCCCGTGCAAAGGCCACCAATGGCGACGCCGCGATTATATTCCTCTCTTAGCCACGCATAGACACTCTTCTGGCGATAGTTTTCGACGTTCAAGCCCGAGCAAACGATGACCATCGATGGGCGACCCTCGCCAGACATGCGGCGACGTTCCTCTTCGAGGGAGGTGTCGACCCCGCATTCAACGCCGTTGGACGCACGTACCGGCTGACCATCTACACTTGCAAGGCGCCAGCGATATGCTTCGTAGCCAAGCATTCTATTTGCCGACCGCAAAGGCTCCAGCGCGGTCGCGAACGCGATCATTGTAAACTCGGGTGTAAGGAAGAATACGATCGACCTTTTGACTGCAGATTTAAGGGACACGATTGCCTCATAGGTAGTGTGGCCCGCAGACAGGTCATGTCGCGATCAACAAAGCCTCATCAGGAATAGATAGAGTTGTCAATGGACTGGCAGCGTCGCAATGGAACAATAGTATCAGCTGTCAAACAACCATAGAGCGTAAGAGGAAATATTGGTGGAGGCGCCGCCTTCGGCCAATGGACAAGCCGTCGGCGGCGCCGTGACACGGCGTCATGGACGGGTGCGCTTGTCTGAATAAACGGAGCGCTCGTGCATGTCGGGCCAACCAATATCTTTCTGGATTTCTGCCGGGAGACTCGAAACAAAAAGTATTGTCTGAGCCTGCCGATGACGCCGGCGCAGCCGGTCGTGAAACAGGCGGACGGTAGACAGCAGAGACATCTTACTCTCCTTGAATCTGGACTTCTTCTGTTGGAACCAGATTGACTATGGGGTCTGCCTAGTGTTCAATCAAACGAAATGAAATGATCTGATGGATCAGAAAAGTTGATGTAGGAGCATCCAATGAACGCGCCGCTGAATCACCCGATGCCGCTGTTGGACCTCGATGTCCTCAGAACCTTCGTGGCGATCGCGGAGACGGGGAGCTTTACCCGAGCTGCAAGTGCGGTGTTTCGTACGCCATCTGCCGTTTCGATGCAGATCAAGAAGCTCGAAGAGATACTCGGCGTCGCGGTTTTCACGCGGGATCCGCGCACGGTGTCGCTCACCAACGAGGGTGAGATGCTGATGGGCTACGCGCGTCGCTTGTTAGCCCTCAACCGCGAGGCGGTTTCGAAGTTCATTCTGCCGGACATTTCGGGGGTCGTGCGCGTCGGTTCCCCGGACGACTATGGCGAGCGCGTGCTTCCGAACGTGCTTCGGCGGTTCGCGCAAACGCATCCGTCTGTGGCGGTCGATGTAACAATCGACATGAGTAGCCAGCTCTTGCGGCGCATGGCCGAGCGCCAACTGGATATCACCTTGTTCACGGTGTGCCGCGAAATCCCGCTGGACGCTGAGGTGCTCCTGACCGAACCTGTCGTCTGGGGCGGCGCTCGCGGGGGTACAGCGCATCTGCGTGACCCGTTGCCGGTCTCGCTCTGGGAGGAGGGCTGCGTGTGGCGTGCAGATGCTTTGGAAGCGCTTAGTAAGGGCGGACGCGACTATCGTATCGCCTACATGAGTGCGCATACGGCGGGGCAGCGGGCTGCAATCCTCTCAGATCTTGCCGTCGCGCCGCTACCTCGCTCCTTTACTGGCGATGATATAGTCGCGCTGGGCCCGAACGAGGGGCTACCGAAGCTGTCGAACTATCATCTTGCAATGCGGGTTGCACCCGAGGCGTCCGCTCCCGTCCGGGCTGCGGCTGACCATATACGCGCGACCTTTGAAGCGTTCCGCGAGACGGGCAAGTTCTGAAGCGCAGGACGCGCTTCATCTATTCCCTGGAACGACGAGCGGCACGCTCCTCGCGCGACCTGCGGCGCGGGACAGCCTCGCCGCCGGCACTATCGCCGCTCCTCGCCTTGCGTTGTGGCAGCGTGACCTGCTCTGAGAGCTTCGTGAACGGGTCCACCTTGTTTGGAAGCGCCATCGCATTGACGAACAATTGCTGGAAGTTCGGCTCCAGCGCGGTCTCGATTTTCTCGATCCGATGAACCGTGCCCTCGATTTCGCGACGATGCGTGCGGTTGAGGAGCGCCATCAACGCGCCATTTCCAGCCGCATTGCCGACCGCCTTCACCTCGTCCAGGTCACAGTCCGGGATCAACCCGAGAACCATGGCGTATTTCGGATCGATATAGGATCCAAACGCACCAGCGAACCGGATCGAATCGACGGTCTCGATTCCCTGCTTTTCCATCAATAGCCGAATTCCGGCGTAGAGCGCTGCCTTGGCGAGCTGGATCGCACGGACGTCATTTTGTGTCACCGTGATGCGCGGGCTGCCATCATGCAGCAGGTAGGAGAATGTTCGCCCGTTCTGCAGGATGCGCGGAGACGATGAAGCCAGCTGGCCATCAATGACGCCGTCCTCCGAGATGATGCCGGAGAGGAACATCTCCGCAACGACCTCGATGATAGCCGAGCCGCAAATGCCGGTTATGCCGAGGCGAGCTGCTTCTTCATCGAAGCCCTCTTCATCCGACCATTTCTCTGACCCGATGATCCGGAAGCGCGGTTCGAGGGATTGAGGATCGATGCGGACTCGCTCGATCGCTCCTGGCGCCGCGCGCTGACCTGACGATATTTCCGCGCCTTCAAAGGCCGGTCCCGTTGGAGACGAGGCAGCTACAGTGCGGTGGCGGTTGCCGAGGATGATTTCAGCATTGGTACCCACGTCGACGAGCAGCATCATGCTGTCCTGGCGGTGCGGCCCTTCCGATAGTGCTGCCGCGGCAGCGTCCGCACCAACGTGGCCAGCGATGCAGGGCAGGAGGTAAACCCTGGCGCCCCGGTTGATCTCCAGATCAAGATCTTGTGCACGCAAATGCACCGCGCCCGACACCGCAAGTGCGAAGGGGGCCTGTCCCAGCTCCGTAGGGTCGATGCCGAGAAACAGGTGGTGCATGATCGGGTTGGCGACGAACACTGCGTCGAGAATGTCATCCGGCGAAACACCGCCGTCCGCACACACTTTGCCAATCAGATCTCTCAAGGCCGCGCGAACGGCCTCGGTCATCGCCTGACGCCCATCCGGGTTCATCATCACGTAGGAGACGCGGCTCATCAGATCTTCGCCAAAGCGAATCTGAGGGTTGGAGGCACCCGCTGATGCGACGACGCGTCCTGACAGCAGCGATACGAGATGCATTGCGATCGTTGTCGAACCAATGTCGCAGGCAATTCCGTAGGCTTCATTGTGAAGTCCGGGCCAGAGCGCGGTAATTGTGGGGCGAGGGTCGTCCTCATCGCGATGGACGGCAGCTGTCACGCCCCAATCGCCCTTCCGGATAACCGACTGAAGCTCGGAAAGCAGATGGGCGTCAATCGCCGGCTCTTTCACGCCCCAATCGCGCTCAAGCATCACTTTCAAGCGATCAAGGTCACCTAGCGGTTTGTGCATGTCGGGTTCATCGACCTCGACGTAGCAAAGGCGAACTGCAGGATTGCGTTCAAAGACCCGATCGGTTGCTGCCTTGCGTACCACCTGAGCATTGATGACCGTGTCTTGCGGCACATCGATGACAAGGTCGCCCTCAATCGTCGAAGAGCACGAGAGGCGGCGTCCGTCGGCCAGTCCGCGCACACGTTCGTAACGCTCTTCCTTGGCTCCCTTCGCAGAAAGGTGATCGTTTGAAGAGACGATGCCGTGCTTGGCAAAATTGCCTTCCTGCACAACCACCTGGCAACGTCCGCAGGTGGCGCGGCCGCCGCAAACGCTTTCAACATACACGCCGAGCTGACGCGCAGCGTCGAGCACAGCTGTGCCTTTGGGGAACCTGCCCCGCTTGCCGGAGGGCATAAAGAGGACAAGCGGGTCGGTGGTGGTGACGGGCGGCTTCATTTTTTTGCTTCTTAGTTGGTCACAGCAGTTCTGCGCGCTTCACGGCCACCGCGGCGGCGGCTGGATGAGGCTGTGTCGCCGGGCGCATTGACCTGGACCGGGGCAGGGGCGGCATGTTCACCCGGCTTGTAGTCCTTGTAAGTCTTGATCCAGCTTGCGCAGTCACGGTCAGTGCCATTGAGCACGTTTGCCCCGCGAACCATCTCCATCTCCTGCGGACGGCAGGGGTTCATGATCGCCGATGTCATGCCAGCACCGATCACCATCGGGATGAAGGCAGCATTGATGCCATGACGGTGGGGCAGGCCGAATGAGATGTTCGACAGGCCGCAGGTGGTGTTGACCTTGAGCTCTTCGCGCAGTCGGCGCAGAAGCGCGAAAACTTGAAGACCGGCGGTGCCCATGGCTCCGATTGGCATCACCAGAGGGTCGACGACGATATCGTGAGGCTTGATGCCGTAATCCGCAGCGCGCTCAACAATCTTCTTCGCTACGGCAAAGCGGACATCCGGATCCGGCGAGATGCCGGTCTCGTCGTTGGATATAGCGACGACGGGCACATCGTATTTCTTGCACAGAGGAAGGATTGCTTCGAGCTTCTCTTCTTCACCGGTCACCGAATTCACCAGTGGACGGCCCTTGGCCACTTTCAGCGCCGCCTCGATGGCCGCTGTAACCGATGAGTCGATTGAGAGCGGGACGTCGACGAGACCCTGCACGATTTCCAGGGTCTGTACCAGAAGCGCAGGTTCGGTCGCGTTTGGATCGACTGCCGTCACGCCGGCGTTCACGTCGAGCATGGTAGCACCCGCAGCCACTTGCTCGATGGCGTCTCTGCGCACAGTGTCAAAATTCCCGGCAACCATCTCCGCCGCCAGCTTTTTTCGGCCTGTCGGGTTGATACGCTCGCCGATCACGCAGAAGGGCTGATCGAAGCCGATGATGACTTCGCGGGTCGCGGAGGCGACGATGGTGCGTGTCATAGAAGTTTTGCTCCTAATTGATATAACGAGTTGCTTATATCGCTGTTCTTTTTCATCGGGCGTAAGGGCTCAAGCTGTCTCCCGCCCGCCGGCTTTCACCAAAGCAACCAGCCGCTCCCGATCGTATTCCGCTTCCAGCGACGAGAATGCCTTTTCGGCCTCAGCTTCGAGGTCGTCGCTAACGGGCACAGGATCAGCCTTGCGCCACTCAGCCAGATAGGCATCCGTGTCTCCGGCACCGGTGCGCATCGCGCACATGTCGATAGCTTCGGTAAAGCGCAGTGGCAGCTCGCGCTTGGCGCTCTGCCTTCCCTTCTTGACGATCACCTGCGCAGGAATATCCCGCCAATAAACGATAATGAGATCAGCCATTTCAGTTCCGTTCCTGAGTGATGGAAGAATTGCCGGGCTGGGCACAATACGCTTGTTGCGGGACGACGCGGGCAGGTTGAAAAGCGACAGTGTGAACGTCGCTCATGAATTCGTGGAGGACGGCAGCTGCTCTGAGCGCAGGGATGAGGTCGCCATATCCCGTAAAGCGCTTTTCGTAGGCGAGACCCAGCATCTTGGCCGCGTCGACAGCCACCTTTTCCAGTTCCGCATCGTCGGTTTGTGCAAGGTAGACGACCTTTTCGTAATTACCGAAAAGGTCGCGAGCCAGCTCCGGATGACGGTCAAGCCCCAAGGGCTTGATGAAGAAGGCATCGAACTGACGGCACAGAAAATCGGTGAAGTAGAAGGCTGTGATGTCGCCATCGGACACCGCGTCGAACGCTTCAAGGCCTTGGTAGAATGCAAAGCAGTGCGGCCCGGCGATGCGTTTGACGGCATGCTTTTCGCAAACCCGGTCAAGCATCCCGCCGGTCCCGCAATCAGCGTAGCCGACGAAGATGTTCGCCCACCCGTCTGCTCTCGCTCTGGTAATCGCCGCATCGATGCCCGGAGCGATGCGGTCTGGGTGAAAATGGTACTCTGCCGGGAGGCAGGTCAATTCCAGATGATCGAGGCCGTTTGCTGCCTTAACCGCAAGAATCTCCCTCGCAAGCATTCCGCATGCGATGATGAGAACTTTTTCCGGGGCCGTGCGTTGCATGTGGGTCACTGATCTGGCGCAAACCGCGCGCTATTCCTACACGGAGAGAGACTATGAACCTGAAGGCCATTTCCAAGGTTGCAGCATTGCTTTTTGTTGCGGGTATTGCTGCGGGCTGCGCTAACACTATTCGCGGTGTAGGTGCCGACACGGCAAATGCGGTCGATGCAACGCAAGCTGCTGGCCGTAACGTCGAGCGCTCGGCCAGCTACTGAAATGCAAATTAGTCTGCGCGGCTCAGGCCGCGCGGACGTTGTGACGACGCTTCATAAACTCTTTTGCCGTTTCCACGGCGACGGCTGCGTCGCGGCAATAGGCATCGGCGCCTACAGCGGTCGCGAATTCCTCATTTAGAGGTGCGCCGCCGACGAGGACCACATAATCTTCCCGAATGCCCTTTTCCTTCATCGTGTCGATCACGACCTTCATGTAAGGCATGGTCGTGGTAAGCAGGGCTGACATGCCCACGATGTCCGGTTGGTGCTCTTCAATGGCGACCAGGTAGTTCTCGACCGGATTGTTGATGCCTAGGTCAACGACGTCGAAGCCAGCACCCTCCATCATCATACCTACGAGGTTCTTGCCGATATCGTGGATGTCGCCCTTCACGGTACCGATGACAAGCTTGCCTTGCTTGGGCGCGTCTGTCGCGGCGAGCAGTGGGCGAAGGATGGTCATGCCCGCCTTCATCGCGTTGGCGGACAGGAGAACTTCCGGCACGAAAAGGATGCCGTCGCGGAAGTCTTCGCCTACGATACGCATGCCTTCAACCAGCGCTTGCGTAAGAACGTCGTAGGGAACCCAGCCGCGTTCAAGAAGGATCTTTGTACCTTCCTCGATCTCTTCCTTAAGTCCATCATAGAGGTCGTCATGCATCTGCTGCACGAGTTCATCGTCGGAGAGTTCGGAGAGGATGATTTCGTCGTCGGACATTCCCAAGGCTCCTGAAGACATGGCGGTCTCGCAGCGTCGCTGAGAGGCTGACCAATTCTTATGTCCCCCGACGAGTTTTGCTTATCTGATTTGCGACGTCCCGCAAGTGGAAAGCGACCCAGCGTCATTTGGGCTGCGTTCGGGTTTCTTCCGATTGTCGAATTGCGACAGGCTCTGGCGCTCTCTGGCCGCTTCCATCACGCCGCTGCGCTACGATCAGTCAAAGCCTTATCGAAGCAGGGATAGTTGGGCATGGAAGACAATCTGATCGGGGAACAGGATGTCGGCGGCGGACGCCGCGCGCGCGGCGGTGCGGCAGCACGGCGAGCGGCGCGTACGAGCGGAAGCGCCGGTACACAGCTGACATATATCAAGCGCGAAGTCCCCGTTTACGAGGTTTTAAACGAAGAAGGGCTGGCTCTCATCGAGGCCAATGCCGACACGATACTTGAGGAAGTCGGCATCGAATTTCGTGACGATGCAGAAGCCTTGGCAATGTGGAAGGAAGCTGGTGCGGATGTGCGCGGAGAGCGTGTGCATTTCCCGAAGGGGCTCCCGCGTTCGCTTCTGAAGACGGCACCGTCCACCTTCACCCAGCATGCCCGCAATCCCGAACGTTCAGTTCAGATTGGCGGAAATGCTACGGTATTTGCTCCGGTTTACGGCCCGCCCTTCGTCCGCGACCTCGATGGCAACCGGCGCTATGCCACGATCGAAGACTTTCGCAATTTTGTGAAGCTGGCCTACATGGCGCCGTCGATCCACCATTCGGGTGGAACGGTTTGTGAGCCCGTCGATGTGCCGGTCAACAAGCGTCACCTCGATATGCTGCTGGCGCATATGACGCTGTCAGACAAGCCATTCATGGGGTCGGTCACCGCGCCTGAGCGCGCCGAAGACACGGTCTCGATGGCCAAGATCTTGTTCGGCGAGGAGTTTGTCGACCAAAACACTGTTGTCATCAACCTGATCAACGCCAATTCGCCCATGGTCTTCGATGACACCATGCTTGGCGCGTTGAAAGTCTATGCGCGCAACAATCAGGCGTGCATCGTGACGCCGTTTATCCTGGCTGGAGCCATGAGCCCAGTGACCGTGGCCGGTACCTTGACGCAGGTTCTCGCGGAAGTTCTGGCCGGTGCCTCCTTTACCCAGCTTGTACGGCCGGGTGCTCCGGTGGTGTTCGGTACCTTTGCCTCGTCGATCTCGATGCAGTCGGGTGCGCCGACGTTCGGGACGCCGGAGCCGACGCTTGTTTCGTATGGTGCAGCACAGCTGGCACGCCGGCTTGGTCTGCCCTTCCGAACCGGCGGATCGCTTTGTGCGGCAAAAATTCCGGACGCGCAGGCCGCTTATGAGAGCGCGAACACGCTGAATTCGACATTGCTCGCAGGTACTAATTTCGTGCTGCACGCGGCGGGCTGGCTGGAGGGCGGTCTTGCCTCCTGCTACGAGAAATTCATGATGGACATTGACCAGCTGGGTATGGCCCAGAAGATGGCCCAGGGCGTTGATCTCTCGGAAAACGGCCAGGCGATGGATGCCATCCGAGAAGTCGGACCCGGCAGCCACTACCTTGGGTGCTCACACACACAGGCGAACTTCCAAACCGCGTTCTATCGCTCCAGCATTGCCGACAACAACTCCTACGAACAATGGCAGGCGGAGGGACAGAAGACCGCATCCCAGAGGGCGAACGAGCTGGCACGTCGCTGGCTTGAGAACTACGAGGGGCCGCAGCTTGACGCGGGCATCGCCGAAGGTCTGAAAGACTTTATCGCCCGCAAGAAGGAGTCGATGCCTGACGCGTTCACTTGAAAAGAGCCCGAATCAGGCCGGGCTAAAGTGGCCAACATTATTCATAAGGAAGTCTGGCGCAGCGCCTTTCGCGATCCGGACAGTGGGAGGCGTTGATTGCCCAAGGATGTCGCCGAACTGGCAATAGCGTTGTCAGCGTCGGGACTTTCGTTGAGAAGTGTCGTTCGTCTTGAAGCGGGCGAGTGGCAGAGTGCCCGTGCAGTAGCCCTCATCGGAAATGAGGGCGCTGCCTATTGGCACCATTTCCAGAACTGGTGTGATGACCAGACGGAGAGCGTCGAAAATCCGCTCGACAGCTGGTCACGTCAGGTCATCAACGAGGTAGCCAACCGTTTCGGCGGGGTGGTCCTCATGCCTAATGATCGACCGTATCCACCTTTTCAGCGATGGGCAATGAAAGCTCATGGACTTCGTCCGTCGCCAATCGGGCCGCTGATCGATGCGCGTTTCGGGCTATGGCATGCTTATCGAGGCGCGATCCTGTTCGATGATGATATTCTGATTCAAGACGCTGAGGATCAGATTCATCCTTGCGGCGTATGTGCTGGAAAATACTGCGTTAAGTCGTGTCCCGTAGGGGCGTTCGATGGAGGCGTATTCGACTATGCGCGCTGTCTGGCACACGTCCGTGGCCCCAACGCGGGCGAATGCCGGCACAAATGTATCGCGAGGAATGCTTGCCCCGTCGGACCGGAATGGCGGTATCCCGATCACGTTCAGGCGTTCCACCAGAAGGTGTTTGCAGGTCTTTGAGCAGACGTCACATCCGCATCTCATCGCCGGGATATGATGTCAGGAGAGCATTCTCTCACGACATGGCGGAACATCCTTTAAGTTGTTCCACGCATATTTTTTGCTCGGGACCCAAGGATTGGCGTGCATGACTCGTCCTACCGTTGATGATGGCACTCGCGCAGATGGAACAGAGCTTGGCTGACCGGGAATTGGCGCGCGCCGCAGGTCGTGGCGACCGTGCAGCTTTCGCCGCTTTGGTCGAACGTCATTACGACTTCATTTATCGTGTCAGCTGGCGGCTGACCGGTAGCAGGACTGAGGCCGAAGACATTGCGCAGGATGTCTGCGCCCGGTTGGGGGTGGCGATCCGGACCTATCGCGCTGATAGCGCATTTACGACCTGGCTCTACGCGATCATCACCAACGCTGTGCGCGATGCGGGACGAAAACGCGTGCGTGAGGGCGAAAAAATATCGGCATGGGCGCGTGATCTCTCAATCACGGATACAGGTCCCGGAGATGGCCCTGCTGAGGCGCTCTGGGCTGCCGTGCGCGGATTGCCTGCGAAGCAGCAGGAAGCTGTGACCCTCGTTTACGGAGAGGGACTGTCTCACGCGCGGGCAGCTGAAATCATGGCTGTCTCGGAGACGACCGTCTCCTGGCATATTCATGAAGCGAAAAAGCGGCTGAAACAGATCGTTTCGGTCGGGGATGCTTGATCATGGCAAACAAGCTGAATGACGATTTCGATATTCTGCGTAGCACCAAGGTGCCGCAGCCGAGCAAGGAGGCACGTGATCGCGCGCTTCACGCAGCGCTGGCAGCGTTTGATGACGCCGCTGAAAATAATGCGCCGCGCACCCAAGGAAATGCGAGTGGCGGACGTCTTACCGACAGAACATTTCGTTTCTGGAGGGAAGTCATGCAGAAGAAATTGATCGCAGTGCCAGCTTTCGCCGGGCTCGTTGCGCTGCCAATCGCAGGCGTCATCGGGTGGCAGCTGATGGACGAGCTTCGTCCGGACATGACTTTGCCCAATGATGGTGCGTCTAGCGAGGCAGCTGAGACCACAGCCAGCGGCCACTTGGGGCGACGTGTTGCGCCGCAAAGTGCGATCGTTGAGGATAGCGGAGCATTTGTTCCGAGCGCGATCAGTCCCCGGAGCGTCATCTCGGGCGAAGCGCTGATCGAGCGCTCTGCACGGCCAGGCTATTTGCCGCAGCCAGTGCCGATGATGGTGCCTTCATCGGCGCCAAGTGACGGAAGAGAGCGCTTTGCGAACGGCGACACGAACCCGTTGAAAGTGACTGCTGAAGCACCAGTGTCGACCTTTTCGATCGACGTGGACACAGCCTCATACGCGTTCGTTCGTCGATCGCTGCGAGAAGGGGTGCTTCCACTGCCTGAAAGCGTGCGGGTCGAAGAGCTGATCAACTATTTTCCTTACGACTGGCAGGGGCCGTCGAGCGCATCGGTCCCCTTCAACACGCGCATCACCGTCATGCCGACGCCATGGAATGAGAACACGCAGCTGATGCACGTCGCCATCAAGGGCTACGAGATTAACCAGACGGCAAAACCTCGATCGAATCTGGTGTTTCTCGTCGACGTTTCCGGGTCGATGAACGAACCGGACAAGTTGCCGCTGCTGAAAAACTCTTTCCGGCTTTTGCTGGACAAGCTCGATAGCGACGACACGGTGTCGATCGTAACCTATGCGGGAAGGGCGGGGACTGCGCTTGAGCCGACAAAGGTGTCGGAGAAGCAGAAGATTCTTCAGGCGCTCGATCACCTTGAGGCAGGGGGAAGCACCGCTGGCGAGGATGGGCTGCGGCAGGCCTATCAGCTGGCGGAATCCTCGTTCGTTGAGGGCGGCGTCAATCGTGTCATGCTGGCGACGGATGGCGACTTCAACGTCGGACAAACCAGCGATGATGATCTCAAGCGGCTTATCGAGGACAAGCGAGAGAGTGGCGTCCTCCTCTCTGTGCTCGGTTTTGGCCGCGGCAATCTCAACGACAGGATGATGCAGACCATCGCTCAAAACGGCAATGGCATTGCCGCCTACATCGATACCCTGTCCGAGGCCGAAAAGGTGTTGGTTCAGGAAGCTTCATCCAGCCTTTTCACAATCGCGCAGGACGTGAAGGTTCAGGTCGAATTCAACCCGCAGCAGGTCGCAGAGTACCGCCTCATTGGTTACGAGACGCGTGCTCTTGCGCGCGAGGATTTCAATAATGATCGGGTTGATGCCGGAGATATCGGCTCAGGTCACAGCGTCACAGCGATCTATGAGATTACGCCTGTCGGCAGTCCTGCCCGCATGACAGATGAGTTGCGCTATGGCGGGGCGCGAACGCAAGGCAGCCCTGCCGGCGAAATGGAAGAACTTGCCTTCGTCAAATTGCGCTACAAGCAACCGGGAGAGGCGCATAGCAAGCTGATCGAGACGCCGGTGACTGAAGATAATGTCGTTGCTCGTTTTGACGAAGCTGGTGAGAGCGAGCGCTTTTCCGCTGCGGTTGCCGCGTTCGGCCAGAAACTCCGTCGTTCGTCCGACCTCTCGAGCTTCGGCTATGATCAGATCATCGATATTGCGAACGCGTCCCGCGGCGCTGACCCTTATGGCTATCGAGCGGAGTTTTTGTCGCTGGTCCGGCTGGCCGCCGCGTTGGACACAAAATAGTAGCGAGAAAACGACCGGTGGTGCCGAAGGACAACTCTCCGGGACCACCGGACAAAAGAAAGAGCGCGGCGACGATGCCAGCAGCAAGTCGGAAGCCGCTAGAAATACTCTACCGCTTGTTCAGTGTCGGGCGCGGCGCCGTTCTCGGCGTGAGGCCCCCTCGATTGCGCCGCTCTGATTTGCCTGTTTGTTACGGAGCGGTCCGATGGATGTCACGATCTCGTCGACGTCCGGCCGCTCGCCACCGCGAACGTAATGATCCAATGCGTCGCGCATTGCTCGCAAATGTTCGCAAGATGTGCCACAGCACCCCCCGATGATCGATGCACCGGCGTCAAACGCCATGCAGGCATATCTCGCCATCAATTCTGGCGTGCCAGAGTAGGCAATCTCGGTTCCGCGGAATTCCGGAATGCCGCAATTTCCCTTGACCACGATGATCGCGTCGGACTTTGCCTCGCTCATATCAAGCAATGAAGCGAGAATGTCGGAAGCCCCCACGCCGCAATTGGCTCCGACGGCGACAGGTGGCGCGAGGCCATCAACAACGCTGTGGATGTCTCGTGGGGCAAGGCCCATCATGGTGCGCCCGGCGGTGTCGAACGACCCCGTGTAGACGTAAGGAAGTCCAACGCGAACCGCGGCTTCCGCGGCCGCCCGGATTTCACCCGGAGCAGACATCGTCTCGATCCAGGCAACTTCAGCGCCGCCAGCTTTCAATCCTTCGATCTGCTCTGCAAACGCTGCGACCGCTTCATCGTGGGTGAGAGCCCCAAGCGGTTCCAAAAGCTCCCCCGTCGGGCCGACTGATCCTGCGACTATGACCTTGCGGTCCGCCCTGTCCGCGACGGAACGGGCTATCTCTGCCGCCTTGCGGTTAAGCTCATGTACCCGGTCTTGGGCATGGTGCAGCTTCAGTCGATGGCGAGTGCCGCCAAAGGAGTTCGTCAGGATGATGTCCGCGCCAGCATCAACGAAGCCCTGATGCAGGGTGACGATTTTTTCCGGGGCATTGTCGTTCCAAAGTTCAGGTGCCTCTCCTGATGTTAGTCCCATCGCAAACA
The DNA here is from genome assembly GCF_016124105.1 of Aquamicrobium zhengzhouense. Classification (GTDB taxonomy): domain Bacteria; phylum Pseudomonadota; class Alphaproteobacteria; order Rhizobiales; family Rhizobiaceae; genus Aerobium; species Aerobium zhengzhouense. The sequence continues at coordinate 146,851 of NZ_JADGMQ010000001.1, forward strand.
GGCTTGTCCCGGTTGCACCATCGGCGAGCAGCACACCTTTTTGGGCAAGGAGTTCGTGGATCGGGTTGGGCATCACGGCCTCCGCCTCTAGTTGGATGAATAATGATATAAAGAAATGCTTATGTCGTCAATTATAAATCAGTGCTGCGCTGTGGTCACCGAAAAAACAGTAAAAATCAAAAGAGTTTGAAGCGACGTGTCTTGACATTCATGAAGTTGCCAAGCAGCGGACGAAAAAAAATAAAACAACGAAATCCGCTACTTATTAGGGAACCACTCGCGCCCTGCCGAGTTCGATGCTGTCACAGGACAGGAGTGTTGACGTGAAGAGGATTTCGGTTGCTTCTTTTGCAGAGCAGGCCATCGCGGAGAGTAGGTCGCGTCTGATTTCGGTCCCGAACGTGGTTGCAGGCATCCGCGAGCGAATTCCCGGCTGTGAGCACACTGATGAGGAGCTCGCCCATATAGTCTCTATGATCGCGATCAATCGCGGTTGCCAGCTCTCATACGTTCGAGCGATTGGCTACGAGCCGGTCAGGTAGTTTTCAGCATGCTAAGAAGTTGACGCGGCGCGAAATCGCCGCGTCTCTTTTTTCCGTGCGTGTCTAGTCCGCGGTGGCGAGATGCCAGACCCCTCCAACCCCGTCGCCGGTGGTATCGCCAGGCTGCTTGTCATCCACCCAGGTGTAGAGCGGTTTGCCCTTGTAAGCCCACATCTTCGTGCCGTCGGTTGCGTCGACAATGGACCAGTCGCCTTCGGCGGTTGCGCCTTCTTCTGCTTTGAAGGCGGGCCACTTCTCGAGACAGGCTGCATCGCAATTTGATTTGCCCGCCTCGTCCTTGTCGAATGTGTAGAGCGCCATGCCATTTTGGTCTGTGTAGACTTTTGCGTCGCCAATGGTCTGCACCTTGGCCGGCTCGGCTGCATAAGCGCTGGAGATGCCGATAAGCACTGCAGCGAATGTGGTGATCGCAACTTTCATAGGAACTGCTCCTCCCGCGAGCGTGATCGGGGTCAATCGCCGATCAACCTGACGAACGAACAGAGCAACTTCATGTTCCGGTAATCACGTACACTTGTTGAGATGTAGAAAGCCGGGCTATGCTGCAATCATGACGATAAGACTGCATCATATCGAGGCGGAACGTATCGCGGTGAAGCCGTCAGCTCGGACCCGCCATTCCGAGTTGCTGATCCTTTGCGCCCGGATCGGGTACTCGCCCCCTTCGTTCGATTGAATTTTCGCTCGGCAGCAAGCTGCCGCACCGATTCAATTGATGCGAGAAATCCCGTGACTTATCAAAATTTTTCCCTGAACCAGCTTCAGGATATCGACGCCGCTCACCATCTGCATCCTTTCACGGATCACAAGGATTTGCGCGGCGCTGGAAGCCGGATGATCACCCGGGCTGATGGGCCGTTCATCTACGATTCGGAAGGCAAACAGATACTCGACGGCATGGCCGGTCTCTGGTGCGTGAACGTAGGCTACGGGCGGCACGAACTCGCTGAGGCCGCCTACGAGCAGATGAAGGAGCTTCCGTACTACAATTCCTTCTTCCGCTGCACGACCCCGACGCCAGTTCTCCTGTCGAAGAAGCTGGCCGAAGTGGCTCCGGCTCACATCAATCAGGTATTCTACGGCTCTTCTGGCTCTGAAGCTAATGACACAGCGCTCCGCCTGGTTCGCCATTATTGGGCGCTGGAAGGTAAGCCGGAAAAGAACATCATCATCTCACGCCACAACGCCTACCATGGCTCGACAGTGGCGGGGACTTCTCTTGGTGGGATGTCGGCCATGCAGAGCCAGCTTGGCGGTGCCGTCCCGAACATCGTGCATGTCATGATGCCTTATGCTTTCGAACTCGCCGAGCCCGGTGAGAGCGATCATGATTTCGGCATTCGCGCGGCAAAGGCCATCGAAGATGCGATCCTCGAAGCTGGCCCGGAAAACGTCGCCGCTTTCATCGGCGAGCCGATCATGGGGGCGGGTGGCGTCAAGATCCCGCCGGCGAGCTATTGGCCTGAGGTTCAGCGTATCTGCCGCAAATACGATGTGCTGCTGATGCTGGACGAAGTCATCACAGGGTATGGCCGCACCGGCGCATGGTTTGCCGCTCAGTCGATGGGCATTGAACCCGATACGATCACAACTGCGAAAGCGCTTACTTCAGGCTATCAGCCGCTTTCGGCGCTGCTCGTCGGTGATCGGATCGCGTCGGCGTTGGTTGAAAAGGGTGGGGAGTTTTTCCACGGCTATACCTATTCAGGGCATCCTGTAGCCTGCGCGGTCGCTCTGGCCAATCTCGAGATCATCGAAAAAGAGGGTTTGATCGAACGTGTTCGCGACGAAACAGGGCCTTACTTCAACAAGGCTTTGAAGGAGCGGATCGAGGGACACCCCATCGTGGGCGAAGTCCGTTCGTTCGGCCTGATGGGTGCGATTGAGATCGTCAAGGACAAGGAAAGCCGTGCTCGCTTCCCGGATGAGGGTACGGCCGCGGTAGCGGTTCGCGACCACGCCATCGCAAACGGCATGATGCTGCGTGCAACCGGCGACACCATGATCCTTTCGCCACCCTTGATCTGGACCAGGGAGACGATCGATCTTGCAATCGAACGGATCGCCAAGGCGCTGGACCTCGCTGAACGCGATCTGCGGAAGTAGGATATCTGGACCCGGGGACGAGGAAAGATCTCGCTCCCCGATACCCCGGGTGTGGCAAGGAGTTCGGTAAGCGAGCGCTGACATATCCAAACAGCGGCAGAACCGCGCTCTCCCGGCGTGGGACGAACGCGGTCTTGCCAAAGATACGCATGGCGCTTCGCTTACGCAAAACTCTAGCGAACTGTACACTCCGGTACGCAATACCTGATCCGGAGTTTCGGGCGGCTGCGTTTGCCGCTCGCCAACCGTTTTATCCGGACATCGTTACCGGGGAGTTATCAAGACCTTAAGCAATTCTAAATTCGGCGTTTTTTTCGATTTTTGTTGCAAAAGGAGCGCCGGAAAAGCCGATTATTGCGGGATGCAATCGGGGGGTGGTTTCCCCTAAGTGGATGCAACTTGATTGCGCTTAATCCTGGTGATCGTCACCGCGCAGGAAGCGAATTATCCCAGAAAAATCCTCACCGCCGCCCCCCGAGGCTTCGTAAAGCGTATAGAGCTGCGCAGCTGCGGCTCCCATTGGCGTCGCAGCCCCGGCGGCCTGCGCAGCTTCCTGGGCAAGGCGCAGATCTTTCAACATCAGCGCTGCCGCAAAGCCCGGAGCATAATCGCGGTTGGCAGGAGAGGCGGGGACAGGCCCCGGAACAGGGCAATAGGACGTTAGCGACCAGCATTGCCCCGAAGACGTTGAGGCGACGTCGTACAACGCCTGATGCGAGAGGCCGAGTTTTTCAGCGAGGACGAATGCCTCACCAACCCCGATCATCGATATGCCAAGCAGCATGTTGTTGCAGATTTTAGCGGCCTGGCCGGCGCTTGCGTTACCACAATGGACGATCTTTCCGGCCATCGGCTGTAGCACCGGCTGAGCCTTGGAGAATGCTTCGCTGGATCCGCCGACCATGAAGGTCAATGTTCCGGCAGCAGCTCCGCCGACGCCGCCTGAAACCGGAGCATCTATGGAAAGCATGCCTGCTTCATTAGCGACCGTGTGCGCCTTTCGAGCGGACATCACGTCGATGGTGGAGGAATCGATAAACAGCGTGCCTGGCGCAGCCGCAGGAACGAGATCGGCGTAGACCGACAGCACATGGGCACCAGCGGGAAGCATGGTGATCACGACCTCAGAGCCGGTAACGGCCTCAGCCGCGCTCTTGGCGACTGTGATCCCGTTGCTTTCCGCAGTGTTCAAATTCGCTTCCACGAGATCGAACCCACGCACGGTGTGCCCGGCCTTGACCAGATTGGCCGCCATGGGATTGCCCATGTTGCCGAGGCCTATGAAAGCGATCGTGTTCATATGTTTCCTCCCAAGAAAGGGGCGATTTTTGACGAAGCTGCCGGCAGATCGGGGGCGTTCCTTGGCTACCGTCCCACTAGATTCCTTGCGATGATGACGCGCATGATCTCGTTTGTGCCCTCGAGAATCTGATGGACACGAAGATCGCGGGCCAGCTTCTCGATGCCATATTCATGCAGGTAGCCGTAGCCGCCGTGCAGTTGCAGCGCTTCGTTGGCGACGTTGAAGCAGGTATCGGTAACGAAGCGCTTGGCCATTGCTGACCAATTTCCGGCGTCATGCGCCTTCCGGTCCAACTTGGACGCGGCCGTGTAGAGCATCATTCGGGAGGCCTGAAGATCGGTCTCCATGTCTGCCAGTTTGAATTGCAGCGCCTGAAACTGATTGAGCGTTTTACCGAAGGCGGACCGCTCACCAGAATAGGCGAGAGCCTTGTCGAACGCTGCTTGGGCACCTCCCAACGAGCAGGCCGCGATGTTCAGCCGTCCGCCATCAAGGCCCGCCATGGCGATGCGAAACCCAGCGCCTTCCTCCATCAGAAGGTTTTTGACCGGGACGCGGCAGTCCTGAAAGATGACCTGACGCGTAGGCTGCATGTGCCAGCCCATCTTGCTCTCAGACGGGCCAAAGGAGAGCCCAGGCGCATCCTTGGGAACTACAAAACTCGAGATGCCTCTTGAGCCCTCTTCGCCTGTACGCGCCATCACGACGTAGAGATCCGATTCACCGGCACCAGAGATGAACTGTTTGGTTCCGTTAAGAACGTAGTGCTCACCATCCCGGACAGCTCGCGTGCGCAAAGCGGCAGCGTCTGAACCTGCACCTGGTTCGGTCAGGCAGTAGCTTGCCATCCACTCGAACGAGGTCATCTGCGGTAGCAAGCGCTGGCGCATTTCCTCCGATCCGAACGTGTCGATCATCCACGCAGCCATGTTGTGGATCGAGATCATCGAGGAGAAGCCGGGGCAGGCATTTGCCAGTGCCTCAAAGATCAGCACGGCGTCTAGGCGTGTCAGACCAGAGCCGCCCACATCTTCTCGCACATATATTCCACCCAGCCCGAGCGCCCCGGTCTCGCGGATGATGTCAGACGGAAAGAAGCGATCCCGGTCCCATTCAAGCGCATAGGGCGCGACACGATCGGCAGCAAATGCCGCCGTCATCTCCCGGATGGCGCGTTGATCTTCATTGAGTTCGAATTGGCTTGCAGCCTGAACAGCAGTGTCCATGGTTCTCCTCCCTATGGACAAGAATGCCCGCTACCTCAAAGCCAATTTAATCCATTGCCGAACATGCGCAACTGAACGGTGCGCACACAGGATGTGCGCTGGCCGTCGTTCAATTCAGCAAAAGTCGGATGGCCAGACCGACGCAGGTAATGACGAGAAGGGGTTTGATCAGTTTTGCGCCGCTCCTCATGGCAAGGCTCGCACCCAGCCGTGCGCCCAGGAACTGAGCGACGCCCATGACAAGGCCAATTTTCCAGTGGACCACACCAACCGAAGCAAACAGTGCGAAGCCGCCAAGATTGGAGGCGAAGTTGAGGAGCTTGGTGTGCGCGGTCGCTTTCAGAACGCCGTAGCCTGCCAGCGATACAAACGCGATCATGAAGAAGGAGCCGGTTCCCGGCCCGAAAACACCATCGTAAAAGCCGATCACTGGAACGATCGTTAGCCCGAAAAAAAATGGTGTAATCCGCTGGGCTCGATCGAAATCGTCCATATTGGGCTTGAAGGCGAAATAAAGGGCGATGGCTATGAGGAGCGCCGGAAGAATTGCTGCGAGCCACTCGCCCGGCAAAATGGTTGCAAGCCCTGCGCCCGCAACTGAGCCGATGAACGATACAAGCGCGGCGGGTAACTGCTTGCGAAGATCCACATGGCCTTTTGAAGCATATGCCAGCGTGGCCGAGCCAGAGCCGAACAGGCTCTGGAGTTTGTTGGTTCCGAGCGCATCGACAGGGGGATATCCGGCGAGCAACATTGCCGGGACCGTGATGAGGCCGCCGCCGCCCGCTATCGAGTCAATGAACCCTGCAAGAAGCGATGCGCCGATCAGCAGGACAACTATTTCCGGGGCAAGGTCCATCAGCATTCAAATTCGGCCAATTCTGGCAAGACGCCGTTCGAGAGCTCTTTGAAGGTCCGGCGCTGCTGCCACGAGCGCTTTTGCGGCATCCGACTGTGGCCGATCCAGAATGTCGTCCGTACGCCCGCTTTCGACAATCTTGCCCTCATGCATGACCATCACCCGATCAGTAATGGCGCGAGCCACCGTCAGATCGTGGGTGATGAACAGATAGGCGACGCCAAGACGCGCATTCAGATCCGCGAAGAGATCAAGCGCCTGAGCTCGGATCGAAACGTCGAGCGCGGAAACAGGCTCGTCGGCAACAATGAGTTTGGGACGTGTGATGATCGCACGCGCAATGGAAATGCGCTGACGCTGGCCGCCCGAGAATTCGTGCGGGTATTTATCCATGTCAGCCGGTGCCAGGCCGACCTTATCGAGCGCATCCGCCACCATGTCGCGGCGCTCGGAGATCGACGGCGCGATTTCCAGCAGGTGAAGCGGCTCTGCCACCAGGCGCTCAACCTTATGACGAGGGTCGAACGAGCCATAGGGATCCTGAAACACGATCTGCATGTTTCGACGCGCTGGCTTGAGCTTTGCCTCGGGGAGCGCACTGACGTCGTATCCGCTGAGATTGATCGTTCCGGAGGTGGGGCGATCGAGCGCGAGGATCATGCGCGCGAGCGTCGACTTTCCGCAGCCGGAACGGCCCACCAGCGCGACCGACTGCCCTTCGTCTAACGTGAATGAAACACTATCGACCGCCCGGAACACACCCGGCTTGCCGAACAGCGACGTACGGCGGTGGGGATAGTCACGGGTGACATTGTTGACCGAGAGCAGGGGGGCGGATCGTGCCTCTTCAGGCCCCTGTCGGTCGGCCGCTTTCTCTCCCCGATCGGGGACGTGCATCGACGCGAGTGCGAGCTGACGCGTATAGGGATGGCGTTGCTGGCTTAGTGTGTGCGCTGTCTCACCAGCTTCCATCACCTCGCCGTTGCGCATGATGGTCACGCGGTCTGACATGTCGGCGACGACTGCGAGATCGTGGGAGATGAGCAGGAGGCCCATCTTATGCTCGTCGACGAGATCGCGGAGAAGTTCGAGGATCTGCTTTTGTAAAACGACGTCGAGCGCAGTGGTGGGCTCGTCGGCAATCAGCAACTTCGGGGCGAGGGCACAGGCAATGGCAATCACCACTCGCTGACGCTGACCACCCGAAAGTTCATGAGGATAGCGGCTCAAGGGGAATTTCGCTTCGGGCAAACCGACACGGTCGAGCATCCGACGTGCGCGTTCCTCGGCTTCTGCGCGGGACGCGCGCGTGTGCCACCTTATCCCTTCCGACACCTGTTCGCCGATCGTCTTGACCGGGTTCAGGGCGGTCATCGGCTCCTGGAACACCATGCCAATGTCATTGCCGCGTAAGCGGTTCATCGCCGCTTCTGGTGCGCCAAGAAGGCTGATGCCATTGAAGGATATCCGACCTGACGCTTGTATCGCCGCTGGAAGGAGCTGCATCACAGCCAGCGCGGTCATCGATTTGCCAGACCCGCTTTCGCCGACAAGACCCATCACCTTGCCTTGGCCAAGTGTCAGATTAATACCTTTCAGGATTGGCAGATTGCCAATGTGGAGACGAAGATCCTCAATCTCGAGAAGGCTCATCGCTCACGCCTCAACTTCGGATCGAGGAGATCACGCAGGCCATCGCCCAGCAGGTTGAGGCCAAGTACCGTGACAACGATTGCAAATCCGGGAAACAGGGCCTGATACGGCGCGATCATCATCCGTGTCTGCGAGTCGAACAGCATCCGCCCCCAAGAGGGCATCGGCGGCTGTGCCCCAAGGCCGACGTAGGAGAGACCGGATTCCGCCAGGATTCCGAGCGCGAACTGGATCGTGCCCTGGATCAGCAGGATCGCCGCGATGTTCGGCAGGATGTGCTCGATGGTGATCTGCGCGCGGCCTTTTCCGGACGCCCTTGCTGCCAGGACGTACTCGCGAGGCCAGATCGACATTGCGCCTGCACGCGCCACCCGCGCAAACACCGGGACGTTGAAGATGCCGATCGCGATGATTGCATTGATCGCGCCCGGACCAAAAATTGCTGTGATCATGACCGCCGACAACAGCGCCGGGAAGGCGAAAACAATGTCATTCATACGCATCAGGGTTTCATCGACCCAGCCGCCGCGGGCGGCGGCCCAGCAACCGATTGGAATGCCGATGCCCATGCCAATACCAACGGCCACCAGTGCGACGGCGATCGAATTGCGCGACCCGATCATGATCATCGACAGGATGTCGCGCCCGAAATGGTCGGTGCCGAACGGGTGCGCCCATGATGGCGGCTTCATCTTGTTCGCAACAACAAGATGGGTGATGTCATAAGGGGTCCAGAAAAACGAGACGAGGGCGACAAGCGCTATCAGCACCGTGATTGCGCTTCCGATCAGGAACGAGCGGTTACCGAAGGCGTGCAGCAACAAGCCGAAACTACGAGACGGAGCGGCTTGGTGCGCGCTCATGCCTTCACCCGGAGTCTTGGATCAACAGCTGCGTAGAGGATGTCCACTACGAGGTTCACGACCACCACGCTGGCGACCAGCAGCATGACGACGCCTTCGACGACGATGAGATCGCGCTGGGTAATCGCTTGAAAGACGAGACGGCCCAGCCCCGGAAGGTAGAAAACGTTCTCGATGATGATCGTGCCTGCCAGAAGGAAGGCGAACTGGAGACCCAGGATCGTCAGAACGGGGATCATGGCGTTGCGAAGGGCATGCCGCCACAGCACTGTTCGGCGTGACATGCCTTTGGCCCGAGCTGTCCTGATGTAGTCCTCACCCAGCACCTCAAGCATCGCCGAGCGGGTGACACGGGCAAGGATTGCAGCTTGAGGCAGCGCAAGCGCCAGTGACGGCATGATCAGCGCCTTTAGCGCGGGCCATATGCCGGCGCCCCAGCCGGGAAAACCGCCTGCAGGAAGTACCCTCAGCCATACCGCGAAGAGGTAGACGAGCAACAGCGCAAACCAGAAATTGGGTATGGCGACGCCAATTTGCGCTGCTCCCATCGACGCGGAATCGGCAATCGTGCCACGGCGGGATGCTGCGAAAATACCGACGGGGATTGCTATAGCCGTCGATAGAAAGAGAGACAGGATCGCGAGGGGGAGCGAGACTATGCCTCGCTCGATGATCAGGTCGAGGACCGGTGATGAGTAGGTCCATGAACGACCGAAATCGCCCATCAGCATACCGCCGATCCAGTTGAAATATCGAACCGGGATAGATTGATCGAGACCCATCTGGCTTCGAAGTGCCTCAAGCGCTTCCGGGGTTGCGTTCATGCCGAGCATCAGCAGGGCAGGATCCCCCGGAACGATCTCCAGCACGGCAAAGACAACGATAGAGGCTACGATCAGCGTCACCAGGCCGATCAACAGTCGCTTCGCAAGGAAGGCGCTCACGCCAGCCTCGAGGGAGGCGTGTGAAGCATCCCCTTTCGCGCTTGGATAGTCCGCAGCAGTCTGGGCCGGGACGAAGTCTGGCTACCGATCAGGCACATTTTCTTCCGGTGCCGTGTTTTCGCGACAGTTTCAAGGGCCGATCCGCCCAACGTGCGGGCGGATAGCAACTTGTAGGCCGGAAAAGCGCGGCAGCGTGTCAAATGCGGCCCGCTATTGCTTCCACTTTACCTTGGTCAGATCGTTGGCCTGAACCGGCATGTTGTGCCACATCCCTTCCAGGTTGGCGTCCCAGACGCCGATCTTCGGCAGTTCGAACAGGAAGCCGACGGGTGTGTCCTTCGCGAGAATTTCCTGTGCCTTGCGATAAAGCTCGTTTCGCTTGGCCTCATCGGCGGTGACGTCCAGCTCCTCAATGACCGCGTTAAAGTCCGGGTTCTGATAGCTGATGTAATAATCCGGCCGCGAATAGATATCGATGTCGTTCGGCTCGGTGTGCGAGATGATGGTGAGGTCGTAGTCCTTTTCCTTGAAGACCGTGCTAAGCCAATCTGCCCATTCGACGGGGATGATTTCGAGATTGATACCGATCTGGCGAAGCTGCGAAGCGATGACCTGACCGCCTTCGCGAGCATAAGGCGGCGGCGGGAGCTTGAGCGTAGCTGAGAAACCATCGGGATAACCGGCCTCTGCGAGCAGAGCCTTCGCCTTCTCCGGATCGTAAGGGTAGGTGCCAGTTAAGTCTTCATATGCGGCGTTGGCGGGTGAGAAGTGGGAGCCGATCGGGGTTCCCAAGCCGCCCATGCCATTGCCTGCGATGACCTCGTCGCGGTTGATTGCGTGGGCGATAGCCTGGCGCACCTTGATGTCGTTGAATGGCTCCTTGCCGTTGTTCATGCTGAGGATCGTTTCGCCCTCGGTAACGCCGACAACGACCTCGAAGCGCGGATCGGCTTTGAACTGCTCGAGGACTTCTCCAACCGGCGCCATTGGAAACGCGTGCACGTCACCCGAGAGTAGAGCCGGGACTGCGGCAGCGGCGTCAGGGATGACACGGAACTCTGCCTTTTCGAGCGCGACCGGCTCACCCCAGTAATCTGCGTTCTTGACGATTGTGATCGATGAGCCGCGCGCCCAATTTTCGAATTTGAACGGCCCGGTGCCGACTGGTTTCTCCGCGTTGGTGGCCGCACTTTCTGGTGCCACCATCACCGCATCGCCCCATCCCATGTTATAGAGGAAGGAGCCCTGCGGACGCTTCAACGTCACCTTGAGAATATATGGGTCGACCACCTCGACAGTGTCGATGGCGGCGAAGAGGGCCTTTTGTGCGTTGGTGGAGTCGTCGGCGCGGGCGCGGTCGAGCGAGAATTTTGCATCATCAGCGTCGAAGGCGCTGCCGTCATGGAATTTCGCGTTCTGCCTGAGATAGAAGGTGTAAACCTTCCCGTCGTCAGAGATATCCCAACGTTCGGCAAGGGCGGGCAGGACTTCGCCAGACTGGCCGATGCGCGTCAGACCTTCGAAGACGTTCGCATACAGGATTTCGTCGATCGCCGCGGCCGCTCCCGCGGTTGGGTCAAGGTGAGGCGGCTCCAGCACCACGCCAAGAACCAGATCCGCTCGCTGCGCAAATGCGGAGGTCGACGTTACCAACGCGAATGCGGTTGCAGCCAAGACCGATTTGACAAGCGTCATTGAACTCTCACCTATCATCAAAAATCTGCATCGGATCAAAGCGCGAAACTGACGTTGAGTAAATCGCATTTGACGAAGTTGTACCGCAATGCACAGAAGACACGCGGCAGACCCTACGAAAAAGATGTCTCGTTTGGCCACGGCCTTCCATTTTGCACATTGATCGCGACAATGCGCAGGCATACGCGAACTGAGGATTCTCCATGCGCCTGAAGATTCTTGTCCCTGCTGTCCTGTCCCTGGCCCTCGTTGCTGGAGCGGCCTCAAATTTGGCAGCGCAGGAGAGCAGGGGGCTCGCCGACGCGCTGAGCGATCTCCTTCGAGGCGGAACCCCATCGGAAGAAGCCACCCGCAGACTGCCATTCGGCCGTGAGGAGGTTCAGCTGTCCTATGCGCCGCTGGTGCGAGCCGTTTCACCGGCGGTGGTGAACGTCTACGCATCTCAACAGGTTCAGGTGCGCTCGCCCTTTTCCGGCGACCCTTTCTTCGAACAGTTTTTCGGACGCAGACAGCTACCGCCGCGTGCGAAATCCTCGCTCGGATCCGGCGTGATTGTCGATCCGAGCGGTTTCATCGTCACCAACTACCACGTCATTGAAGGTGCTGACGAAGTAAAGGTCGCGATGGTCGATGGTCGTGAGTTCAACAGCAAGATATTACTGCGCGACGAATCCTTGGATCTTGCCGTGATCAAGATCGACGGAGCCGAACCGTTTCCCGTCGCCCCGCTCGGCGATTCAGATGCGCTTGAGGTAGGGGATCTCGTCCTCGCTATCGGAAATCCGTTTGGGGTTGGTCAGACAACCACAAGCGGCATCGTCTCGGCACTGGCGCGCACGCATGTCGGCGTGAACGATTTCGGCTTTTTCATCCAGACGGATGCGGCGATCAACCCAGGTAATTCCGGTGGCGCTCTTGTCTCCATGCGAGGCGACGTGATCGGCATCAATACGGCGATCTACAGCAAGAGCGGCGGATCCATCGGAATTGGATTTGCGATTCCTTCCAATATCGTGCGGGCGGTTGTTGAAGCAGCACGTTCGGGTAACGATTTCTTCGAGCGACCCTTCGTCGGCGCTACTTTTGAGAATGTGACAGCGCAGATTGCGGAAGCACTCGGGATGGCACGGCCAACGGGCGCGCTCGTGCAGCAGGTGGCTCCCGACGGGCCAGCAGCCAAGGCTGGCCTGCGCCCGGGCGATGTTGTTCTGGCGATGAACGGTGCGGCGATCGAGCATCCCGATGCGCTGGGCTACCGCCTTGCCACACAGTCCATCGGCAGCATGTCGGAGCTGACGGTTTTGAGCCAGGGAACGGAACGGACGCTGGAGATCGAACTCGCGCGTGCCCCCGAGGGAGTATCCAGCGCGGAGATCATCATCGAAGGGCGCAGCCCATTTGCAGGAACGAAAGTCGCATCTTTGTCGCCAAGGCTTGCGCAGCGGCTTGGACTGAGAGGTCAGGCAAGCGGCGATGGTGTCGCGATCCTTGAAGTCAGCCGGGGCTCGCCTGCAGCAAGCTTTGGTCTGCAGCCTCGCGACATAGTCAGAGAGGTGAATGGCGAAGCCATCGAGACGCCTGAGAAGCTCAGAGAAATCGCCATGTCCAATTCCCGCTGGTGGCGCTTTACCATCGAGCGCGACGGCCGGCTGATGAACCAGATTTTACGCTACTGATAATGACAGATCTTTTTTCACACGGGCCGGAGAATTCGGCGCCGCAGCCGGGAAGGCCGCTCGCGGATCGGCTGCGTCCTTCAACTTTGGTCGAAGTGGTCGGACAAGAGCACCTGACGGGGGAAGATGGCGTACTCACCCGGATGATCCGTTCAGGATCATTAGGCTCAATGATCTTTTGGGGCCCGCCCGGGACTGGCAAGACGACCGTTGCGCGTCTGCTCGCCGGTGAGACGGATCTGGCGTTCGAGCAGATTTCCGCAATTTTTTCTGGCGTGGCCGACCTGAAGAAGGTCTTCGAAACCGCGCGCATGCGGCGAGCAAGCGGTCGTCAGACACTGCTGTTCGTGGACGAAATCCATCGCTTCAATCGCGCTCAGCAAGATTCGTTTCTGCCTGTGATGGAGGACGGCACCGTCATTCTCGTCGGCGCGACGACGGAAAATCCGTCATTTGAGCTGAATGCAGCGCTGCTCTCCCGCGCGAGAGTCCTCACATTTCGGTCACTCGAGCCGGAAAGCGTGATGAGTTTGCTTGAGCGTGCGGAGCGTCTTGAGGGACGCCCGCTTCCTCTCGACGCCGAGGCCCGTACTGTCCTTGTCCGCATGGCAGACGGGGACGGTCGCGCCTCGCTGACGCTCGCTGAGGAAGTCTGGCGCGCGGCTCGTCCAGATGAAATCTTCGACGCTGAGGGGCTGCAACAGGTCGTTCAGCGCCGCGCGCCGATCTACGACAAGAGCCAGGACGGCCACTACAATCTGATATCGGCGCTGCATAAATCCGTTCGCGGATCGGACCCGGACGCAGCGCTTTACTATCTCGCCCGTATGTTCGATGCGGGAGAGGACCCTCTCTATATCGGACGGCGCCTTGTGCGGATGGCGGTTGAGGACATCGGACTTTCAGACCCGCAGGCGCTGGTGATCACCAACGCAGCCAAGGACGCATACGATTATCTCGGATCCCCCGAGGGTGAGCTCGCGCTGGCGCAGGCCTGCGTCTACCTCGCGACAGCACCGAAATCCAACGGCGTCTATGTCGCCTTCAAGGCGGCGATGCGTACCGCAAAGGAACACGGGTCGCTGCGCCCACCGCCCCATATTCTCAACGCGCCCACCAAGCTGATGAAGGCTGAGGGCTACGGCAGCGGCTATCGCTACGATCACGATGAACCTGACGCATTTTCCGGTCAGGACTACTTCCCGGAAGCGCTGGGGCGCCAAAAACTCTATGATCCGCCAGATCGCGGCTTCGAGCGTGAAATTCGCAAACGGCTGGACTGGTGGGCGAAGCTTCGGCGCGAGCGGCAGCAGCGATAAGGCTGATTGGCGATGAACCAGCTCTTACTTGTGGCACTGGGCGGTGCCGTCGGTTCAGCTTTCAGGCATCTCACCAATCAATGGTCGCTGCGGGCGTTCGGCACGGGCTTTCCGTGGGGAACGCTGATCGTCAATCTGTTCGGATGTTTCCTGATGGGGGTGATTGTCGAACTTCTGGCGAGGCGTTCGGCAAGCCCGGAACTGCGGCTGCTACTGACAACAGGGCTACTTGGCGGTTTCACGACTTTCTCGGCCTTCTCGCTGGATTTTGCCTCGCTTTACCAGCGCGGAGCCATGTTTGAGGCCTTCACTTATGTCGCCGGAACCGTCGTTCTTTCTCTCATTGGCGTGTTTCTCGGATTGTGGCTCGCGAAAATAGCGGCGTGATGCTATCTGGCCCGCTTGATACGAAGGTTGGCGTTATATGGCAGGCGTAGAACAAATTACTGTCGAGCAAGGCGAAACGGGCATGCGGCTCGATCGCTGGTTCAAGACTCATTTCCCCGGTCTCGGCTTCGGTCACCTGCAGAAGCTGCTGCGATCGGGACAAATTCGCGTGGATGGAGGGCGGGCAAAGGCTGACACTCGGCTTGAGCCGGGGCAAGTCGTGCGCGTTCCGCCGCTTGGCGTGGATCGCAAGGGCGACGAGCCGCTGACGGCAAAGACCATACGCGGTCAGGATGACGGCGCGGTCCTGCGGAAGATGATGCTGTATGAAGACCAGTCGGTCTACGTCTTCAACAAGCCATCAGGGCTTGCCGTTCAGGGCGGATCTGGCGTCGTGCGCCATGTCGATGACATGCTTGAAGCCTTCCGCAACAAAAAGGGTGAAAAGCCGCGCCTGGTCCACCGTCTCGACCGCGACACATCCGGCGTGCTTGTTGTTGCGCGCTCCCGTCTGGCCGCGATGAAGTTGGCGGAAGCCTTTCGTGGCCGCGATGCGCAGAAGACCTATTGGGCTCTGGTGAAAGGCATCCCGAAGAAGCATGAGGGCCGCATATCCACCTGGTTGCTGAAAGAGCAGACCCCGCTGGATGGCGATCGCATGCGCGTGGCCAAGCATGGCGAAACCGGTGCCGACCACGCCATCTCCAACTATCGTCTCATCGAAACGGCGGGACAGCGGCTTTCATGGCTGGAGATGGAGCCTTACACCGGGCGTACGCACCAGCTGCGCGTTCATGCAGCGCATATTGACTGCCCGATTATCGGCGATCCAAAATACTTTGAAGCGGACACCAACTGGGAGTTTCCGGGGGGGATGCAAAACCGCCTGCATCTTCACGCGCGCAGGATCGTTATTCCGCATCCAGATGGGAAAGGCGTGATCGACGTCACAGCACCTTTGCCGCCACATATGAGGCAGAGCTGGAACCTGCTTGGCTTTGACGAGACGAGTGCGGAGGAAGAGTGATGAGCGATCTTTTCCAGGGTGACGTTCCGGAGCCTTCCGATCCGGATCCGGTCAAGCGTGCACAGGCGAGCCTGAAGCCACAGCTTCCCAAGCGCTTCTACAACGATGCCGCCGTAGCTGTCGTAGCTGAGGGATATGCGGTCCAGCTCGATGGGCGTCCAGTCCGCACGCCAGGCCGCGCCGTACTGGCGCTTCCGAGTGAAACTGCCGCACAACTCGTTGCAGCTGAGTTTGCGGCTCAGGGAGAGCATATCGATCCCATGTCGATGCCGGTTCTGCGTCTGGCAAATTCCGCGATCGATGGGGTGATCCCACAGATGCAAGCGGTGCTGGAAGACATCGTGAAATACGCATCGTCGGACCTTCTGTGCTACCGGGCCGAGGGACCTGAAAAGCTGGTCGAGCGGCAACGCGCAGTTTGGGATCCGGCACTCGAATGGGCGCGGTCGACGCTGGGTGCGCGTTTCTTCCTCGCCGAAGGTGTGATGCATGTCGAGCAGCCGTCAGAAGCTCTCGACGCTGTGAGGTTGTGGCTGCAGAAGCGTGAGGAGCCGTTCCGGCTGGCGGCAATCCACACGATGACCACCATAACGGGATCCGCGCTTCTTGCTCTTGCAGCGGAGGCGCGTGCCATGCCCGCAGATGATGTTTGGGAAGCCGCTCATCTTGATGAGCGCTGGACCAGCGAGCATTGGGGCGAGGACGCCGAAGCCATTGCCCGCGAAAAGAACAGGCGGCGTGACTTTGACGCCGCCTTGCAGCTGTGTGAGGCTATTCCCGCCTGATCATTTTTCCAGGCGCGCCAGAAGGGCGGAGGTGTCCCAGCGACCGCCGCCCAACTGCTGCACATCCTTGTAGAACTGATCGATCAGGGCCGTTACGGGCAGTTTGGCACCGTTGCGATCTGCCTCGTCGAGGCAAATCGCGAGGTCCTTGCGCATCCAGTCGATGGCGAAGCCGAAGTCATATTTGCCTTCATTCATGGTCTTGTGCCGGTTTTCCATCTGCCAGGAGCCTGCCGCGCCCTTGGAAATGACGTCCACCACCTTTTCGATATCCAGCCCGGCCTTTTTGCCAAAGTGGAGAGCTTCGGAGAGACCCTGAAGAAGACCGCCGATGCAGATCTGGTTGACCATCTTAGTCAGCTGACCAGCGCCTGCCGGCCCCATATGTCCGACCATCCGCGCAAAGGATTCGATGATCGGGCGCGCGCGGTCAAATATATCCTGATCACCACCGCACATGACGGTAAGGACGCCGTTCTCGGCACCTGCCTGACCACCTGACACCGGAGCGTCGATGAAGCCGATGCCGCGCTCTCGGGCAGAAGCGTAAAGCTCCCGCGCGACTTCTGCGGACGCGGTCGTGTTGTCGATGAAGATCGAGCCCTTCGTCATGGCGGAGAAGGCCCCCTGATCGCCAAGCGTCACCTGACGCAGATCATCATCGTTTCCGACACAGGCGAATACATAGTCCTGGCCTTCCGCGGCTTCAGCTGGCGTTGCTGCCGCGCGTCCGCCGTTCTCTGCTACCCACTTTTCTGCCTTGGCGCTCGTGCGGTTATAGACGGTGACTTCGTGACCACCCTTTTCCTTGAGGTGGCGGGCCATCGGATATCCCATTACGCCCAATCCAAGAAATGCGACCTTAGCCATGCGGCTCCTCCCTAATCGTTTGCTGCGAGACCGATCGTGGTCTCGATAAAGTCTGCAATGGCAGCGATGTCATTCAGATCAAAAGCCGGCACCGTGGCGTCTTCGACTGCATGATCCGCGGCAATTGCGATGATGTTCGATGATCCAGGCAGGGGGGCGCGGTCGCGCGCTTCGAGCCTTCGCACCTCGATTTTCGGGTGGCGATCCCGCTTGAACCCTTCGACCAGAACGATGTCGCAGGGAGAAAGCCGAGACAGTAGTTCTTCGAGAGTTGGCTCGACCCCATCTCTTATCTCATGCATCAGGGCCCAGCGGCGGCTGGTCGCCAGCAGAACTTCACCGGCTCCGGCAGCCCGGTGGCGAAAGCTGTCTGTACCTACCTGGTCTACATCCGTCTCATGGTGTGCGTGCTTGATGGTCGACACCCGCCGACCGCGGCTGGTCAGTTCAGAAACCAGACGCTCGGTCAGCGTTGTCTTGCCTGAGTTTTTCCATCCGGAGATGCCGATGACATGGTGTTGCACGGGCTACCCTCAGTCAATTTCCGGTCGTTTGGGCAGGCTCTTGACGTACAGCGAACAGATGACGGACGCAAAGGATGAAAGCACCATCAGCCACAGGAGCGGGAAGGGTCCTGTCTCGCGTGAGATGATGACGCCTGCGAGAACCGAAAGCGCTGCACCGCCGGCAATTTGCAGTGCACCACCCAAGCCAGAGGCACTGCCTGCAAGGTGCGGGCGCACGCTGACGATGCCTGCATTGGTGCTGGGAAGCGCAAGTCCATTACCGATGCCGACGAAGCCCGCCGGTAGGAACAGCGCCAGCGGGTGATCAATGCCGACCGAGAAAAGCACCAGCGAGACAAGCATCGCAACCACCGCAATAACGTTGCCGCTGACGATCATTACGTCAACACCGAGCTGCATCGTGTATCGGCCCGACAGGAAATTACCGATGATGTAGCCCATCGACATGATGCCGAAATAGAAGCCATAGGCTGCGGGGCCAAGGCCCAGAATTTCAGTTGCTACAAACGGTCCGCCACCCAGGAACGCAAAGAATGTGCCGGTGGTGAAGGCAGCCGTGGCTGAATAGCCCCAAAAACGCCTCGACGTCAGAAGCTCCGGGTAACTACGGAACTGTGCTGCCATGCTCGAGGAGGTAACGCGGTTGGTTTCACCCAGATCGAGCCAGACCAGCGCAACGCCCAATATCCCGAAGATCAGCATGGCGAAGAACGAGGCTTGCCAGCCGTAGACGGCGTCAAGCATGCCACCGATAACAGGAGAGATTGTCGGCACGAACGCCATGCCCATCGTGATGTAGGCGATCTTGCTGGCCGCCTCATTGGTTGGGACGGTATCGCGCACCATGGCGCGCGCCAGAACCATGCCTCCAGCCGCAAAGGATTGCAGCACGCGTGCTGCAAGCAGGATCTCGATCGTCGGGGCCAGCAGCGCGATGATTGTCCCGATCACGAACGTAACGAGCGAGAACAACATGACTGGACGCCGGCCGAACCGATCGGATGCCGGCCCGATGAATAGCTGAATGACCGCCTGGGCGAAAAGATAAAGCGTTACGGTGAGTTGCATCACCGAATAATCAGCCTGAAAATCCCTCGCCATTCCCGGCAGAGAAGGGAGGAACATATTAATTGCCAAGGGCCCGATAGAAGCTGCGAGGGTGAGCGTCACAATGTGGGGCGGAGTGGCACGGTTAGGAAAAGCGCGCATAACATTCCGATTCGAAATTAGATTAACAGGTTAGGCATTTGCCGCGCATTTCCAAGGCGGCAGTGGTCCCACCTGTCAAAGACCGTCAGGAGCCATGCTCGGGCCGGTGCTTTTGGTCACGACTTTCGGCTTGCCGGCCTTACGCTCCCGGTAGAGCGTATAGATACCCGAAGCGACAACGATAGCAGAGCCGGTTAGGGTGAGGGCATCGGGAACGTCCCCGAAAACCAGATAGCCGAGGGCTATCGCCCAGAGGAGCCCTGTATATCGGAAAGAGGCGACAAATGAGAGGTCGCCCTCGCGCATCGACATGATCAGGAAGTGGTAGCCGAACAGGAGGATGACTGCGGCAGTCAGAATCAGGCCCAGATGATAGGAGCCCAGCGGCTGCCATCCGCCCTGAGGAACGATGATCAGGGCACCGGCGACCGTGACGATCGCCGCCGTCAGAGTCGAGACGAGCATGGACGGGACTTCGCGGGGTATCCTGTTGGTTGCAAGATCGCGAAGTGCGCAGAATGCAACCGATATTAAGGTCAGGATGGAGTAGCCGGTAAAGCCCTCCATGCCAGGGCGTACGACGATCAACACCCCAATGAAGCCGGCTGCAATTGCCATCCAGCGCCGCCAGCCGACTTGCTCCGCCAGGAAAAGCGCCGCTCCCATCGTGACGGCCAATGGCAGTGCCTGCAGAATCGCGTGGACGTTTGCCAAGGGCATTTGCGACAACGCAGCCATGAAGGTAAGGGTGGCACCTACCTCCCCGACACATCGCCACAAGACGCTGATGTGCAACAGCTTTCTGGAATGTGCGAACAGTCCTTTGCGCCAGACGATCACCGCTATGATGGCCGTCGCGGCGCACCCTCGCACGAACAGGAGCTGGCCGAAGCTGATGTGCCCAATAACCGCTTTCGAGATCGCGTCGCTGATCGTGAAGCCAGCCATAGCAACAATCATGAAGATCGCGCTGCGCATGTTTGAGGAGAGGGGCAATTCAGGCTCCGGAATGGCAAGTTACGAAAGCAGTATTCCGCAACCGTAAATTCCGCAACGTACAACATGGCCCAAACGCTGGGCCATAAAATCTCAGCCGCCCGTTACACTCATATGGCGAGCAACTGCTGGTTTGCGTGTGCGCCGATCTATCACGAAGTCATGTCCCTTGGGCTTGCGGCTGATCGCTTCATCAATGGCGCGAGACACGGCTTCATCACCTTCGGACGCACGGAGCGCTGAGCGCAGGTCGGCCGCGTCGTCCTGACCAAGGCACATGTAAAGGGTGCCAGTGCAGGTAAGCCGCACGCGGTTGCAGCTCTCGCAGAAATTATGGGTCATCGGCGTGATGAAGCCCAGCCGACCGCCAGTCTCCGCCACCTCAACATAGCGTGCCGGGCCGCCGGTCTTGTAAGGGATGTCGCTCAGCGTGAATTGCTGCTCCAGATCAGCCCGCAGCTTTGATAGCGGAAGATACTGGTCAGTTCGATCCAAATCGATCTCGCCCATCGGCATGGTTTCAATCACCGTGAGATCCATGCCGCGGCCATGCGCCCAGCGCAGCATGTCCGGGAGCTCGTGATCGTTGAAGCCCTTGAGCGCAACGGCGTTGATCTTGATCTTCAGGCCAGCTGCCTGTGCCGCATCGATCCCGCTCATCACCTTCGAGAAATCGCCCCAGCGTGTAATCTCGCGGAATTTCTGCGGATCGAGCGTGTCGAGCGAGACGTTGATGCGGCGAACACCGAACTGGAACAGATCGTTCGCGAACCGCGATAGTTGCGAGCCGTTGGTCGTTAGCGTCAGCTCCTCAAGCGCGCCACTTTCCAAATGACGGGAAAGATCGCGGATGAGGTGCATGACGTTCCGACGTACCAGAGGCTCGCCTCCGGTCAGGCGCAGCTTGCGGACGCCCTTCGAGATGAAAACAGAGCAAAGGCGCTCGAGCTCTTCGAGAGTCAGCAGATCTTTCTTCGGCAGAAAAGACATATCTTCCGCCATGCAATAGGTGCAGCGGAAGTCACATCTGTCGGTGACCGAGACGCGCAGGTAGGAAATTGCTCGCCCGAAGGGGTCTATCATGTCGCCGCTAGGAAATGCCATTGATCAAAGGTCCTCCGCCCGCCTGCACCATTGAGGCGCCAGCGTGTCTTTGGTTGAATGTCGGATAATACGTGAGCTAATTCAAGAGACGCCGCCGCGGCGATCTGGCAAGACGAATTACCCTGGAGTATCGTCCGGCCGAACTTACTCCAATATGTCGAGGTAATTTATGAGTGCTCCCAGCGAGCTGAGGGTGTCTAAGGACCGGCGCCTGCTCACGGTGACATTCCCCGGCCATCAGCCGTTCGAATTTTCTGCTGAAATGCTGCGCGTTTTGTCACCATCGGCAGAAGTGCAGGGGCACTCGCCGGATCAACGGGTTACCGTTCCGGGCAAAATCGATGTCACGATTACGAAGATGGAGCCAGTCGGCAACTACGCGGTCCGGATCACGTTCAGTGACTTCCACGACACCGGCATCTTTACCTGGGACTATTTCCACGAGCTCGGCCACGAGCAAGACGCAAGATGGCAGAGCTATCTGGATGAACTCGCGGCCAAGGGACTATCAAGAGAAAAGTAGCGAACGGACAAAAGAAAAGGCGCGTCCGAAACGCGCCTTTCGGTATCCAATGAAGGTGACGTCAGTTTCCGGTCGGCAGTTGCGGAGTGCCTGCGACACCCGTGATGAGCTGGCCGATAAAACTCTGATCCTTGCCGCCCGTCGGGGTCGTGCGGGAAATGAAGTCGAAGACCTTGCCGTCTTGCATCCCGTAATGGGCTACATTCTCAACCCGGCCATCCTGGCCAAGGTAGATCGCCAGGACCTGCTGGTCTGTGACGCGCGGGTTCATAAAGGCGACCGGACGACGGCGCGTCTGAGAAATGTAGTACAAGACCTCATTGTCGAACGTGGCAGTTGTCGACGGCGAGCCAAGTGCAAGCAGAACCTGTTCGCGGCTCGAGCCCACCGGCACCATATCGATGGTATCCTGATCGATGACATAGCCATGAGTCAGGGTCTCGCTGGGCGTCAATTGGAGACTGTTCGTGGCGTTGCAGCCCGCGAGAAGGAGGGCGAGCCCAGCAGCCGCAAATACGCCACCCGCTTTGATGTTACGCGATCCCACCAGATACTCCATCAAGTTCGTGTTCCCAGTACGGCTTGCACCGAACGGCAAAAGCGGTAAACCAGCTTTCAAAGCGATGCAACCGCGCTGCTTAGAGAAACCGCGTTCCAGAAGCCATTCGCCATGTTCAAGTTCCTGCGGCTGTTTCGCCGCAACTCCAATCGCGAAGTCACGGATTCGCTCTACGAGGCGATCGTGGCATCTGCGCGGCAGCCGGTCTTCTATTCGCAGTGGGACGTTCCGGATACGCCGATCGGGCGGTACGAGATGCTGTCGATCCACATGTTTTTGTTCTTGCAGAGGGCAAGCTCAGGATCTGATGCGCTTGTCCATCTTTCCCAGGATCTGACCGACGAATTTTTCAAGGATGTCGATCATTCGCTGCGAGAGCTTGGGATTGGCGATGCTGGTGTTCCGAAGCGAATGAAAAAGTTGGCCAAGATGTTCTATGGCCGTGCCGATTCCTATGCGCGTGCGCTGGCAGCCGAGGATAAAGAGGCGCTGGAGGCCGCGCTGTCACGCAACATTATGCCCCAACGAGATACGCCATGGCCACAAGTTGGACATTTGGCTTCCTATATAGAGCGAGCCACGAAATCGCTTGCCTCCCAAGAGGACAGTGAATTCCTCTCCGGTCGCATCAATTTCCCCGTCGCGGAGTAATCACGGGATGTATGAAGACAAAGTCAGCCCGATCAGCAGCAGGGTCCAGGTATCACGGCTGCCAAAAAATGGGTTGGAAATCATCGTCGAAGCCGATGCCGAGCAGCGTGAAGCGTTGGCAGATGAGCATGATCTGCGTTCAGTCGAGACCTTTAAGGCGGTGCTGAACGTCACCGCATGGCGCAAGGGCGGAGTAAAGGTCGCGGGGCGGGTCAAAGCGGTCATCGTGCAGGACTGTGTCGTCACCCTCGAGCCAGTCGAGCAGGTGGTAGATGAGGAAGTCTCCGGACTCTTCCTGCCGGAAGGATCCAAGCTGGCGGTTCCCACCCGCTCGATCGAGGGGGAGATCCTGCTCGACGCCGAGGGAGAGGACAGTCCTGAGCTGTTCAGCGGGGACTTTGTCGACGTCGGTCAACTTGCGGAAGAGTTCTTCGCCATGGGGATCGATCCTTATCCACGCCGACCCGATGCGCAGGTTGGCGTTACGGAAGAGGAAGATGAGGAGTCGAAAGGTCCGCTCTACGAGCAGCTCAAGGCATTGCAGAAGAAGTCCTAATTTCATCTGTTTGCTGTTGAATCCGGTTGTGCAGCAACCCAAAAACGCTATTTTCGCCGAAACTTCGCCACCCTCCCCACGGTCTGGGGACCAGATACGAGACGAACCAGCACTTGATACGCATCGCCATTGACGCCATGGGCGGAGACCACGGGCCGGAGGTAGTTATTCCCGGCCTCGACAAGGTGGCTGAGCGCCGCCCTGATGTCCGCTTTCTGATTTTTGGCCGCCACGAGACGGTGATGCCGGTGCTCGCGCGCTATCCACGCGTTGAGCAAGCGTCCGAATTCTTCCACTGCGAGATCGCGGTCCGAATGGACGACAAGCCAAGCCAGGCGTTGCGCCAGGGTCGCTACAAATCGTCCATGTGGAGAGCGATTGAGGCGGTGAAGGACGGCAGCGCCGACGTTTGCGTTTCGGCCGGCAACACCGGCGCGCTTATGGCGATGTCGAAGTTTTGTCTTCGCACGATGGTTTCGATTGAGCGCCCTGCGATCGCTGCAATTTGGCCCACTGTGCGGGGGGAGAGTGTCGTCCTCGACGTCGGAGCAACGATCGGCGCGGATGCAGATCAGTTGATCGACTTCGCCATTCTCGGCTCGGCCATGGCCCGCTCCATCTTCGGGATCGAACGTCCCTCAGTCGGTTTGCTGAATGTAGGCGTTGAGGAGATTAAGGGCCAGGAGGAGGTCAAGGAGGCGGGACGCCTGCTGCGTGAAGCCAATCCGAAGTCGATGGACTATCACGGTTTTGTCGAGGGCGACGATATTGGCAAGGGTACCGTCGATGTTGTGGTGACCGAGGGTTTCGCCGGCAATATCGCACTCAAGACTGCGGAAGGCACTGCCAAGCAGATCGGGCAATATCTGCGCTCAGCCATGACGCGCACCTTGATGTCCAAGATCGGGGCGATATTTGCGCGGGATGCATTCCGGCGTCTGAAAGAGAAGATGGATGTGCGACGCGCAAATGGCGGCGTGTTCCTTGGTTTGAACGGCATTGTGGTCAAGAGCCACGGCGGCGCTGATGACGAAGGTTTTGCTGCAGCCGTGGACCTTGCTTACGACATGGGCCGTAGCAAGCTGATCGACGCCATCCGTCGCGATCTGGAAACATTCCATGGCAGTGCCGGAAAACGTGATGTAGCTGGCGCGAAAGATGCCGGCAGTGAGGATTTGTAAGTGATGCTAAGATCAGTCGTGCGGGGGGTGGGCACTGCCCTGCCACGCCGCATTATGAAGAATGCCGAATTCGAGACCATGATGGAGACGTCCGATGCCTGGATTGTCCAGCGCACCGGCATCAAGCAGCGGCACATCGCGGCGGAAGACGAAACGACAGCTTCACTTGGTGAGGCAGCTGCACGCGCTGCGCTCGACAATGCCGGCCTGACCCCTGACGATATTGATCTCATCGTCCTCGCAACTTCCACCCCGAACAACACGTTCCCGGCCACTTCGGTTGACATTCAGAACCGTCTTGGCATGCGTCATGGCTTTGCGTTTGACATGCAGGCTGTGTGCTCGGGTTTCGTTTACGCCGTCACGACGGCTGACGCACTTTTGCGCGCTGGCGGAAATCGTCGCGCTCTGGTGATCGGCTCGGAGACCTTCTCGCGCATCCTTGACTGGGAAGATCGCACGACGTGCGTCCTCTTTGGCGATGGTGCGGGTGCAATCGTTCTCGAGGTCGAAGAGGGCGCGGGGGAGATGTCCGACCGTGGCATTCTCGCGACCAGCCTGCGCGCCGACGGCAGCCACAAGGAAAAGCTCTTTGTCGATGGCGGTCCGTCGACGACTGGGACCGTCGGACATTTGAGGATGGAAGGGCGCGAAGTCTTCAAGCATGCCGTTGGAATGATCACGGATGTCATTGAAGACGTTTTCGCGAAGGGCGGCATTACTGCCGACGACCTGGACTGGTTTGTCCCGCATCAGGCCAACCGCCGGATCATTGAGGCGTCTGCGAAAAAGCTTGGAATTGATCTTGAGAAGGTAGTTATCACCGTCGACCAGCACGGTAACACCTCGGCAGCCTCTGTTCCGTTGGCACTTGGGGCGGCGGTTGCGGATGGCCGGATCAAAAAGGGCGATCTTGTGCTGCTTGAAGCCATGGGGGGCGGTTTCACCTGGGGCGCAGTGCTTCTTCGCTGGTAAAAAAAAGATCGCCCCGCGCCGCATACCACTAAACTTGTGGGCGCGGGGTGCTTGACCTTGGCGGGTACATTCCTTAACGTCCCGAAATATTGAGCCTTTTTCAACACTTTGAAATGGTTGGACGACCCGATGGGGGGAACTACAGTCACACGAGCTGACCTTGCCGAGGCCGTGTACCGTAAGGTTGGCCTATCTCGGACGGAATCCGCTCAGCTCGTCGAGATGGTTCTCGATGAAATCTGTGAGGCGATTGTCCGTGGAGAGACGGTGAAATTGTCGTCGTTCGCAACCTTTCAGGTGCGTGACAAGAATGAGCGGGTAGGTCGCAACCCGAAGACTGGCGAGGAGGTTCCTATTCTTCCGCGCCGTGTCATGACCTTCAAGGCTTCGAACGTGTTGAAGCAGCGTATCCTTGAAGCTCATCAGGAAGCTAACGGAAAGGGGCGCGACTAGCGCCCTTCGTTTTGTGCGCAGTCCTCAGGTTGAATGACCTCGGCCAAGTATCTGTGATACCATACGATTCGTTCAATCGGAGCGCTTGATGATATGGACAAGAGCCCGGACGCTTTCCGCACGATCAGCGAAGTTGCCGAACAGCTAGATCTACCCCAGCATGTCCTGCGTTTCTGGGAAACGCGGTTCACGCAGATTAAGCCCATGAAGAGGGGCGGTGGACGCCGCTACTATCGGCCACAGGATGTGGAGCTCATCAAGGGCATCCGCCACATGCTCTATGATCAGGGTTATACGATCAAAGGCGTTCAGAAACTTCTGCGCGAAAACGGCGTGCAGTTCCTCGTTGCGGTCGGAAATGGCGATGTCGCTGCCATTGACCTGATCGCACAACGGCGACGCGCTGAGGCTGCTGCCGATGATGAGTTGAACCAGGAGGCGAGTAACCGCCTCGATAATGAAATGTTGGTGGGTCAGCCTCGGGTAAAACCCGGAAGGCGTTTCTTCGGTCTGGGTAAATCAGATGAAGATGGGCCTGTCAGCGCTGATGATGGTCGGCTGTCGAGGGATAATCGTGCGCTGCTGCAGGAAGCGCTATTTGATTTGCTTGAGTGCAAGCGACTGCTGGATCAGGTGCGGTAGGGTGTCGTTTCGCCCGCGTTAGGCGCGGCTGAGTATCTGGTGGATCAGGCGCGGCGGCGGTGTCGCGTAACTGGTCGGAATTTGCTTGTATTCGACCACCCAGTCCGAAAACCAGGTGATGCAATCGGCCAGCTCGTAGATCTCGCGAGCTGCATGCTCGATCTCGCTCACGGTGTACCTGGGCGTGCGCGCGGGGAGTTTCCTTTCGTCTCGAGGCGTCGGCGAAACCGAATCATCGCCGGACGAGGCATAGGCCGATAACCGAATTTGCGGTTGTGAGTTGCCTAGCGCCAGTTGGCGGCGATATTCTGCCAGCTCGAGCTGTACTGAATAGCTTTCATAGACGCGCGCTGACAGTTGATGCCATACCTGTCGAGCCCCTTCTTCTTCGACGCAGAGCTCAAACATTGCGGAAGTTACCTTAAGCTTCTGCTTGAACAAGACGATGTTGTCCCAAACAGCGCCGGCTGCGCCGGGATCTCGCGCATCCATGCACCGCGATAAGAAGTCGGTGAGGGAGTTTTCGAGGCGACACCAGTGATGAAGTGCACGCGCGATAGACGCCAGCATGTACTCGGTTTCAGATTCGTCGATCGCTCTCGCCACGCAATCAGTCCCCGTCACGTCGATGTCTCTGTGTATGGTTTATATACTAGCGGTTTCCTTGAAAGGAAACAGACATATTATTTTCGAAAAATAAAGATGTTGGTAAAAATTAGTGCAATTGG
This sequence comes from Aquamicrobium zhengzhouense, assembly GCF_016124105.1. Taxonomy (GTDB): domain Bacteria; phylum Pseudomonadota; class Alphaproteobacteria; order Rhizobiales; family Rhizobiaceae; genus Aerobium; species Aerobium zhengzhouense. The sequence continues at coordinate 174,231 of NZ_JADGMQ010000001.1, forward strand.
TGGATGGAAGGTAAGATACTTATATTTAGCCGGATATATATTGGGTTTTTGTGTGTACGGTATCGTGCGTACAAATAGCCGGGGATTCTGAGCTGTTGAGTAGATATTATATCGATCTTGCCAAGAAGCGGCGCCAGGCGGCTAAGCGGGCGCAAGTGGTCGAGTTTCCACTGAGTTCGGAAAAATTGGACTTGCTTCACGGGGCGGCAATCTGTAGGGCTTCCATCGTTCGGAACGCAGCGTGAGCGCTGGCTTACGGCATAGCCAAGGCACAGCCGTTCAGTTTCCGAGTTGTCATGAGCAATCATGACGCTGCATTTTCCCGTCGGGCAGTAGCGCAGCCCGGTAGCGCACTTGACTGGGGGTCAAGGGGTCGTCGGTTCGAATCCGGCCTGCCCGACGGGAAAATGCCAATCCTGCCTTCCGTTCCTTTCCAGTGCTAGAAGCGTCGACATGTTGCGGGTCTCGAAGCGCGTTGGTTCTTGACGTTGAATTCGGGACTGGCGGATGTAAAGGTGAGCCCGGGAGGAGCCGTAGCGTCGGGAGAATGCTACGGCGTTGAGCGGGATGTTCTCAGGACATGATCCGTATCTGGTCGCGCTTTCTATCGTTATCGCGATCATGGGCGGCTACACGGGTTTCGGCTTGGCGACACGCGTGCGCGGCACGCCGGGCGCTAGTCGCCGGATTCTGCTTGCGGGCGCCGCCTTTTTCCTCGCGGTCGGAATCTGGACCATGCATTTTGTTGGCATGCTGGCTGCGCCGCTGCCGCCGGATGCCTCCTATCTCATCCTTCCAACGATCATTTCGTTTCTGCTGTGCGCGCTCGTAGTTGGCGTATCGCTGTTTTTCGTCTCGGTAGGAGAACCGTCAACCTTTCGCGTGGCGGCGTCTGCTCTCTTGATGGGGGCGGGGATCGTGTCGATGCATTATGTAGGCATCCACGGCCTTGCCGGAAATTTTCACATCGAACACGAACGGGCACTGATGCTTGCGGCTGTGCTGATTGCAGTGGGCACGGCATATGGCGGATTGCGTGTCTTTCTGACAAGGCAGGTGGGCCGCCAGCTCGCCCTGAGCGCGATAGTCTTCGGGATAGCTGTTTCTGGCATGCATTACACCGGTATGATGGGAATGCGGTTTGTACCCGGAGCAGGGGCGCATCACATGACTGCGGCCGACGGACTGGTCGCGTCACCGCAGGTTTTGACGCTGGTTGTCGCCTTCCTGTGTTTTATCATCGCCGCGGGATTTCTGCTTTTTCTTGTCCCGGAGCCACGGCCACGATCAATCACAACAAGCGGTAACGCAGGGGATCTGGGTGAACTTGCGGCGTCAACGGACGATTCGGTTGGGGAGGGGATCTCGTCCCGCGAGGCGATCCAAGCGCGGTCAGCCGGGGTGACCAAAGTTCCGGTCGAAGCTGCGGAGGGCACGCTCCTGCTCGATGCAAGCGAGGTACGCAGCATTCGGGCGGACGCGCATTACACCCGAGTCCACGACGGCACTCGCGAACGCATGTCGCCTTGGGCAATTTCCTATGCCGAGGCACAACTTGACCCAGAGATTTTCATGCGGGTTCACCGCAGTCACATCATCGCCATCCCCCATGTGACGTTGATCCGTCGTGAGGGCGACGGTGCGGTCGTTGAGCTTAAGGGATCGGTGGCCCACCTTGTTCCGGTGAGCCGCTCCAAGGTTGCTGAAGTACGCGCGCGCCTGGGATTGCGGCGTAACGCGTGAGTGAATTGCGTCAGAATGACTGACGCAATTCGTGCTCCGCTGGCCGCATTTCGTGCGAAACCCTGATCTTAGTGAAGGGCGGTCATCCCTTGGCCTTGCCTCCTTTTGGTGCTGGGAACAGCCTCTCTCAAAGCCTGCATGACCGGTCGGCCATAACGTCGGCATGTGGGTGGAGGAGGAAACATGATCCCAGGACCATTTACCTATCATCGCCCCGGCAGCGTTGCCGATGCGCTGAAACTACTGGCTGAACTTGGCGACGAGGCGCGGCCATTGGCTGGCGGACACAGTCTCATCCCGATGATGAAACTGCGGCTCGCATCACCAGAACACCTGATTGATCTCCACGGCATCACCGCTCTGAAGGGCGTCGTTCGTGAGGGCGATCGTGTCGTCGTTCGCGCGATGACCACGCAGCATGAATTGCTGGGGTCAGATGTAATTGCATCGATCCTGCCGATCCTGAAAGAGACGTCGCTGCTGATCGCCGATCCGCAGATCCGCTATTGCGGCACGCTCGGCGGCAATGTCGCTAACGGCGATCCCGGAAACGACATGCCAGCGTTGATGCAGCTGTTAAACGCGGATTTTCTTATTGAAGGACCGGATGGCCAGCGCACAGTCGCGGCGCGCGACTTCTATCAGGGTGCCTACTTTACCGCGCTTGAACCCGGCGAGATTCTCACGGCGATTTCGATCCCGGGACCAGCTTCAGGTCACGGCTACGCCTACGAAAAGCTCAAGCGGAAGGTTGGCGACTATGCCACGGCTGCTGCTGGCGTCGTGATGACCATGGAGGGAGGCATTGTGACGTCGTGCTCCATCGGGCTGACAAACCTCGCGGACACGCCGCTCTGGGCTCAGGAGGCTGGAGAGGCTGTCGTTGGTACGTCGCTTGATGATGCAGCGCTCAAGCGCGCGGCTGATGCGGCGATCGCCATCATGTCGCCAGCCGCCGATGGTCGCGGACCCGTTGAATATCGCAAGCATGTTGGCGGCATCATGGTGCAACGGGCGCTGAAGCGCGCCGCAGCCCGCGCTGCCTGAGGAGGAACCAGATGGCAACCCAGGCAAAAAAGACCCAGGTCAGCATGAAAGTGAACGGCGTAGAGGTCGAAGGCCTCGTCGAGCCGCGCACGCTGCTTGTCCATTTTATCCGCGAGAACCTGCAGCTCACTGGCACGCATATCGGCTGTGAAACGACGCATTGTGGTGCATGCACCGTCGATCTCGATGGCCGCTCCGTAAAGAGCTGCACGGTTTTCGCCGTACAGGCGGATGGTTCAGAGATCATCACAATCGAGGGCATTGCCAACGCCGACGGAACCCTGTCGGCACTGCAGGAAGGTTTCCGCATGATGCATGGCCTTCAGTGCGGATTCTGTACGCCGGGAATGATTACGCGTGCGCATCGCCTGCTGCAGGAGAATCCGAACCCGAGTGAAGAAGAAATCCGCTTCGGTATCGCCGGCAATCTTTGCCGTTGCACCGGCTATCAGAACATCGTCAAGGCGATCCAGTACGCGGCCGCCAAGATTAACGGAACAGAATACCAGGAGGCGGCGGAATGAACGACATGACCCCGACGCGCGAACAGCGCGAAGCCAGACTGGAAGGCATGGGTTGCAAGAGGAAGCGCGTTGAGGACGTGCGCTTCACGCAGGGCAAGGGCCAGTATGTTGATGATGTGAAGCTGCCGGGCATGCTGCATGGCGACTTCGTACGCTCGCCCCATCCGCATGCGCGTATCGTTTCGATCAACACCGAGAAGGCGCTGCAGGTGCCGGGTGTACTCGCCGTTCTCACGGCCGAGACGTTGAAAACTGTGAACCTTGCCTGGATGCCGACGCTTGCCGGTGACGTGCAGATGGTGCTCGCCGACGGCAAGGTGCTTTTCCAGAACCAAGAAGTTGCGTTTGTTGTCGCGACAGACCGCTATGCGGCCGACGACGGCATTAACGCCGTCGAGGTGGAGTATGAGCCGCTTCCAGCGCTGGTTGACCCGTTCACATCAATGAACGATGACGCGCCGGTGCTGCGAGAGGATCTCGCTGGAAAGACTGAAGGTGCACACGGTCCTCGCCGGCATCATAACCACATCTTCGAATGGACCGTCGGCGATCGCGATCTGACCGATGCGGCTTTCCGCAAGGCCGATGTGACGATCAAGGAAATGATCTCCTACCACCGGACCCATCCGTCGCCGCTCGAGACATGTCAATGTGTCTGCTCGTTTGACAAGATCCGGGGGGAACTGACGATCTACGGCACTTTCCAGGCACCGCACGTCATCCGCACGGTTGTGGCGCTGATAGCCAAGATCCCCGAGCACAAGATCCACGTCATCGCGCCGGATATCGGCGGAGGTTTTGGCAACAAGGTTGGCGCCTATCCCGGCTACATCTGCGCGGCGGTAGCGTCGATCGTCACCGGCAAGCCCGTCAAGTGGGTGGAGGATCGCATCGAGAACCTGACGGCTACCTCGTTTGCGCGCGACTACCACATGACGACCGAGATCGCCGCGACCAATGACGGCAAGGTCACCGGCCTTCGTGTGCACGTGCTTGCTGACCACGGCGCCTTTGATGCCTGCGCCGATCCTTCAAAGTGGCCAGCAGGCTTCTTTAACATTGTCACGGGCTCGTACGACTTTCCGGTCGCTCATCTGTCAGTTGATGGCGTTTACACAAACAAGGCACCGGGGGGCGTGGCTTATCGCTGCTCGTTCCGCGTGACGGAAGCTGCCTATTGCATCGAACGAGGAATGGACATCCTCGCGCAGAAGCTGGGCATGGATCCGGCCGAGCTCCGCCTGAAGAACTTCGTCAAGGCAGAGCAGTTCCCCTACAACTCGGCGCTCGGGTGGGAATACGATTCCGGCGATTATCACACTGCCATGCGCCAGATGATGGAGAAGGTCGACTATGCCGGCCTTCGCCGTGAACAGGCGGAAAAGCGCGAGGCCTTCAAGCGCGGCGAGACGCGTGAAGTTATGGGGATCGGCATCTCGTTCTTCACCGAAATCGTCGGCGCAGGTCCGTCAAAGAACTGCGACATTCTTGGCATCGCCATGTTTGACAGTTGCGAAATCCGTCTTCATCCGACGGGAGCCGGCATTGCGCGCGTTGGCAGCAAGAGCCAGGGACAGGGGCACGAGACGACCTGGGCGCAGATCATCGCAACCGAGATCGGCATCCCTTCCGACGACATCATGATCGAGGAAGGCAATACCGATACGGCACCCTATGGACTTGGCACATACGGCTCGCGCTCGACCCCCGTGGCGGGTGCTGCCATCGCCATGGCCGCGCGAAAAATTCGCGCCAAGGCGCAGATGATCGCTGCCTACAAGCTCGAGGTACACGAAGACGATCTCGAGTGGGACATTGACGGGTTCCGCGTCAAAGGGCTTCCCGAGAAATACCTTGGGATGAAGGACATTTGCTGGATCGCCTACAACTCTCCGCCGCCAGGAATGGAGCCCGGCCTTGAAGCGGTGAGCTACTACGACCCGCCGAACATGACTTACCCGTTCGGGGCCTATCTCTGCGTTATGGACATCGACGTTGATACGGGTGTCTACAAGGTCAAGCGCTTCTATGCGCTGGACGATTGCGGCACGCGTATCAACCCGATGATCATCGACGGGCAAGTCCATGGTGGCCTGACGGAGGCTTTCGCCATCGCGATGGGACAGGAGATCCACTACGACGAAAACGGCAACGTCACGACCGGCTCGTTGATGGACTTCTTCATGCCAACCGCCGTCGAAACGCCGGTTTGGGAAACCGACTTTACGGTTACCCCGTCACCACACCATCCAATCGGTGCCAAGGGTGTCGGTGAAAGCCCGAACGTTGGAGGCGTGCCGGCATTCTCCAACGCCGTCAACGACGCATTCTCGTTCCTCGGGACAACGCACATCCAGATGCCGCACGACTATTGGCGCAACTGGAAGGTGGCGAAAGAACTGGGAGTGGTCGGGTAAACTCGATGACATTCACTCCCGCCGAGATCACCTCGCGTCTTGCCGTTGGCGGCTATATTGCCGACGACGAACTGGCGACCGCAATTGCCATCATGCAGTTGCTGAAACGACCGCTGCTTCTGGAGGGCGAAGCAGGGGTCGGCAAGACCGAGGTGGCCCGGGCTCTTGCAGCCGTTCACGAAACCGACGTGATCCGTCTGCAGTGCTATGAGGGGCTGGATCAGTCTTCCGCACTCTATGAGTGGAACTACCAGCGCCAACTCCTTGCTATCGAGGCGCACAGGGGGCGTGAGCCCGACAGCGTGGAGGAGCAGGTATTTTCGGAAAAATACCTGCTCGAACGTCCTTTGCTGGCCGCAATCCGTCGCAAGCGGGCGCCAGTTCTGCTGATCGATGAAGTGGACCGAGCCGACGAAGAGTTCGAAGCTTTCCTGCTCGAACTTCTGGCTGACTGGCAGGTCTCGATCCCCGAACTTGGGACAATCACCGCAACGACCATTCCGCATGTGGTGCTGACGTCCAACGGAACGCGGGAACTGTCCGACGCGCTACGGCGTCGATGCCTATATCACTATGTCGATTATCCAGACCTCGACCGTGAAGCAGCGATCATCGTCTCTCACCTTCCGCAGGTGAGTTCAGCTCTTTCATCTCAGATTGCGCAGATGGTGCAGAAAATCCGCAAGGAGGACCTGCGTAAGGTGCCGGGGGTGGCGGAGACGCTTGATTGGGCGGCCGCGCTCGTTGGTCTTGGCGTCAGCGATCTGCATGAGCCGCCAGAGGTCGTGCATGACACGCTGATGTGTCTTCTCAAGACGCGTGAAGACAGCGCTCGCATGACGCGCGAGGTGACTAACCGTTTGCTGGGGAAGGTCGCATGAGCTGCTGCGGCACGCCCCCAAGCCCCGAGGAACTGGACGAAGTCGGCAAGCTGATTACGCAGAAGCTCTCAGGCTTTATCCGTACATTGCGCGATGCCGCTTTTACAGTCGGCCTGCGCGAGGGCGAGGACGCTGCCAGGTTGATCGCCTCTGGCTACGCGAGGAGCCCGGATCTTCTGCGGCAGGCTCTCAAGCATCTCCTCTCGTCTCGTAAGGAAGAGTGGGACCGCTTTGATGGCATATTTGGTGCCTACTGGCAGGGAAAACGCGCGCGGTCGAAGATCGTGACGGCCGGCACCTCGTCTGGCTCGGCCAACTCGCTGGTCAAACCGGCCATCGAGCGATCCGATATGTCCGCCGAAGGAGCAGTACCTGATCAGGCGAGTGGATCGCTCGATGAGGATGGCACGCATGAGCGCACCGGAGAAGGGCGCGCCGAAGGCGCGTCACGTGCTGACGTTCTTGCGTCGACGGACTTTCGCAAGCTGAACGATCCCGCGGAAATTGCGGAAGCTCACGACGTTGCTGCGCGACTGGCGCAAGCGATGCGCACGCGCTTAACACGGCGTGATCTCGCCCGCCGACGCGGCTATCGCCTTGATCTTCGGCGCACCATTCATCGCAACATCTCTCATGGGGGTGTCCCGATCAGCCTGGTGAAACGGCAGCGCAAGCATAAGCCACTGCGACTGGTGATCCTGCTCGACGTCTCCGGATCAATGAGCATGTACACCGGCACGTTCCTGCGCTTCATTCATGGCGTTCTCGACGAGTTCCGCGAGGCTGAAGCATTCCTGTTTCATACCCAACTGGCCCATGTGTCGGATGCGATGAAGGAGCGAGATCCCGCCCGCGCACTCGACCGGTTATCGCTGATGGCTCAGGGCGCCGGTGGCGGCACCAGGATTGGCGAGAGCCTGGCGACCTTCAATCGCTGGCACGCCTCCCGCGTGATCCACTCGCGCACCTGCGTGATGATCGTTTCCGACGGCTATGAGACCGGTGATGCGCAGTTGCTGGGGCGCGAGATGACGCAACTCGCCAGACGATGCAAACGCATCGTTTGGCTCAATCCGATGCTGGGATGGGACGGCTATTCGCCGGATGCTGCGGGAATCAAGGCGGCGCTTCCTCACGTAGATCTGTTTGCGCCGGCCAATACGCTGAAAAGCCTGGCGGATCTCGAACCGTACCTTGCACGGCTGTAGTGGAGGTGCAGATGACGGCTCATGTCGACGTTCTCGATCTCGTTGCCCAGCTGAGGGACGCCGAGAAGCCTTTCGTACTTGCGACTGTGGTTCGTACATTATCCGTGACGGCCGCAAAAGCGGGCGCAAAGGCGATCATCAGTCCCGACGGTCGGATAGAAGCCGGATGGATCGGCGGGGGCTGTGCGCGCGGAGCAGCGCTGAAGGCAGCCAGAGAGGCGCTGGTCGATGGCCGCTCGCGGCTGATCTCGATCCAGCCGCATGAATTGCTCGCAGAACAGGGGCTCCGTCCCGGCGATGATCGGGAAGGTGTTCGCTTTGCCAAGAACATGTGCCCGTCAAAAGGCACGATGGACATCTTTATCGAGCCGGTGCTGCCGCGACCGAGCCTTGTCATTTTCGGTTCCAGCCCGGTTGCTTTGGCACTGATCGAGCAGGCGCGACTGCTTGGGTACCATATCACCTTGGCTGCACCTGCTTCAGAAATCCCGGAGATGCCGTACGTCGACAAGTTCAATGACGGCTTCAGTGTTTCAGATGATGTCCAGCGTCGTTTCATCGTCATTTCGACGCAGGGACGGGGTGATGAAGCCGCCGTGAAGGCTGCGCTTGCCGTGCAGGCGGAGTATCGCGGCTTCGTCGGCAGTGGGCGCAAGATGGCATCGCTACGCCAGGACCTCGCTGAAGCAGGGTACGAAGATGTGCTTCTCGATACGCTCAAGGCACCTGCCGGGCTCGATCTCGGCGCGATTACACCTGAAGAAATCGCCATGTCGATCCTGGCGGAAATCACTCAACTCCGTCGCGTGGGCCAGCGTCACGCGGCACAATCATAAAAAGCAGAGAGGGCATCTTCATGGATATGAACGGCGAGGAACGCATCAACGCGCCGATCGAGGCGGTATGGCGCGCGCTCAATGATCCGCAAGTGCTGCGCGCTTGCATTCCAGGCTGCGAAAGTCTCGACAAGACATCCGACACGCAGATGACGGCGCGAGTAGTGCTCCGAATTGGGCCGATCAAGGCCGGTTTTGACGGCATGGTCGAATTGAGTGAACTCAATCCACCCAACTCTTACGTCATCTCCGGCGAGGGCAAGGGTGGAATAGCAGGCTTTGCAAAGGGACAGGCGAACGTCTCGCTCACCGAGGAAGAGCCGGAAGTAACCTTGCTTACCTACGTCGTGAGCGCTGAAGTGGGTGGCAAGATCGCCCAGCTTGGCAGCCGCCTCATCGACTCCACCGCCAGGAAGCTGGCGGCGCAGTTCTTCTCCAATTTCGGGGAGCATTTGACGAAAACGATCCAGGAGCCGCATCTCGCATCTGCCTGACTACCCGCCACATCAACGCAGAAAAAGGTCGCCGTGCTCCGCATCTGGCGGCCTTTCTGTGTCACGCTATGCTGTCTTTGCCGTACGTTGTTACGTCCAGAAATATGCAAAGATGAAACATGCTCGGCTGCCTCCTGGATGCTCAGTTTTGCCAGTAATGATGAGTCCCGTCTTGTATTTGTCGGGCGAGTTGTAGTCGGTTGCAGAAAATACTAGCGTTTAAATTAATCTATGTTAATTTAGCAGAAGATTAACGACATTTCGTATTTGCGTTTTGGGTCCGGCGGTGGAGGCATCGTTGGTGGGCGGGGGCGTCATGCGTGTTGTAGCTGCGAGTAGGGCACAGCTGTTGGGGCTTAACAGCGTTTCGGACAGCAAGTCTGCGACGCGCGCAGAGTTAACCTTCCAGTCCGGTCTCCCTTTGCGTGCAATCGCGGGTTGCCCGGTGCCACCCGAATTGGATTGGGCTTTCCGAGTGAGGCTCGGCATCAAGCGGGTATTTGACGTGGTGCTGGCGCTGCTCGCGTTGCTGGTGTTTGCGCCATTTTTGCTGGTGATCGCCGCAGCAATACGCCTCTGCGATGGAAAAGAGGTCTTGTTTCGTCAGGATCGAGAAGGGCTCGGTGGAAGACCTTTTCAGCTCCTCAAATTCAGGACCTGGCATCTCGGTGCGTGCGACCATTCGGGCATTTCTCAAGAGGCGGATAGGGACCGTAGGGTCACGTGGTTAGGCGCAGTTCTGCGACGTACCAGCATCGATGAGCTGCCGCAGCTGTTCAACGTGGTGAAGGGGGACATGTCGCTTGTCGGCCCGCGACCCCACGTCCCTAACATGCGCGCGGGTAATGGTCTGTACCATCAGCTTGTTGCGTATTACTATCTGCGCACCCGTTATCTGCGTCCGGGGATGACGGGATGGGCTCAAATTAACGGGTTTCGTGGCCCGACGCGTAACGCTGCATTGGCAAGGCGCAGAATTGATCACGATCTGGCCTACATCCAGAACTTTGCGCTTACCTTGGACCTGTGGATCCTGCTGCGCACTGCACTGGGCGGGTTTATGGTGAAGCCTTCTTCAGTGACGGCGGCCAGGCTGCCATGAACGGCGCGTTGGCAAGCACTTTGGTGATTGGTCGCCATCAGCGGCGGCCACGACCGAATGAGGGGCAGCGCTGCAGTTCGGCCAAGTGGCTAATGTGCCAGCTCGTTAACGGTGATTTCGAATTCCGCCTGACCTCTAAAAAACCTCCATATATCTACTGTAAATATCGCCTCGGTCTTCAATGCTCCGTTCGACTCCTGCCGAACTCGGACGGTCTTGAGCGGATGAAGGGCAAAAGAGATATCGTCGATGTTGGCGATGGCGATTGGCAGTGGTGAGGCGCGGTGCGGGGGGGCACCGAGGCCAGCAATATAATCCCCGGGAGAATTAGCTGATGCGCATCTCAATATTGGGATCGGGTTACGTTGGGCTGGTGAGCGGAGCCTGCTTTGCCGATTTCGGCCATTTCGTCACCTGCGTTGATCTGGATGAGAAGAAGATCGAGCGCCTCAAGCGCGGTGAAATTCCGATTTACGAACCTGGGCTGGATGCACTGGTCGCGGATAATTCAGCGGCCGGCCGGCTCACATTTTCTACGGACGTTAATGCGGCGGTGGCCGATGCGGAGGTGATATTCATCGCTGTCGGAACTCCGTCGCGCCGCGGCGACGGCCACGCCGACCTTGCCTATGTCGCAAGCGCGTCCGAGATGATCGGACGCGCGATGAAGGACTTTACGGTGGTTGTGACCAAATCCACCGTGCCCGTCGGGACAGGCGATGAAGTCGAGCGTATCATCCGAAAGGTAAACCCAGCCGCAGATTTTGCTGTGGTTTCGAATCCTGAATTTCTGCGCGAGGGCGCGGCTATTGAGGATTTCAAGCGCCCTGATCGCATCGTTGTCGGTCTCGAGGATGAGCGTGCCAGACCGGTCATGGAGAGCGTTTATCGCCCGCTCTATCTCAACCAGGGACCGCTGATGTTTACCGGTCGCCGGACGGCGGAACTGATCAAATATTCCGCCAACGCCTTTCTTGCGATGAAAATCACGTTCATCAACGAGATCGCGGATTTGTGCGAAAAAGTCGGGGGCGACGTTCAGGCAGTTGCGCGAGGGATCGGCCTTGATAACCGCATCGGCTCAAAATTCCTGCATGCCGGGCCTGGCTATGGCGGAAGCTGCTTTCCGAAGGACACGCTGGCACTACTGAAGACCGGCCAGGATTACGACGTTCCGCTTCGCCTCGTGGAAGCCACGGTGTCAGTGAATGACAACCGCAAGCGCGCGATGGGACGCAAGGTGATCGCGGCCTGCGGTGGCAGCGTGCGCGACAAGACGATCGGGTTGCTCGGTCTCACTTTCAAGCCGAACACCGATGACATGCGCGATGCGCCCTCTCTCGCGATTATCCAGACCTTGCTGGATCATGGCGCGCGGGTACGGGCCTACGATCCTGAAGGCATGGATGCCGCGCGAGCCTTGATCGAAGGGATCGAATTTGGCGCAGACGCCTATGACGTCGCAGAGGGCGCAGACTGTCTCGTCCTCGTGACCGAATGGAACCAGTTTCGCTCGCTCGATCTGTCGCGGGTAGCTTCCCTTATGAAGACCCCCCGCTTGGTCGATTTGCGCAACATCTACCGAACTGATGAAGTCGCGCGCGCCGGGATCGAATACACCAGCGTCGGTCGCCGGGCAGAGCTGTCCGAAATTGAAACTCAGGAAGCCGCTGAATGAAGTTTCTCGTTACAGGATCGGCCGGCTTTATCGGGTTTCATCTGGCCTGTCGCCTTCTTGATCAGGGGCATGAGGTGCTCGGCTATGACGGGATGACACCTTATTATGATGTCACCCTGAAGCGATCACGCAATGAGATCCTGCTTGCTAAGCCAAACTACCAGTTTGTCGAGGCCATGCTTGAAGACAAGCCTGCTCTCGATGACGCATTCGCCAGGTTTCAAGCCGATGTGGTTGTCCATCTGGCGGCGCAGGCGGGCGTTCGTTACGGGCTCGATCATCCGGAAAGCTACATTTCGGCGAATATAATTGGGACCCAAAATCTTTTGGAAGCGGTACGCTCGTGGCGACCAAGGCACCTCCTGATTGCCTCGACTTCTTCGGTTTATGGGGGAAATGAGGAAGTGCCGTTTTCAGAAGATGAGCGCACAGATTTTCCCGTTTCTCTTTACGCCGCGACCAAAAAGGCATGCGAGGCGTTGAGCCACTCCCATGCCCATCTCTGGAAGATCCCGACGACATGCTTCCGCTTCTTCACCGTCTACGGTACGTGGGGCCGCCCGGACATGGCGCTCTACAAATTCGTTGACCTCATCGAACGTGGAGAGCCGCTGGAGATTTACGGCATGGGCCAGATGCGCCGCGATGCGAGCTATGTCGGCGATCTGATCGAGGCGATCGTTCGCCTGACAGATTCCCCGCCTGAGGAGGGCATGCCGGTGAAGGTTGAGGGCGGCAAGGATTCGCTGTCTCCTGTAGCGCCTTGGCGAACCGTGAATATCGGCGGCGGCGAGCCGGTCCCATTGCTTGAATTCGTGGACACGATCGAGCGTCACCTTGGAAAGACGGCGCAGCGGATCATGCTGCCCATGCAAAAAGGGGATGTGGTCGAGACCTATGCGGACGCGGCGCTGCTTCGCGCGCTGACGGGTTTCGTCCCCACAACATCAATTGAAGAGACGGTGCGCAGCTTCGTCGATTGGTACCGGGAGTACAGGCGCACGTGAACTGACAGCATACGCATGATCGAGGAACCTACGGACGGGGGAGTTCGTGACCAAGACTGCGTTAATTACCGGAGTAACAGGGCAGGATGGCGCGTTTCTCGCGCGGCTTCTGCTCGACAAGGGGTACATCGTTCACGGGCTGCGGCGACGCGCGTCAACACCCAACACCAGTCGTGTAGACGGGATTTTGGACGAGTTTGGGAAAGACGGTCGTTTCGCCCTTCACTACGGCGATATGACCGACGCCACCAACCTCATCCGGGTCATCCAGACCTGTCAGCCTGTCGAGATTTACAACCTCGCAGCGCAAAGCCATGTCCACGTCTCGTTTGCGACCCCCGAATACACCGCGAATGCGGATGCATTGGGGACGCTGAGAATGCTGGAGGCCATCCGCATCCTGGGGTTGGAGAAGACGTGCCGCTTCTATCAGGCGTCGACGTCCGAGCTCTATGGCGATGCCGCTGAGATACCGCAGCGCGAGACGACACCATTCCGGCCGAGGTCGCCCTACGCCGCCGCGAAGCTCTACGCCTACTGGACCGTGGTGAACTACCGTGAAGCTTACGGACTGCACGCCTCAAACGGGATCCTGTTCAACCATGAAAGTCCTCTGCGTGAAGAAACCTTTGTTTCCCGCAAGATCACCCGAGCGGCTGCAGCGATCAGCCTGAGGCAGCAAGATCGCCTTCGCCTTGGCAATCTGAATGCGCAGCGCGACTGGGGTCACGCGCGCGATTATGTTCACGGCATGTGGCAGATGCTGCAGCAAGATGAGCCTGGAGACTATGTATTGGCCACTGGCGTCGCGGCGAGCGTGCGAGACTTTGCGACGCTCGCTTTTGCTGAGGCAGGAATAGATCTTGAGTGGGACGGCGAGGGTGTCGAGGAGAAGGCCTTTGACAGATCTTCCGGTGCTTGCCGGATTGATATTGATCCCGGCTACTTCCGTCCCACCGAAGTCGACATCGTCGTTGGAGATGCGAGCAAGGCTCGGCAACAACTGGGATGGTCACACCGTATCTGTCTTCAGGAACTCATCAGAGAAATGGTTCGCGAGGACATCGCCATGCTGAACCACCAACCCGTACGGTTGGAGATCTGAGATGAGTTCGGCGATCGGCAAACGAGTATGGATTGCCGGCGACCGAGGAATGTTGGGAAGTGCGCTGGTGCGTCGAATGGCTGGCGAAGGCTCGCAATTGATTAGCGCAGAGCGAGCGGAGCTGGACTTTCGCAGGCAGGCAGAGGTCGAAGCATTCCTGCAGCGTCAACGGCCTGATGTGGTTGTAGTTGCCGCTGGTACTGTCGGCGGTATCGCTGCCAACGCAGCTTATCCCGCGGATTTCCTGCAGGACAATCTTCTCATTGCCGCCAACATCATAGGCGCGGCTCATGCGGCAGACGTTCAGAGACTGCTCTATGTCTCGTCAAGCTGCTCCTATCCAAAGTGCGCTGCTCAGCCGATCGTGGAGGATGCTCTCTTATCAGGCCCCCTTGAACCGACGAACGAGGCCTATGCCACGGCCAAGATCGCGGGCGTCCAGCTGACCAGAGCGTATCACACGCAACATGGGCGCGACTATTTCGTGGCTGTGCCAACCAATCTTTACGGTCCGGGTGACCGTTTTGATCTTGAGCGAGGGCACGTGCTGGCAGCGCTGATGAGGAAAGCGCATGAGGCCAAGCGATCCGGTCACACGGAGATCGTCGTCTGGGGTAGCGGGATGCCCTTGCGCGAGTTCCTCCACGTTGATGATTGTGCGGATGCACTTATCCATCTCCTCATGCATTACCGAGGCGGCGGCGAATTCAATGTCGGCTCAGGCGAGGAAATATCGATCCTTGAGCTTGCACAGACGATCTGTGAGGTGGTCGGTTTTCGAGGCCACATCACTCACGACCGCTCCAAGCCCGACGGGACCCGGAGGAAACTTCTGGATTGCTCACGGCTGCAAGCGCTGGGGTGGGAGCCTCGCATTTCGTTCCGGGAGGGGGTGCAGCAGACCTATCGGTGGTATCTCGACCACATGGTGGAGGAACCGGCATGAGGTTCCTCATACTCGCGATCAATTATGCGCCGGAGCCGGTTGGCGCGGGTCGCTATACCGCGGATATGGCACGTTGGCTGGCCGCCAATGGGCACGATGTCACGGTGGTATGCGCCCAGCCATACTATCCTCAATGGCAAATCAGCGAAGGCTATGGCCAACGCTTCTCAAGCTCGTGGGAGGAGGGCGTCCGCGTCGTTCGCTGCCCACTCTATGTTCCGGAGAAGCCAACGGGCGCGCGTCGGCTTCTTCACTATGCAAGCTTCGCAGCGAGTGCGTTGGTGCCGACCATTCTCTCGTCCTTCCGGTACAGGCCCGATCTTGTCTTTGCGGTCGCTCCGACGTTGATGGCGGCCCCGATTGCTGGTCTCGCTGCACAACTTACTGGTGCCCGTAGCTGGCTTCACGTCCAGGACCTTGAGGTCGATGCGGCTTTCGCAACTGGCCTTCTGCGCTCCGATGGAGCAGTTTCACGCATCGCCAGAGCGTATGAGGTATTCGTACTTCGGCGCTTTGATCACGTCAGCAGCATATCGCTTCAGATGTGCGAGCGGTTGCCCGCATCTCGTCGCGGCAGTGAAGCGATTACGCTGTTCCAGAACGGTGTCGACGTCGAGGCGATAAAGCCGCTCGAGGGCCCTTCGCCCTATCGTGCCGAGTGGGGAATAAAGGCGGACCACGTCGTCCTTTACAGTGGAAGCATTGCGCGAAAGCAGGGCCTGGAGATCGTCGTTGAGGCAGCTCGCATGCTTGCTCATCGGCCGGACGTCGCCTTCGTGATCTGCGGCAACGGACCGAACCGCACGGAACTGGAAATGAGCGCATCGGGCCTTTCCAACATCTGCTTCAAAGATCTGCAGCCAGAAGCGCGTCTGCGCGAACTTCTTGGCCTTGCGACTATTCATGTGTTGCCGCAGATCGAGGGCGCGGAGGATCTCGTGCTTCCGTCCAAGCTGGGGAACATGCTCGCTTCTCAGCGCCCCATCATCGCAACCGCACGCGAGGGCTCCGGCATCGCAAATGAGCTTGCTCACACCGGGATGATCACCGAGCCGGGTGATCCCGCCGGCCTTGCACGCAGCATCGAGAGCCTGGTTGATGACCCGGTCCTGCATCAGCGTTTGGCCACGGCGGCGCGGCGCCGCGCTCTCGAATGCTGGTCACGCGAGAAGATATTCGCGCAACAGTTCAGGGAGTTTCAGAAGCTCCTGAAGCGTCCCGCGGAAGCGCAGGGCCCTGCAACGGCAGTGACGGCGGATTGATCATGTCGAGGGAGGTGGCACCGATCATCTCTGTCGAAGCTGCCTCGACCCCATATGCAGGCGTCAGTCTTACGAAGAACCTGGTTGCCAACTATTTGCAATTCGCGTGTGCCGCGCTCGCGAACTTCTTGGTCAGTCCCATCCTTCTGGCGGCGTTCGGCACGACGGGCTTCGGTATGTGGAAATCGTGCCAGCGCATCGTCGAATTGCTACTGCCTGGCGACGGTGGTCCGCCGCAGGCATTGAAATGGCTCGTAGCAAATGCGGGAGATGACCTTTGCCGCAAACGCATGATGGTCAGTGCGGCACTCATGACTTGGCTCCGTTGGCTCCCTGCCGTCGCGGCGCTTTCTGGCGTTGTAGTCCTGTTATTCTCTAGCCTTGCAGAAACGGAAGTACCCGCCACCATGGACATAGGCCGGTTGGCGGTCCTGCTCTGTATCGCTGCACTCTTGAGCGGCCTTTCAGCCATCCCCGCGGCCGCAATGCTTGGTGACGGTCTAGGATATTATGCCGCCTACGCAGCTAGTGCCGCGATTGTCCTGACGAGTTCGGTGATCGGACTAGCGGCTTATACCGGTTACGGGTTGGTGGAAGTGGCCGCACTGACAGTCGGCGGTGCACTGCTGCTCTTATGCGTGACCACTGCCCTTGCTAGCTTGACCCTGGACTGGTGGGGCGCGCAATGGCCAAGCGAAGTGGCGCGCGAGCAATTCGCCCGGCATTCGGCGTCAATGCTGGTCTGGAGCTATGTCCAGAAGCTTCTCCTTTGCAGCGAAGTCCTTCTGCTGCTTGCCTTCTTGGGTGCGGAAGCCGTCAGCCAGTATTTTTTCACGGCATTTGCATCCCAGTTCATACCCGCGTTGTGCTTGCTGTCGACAAACGCTTTCCTGCCGCAGCTGGCAACGTGCCTGAGCGGTGGTGATTGGGGCGACGCAAATCGCCTAATCCGCGCAATCGTGGAACTGAACGCCGCGATCATCATGGTTGCAGGCGCCGGCATCCTGATCGGCAATGCCGAATTTGTCTCGGTATGGGCGGGCGACGATCAGTTTCTCGGCGACATCAGCAGCGTCCTCATTCTCGTCGTCGCGATCCAGCTCGTACACATACGTCTTCATGCTCAGCTTCAGGATGCTGCACTTGCCGCGAGAGCGAGGGAAGGATGGGCGGTCCATGGCGCTGTCGCCGGTATCGCCGGCGGAACATTAGGCTGGTGGGCTCTTGAGAGCGTAGCGGGAATCTTGGCCGGTCTTATTTTCGGGCGATCCATCTTGAGCTTCATGTTTCCTCAGCTTTCGCGCCGCGCCATCGGAGCCCCCGGTTTCAGCGGTCTTGAACCCCGGCATTTGCTGTTGCCTGCTACCGTCCTTCTCGCCGCATGGGCTCTTGGCAATTTGTTGGAAGAGGTAGCCTTTGATCGATTGCTGATTGTCAGCCCGGCTCTTGCCGCGTTGTTTATCTGGCTTGCCTGGCGGTTTCTGCTGTCGGAGGAAACGCGATCGCTCTTTGCGCATAACTTCCTGCCAAACGCGGGGAGGTGTTGATGTTGCGAAAGAGCCAGAGCTCCGCAGCACTTTTTGTCTTCCTGTCCCTCCTGCTCGTCGGACTGATTATTGCGACCTTTCTGATCGAGAACGGGGCGGATGCAGCCGTCATCATCTGCTGCCTGACCATATTTTATGGACTGCTGTGGCGGCCGCTGGTCGTTCCGATCAATATCCGGCCGGAGATCAGGACGTTCGTCAGCATCGAGCTGCTGTTCCTGTTGTTCAGCTTCATGATCTTTTTCGCTCCCTATCAGCTCTATCTTTTAGGCAGGCTGAACCTAGAGGTGAGCCGGTTCGTGCCGCACACCTTCGCGGAAAAGTCGAACCAGGCGATCCTGTTATCCACTGCCGGGATGGTTGCGTTCTGCCTCGGGTGCCGTTGGAGAGCGTATTTCCCGCGCAGGACGCAGCCTGCACCGCATGGGCCGGAAGATCGTTCCAGCTTATTGCCCTATCTGGTCTTGTTCCTCCTGACCGGGCTGATGGCGCTCTACCATCTTGCTGGTTGGCGCGCCGAAGGTGAGGGGCGTTATACCGGCACTGCGGCAGGAGGCGTGATGGCAGACGGTGTTTCGCTGTTGATCACGATGCTGTCCATGATGGCGTTCGCGATGCTCATCGTCCGGAAACAGCGGAGTGAACGGGCAATACTTCCGGAACTTTGCGCCGCGATCCTGGCAGGTTTCTGGACCTGCAGGCTTGTGAGCTTTGGCGACCGCAATTCCGCGCTTCTGTTGCTGTTCGTACTATTCGCTGGTGTGGCGACCTTTCGTTGCACGATCAGCCGGTTGTTGTTGCTCGCGATCGCGCTCTTCGGACTGCAGGTTTATGACCGTATCGAAGCTTACAGAATGACTGGAGACTGGGCAGCAGGACATCTGCTTTCGTTCGGGCACAATGTTGGTGAGACGAGTTTCAACATTACCACAATCAGTGTTCGTGCCGCTTTGGCTACGGTCCATCACGCTGGAGAGCTTGGCCTGGGCTTCTATAAGGTCTTTGGATTTGCCGGCGTCGTTCCATTTGTGCGAGGGCTGATTATTGGCGAGCATGAGGTAACGGTCACGAGCGCGGATGTACTGACCGCTGCCATGCTACCCCCGCATGCGGGATGGAACGTGGGGAGCAATATCATCGCCGATATCTATCTCGATTTCGGGATCATCGGCGTTCCGATTGTCCTGTATCTGTTGGGCCGGTTTGCCGGTTGGATACAACGCAGGGCGGCGGCTCAACCCTTCTCCACCCACCGGGCCGTCCTTTACTTGATGACTGTGGCGCTCTTCGCTGAATTGCCCCGATACGCGGTCGATTTTCCGGTGCGCTATCTGGTCTGGGCGGTGCTGGTGATGATTTTGGCACGCTGGATGAGCCCACCGGTGTCGATAGTTCATGTTCCGAGAGACGAGCGGGTCTCATGCTGAAGGCGGTATTCCATGCCATCTACAAACGCCTGGACGGGGTCGGATATGCCCGCTCCCTTGGCGTACGCGTGGGTGACGGCTGCAGGCTTCTCAACGTCAGCTTCAGCACGGAACCATATTTGGTCACAATCGGAAATCATGTCAGTGCCACTCATACGCACTTTGAGACGCATGATGGGGGTGTCTGGGTTTTCCGCGAGCATCATCCAGAGCTGGATCTGATCAAGTCGATCGAGATCGGGAATAATGTGTTTATCGGCCGTGGCTGCATCATTCTCCCGGGGGCCAAGGTCGGCAACGATGTCGTGATAGGGGCGGGAGCGGTCGTGACCGGCGAAGTTCCCGATGGTTGTGTCGCAGCCGGGGTGCCGGCCCGGATCATTGGATCTGTCCGCGATTACGAAGCGAAGGTTCTCGCTGCTGGCAGTCCCACAAAGAATATGTCCCCCAAACAGAAACGGGCGTTTCTATGCGGAAGCAGATGAGGATCTGCTTCATGATCCAGGGCTTTGGCGACGGCGGCGCGCAGAAGCAGTGCATCTATCTTCTGAACGAACTTCAGCAACGAGTCGGGGTTGAGCTTTTCCTGATCCGCTTTCATGACGGGCAGGTGCACGACAGCCTCCTCGAGATTGAAAATTTGACCGTGTACACCATCCAGACGAGTTCGAATTATGACCCGCGCAACATCGCGCGCGCCTACCGTCTCATCCGCCGATTGAGCCCAGACATCCTGATGTCGTGGCTTCCATGCCGCGATGTCTATGCTGGATTTATTCGGGTGCTTTCGCCCCAGCTGAAATGGGTCATGACGGAACGGGATTCATCTTATCCGCGCGCACTGAAGTTCGTGATCCGACGCTGTGCAGCGCAATTTGCCGATGCGATCATCAGCAACTCAGCAGCGGGGGATGCTTACTGGGCCCGGCGTTCGTCCCGCCCAACGCGCTTCAAGGTGGACAATATCGTGCCTGGCGGCTTGTTCGCATCGTGTCGCGAGCGGCCTCACTATGATGCGATACATGTCGGTCGGATGGAGCCTCAAAAGAACATCCTGCCAGTTGCCAGAGCTTTTATTTTACTGGCGCAACGCCGACCAGAGCTGAGCTTCGCGTTTGTGGGCGAGGGGAGCCTGAGGCCGGAGATCGAGCGATTGGTGGCGGAGGCGAAGGTAGATCAACAGGTCGAACTTCTGGGCTTCCAGCATGATGTGGCATCCGTGATGCGACGCAGCAAGCTGGTAGTCACAATGAGCGACCATGAAGGAACGCCGAACGTTCTCCTTGAAGCGGTGGCCTTTAATATCCCTGTCTTGTGCTCAGATATTTCCGGTCATGGCGACGTGCTCGGCAAAAACTACCCTCACTATGTGCGCGAGCGGCACGATCCCGATGCGATTGCCAGCCGGCTGGAGAGAATGCTGTCAGCGCATGAGACGCGAGAGCTTCTTCGAGAGCCAAAATTACGCCTGAGAAGCATGTCGGCAGGTGCGGTCGGCGACGCGTATATGATGGCGTTCAGGCAGATCGTGGGTGCAGACGGATGATCATTGTTATCGCCCCGATCCCACCGCCGCTTGATGGAGCCTCGTCAGTCTCCAAGGATGTCGTGAACCTTCTGACAGAAGAGAGAATCGCGCATCGGGTTTTCACCATGTCTCCCGCGTTGGGAGGAGGGCGAGCGATTTATCATGTCTCCCGTCTGGCGAGGTATCTGAGAGCCTGTCTGGGCGTCGCCACAGCGCGACGTTCAGACCAGATATACCTGTCACTGGCAGGAGGCTGGGGGCAGGTTTATGATCTCGCGGTAGTCGCACTGGCTAGGTTGCGCGGCCTGAACGTTCACTTCCACCACCATAACTTCACCTATGTCGACCGGCGAGCTGCTACGTTTAGTGCGATCATATTCGCTGCGGGTGAGCGGCAGTTTCATTATGCGCTATGTGAACGCATGAAGGAGTTGCTGGAGCAGCAATACCCGGCGATCAAGAACGTGAGCGTCATTTCGAACGAAGCCTGGTGGCCGATTGCCACCGACATCCCGCCTTCTGAAGCGCCGCTTCGCCGGATCGGTTTCATCGCAAACATCACCCGCGAAAAAGGGGTGCTCAACTTCCTCGACCTCATACGCGAGTTGCGAGCGCGAGGCTCTAACATCGAAGGCTGGATCGCTGGTCCTTGCACGGATAAACGCCTTCTGAGCGATGTCCTGGCGCGGGCGGAGTTCCTTGGCGGCGTCGAATATCGGGGGCCGGTGTATGGCTCCGAGCGGGACGCTTTCTTTCGTGAGATCGATCTGCTGGTGTTTCCGACAGCTTATCCGAATGAAGCTGAGCCGCTGGTCGTGCTGGAGGCTCAGCGGTTAGGCGTGCCGGTCGCGGCAAGTGATCGTGGTTGCATCGCCTCGATGCTTGGTTCGGCGCCCGGACTGTTGCTCGATCGTGACGGGCGGGAAATCGCCAGTTTGGCAGACAAGATCATCATGCTGTCGGAAAATCCGACGCAGATGGCCCATCTGCGCCAATCCGTGCGTTCTTTGCTGAGAGGACGCACTGCCGAGAATTCGGCAGCACGCAGCGCATTTCTTTTCGCCCTCGGTCGAAGGTGAGCAGACAGGGCCGCGCCGGACAATATGGCAACGCGACCGCGCTCTCTCACCATCCTTTTGCAGTGATAAAATTTGCGATGGCAGCCGCCATTATCTCCATCGCAGTACCGGAGAGGTGTGTCGCATCAAGATCCGGATCGCGAAACATCTCTCTTGCAGGCGCACCGTTTGGGTCGAGGTCCAGACGATCGCGCCAATCCAGAACGTTGTGAGGCCACCGAGCCTTCAGCTCGTCCCGGATGGCGTCTGAGATTGTCATGTCGGTCTCCAGCAAATTCGCGCATGCCGGAATAATGACGAAGCGCTGATGTCCGATCTGCCGCAGTCCGGTTGCCAGACTTTCACAGTACGGTGCCACCTGAGAGAGGGTATCGACGGGGTTTTCCGATCCATCCCAAATCACAGTCGTCTTGGGACGCAGATGCCGGAATTCTGTCGAGCTCAGCCGTTCGCTGATTTCTGGCATGGTCGAATTGCCCGATGCAGTCGTCATCACGGTGCGGTCCGTGATGGATTCCAGCCTTGAGATAATGGATCCGGCAGGGCCGCCGCCGTGGCCGTGCGTCATGAAGCTGTCGCCTTCGCAGCGGATCAGATTGGGAATCAGCGAGTAAAACGCCTCGACGCCACTTTCCCTGTAGAGGGTCAGTCGTTCAATCTCGCCATTCCAGACTTGGCCGTGAAAGCTGTGTCCAAGCCGCATGACTGCGAGGCCGGGTAAAACACCAAGATCATCATGAACGGCCTTCCCATCATCAAGCTGCGCGAAAAACGCATTTGCGGCAAAACCGGCTCGGATGAAAAACCGGGTTTCGGGAGCAACAGTACCCAGGTTGAGCGCGGCCTGCACGTGTGACGCAGCCCGCACTTCGACCACGAGAGAGCCGTCTAGCTGGTAGGCGACCAGAGTTTCATCTCCCGGGTCCGCGGTCATGAGGTGACCACACGACCAGAGCACCTCGCGAGCTGTGGGGGATGGTGGCGTTTTCGCTGCGATCTCGATGGTCATACCCGAGCCGGAAAGCCCCTCGAGCGGCAGACAGGGTTTTACGCTCACGTCGCTCACCATTGTCGTCCCGGCAGATGCGCGGAACGCATAGAAATGGGAAATCGGACCGCGCGCAGAGAACGTATCCGTGTGAATGCCTGGTCCACGGGTGCCGCCCGCTGCGCCAGGAGCAGTTTCTCCTGTCGTCCCGCCTATCCGGAAATTCGTCGTTCCTCCTGAGACGGTGTAGGTCACCGAGTACGCAGCGCCTTCCGTCGTCATAATCGGTTGGGTAATGCCCGCACCGCCGCCGCCCACGCCTGTCGTCCCATCCGAGAAGAGCCGGGCAGCGCCAGGTAACGCAGTTGCGGTTGAAGTGCCGTTGACGATCTGGTTCCAGCCAGCCAGCTCCAGCTGTTGAAAGTCGCCGTTCGTGATCAGTTCTGGCGAGTCGGGGCTGCTATACGGTTTGAACGCGACGGTCTTCCCGTAAGGGGTGCCGCCCGCCGCAATCAGAAAATCAGTTTCAGTCGCATAGCTCACGCCGTTGAACCGGTAACGACCTTCCTGGAAATTCGCGTCAAGTAGCGCGCCTTGCGCCCACGACGAATCGGAAGGAGGTCTTATGGCGGCTGCCGGCGATAGCCTGCCGAGATGGAGACCGGTACCACTCATCAGCACAGCCCCACGAGATAGGCTGCCGTTGTTTGCTGGAGAACCTTGCGGACCCGCAGCGGAAGAATGGATCCCTGAGGCACGTCCTTAAAAGTCAGGGACGCGCCATCCCGCATTTCCACTGCAAGATCGCCTCCTTCACCCACGTAAAGGGCGCGTGTGACCTGTTGAAGATCGGAGGAATCGCTCGGGGTAATGGCGAATCCCTCATTCGCCGGCGAGTCGAGTGCGGGTGCTAGGGTGGCGTATTTGTCCTGCATGGAAAGTCCTCTCTGCTGAGCTTCTGGTGAAACTCTAGGGGCAGAAGGGAGGAGGGGGATAAATCGGCCGGCGACAGCGACCAGGCCACCTGCGCGCGGCTTTTCAAGCGTGAGTATCTAATGACACCGCTATTCTGGGTGATTGCACATCGGTCAACGCCCCAGCGACGACAACGCCGCTGGCGAACAAATGCAAATCAAGCATAGGGAAATCTGGTGGGCGATGAGAGACTCGAACTCCCGACATCTTCGGTGTAAACGAAGCGCTCTACCAACTGAGCTAATCGCCCCTACAGGCGCGGACCTTTAAGGGGTCCTGTTCTGTTTCGCAAGCGAAATTTCTCACGAAAGTGACCATTGATGTGAATGGAACGACAATTCGTGGTTCGGGAAAAAAGAAACGTCACAAAGGTGGAAATTGCGGCGAGGTGTGCTTGACACCGGTCAAGGAACCGCCTAATTCACCGCCCACAACGACGCCGCAGCAAGCGCTGCAAAACGTCGGATGCGCGGGTGTAGCTCAGTCGGTTAGAGTGCCGGCCTGTCACGCCGGAGGTCGCGGGTTCGAGCCCCGTCACTCGCGCCATTTATTTTCCCCACTTCTCGCTGATAATTTCTCCCATTTTTTCCGTGCTTTACGTCTGCGTGTGAATTTAATTTTGTACGCTTGACAGGGGCGCAGGAACAGCCTAATCCAGCGCCAAGAACGAAGCGCCGCAACAAATCGCGGACGGAGCGTTCGATGCGCGGGTGTAGCTCAGTCGGTTAGAGTGCCGGCCTGTCACGCCGGAGGTCGCGGGTTCGAGCCCCGTCACTCGCGCCATTTTTACAAAGGCCTAGGCCTTTAATCCTCCCAATTTGAAATTGTTGTACGATCCGCGGTCTGCTGGCATTTGTTGATCGGACAAAATGCAGATGCAAGCTCTTGGCTTTTGTCGATCAACCACATCTGGCTGATATGAGAGGGCAGCCAGATGGTGTTGTGCTTCAATCTTCGGCGACTACCCCGGCGGCTCGCGCGGCCTTCGTGGCAAGTTCAATGAATTGCTGAAATTCCTTGTCGTTTAATCCCGGTAGCATCTCGATCTGGATGTGTTCGACTATGGGAAAAGCTTTCTCGAGCAGTTCTTTCCCCTCTGGCGTCAACGCCAATTTGAGCGCCCGGCGGTCGCTTGGGCTGGCCTCGCGGGTGACGAGTCCTTTTTGTTCGAGCCGATCCGCAACCGAGCCTACCGTTGCCTTGTCCTTGCCGATTGCCTGCGCGAGCCCGGCCTGATCGGTGCCGGGGCGGTGCCGTAGAGCGTCCAGCGCTGCATATTGGACAGGAGTGAGGTCGAAACCAGCTTCGCGCATGCGCGTCATGAAGATCTGTGTCGATAGTTGATGCAGGCGCCGGATGAGGTGGCCCGGCATTTTCGAACTCATATACATCACACCTTCTCCGCAGCCATGCCTTGTAAGTCTTGAGCCTGGTGATAGCGAAAGCCGCTGTGGCGTCCCAGCGTTTTCGGTTGACTGCTAAATGATAAGTGCACATATAGTATGCCAACATACTAATTCCGACCGGGAGGTCAAACGTGCAGTATCACTTCAACGGCTTTCGTCCGGGCGATCCGGAAATCGCGGAAATCGCAGCTGGACGCAGCGAGAATCAGCAGGATTTACCTGATAAAGTCGATGTGCTGATCGTCGGATGTGGGCCCGCCGGGTTAACCCTTGCCGCCCAGCTTTCTGCGTTTCCGGAAATTTCGACGCGGATCGTCGAACGAAAGGATGGACCTCTCGAAAAAGGTCAGGCGGACGGAGTCTCGTGCCGCTCGATGGAGATGTTCAATGCATTCGGCTTCGCTGATAAGGTTTTGAAGCAGGGATATTGGGTCAACGAGACTACGTTCTGGAAGCCGGACCCGCAGCAGCCCGACCGCATCATCCGAAACGGCCGTGTTCAAGACGTTGAAGACGGCCTGTCAGAGATGCCGCACATGATTCTCAACCAGGCACGTGTCCACGACATGTATCTTGAGGTCATGCGCAATTCGCCGTCGAGGCTCGTTCCAGACTATTCGCTTGCCTTTGCAGATCTGGTCATTGACGAGGACGCCGATGATTACCCGGTCCTGGTCACGCTTGAGCGGCAGGACGAGGGGCATGTCGGAGAGACATTGACGGTTCGGGCCCGCTACGTCGTTGGCTGTGACGGTGCCCGAAGCGGCGTTCGGAAGGCGATCGGGCGGGAACTGCTTGGCGATTCTGCGAACCAGGCTTGGGGCGTTATGGATGTGCTTCCGAGCACGGATTTCCCGGATATCCGCTGCAAGACGCTCATCCAGTCGGCGAATGAAGGCAACATCATCATCATCCCGCGGGAGGGTGGTTTTCTCACGCGTCTTTATATCGAGATGGACAAGCTGGCCTCCGGCGAGCGGGTCGCGAATCGGGCCATCACCGTCGACCAGCTGATCGCTGCCGCGCAGCGGATCATGAAGCCGCACAGCTTCGAAGTGAAGGACGTCGTGTGGTGGTCGGTCTATGAAATCGGCCAACGCCTGACAGACAAGTTCGATGATGTACCTGAGGAGTTGGTGGGTCAGCGCCAGCCGCGCGTATTTATCGCTGGCGATGCGTGCCACACCCATAGCCCGAAGGCCGGGCAGGGCATGAACGTCTCGATGGGTGACGCGTTCAACCTCGGCTGGAAGCTTGTGTCGGTCCTCACCGGACGCTCTGCGCCAGAGATTTTGCACAGCTATTCCGCAGAAAGGCAGGCGGTCGCCCAGGACCTGATCAATTTCGATCGGGAATGGTCACGGATCATCAGTGAGCGTCCAGCTGAGGATGATGGTGCGAACGGCGAGGAGCCGAAATTCCAGCGCTACTTCATCCAGCACGGCCGCTACACGGCGGGCATGTCGGTGACATATCAGCCGTCCGGACTTGTCGGGACCAGCGAGCACCAGTCACTGGCCGCGGGTTTTCCGATCGGCGAACGTTTCCATTCCGCTCCGGTGATACGCGTTGCCGACGCGAAGCCGATGGAGATCGGTCATACGATTCTCGCCGATGCACGTTGGCATCTCTACGCGTTTGCAGGAGAGGGCGATGATGGCGGAGACGGATCTGCGGTCCGCGCTCTTTGCGAGTTCCTTGAGAATGCGCGGAATTCGCCGCTGCGCGTTTACACTCCAGCCAACGGTGCCGTCGATTCGGTGATCGACGTTCGTGCAATCTTCCAGCGGGGCTTCCGCGACCTTTCTATTGAAAAGATGCCGTCGTTGCTGCTGCCCAAGAAGGGCAAGTTTTGTCTCACCGACTATGAGAAGATTTTTGCGCCCGACCTGAAGAGCGGTCGTGATATTTTCTCCATGCGTGGAATCGACCGGAAAAACGGTGCGATCGTGATCGTGCGCCCAGATCAATATGTGGCCCACGTCTTGCCACTCGATGCTCACTCTGAAATTTCAGCGTTTTTCGGTGGCTTCCTGCTACCTGTAGCCTGATACTTCCGCGTTAAAAGTTACGGGGGCCTCGCGGTCCCCGTATCTATTTTCCGGCCACCCCGGCTTCCTCGAATGTCGCCATCCCGGAATGACAGGCAACGGCGCTGCGCAGGATGTTGATTGCCAGACAGGCCCCGGTGCCTTCTCCGAGCCGCATGTCCATATCGAGCAGGGGAGACAATCCGAGGTGGTCCAGAAGGCGCTGATGCTGCGCTTCTGCCGACACGTGACCCGCAATCGCATGCCGCAGCCCGCCTTCCGTCTGTCGGGCGAGTACGGCGGCCGCCGCTGTTGCGACAAAGCCGTCGATGATAACCGGGATCCGGCGTAGCCTGGCAGCCAGAACCGCGCCGAACATTCCGGCAAGCTCGCGTCCGCCGACCCTTCGAAGCGCCTCCACTGCGTCGATGATCGCGGGGGTGTGCAGTGCAAGCGCAGCGTCAACGGTCTCAGCCTTTCGCCTGAGCCCTTCATCATCAACGCCTGTCCCACGCCCGACCCATGATGCGCCATCGCCACCGAACAGGGCGGCAGCGATTGTGGCTGCGGTCGTCGTGTTCCCGATCCCCATTTCACCGATGGTGATAAGGTCAGCGTCAGTTCCGATGGCGTTGAAGCCGGATGCGACGGCGTCGACGAACTCCTCCTCGCTCATTGCCTCCGACTGGGTAAAGTCATTGGTCGGTGTGTCGAGAGCGAGCGGGAAAATCTTCAACGAGGCACCAGCAATACGGGACAGCTGGTTGATTGCGGCACCGCCCGCCTCGAAATTGGCTACCATCTGCGCGTTTACGGCATCGGGAAAGGCAGAAACCCCTCGGCCGGTAATCCCGTGTGCGCCGGCAAATATCAAAACCTCAACATTCTCAAGGGTGGGGATCTCCCGGTTCTGCCAAGACGCAAGCAGAAGCGCGAGTTCTTCCAGACGCCCGAGGCTGCCCAGAGGCTTGGTCAGGACCGCCTGCCGCGAAGCCGCTGCCTCCCGTGCGTCAGCGCTCGGGTCGGGCAGCTGGGCACATAGACCGCGAATTGCGTCGATTGAATCGGGGGGTGTCATTGCATCTCTCAAATCATGATTGTCGCGGCGAGAACGAGAAGGCCGATTTCGCCGGTTTGTTGCAGGGCACCCGCAACGTCCCCTGTTTGGCCCCCAATTTGGCTTTTGGCCAGCTTGCCGACCATGAGAACGAGGACGCAACACAAAAGGGTGGCGCAGATTGCATATGCCGGACCTGCCAGCAGTGCGAAGGCGATCCCGTTGGCAGCGGCTATGGCCGCGACATTCACCGGTGGTACGCCGGCGCTTGCCGAAAGGCCATCACGTCGCGCTGGAGGGATGCGGACCATCAAGGCAGGTATCATCGCGCGCGAACCGGCATGTGCGGCTACTATGCATGCGACCATGAGGGGAGCCGAAGCAGTGGCCACGGAACAGATCGCAGCCCAGCGCACCAACACCGACACGATCAACGCGAGAACGCCATAACTTCCGATCCGGCTGTCGCGCATGATCTCCAGTTTTCGTTCACGTGTTTGTCCGCCACCAAAGCCGTCCGCGGTGTCCGCGAGTCCATCCTCATGCAGTCCACCCGTCAGAACAAAGCTGCCGGCAAGCGTCAGAGCTGCGGCGACGTCGATTGGGACCCCAAGGCGAAGCAGGACCCACAAAAGGGCACTGAGGCCCAGCCCTATCAGGGCGCCAGCGCAGGGTGCTGCCCATTGGGTAGCCATAAATGGACGCGAGCCATCATGGGAAAGGCTGACCGGAATTCGGGTGTAGAAGCCGATACAGGCCGCGAGATCGCCGAGAACCTGATGCCTGTTTGGAAGTGACACGACGGAACTTTCATTGGCGTTTCGAAGCAATTGAAATATCAGCCTGCCTGCTGACCGGGAAGCGGCTGCTAAGTGACCGACAAACTATCCAGTGCAGAAGTGTCGCGACAATACAGCGAGCGACATGCTATCGATGATCTGCGAACAGGGTAGGGGATTGTGACAGGCTGCCATTTGACCTTTCTGCTCGGAGGGGCGCGTTCTGGAAAGAGCCGGTACGCGGAGGAGCTCGTCACCGCGCATCCTGCGCCGTGGGTCTATATCGCGACGGCTCAAGCTTTCGACGAGGAGATGAAAGAGCGTATCGCTCATCATATGCAACGGCGGGAGGGAAACTGGCAGACGCTTGAAGCTCCGCTTGATCTCATCAAGACGCTTGATGGCGTTCCTGATGGTGCTCCCGTCCTGATCGATTGCCTCACCTTGTGGCTCACGAATGTCATGCTAGCGGAACATGACGTTGAGGCGGAGGCGAAGCGGCTGGCTGAACATTTGTCGAAGCCGCGTGGGCCCTGGTACGTGGTATCGAACGAGGTAGGCTTGGGCATCGTGCCAGACAATGCCTTGTCGCGGCGGTTTCGAGATGCTGCAGGCCGCCTCAATCAGTCGGTCGCAGCCCGTGCGGACAGCGTCCTCTTCATGGTTGCGGGCTTGCCGATGAGGGTCAAATAGCCTTCGCTACTGTTAGTGTTGCGCGTTGAATGACGAGATCAGCAAGCGCGTCCGCCACTTGATACACGTCATCATCACTCATCTGCACCGAGAGGGGCAACACGAGGCCGCGATCTTGAGCGGCGATGCCGAGTTCGAGCGATGAGCCAGCCCGGTAGGCGCCAGATTCTTGATAAGCCGCTTCAATGTGGCTGTTCATCACCCCGCGTCGGGTCGAAATTCCCCGGTCGAGCAGGGCCTGCATCGCTGTCATCTGGTCGATGCCCTCAGGAAGAAGGACGCAATAGGTCTGCCAGTTGCTGCGGATATTGCTGGGCTCTGCGGGTGTCTTGAAGCCCGGTATGTCATCGATAACCTGCGTATAGAGTGCCGCAAGCTCGCGCCGCCGCGCGATGATTTCCGGCAAGCGCTTGAGTTGCTCCCGGCCGATCGCCGCTTGTACGTCGGTCATCCGGTAGTTGTAGCCGAGCACAGGATAGTTCTCGTGAATTACAACTGACGATCCATGCCTGACCGTGTCGGGAACGCTCATGCCGTGTTGACGCCATAGCCTGAACATCCGGTCATAATCCGGGTTGCGAGTGGTCAGCATGCCGCCATCGCCTGTGGTGATGACCTTGCGCGGATGGAAAGAAAAGCACGCGATGTCGCCGTGCGGCTTGCCTATCTTCTCCCACACTCCTTGCCAGAGTAATTCGCTGCCGATTGCGCAAGCCGCATCTTCAATGACGGGAATTCCCCGTCGCCTTGCGACTGCAAGAATTGATGCGAGGTCGCAGGGCATCCCCAGCTGGTGAACGCACACGATCGCTTTGGTTTTTGGTGTTATCGCCCCTTCAAGAAGGTCCGGCTCCATGTTGAAGCCATCGGCCTCAATATCGATGAACACCGGTGTTGCTCCGCAGTAGCGGATTGCATTCGCTGTCGCGATGAAAGAGTGGCTGACCGTAATCACCTCATCGCCAGCCTCAACCCCGACGGCTTTCAACGCGAGGTGCAGAGCGGTGGTGCAGTTCGACATGGCGCAAGCGTGGGGAGCGCCGACATAGTCAGCAAATTCACTTTCGAACGCCGCGACTTCCGGCCCCTGCGTTACCCAGCCAGATAGGATAACCCGACGAACGGCATCGGCTTCTCTTTCATCAAGAACAGGGCGCGCAACCGGGATCATGATGCCTTCTCCAGCGTCCAGTTGCGAACGCGCTCGTCGGCGAGAAGCTGTGCGGGTGAGTGTCCGGAATTCCGATACCAGTCGTAAAGCCGCGCCAGTCCATCTGCCAAACTAACCTCCGGCTTGAAGCCAAGAAGTTCGCGTGCGGCAGTGCTGTCGGCATACAGCCGCAAAACATCGCCCGGCCGGGAATCGTCGTAGACAATTGCTGCATTGTCCTTGCCGATGGTCTTGGAAATAATCGTGGCAAGGTCACGGATCCGGACTTCAGAGCCCTGACCGACGTTCAAGGTGCGGCCCATCACGGAATCGACTTCACCCGCGAGCATGATCCCTCGGGCCGTGTCAGCGACATAGGTGAAATCGCGAGTCTGCTTGCCATCGCCAAAGATAACCATCGGCTTTCCGGCCATCGCGCGCAGCATGAATTTGGGGATGACTTCGCCGCTGTCGCCCTCGTGGTGACTGCGCGGGCCGAAGGAGTTGAACGGGCGCACAACGACCGTGGGATATCCGTAGCTTTCCCAATAGGCACGCGTGTAGCACTCTCCTGCCAGTTTGCCGCCACCATAGACGGTGAGCGGGTAGGTAGGATGCTCCTCGTTCATCGGGGTGCGACGCGCTGTGCCGTAAACCTCGGAGCTCGACACGTAGACGAAGCGTTTGACGTCGGATTTTCGCGCCAGTTCGAGCAGGTCAAGCGTGCCGGTGGCGTTGACCGAGTGATTTTCCGCCGGTGCATGAAGGCTGTGCCGTACTCCGAGGCAGGCGAGATGGTAGACGATGTCGATGCCGCTCATCAGCCTCGCCATTGCGGGGAGGTCGCGGATATCGACAGCCGCGAGTTCAACCTGCTCGCTGTTCAGATGGGCGAGATTGGACCGCTTACCGTTCACCAGATTGTCGACCACAGTGATCCGGTGTCCATTGGAGGCAAGCTGCGTGACCAGCTCTGAACCGATAAAGCCTGCGCCGCCTGTAACAAGAATGTTCGTGAGTGGCATGTCCCGCCAATCCTCTAGCTAGCCGCCTTGCTGTTGACCTTGCCGTCGGCTCAGTACCGGTGCTCAAGCATCCGCATCTTCGCGCACAGCTGCATGGACGGCATCCACGACTTGTATGATCTGTTCTGATGTGAGTTCCGGGTACATTGGCAGCGACAGCACCTCGGCGGCAGCTGTCTCTGAAACCGGGAAATCGCCGCGTGCGTATCCCAAATCAGCGTGCGCCAGCTGCAGATGAACCGGCACCGGATAATGAAGACCGGTGCTGACACCCGCGTCGTCCAGCCGGGCTCGCAGAAACTCACGACTTGGCCTCCGGATAGCGTAGACGTGGTAGACGTGCCGGCGGCCAACCGCCTCTGTAGGTGGGACCGCGATGTCAGATTCCGCGAGCAGTTGATCGTAGAGCGCGGCGTTCCGTCGCCTCGCATCGGTCCATGCGTCGAGGTGGCGCAATTTGATCCGCAAGATTGCACCCTGGACGCCGTCCATTCGATAGTTGAAGCCCTTTACGTCGTGATGGTAACGGCGGCTTTGCCCCCAATCGCGAAGCATTCGGATTTTCTTTGCATGGCGAGGATCGTTGGTTACAACGATGCCGCCTTCGCCGCAGGCACCGAGATTTTTTCCAGGATAGAAGCTGAAGCATCCCGAGATGCCGATGCTGCCAGCGCGCCGACCTCGAAATTCGGCGCCATGAGCCTGGCAGGCATCTTCGATGACGGGTACGCCGTGACGTCGGGCGATATCGGAAATCGCATCCATATCAGCCATCTGCCCGTAAAGATGAACAGGCATGATCGCTTTGGTGCGTGTTGTGATGGCAGCCTCGAGCTTTTCCGGGTCCATCGTCAGGGTCACCGGATCCACATCCACAAAGACGGGCGTCGCGCCGGTGTAGCAGATGGCGGAAACGGTCGCGACGAAGGTGAAGGGGACGGTGATCACCTCGTCACCGGGGCCGATCCCGGCGGCAAGCAATGCCAGATGAAGCGCGCTCGTGCCGGTGTTTACCGCGATCGCATCGGCCGTGCCGCAGTAACCTGCAAACTCGCGTTCGAACGCCGCAACTTCTTCTCCAAGAACGTACTGCGTTGAAGCCAGCACCTGCAAAACGGCAGGCTCGATTTCGGCCCGGATGCTCGCATACTGCGCCTTCAGATCAAGAAGAGGGATCATGCGACTTGTCTCGCGGGTTCGAGATCGATCGGGCGGCCGCGCTGGGCGAGCGACATCGTTGCGGCTTCGAGAATGCGCACGACGCGAAGCCCCGCCTGTCCGTCAGCTGTTGGCGTCTGCGTGTGCTCTATGCACTCTACAAACTCGCGCAGCTCGGTATTCAAGGCTTCTGTCACGTCGAGATGCGGCGCCCACATGTCGCCGGTGCGGTATCCCACCAGCGCCTTGTAGACCTCGCTGCCTTTGTCAGCGCCGCCGTCCTTTAGAGTGATGCCTTTGTCGTAGACCTTGATTTTCTCGCTTGGCTCGAGATCGTCGTAGACGATCATCTTGCGGCTGCCGCCGATCAGGGTTCTGCGGACTTTCACCGGTGCAAGCCAATTCACATGGATGTGCGCGATCAGATTACAGGGGAAGTGCAGCGTCAAATAGGCGATGTTCTCCGGCTCACCCGGAACGTGGCTGACACCGGTTGCGGATACGGCGACCGGACGTGTTTGCAGCACGTAATCCATGATCGACAGATCGTGGACCGCAAGATCCCAGATTACGCTGACGTCGTGCTGGAACAGGCCGAGGTTCACGCGCACGGAGTCGTAATAGTACATCTCGCCAAGACCACTATCGACCAGCTCGCGCATCTTTTTGACCGCGCCCGTATGGACAAAGGTGTGGTCGACAGCCAGAACCAGGCCTCGCCGCGCGGCCTCTTCAACAAGGCGTTCAGCTTCCTCAGCAGACGAGGCGATCGGTTTCTCGACGAAGACGTGTTTTCCGGCCTTCAAAGCGGCCATCGCCAGGCGGAAGTGCGAAGAGACCGGTGTCGCGATCGCAACCGCATCAATGCTGTGGTCGCGAAGTAACTCGTCAAAGTTGGCGGTGATAGCGACGTCGGGATAGCGCAAGCTCACCGGCTTCAGGCGTTCAACGTTGAGGTCGCAAACGGCAGCGAGGCGAGCACCTGGTACCTCGGCGATATTTCTGACAAGATTCGGGCCCCAATAGCCGTATCCAACCACGGCAATACTGATCATCGCACGACCCTCGCAGTTTGCGCGGGTGCGTCCTTGGCCCGTCCGGTAATTGCCGCCGGGACACCAGTGACGATCGCATAGTCCGGCACGTCGCGGGTGACCACCGCGCCAGCGCCAACCACAGCTCCGTATCCGATGGTGACGCCGGGAAGGATGGTCGCGTTGCTGCCGATTGATGCTCCAGCACGAACGGTCGTCGAGATGACCGTCCAGTCGGCGTCCGTTTGCAGTGATCCATCCTGTGCAAGAGCGCGGGGGTGCAGGTCATTGGTGAACATCACGCCGTGGCCGACGAAAACACCATCTTCGATGGTGACGCCCTCACAGACAAAGCTATGGCTGGAAATCTTGCAGTCCGCGCCAATCGAGGCGTTCTTCTGGATTTCTACGAATGTACCGATGCGCGTACGCGCGCCGATACGGCACCCATAGAGATTGACGAGTTCAGGGTGGTGAATGACCACGCCCTCTGCCATGGCAACGTCGGAAGAAATCATCTGATCGAGGTTCCTCTAGCCGGTTTCGGCCTCTCGCAACGAGACGGTTTTTCGTCCTTCCGGTAAACCGACGAAAACGCGGTATCGCGGCTCATCGAAAGGAGTAGAAGGTTAAGCGGTGGCGGAATTTCAGTGGGGCACTCACACGCCAATGCGGTGCCATCGCTGGCGCAAATATCGCCCTCTGAGCCCGCGATAGATACGCTCCGCAACAAAGGGAAGGTGTCGGCGCGCGCGGCCGGGCCCCAACGCCGCACGTTTTTCCAGCCCCTGCCAACCGCGAAGTCGCGTGGGGTCAGGCACCAAAGAGATGGCGATGTCGCGATAATGGTGGACCAGGCTCAAGTCGGGATTGAGGGTGTCGTACTGCCTGTTCGCCAACTCAATCGCGTCAATTGCGATGGCGGCCATGGCCGTTTGGTGCATTTCAGAGGCCTCAGGTATCCCGCCTGCGATGCCAGAGAAAAGGACCCGGAATGCGTCGCGGCGCTCCAGAAGATCCCGAAGCGCATTCACTTGCCTTGCCGAAAGGCTATCCGGATGATCGCGATGCAATGCCTGATCAGCGCCGTGAATGTAGCCCACGTCGCTGAATGCCGAGATGCGCAGCCACATCTCCATGTCGTGCGTGTGTGCCAGATCCTGCTGGCCACCTACGAGGTCTACCACCGACCTGCGCATCAGGACTTCGGGGGATGTGATCACGTTGTAGCCAAAGCGGCAGCGGTCGCGGAGCCAATCCCGGCCAGGCCACAGCGTCCAGCCCGTGGCCTTCTGCCGCGCTTTGGGCAGCTCTGATGTGAAATGCAGCGGATGACCATACGCCAATCCGATCGAGGGATGAGCCTGCATCATCGAGACGGCCCGGGCGAGGGAACCCGGCGTCAGCATGTCATCAGCATCGAGACGCACCAGGAATTCGCCTCTGGCTTGCGCCAGTCCGTTGTTGAACGTGATGACCGGCCCCGAATTTTTCCGGTTGGCGATAACCGTCACCCGTTCATCGCGCTGAGCCAACGCTTGGGCTACCGAGAGGCTATCATCAGTAGAGGCGTCATCGACGACAATGACGTCAGGCTGCACATGCTTCTGTGCAAGTGCGGTGAAAACAGCCTGCGGCAGGTAACGCGCATAGTTATAACAGGGGATGACGATCGTGACCGTCGCGGTGCGGTCGGGAACCTGCAATGCAGGCACACTGGTATGACGTCGGATGCTGCCCGGAGCAGTGACAACCTTCCGCTCCAAGAACATTTTGGGGCTACCTCCCCCGTGGGCGCTCTCGATGGCGATCTTAGGCTCCTACGATGATTTTCGCGCGCGCGGCACCGATGAGTGACGCATAAAGCGCAGTCACTTCCGCTCGTTCGCGTTCTGCTGGATATTGGGAGAGGACATAGCGGGAGGCTGCACGACCTTTGGTTTCGCACCAGGTCGGATCGCTCGCATCCTGGTTGAGCGCATGGGTAATCGCGTCGAAGAAGCCGACGACGTCACCGTTTTCGACGCGAGCCGAGAAGCGCGGGTCGAAAAACTCCCGTCCCGCAAAGCCGTCGTTTCCGATGACGTAACAACCGCATGCCATTGCCTCCGCAGGCGGCAGCCCGAAGCCTTCCTGCCGGGTGAAGGCGAGGAAGATCCGAGCTTTCCGCAACTCATCTGCCACCGCTTCGTGCGACAGGCCGTCGATCGCCTTGATTTCCCACCCCTCTGGCAAACCGACCTGACGCAGAAACGCGATGACGAGCCGGGCATCATCCGCGCCGCGCCGCGGCATGTAGGCAATCCGTAGCGGACGCCTGTTCTGGCCAGGATGAAAGATACGATCATCAATGCCGAGATGAATACGCCTGATCGGTGCTTGCGCGAATGCCTTTGCGAGCATGTCACGGTTATGCTCCGATACGCAGACAACGGCCGACAGCTGGGCGCCGGCATAGTAGCGCCCCATGTGGTAAGGGCTTCGGGCCCAGGTGAGGTGACTGTTCTGATTGAAGATTACGTAGTCGATGGCCGGAGGGATGTCAGAAAGCACATCTGCCTCCAGCTCGGAGACAACGAGTAGGTCGCCCTGCGATATGGTCACCGAGCCGATATCTGCGACCTCGGTCTCGTTCTCGAACCATGTGCAGCGAAAGCCGGGATGACGATGTAAAACCCTCGCTCTTATGCCGGCCTCGTTAAGAAAATCGACATGCCGGTAGATGACCCGAATACCTCCGGCAGGCGTGCGGTAATCTGGGGTCAGAAAATACACCGTTGGCTGCGGTGTTGGATTGGTGGCGTAGCTGATTGGGTAGCGGCGACGTTCATAGCGGTCGGCCACGTCAGACACCTTCCGCCATACGGTCTTTGCAATCTCGCTTGGGGACGTCACGTTCCATGCCTTCAAACCGAGTTGCCAGCAAAACGCCGGAATACTCTTTGAATCTCGTCTTCAAGACCATGTTCGGGCAAGTAGTAAGCGGCTAAGCCCATTTGGGGATCGCGGTGGACGTTCGTTCCGCTTCACCCATCCCCGCAAAAAGGGGAGGGTGGCGCCAACAAGACCCATGTGCGGTACCACCATGCAAGACAGGCCTCAGGCTTCAGGCGCTGAAGTTCATGTAAGCGTTGCGCAGACCATCGCGGAGGTCGAGGCGCTGCGCGACATCTGGAACGCGCTTGAGCCTGCCCATGTTGACAGCGAAATCGGCTACTTTTCCGTTGTCGCCGCCAATGCAGATCAGGTCATCTCTTCGTACGTCGTTCGCCTGCAGCGCGCGGGTCGCCCCGACATCCTGGTTGCGGCTCGTCTGGAGAACTTACCGGTGCCATTTCGGCTCGGATATTCGTCGATCGGCTCGACGCAGATGAAGGCGATCGTGGTCGCCTTTGACGGAGTCATCGGCGCTCAGGGTCCTTTGGATCAGGCCGCCGTCATTGAATCGCTCGAACAACTTCTAAAGAACCGCGTCGCCGACGTTCTTTTGATGCGCAATGTCGATCCGGACAGTTCGCTCTACAAGATCGTGCAGGAGAAGACGCCAAAGCTGCGGTGGGGCCGAAATCAATCCATCGAGAATACCTGGCTGGCAGCATTGGCACCCAGCCTAGATGCGTTTCTGGCAAACCGGTCTTCAAAGGCGCGGGCAAAGTTGCGGCGAGAAGATAAGCTCCTCAGAAGTGCGTTCGGTGAGAGCCTGCGTGTCCGATGTTTCCGGCATCCCGAAGAGCATGATCTTCTCTGTCAGGACCTCTACCGCGTCTCCAGCCAAACGTATCAAGCTGGCCTTGGCGCGGGGTTCGGAAATACCAGGATGGAGCGTGAACTGATCGCCTACGGGCTCCGCCGGGGAAATTATCGTTGCTGGATGCTCTATATCGGCGACGAGCCGGTCGCGTTCTGGGCAGGCTTTGGCAACGGATCTAGCTTCTACACCGCAACGCCCGGATTCTTGCCTGAGTTTGCGCAGCACAGAGTAGGGCGGTTCACGATGCTGAGGATGATTGAAACGCTCTGCGCAGATGGGGGCTATAAATACATCAACTTTGGACGAGGCGATGCCGCGTACAAGGAGGCGTTCTCCTCGTCGAGTCATCGAAGCACTGATGTCTGGATAGCTGCTGACAAGCTTTGGCCAATTTCGGTCCTGGGGCTCTACTCCTTGAACAGCCTGATCAATCAAAAGGGGAAAGTCTGGCTTCAAAGCTCAGGTTGGACACAAAAGCTCAAGTCGCGATGGCGGCGGCGCATCCAAAGCACGCAGCAGCGAGCCGGGCCCTGACCTTGTTGCGCCGACTTGGTAGTATTATCTCGGATATCAGCGTCGCGGCGCAGTGCACGCGGCTTTAAGTGAAGCGCGTTGGACCTCACCGAGGGGCAGCCGCAATACCGCTCCCGCTATCACGCCCAGCCTGAACATGGTCGTGGCGAGAAAGCCGTGACGGCGTCCAAAATCACGAATCTGATTGGTTGTGAGGAGCGCTGCCAGATACGGATTGCTGTCGGCTTCTCCGCCTATGTGAGTGACCGCCAATTCGCTCACATAGTGGACTTTCAAGCCTGCAGCCCGGGCTCGGCGCATGTAATCGACTTCTTCGCTATACAGGAAGAAACTCTCGTCCCATGGGCCGATCGAATGGCGAGCGGCTGCGGAAATCATCAGGACTGCACCGGTCGCCCATTCGATATCGCCCGATTTCCGATATCGCCGCGCGTTGCCGATTATATCGCTGGTGCCGAGCCATTCTGATAGCCTGCCTCCGAACACAGCGTTGGACCAGACGGTAGTCAGGCTCGGCTCGCGCCGGAGTGAATGTGCGAGGGTACCGTCCTCATTCATGATCCTTGGTACGACTATGCCCCGATCTTCCTGGTGCAGTTCTTCCTGAAGTCGCTTGCACACGCCCCGTGGGAGCCGAACATCGGGGTTCAGGACGAGGATATCGTACCCGTTGCCGACCTGCTCGGCTGCGATGTTTATGCCGGCAGCATAGCCAGCATTGCGTCCCGTCTCGATGATTTCAGGTAAGACCGGGTGCAGACGGGCGATGTCGACACTCGCATCTGAAGAATTGTTGTCGACGATTACGATCCGCGAAGATGGCATGTCCTCCAGCCCCGGCCCAAGAGAGGCCAGGAGACCGGGCAGGACGTCGGCGCTGTTATACGTCACGACGACGACGGCGAGCGGTGGCAGAAAATGCTCCAGCCTGTCGCTCGGGTTCAGCTGATGTTGAGTATTCACAATCCCTCGCCGGCGCTTGCGGTCGCTGAATGTCACAGCGCTGCCGAGCATTGTCAGGAGATGGCAACGCTGCAATCTCAGACTGCGGCGTATGACTCATCCACGTTTGGACAGGGGCGAGTGTCGGCCATGCTTTTGATCCGCCATTGGACGTAGGCAGCGTCATCCCGAAGGGTCGCAGACGCTTCCTGATCATCCAATCTGCCTTCTGGCGAGCGCGCACCTGATCCTGTCTGCTGGCATCCGGGGTCTCGGCTCTAAGCCGCATCAGCGAACTCAACTCGGACCAAATGGGATGCGCTCGTGGAAGCCACTAACCAGATAATACAGGGTGCAGCGGATAGCGCAGGAGAGCTTGCCAGCAGCCGAATGGGCGATCTCAAGGCCGTTGCACCGAAGACGCATGCTCGGACGGTGCAACTTATCGAACTCGCGAAGAACGGGCTGCCGCAGATGCACGACGGCGGCTTTTTTGCCCATACAGTTCGAAAGATTGACGACAGAGCGCAAAGTGGCGTTCGCGCCGAAGGTGACAGTCTGCGCTATGCTGCGAATGTCGCCTTAGGGCTGTCTTACGTCGATGAAGAGACACAGCACCGCGTGTTAGGCGGTCGATCTGCGCCCGATCTGGCCATCCAGTGCGCAGAACGCGCCATGAGTTCATCAGATGCTGGGGCGATCGCTTTGTCGGCCTGGACTGCAGCGGAAGCTGCCGATCACTTCGCGTCGGATCTTTTTGATCATCTCGTCGCCTTGCTCGAGTCGCGCCAGCCGATAGACACCGTTGACTGCTCCTGGACGTTGATCGCTGCCGTGGCGGGCGCTCCGTTAGGTGATACGAGAACGCTGACGAGGCTTACACGGGATCGTCTTCTCAAGGGGCAGGGACCCCATGGGCTCTTCCCTCACCACCTGCCGCAATCGGCCAGCGGACGCTGGCGCGCTCATATCGGCTGCTTCGCCGACCAGGTCTATTCGACCCAAGGTCTTTCTCGTCTTTCGATGTTAACGCATGACCCTGAAGCACTGGCAGCTGCGAATGCGAGTGGCGGCGCGATTTGTCGGCTTCAAGGGCCGCAGGGCCAATGGTGGTGGCACTATGACACCCGCAACGGAACGGTCGTTGAGGGCTATCCAGTCTACAGCGTCCACCAGCACGCGATGGGTCCAATGGCGCTGCTTGATCTGCGCGAGGCTGGCGGAACCGACCACATGGAGGCGATCGCAAAGGGCATAGACTGGCTCGATGGTCCCAATGAGGCCGGCCAGTCTCTTGTGTGCGAGGCAAACAATGTGGTTTGGCGGAAAGTCGCGCGCCATGAGCCCAAGAAGCTGGTACGCGCGATTTCAGCTGCTACCACCGCGGCTGCTCCCGGCCTCAAGGTGCCGGGCCTAGACAGCGTCTTCCGCCCAGGTCGCATCGACTACGAGTGCCGTCCATACGAACTTGGGTGGCTGCTCTTCGCATGGCTGTCGGACGGAATGAAGGGCAGGCTGGCACGGACACAGCCGACGGGTGGGGAGCGCTCAGCATGAATGTGCAGCCGCGCCACGACCGTAGGCTCCTGTTCGGCTTCCAGCTTGATCCGCTAACGCTGGATGAGGTCGTGCGGCGATGTTCCGTCGCGATTGCTCTGCGGCAGCCGATGCTGATCGGCGTGCTGAACGCAGCCAAGATCGTCAAGGCGCGTCGTGACGACCTGCTTTTGCACTCCCTCCTCGACTGCAACTTGCTCCTCGCGGACGGACAGGCTGTCGTCTGGGCCAGTCGTTTGCTCAAGCGGCCGCTTCCTGAGCGGGTAGCCGGGATTGATCTCTTCGAGAAGCTACTTGCCTTGGCGGACAGGGAAGAACGCTCGATCTATCTCCTCGGCGCAAAGCCGGAGGTCCTGGGGGCGGTGAAAGAGGC
This sequence comes from Aquamicrobium zhengzhouense, assembly GCF_016124105.1. GTDB lineage: Bacteria > Pseudomonadota > Alphaproteobacteria > Rhizobiales > Rhizobiaceae > Aerobium > Aerobium zhengzhouense. The sequence continues at coordinate 215,514 of NZ_JADGMQ010000001.1, forward strand.
AGTGAGACAACGATTTCCCGGCGCAAGGATCGCTGGCAGCCATCACGGCTACTTTGCCGAAGACGACAGCGAAGAGATCGCGCGCGAAATTGGTGCGTCGGACGCGGACATGCTGTTCCTTGGCATGACCTCGCCGCGCAAGGAGATATTCGTCGCCAAGTTTGGCCCGGCCCTCAATGTCTCCGTTGTCCATGGCGTGGGTGGATCCTTCGATATCATGGCGGGTCAGACGAAGCGGGCTCCGGTGGCCTGGCAACGAGCCGGAATGGAGTGGGCGTACAGGGTGGTCCAGGAGCCCCGACGGATGTGGTGGCGCTATCTCAGCACCAACACCAGCTTCATTCTTCTGACGATCGGCGAATTGTTGCGACCTGCTCACCCTTTCGAGGGAGCAGGCTCAGGCAGCGCAGCATCAGGCATCAGGCACATCTAGGACCTATCGTCATGGACGAAAAATTTACGGGCAAGGTCGCAATCATCGGCCTTGGGTATATCGGGCTGCCCACAGCAGTGGCTCTTGCCACGCGTGGTATTGATGTCATCGGCGTCGACCTGAACCCCTCGATTGTTCAGGCGGTTTCCCGGGGCGAAGTCCCCTTCGCCGAACCTGATCTGGCTGTAGCGGTAAGCGGTGCCGTCGCGATGGGGCGGCTGGTCGCGACAACGGAGGTGCCCGAAGCGGATGCGTATATTATCGCGGTCCCGACTCCCTTCACGGCCGAGCGGACGGCAGACCTTTCCTACGTTGAATCTGCGTCACGGCAGATCGCTCCCAAGCTTCGGCGAGGGGCGGTGGTGGTTCTGGAATCAACCTCGCCGCCTGGAACAACTGACAAGGTTAAAGGCTGGATCGGGGAGATGAGGCCCGACCTCAAGCTTCCCCACGATACGGAGCCCCAGCCCGATATCCATCTGGTACATTGTCCGGAACGGGTGCTTCCTGGCCGCATCATGATCGAAATGATCACGAACGATCGCATCATCGGCGGCATCACGCCCCGCTGCGCGCAAAAGGCTGCGGCGATCTATCGGGTGTTCGCCCAGGGCGAGATCCTGCTCACCGATGCGGCGAGCGCGGAGATGGCAAAGCTCGTTGAGAACGCGTATCGCGACGTCAACATCGCATTTGCAAATGAGATCTCTCTCATCAGCGAGTATCTTCACATCGATGTTTGGGAGGTCATCCGCCTGGCCAATCGCCATCCGCGAGTGAACATCCTCAGCCCAGGCCCGGGAGTGGGCGGGCATTGCATCCCAGTGGACCCTTGGTTCATCGTCGCCGCGGCGCCCGAGCTCTCACCACTTCTGAAGACTGCGCGCGAGGTAAATGATGGAAGGCCGAACCACGTTGCCGAACAAGTTATCGCCAAGGCCCAGCGCTTCCGTGCGCCATCGATTGCGTGTCTCGGTTTGACGTTCAAGGCCAATGTCGACGACATTCGAGAGAGCCCTGCGGTTGAGGTCGTCAGCCTGATCGCCAAGGGGTTGCCCGACGTAGAGATATCAGCGTGCGATCCCTACGTCTCGGAACTGCCACCGTTGCTCGGCTCTTATGAGAACCTGCGGTTGAAGAACGCCGTTCAGGCCGTCGATGAGGCAGACATCGTGGTACTGCTCGTCGAGCATGAACCGTTCAAGGCGATGAGACATACCCGGCTCGGCGGCAAGGTTGTCTACGACACGCGCGGCGTCTGGCGTTAGAAGAAAATGCAAATGAGCGGTGCCGATACATCTCGGCACCGCTCTAGATTGTTTCCCCGACGCTCATTCTACGCGTGCTTCTTTCAGCCTTCGGGCCGGGGAACGAGCGCTCGAATGCCGCGCTCTTCAATGACCTGCTCGACGAGGTCATTGGCGACGACGGTGCGTCCTTCGGCGAACGCGTAAACCAACGCGTAGTCGCAGATCTGATTGATCACCCGCGGCAGGCCGCCGCTTGATGAGGCGACCAGATCGCACGCACCAGGGGTGAAGATCCAGGATCTGGCGCCGGCTGTAGCAAGACGATGCGTGATATAGGGGCGTACCGCCTCGGCAGGCATGCCCGGCAGATGGTGCTTGGCCGACACACGCTGCGCGAATTGCAGCAGCCTGGGGCGGGCCAGCATGTCGTTCAGCTCAGGCTGCCCAACCAGAAGGATCTGCAGCATCTCAACGTTTCCGCCGTTAAGATTGGAAAAGCACCGGAGCTCCTCGAGCATCTTTTCCGACAGGTTCTGTGCTTCATCGAACACCAACAAGGTGCGGTTTCCGGCTTCGGTCTGCCGCCTCAGATATTCTTCGAACCGCGAAAACCTTTTGACGTATGACATCGGGCCATCAGCCTGGTCACCGAGTGCACGCAGTATCCATTGCAGGATTTGCCCGCGATGTCCGTGAGCGTTGGATACAAGGCCGACGTGCAAATTGTCGGGTGCCGATGAGAGAAGATGTCTTACAAGCGTCGTTTTTCCGGCGCCGATTTCACCCGTGATGACGATGATGGGGGCAAAGCTGGCGAGCCCGTATTCCAGCATGGCGTAGGCACGGGCGTGGGCGTCGGACCAGAAAAGGTAGGCCGGGTCCGGCTGCAGGCTGAAAGGGCGCTCTGTCAGGCCGAAATGCTGCAGGTACAAGCCGCCGGCCGGCTTCGCGGTCGGCTTGTCGGCCTCCGGTACTCCACCTGCAGTTCCATTTTCGTCGGTCAGGATCGGAACCACCATCAGCCCCCATACCCGTATGCCGAGGTATGTGGCGCATGCCGTGACTTGTTGAGGATCGCGCCGAGGAAGTTCGTTTTGGAGATCAGTTCGTATTCGCAGCCCTCGACTTGCTCAGGTGTATTTTTCTCAGCTTCCACAACGAGGATCGCGCAATCGACATTCGGCAAAAACGCCATGACGTCGTCGGCCACAAGCATCGGTGGGAGGTCGTAGAGGATCACATCGGGGGCGAGCTGCTGCTTGATATCTCGAACGCACCTGGCCGTGTCGGGGCCCTGTAGAAGCTCCGCCGGAAAATGAACTGGCCGGCTGTTGACCGCAACTGCGAGGTTTTCTCGAACACGCCGGAATGCTTGGTGGACGCTACGGGAGCCTCGGATGAAATCCTCGATCGGAGAGGATCCGTACGCTCCTAGTGTCGACGCAATAGACGGACAGCGCAGGTCGAAATCCACCACTGCGGTTCGGCAATCCTGCCGGCTCGATAAGCTGAAGGCCAGGTTGAGGGCGACAGACGATTTTCCTCCGCCGGCGGTTGGAGATGTGATCGCGACGGAGGTCCAGTCGTTCTGCCGCAGCTTCTGCAGTATTCGCGTTCTCAGAATGTCAAATGCGGATGAGGCCGGGTTGTGCTTGTCTACGGCGACTATTCGGTGTTGCTCAAGGATTGCTGCCTCCGGTTCTATCAGTGGTAGTGTGTCCCAGACGGTTCCTCGTGCTGGTTTAAGTGGAGCTACGGGCTCGCTTGGCCGTGCCGAGGCGTAGCTCGCGCCGGCTTTCTGCATTGCTGTACGAATATGCTCCATAGGCACGATACGCGTCTCGTGGTCTTCCTGATGCATGTGCTGTGCCTTTGTCGGCTTTACATAAGTCTGCTTGAATCAAGGCTTTCGATGATGTTCTCGAACGTCGCAGCAAGAGGTTCGCGGAAATGGTGGATGGTTGCCGCGATCGCCATCAGCGCGCAAATTGCTGCCGTCAAACTTACCGAGAGATGAAGCTGCCGGCGCTGTTGTTCGCCAGGGGTCCATATGTAAGGTACTGTACCCAGCAGGGGCTCCTCAAGAATATCACCCAGATCCGTGGGTCTACGAACCGTTCGGTTCATCAATTCGAGCGCGATGACCGCGCCCATGGCGAGGAAGATGCCCATGGCGACACCCATGCCAGCGATACGCTTTCGGTTGGGGCTAACGCGGCTTTCGGGTGGGGTGGCAGGCTCTACCAGAGTAAACCTGCCTGCTTTGGCGCGGATTTCTATCTGCTCGCCTGTCGAGGCTTCAGCAAGCTTGGCTACGGCGTTGGTGTATTGCGCCTGAATGTTGGCGCGATGGCGCTCCAACCCATTCAAGGTTGTCTCGTTCTGAGGCGTCGCTTCAATGGTGCGCGCCAGATCGCCCAGGTTCTTCGTGATTGACGTTTTTTCGCGTTCAATGAAGGCGAGACGTTCATCAATGTCCGACAACTGCAAGTCGAGATCGGACATAACGCCGTCGCTCTTGTGCGCGGACTGGCTCTTCTGCACTTCGTCCTGCAGTCCCACAATCCGTGCCCGCAGTGCGACGATCTTGGGGCTGTCTTCCGAGAAAATGGAAAGCTGCTCTGAAAGCGACCGTTTCAGATCCCTGAGCATTTCCTGCTCCAGCGAGACGGGTCCGTTGCTCGTGACCTGCCCGGTGGTCTCGAATATCCTGACCAGGTTGGTTCGCCGTACGCGAAGTGACGATTCTTCGCGCTCCAAAAGCAGCATTCGCTCTTGAAGGTTGCTTAACTGGTTGCGCCTGAACTCAACGCTGTCCGGCAAGGCGTTGATGTTGGCATTTCGGAATTCGAGAACAGCTTCGTCATGCGCCTCAAGCTCGCGCGCCAGACGCGCAACTTCCTTGTCAAAGAATTCCAGGGTGTCGCCCGCCTTGCTGGCGCGCATATCCATGTTCTTCTCAAGGATGATAGAAACGAGCTCGTTTACCACCCGCGCTGACAATTCGGGTTCCCGGGCCTGAAATGAGACGCTGAATATCGTTGCACCCTGGGTGTCGGCAGGTACCAGCGCGAATTCCGTGCGAGCGCGCAGGTTTTCTACGATCTCGCCTTCCGACAATCTGGCAGCAGCGTCGCCGAAAATGTCGAGCCGCTCTGCGAGTTCCAGGAGATTTTCACGTCTGGTGATTTCCTGCTGGATGATCTGCAACTGCTCAAGCGGATGCGTTTGAACCGTCGGCTTCGCCATCTCGGCCGGGATCTGCGGCGGCTCAACGAGGATCTTTGCGCTGGCGCCGTACACTGTCGGCATAAGATAGGCGATGGTTAGGGCAATTCCCGCGACGACGATGGATATTCCGAGGATGTGCGGCAACCGCGAAAGGAGAATCGAGAAATAGAAGCGAATGTCACTGTCAGTCATTACGTTGCCTGTCGTCATTCGCGGCGATGTGCCGGCTGATGCTATTTTCGCAACATCCCTGACTGGAGATAGATCGCCTATAGGGGGGGCTGGAGTGTTCAAGCTTCACCTCCAGTTACTCTTTTTGGAGGTTTCCCTTACTCCTCTCGACGCTTAGTTCAGGACGCATGGACGGCGAATACGGCCTTCTCGTGAGAGTGCTGACGCAGGTATTGGTCCGCCAGCCAGAGAGACAATTTCATGATGGTGAGTGTGGGGTTAGCACTGCCAGCGCTCGGAAAGACGGAGGCGCTGGCCACCGAGATGTTCGGCACCTCGTGACAGTGAAGGTCTGGCCCCACAACTGACGTGGCCGGATCCGTTCCCATCCGCGTTGAACCAGAGGGGTGAGCACACGCCTCCGAGATATCTATCAGTGGAACCATCTCTTCTTGCGCCGCAGTTACCCATTCGAGAGGACAGATTTCCTTGAAGCCCGTTAGCTCCCAATAGCTGTCGATGGCTTTGACAGCTGCACGAAAGGTTCGCTCGTCAGTCGAGTTTGGTCCCCAATCGCAATGGACCCGCGGGGCCCCTAAAGCATCGAGAGTGCGGGAGAGCGTGATCCGGTTGTTCCAGCTCGGAAGCTGCTCAACGCAGACCATAAGACGGAAATCGATGTCTGGCGGAACGTAGAGCTGCTTCCTCACCATTCGCCAGGCTGCGGAGCGGGCAATCAGGCCCATATTGCTGGACAAGCGCATGGTGGCCTTCAGGTCCACTTCGCGGCGCTGGATACCTTGCGCAATCTGCTTTACGTGAGAGAGGGGACTTTCATCCAGGTCCATAGCGACATAGGCGAACGCGCTACCGACCGCCTCGCGTTCCTGGGCTTTCGGCGCCAACTCCAGATGAAGATCGCGGCGGGTGCCTTTCACAAAGCGGTAACCGAAGAGCCGGTTCGTGGTGGCTGAATCCTTCCGGTTGATTACGGCAACCTGCGCCTTCAGGTGATCCTGAAAGTACCGTCCTAGCACGCGACATCGTGAGAATGCCCTTTCACTGGTTTGTCGATTTAATAGAAGCAGCAGGCGTGTCGTCTCGATGCTTCCGGCTGCGAAAATGAACCGCTCCGCCCGGACGAGGAGCTCTTTGCCGGCCAGACTGCGGGCGCGCACCGCGTTAAGCATCCCGGATTGGCGATCTACTTCAAACTCGCAAACCGTTGCGTCCAGCCAAATGTCGATATTGGGAGATCGCTTCAGTTCGTCCTTCAGGAGCGTCGCAATGTTGCAGTTCTTGAAGCGTGGGCATTTTGCCCAGCGGGGAATGAGCGAGTTCTCGTCTGTTGGGAACTCGTTGGTTGTTGTCCCCGCGTCGCTCAGCAGGTCTTCGTGGGAGCCGCTGGCGACCTTGAACAGAGCTTCGATTTCGCTCTCATATGCGTCGAGTTCGGCGAGGGGGATGCCCCAGGCGCCCTCCGGCACATGCGACCGGGCCGAAGTTTCGTGGGGGCTGAGCCGGATCATGCGTCCGCCCCAAAGAGGCGAAGTCCCGCCAAGTCCACGTCGGCGCCCTGTGAGCTGCCGCGTGTACCTCCCCTCAGGGTTGCCGAACTCATTGAGCTGGTTCGCGTCGTCCGAGCCTTCATCGCCGCCGCTTTCGACCACGATGACTTTCCTTCCCGCTGCGCACAGGCGCCTGGCAATCAGCAAGCCTGCGATGCCGGCCCCGATGATGCAATAGGGGGCTAGGGCATAGTTCATGGGGCTGGCGTTGGAGTTTATACTAAGTATAGCCATTTAGGCCCTCAAGTTTTTCTCGATGTAAAAATGAGTTGACTTTCATGAAAGTCGCACTCAGCGTGTGATGGTGCAAGTATATTCTTTTGGGTGCTGAAAATAATGAAGAGAAAAACCGAAGTCAGTATAGTGATACCCCATCTGAATGAGCCAGGTGAGCTTGGTCGGTGCTTGACTTCTCTTAAGGGACAGGAAGCAGAGAGCGTAGAGTTTGAAATCATCGTGGTCGACAACGGATCCGACACCCCGCCCTCTGATGTCTGCGCAGCGTTTGAGAATGTCAGGCTTGAGGTGGAGCGGCAGCCGGGTCCCGGGCCAGCGCGAAACAAAGGCGCTGCGGTCGCTCGGGGGGAGATACTCGCCTTCATCGACGCAGACTGCGTTGCAGCCCCCGACTGGATCCGCCAGATCGTCGCCTTCATGAGTGCGCGGGAGGATGTTGACTTCATCGGAGGCGACATAAGGATTTTGCAAGCAAGTGCGAGAGCCCTCACACCCATCGAGGCGTATGAGAGTATCTACAGCTACCGCAACGACCGTTACGTCACGCAGTACGGTTTCTCCGCGACGGGAAATATGGCTGTGCGGAAGAAGGTATTCGAAGCGGTCGGGCCTTTTGGTGGTATTGGCACGATGGAAGACACGGACTGGGGTATGAAGGCCACTGCCATGGGCTTCAAGATTGCCTACGTCCCGAGTGCGAAAGTTTTTACGGAGCCGTGCGCTTCCTATGCGGCGCTGACCTTGCGGTGGGATCGCCACGTTGCCCATGAGTTCGAACAGATCCGCCATCATTATACGCGTTACCCAAAATGGCTCTTCAAGAGTGTAGCGATCGCAGCTTCCCCCCTGGGCGAACAGCTCACCGTCATCAAGACGCGTCGCATAAGCGGAGTTCGGACTCGTCTGGGGGCATATCTAATTCTCACCCGCGTACGCCTTCATCGCGCCAAGCGCATGTTTGGTCTCCTGTTCTCGAATAGTACTTCGAGCGCGGTGGGAACGTGGAATAGGGAAAAGACGTGAGCTCGCTTCATCCGTCTGGGGGAGGGGGTACTCCAGATGCGGCGAGATGAGGTTGCGAGCACCGCCCTTGTGTTGTCACTGCTTCTGAGGGAGTAGCGAGCTAGAACGGTCGGCGCCTGGTCGTGGTCGAAACTGGCCACTACGCACCCTCCTGTCGGGGACAACAATACCGCTCCAGTTAGCTAATACGGGTCACATATGTCCGCCCACACGGCGGGCACTGTTTTGTCATCGAGCCCCATAGTCAAACTAAAACAACGTCGTAGCTCTTAAAGACTAAGTGGCGATTGATTGAGCGCCGCGGCGAACAAGAATAATTTTTCCTTAACTACCAGAGATCGCGAACGCAGCAACTCGCTGCTTCGACCTGCCGCGTCTGCGCGCGGCCGGGGCGGTCTTTTGCGGAAAATTCCGTGGGAGGCGGGGAAAAATGGCGGACATTCAACACGAACTCGTGCCGGGCGCTGGTCTCGACATCATCGGGGGGGTGGAGGCCGAGCCAAGACGGCGGATCTACCGCATGGCAAAGCGCTGTCTCGACATTGCTGCAACGCTTGCCGCAGCGCCGGTCGTGCTTCCAGTGGTGGGCGTGGCAGCGCTACTGATCAGGATTGAGGGAGGCCCTGCCTTCTACAGCCAGATGCGCGTTGGCAAAGATGGTCAGGTGTTCCGAATGTGGAAGCTGCGGTCGATGCGACCCAATGCTGCGCAAATGCTGGAGGAATATCTTGAGAAATGTCCCGAGGCTCGCTGTGAATGGGAGCTCCATCAGAAGCTGCGTCAGGATCCGCGTATTACCAAACTAGGAAGATTTCTGCGCAAATATTCGCTGGACGAGCTGCCGCAGCTCTGGAACGTGTTTGCGGGGCAGATGGCGCTGGTGGGGCCGCGCCCCTTTCTGCCTGAGCAACGTAGCCAGTATCCAGGCTACGAGTACTATTCGATGCGGCCAGGGCTGACTGGGCTGTGGCAAGTTAGCGAGCGCAACAATTGCACTTTCGCGGAGCGGGCCCTTCACGACACTCGCTACGCGAAAATGATGTCATTCGGCACTGATATCAAGATTATGATCAAGACCGTTGCCGTGGTCATCAACGGCACCGGTCATTGAGGTGTCAGCTACCGTGAGCTCGGGTGCTGGCTGAGGAGGGGAAGAGGTCGTTGATCTTGTACGCGACTTCGGTCCTGTTCGTTGCCTTCAACTTGCGCATGATGTTTCGGATGTGCACCTTCACGGTGCTCTCGCGCAGGTTCAGCTCGTAGGCGATGATCTTGTTGGCCTTGCCCCGGCGAAGAGCTTCCACCACCTCTGCCTGGCGCGACGTGAACATGCTGGCGAAGGGGTGGCTCTCGATGTTCGTCTCGACCAGTTTGCGCATTGCAAGGACGCTGCTGGCAGGAACAAAGACGCCACCGGCCATAGAGAGACCGATCGCTTCAATGCACACTTCGATCCCCACAGATGTCGGGATGAACCCGCGAACACCCAGCTCAAGTGCCTGCATGATTTGAGGCAACTCGTCGGTGTCAGCAAGAAGGATCAAAGGGATCCGACCAAGCTCGGCAATGAGCTTCTTGATCTCTTCCGCAACAGACGGCTCATTGATGCGGCGGCCGCCGACGTTGAGCAGCACCACCGAAAGCGATGATAGTGGCTGTTTGGTTGCTTTAAATGCATCTATGGATGCGACGGGAAGTACTTCCATCCCAATTCCATGAGAGGCCAAGCTCTGCGCAAAGCATTCTCGATCTAAAGCACGGTGGTCCACGATAAGCAGGCGTCGATCCACTTGCGCGTCCTCCGAGGCGCCATTTGCGGGCGCAGGAATATCGTCCGGAAGCGGGCGAGGCGTGATCATGTTGTATGAATGACGATTGCCAGTGGTGACGATACCCGTTTTCATTACCTGATCCTCTTCCGTGGTGGTTTTATCCATGAGTTCTTCATGGTCGGAGTATTCTGATCCGCCCAGCCCACCTTGTTTCTACTCTTGAATGCCCCCCTGATAAGCATTTCGTCGGCGATCGACGTAGTTCAACCGCCGAATACAACCATAGCGATTTTGATTAATCTGAAAATTGATCCAGATTAACCCAACGTTAAATGTTGTGGTCTTGTATGGGGTGTGGCCAAACTGCCGCAGTGTCTGTGATCTGCTGCAGATGGGGGTGGTGCACGACGATGGCTCGCTACTACGTGTGTGCAACGTTTTGCTATGACTGGCGTTACCTGATGCCTTCCGAGGGGGCGGACTGGGATTTTGGCGTGCTAAGCCAATCTCGATCCTGCTCTGTTTCCCCAAAAAGTTGTCGCGAAACTCGTGTTCGTAAAAGACAATGAGTGATCGAAGCGACAGTCACCACTCTAAAGGGTGTGTTTTTTATAGGTATTACTCCACAAAAGGAGTAGATACTCCTCGCGTATCTATTGGAATAAGATGCCAGAATAGTCGAAAATCCCGGATTTTATAGACTGTAGATCAAATGTCGCTGTCGTACGTTATAAATTCAAATTTATAAGCTTGCGCAAGAGGGGCGAATACACGCGCTCATGACGGCAGCAAGTGGGCAGGCTGGACATGCGCAAGAGACTACACATGGAACATTTCGATGATGCGCTGGCGCGTAAGCTGGAGGCGTTTGAGCGTCTTGGCGACCTTGAGATGGAGAAGCTCAGGGAGCTGCAGAGCAAGCGGGTCCAGATCGCGGGAGGCAACGAAATTGGTTACCAGGCTGCCTCTGCCAGAGGCGCTTACATCTTAAGGAGAGGCTGGGCCTGCTCGTACAAGCGTCTGCGGGATGGCAGTCGGCAAATCATTGATATTCACATTCCGGGTGATTTTTTAGGTGTGCGTAGTTTGCTGCTTCGTAGCTCCAACTACAGCTTCATTACCCTTACAGACGTCGAAGTGGCAAAGGTCACCGTCGAGGCGTTGCGGGAGATGTTTCAGACAGCTCCGAAACTCGCGGTTGCCTTCCTATGGGCTGCATCGCGGGATGAAGCGCTGGTTGTCGAGCATCTCGTCAGTGTCGGCCGGCGCGGAGCTCTGGAGCGAACAGCACACTTCCTGTTGGAACTGGGTGCGCGTTTGCACCTAATCGGCTGCGGAACCGGCGATAGTTACGAGTGCCCGATCTCTCAGGCAGTTCTCTCGGATACGCTCGGCATGACCACGATCCATCTGAACAGGGTTCTCAGGCAGCTGCGGGAGATTGGCCTCGTGGTGTTTCGGGAGGGGATGGTCAAGTTTCCCGACATCCAGCGCGCGGCCGAGTTCACGGGCTTCGAACTTGGCTACCTTGATCACAGCCGTCGCTCGTAGCTCAATTGGCGGCGAAGTTACATATCAATCAGAAGCCATCGGCTGTGCGGCGGGTAGCCGCTTCCCTGTACTTTGCAGCAGCCTGCGTCCTGTTGCTGACGCCGAGCTTTGCAATGATGTTGTGAAGGTGGATCTTCACCGTGTGCTCCGACAACGAGAACGCTGCCGCGATCGCCTTGTTCTGCATCCCCACTGCCACCATTCCCAATACCTCGATCTCACGAGGAGTAAGTTCAGGAAGGTAGGGTGTGGAGGGGGCAGCGCTTAGATCCGGGCGCTGTGCACGCTCTGTTTGTTCCTCGGAGACTTGGTGCCGATTCAGCATTTGAGGCGGATAGTACTCACCGCCGCTCAGCATCAAGCGAATAACGGACAGCCAGATATCGAGCCGGAGATTCATCGGCAGGACGCTCCGCACCGTTCTCGATGACGAGATGAGGGCTAGCGTCGTGTCCCTTTCGCGGCTGTCGTGCTCGATCAGCGCCACAAGCGGCTGCGGCGGCGACATTGGCTGAGCCGCGTGTATCGACTCAAGCGAGCTCAGAAAAGCCGGATCGAGCAGGACCAGGGCAAGAGAGTGATGATATCGGGCAAAGGCCGCAGTCGCCTCCGTCCTATGCTCGACGGTGATCCAGGGAAACTCCCGTTCGAGGGCGTGCACCATGCTGTGCGGGAGCATTCCGTGTGATGCGATCACCAACAGGGTTCTTCGTGGCTGGCCGGTGCTTGGGCAGATGATACTTGCGTCGCCGTTCTTTTCGTCCGTTGCTGCGAAATTCACGAAATAGCTCCTGCGTCGGGTGCGGCGTATGAACCGCACATTTGCCTCCCCGCCGACGAAGCAAGGCCCCGGTCGAAGCGACCATAGCTCGGAGCGAACGCGCTCGCGATGAAGCAATAGGGTGAGTGGCTGGCTATTGTTGGCGTCAAGAGACGACTGGGTGTGAGCCTGTTTTCGCCTTCGGGCGTCCTGATGTCGAAGGTTGCTATCCATAAGGATGAGGTGCGCCGCCGAGCGTCCACCTTACCCCCGGAGCCGATCTTGCAGAGACTGAGGCGCTGCACTCCACCGGAAGGTTCGTAGTCCCTCATGTCGATTTTTCATCTGGCTCAAATGCGTCGAACCGCGTTGTGCAGCGTTGCAACCGCGGCATTCTTTTCTGGCGTTGTCAGTGCCTATCCGTCTGACGACATCATCGTTCCGCAGACGCGGCTTCGGGTGACAGTCGTGCAGTGGATGCCGATGCGAGGTGCGTACGAACAATGGAACGCACTGGGCGGCGAGTTCACGGTTGGAGATGAAGGGACCATCTCGATTCCGGTGGTGGGTGTGGTTCCAGTCAGTGGTTCAGATAGCAAGTCCGTAGCAGCAGAGATTTCCAAGCGGCTCCAAGCCGCGATAGGCACGGTAGATGCGCCCAACACAACTGTCGAAATTGTTGAATACCCCCCGGTCTACGTTGTGGGCGATGTGAAGGCGCCAGGCGCTTTCAGCTATCGACCCGGAATGAGTGTCCTGAAGGCAATGGCCCTTAGCGGTGGTCGGCAGGAATCACCCGTGCAGCCCGCAGACGAGATCCAGCTGGTCGGGGAATTGCGTTCGCTGGAAAATGAGGTCCTGCGGACGCGGGCTCGCATCGCAAGGCTCACAGCTGAACGTGAAGGCGTAGCGGAGATCCAGTTTCCCCAGGCTCCGTCAGATACAGAGGGCAGATCCCTGGCGGAGGAAGTTCAGGCCCAGGAGCAGTTGATTTTGACCTCACGGGCAAACGAACTTCAGCGCCAGATCAAATCACTCGACGAGTTGCGAGATCTTCTCCACGCCGAGATAGGGGTTCTGGAGCAGAAGATAGTTGCATCCGAACAGGCGATCGCTTCCGTCGAGCGAGAGCTGAAGGGGGTGACCGAATTGGTGCAAAAGGGAATCGCTATCGCGTCCCGACAATCGGATCTGGAGCGGGCTCTCACGTCTCACCGCGCCGAGCGCCTCGATCATGTCACCGCCATCATGCGTGCAAGGCAGGGCGTTGCTGAGGCGACAAGGGATCTGGATGGGCTTGAGGATCGTCGAAAGACCGAAATCGCGGGCGAACTGCAGAAAGATCAGAGCTCTCTCGAGCAGACCCTCTTGCGCAGAGAGACGGCGCAGAAACTGCTTTTAGAATTGCTCGCAAAGAAGGCACCGAGTCGCAATGACGATGCAGTGTCATTTGCTGTGATTCGAATCGAGGGCGGGCAGGCGATCGAAATCGACGCCAAAGAGTCGACGCTGCTGAAGCCAGGCGACGTCGTCAAAGTTAAGTTCAACGACTCGACGAATCGTCCCGCTGCAGGGCTGATTCCAGCCAGTCAGTGAATGGGTTTCTGAAAAAGTCTGTTTGCTTTCCGTAACTGCTCGCGCTGGCGGACGCGATGCGCGTTTCTGTCTCCCGGTCAATCGACCCGTCCAGAAGTTTGCTGAACGATCACAATGTATTGGAGAGAGAAACTGGTACGCCCAAGGGGAATCGAACCCCTGTCTGCGCCGTGAAAGGGCGCTGTCCTAACCGCTAGACGATGGGCGCTGGCCAGTTACGAGGAGGCTTATATGAGGCATCTTACGGGAGTGCAAGCCCCCCGCGGGCTCTCACGTCTCACCTCGCCGAACGCCTCGATCATATTACTGCCATCATGCGGGCAAGGCAGGGCGTTGCTGAGGCGACAAGGGACCTGGATGGGCTTGAGAATCGTCGAAAGACCGAAATCGCAGCCGAAAGCGCCGGGTCGCAATGACAATGCAGTGTCGTTCGCTGTTATTCGAATCCACGGTGGGCAAGCGGTCGAAAAAAATCGATGCCAAAGAATCGACGCTGCTGAAGCCAGGCGACGTCGACAAAGTGAAGTTCAACGACTCGATGAATCGTGCTGCTGCATGGCTATTTCCGGCCAGTCAGTAAGCAGGTTTTTGGGAAGGTGAATTTGCCGCCGTAGCTGCTCGCGTTGGCGGACGCGACGCGCGTTTCTGTCTGCCGGTCAAGCGACCTGACCGGAATTTACTGAACGATAACAATGGACTGGAGAAAGAAACTGGTACGCCCAAGGGGAATCGAACCCCTGTCTGCGCCGTGAAAGGGCGCTGTCCTAACCGCTAGACGATGGGCGCTGGTCAGTTACGAGGAGGCTTATATGAGGCATCTTACGGGAGTGCAAGCCCCATATTCACGGAAATGCGAACTTATTCACATTCCCGCGAAAAAAATCATTTGCGGCGACGGCAGCGCCAGTTCCAGTCGCGCTCAGGGCCGACATCGATGTGCACAGCGTCGGTGTGGCAGTAGGTGCCAACCCCACCGCGACCGGGCATTGAGCGAGCAAAAGCAGCAAGTTGCGCCTTGCTGACGCCCTGAACCTTCACATCAGCTGCCGCGCAATACATGTGCAGCGAGTTCTTCGCTCCACGTGCTCGCGCGTTGCGCGTCGGGTTTCGATAACCTGAAGTGACGATGACCTTGCGACCGAAATGATTCTCGATCGCCTTCAGTGTGCGAACGAGAGAAGGCTTCAGGCATGCGACGTCGACATGGTCTGTTTGGCGCATCAGCCCGTTAGGCGCGAGACGTGCGAGACCGGCAGCAGAAGCAACCTGGACCGGAACGTCCTCACCCTCGTAAACGTCGATATCGTCGCTCTCCTCCACGCCTGCCCGCCGCGAGATTTCATAAAGCGAGTTCGTGCGGACACCGGGGAGGGCAGCTTGGGATGCGCTGGCGGATACAGCGCCATTAGAAGAGCCATTCGCCGAAAGCTGAACGATGGGACGCGTTGGTTTCGGCGTCGGCGCGGCCACAGGAACGGTTTCCTGATTGGCTGGCTGCGCGGAGGCTTGCGGGATGATTGGCTGCGCGGGCTTTGGCTGAGTCTGGTTGCCAAACAGGGTTGCAAACAGACCGCGTTTTTTCGGTGCTTCATTAACAGCTGCGTATGCTGTCGCCGCGGCAGGAGCATCAACCTGCGGGCGCGGTACCGGGACTGCGCTGGTTCCGCTGTCTTGCGGAACAGAAGCAGCCGGAATCGGCGCGCTCGGCGCTGCAGGCGGCTGCGCCGAGAGGGCTGCAGTCACAGCTGGTGCTTGAGGCTGCTCGGCTGCAAATGCCTGCCGCTGTTGTTGCAACGCTTCTGCCTGTTGCTGAAGAGTGGTCTCTTGCAATTGCGAAACCTGAGCGGCTTCACCTTCCTGAAGCGGGCGGACACCGGGGGCAGACGCAACCATCTCAGGCAGTACCGGGTCATCCTCATTCTGTACGAATGGAGGCGTCGCGGATGGAGAAGCTTCGGAATTGTCTACGCTTAAAGAGGCGAGGGGTTGGCTAGCGTTAGCTTGCAACGATGCCGAAGTCGGCGAGAACCCCATGAATTCGTCCGACCCGCTCGTGCTACACGAGGCCAGAAGGACTGACGCCAGCGTCGTTAATACAACGCGCCTTCCGGCGCGTACGAAGCGCGTGTCGCCAACTTTCAAACCGTACCCCTTCCAGGAACTGCGCGTGCCGAAAAAAAACACGGCCCTAAAGCTGAACCAGCTCAGATTTGCGATATCCCCATCCCAGCACAGACGTACCGAATCGTGAGCAGTTCCGCAACCAAAACGGCTAAGAGCGAAATGAGGCGGGAACATGGTCGGAGGCAATGAACCACGAAGCCTGTACGAGGCTTAACCGCATTACGTTTCGGCAGAAACGTTGTTTAACCCTGTTAAATCAAGCAAGAACCGCTTGGAGTCGATCCAGCTCAGCAAGCTGGTTTCTTGTGGTCTCATAGCCGATTCTTATGGCTTCATCGGCTCGATGGAACTCGGTGAGACCGATATGTCCAAGCTTGGGAAGGAGCGATAGATCCGGCGGATCACCGGCCATTCGTGCTCGAGAAATGCGATCCTGGATGATGTTGAAGGCTTCAACCATGACCCCGGTTATGCCGAGCCGGGTCTCGTTGTCGTTGCGGTGCTGCTCGAGCGACGCTTTGTCCTTCACCGGAGCAGCTGGCACATCGCCCGCATTGTGCTTGATGATGGCTGCACGGCCGAAGAGGTCGTAGTGGAGGTTCACCGCAACCACCAGCTGTTGCTCATACGCCCGACAAACGGATACCGGAACGGGATTAACCAGCGCGCCGTCGACCAGAACGCGACCATTGCAGAGCACAGGCTCGAAGACTCCGGGAAGGGCGTAAGAAGCTCGCATTGCGGTTATAAGCGAGCCGCTCGACAGCCAAACTTCATGACCAGTTCGAATCTCCGTGGCCACGCATACGAAAGGTTTCGCCAGGTCGGAGAAGGTGACGTCAGCCAGATGTTCCTGCATCCTCGCCGTCAGCTTCATCCCGCCAAACAGCCCGTTCCCACGCAGTCGAATATCGAGCAGATTGAAGATGCGCCGTTTGGTCAGCGACCTTGCGAAATCTTCAAGTTCATCCAGCTTGCCTGCGAGATAGCAGCCACCTACGAGGGCTCCGATCGATGTGCCGGCGATCATGCCGATCTCGATGCCTGCTTCATCCAAAGCGCGAAGCACGCCAATGTGTGCCCAGCCACGAGCGGCACCACCGCCCAAGGCAAGAGCTATCGGAGACTTCAGTGGCGCGGGCTGAGGGGCTTCTTGCGGGGCAGCAAGTGAAACGCCGCTCCCGTCATCTGGTTGAGTACGTAGGGAAGCCCATTGAAGCATCATGATCACTCCGTCCCCTGTCACTATTCATATAGTGCAGGTGGTATCGAAATGATAAATTGTAAGCTTCTTCGGCGCGTCAGCTTCCGTATACACCCTTTGGATCAAATCGGGCTGCATCGCCATCATCCGATAGCTTTGCGCTGCCATCTTCGGCAGTTACGATCCTGTAGAAGCAGGACCGACGCCCGGTATGGCAGGTCGCATCATAACCGGACACTTTGACCTTCATCCAGACCGCGTCCTGGTCGCAATCGGTACGCATTTCGATGACATGCTGAAGGTTACCTGAGCTTTCCCCCTTTTTCCAAAGCGTCTTGCGGGACCGCGACCAATAGTGCGCGATCCCCGTTTCAAGCGTCTTTGAAAGAGCCTCGGAATTCATGTGAGCGACCATCAGCAGAGTTCCATCCGTCGCATCGGTAACGACGGCTGTTACGAGGCCGTCGCGGTCGAAACGTGGCGAGAACTCCGCACCTTCTTCAAGAAGTGCCTTGTCGCTCGAAGGTGCGGGAAATTGCATGCGAAATCCGAATCAGCGGCTCGAACCGGCGCGCAACATCATCATGAAGCGTGCCTGCTCTTGAGGATCGTCCTGGAACGCTCCGGTGAAGGTAGAGGTCAGAGTGGTGGAGCCCTGCTTGCGGATTCCGCGCATCGCCATGCACATATGCTCGGCCTCGATCATGACAGCAACACCACGAGGATTGAGCACATCCTGGATAACGCCAGCGATTTGCGCAGTCATGGCTTCCTGCGTCTGCAGGCGGTGCGCATAAATATCGACCACACGGGCGATCTTCGACAGCCCAACGACCTTGCCGTCCGGCAGGTATCCGACGTGGGCGCGACCGATGATCGGCACCATATGGTGTTCGCAGTGCGAGTGAAACTGGATGTCCCGGATCAGGACGAGGTCGTTATAACCTTCGACCTCTTCGAAGGTCCGGCCAAGCTCGTCTGCCGGATCCTGCGAGTAGCCGGCGAACATCTCGCGATAGGCCTTGGCGACACGCTTCGGCGTGTCGAGCAATCCCTCGCGCTCCGGGTCGTCCCCTGTCCAGCGCAGCAGCGTACGCACGGCTGCTTCAACTTCCGCCTGAGTGGGGGCGGGCTCGGCTTGTCTGATGTTGTCCGCGCGGGGCGGGAAGTTCTTGACGATGGCATCCATGAAGGTGTCTCCCGTAGTCCCTTTCGGGGAAGGGACGAGTTAACGGACCACAGCCATTCACGGGGAACATCCACATCCCGGGAAGCGGCGTGCATTCCATATCCGAGCTCCCAGCAGCGCTTGTCGCTCGTGACGTCCGGCCATTATATATGCAGGTGAGAAGCGATTTGGAAGACGCAGGAATGGTAAACTGTTCGTCTTCCGGAACATGAGGGCGTGAGCCATGATTGACGACGTCTACAACGCGAAAATCCTTGGTTATGCAGGGAATATCAGCCGCATAGGGCGTCTCGACGCACCAGATGCGTCGGCTACTGCACATTCAAAGCTCTGTGGTTCAACCGTGACCGTGGACATTCGTATGGATGACGACGTCATCACCGACTTTGCCCATGACGTGAAGGCCTGTGCTCTTGGCCAGGCCTCGTCATCAATAATGGCGCAGCAGATCATCGGAGCGACAGCCGCTGAGCTTCGCGAAGTTCGCGCAACGATGCTGAAGATGCTGAAAGAAAATGGTGCGCCGCCGGCGGGTCGGTTTGGCGAACTGAAATATCTCGAGCCGGTGCGTGACTATAAGGCGCGCCATGCTTCCACCATGCTCACATTTGATGCGGTGGTGGATGCGATCGAGCAGGTAGAAAAGAAGCGTGCAGGGGAGGCGGCCTGAACCTCCTCCCCATTAATCGACTAATCCTTGGCAAGAATATCCTTCACCATCGGCATGACCCGCGTGCCATAAAGTTCGATGCTTTTCATGAGTGTCTCATGGGGCATCGGACCCGACGCGTATTTGAGGTCAAACCGTTTGATCCCTAGCGTTTTGATCGTGTTCGCGATCTTCTTCGCAACTGTCTCGGGAGATCCGACGTAAAGCGAGCCCATATCGGTTTCCATCCGCATGCGCTCTTTCGTTGTCCGGCCCCAGCCTCGCTCCCCGCCGATCCGGTTTTGCAAAGCCTCGTATCCAGGCCACAGGTCCTCAAAGGCCTGCTCGTCGGTCTCGCCGACATGGCCGGGAGAGTGAACGCCCAGAGGCTGGACCTCACCACCCAGTTGATCAACCGCGCGGTGATACAGGTCGATAAAGGGCAGGAAGCGCTTTGGCTCACCGCCGATAATCGCCAGCATCATCGGCAGCCCATAATTGACCGCGCGGACAACCGATTCAGGGCTGCCGCCGACGCCAACCCACGTCTTCAAGGTGCCGTTCTCGATAGGCGGGTAGATCATCTGGTTCTGCAGCGGCGGTCGAACTGTGCCTTGCCAACTTACCGGGCCGCCCTTCAGCAGTCCGGCAAACAGATCCAGCTTTTCGGAGAATAGCGTCTCGTAGTCGTTGAGCGCATAGCCGAAGAGCGGGAAAGACTCTGTGAAAGACCCACGCCCCAGAATGACCTCAGCCCGACCATTGGAGATCGCGTCGACCGTCGAGAAGCGTTGAAATACCCGCACCGGCTCGTCCGAACTCAAAACCGTGACGGCCGAGCCGAGGCGAATCCGTTCCGTCCGCGCGGCAATTGCCGCCAGGACCACTTCCGGTGCGGAAATTGCGAAATCGTCGCGATGGTGTTCGCCAAGCCCGATGAAATCGATGCCAACCTGGTCGGCAAGGATCCCCTGTTCAACCACGTCGCGCAGCACCTGAGCCTGGTGTTTCAACCTGCCCCCTTCGCCAGTAGTGACGTCGCCGAACGTATCGAGGCCGAGTTCAATATCATCGATCATGGCTGTTCCTTCCTGCCGCTGTCCCGCGCGGCATGGCATTTCGTTGCGTTAGCACTCAGATATATGAATATCCCGGCCGTTCAATTTTGCGTAGTTGAACGGAGTGTCACCCAAGTGTGGACTTGAAGCATCGATGCAGGATCATGAGCGGACCATTCGGCGGAGCCGGAATTGGCAGGGACCGTGGCGCAGAACACCGGGCCGGTTGCTTGGAACCGGCTTGGTGCGGCTTTACCAGCTGACCTTATCGGGGTTCGTAGGTAATTCGTGCAGGCATTTTCCGACCTGTTCGGAATATGCCTACGAGGCCATCGCTCGACATGGCCTGTGGAGCGGGGGCTTCATGGGCCTGTTCCGCGTCTTGCGCTGTGGTCCGGGCGGTACTCACGGGGTCGATCTGGTGCCCGAGAAGCTGGAGCCTCGTTATGTCTGGTTCTTGCCGTGGCGTTACTGGACGATCTCGCGAAAATAGCAGGACTCAATCTGTGTATGCTGTGTAGCATCTTGTTCTTGCCACTTGACGCGCGCTAGGTGAGGGCGGCAACCTT
The DNA here is from genome assembly GCF_016124105.1 of Aquamicrobium zhengzhouense. Taxonomy (GTDB): domain Bacteria; phylum Pseudomonadota; class Alphaproteobacteria; order Rhizobiales; family Rhizobiaceae; genus Aerobium; species Aerobium zhengzhouense. The sequence goes on from NZ_JADGMQ010000001.1 coordinate 235,899, forward strand.
CCTTCGATTAATACCGGTGAAGAGAGGGCTTCATGCACAAGTTCGAAATCTACAAGGACAAGGCTGGCGAATTCCGCGTTCGGTTCAAGTACAACAGCGAAATCATGTTCTCGACCGAGGGCTATAAATCAAAAGCGAGCGCGCAGAACGCGATCGACTCAATCAAGAAGAATGGGCCTGAAGCTCCTGTCGAAGACATCAGCGTCGCCTGAATTTTACCAAGCCTGTGACTTGAAGGGCCCGCGTCGCCAGAGCGCGGGCCCTTTACCTTTCGGGAAGCCGCGATTATGTCTGCCCGCCGTGGCAGCCGACGACGTGCGCCACGATCAATGTTGAGGCCACCCGCGTTCGTAGGCGGGACTGGATAGGAGAATATGATGGCTTCCGTTTCCCTTACATTTCCCGATGGATCCGTGCGCGAATACGACGCCGCGACGACTGGCGCCGCGCTCGCAGAATCCATCTCCAAGTCGCTTGCCAAGAAGGCAGTCGCCTACGTGGTTGACGGCACTTTGCGCGACCTTTCAGACCCTATTGGCGCATCCGGTGCCGTCGAGATCGTAACGCGTGATGATCCGCGTGCGATCGAACTGATCCGTCATGACGCAGCGCACGTCCTCGCAGAGGCAGTCCAGGAGCTTTGGCCGGGTACCCAGGTCACGATCGGCCCCGTGATCGAGAACGGCTTCTATTACGACTTTGCGCGCGACGAGCCGTTTACGCCGGATGACTTTCCAGTCATCGAGAAGAAGATGCGCGAGATCATCCAGCGCAACAAGCCGTTCACCAAAGAGATCTGGTCGCGTGAAAAGGCCAAGCAGGTGTTCGCTGAGAAGGGTGAAGCCTACAAGGTCGAACTCGTTGATGCGATCCCTGAGGGGCAAGACCTGAAGATCTACTATCAGGGCGACTGGTTCGATCTTTGCCGTGGTCCGCACATGGCCTCCACCGGGCAGATCGGTAACGCCATCAAGCTCATGAAGGTGGCTGGCGCCTACTGGCGGGGTGACTCCAACAACCCGATGCTGACTCGTATTTACGGGACGGCCTGGGCCACGCAGGAACAACTCGACCAGTACCTTCACATGCTGGAAGAAGCCGAGAAGCGCGACCACCGTCGCCTCGGTCGCGAGATGGACCTCTTCCATTTCCAGGAGGAAGGTCCGGGCGTGGTTTTTTGGCACGCCAAGGGCTGGAAAATGTTCCAGACTCTGGTCTCCTACATGCGCCGGCGGCTTGATGATGACTACCAGGAGGTCAACGCACCTCAGGTATTGGACCACGGCCTCTGGGAGACGTCCGGTCACTGGGGCTGGTACAAGGAAAACATGTTTGCCGTGCAGTCGGCCGGTGAAGACGCGGAAGACAAGCGCGTCTTTGCTTTGAAGCCGATGAACTGCCCCGGTCACGTTCAGATCTTCAAGCATGGCCTGAAGTCATATCGCGAACTTCCCATCCGCATGGCCGAGTTTGGTGTTGTCCATCGTTACGAGCCATCCGGTGCTTTGCATGGCCTCATGCGCGTGCGCGGCTTCACACAGGACGACGCTCACATCTTCTGCACCGAAGAGCAGCTCGCGGAAGAATGCCTGAAGATCAACGATCTCATCCTCTCAGTTTACGAGGATTTCGGCTTCAACGAGATCGTCGTCAAGCTCTCGACGCGCCCTGAGAAGCGTGTCGGTTCGGACGAGAACTGGGATCACGCCGAGGCGATCATGACCCGTGTGCTCGAGCAGATCGAGCAGCAGTCAGGTGGCCGGATCAAGACCGAGATCTTCCCGGGTGAGGGCGCTTTCTACGGGCCGAAGTTCGAATACACGTTGCGCGACGCCATTGGTCGCGAGTGGCAGTGCGGCACGACGCAGGTCGATTTCAACCTGCCGGAGCGTTTTGGTGCTTTCTATATCGGCGCTGACTCCGAGAAGAAGCAACCGGTGATGATCCATCGCGCCATCTGCGGTTCGATGGAGCGTTTCCTCGGCATTCTGATCGAGAATTTTTCCGGTCACTTCCCGCTATGGCTGGCACCGCTGCAGGTTGTCGTGGCGACGATTACCTCAGACGCTGATGATTACGCCCGGTCCGTCGCAGCGAAACTGAAGGCCGCGGGACTTTCCGCGGAGGTGGATCTGCGCAACGAGAAGATCAATTACAAGGTCCGCGAGCATTCGCTGGCGAAGGTTCCGGTCATTCTCGTATGTGGCCGTCGCGAGGCTGAGGAGGGCACCGTCAACGTGCGTCGTTTCGGCTCGCGCGATCAGCAGTCAATGACCTTCGATGAAGCTCTTGCCCAGCTTATCGATGAAGCGACACCACCAGACGTCAAGCGCGCCCGCGAGGCTGTTGTCTGATTAAAATAGCGCTCCGGCGGACTGGGATTACTCAGCCGCCGGATCCGCTGCCGCTTCGGACACCAGGACCTCAACGTCCTGGTTCCGACCAGCCTCAACGGTAAAATCGCGCTGGTAAATCTTGTCGCGGTTCTTCGCGACGACGGCATAGTCACCCTCTGCCAGAACCAGCGATGAGAAGGCGCCCACGCTTTCTCGCACGATATCGCCGGCGTCCGACAAGACGACCCACGACGTGTCGGCAATCGCTTCGCCACCCTTTTCGCGTACAAGCTTCAATGTCACTTCCGCAGCGCGATGCTCAACCGTTGCTTCGGTGAGCTTGCCCGCCTCGACGATAATGTCGGAGCGGATCACGGCATTCACATCGCCGTAGGTAGACACGACGTGGTAGGTCCCTGCCTTGAGGCGTACGACCGTATTCGGCTTCACTTGAGGCGCGATGAGGGCGCGATCACCGTTGGCGTCCGGGTCTGCTTCATAGACGGAGAAGCTCAATTTGCCCGTAGGGATGCGCATTCCCCCGGCGAGGATGGCGTCAAGCTTCATGCCGCCAGCGTCCAGCACGACCGTTTCCGTCTTGGGATCATCTCCCACCGTAATTCGCTTGGTCGCACCAGCGCGTCCGAAGGAGGCGTGGACGAGATAGCTACCGGGCTCGAGATGGAAGACACTCGAACCGCCCTGCGCCGAGGCAATCAAGGGCAGTTTCCCATCTGATCCGACAACGGGACTGAATACCCGCCAGACAATTCCTCTGGAGATTTCGCTGCCATCTTCAGTCATCAGGGCGGTGAGCTTCAGTTCGCCGATACCTGTTTGCGCGAGCGGTAGGTTTGTCGAGGGCGGCGCGTAGGTGGACAGTCCGGGCAGGCGCAGGCCATCGATCGCGCCGTCTGGCGCGGTGTCCTGCGCAAGTGCTGGCATCGTCGCAAACAGTGCGATCGCGCCGGCGAGTGTGAACAGTCTGGAAACCCCTCTCATGGCTTGCTTTGAATCGTATGCGAGTGGCAATTTCAAGGCATTTGACGCATCTCCAGATAAGGTTAAGGCGATAAGACCCCGTCGACCTAGCTACGAAAGGAAAAAATTGTCCACGAGTGTCATCGAGTTCTTGCTGAACCGAAGTTCGGCTCCGATCGCGGAACTGAAGGAGCCAGCGCCGTCGGGAGACGAAATCAAAACGATCCTGACAGCCGCATCGCGTGTGCCGGATCACGGACGACTTGCGCCATGGCGCTTCATTATCTACCGCGGCGATGCACGGATCCAGGTTGGGGAGAAACTCCTTGAACTTGCCGTGCAGCGCGAGCCGGACCTTAGCGAAGCGCGGCAGCAGCAAGAGCGCAGCCGGTTTTCGCGCGCACCGCTGGTAATCGGGGTTGTCTCGGTTCCACGCGAGCACCCAAAGGTGCCGCAATGGGAAATGCTGCTCTCCGGCGGCGCGGCAGCGATGAAGCTGTGCCTTGCGGCGAACGCGCTGGGTTATTCAACAAACTGGATCACCAACTGGTACTCGGATGACGCCGAAGGTCGCCGCATTCTGGGCCTCGCTCCTGAAGAGCGGGTTGTCGGTTTCATTCACATCGGGACGTATGAGGGAGAGAAGCCGCAGCGTCGTCGGCCTGACATCGACACCATCGTCACCGAGTATTCAGGTCCACATGAGGATTGAGCATGTTCTATGAACCAGCCAAGGGCCACGGCCTTCCCCACGACCCGTTCAAGGCGCTGGTCTCGCCGCGCCCCATCGGCTGGATCTCGACCCAAAGCAACAGCGGCGTGCTGAACCTTGCGCCTTATTCGTTCTTCAACGCTATTGGCACCAATCCGCATATGGTCGTGTTCTGCTCCGAAGGGCCCAAGGATAGCTATCGCAATGCAGAGGAGACGGGGGAGTTCGTCGCCAATATTGTGACGAGCGATCTGATCGAGCAGATGAATGCCTCATCGGTCGACGCGCCGGCGGGCGTTTCAGAGTTCGAGTATGCGGGACTGACACCAGAGCCGTCGCGCCTTGTAAAACCGCCCCGCGTACGTGAGGCGCACGCGGCTCTCGAATGTAGGGTCACCGAAATTCATCGTCCTAAAGCGCTCGATGGCAGCCTGACGGATCGATTGATGGTCTATGGTGAAGTTGTGGGAGTGTACATAGCGGACGATGCTTTGGTCGATGGAATGTTCGACGTCGTCAAGGCTGGGAATGTCTCCCGGCTCGGCTACTTAGACTTTTCGACCGTTACTCAAGTATTTCAGCGAACTCGCCCACGCTGGGAAGGGTGATGCGGCAGGATTTGTAAGGTAAGGGTTGACTTCTTGTGCGTTTGAACCAACCTTAGCAATATGAACACGCGCAAGCACACTCGTCTTTTTCGACCGTTTCCGATCGCGGAATAGCGGCCCCGGCTCGGCAAAAAGTCCCCGAGTCCGGGGAGCGTGCACACCTTCTCAGCGATATAGCATCCAGTTTTTGAGTGCCCGGTTACCGGGGTTTGGAATGCGCAGTTATGCGCGGCTGTCGTCCGGGATTCGCGTGAAAAGAATGAATTCCCACCACTGAAAGTGAACAAAATGGCTAAACCGAAGATTGTTATCGGAAAGTCTGACCACTCAAGGCTGACACAGCTTGCGAACGGTTTGCTTGAGCGCAAGCCCGAGGTCGCTGATCTGCTGCTGAACGAACTGGAACGCGCACGCGTCGCTGAAGATAAGAACGTTCCTGCGCATGTGATCCGCATGGGATCTAGGGTGACCTACAAGACCGCCGAGGGGCAGGAGCGTACAGTCACACTCGTTTTCCCCGGAGACGCTGATATTGAAAAGGGCTGGATTTCCATCCTCACCCCTATCGGTACAGCGCTCCTTGGTCTCGCAGTCGATCAGAGCATCGACTTCACGACCAATGATGGGCGCCAGCACCGGTTGAACGTCGTCGCTGTCGATCAGGTGTCGGAACCAGCTGCCTGAACTCAGGCGTAGCAAAGCGCGAACGAGCGGTATCTGCTCGTTCGCTGCCATAGGATGTATAGTTCTCTGCGAGGCTCAATCGCATGCGCCTACCTGATGCGGATAGATCGAGGCGCTCGTCCAAATTGACTTGAGCCTGGGGCTAATGCGGGAGGCGGAAATGACGGTGGGATCTGTTGTTCGTCTATCGACGGACGACCATCGATTGCTCGAAAAGATCAGCCAGAGTGAAGATCACCCCAGCGGTAATTACGCTCTCATTCTCAATAAAAAGCTGGCGGCTTCGGAGATAGTTTCGCCGCAGAACATGCCAGATGATGTGGTCGTGACCGGATGCCGGGTCGTGTATTCGATCAATGGCGAGCGCAAGGGGCCGATGATGCTCTCTCCGCAGCACGACGCGTTTTCGGTTTACTCGCTGCACGGACTGGCGTTGCTCGGCCGCAGGGTCGGCGAAGCCGTGGAAGTGCAGACCGAGACGGGGACGATAGAGCGCCTTGTGATCGAGCACGTCTTCAGTGCGGTGAAGACACCGTGCGCGAGTTCCGCAGTCCGCAGTGGTGATACTTCGGCAAATGTTATTCCGATCCAATTCGGGCGACGTGCGGTTCAGCCGGTCGTCAGCCAGGGCGGAGATGACGACGATCCGGGTCCAAGCGCAGCCTGAGTTATCGCTCGATGAGCGCAGTCCTGGCGAGCACCCGCTGGGCGCGCTTGAAGTGAGGTAGATCGTACATTCGGCCGTCGATTGCGATGACGCCGGGATTTCCTTCGTTCTCAAACGCACCGACCACCCGGCGCGCTTCGCTCACCTGGTCGGGTGACGGCGTAAACACCTCATTGATGATCGGGACCTGGGCAGGATGAATTGCCATACGCGCGGTGAAACCATCACGCGCACTGCTGACGCAATCCTTCAGGAAACCAGCTTCGTCGCGGAAGTCGGGATAGACCGTATCGATTGCCGGAAGCGCCGCTGCCGAGGCAGCGAGGATCGTGTTAACGCGAGCCAGGCGGAAAACTTCCGTATAGCTCCCGTCCTCAAGCCTGGTTGAAGAGGCACCTATCTCGGCAGACAGGTCTTCAGCGCCCCATGTGAGTCCCGCCAATCGGCTTTCGCCGCGGCCGTAGGTGGCGGCATTGAGTACGCCGAGTGGCGTTTCGGTTATGATTGGGATGATCTGCGTGCTGCTATCCGGCATCCCATTCTCGGCCTCATGCACCCGAAGCTTAGCGGACAGTCTGCAAACATCATCGATGTGGTTCGACTTGGGGAGCATGATCCCATCAGGAGCCGCCTCCATGATCGACCGAAGATCATCGTCGATGAGGCCTGTAGAAAGGTCATTTACCCGGACATAGATCGTGGCTCGTTCCTTAGCGTGCGGGATGAATGAGCTCGCCAGCGCTCTTGCGCTTTCCTTGTTCTCGGCGCCAACCGAATCTTCCAGATCAATGATCAGAACGTCAGCGTCGGAAGTCAGCGCCTTTTGAAGCTTTCGTTTCGAGTCGGCGGGGACGAAGAGGAGTGAACGCATCAGGTCGGTCTCTTGTAGATCATGGTCTGCCGCAGGCAGCGGGCGACCAGAATGTTATTCTGATTGTAGGCTCGATGCTCCATTTCCACGATACCGCGATCCGGCTTTGATTTCGATGCTCGCACCCCTTTGATTTCAGTCTCCACGCGGATTGTGTCTCCGTGGAAAAGTGGGTGCGGAAACGACGTTTCCGTCATGCCAAGGTTAGCGACAATGGTCCCGAGGGTCGTGTCATGTACAGAGATGCCGATCATCAGTCCTAGGGTGAAGAGGGAATTGACCAATGGCCGTCCCCACTCGCTTCTGGACGCATAGTCAAAATCAATATGGAGCGGCTGCGGGTTCATCGTCATCATCGAGAACAGCATGTTGTCGCTCTCGGTGATTGTCCGGGTCACCTGATGCCGAATGACGTGACCAACTTCAAATTCTTCAAGATAAAGTCCCGTCATCGCGCTTCTCCTTTGTGAAAGGCAACCAGTGATAGCGTTGATGCCAGCTTAACAACTATGGTGAACCCTTCGTAAACCATTTTCGACTTAGCGTGCAGCGGGTTTGAGTGGTGTGGGCTGGCTGGAATGGTCGTCAGGAAATTTCTCCATTGGCTGAACAGCGCGCCCGTTGCAGAGCGGGCTGCAGCGGCAACTGCACTCGCACGGGCGTTCGTGGAGCGTGAACTGCCATTCGAAGATCGATGTGCCGCGGAAGCTGCAATGACCTTACTTCTTGATGATCCTTCGCCGAAGGTGCGGGCAGCATTATCAGAGACGTTGTCGATGAGCAGAAACGCGCCGCACCATATCGTGGCAGCTCTCGCATCAGATCAGCCGGAAATCGCCCAATTCGTTCTGGTTCGCTCACCCCAATTGTCGGATATGGATCTTGTCGACCTTGTCGCAACTTCCGGTGGGCGGTTGCAGGCGTTGATTGCCAGCCGGCCGATCGTCTCTGCAAGCATTGCAGCCGCGATCGCTGAGGTTGGGGAGGTGGATGCGTGTATTGCACTTCTCAAGAATGACGGCGCGCATATTGCGGCGGTATCATTCAGGCGCATTGCGGAAAGGCATGGAACACATGCCGGGCTACGCGAGGTGTTGCTCGCCGATCCGCGCCTACCTGGTGATTGCAGGCACATGCTCCTTCTGCGGGTCAGCGAGGCTCTGCAGAGCTCTCCCTTCGTTATTGCGTTGATGGGGAAGGCGCGGGCAGGGCAGGTAGCACGTGAGGCCTGCACTCGCGGTGCACTGCTTTTGGCGGAGCACACCGACCCGCAAGAGCGTACCGCCCTGATCGAGCATCTGCGTTTGCGAGGTGAGCTGACGCCAGGTTTTCTCGTTCGCGCGGTGGCGCATGGAAAGATCGATTTTGTCGGATCGGTGATGATCCAATTGACTGGCGCGTCAGAGCGCCAGGTCCGCGCGCTTCTGGCCTCAGGGCGCGATGTGGCGGTGATCTCCCTATTCCGCAGGTGTGGCCTCACCGACGATTATGCGGGTGTCATCCTGCACGCCCTCAAGGTTTGGCGGGAGGTGGCTAACGAGGAATGTGTAGCAGGTCCGCAGGAAGTCAGCTGGATGATGCTCAAACACTTGAATGCCGCGCCGGGGCAGGCCGGGCCCACGGAAGCTGACCGCGAACTCGCATCGCTGATCAAGCGCATCCATCTCGAGGTCTTGCGCGACAACGCTCGAACTCACGCGATGGCGATCGCCGCTGCCTGAGTGGACGGCTCCCAGTTCCGGTCAGATATCCAGTTCTTCGACGAACTCCGCACGCTCCTGAATGAAACGGAAGCGTAGCTCGGGCTTCGTGCCCATCAGTGCGTCGACCGACGCTTTAGTGGCGTCCGCATCGTCATGGATCTCGACGCGGAGCAGGGTCCGCTTGCCCTTGTCCATCGTCGTCTCCTTAAGCTGGCTGGCCATCATTTCGCCTAGACCCTTAAAGCGACCGATTTCGATCTTGCCGCGCCCGGTGAATTCGGTGCGCAGCAACTCATCCTTATGGGCATCGTCTCGTGCGTAGGCGACCTTCCCACCTTGGCTGATCCGATACAGGGGTGGAACAGCCAGGTAGAGATGGCCGTTTCGTATCAGCTGCGGCATCTCCTGATAGAAGAAGGTGATAAGGAGGGTCGCGATATGAGCACCATCGACGTCCGCGTCAGTCATGATGATGATGCGGTCGTAACGGAGATCTTCCTCGCGATACCTCGAGCGCGTGCCGCAGCCGAGCGCCTGAACGAGATCTGTGATCTGCTGGCTGCTGGCAAGCTTGTCGGCGCCAGCGCTCGCGACGTTCAGGATTTTGCCGCGCAGCGGTAGGACGGCCTGACTCGCGCGATTGCGCGCCTGCTTCGCCGAGCCACCAGCCGAGTCACCCTCCACGATAAAGAGTTCCGCGCCTTGAGCGGCTGTTTGGGTGCAATCGGCCAGCTTGCCCGGCAGGCGAAGTTTGCGCACCGCAGACTTGCGGCTGACTTCTTTTTCCTGACGTCGCTTCAGGCGCTCATCTGCGCGCGCGATCACCCAATCTAGGAGCTTTGAGGATTCCTGCGGGTTGGCAGCGAGCCAGTGGTCAAACGCATCACGAATTGCGCTGTCTACGATCCGCTGGGCTTCTACGGTCGCAAGACGATCCTTCGTTTGCCCGACAAATTCCGGCTCACGAATGAAGACAGAAAGCATTCCAGCAGCCGAGATCATCACGTCATCGCCGGTAACGATCGCAGCACGTTTGTTGCCGATGAGTTCGCCATAGGCCTTCAAGCCACGAAGAAGAACGCTTCGGAATCCGAGTTCGTGAGTTCCGCCATCGGGAGTCGGGATGGTGTTACAGTATGACTGGACGAAGCCGTCGCCGCCGAACCAGGAGACTGCCCATTCGACAGCGCCGTGACCACCCTGCTTTTCGGTCTTGCCGGAAAAAATCTCTCGGGTGACCTGGAAGTCCGAGCCGAGCGATGCCGCCAGATAATCCTTCAATCCACCCGGGAAGTGGAAGACGGCCTTGGTGGGCGTGTCGTCCTTGCCACTGATCAGTTCTGGTGCGCAGCTCCACCTTATTTCTACGCCGCCGAACAGATACGCCTTCGAGCGCGCCATCTTGAACAGCCGCGCCGGCTCGAACTTTACGTCCTTGCCAAAAATCTGCGGATCGGGGTGAAAACGAACTCGTGTGCCACGCCGATTATGAACGTCGCCGAGGTTTTCGAGCCCGCCCTGCGGCAGCCCGCGGGAAAAGCGTTGGCGAAACAGCTTCCGGCCGCGCGCAACTTCGACCTCAAGCAAGTCGGAAAGCGCGTTGACAACTGACACGCCGACGCCATGAAGGCCGCCGGACGTTTCATAGACCTTGGAATCAAATTTCCCGCCGGCGTGGAGCGTCGTCATAATGACTTCTAGCGCCGACTTATCCTTGTACTTCGGGTGCGGATCTACCGGGATACCGCGTCCGTTATCCGTGACGGACAGGAAGCCTTCAGCGTCGAGCTCAACCTCGATGAAAGTCGCGTGGCCAGCCACCGCCTCGTCCATCGAGTTGTCGATGACTTCTGCAAAAAGGTGGTGCAGCGCCTTCTCGTCTGTACCGCCAATGTACATGCCTGGACGGCGGCGTACGGGCTCAAGGCCCTCGAGAACCTCAATGTCGGCTGCATTGTAGCTCTCCTCACCACTGCGTGGTGCGGGAGCAACAGCTGGCGTCGCCGGGCGGCTCGCTGCCGCAGCCGGTTCTGCAGGCTTTGCTGCTGGCTGTTGCGGCGTGGAGATGCTGGCGAAAAGGTCTTGATCGTCCATGAAAACCTGACGTGGGTAAGCTGCGAATCACGAACGATATTGGCATGCTTCCTATTGGAAGGCGAAGCGAGTTCTTGTTCCGTTCGAGTGAAGGAGCTCGTTTATCCAGATAATAGAGGCGAGAATCCGGCGAGAGCGGAGCATTGTGTGCCGCAATGAAAAGGGGCGCCAGGTTTCCCGGGCGCCCCACCGTGTCAGCTTGCCAGCGCTTCAACCGGCGGGCAGGCGCAAACGAGGTTTCGGTCGCCGCCGACATTGTCCACCCGCGAAACGGGAGGCCAATATTTTGCAGCGAAGTCCGATTGGCCAGCCGGGAAGGCTGCTGCCTGACGCGAGTAGGGGTGCTTCCACTCGTCTGCCATTACTTCAACTGCAGTGTGTGGCGCGTTGACGAGCGGATTGTCGTCCTTCGGCCAGGTGCCATCGGCAACCTTGGCGGCCTCCTGGGCTATTCCGATCATTGCGTCGCAGAAGCGGTCCAGCTCATGCTTGGGCTCGCTCTCCGTCGGCTCAACCATCAGGGTTCCCGCCACCGGCCAGGACATGGTCGGAGCGTGGAAGCCGTAGTCGATCAGACGCTTGGCAATGTCCTCGACGCCGATGCCGGCTGTGTCTTTCAAGACGCGTGTGTCGAGGATGCACTCGTGGGCGACCCTGCCATTACGACCAGTATAGAGGACCGGATAATGGCCCTTCAGGCGCTCGGCGATGTAGTTTGCCGACAAGATCGCAGTCTCGGTCGCACGCTTCAGTCCGGAAGCTCCCATCATCCGGATGTACATCCAGGTGATCGGAAGGATCGAGGCAGAACCATATGGAGCGGCTGAGACCGCATTGTCGGTTCCTAGAGCGACATGCCCGGGGACGAACGGTGCTAGGTGCGACTTGACGCCGATCGGGCCAACGCCGGGACCGCCACCGCCGTGCGGGATGCAGAAGGTCTTGTGCAGGTTCATGTGGCAGACGTCGGCACCCAAATCTCCGGGGCGAGCCAGCCCGACCATCGCGTTGAGGTTTGCGCCATCGAGGTAAACTTGACCTCCATGTTCATGCACGAGGGCGCACATGTCACGTACACCTTCCTCGAACACACCGTGCGTTGAGGGGTAGGTGATCATAAGGGCCGCGAGACGATCCGAATACTGCGCAGCCTTGGCTTTCAGGTCCTCGACATCAATGTCACCGGCATCCGTACATTTGACGATGACGACGCCCATGCCTGCCATTGCCGCACTGGCGGGGTTGGTGCCATGTGCAGATGACGGAATGAGGCAAACGTCGCGTCCAGCGTCTCCGCGCGACAGATGATAGCGTCGGATTGCAAGGAGGCCTGCATACTCGCCCTGGCTGCCTGCATTCGGCTGCAGAGAAACTGCGTCGAAGCCGGTAATTTCCGCCAGCCAGCTTTCAAGTTCGTCGGTCATCGCCTTGTAGCCCGCGGCGTGTTCTGCCGGAGCCATTGGGTGAAGCCCGCCGACAGAGTGCCAGCTGATCGGCATCATTTCTGCGGCAGCGTTCAGCTTCATTGTGCACGAGCCGAGCGGGATCATGGCACGGTCCAGCGCCAGATCCTTGTCCGCCAAGCGGCGAAGCAGGCGCATCATTTCCGTCTCCGAGCGATGTTCGTGGAACATCGGCTGCGTCAGGAACTCCGCACCTCGTGCCTCGCCGGGAGCCGTTGAGGGGGCTTCTTCGGGAACGGTGACTCCAAACAGCGCGGCAATCGTCTCCAGATCCTCATCGGTCGACGTTTCGTCGAAGGCGATGCTGAGGCGGTCTTCATTGATGACGCGCAGCAGCAAGCCTTTGCTTTCCGCCTCTGCGGCAATGGCCTGCGCCTTGCCCGCAGCAGTCACCGTTACCGTGTCGAACAGCGGAGCATCGATACCGAGCGCAGAGGCAAGGCGCGAGGCAAGGCCGTTGACATGGCGGGCGATGTTTTGAAGCCCTTCCGGACCATGCCAGATCGCATAGGCGGTCGCCATGTTTGCCAGTAGCGCCTGGGCCGTGCAGATGTTCGACGTCGCCTTGTCGCGGCGAATGTGCTGCTCCCGCGTCTGGAGGGCCAGACGATAGCCGGGGCGACCATGCGCATCCTCGGACTGACCGACGAGACGACCTGGCATCAGGCGGGTGAGGGCGTCGGACACCGCACAATACGCGGCGTGCGGACCACCGTAGCCCATCGGTACGCCGTAGCGCTGCATAGAGCCGACGGCGATGTCTGCTCCCAGCGAAGCCGGCGAATCGGTGATCGTCAGCGCCAGAGGATCCGCCACGAAGATCACAATCGCGCCAGCGTCGCGTGCCTTGGCAATGGTCTCTGCATGATCGCCATAGACACCGTAAGTATCTGGCCACGGAACGATCAGCGCTGCAGTGTCCGCTCCGATTTCTTCGGCGCCGATATTGATCCCGAGCGGTTCGGCGCGGGTCCTGACAACGTCGAGGGTCTGTGCGTGCAACTCGCCCGCGAGAACCACATCGTTCTTTTTGGAGCGATGATGACGCCATGCGATGCCGATTGCCTCGGCAACGGCAGTCGCCTCGTCGAGCAGAGATGCGGATGCGACCGGCAGGCCGGTCAGCTCGCTCACCAGCGTCTGGAAGTTGAACAGCAGTTCCAGACGTCCCTGGCTTATCTCCGACTGGTAAGGCGTGTAGGCTGTGTACCAGGCCGGATTCTCGAAGAGGTTGCGCTGGATGACGGGCGGCACGTTGACGCCGTGATAGCCTGCGCCGATGAAGCTCTTCAGAACCTTGTTCTGCCCCATCTTCTGCGCAAGTTCGGCAAGCGCTTCAGCTTCTGTAGCCGGTGCGGGAAGATCAAGCGGACGATCAAGGCGGATTGACTTCGGGACCGCCTGGCTGATCAGCGTCTCCAGCGACGGAACGCCGAGTGTTCCGAGCATGGCGCGCAAATCAGCGGCGTTCGGCCCGATATGCCGGTCCGCAAATGCGGAGTGAATTTCTGTCATGACCAGACCCTATCCAATGAGGGCGTTGTAGCCCGCCTCGTCCAGCAGTCCCTCAAGCTGGCTCTCATCGCTGAGCTTCATCTTCCAAAGCCAGCCGTCACCTGTCGCTGCCGAATTGACGAGCGCAGGCTCTGCATTAAGCGCCTCGTTGACCTCGGCGACGTCGCCATCGACTGGCGCGTAAACGTCGGATGCTGCCTTTACCGATTCCACGACAACAGCTGCGTCGCCTTTCGCAAAGGTGCGGCCAACTTCAGGCAGTTCAACGAAGACGAGGTCGCCGAGCTGTTCCTGCGCATAGTTGGTGATGCCAACCGTAGCGACGCCGTTCTCAACGCGAAGCCATTCGTGATCGTCGGTGTAATAAGTCGTTGCCATGACATTTATCCTTTGCGGTAGCGATGCTGCGTGAAGGGAAGAGGATGGACAGACAGCGGGACGCGGGTGCCGCGCACTTCTGCGTAAACGGTGGTTCCGTGGGCGACGAGATCCGTTTCCACGTAGCCCATGGCAACTGGATGACCGACCGATGGTCCAAAACCGCCCGACGTCACTTCGCCAACGGTCCTGCCGTCGGCATTGATAAGAGCGGTGCCACCACGGACAGGCTGACGGCCTTCTGGCTTGAGACCAACGCGGGCGTGCTGCGGACCGGCGGCAATTGCGGCGCGCAGGGCATCCGCGCCGTTAAAGGTCCCGCTTTCGCGCAGAGATTTGGCGATCGCCCACATCAAACCGGCGTCCACCGGGTTCGTTGATGCGGAGATGTCGTTGCCGTGCAGGCAAAGCCCGGCCTCAAGGCGCAGGCTGTCGCGAGCTGCGAGGCCGATCCACTCGACATCTTCGTGCGCAAGGAGCTTTTCGATGAAGTCTTTTGCTTCTTCGAGCGGTATCGCGACCTCGAAGCCATCTTCGCCGGTATAGCCCGAGCGGCTGGCGAACCAGTTTTCGCGCGGCTCGATGCCCTGCATGAAGCTGAGCGAGGATAGATCCAGTCCGGCTGACAGCAGCGCGCCTTCGGCCGATGGGCCCTGCAGCGCGACGAGGACACGGTCGAGAGGTTCGACGGTTGCGTCTAAGCCGGACGCCGCCTTGGTCAGCGTATCAATGTCCTGCGCGGCATTTCCCGCATTGGCGACCACGACATAGCGGTTTTCCCCAAGGCGCGTGACGATGATGTCGTCATCGATACCTGCCTCATCGTTGAGCAGGAACGTGTATTTCGACCGACCAAGACTGATCGTTTCGGGAGCAAGCGGGCAGGCGCGTGCGATTGCATCGGCGGCCTGCGGTCCCGAAACCACGATCAGCTTCATGTGCGAGATGTCGAAAAGCCCGGCCTTCTCTCTGGTGTGAAGATGCTCCTTCAGCACGCCGAGCGGGTAAGTCAGCGGCATGTTCCAGCCGGCAAATGCGCCGAAACGGGCCTTGGCGGCCTCGTGAAACTCATGCAGCGGCAGGGTTTTCAGATTGCCGGAATTGGTGGCGTCCAAATCATTCCTCCAGACAAGCACTAACGAACTGCATGATTGCAGCACGTTCGCGCCCCTCTGTCGGAAGCCTGAGAGACTCGGCCCGCCGGAACTCTGTCGGCAAAGACCTTACACCTTCGGCGCGGGAGACCGTTCGATCGTCCCGACTTTCCAGAGTGTCCTGTCCAGCGGCGGTTCTTTTGCCTGAGAGATTTCGGGCGATTTCCCCTTCGGCGGCAGCTGTGCTGCTCTCTCCCGCAAGCCGGTGGGTCATACAACCCGGACGACTATTGTGTAGCGGATGCCGAGACCTTTGTCATCCCCGGCAACAGCTACAATTATTTGTATTAAATCAGGAGGCTGCGCGAGTAATGTCGCGTTCAAGCCGGCCGATCAAGTCTGCTGTCTGGCGATGCAGTCGCTTGAGTTGATCGAGTTGCTGTGAAAGCTGCGGCACGAACTCCGTGCGCTTTTCGGTTGCAGGGCCTTTACCGATTCCATGGAGCAGCCAGGGAAGGCTGACATTCAGAACGCCAGCGACCATGGAAAGCCGGTTTCCGCGCGGCTGATCTCGGTCGCGTTCCCACGCTTCGAGCGTGTTTTCTTGTACGCCAATGCGGCGGGCAAGTTGTGGTGCGGACATGCGGGCATTTTCTCTGGCTCGCGAAAGCCGGCCGCCAAGCGTGTCATCATCGGGGAGTTCGGAGTAGATCGTCGTCGTGGTGTCGGGCACCCGCCCACCTCCATTTCTAGTGGAAAATTCCGCCCCCTAAATGTGGGCAATGAATGTGCAAGCATAGGGGGCGAGCCTCATCGCGCAACCTTTCTGCCCGAAAAAATCACAAAAATGTCTGCCTTTTGGGGTGTTTTTGACGCCAAACGCACTTGTTCTCGCCGGTTTCTGATTGGCTGATGAGGAAAGGGCATGCTTCGCTCAACCTCGCTTACGCCACAATCGCCGATACGAATGTTCGTCCATTGTGAGGAGCCTCATTTATGACCACAACCACCATCTCCCGCCGCGTCTTATTGCAGGGGCCTGCCTGATTGCTGCCGGTCTTGCCTCCCGCGCGATGGCCGACGCTCCGGAAATTCTCGAACCGGCGAATGAAAGCCTGACTCTTCACCGCGAATGGATAGTAGAGGACGTGATGGGCGGCGGCGTGATCGACAATGCGCAGCTAACGCTCAATATCGACGAAGAAGGCCGCGCCTCCGGACACAGCGGCTGCAATCGCTTCATGGGGCAGGCGACGATTGACGGCGAAAAAATCTCCTTTGGCGCTCTGGCCGGAACCCGAATGGCCTGCGCCGAAGCGCTAATGGACATCGAGCAGAAATATCTCGACGCCCTAAGCAAAACCGCTTCGTTCCGCATCGATGAGACCGAGCGAAAGCTGGTGCTGGTGGATGCGGAGGGAGAGGAAGTGGTGAGGCTGGCGGCGGGTTGAGGGGGAGAGCGCTTCTGTACCTTCCGTCGGACATCACGAAATTCGCCGCGACGATCGTGCCGAGTTGTTGACCCAGCGGCACCCCTGAATTAGAGCAACTCCGATAGCAGAAGGAGCTTCATGCGCAGAGGATTGAGCTGAGCCGCTCAAGCGGAATTGCCGGCACCCATCGGGTCGCCGAACCTCTACGCATGTTTTCCGTCTGGAGTTCTCATGAAGAACAACCCTATATCCATCCGCGCCTATGCGCCGGAAACCGACACTCACGCTCTCTCTCAGATCTGGCTCGAAGCCGCACTCATCGCTCATTCCTTTATTGGCGAGGCAACGCTTTGCGAGCAGAGAAGCTTGATTGAGAAAGTCTATCTGCCAAAGGCGGAAACATTCGTCGCTTGCAGTGATGGCGTGCCCGTCGGTTTCGTTAGCCTTCTCGGAGATTTTATCGGCGGGCTGTTTGTCGCTCCAGCCTATCAAAGCCAGGGGATCGGCCGAATGCTGGGAGAACATGCGCTTACATTGGTGAGCGAGCTATCGCTGGAGGTCTACACTGCCAATGAACAGGCAATGCGTTTTTATCAAAAGCTTGGCTTTGTCGAGCAATCACGCAGGCAATACGATGATGAAGGCTTGCCCTTCGAGAACGCCCTGATGCGGTTCAGCCGCTAAAGGAATGGCGGGCAGGGTAGTGCCTTGTCCCGCCAAAGGCTGGCATTCACAAGCTGTCCACATGTGGCTTTGTCGCTCCTAGACTTAATCGGCGTGGTCCTCGAAAATAGGACTCAGATTCTCCTCAGGCGGCCAAAGGCAGCGACATGGCATCGACAGGCGACCCGATTGTAGGGGCTGCGCAGCGCGCATCGGCGCCCGATGAAGGCAAGACGCGTTTCATCCACCTGCGGGTGCATTCTGCCTATTCCCTGCTGGAAGGCGCTTTGCCGGTGGGCAAGATCATTGGCCACGCGCTGAGAGATCGCGCACCGGCTATTGCGGTCACCGACACCAACAATCTGTTCGGCGCGCTGGAGTTTGCCCAGAAGGCGACCAAGGATGGCGTTCAGCCGATCGTTGGCTGCCAGCTGGATAGCCGGTTTGAGGAAGGGGATGATCCCTCACGCCAGCATCGCCGTGGTGGGCCGGTTCTGCAGCCTCTGTTGCTGATCGCGGCAACGGAAGATGGCTACGCCAATCTCGTTCGCCTCGTCAGCCGTTCCTACCTCCAGGGCAAGGACGATGAGCCGCCGCATATCACGCGTGACTGGCTGGAAGAACTGGCGGACGGCATCATCTGCCTGACCGGCGGAGAACGCGGTCCGATTGGTGCATGCCTGAAGAGTGGCCACCCTGCTGAGGCCGAGGATCGGCTTGTGTTCCTCAAGCGTGTCTTTGGTGATCGGCTCTACGTCGAATTGCAGCGCCAGCGCGGTTACGATCGTGCCGTCGAAAGTGCGTCTATCGATCTTGCTTACAAGCATGACCTGCCGCTCGTGGCGACGAACGAGGCGTTCTTCCCATCCTCGGAAGATTATGAGGCGCATGACGCGCTGCTGGCGATTGCCGAAGGCTCAGTGGTAGCGGTCGACGAGCGCCGCCGGCTGACAGACGAACACTATCTGCGTACCCAGGCCGAGATGGCTGCTTTGTTCGCGGATCTGCCGGAGGCACTGGAGAGCGCGGTCGAGATTGCGCGTCGCTGTTCCTATTACCCGCGTAACCGGCAACCGATCCTTCCGCGCTTTACCGGCGCGGATGTGGAGGATCCGGAAGAGGCGGTGAAGGCCGAGGCGGACGAATTGGCGCGTCAGGCCCGAGAAGGTCTCGACAAGCGCCTTGCGGCGCACGGGCCGACCAACGGCTACACAGTCGAGGATTATCGCGAACGTCTCGAATTCGAGATCGGCATCATCACCCGGATGAAGTTTCCGGGCTACTTCCTCATCGTTTCGGACTTCATCAAGTGGGCGAAGGCGCACGACATTCCGGTCGGGCCGGGCCGTGGTTCGGGTGCAGGCTCGCTCGTAGCCTATGCGCTGACGATTACCGACGTTGATCCGCTGCGTTTCTCTCTGCTGTTCGAGCGCTTCCTCAATCCGGATCGTGTCTCGATGCCGGACTTTGATATCGACTTCTGCCAGGATCGCCGCGAAGAGGTGATCCGCTATGTGCAGCGCAAATACGGGCGCGATCAGGTCGGGCAGATCATCACCTTTGGTACGCTGCAGGCGCGCGCGGTGCTGCGCGACGTGGGCCGCGTGCTGCAAATGCCCTACGGCCAGGTCGACCGGCTGTGCAAGCTGGTGCCGTCGAACCCGGCCAACCCGGTCAAGCTGAAGGATGCGGTCGACGCCGAGCCGCGCTTTGCCGAAGAGGTCGAGAAGGAGCCGGTTGTCCAGAACCTGCTCGACATCGCGATGAAGCTGGAAGGGCTTTATCGCCACGCCTCGACGCACGCCGCAGGTATCGTGATCGGTGACCGTCCGCTTTCCGAACTCGTGCCGATGTATCGCGATCCGCGATCCGATATGCCGGTGACGCAGTTCAACATGAAATATGTTGAGCAGGCCGGGCTCGTAAAATTCGACTTCCTCGGTCTGAAGACGCTGACGACGCTGGATACTGCGGTCAAGTTCATCAGACGGCGTGGAGTTGACATCGATCTGGCGAGCATCCCGCTGGACGATCAGAAGACGTATGAGATGCTGGCAAGGGGCGAAACGGTCGGCATCTTCCAGGTGGAATCTGCCGGCATGCGCAAGGCGCTGATCGGCATGAAGCCGGACTGCATCGAGGACATCATTGCGCTCGTGGCGCTCTATCGTCCGGGTCCGATGGAGAACATCCCGGTCTACAATGCGCGCAAGCACGGCGAAGAAGAGATCGCATCGATCCATCCGATGATCGACCATCTGGTGAAGGAAACGCAGGGCGTTATCGTTTACCAGGAACAGGTGATGCAGATCGCGCAGGTTCTGTCGGGCTACTCGCTCGGTGAAGCAGACTTGCTGCGCCGCGCCATGGGTAAGAAAATTCGCGCTGAGATGGACAAGCAGCGCGAGCGTTTCGTGAAGGGAGCGCTTGAGAAGGGCGTCTCGAAGCCGCAAGCCAATACGATTTTCGATCTGCTAGCGAAGTTCGCGGATTACGGCTTTAACAAATCTCACGCCGCGGCATATGCGATCGTCTCCTATCAGACCGCATATCTGAAGGCGCATTACCCCGTGGAGTTCCTGGCAGCGTCAATGACGCTCGACATGAACAATACGGACAAGCTCTCTGACTTCCGCGCTGATGCGATGCGGTTGGGGATTCAAGTTGTCCCGCCTTCCGTCAAGACTTCCTATCGTGCCTTCGAAGTCGGGGAGAACTGCATCTATTATTCGCTGGCTGCGATCAAGGGCGTGGGCGAAGCTGCAGTCGATCACATCGTCGAAAAGCGCAAAGAGAAGCAGTTCGAGTCGCTGGAAGACTTTTGCTCACGCATCGATCCACGGATCGTTGGCAAGCGAGTTTTCGAAAGCCTGATATCTGCAGGAGCGTTTGACTGCTTCGGCTATGACCGTGCGCAGCTGTTCGCCGGCCTCGAAAGAATGATGGGTATGGCGGCGCGGGCCCAGGAGAATGCCGCATCCGGGCAGGCTGACATTTTTGGCATGGGGGGCGGACCGACCGAAAAGCTGGTTCTGCCAGCCTGCGAGCCGTGGACGGCTGCGGACAAGCTGCATCGCGAATTCGCCGCCATCGGTTTCTATCTGTCGGCACATCCGCTCGACGAGTATCGCGGCGTGCTTGAAAAGATGCGCGTGCAGAACTGGACGGATTTCCAGGCGGCAGTGAAGCGAGGTGCCACTGCCGGGCGCCTTGCCGGAACGATTACAGCCAAGCAGGAGCGAAACACTCGAACCGGCAACAAGATGGGCATCGTCAACCTGTCGGACACCACCGGTCAGTTCGAGGCCGTGATGTTCTCTGAGACCCTCGCGCAATACCGGGACATGTTGGAGGCCGGCCGTTCCGTTGTGATCACGGTGGCAGCAGAAGATCGACCCGAAGGCGTGAATCTGCGCATCCAGACAGCACAGGATCTCGATACTGAAGCGTCACGTGTTCAACGGCAGATGCGCATTTTTGTCCGGGATCCGGGGCCGCTGGACGTTATCGCAGGGCAGTTGGCGACACGCGGCGAGGGACAGATATCCTTCATCGTGCTCAAGCCGGATGGCGAAGGCGAGATCGAAGTTGAGCTTCCGAACCGATACCGTCTTTCACCTCAGCTCGCCTCCGCGATGAAGGCAGTTGCGGGCGTCGTGGATGTGGAGCTGGTTTAGCGAGCCCGCTGCGGTTCTTCCTTATCTTCTACTTCAGAGGTTGAAGGTCAGGTCGGAGAGTTGCTCTGGGTCGTGTTGTCGGTAAGTGTGATTGATCAGAAGATAGGTCGATTATTGCCGAGTATTGACAATAGTTCAATAAGATAACAATCCTTTCATACGGTCGGGCAGGAGGAGATGTCGCGGTCGGTTTTGGGAGGAACATAATGATACGACGTACATCAGTGGCCTTGGCCGCTTTGTTAGCTGCATCCGTTTTGCCGGTGAAGGCAGCGGAGGTTGAGTTCAGCCTGGCGCACTGGCTGCCACCGACGCACCCGATGCATACAGGCGGGATCGCAGAGTGGGCAGACTCCGTCAGCAAGGCCTCGGACGGCCGCATCAAGATCAACATCTTTCCGGCTGCTCAACTCGGGTCAGCCGCAGATCACTACGACATGGCCAGGGACGGCATTGCCGACATTGGCTACGTCAACCCAGGTTATCAGGCCGGGCGTTTTCCAATCTATAGCCTCATTGAGGTCCCGTTCCACGTTCGGGAAGTCGATAACGGGTCTGGCGCTATCCACGAGTGGTACGCTAAGTACGCCGAAATCGAGATGCCGGACGTCAAGTTCTGCCTGACAAACCCGCACGATCCTGGCACCATTCATGCAAACACAGAGATCAAGGTTCCTGCCGATATCAAGGGCAAGAATATCCGGGCGGCCCACGCCACGATGGCGCGGTTCGTGTCTCTGCTCGGCGGTTCCAGTGTGCAGGTTCCCGCCAACGAAGCTCGCGATGCCATCTCGAAGGGTATGGCTGACGCGATCACCTTCCCGTGGAATTCCGTCTATATTTTCGGGATCGATCCGGTCGTGAACCACCATCTCGACTTCCCGTTCTACATTTCGAACCAGCTGCTACTGATCAACCGCGGCGCGTATGACGGGCTGTCCGACGAAAACCGCAAGGTGATCGACGAACACTGCACACCGGAATGGTCGCAGAAATTTTCAGCAGGCTGGGCCGAGAACGAACGTTCTGGTCGCCAGAAGATGATCGATTCAGGCACCCACATCCTCTACCAGCCAACCGAGGATGAAATCGCACTCTGGCGCGAAGCAGCAGCTCCGCTTGTTGACCAGTGGAAGGAAGACGTGCGTAAGGCGGGGCAGGATCCGGACGCCATCTATGAAGAGTATCGTTCAGCTCTTCAGAAATACGGGTCTCTCTACTAGCAATCGGTTGGGAGCGCGTCGATGGCGCGCTCCTTGGCCTCAATCCTGATCAGGGCGCGCCGTCTTTCCAGGTAACATCCTGACCAAAAAGCGGTACTGTTGAGACAGCCATTTTAGCCGAGCCGTCTTGAACTTGGCGCGAATGCGACAAGTAGATCAACGTATTGTTGTCTTTGTCGTAGATACGCTTCACGACCACGCTTTTCCAGATTAGCGATTGGCGCTGCTGAAACACCTCCTCGCCGCTTTTCCTCAGCTCAATGTCGCCAATGACGATCGGCCCTGTCTGGCTGCAGGAGATCGCGTTGTTGGACGGGTCTTCAAACCAGTTGCCTTTTTGCAGGCGGTCGATGATCCCGCGTTCAAAATAGGTGACGTGGCAGGTGACCCCTGCGATCTTCGGATCTGCGATCGCCTCAATGACGATGTCGTTGCCGAGCCAATCGACACCAACCTTGCCGACCTCCTTGGCGAGAGCGCCAAAGCTGGAAAGAGTCGCTGCCAATGCTACTGCGGTGAAGGACAGAAATTTGCTCAAGCGTCTCTCCGCTCTGCTCCTGAAGGAATGAGGTTCAGCAGGATATAGGTACTATATCGCAGTGTCGGAGGGGAGCCTGGGCCTACTGCATATAAAAACAGCCCGGCCAGTGAAAGGGCCGAGCTGTGACGTCTGAAATAAAGAAATGCTTTAGCGCGAACGGCAGAAAGCAGTGGTTGTTCTCTCCTTGTCACCATCTTCATAAATGATGGCGAGGTTCTCACCCCCAAGCGAGGTGATCTTGCCAGCGTACCAGTCGCCCGCGCCGCGGTAGTTGCATTCAATTTGGCTGCCGATCTTCCAATCGTACGGACGGACGCTCCGGCGATTAAGAACTTCGCGGTCGCCGTCATCGTAGACGACTATGATGTTTGAGCCTTTGACAGACTGAACCACGCCCGGAAACCAGTAGTTACCGTCTTGGAAACGGCCAAGAACCCAGTCGCCTGCCGTAAAAGCCTGGGCCGAGCTGAGTGACGCGCCGAGAATTGCAAGCGCCAAGAGAGAGCGTTTCACGAGGATTCCCCCCAAATAACAAATCACAAAAATTAATCCGCCGACTGAAACGGCAGATGACGCCGCGTCATGCCCCAAAGCTGATCGTACGTCCATCCTCGTGTTGGCGTTGTCCGCCTGGATCTATTGTGCCATAGCGCCGGTATCCCGTTGATCATGGTGTTTGATCCTGATGCCCGCCCAAGACGCTATAGCTTTCCGAGTTCCGCGGACGGTGTGGATGCTTGGCCTGGTGAGCCTCCTCATGGACATCTCTTCAGAGATGATCACGACGCTTTTACCGCTCTACCTGGTGAGCGGGCTCGGAGCTTCCGCGCTGGCAATCGGCTTCATCGAAGGCTTTTCTGTATTTATCGCGACCGCCACGAAGTTGTTCTCCGGTTATTTTGTGGATTGGAGCCACCGGGCGAAACCTCTTGCAGTTTTGGGCTACGGTTTAGGGGCGCTTTCCCGATTGATATTTCCACTCGCCGCAACCATTGACCAAATTGTTCTCGCAAAGGCGATGGACCGGGTCGGAAAGGGCATCCGCGGTACTCCACGTGACGCGATTATCGCCGCAGTGTCGCCGGCGGAGATTCGGGGAGCAGCTTTCGGCTTGCGCAAGTCGCTCGACACTGTCGGAGGTTTTCTGGGGCCGTTAATTGCTGTCGCGCTGATGCTGATCCTTGCTGGTGATATCGCTGCCGTCTTTTGGTGGGCAGCGGTACCCGCTGCGCTGGCGATTGGCGTGTTGGTGCTGTTTGTGCGAGAGCCCGCTCAAGGTCTGGATGCGAAAAGTGAGGCTTTCAGCTTAAGGAGAGCAATCTCTTTGAATCGCGGCGTCTGGACGGTGATCGGTTTGGCAGGATTGATCATGTTGGCCCGCTTCAGTGAGGCATTTGTTCTGCTGAAGTCGCTGGATGCAGGCTTCTCTCCCGCCTATGTCCCGCTCGCGATGGTCGTGATGCACGCCGTTTACGGGCTGGCCGCCTACCCGGTTGGCAAGATTGCAGATCGGGTGGGCGCTGCGGGCCTGCTGGCTACCAGCCTCGCATTTCTGGGCCTGGCTCATTTGCTGCTGTCAGTGGCGGATAACGTCCCACTTTTCCTGGCAGGCACGATATTCTGGGGGCTGCATATGGGCTTTTCTCAGGGCCTGCTCGGCGCTCTGATTGCGGTAAAGACG
Source organism: Aquamicrobium zhengzhouense (assembly GCF_016124105.1). Taxonomy (GTDB): domain Bacteria; phylum Pseudomonadota; class Alphaproteobacteria; order Rhizobiales; family Rhizobiaceae; genus Aerobium; species Aerobium zhengzhouense. Next base: position 260,223 of record NZ_JADGMQ010000001.1, read on the forward strand.
TCAGCGTGTCTGAAAGGTAGCGCTTTCGGTACCTTCAACATGGTTACAGGCGTTGTGGTTCTGGTTGGAAATCTGGCTGCCGGTTGGCTTTGGACCACCGGTGGTTCGCAGCTACCGTTCCAGATAGGCGCAGGGATTGCGTGCGCGGCAATGCTGGTGACCTTGGCGCTGCGCAAATCGCTCGTTCTGCGCTAGTGCGACTGGCACTAAGGCTATGGTCCGCTTTTCGCCGCAATCTGTGGTACAAGCGCCAACAGGGCGCGATTCAGCAGGCTAACCTGTAGCGCGGCCGGGCATATTCAGGAGAGGGATTTCCTATGAAGAAGATCGTTCTGGCACTGACTGGTGCCGTATTTCTGGCCGGCTGCACGACCGACCCTTATACTGGACAGCAGAAAGTTTCGAACATGGCGGGCGGCGCTGCCATCGGTGCGCTTGCCGGTGCGGGCGTGGGTCTGCTGGCTGGCGGTGATGATCGCCGAAACGCGCTGATCGGTGCAGGTGTCGGGGCGTTGGCGGGTGGCGCGATAGGCGGCTACATGGATCAGCAGGAAGCTGAACTTCGCCGCTACCTCCAGGGTACGGGCGTATCGGTCAGCCGCGTCGGCGATCAGATTATCCTCAATATGCCGTCGAACATCACCTTCGCGAGCGATCAGTACGATGTCGTGCCAGCTTTCTACGAGACGCTGAATGCGGTGGCGCTGGTTCTGAACAAATACAACCGAACCTATGTCGACATTAACGGTCACACCGACTCGACGGGTGGTCTGCAGCACAACCAGACCCTTTCAGAGCGCCGTGCTGATTCAGTTGCGCGCTTCCTGGCACAGGGTGGCGTCGACAGCCGCCGCTTCCAGATTCGTGGCTTCGGCCCCTCGCAGCCCATCGCGACCAATGCGACTGCAGACGGCCGCGCGCAGAATCGCCGCGTCGAGATCCATCTGACCCCATTCAGCTAAGCCGCCAGGGAAGCCGCAATCCTCGCCGCCAGACGGGCATTGTTTTCGACAAGTGCGATGTTGGTGACGAGGCTGCGGCCTGCGGTTAGCTCCAATATGGTGCTGAGCAAAAATGGCGTGACGGCCTTGCCGCTCACGCCATTTTCGTGAGCCAGGCGGTGTGCCGCCTCGATGATGCCTTTCATATCCGCTGCCGCAATTTCGTGGGTTTCCGGGACCGGATTGGCAATAAGCACGCCGCCGCCCAGTTGCAGATCCTCTCTGGTACGGAAGAAGCTGGCGATCGCGCTGACGTCATCCAGGCGTAGCGGCGCAGGGTAGGGCGATTGGCGAGACCAGAACGCGGGCATTGTGTCTGTCTGATAGCCAATAACCGGCACCCCTCGCGTCTCAAGCACCTCCAGGGTCTTCCCGATGTCCAGAATCGCCTTTGCGCCAGCTGAGACGACAATGACTGGCGTTCGCGCCAGTTCATCAAGATCGGCCGAGATGTCGAAGCTGGTAGCCGCGCCGATGTGAACGCCTCCGATGCCGCCGGTTGCGAACACTTTGATTCCGGCAAGATGGGCAGCAATCATCGTTGCCGCGACCGTCGTCCCGCCGGTGCGGTTTTGCGAAACAGCGAAGGCGAGGTCGGCACGGGAGAGCTTCATCGCGTTCGATGATTGGGCGAGTTGGTCTTTTTCCGCTTGCGACAACCCGACCTTGATGACGCCGTCGAGCACAGCGATCGTTGCCGGAGTTACGCCTTCTTCTTCAATGATCCGCTCAACCCGATCCGCCATTTCTAGGTTTTCAGGGCAGGGCATGCCGTGCGTTATGATGGTGCTTTCAAGCGCAACGACAGGCCGTCTGCGCGAAAGTGCATCCTGCACCTTGGGGGAAATATCGATGTGCCTGGAAGACATGTAGCGCAGCCCCTAACGGTTGATCCCGATTTCCGTGAAACGTTGCGGAGCGCCGACACTCGCGAGGACGACCTCGAACGTCTGGTCGTCATAGTCTGCCACGCAGCTTTCCGCAGCGATTGTAAGTGTCGACGCCGCGATTCCCCGGCGAACCGCTTCCGGAAATGCGCAGTCTGATATCAATGCTGCCGTTGCAGCACCCGCAAGAGCGTCCCCGGCACCAGTCACGTCAACGACTGCATCAGATCGCGGAGGTCGCAGCGAATAGCACCCGCTATCGTCGAACATGATCGTATCAGCCTCGCCAGCGGTGATAACTCCGCGCCTTAGTCCTGAATTTCGTAGCGCAACCATCGCCTGGGGCAAGGATGACATGCCCGATAAGGCAAGTGTTTCGAGGCGGTTCATGAAAAGACAGGACAGGGCGGGCAGGACAGGCTCGAGACGTCTTACTTTTCCCGGTGACACGGCAATTGCGAAGACGGGACGTTCTCCTGCGCTTTGTACAAGACGCTCGAGAGCGTCAGTCGGCATATTGGCATCGCAGAGCACCGCGTCGGCGGCATCGATAGCATCGCGGATCTTTCGGCGGCGCAACTGCTTGGCGAATGCGAGGTCGTAGAGCGCCATATCAGCTACGGCTGAGACGAGTTCGCCTTGGTGGTCGAGCAGAGCCGTGTAACTCGGAGTGCTACGGTCGAGAAAGACTGCTGAAAGATCGTGGATCGACCATCTGTCGAGTGAACTGCCTACGAGATCGCCGATCATATCGCCGCCGCGGACTGACATCAGGCTGACATCCGCCCCATGACGCTTCGCGTTGCGCGCTGCATTTAACGCTCCACCACCGACTTCCTCACGTAACGTGCCCGGGTTCGACGCCCCCGATCTTAGGGGCTCAAAGCTTCGGGCGCGTCGGTCAATGTGAGCTGCACCGCAACCGAAAAGGTTTGGTCTTTGCATCACCGATCCGTCCGGCTAATTCGCAGGCACAGCCTAGTGATGAGCACCCCCGGTCGCAATGGCACGTATGGTCGGCGCGGCGCGGATTTTTCCACGCCCAGGAGGGCGCTTATCGCCGCATGCAGACGCACCTTTCAAAGACAAATAGAGAACAAAAATTGATACCGCATTTATTCCAATGAGTTAGTGCTCTTGCGAAATTGGAACAAATGCAGTACAAAAAACCATTGGACACAAGACATCCGGCTTCGCGGTCCATCAAGGGGTAAGGTATCATGGCGCAGAACACATTACGGCTTGTTGAGGACGGTTCAGTGGATAAATCCAAGGCTCTGGATGCAGCGCTCTCGCAAATCGAGCGCGCTTTCGGCAAGGGCTCGATCATGCGGCTCGGCGCGAACGAGCAGGTGGTCGAGATCGAAACCGTTTCGACGGGCTCGCTCAGCCTTGATATCGCGCTCGGTGTTGGCGGTTTGCCGAAGGGACGTATCATCGAGATTTACGGTCCGGAAAGCTCCGGTAAGACGACCATGGCGCTTCACACAATTGCTGAAGCCCAGAAAAAGGGCGGTATCTGCGCCTTCGTTGACGCCGAGCACGCCCTTGATCCGGTCTACGCGCGCAAACTCGGTGTCGATCTCGAAAATCTGCTTATCTCGCAGCCTGATACTGGCGAGCAGGCGTTGGAGATCTGCGACACCCTGGTCCGCTCGGGCGCCATCGACGTTCTGGTGGTCGACTCGGTCGCCGCACTTACCCCCCGTGCGGAAATTGAAGGTGAGATGGGAGATTCGCTGCCGGGTCTTCAGGCTCGCCTCATGAGCCAGGCTCTGCGCAAGCTGACCGCGTCGATCTCGCGTTCCAACACCATGGTGATCTTCATCAATCAGATCCGCATGAAGATTGGTGTGATGTTCGGGTCACCAGAGACGACCACGGGCGGTAATGCGCTGAAGTTCTATGCTTCGGTCCGTCTGGATATTCGTCGCATCGGCGCGGTCAAGGATCGCGACGAGGTGGTGGGCAACCAGACCCGCATCAAGGTGGTGAAGAACAAGCTGGCTCCTCCCTTCAAGCAGGTCGAATTCGACATCATGTATGGGGAGGGCGTCTCCAAGACGGGTGAGATCATCGATCTCGGCGTCAAGGCTGGCATCGTCGAGAAGTCGGGTGCCTGGTTCTCCTACAATTCTCAGCGTCTTGGTCAGGGACGTGAGAATGCCAAGAACTTCCTGCGCGAAAATCCTGAGGTGATGGGCGAAATCGAACTTATGCTTCGTCAGAGCGCTGGTCTGATTGCAGAAAAGTTCCTCGAAAATGGCGGTCCGGGAGATCAGGATGGCAACGATGCGGACGATGCGGCCGCGATCTAGCCTCTTGTTCGTCGGTTGAAGCTGAGATTGGGCCGCTGGAAGCACTCCGGCGGCCTTTTCATGTGGGGATTGACTGTATTCATCCGGATTTCTGGACAGCTTGAGTGCTGGACGTTAAAAGGCCTTTCCTTTCGGCCGCAAGGGGTGCGGCCGCTCTACCTGAAGGCATCGGCATGAGTGGTGGCGTCAACGAAATTCGGTCGACTTTTCTCGACTACTTCCGCAAGAACGGGCATGAAATTGTAGCGTCGAGCCCATTGGTTCCGCGCAATGACCCGACATTGATGTTCACCAATGCGGGTATGGTTCAGTTCAAGAACGTTTTTACCGGGCTTGAATCACGTCCCTATTCGCGTGCCTCGACTGCGCAGAAGAGCGTCCGCGCTGGTGGAAAGCATAACGACCTCGACAATGTTGGTTACACCGCCCGCCATCTCACTTTTTTCGAGATGCTCGGCAATTTTTCGTTCGGGGATTACTTCAAAGCCGACGCCATCGAGTTGGCCTGGAAACTGATCACCACGGAATTTGGTCTTCCGAAAGACAAGCTTCTCGTCACCGTCTATCACACCGACGATGAGGCGGCGGATCTGTGGAAAAAGATTGCCGGTTTCTCCGATGACAAGATCATCCGGATTCCGACCAGTGATAATTTCTGGGCGATGGGTGACACCGGTCCTTGCGGACCTTGCTCCGAGATCTTCATTGATCGCGGCGAGCACATCTGGGGGGGGCCTCCCGGAAGTCCGGAGGAGGATGGCGACAGGTTCCTTGAGTTCTGGAACCTCGTCTTCATGCAGTACGAGCAGATCACCAAGGAGGAGCGGGTCGACCTACCGCGTCCGTCGATCGACACCGGCATGGGCCTCGAGCGCATGGCATCGATCCTGCAGGGCGTCGAGAGCGTCTTTGAAACCGATCTATTCCGACACCTGATCGATGCAACGGCCTCTGCTATAGGCAAGGGCCCGGATGCGTCCAATGTCGCCTCGTTCCGCGTGATCGCTGACCATCTGCGGTCTTCCTGCTTCCTGATCGCTGATGGCGTTCTCCCATCGAATGAAGGTCGTGGCTATGTGCTTCGCCGCATCATGCGTCGCGCCATGCGCCATGCGCAGCTGCTGGGTGCTGGCGATCCTTTGATGCATCGTCTCGTTCCCGCGCTAATCCGGGAGATGGGGCAGGCCTACCCTGAACTGGTGCGGGCGGAAGCACTCATCACCGAGACGCTGAAGCTGGAAGAAACACGCTTCCGAAAGACGCTTGCGCGTGGTCTGGGGCTTCTCGCAGATGCGACTGAGGGCATGGATGAGGGCGCTCGCCTCGATGGCGAAACTGCGTTCAAGCTTTATGACACCTACGGTTTCCCCCTTGATCTGACGCAGGACGCTCTGCGTCAGCGCGGTATCCAGGTTGACACGGATGGCTTCGCATCCGCCATGGAGCGCCAGAAGGCCGAGGCACGTGCGAATTGGGCCGGCTCCGGCGAGGCAGCGACGGAAACGGTCTGGTTTGGTCTACGCGATCGCCTCGGTGCAACCGAGTTTTTGGGATACGACACCGAGAAGGCCGAGGGCGTGGTTACAGCCCTCCTCAAGGACGGTGCGGAGGTTGCTGAGGCCGGCGAGGGCGAAAGCGTATTCGTCATTGTCAACCAGACGCCGTTCTACGGCGAATCCGGTGGTCAGGTCGGCGACACCGGCATCTTCACCGGTGAAGGCTTCTCGGTCGAGATCGTGGACACGCAGAAGAAGGCAGACGGGCTCTTCATTCACTCCGGAAAAATGCGTTCCGGGACTGTCAGCGTTGGTGATGCCGTCGAGATGAGGGTAGATCATGCGCGTCGTGCAAAGATCCGCGCCAATCACTCTGCGACCCATCTGATGCACGAAGCGCTGCGCGAGGTTCTGGGTACCCACGTTGCCCAAAAGGGATCGCTGGTATCGGCCGAGCGTCTGCGATTCGACTTCTCCCATCCAAAGCCGATTTCGCAGGAAGAGCTCGATGTTATCGAAAGCTATGCCAACGAGATCGTCCTTCAGAATGCCGAGGTCTCGACGCGCCTGATGGCAGTGGATGATGCCATTGCTGAGGGTGCAATGGCTTTGTTCGGCGAAAAATACGGTGATGAAGTTCGTGTCGTGCGCATGGGAACTGCGCTTCACGGCGACAAGGAAGGCAAGGCCTATTCCGTCGAACTGTGCGGCGGAACTCACGTCTCGTCGACCGGTGACATCGGTTTGGTCCGCGTGGTTTCCGAAGGTGCCGTCGCGGCGGGCGTGCGTCGTATCGAAGCTCTCACCGGGGATGCGGCTCGCCGTTATCTCGATGAGCAGGAGCGCAGGCTCAAGGCCGCCGCAGCGGTGTTGAAGGTCGCGCCCGCTGACGTCGTCACGCGTCTTGAAGCTGTGCTGGAAGAGCGCAAGAAGATGGAGCGTGAACTCGCTGAGGCACGCCGCCAGCTTGCTTTGGGAGGCGGAAGTGCCGGTGGCGCGGCTAGCGAGGCGGAGACGGTCTCTGGCGTGGGTTTCCTCGGGCGTGTCGTTTCCGGCGTTACGCCGCGCGATCTGAAGCCGCTGGCAGATGAGGGCAAGAAAACCCTTGGGTCGGGTGTCGTCGTGTTTGTTGGTACCGCAGACGATGGCAAGGCCAGCGTTGTGGTTGGCGTTACCGATGATCTGAAGGAGCGGTTCTCGGCTGTGGATCTGGTTCGGGCCGCGTCTTCCGCCATTGGCGGGCAGGGCGGCGGCGGTCGTCCAGATATGGCTCAGGCAGGTGGCCCGGACGGGTCGAAGGCGAATGATGCCATTGCTGCGGTCAAGGCGGCAATGGCTGGTTGAGCCAACACATTACTAACTGAGAAAGGCCGCTCGAGCGGCCTTTTTTGTCGGTGCGATTTAGTCTTTCCAGACTTCCATCGCATTTACGGTATCCGTGTCTGCGCTCAAAATCAGCCGGTCATTCTCCCAAACAACCTGGTCGATGGGCACAACAACATCCTGGTCGGCGTAGCCTTCCGTGCCCTCGAAATCGATGATCAGGGCTGTCGGCGTGCTTTTGTCGGTTCCCACCATATCCTCGACTTCACCAATTTTGGTGCCTGCGGCGTTATAGACGTCAAGATCATCGATCTCGTCCACCTTAGCGCTGAACGCGGTCACCTGGACGTTGTCGTCTACTTCGACGAGCGAATTTTGGGCGAAGGCATTGAGCGCCGTCACGCCGAGGGCAGCGACGGCTGCAAGGATAGTTTTGAGTCTCATAGGGAATACTCATGCTTCATCTGAGCAGGAAATGCGCGACGTTTCGAAAAGTTCACGCGCGGTGATCTGCAGAGTACCACCAAAGAAGAGGGGCGAGCAGTTTCCCGCTCGCCCCTCTTTGTTCCCTTAGGCCATTGCCTTCTGGAGGTTCTCGTCGACCTTGTCGAGGAAGCCTGTCGTCGAAAGCCACGGCTGATCGGCACCGATGAGCAGTGCGAGGTCCTTTGTCATGTAGCCCGACTCGACGGTCTGAATGCAGACCTTCTCAAGCGTGTCGGCGAACTTCTTCAGTTCCTCGTTGTCGTCCAACTTTGCACGGTGTGCGAGGCCGCGAGTCCAGGCGAAGATCGAAGCGATCGAGTTGGTCGAGGTTTCCTCACCCTTTTGATGCTGACGGTAGTGACGGGTCACGGTGCCGTGTGCAGCTTCAGCCTCAACGGTCTTGCCGTCCGGCGTCATCAGAACCGAAGTCATCAGGCCGAGCGAACCAAAGCCCTGCGCGACGGTGTCGGACTGGACGTCGCCGTCATAGTTCTTGCACGCCCAAACATAGCCGCCCGACCACTTCAGCGAAGCAGCGACCATATCGTCAATCAGGCGGTGCTCATACCAGATGCCGAGCTCCTTGAACTGCGCTGCGAACTCCTGCTCGTAGATCTCCTGGAAGATATCCTTGAAGCGGCCATCGTAAGCCTTGAGGATCGTGTTCTTGGTCGACAGGTAGACCGGCCACTTGCGAAGCAGGCCGTAGTTGAGCGAGGCGCGGGCGAAGTCGCGGATCGATTCGTCCAGGTTGTACATCCCCATCGCGATGCCAGCTGCAGGCGCGTCGAACACTTCATGCTCGATGACCTGGCCGTCTTCACCAACGAACTTCATGGTCAGCTTGCCCTTGCCCGGGAAGCGGAAGTCGGTCGCGCGATACTGGTCACCAAACGCGTGGCGGCCGACGACGATCGGCTGGGTCCAGCCCGGAACAAGACGTGGGACGTTCTTCATGATGATCGGTTCACGGAAGATCGTGCCGCCGAGGATGTTGCGGATCGTGCCGTTTGGCGACTTCCACATCTTCTTGAGGCCGAATTCCTCAACACGGGCTTCGTCCGGTGTGATGGTCGCGCACTTGACGCCAACGCCATGCTTCTGAATCGCCTTTGCGGCGTCGATGGTGATCTGGTCGTCCGTGGCGTCACGTGCTTCGATGCCGAGATCGAAGTAATGCAGGTCAAGGTCAAGGTAAGGATGGATCAGCTTGTCCTTGATGAGCTGCCAGATGATCCGGGTCATCTCGTCTCCGTCGAGTTCGACAACCGGATTTACCACCTTGATCTTTGCCATGAGCATTGCCTCACTTTCAGGGGAGGGAGCCCCAATGGCCCCGTCGAATGAATGGATTTGCGGCCCCTATAGCATCGCCGTCGGGCCAGGCAAAGGCTTCAAGGGCGTGTAATTCCGCTTCTTTGTGCATCGTGCCCTGTTCGCGTAACGGCAAGCGGCGGGATCGAGCAGAATGTCTTCAAATTGCCTGCTGGCTGTGGCAGGGACAGGGACGCAAAACAGCAGGAAGATTTGACGTGGCAGGCACTGACCGCGAGAAAGTTTTGATCCAGGAAGGACCGGCGGTTATTCTGGTCGAGCCCCAACTCGGGGAGAATATCGGCATGGTGGCCCGGGCGATGGCAAATTTCGGTCTGGCCGAGCTGCGCATTGTCAATCCGCGAGATGGCTGGCCGAACGAGAAGGCGCGATCGGCGGCTTCCAAGGCCGATCACGTGATCGACGGTGTGCGCGTCTTCGACACATTGCCCGAAGCTCTAGCCGACTTGAACTATGTTATCGCGACAACCGCTCGCGAACGGGATGGCTTTAAGCCCGTTCGAGGCCCGGTGGAGGCGGGGAGAATCCTGCGCGGACGCTTCCAGTCAGGCCAGCGGACGGGCATCATGTTCGGAAGAGAAAGGTTCGGCCTCTATAATGAAGAGGTGGGCCTTGCAGATGAAATCGTTACCTTCCCCGTCAATCCGGCATTCGCCTCGCTCAACATCGCCCAGGCGGTCTTGCTGATGTCTTACGAGTGGATGAAAGCCGGGATGGAAAACGAACTCGAGCCTGCTTTCAGGGCGCCGGAGATTGTTACTGCGCCGAAGGTTGCCTTGCAGGGAATGATCGAGCACCTTGAAGATGCCTTGGATGTGAGAGGCTATTTTCGACCGACGGCCAAGAAACCGAAGATGGTAGACAATCTGAGGGCAGTCCTTACCCGCCCCGGATTCAGCGAGGCGGAAATTAAGGTCCTCAGGGGCATCATCGCTTCCCTCGACTATTATTCACCGAAAGAACCTCGTGGTGGTTCCTATCCGGAACGTAAGGCGAAGGCTGATGCGAAAGCACATGGCCAAGAGAGTAAGGCCGATGACTGATCGGCCGGTGCTGGTCTTCGATTCTGGTGTTGGTGGCCTCACGGTTTTGCGAGAGGCGCGGGTGCTGATGCCTGACCGCCGATTCGTTTATGTCGCGGATGATGCAGGCTTTCCCTATGGCGCATGGGCCGAGGAAGCTCTGAGCTCGCACATCGTGACTCTCTTCCGAGAATTGCTTGAAAAATACGATCCCGAAATAGCAGTCATCGCCTGCAATACAGCGTCCACGCTCGTTCTCGCCGCTTTGCGGGCCGCCTATCCGGACACACCCTTCGTTGGGACAGTGCCTGCGATCAAGCCGGCTGCAGAGCGGACGCACTCGGGTCTGGTGTCAGTGCTTGCAACGCCTGGAACAGTACGCAGGCAATATACCAGGGATCTCATCGATGAATGGGCCTCGAAGGTCCATGTGCGACTGGTGGGAAGTGAAAACCTTGCTGCACTAGCAGAGGCCTACATGCGCGACGGCTTCGTTGATGAAGAGGCGGTGAAGGCCGAAATCTCCCCCTGCTTTGTCGAGATGGATGGGCGCCGAACCGACATTGTCGTCCTTGCCTGTACGCATTATCCGTTCCTCGCCAACCGTATGCGGAAGACGGCGCCTTGGCCCGTGGACTGGCTCGACCCCGCAGAATCAATCGCCAGACGGGCACTGTCCTTGTTGCGCCCGCGGCGGCGTCGGGACATGTTTGCAAATTCGGTGGGTGCCGATATCGCAGTGTTCACTTCCGGCGCCCCAGACAATGCCGCACGACGCCTCATGCAGGGTTTTGGGCTTTACCCGGAGAAGCAGGCGGTCTCCGTTGACATTGGCTATGGAATCCCATAGTTCACCCCCAGCTTCGCACCGGAAGGTGTGATGTAGTAGTTACGTGTCCCGTGGACATCTTCGCAATGCGTGCGTGGGTTGTCCTGTCAGGTCTCCGCAGTGGGGCCAGAGGAGGGCGCGTTTCCTTCACCCGAGAGCCTCGGCTTTCGGGTACAAACATTTGAAAGGGAATGCGATGAGCAAGCGCGAATCGGCCAAGTACAAAATTGACCGCCGTATGGGCGAGAACATCTGGGGTCGTCCGAAGTCCCCGGTGAACAAGCGCGAATACGGCCCCGGCCAGCACGGCCAGCGCCGCAAGGGCAAGATGTCGGACTTCGGTCTGCAGCTGCGCGCCAAGCAGAAGCTGAAGGGCTATTACGGCGATATCTCCGAGAAGCAGTTCCGTAAGACTTACGACGAAGCTGCACGCCGTCGTGGCGACACCCCGGAGAACCTGATCGGTCTGCTCGAGTCGCGCCTTGACGCGATCGTCTACCGCGCAAAGTTCGTCCCGACGATCTTCGCCGCTCGTCAGTTCGTGAACCACGGCCACGTCAACGTGAACGGCCAGCGTGTGAACATTGGTTCTTACCGCTGCAAGCCGGGCGACGTCATCGAGGTCCGTGAGAAGTCCAAGCAGCTCGTTATCGTTCTCGAGGCTGTTCAGCTCGCTGAGCGTGATGTTCCGGACTACATCGAAGTCGACCACAACAAGATGACCGCGAAGTACCTTCGCGCTCCGGGCCTGGCAGAAGTTCCGTACCCGGTTCAGATGGAACCGAACCTGGTCATCGAATTCTACTCGCGCTAATCTGGAGCGAGCGTTCGACGCTACAGGATTTGAAAAAGCCGCCTTCGGGCGGCTTTTTTGTCACTGGTCGGGGGGAGACATGACTGACCTGCAGGCACTTGTTGACGCGATCGCGGAGGAGATTCAAACGCGTGAACAGCGGGGCAAGGTTGCGGACTATATTCCGCAGCTTGCAAAGGTTGATCCTCATCATTTCGGAATAGCGATCACCACGGTCGACGGGCAGGAATTCGTCGCAGGCGACGCCGACTTGCCGTTCTCTATTCAGAGTGTCTCCAAGGTGTTCGCGCTAACCCTCGCGCTCGGCATGGTCGGCGACCGCTTGTGGAATCGCGTTGGGCGGGAACCATCGGGCTCTGCCTTCAATTCGATCGTCCAGCTAGAACATGAGAATGGTCGCCCGCGGAACCCGTTCATCAACGCCGGAGCGATCGTTGTCGACGACATTTTGCTCGGGGGACATAAGCCGCGCGAAGCGATCGGCGAAATAGTTCAGTTCGTGCGCTTCTTGGCGAATGACGATTCGATCTACATCGACCACGCCGTCGCGCGATCTGAGCAGGAAACAGGTTTTCGAAATTTTGCGCTGGCGCAGTTCATGCGCTCTTTCGGTGTAATCGAACATCCAGCCGAGCAGGTGCTTGGAGTTTATTTCCATCAATGCGCGCTGGCCATGAGTTGCCGCCAGCTTTCGAAGGCCGGCCTGTTTCTGGCGGCGAGCGGCCGGAACCCCGAGACCGGACGAAATGTCGTTTCGCGGGACAGGGCACGCCGTATCAACGCGTTGATGCTGACCTGTGGTCACTATGATGGTTCCGGCGAGTTCGCTTACCGTGTCGGCCTGCCGGGCAAGAGCGGCGTCGGCGGCGGGATACTGGCCGTTGCACCAGGGAAGGCATCCATTGCCGTTTGGTCACCTGGCCTCAATGTGAACGGAAACTCGCTTTTGGGTTCCCAGGCGCTTGAAATCATGGCACAGCGCACCGGTTGGTCAATATTCGGGGCATAGAAAAAGGACCCTAGATGAACGCCGTCACTGGTCTGCCCTTGGGGGAGGAAGATGCCTCCGCTATCCATCCCATGTTTGGGGATGCGCCATCGTCGGGTGAGTTTAACAAGCTGCGCAAGCGACTTATCCGAAACACCCGGCAGGCAATGCATGACTTTTCGATGGTCGTTCCAGGCCAACGTTGGCTTATTGCGCTATCTGGAGGCAAGGATTCCTACGGTCTGTTGGCGATCCTGCTTGATCTGAAATGGCGCGGCCTTCTTCCGGTTGAGCTCGTCGCTTGCAATCTTGATCAGGGACAGCCGAATTTTCCGAAGCACGTCCTGCCGGAGTATCTTCAGCGGCTCGGGGTCGAATACCGTATCGAGTATCAGGATACATACTCGATCGTCACGGACAAGATTCCGGAAAACAAGACATACTGCTCACTTTGTTCCCGGCTACGGCGCGGCCACCTATACCGCGTCGCACGAGAGGAGGGGTGCTCTGCCTTGGTGCAGGGGCATCACCGAGAGGATATTCTGGAAACCTTTTTCCTCAATTTCTTCCATGGCGGAAAGCTCGCGGCGATGCCGCCCAAGCTGATGAACGATGACGGGGATCTGACGGTATTGCGGCCGCTGGCTTACTGCGCGGAAGCCGACATGGCGCGCTTTGCCGAGGCAATGGCATTCCCTATCATCCCCTGCAATCTGTGCGGGAGCCAGGACGGACTGCAACGTAACGCGATGAAGGTGATGCTGGAGGAGATCGAGCGGAAAATGCCGGGGCGTAAGGATACGATGATCCGTGCGCTTGGCTGCGTGCGGCCGAGCCATCTGCTCGACCGCAATCTGTTCGACTTCGCGTCGATAGGTGTCAGTTCTTGACACCTTCCTTGCGCTGAGGGCTTGCTGCGTAGAGCTTGCCCCTTTCGGCAATGGCTGCAAGCACCAGAGCGATCACTGCCAGGCCAAAGAAGCCTGCGGCCAGTGGGGTCGTCGTCCCGTCAAACGCCTGTCCGATAGCAGCACCGATGATCCCGCCACCAAGCGTCTGGATGAACCCCTGCACGGATGAAGCCGAGCCCGCAATATGGCCCAGCGGCTCCATGGCGATCGAGTTGAAGTTCGAGCCAATCCAGCCGAACTGGAACATCGCCAGTGCAAAGAGGATGAGGAAAGGCACGAGCGGTACCTCGCCCATCATCGACCAGCCCAACCAGATCGCTGAGACAACCAAGAATCCCGTCAACGCCCCATGGGACAGTCGGCGCATGCCGAACTGAACGACGAATCGTGAGTTCAGGTAGGACGACAGCGCCATGAAGCCGGCGATAACTGCGAAAATGACCGGGAACCAGACGCCCAACTCGTAAATGCCCACGAAGACCTGCTGGGCGGAGTTGATGAACGCGAATAGCGCACCGAACACAAACGTCGATGCGAGCGTGTACATCAGGGAGAAGCGATTGGTCAGGACGATTGCAAAAGCGCTGCCGATCGAGCCAATGGTAAACGGACGCCGATCCTCCTGCGCCAGAGTCTCGGGCATTCGAAGAGCGGCCCAGGCTATAATCGCGGTGCCGATGGCGGCCATACTCACGAAGATAAATTCCCAGCCAGCGATCAGCAGCATGATCTGACCGAGTGTGGGTGCGATGACGGGAATGACCATGAACACCATGAAGATAAGCGACATGGTTTCCGCCATCAGGCGACCACCGAAACGGTCGCGTACCATCGACACTGCGATGACGCGGGTCGACGCTGCGCCAACGCCTTGCAGAAAGCGCATGGCCAGCACGCCTTCGAAGGTCGACATGAATGCCGCGCCCAGCGCCGCCACGACATATATGATCAAGCCAATCATAAGCGGCCCGCGACGTCCATAACGGTCGGAAAGTGGCCCGTAGGGCAGGAGTGCGAGAGCCATGCCGGCGAAATATGCCGAGATCACATATTGGCGATGATTCTCGTTCTCGACGCCAAGGCTGGCGCCCATCTGCTGAAGGGCGGGCAGCATGATGTCGATTGCGAGTGCGTTTACCGACATCAAGGCCGCGGCAAGCGCTATAAACTCCGCTTTCGACAGGTTGCGCGATGGCGAGATCTGTTCTCCGGTTTTGAGTTGCATCCGGAATTTCCCTATCAAGACGAGAAATGCGCCGGCGGGGCCGACGCATTCCAAACTTTTACTAATGACGCGGTAGCTGCGGTATCAGGCAGCGCCGCGCAGGCTGATGCCCCTTTCGGACATGAAGTCCTGCAATTCGTTCGCCTGGAACATTTCACGGACGATGTCGCAGCCGCCCACGAACTCTCCCTTCACATATAGCTGAGGGATGGTCGGCCAGTTGGAGTAGTCCTTAATTCCCTGGCGGATTTCGTCAGAGCTGAGGACGTTGATCCCTTTGTAGTCGACACCCAGATAATCAAGGATTTGAACAACCTGGCCGGAGAACCCGCACTGCGGGAAGCCGGGGGTGCCTTTCATGAAAAGCACGACATCGTTCGTCTTGACTTCGTTGGCAATGAAATCTTTGATCTCGCTCATCTGGCGTGTCCTTTACTGGTCGGGTTCAAGGCCCGACGTGGAATGGTCTGAACCCTATGTATTGTAGCACGGGCGAAGGTGCAATCTCGTGACGATGCGGGGAGGCAGCTCAGCGCTCGTGCAATTGCCCTTCCGGACCAATCGGGGGCATGGCTTCGTAGTCGAACTTCGCGAAGTCTGCCGCAGGGAAGGGGCCTGCCACCATCAGACCGAAATCGTATGGCGCGCGTATGTCGGTGCCCATCACGTATTGCCGATGAATCCGAAGTATATCGTATTTGATTCGCCGATAGTGGTCGGGCGTCAGCAGCCGTTTGACACGCATCTGAACCATCGGCGGTTGTTCAACGTCCGGCAACCCAAGCGCCCTTGCAACCGGCGCTTTGTAGAAATGAACCGGATCCGTTAGGCACTGTACCTCAAGCGACGATACATTCGGGTGTTTCAGGATCAGCTCTGCCCGACTTCTGAGGTTTTTGGCGGAGCGCAGAAGAGCACACTGAAGCAAGGCACCGCCAAATGTGGCGAATGTGACTTTCTTGCCTGAAAGAACATCGGGCTTCTGCTCGAGCACGGTGCCGAGGGTATGGACGGCCCAGTTGCTGCCCATGCTGTGCGAGGCCAGCAGGTACTCGTCCGCAGGCTGCGAGAGGGCTTCGAGAAGGCCTGACTCGAAATCCTTAAGGCGACGGTTCGCTCTCTCGTCGTTCTGCCGAGCCATCGCCAGGGCAAGCCGCCAGTTCGAGAACAACAGCATCGTGTGCAGCCGTTCTGCTCTGGGCAAAAACACGTATCGGAAAAACGCATAGGCCGCTGGGAGCGACCAGAGCAGATGCAGGGGCGATAATTCGGCATATAGAGGCGCGAAGCCGATTCCGGCAGTCGCGGTCAGCGCAAGCAGCATCAGCAGGAACGGAAAAAGGAAAAACAGGCCGAAGCGCCAAGCCCAGCGGAAGTAGCGGGTGAGGCCACCTTCGGCGATGACACCCAGAAACGCACCGAAACCGCGTGCGATCTGGGATGGCAGTGATGGTTCACGTAGAGCCGCAATAACCGAGCTATGTTCCAGTAGATAGAAGCGGGTCTCGGTGCGCCAGTTTGGCCCCGACGCAACGACATCAAAATACGGATGCGCGAGCGAGCCCGAGAGAGCGCCCGTCTCGATTTTACAGTTCCATTGCGTCGCCGTCTGAGCACTCGCGCGTTGGAAACGGATTCGTTGCGCTTCGGAATCAAGTGGCTCAAAGCCACAGAAGAGAACGGCGACGCGTTTCTTCACTGCGTCGCCGAGAGCCGACGCGTGCGTCGATTTCAGATCCATAAATTCAAACTCACATGAATTTTCAGGCAGCAGAAGCCGACATACGCGTCAAATGTGTGGTCTCTATTGAGGTACGCTGGTCTGAAGGGCGAGCGCATGAAGCGCTCCCCCCATATTGCCCTTCAGGGCATCATAGACCATCTGGTGCTGCTGCACGCGCGTCTTACCGCGAAAGCTTTCTGCGATCACTTCGGCTGCGTAGTGATCGCCATCGCCGGCAAGGTCGCGAATCGTGACGACGGCATCTGGAATGCCTTCCTTGATGAGCCGTTCGATTTCTTTTGCGTCCATTGCCATCTTCATTGCCCTCTTCAGTTGCACATGAACCTGGGGAACCAGCCTTCATGGGCGGCCTTAAGTTCAGCGACCGGTATGGCATGCACACTGCCGAGCTTCAAGGATGAGCCCCCGGTCACTCCGATATGCTGAATGCTGACGCCTTCAGCCGCCAGGCCTTCCGCAGCGCCCTTGGCAACGGTGACAAGGTAACGACCCTGATCTTCACCAAAGAAAGATGCGACGGCCGAATCGGACTTTGGTTCGTCAATCGTTGCACCAATGCCCGAAGCCATCGCCATTTCGGCAATTGCGACTGCAAGGCCACCATCTGACAGGTCATGAGCCGAGGTAGCGATGCCCTTGCTGATCAGTTCGCGCACGAAATCGCCGGTGCGACGTTCCGCTGCAAGATCGACATGTGGCGCGAGGCCTTCCTTGCGGCCGTGAATCTCACGCAGATACGCGGATTGTCCCAGATGTGTCCCGAATTCGGCAGGTGCGCCGATGAGGAGGATTTCCTCGTTCTCCGCAGCAAACGCGACCCGGCCCATGCGCGCCCAGTCCGCGATCAGGCCGACACCGCCGATCGTCGGCGTAGGCATGATGCCCTTGCCAAGGGTTTCGTTGTAAAGCGACACGTTGCCCGAGACGATCGGGAAGTCGAGGGCGCGGCACGCTTCGCCGATGCCCTTAATCGCAAATACCAACTGCCCCATGATCTCTGGCCGCTCGGGGTTGCCGAAGTTGAGGTTGTCGGTTGCTGCCAGCGGTAGCGCGCCACTGGCCGTCAGGTTGCGCCAGCACTCTGCAACCGCCTGCTTGCCGCCTTCGTATGGGTCGGCCTCGCAGTAGAATGGATTAACATCCGACGAGAAGGCGAGGGCCTTCTTTTCATGGCCTTCGACGCGGATGACGCCCGCATCGGCACCGGGACGTTGCAGCGAGTTGCCCTGGATGAGGGTGTCATACTGCTCCCAGACCCAACGGCGTGAGGACAGGTTCGGAGAATCAAGGAGCTTCAACAGCGAATCGACAATGTCGCCCGCAGGGATGGTATCCGATGCGAGTGCCGCCGGTGCGACAGGCTCGACCCACGGGCGGTCGTATTCCGGTGCTTCGTCGCCTAGTTCCTTGATCGGGAGATTCGCGACCTCGACGCCCTGGTGGAAGACGCGGAAGCGAAGGTCATCGGTGGTGACGCCGACAATTGCGAAATCAAGACCCCACTTGCGGAAAATGGCTTCGGCTTCTGCTTCCTTTTCCGGACGCAGGACCATCAGCATGCGTTCCTGGCTCTCCGAGAGCATCATCTCGTATGCCGTCATGCTCTCTTCACGAACGGGAACGGTGTCCAGGTCGAGGCGGATACCGAGGTCACCCTTGGCGCCCATTTCAACTGCCGAACATGTCAGGCCGGCGGCGCCCATGTCCTGAATTGCAATCACGGCACCGGAGGCCATCAGTTCCAGGCAGGCTTCCAGAAGGCATTTTTCAGTGAATGGGTCACCAACCTGGACGGTGGGACGCTTTTCTTCGATCGATTCGTCGAATTCCGCCGACGCCATGGTCGCGCCACCGACACCGTCCCGGCCAGTCTTGGCGCCGAGATAGACGACAGGGAGGCCTACGCCTTCCGCCTTTGAATAGAAAATCTTGTCGGCGTCCGCCAGGCCCGCGGCGAACGCGTTGACCAGAATATTCCCGTTGTAGCGTTCGTCGAACTGAACCTCGCCGCCAACGGTCGGGACGCCGAAGGAATTGCCATAGCCGCCGACACCGGAGACGACGCCAGAGACAAGATGCCTGGTCTTCGGATGATCCGGCGCACCAAAGCGCAGTGCGTTCATCGCCGCGACCGGCCGAGCGCCCATTGTGAACACGTCGCGAAGGATGCCACCGACGCCCGTTGCCGCGCCCTGATAGGGCTCAATGTAGGACGGGTGGTTGTGGCTCTCCATCTTGAAGACCACTGTCTGGCCATCGCCAATATCAACCACGCCCGCGTTCTCACCCGGACCTTGAATGACCTGCGGCCCGGATGTCGGGAGCGTCCGGAGCCATTTCTTGGACGACTTGTATGAGCAGTGCTCATTCCACATCGCCGAGAAGATACCCAGTTCGGTGAAAGTCGGTTCGCGACCGATCAAGTCGAGAATGCGCTGATACTCATCCGGCTTGAGGCCGTGCGAAGCGACCAGTTCAGGCGTGATGGGAAAGTCGTTGCGGATCATGGTTCTTCCAACGTCGTCGAACTGGCATCGCCAGTCTTGATAATCTTAGCAGCTCACGCTGCCGGATCGAGGCGGTTACGTGCATCCGCTACCGCTGACGGTACCGGGGCGAGGAGACGCGATGCGAAAGCCACTCCCATGCAGGCGATCACACCGTAAGCGTTCAATTCAAGCTGTTCTTCAAGGAACACGAAAATGTTGGTCCATTCGGAGCCATCCGTGGCAAGGTTCTCACAAAGATTGGAGCCGAGCATGATGGCTGCCACAGCAACGACGGGCCATAGGTGGATCAACCGAACGGACCGCGCAGCGCGAAGCAGGGGGGCCGTGTGCCTCGCCAGAAGCGCGATCAGGACCAGCAGAACGGGCATCCAGAAGGCGAGCCGTACGGTGTCGCTTCGCATCTGATAGATCCAGCTATCAGTTCCATAAGCACTAAAATCGAACTCCCGCTGCAGCATCAACAGCATCAGCGCTGCCCAGGTTGTCATAACGGAACGCAGAGGCCCTTTCGCCAGATAGGCAGAGACGACACCCGCAAGCAACGAAACCAACAGTGCGAATAGCTGCACATCTTCGATGGGGCCGTTCTCGACCGACGCATCGACCCAGCCGACCAGTGCTACGGCAGAGAAGCCAAAGAGGTTCAATACTGCAAGAAGCAGTACCGTGTACCGCGAGAACTGACTTCCGAAAGCGAAAATCGACAAGGACTTTTCCTAATGGATGCAGAAAACTGCGCCAGGCTCCTGCCAGGCATTAGCCGCAAGATTGGTCTCCGCGCCGCCAGCGATCAACATCGCCAGCTACCCGGGAACCCGTCGGTCCATCCAGCATCGGACCAAAAGCGCTCACTTGCCCAGCGTTTCCTTCTGCCTGCACCACCAGCAACGGACGGCCGCCAAAATTGCCGCGTGGTACCAGCAGGAAGCGTGGACGCCCCGTGAACGAGTTCAATTCATTTGCGAAGCTGTAGCTACGGAACGCGGCATCGCCGCTGGCGAACCAGCAACGGTGAGCAGCCTTGGCCACTACTTCCATGTTTCGCAAGGCGGAACTCTTACCGCCCTGCTGTGCTGGCGCCGATGGCTTGGATTGGCAAGCGGCAAGGGCTGCAAGTGCGGCAATGATGGCTGCACTTGCAAGGATTCTCATGCAGCAATACCCAGAGCGCTCTCAAACAGGCCGCGCCCGTCCGTACCGCCATGGGCAGCTTCGATGAGGTTTTCCGGATGAGGCATCATCCCGAGAACGTTACCCTTCTCGCTGACAATCCCGGCGATGTTGTTGATCGAACCGTTAGGGTTGGTGCCTTCGGCATACCGGAACGCAACCTGACCTTCACCTTCGAGGCGGGCGAGCGTTTCTGCGTCAGCAAAATAATTGCCGTCATGATGCGCGACCGGGCAGCGGAGGATCTGTCCGGGCTGATAGGCTCGCGTGAAGGCAGTATTCGCGTTCGCGACTTCCAGCTTAACTTCGCGGCACACAAATTTCAGCGACGTGTTGCGCATGAGTGCGCCCGGAAGCAATCCCGCCTCAAGCAGGATCTGAAAGCCGTTGCAGACGCCCATGACAAGGACGCCCTTGGCGGCTTTCTCCGCCACGGCCTTCATTACCGGCATGCGCGCCGCAATGGCACCGCAGCGCAAATAATCGCCATAAGAAAAGCCACCGGGGATGACGATCAGGTCAACGTCCGGAATTTCGGTGTCGGTTTGCCACACCGTGAGAGGTGCGCGGCCGCCTATCTTGGTCAGCGCCGCGATCATGTCGCGGTCGCGGTTCAAGCCAGGCAGCAGGACAACGGCAGACTTCATGTCAGTCGGGCCTCCGGGTCAGGAGATGGTGACCGAGTAATTCTCGATCACGGTGTTCGCGAGCAATTGCTCGCACATGGCCTTGACCTCAGCTTCAGCCTTGGCCTTGTCAGTGCCTTCCAGTTCAAGGTCGAACACCTTGCCTTGGCGAACCCCGGAAACGCCATCAAAACCCAGCGCGCCCAGCGCGCCTTCGATGGCCTTCCCTTGGGGGTCGAGAACTCCGTTCTTGAGCGTTACGGTAACGCGCGCCTTGATCACGTGGCGTGTCCTTCAAGCTTAGTGAATGCTGCCCTTGTCGGGCTTGGAGGAGACGAGTACCGGGCCGGAGCGTGGCGGCTCGTTCTCATTCATTATGCCGAGACGGCGGGCAACTTCCTGGTAGGCTTCGACCAGGCCGCCCATGTCACGACGGAAGCGATCCTTGTCGAGCTTGTCCTGGGTGGTGGTGTCCCACAGGCGGCACGAATCCGGCGAAATTTCGTCAGCAAGAACGATGCGCATCATGTCGCCTTCGAACAGGCGGCCGCATTCGATCTTGAAATCAACGAGCTGGATGCCGACGCCAAGGAAAAGGCCGGTGAGGAAGTCGTTGACCCTTATGGCGAGCGCCATGATGTCATCGATTTCCTGAGGCGCGGCCCATCCGAACGCGGTGATGTGCTCCTCGGAGACCATCGGATCGTCGAGCGCATCTGCCTTGTAATAAAACTCGATGATCGAACGCGGCAGAACCGTGCCTTCCTCGATGCCGAGGCGCTTTGCGAGCGAGCCAGCAGCAACGTTGCGGACAACGACTTCCAGCGGGATGATCTCGACTTCCTTGATCAGCTGCTCACGCATGTTGAGCCGCTTGATGAAGTGGGTCGGGATCCCGATCCGGTTCAGGTGATTGAAGATGTGCTCTGAGATTCGGTTGTTCAGGACACCCTTGCCGTCAACGACCTCATGCTTTTTCTTGTTAAACGCGGTTGCGTCGTCCTTGAAAAACTGAATCAGGGTTCCAGGCTCCGGCCCCTCATAGAGGATTTTGGCCTTGCCTTCATAGATGCGGCGGCGACGGGTCATGGCGATCTCTGGTTTCCGGCGCGGTTTTGACGCCGCGCTCCTGTTGCTACAAGGCCATGGCGGCCTTAGCCTGCGACTGGATTCACAGCGGCTCTCTATCTTAATCTTGTGCGCGGCTCAATTGGCAAAGCTGTGATTGCACAGACGTCGGCGCCAAAACTCCAAAAAACCACAAAAGGCTTGTGTTTTTCAGCGGTACTGGGTAAGCGCCCGCAAACTACATCCATACGCACCCACACGGCGTCAAAGGGAAGTTGAAATGGCCAAAGGTAAATTTGAGCGCACGAAGCCGCATGTGAACATCGGTACGATTGGTCACGTTGACCATGGCAAGACGTCGACGACGGCTGCGATCACGAAGTACTTCGGTGATTTTAAGGCGTACGACCAAATCGACGCTGCACCGGAAGAGAAGGCACGCGGCATCACCATCTCGACCTCGCACGTTGAGTACGAGACGGAGAACCGTCACTACGCCCACGTCGACTGCCCGGGTCACGCGGACTACGTCAAGAACATGATCACCGGTGCTGCGCAGATGGACGGTGCGATCCTGGTCGTGTCGGCAGCTGACGGCCCGATGCCGCAGACCCGTGAGCACATCCTGCTCGCTCGTCAGGTTGGTGTTCCGGCGATCGTCGTGTTCCTGAACAAGGTCGACCAGGTCGACGATCCGGAGCTGCTCGAGCTGGTTGAGCTGGAAGTTCGTGAGCTTCTGTCGACCTACGAGTTCCCGGGTGACGATGTTCCGATTGTTCCGGGTTCGGCACTTGCCGCTCTGGAAGACTCCAACAAGGAGATCGGTGAAGACGCGATCCGCAAGCTGATGGCTGCGGTTGACGAATACATCCCGACCCCTGAGCGTCCGGTTGACCTTCCGTTCCTGATGCCGATCGAAGACGTGTTCTCGATCTCGGGCCGTGGTACGGTTGTGACCGGTCGTGTTGAGCGCGGCATCGTCAAGGTTGGTGAGGAAGTCGAGATCGTCGGCATTCGTCCGACCGGCAAGACGACCGTCACCGGCGTTGAAATGTTCCGCAAGCTGCTCGATCAGGGCCAGGCTGGCGACAACATCGGCGCTCTGGTTCGCGGCGTTGGCGGTGAGGACGTCGAGCGCGGTCAGGTTCTGTGCAAGCCGGGTTCGGTCAAGCCGCACACCAAGTTTGTTGCAGAAGCCTACATCCTGACCAAGGAAGAGGGCGGCCGTCACACCCCGTTCTTCACCAACTACCGTCCGCAGTTCTACTTCCGCACGACCGACGTGACGGGCATTGTGATCCTGCCGGAAGGCACCGAAATGGTGATGCCGGGCGACAACATCACGGTTGACGTCGAGCTGATCGTTCCGATCGCGATGGAAGAGAAGCTGCGCTTCGCTATCCGCGAAGGTGGTCGTACGGTCGGCGCCGGCATCGTCGCGTCGATCAAGGAATAAATCTTCGCCATCTGGCAGAAGAATCGAAACGGGCGGCCATTGGTCGCCCGTTTTGCGTTGGGGTGCTTCTTCTGGTTTTTGGGCAGTGGTTCGGGTGCGAGTAACGGATAGAGCTGCGGATTTTTCCCTGAATTTTCTTCGTTTTCAGGTCGCGCTCAAAACGGCGGAAAAACTATGCGTAACGCCCATTTAGGGGCTTGCATACCAACGAAAGACGACATAGAAGGCACTCACCAACGGTGCAGGGGTATAGCTCAGTTGGTAGAGCGGCGGTCTCCAAAACCGCAGGTCGCGGGTTCGAGCCCTGCTGCCCCTGCCAGCTTCATAAATCGCATCGCGCAAGTTCGTCCTTCATTTTGTGTTTGGAAAAGCCTCCGGAATTCGCGGAGTGATTTACCTAGGGGGCTTGCGCTGCAATTCATTCAGTTCTATATGGTTATCAACGCAAGGCGCGTAGGGCTGTTAAGAGGCTTTACGCGCCCGAATTGCATGTCTAGAAGTCAGTTACTCAGGCATCGATTCGGTGATGCGAGCGCAGTCTCCGCGGTACGGCGGCGGGTTGTGTGGAGGGTTCCAGCTCCGGATTGTCGGGGCTAATATAAAAAAGAGCGACAGATGGCGTCAAAGACCACCAATCCCTTCGTCTTCCTTCAGCAGGTTCGTACCGAGACTGCAAAGGTGACGTGGCCGACCCGGCGTGAGACCATGATCTCGACGCTGATGGTGATGGTCTTCGCCTGTATTGCTGCGCTGTTCTTTTTCGCGTCCGACCAGTTGATGGCGTTTGCCATTGAGTTGATCCTGGGCCTCGGGCGCTAGCGCCGTCGAATACGGGGATTTTTGATTATGACCGCGCGGTGGTACATCGTTCACGCTTATTCGAACTTCGAAAAGAAGGTCGCTGAAGATATTGAGAACAAGGCTCGTCAGAAGGGTATCTCCGAGCTGATTGAGCAGCTTGTTGTTCCGACCGAAAAGGTTGTCGAGATTCGTCGCGGCAAGAAGGTCGATGCAGAGCGGAAGTTTTTCCCCGGTTACGTGCTGATGAAGGCGACGCTGACCGATCAGGTTATCAGCCTGGTGAAGAATACGCCGCGTGTGACCGGTTTCCTTGGTGAGGATCCGCGCACGGCGAAGCCGGTGCCGATCCCGGAGAAGGAAGCGCTGCAGATCCTGCATCAGGTTCAGGAGGGTGTGGATCGTCCGAAGCCGTCCATCTCGTTCGAGATTGGTGAAACGGTTCGCGTATCCGATGGCCCGTTCGCTTCCTTCAGTGGTTTCGTTCAGGAAGTCGACGAAGAGCGTTCGCGTCTCAAGGTTGAAGTTTCGATCTTCGGGCGCGCTGTTCCAGTGGATCTAGAATTCGGTCAGGTCGAAAAGGCCTGATTGTAATCCTCCTCTCTCGAGGGGAGGCGGGGTGCTTAAAGTCACCCCAGAGATGGTGGGAGGTCAGGTGGCTTTAGCCGGTCGCTATGTTCCGGACCACCAACTGCAACCGCCGGTCTTGGTTGGGTCGGCATCAGACAAGGGCAGATGAGAAATGGCTAAGAAGATTGCAGGCCAGCTCAAGCTTCAGGTTCCCGCGGGTTCGGCGACGCCGTCGCCCCCGATCGGTCCTGCGCTTGGTCAGCGTGGCATCAACATCATGGAGTTCTGCAAGGCGTTCAACGCGGCGACCCAGGATGCTGAAAAGGGTCAGCCGACCCCGGTTGTCATTACGTACTACCAGGACAAGTCCTTCACCTTCGTCATGAAGACGCCGCCGGTGACGTACTTCTTGAAGAAGCACGCCAACCTGAAGTCGGGTTCCAAGGAGCCGGGTAAGGTTTCGGTCGGTTCGATCGCACGTGATAAGGTTCGTGAGATCGCCGAAGCGAAGTTGAAAGACCTGAACGCGACCGACGTGGACGCCGCCATTCGTATGGTGGAAGGCTCCGCTCGTTCCATGGGCCTGGAAGTGGTGGGCTGAGACGATGGCTAAGAAAATTGCAAAGCGTGTCGCCAAGTCGCGCGACGGCCTCGATTTCGACAAGCTGTACGACCTTTCCGAAGCTATCCAGCTTCTGAAGGATCGTGCGACGGCGAAGTTTGATGAGACCATCGAAGTTGCGATGAACCTCGGTGTTGATCCGCGTCATGCTGACCAGATGGTTCGTGGCGTTGTCAACCTGCCGAATGGCACCGGTCGTACCGTTCGCGTTGCCGTGTTCGCACGTGGCGATAAGGCAGAAGAGGCTAAGGCCGCTGGTGCTGACATCGTCGGTGCAGAGGAATTGGTCGAGATCGTCCAGAAGGGCGAAATCAACTTCGATCGCTGCATTGCCACCCCGGATATGATGCCGCTGGTCGGTCGTCTTGGTAAGGTGCTTGGCCCGCGTGGCATGATGCCAAATCCGAAGGTCGGTACCGTTACTGTTGATGTCGCTGGTGCAGTGAAGGCTTCTAAGGGCGGTGCTGTTGAGTTCCGCGTCGAGAAGGCCGGTATCGTGCACGGTGGCGTAGGCAAGGTGTCGTTCGACGCCAAGGCGCTGGAAGAAAACATCCGCGCTTTTGCTGATGCGGTCATCAAGGCAAAGCCGACGGGTGCCAAGGGCAACTACGTCAAGCGCGTTGCACTTACGTCGACCATGGGTCCGGGCCTCAAGCTCGACCTGGCAAGCATCACGGTAGCTTAAGGCTATCTGACGAATTCCGGTTCCCGTTCGCGGGGACCGGTGCGGTGTCGGGAAACCGATGCCGATCCTGTCCGAGATTGCAGGCGGTCTGGTCGCCAGTCCTTAATCCATACGGGTCTGCATGAGACGGGTAAGAACAGATTTCGGGGTTATGCCTCGCATGAAGTTCGAACCGTGTTGGCCTTTTGTCCGAACGCCGGCTTGCCGGCAGGAGAAAGGGGACAGGAACCCTCGAGCGTCGCTCGGGCGTGTTCTCAGGAAGACGTCTCTAGCGGCAAAAGGCAACCGATGCATCTTTCGAAAGAGAGATCATCAACTGGAGATAGGCAGTGGATAGAGCGGAAAAGCGCGAATTCGTCACGGCCCTGAGCGACGTGTTCAAGAGCACGGGTTCGGTAGTCGTGGCCCACTATGCCGGTCTGACCGTTGCAGAAATGACCGATCTTCGGTCAAAGATGCGCGCAGCGGGCGGTACCGTCAAAGTCGCGAAAAACCGCCTCGCCGTTATCGCTCTTCAGGGTACCGATTCCGAAGGCATGAAGGATCTGTTCAAAGGACAGACTCTGATCGCCTACGCGGACGATCCAGTTGCTGCTCCTAAGGTCGCAGCCGATTTCGCCAAGGCGAATGACAAGCTTGTCATTCTCGGTGGTGCAATGGGTGCTTCCGTGCTCAACGCAGATGGTGTGAAGGCTCTCGCCACCATGCCGTCGCTGGACGAGCTCAGAGCAAGGCTTGTCGGCATGATTCAGACGCCGGCAACCCGGATCGCAGCAGTCGTCAACGCACCGGCAGGAAATCTTGCCCGCGTTTTCGGCGCTTATGCCCGGAAGGACGAGGCAGCGTAAGGCTGTTTCTACTTAGATAAACAACACCTGTTCGAACTTTCTAAAGGAATATTAAAATGGCTGATCTCGCCAAGATCGTTGAAGACCTGTCGGCTCTGACCGTCCTCGAGGCTGCTGAGCTGTCGAAGATGCTGGAAGAGAAGTGGGGCGTTTCAGCTGCTGCTCCGGTTGCTGTTGCAGCTGTTGCTGGCGGCGGTGCTCCGGCTGAGGCTGCTGAGGAGAAGACCGAGTTCGACGTCATCCTCACAGACGCTGGCGCTCAGAAGATCAACGTCATCAAGGAAGTCCGTGGCATCACCGGCCTGGGCCTCAAGGAAGCCAAGGACCTGGTCGAAGGCGCACCTAAGGCTGTCAAGGAAGCTGTTTCCAAGGACGAAGCGGAGAAGATCAAGGGCGTGCTGGAAGCAGCAGGCGCTAAGGTCGAACTGAAGTAATTCAGTCGCGGGTCTGGCCGGGGTGCTTCTCTGGCCAGTCCCGCGTAAGTTGATACAGAACCTCTTTCCTGTGGGCCGGATTACGGCCTTCAGGAAACGGGTTTTTACCCGTTTAGAATAGATCGCGCGGTGGTCGCGGTCGGCAGGTGCGGCGGCGTAAGCCAGTACTAAGCCGTAAGGCAGCAAGGAGCGACGATGGCCCAGACCCACACGTTCAATGGTCGCAGGCGTGTACGCAAGTATTTCGGGAAAATACCCGAGGTTGCGGAGATGCCGAACCTGATCGAGGTTCAGAAGGCATCCTATGACCAGTTCCTCATGGTAGACGAGCCGCAAGGCGGTCGTCCCGATGAGGGGCTACAAACGGTTTTCAAGTCGGTTTTCCCGATCTCCGACTTTTCGGGTGCCTCTATGCTCGAATTCGTCAAGTACGAGTTCGAAGCACCGAAGTTTGACGTCGATGAGTGCCGCCAGCGTGATCTGACCTTTGCCGCTCCTTTGAAGGTCACGCTGCGCCTGATCGTGTTCGATATTGACGAAGATACCGGCGCCAAGTCCATCAAGGACATCAAGGAGCAGGATGTCTATATGGGCGATATGCCGCTCATGACGGACAATGGTACCTTCATCATCAATGGTACCGAGCGTGTCATCGTTTCCCAGATGCACCGTTCGCCGGGCGTGTTCTTCGACCATGACAAGGGCAAGACCCACTCGTCCGGCAAGCTGCTGTTTGCCGCGCGCGTGATTCCGTACCGTGGTTCCTGGCTCGATATCGAGTTCGATTCCAAGGACGTCGTCCACGCCCGCATCGACCGTCGCCGCAAGATCCCTGCAACCAGCCTTCTGATGGCTCTTGGCATGGACGGCGAAGAAATTCTGTCGACCTTCTACAATAAGCTGACCTATGTGCGCGCGGGCGATCACTGGCGCTTCCCGTACAACGCAGAGCGCTTCCGCGGTCTCAAGACCGTCAACGACCTCGTTGACGCTGATACCGGCGAGGTTGTGGTCGAGGCTGGTCGTAAGATCACTGCCCGCCAGGCCAGGCAGCTTGCCGAAAAGGGGCTGAAGGCGATCAAGGCTACCGACGAGGATCTGATCGGGGCTTACCTTGCTGAGGATATTGTTAACTACGAGACCGGTGAGATTTATCTCGAGGCTGGTGACGAGCTTGAAGTTACCGTTGACGCCAAGACCGGCGAGCGCAAGGGCAACCTGATCGAGCTGATCAAGCTCGGCCATGACGAGGTCAAGGTTCTCGACATCGACCACGTCAATGTCGGTGGATACATCCGTAATACGCTCGCGATCGACAAGAACGAGAACCGTCAGGATGCGCTGTTCGACATCTACCGCGTGATGCGTCCTGGCGAGCCGCCCACCATCGACACCGCGGAAGCGATGTTTAATTCGCTGTTCTTCGATCCGGAGCGCTACGATCTTTCGGCTGTCGGCCGTGTCAAGATGAACATGCGCCTCGAGCAGGATGCAGAAGACACTGTTCGTGTACTGCGCAAGGAAGACATCCTTGCCGTGGTCAAGACGCTTGTCGAACTGCGTGACGGCAAGGGCGAGATCGACGACATTGACAACCTTGGCAACCGTCGTGTTCGCTCGGTTGGCGAACTGATGGAGAACCAGTACCGCGTCGGGCTGCTTCGTATGGAGCGCGCGATCAAGGAGCGTATGTCCTCGATCGAGATCGATACGGTCATGCCGCAGGATCTGATCAATGCGAAGCCGGCTGCCGCTGCTGTTCGTGAGTTCTTCGGCTCCTCGCAGCTGTCGCAGTTCATGGACCAGACCAACCCGCTGTCAGAGATCACGCACAAGCGTCGTCTCTCGGCGCTTGGACCTGGCGGTCTAACGCGTGAGCGCGCCGGCTTTGAAGTCCGTGACGTTCACCCGACGCATTACGGCCGTATCTGCCCGATTGAAACGCCGGAAGGCCCGAACATCGGTCTGATCAACTCGCTGGCTACGTTTGCTCGTGTCAACAAGTACGGTTTCATTGAAAGCCCGTACCGCAAGGTCGTTGACAGTCAGATTACTGACGATGTCGTCTACCTTTCAGCCATGGAAGAGGCCAAGCACTACGTTGCGCAGGCCAACGCCGAACTGGATGAGAACGGTCGTTTCGTTGAAGAGTTCGTGATTTGCCGCCACGGTGGCGAAGTCATGATGACTCCGCGCGAGAACGTCGACCTGATGGACGTCTCGCCGAAGCAGATGGTCTCGGTTGCTGCCGCGCTGATCCCGTTCCTGGAAAACGACGACGCGAACCGCGCTCTGATGGGCTCCAACATGCAGCGTCAGGCCGTGCCACTGG
Source organism: Aquamicrobium zhengzhouense (assembly GCF_016124105.1). Taxonomy (GTDB): domain Bacteria; phylum Pseudomonadota; class Alphaproteobacteria; order Rhizobiales; family Rhizobiaceae; genus Aerobium; species Aerobium zhengzhouense. The sequence continues at coordinate 289,721 of NZ_JADGMQ010000001.1, forward strand.
TGCGCGCCGAGGCTCCTTATGTTGGAACCGGCATGGAACCGATCGTCGCCCGTGACTCGGGTGCTGCGATTGCAGCGCGTCGTGGCGGTGTTGTCGATCAGGTTGACGCAACGCGTATCGTTGTTCGTGCGACAGAAGATCTTGATCCGGGCAAGTCCGGTGTCGATATCTATCGTCTGATGAAGTTCCAGCGTTCGAACCAGTCCACCTGCATCAACCAGCGTCCGCTGGTTCGTGTTGGCGACCCGGTGAATAAGGGCGACATCATTGCAGACGGTCCGTCGACCGATCTGGGCGATCTCGCGCTCGGCCGGAACGTGCTCGTCGCGTTCATGCCGTGGAACGGCTACAACTACGAGGACTCCATCCTCCTTTCCGAGCGTATCGTTGCCGATGACGTCTTCACCTCGATCCACATCGAGGAATTCGAGGTCATGGCTCGCGATACGAAGCTTGGGCCTGAGGAAATCACGCGCGACATTCCGAACGTTTCGGAAGAAGCTCTGAAGAACCTCGACGAAGCCGGTATCTGCTACATCGGTGCTGAAGTTCAGCCGGGCGATATTCTCGTTGGCAAGATTACACCGAAGGGCGAGAGCCCGATGACGCCGGAAGAAAAGCTTCTGCGCGCGATCTTCGGTGAAAAGGCTTCGGACGTCCGTGACACCTCCATGCGCATGCCGCCCGGAGCTTACGGTACCGTTGTGGAAGTTCGTGTCTTCAACCGCCACGGCGTGGAGAAGGACGAGCGCGCCATGGCAATCGAGCGCGAGGAAATCGAGCGTCTCGCCAAGGACCGTGATGACGAGCAGGCGATCCTTGATCGCAACGTCTACGCGCGTCTTGCCGACATGCTGACGGGCAAGGAAGCTATTGCTGGGCCGAAGGGTTTCAAGAAGGGCACCGTCCTTACTCGTGAAGCTCTGGTCGACTACCCGCGTTCGCAGTGGTGGCAGTTCGCCATCGAGGACGAGAAGCAGCAGAGCGAACTTGAAGCCCTGCGTGGACAATATGACGACTCCAAGAAGGCGCTCGAGCAGCGCTTCATGGACAAGGTCGAGAAGGTCCAGCGTGGCGACGAGATGCCTCCGGGCGTCATGAAGATGGTCAAGGTCTTCGTTGCCGTGAAGCGCAAGATGCAGCCAGGCGACAAGATGGCTGGCCGTCACGGTAACAAGGGCGTCGTCTCGCGCATCGTTCCGGTCGAGGATATGCCGTTCCTCGAAGATGGTACGCATGCGGACATCGTTCTGAACCCGCTAGGTGTTCCGTCGCGAATGAACGTCGGCCAGATCCTGGAGACGCACCTCGGTTGGGCTTGCGCCGGCATGGGCAAGAAGATCGGCGATCTGCTGGAGGCCTATGAGGCTGCCGGCGAGATTGGTCAGCTTCGCGACACCATCGAAAAGATCATTCCTGAGAATGATCGCAACGAGCCGGTGCGGAACTATGATGACGAGTCGATCGTTCGACTTGCGGAGCAGATGAAGCGCGGTGTTTCGATCGCCACCCCGGTATTCGACGGTGCGAACGAGGCGGACATCAACGAGATGCTGACCCAGGCTGGTATGGCTACCAGCGGACAGTCGACGCTTTACGATGGACGTACCGGTGAGCCTTTCGATCGTCAGGTGACGGTTGGCTACATCTACATGCTGAAGTTGCACCACCTCGTGGATGACAAGATCCACGCACGTTCGATTGGACCTTACTCGCTGGTTACCCAGCAGCCGCTTGGCGGTAAGGCTCAGTTCGGTGGCCAGCGCTTCGGTGAGATGGAAGTGTGGGCGCTTGAAGCATATGGGGCGGCGTACACGCTGCAAGAGATGCTTACCGTCAAGTCGGACGACGTTGCAGGTCGTACAAAGGTCTACGAGGCGATCGTTCGCGGTGACGATACGTTCGAAGCGGGCATCCCGGAGAGCTTCAACGTTCTCGTCAAGGAAATGCGTTCGCTGGGCCTCAATGTCCAGCTCGACAACTCGGAGGCCGACCCGGCTCAGACCCGTCTCCCAGACGCTGCCGAGTAAGGCGTCAGACTTTGCACCGCGGGGCCATTGCCCCGCGGTGCCACAGACAAGAAGCGGCGACGATGCGGCCCTTGCCGTTGCTGCTTAATCAGATGAGGGGCGAAGCCCCGATAAGGAGAACGGCATGAACCAAGAGGTCATGAATCTCTTCAACCCTCAGGCTCCGGCGCAGACGTTCGATTCGATCCGAATCTCCATCGCCAGCCCCGAGAAGATTCAGTCCTGGTCCTTCGGCGAGATCAAGAAGCCGGAGACGATCAATTACCGCACGTTCAAGCCCGAACGTGATGGTCTGTTCTGCGCGCGTATCTTTGGTCCGATCAAGGACTATGAGTGCCTTTGCGGCAAGTACAAGCGCATGAAGTACAAGGGCGTCATTTGCGAAAAGTGCGGCGTTGAGGTCACCCTCTCGCGCGTGCGTCGCGAGCGCATGGGCCACATCGAGCTGGCCGCGCCTGTCGCCCATATCTGGTTCCTGAAGTCGCTTCCGTCGCGTATCGGCACGCTGCTTGACATGACGCTCAAGGATATTGAGCGCGTTCTCTACTTCGAGAACTACATCGTCACGGAGCCGGGCCTGACCGCGCTGAAGGAACACCAGCTTCTTTCGGAAGAAGAGTACATGATCGCCGTTGACGAATACGGCGAGGACTCTTTCACGGCCATGATCGGCGCCGAGGCAATCCATGAACTGCTGTCCGGCATGGATCTGGAGAGGATCGCTGGTGATCTGCGCGCGGAACTTGCCACCACGACGTCTGAACTGAAGCAGAAGAAGTTCCTCAAGCGCCTCAAGGTCGTTGAGAACTTCATCGAGTCCGGCAACCGTCCGGAGTGGATGATCATGCGCATCATTCCGGTGATCCCGCCGGATCTGCGTCCGCTCGTTCCGCTGGATGGTGGTCGTTTTGCGACCTCGGATTTGAATGACCTCTATCGTCGGGTCATCAACCGTAACAACCGTCTGAAGCGCCTGATCGAACTGCGCGCACCGGGCATCATCATCCGTAACGAAAAGCGCATGCTGCAGGAAGCTGTTGACGCGCTGTTCGACAACGGCCGTCGTGGCCGCGTCATCACCGGTGCCAACAAGCGTCCGCTGAAGTCGCTGTCCGATATGCTCAAGGGCAAGCAGGGCCGCTTCCGTCAGAACCTGCTCGGCAAGCGCGTCGACTATTCCGGTCGCTCGGTCATCGTGACCGGTCCGGAACTGAAGCTGCACCAGTGCGGTCTGCCAAAGAAGATGGCGCTCGAGCTCTTCAAGCCGTTCATCTACGCTCGTCTTGACGCCAAGGGCTTCTCCTCGACGGTCAAGCAGGCGAAGAAGCTGGTCGAGAAAGAGCGTCCGGAAGTCTGGGATATCCTTGACGAAGTCATTCGTGAGCATCCGGTTCTTCTGAACCGTGCGCCGACCCTGCACCGTCTTGGCATCCAGGCGTTTGAGCCAGTCCTGATCGAAGGCAAGGCAATCCAGCTCCACCCGCTCGTCTGTACTGCGTTTAACGCGGACTTTGACGGCGACCAGATGGCCGTGCACGTCCCGCTGTCGCTTGAAGCGCAGCTCGAAGCTCGCGTGCTCATGATGTCGACCAACAACATCCTGCATCCGGCCTCCGGCGCACCGATCATCGTGCCGTCGCAGGACATGGTTCTGGGTCTGTACTACCTGTCGATCGTCAATGAGAACGAGCCGGGCGAGGGCATGGCGTTCGCCGACATGGGCGAATTGCATCATGCGCTCGAGACCGGGGCAGTCACACTGCACTCGAAAATCAAAGGTCGTTACAAGGGCGTCGACGCAGACGGCAACGTCGTGTCGAAGATCTATGACACGACTCCGGGCCGCATGATTATTGGTGAGTTGCTGCCGAAGAACGTCAACGTTCCGTTCGACACTGCGAATCAGGAGATGACCAAGAAGAACATCTCCAAGATGATCGACACGGTCTATCGTCACTGTGGTCAGAAGGAGACTGTTATCTTCTGTGACCGCGTGATGGCGCTTGGCTTCTCGCACGCATGTCGCGCGGGCATCTCGTTCGGCAAGGATGACATGGTCATTCCGGACACGAAGCTGAAGCTCGTCAGCGAGACGGAAGCACTCGTGAAGGAATACGAGCAGCAGTACAATGACGGTCTGATCACTCAGGGCGAGAAGTACAACAAGGTGGTCGATGCCTGGGCCAAGTGCTCGGAGAAGGTCGCCGAAGAAATGATGGGCCGCATTAAGGCGGTCGAGTTCGGCGACGACGGTCGTCAGAAGCAGATGAACTCGATCTACATGATGTCGCACTCGGGCGCTCGTGGTTCTCCGACCCAGATGCGTCAGCTCGCAGGTATGCGCGGTCTGATGGCGAAGCCGTCGGGTGAGATCATCGAGACGCCGATCATCTCGAACTTCAAGGAAGGTCTAACCGTCCTTGAGTACTTCAACTCGACCCACGGTGCTCGTAAGGGCCTTGCTGACACCGCGCTGAAGACGGCGAACTCGGGTTACCTGACCCGTCGTCTGGTCGACGTTGCTCAGGACTGCATCGTCAACGCGGTTGATTGTGGCACTGAGAAGGGCCTCACGATGCAGCCGATCGTCGATGCTGGTCAGGTTGTGGCGTCGCTCGGCTCGCGTGTACTCGGTCGTACCGCGCTCGATGATGTGCTGCATCCGGTCAGCGGCGAGGTTCTGGTCAAGGCTGGAACGCTCATCGATGAGCGCGATGTCGACGTCATCGAAAAGGCTGGCATCCAGTCGCTGCGGATTCGTTCGGCACTCACCTGTGAGGTCCGTACGGGCGTGTGCGCGGTCTGCTACGGCCGTGACCTGGCACGTGGTACGCCGGTGAACCAGGGTGAAGCGGTCGGCGTCATCGCAGCGCAATCGATCGGTGAGCCTGGTACTCAGCTTACGATGCGTACGTTCCACATGGGCGGTACCGCGCAGGTCGTGGATACCTCGTTCCTTGAGGCTTCCTACGAGGGCACGGTTACGATCCGTAACCGCAATGTGGTTCGGAACTCCGACGGGCACCTGGTCGTCATGGGCCGTAACTCGGCGGTCGTGATCGTTGACGAGGGTGGCAAGGAACGTGCCGTTCACCGTCTGACTTACGGTGCGCGCATCTACGTTGATGATGGTGACCTGGTTCGCCGTGGCCAGCGAATTGCTGAGTGGGATCCGTATACCCGTCCGGTTCTGACCGAAGTAGGCGGTAAGGTCGTGTTCGAAGACCTTGTAGACGGCATCTCGGTTCAGGAAACCGCGGATGAGGCGACCGGTATCACCAAGCGTGAGGTCATCGATTGGCGTTCGACACCACGTGGCGTCGATCTGAAGCCTGCCATCACCGTCATGGATGAAAAGGGCAAGCTGCATAAGCTCGCCAAGGGCAGCGATGCTCGCTTCATGCTCTCGGTTGAGGCAATTCTGTCGGTCGAGCCGGGTGCTGTCGTCCAGCCGGGTGACGTGCTTGCTCGTATTCCGATGGAAAGTGCCAAGACCAAGGACATTACCGGTGGTCTCCCGCGCGTTGCCGAGCTGTTCGAAGCGCGTCGTCCGAAGGATCACGCTGTCATCGCGGAAATCGATGGTACGGTACGCTTTGGTCGCGACTACAAGAACAAGCGTCGTATCGTGATCGAGCCGCATGATGAGCAGCTTGAGCCAGTCGAGTACCTGATCCCGAAGGGCAAGCCATTCCATCTTCAGGAAGGCGATACCATCGAGAAGGGCGAGTACATCCTCGACGGCAATCCGGCACCACACGACATCCTGGCGATCAAGGGCGTTGAGGCACTCGCTTCGTACCTCGTGAACGAAATCCAGGAAGTCTACCGCCTGCAGGGCGTTATGATTAACGACAAGCACATCGAGGTGATTGTCCGTCAGATGCTGCAGAAGGTGGAGATCACGGAGCAGGGCGACTCGACCTACATTCCGGGCGACCACGTCGACGTGATCGAACTGGACGAAGGCAACGATCGTCTTATCGAAGAGGGCAAGAAGCCAGCAGCCGGTCAGCCGGTTCTGCTCGGCATCACCAAGGCTTCGCTTCAGACGCCTTCGTTCATCTCCGCTGCTTCGTTCCAGGAGACAACTCGCGTTCTCACCGAGGCTGCAGTTGCTGGTAAGACCGACACCCTGCAGGGGCTCAAGGAGAACGTCATCGTTGGTCGCTTGATCCCGGCAGGTACCGGCGGACAGATGACGCAGATCCGTCGCATTGCAATGCAGCGTGACGATCTGATCCTCGACGAGCGTCGTAAGTCGACCGGTGCTGAAGTGGCAGCGCCGATGCTGACGGATATGACCAGCGCGGCCGAATAATCGGAACGCTATGGCAAACTAAAAGGGTCGCCGGTCTCCGGCGGCCCTTTTTTCATTCGGCTTCTATTGGTGATTCAGCGCCATCTACGGCAATGCATGAGCAAGCGCAGTAAGCAGGGAGTTGTTTTCTCCTTGCGTCACGAGTATTCGGAGGAAGGGGATTGCGCGTTTCTTAACGCGTGAGTTGGGGTTTGGGGGAAGACCATATACGCCGATGATTTCATAAGGCGATCGATTGCTGAAATTCAGGGAACGATCCGAGAGGTAGGTTGGGGTAGGGCAGGCTGGGAGGACGTTACGCGTCTGATGGCCAAGATATTGCCAGGCTCCGTGTCGAGCATCCTGAATTATGACCTGACACGACCCGCAGTTGTTTCTAATTTCATAACCGGCATCGATCCGAGCTACCTGTCATCTTATGTCGCTCATTATGTAACCAGAAATCCTTGGCTGGAATTTTGGGGAAATCTGCCGTCCGGCAAAGTAGCAATCACCGAACGTGACAGCCCATCTTCAGCGTTCGTGGATAGCGAATTCTACAACGACTGGCTCGCACCACAGCGCCATATGGGGGCCGCGACGGGCATCAAAATTGACCTTGCTGTACGAAAGACGATCCTTGTCGGCTGGAACTATGATGTCGAGTCTGCCTATGGCTACGATGCGCAGGCGGCCGCCATTTTGCACGGGGTGCGTTCTTCATTCAAAGAAGCCGCGCAGGCCGCCCATATTCTTGGCGGCCGGCTGGAGCGGAAGATCCGGCTAGGTCAACTGATCCGGCACATCGACGGTGCCGCCATTCTTGTCACACGAAATCGATGCATTCGTGAAGCCAACGATCGGGCCGCGACCGCATTCGATGAAGGCAACGTTATTGGCAATATCGGCGGACGTCTAACGATTCGTGGTGCGGGTTATCAGGCCCGCCTTGATGAGATGATTCAAAGGGTGCTCGATCGAGGTGAGACTGAGCAAACTGATACGTTCATCATCGGTGAGCACGTGGTCGGTGCAGTGGTGACTGCCGCACCTACGTTGGAAGCCGGGGAGAATAGTCTGCTGGTACCGCCGGCACCCCTGGCACTGGTCGTTTTGAAGCGACTCGCTGGTGGGTCTGTGGGGCTCGACGATACAAGCTTGCGCGCGGCCTATGGCCTGTCAGCCGGGGAATGCCGATTGTGCGGCTTGCTCCTCAATGGATATTCTATCGCCGAAGCTGCGGAGTTGCTTGGCGTTACTGAGGGAACAGTCCGCCAGAGGGTCAAAATGATCTTCCAAAAAACGGGCACTCACCGTCAGGGTGAGCTCGTTGCGCGTCTTGCAGGCTTTACCACCGCGGTTGGAGGACTGGGTTGTGAGCACAATGCTCCCATTTGGGAGTAGGTAAAGGCGATTTGGCGAGTTATATAGGGTGTGGGCTGGGAGGAAATGGCGTTCTGCCGCTGCCGCTCGGCTCGACGGTTGTGGTTTCATTGTGGAATCGCAAACCCTTTAGCCGCCTGCCCAGTGGCCCCTGGTCAGGCGGCCTTTTATTATCGGTCTTCTTCGAAGGTAACGATCGCTACTTCGCCTTCGAGCGCACCTTGCCAGGCGGACAGATGGGGCTCTTCATCCGGCGCGTCTTCCATTTCACCGATTTGATCCAACTCTGCTTCCGCATACCCTTCGCGCGCAAGTGCCTCGAGCGCGAGTCGCACGGCTGAGTCGTCGTCCGCGGCTACCACCATGATGTGGGCACCCAGCGATTCTCCTCCTTTGTTGCGCCAAACGCGTCCGACAATAATTGTGACGCGCTGCAGACCATTGTCATCCATCACCTGATTCCCTACATCATGTATTCGCGTTCGATCTCTAGCTGAAATATCGCCAGTACGATGCCTTTGTAATTGGCTTGCCCGTCGAAAATTGGCTCGCTGCCACCTTACATGGAAATTTTATTGTCGCCGGAGCGTCAAACGCATCGTTGATGACCTGGATCGCGCGATTGTTAAGCGGTTGGGGTTGACGATACGACGTGTTGCGAGTAGAAGCCGCAACGTCTGAGCCGATGTGAGGCCTGTTCTTTCGGAGCGCCACGCTCTGAAGTTCGCCTCAAACAGGGTTCGTTTTACGAGCGACTTTTACATTGCCGGCTTGCAAGAAGCGTCCGCGCTTCCTCTGCGTTTGTTTGGGCGAGACCATAATAGGTGGTTTGTGGCCCAAATTCCTGTATGGAACAGGCGCTCAAACGGCTCTGCAAGGGGCGTGAGACACAGGTTCGAGATAAGAAGGAAGGTTTGATGCCTACCGTCAACCAGCTGATCCGCAAGCCGCGCCAAGCGCCGGTAAAGCGCAATAAGGTTCCGGCCATGGAGGCCAACCCGCAGAAGCGTGGCGTTTGTACGCGCGTCTACACAACGACGCCGAAGAAGCCGAACTCGGCTCTGCGGAAAGTTGCAAAGATTCGCCTCGTGAATGGTTTCGAGGTGATTGGTTACATTCCTGGTGAGGGTCACAACCTCCAGGAGCACTCTGTCGTTATGATCCGTGGCGGCCGCGTGAAGGATCTTCCCGGCGTTCGCTATCACATCATTCGCGGTGTGCTCGATACGCAGGGTGTGAAGAATCGCAAGCAGCGCCGCTCCAAGTACGGCGCAAAGCGTCCGAAGTAGGGATTTCCGGCTGCGGCAATTCCATAAGCCGAGCCGACGATTGAGAGACAGAGAACATGTCCCGACGCCATAGTGCAGAGAAGCGCGAAATCAATCCGGATCCGAAATTCGGTGATCTCGTCATTACCAAGTTCATGAACGCCATCATGCTCCACGGCAAGAAGTCGACTGCTGAGTCGATCGTCTACGGTGCCCTGGATCAGGTTCAGGCCAAGGCGAAGCAGGAGCCGCTGGCTATGTTTCATCAGGCCCTGGACAACGTAGCGCCGCACGTTGAGGTCCGCTCGCGTCGCGTTGGTGGTGCGACCTATCAGGTTCCGGTTGAGGTTCGTACGGATCGTCGTCAGGCTCTGGCCATCCGCTGGCTGATCGCTGCTGCTCGCAAGCGCAACGAGACGACCATGGTTGATCGCCTGAGCGGCGAGCTGCTCGACGCTGCAAACAACCGCGGCACCGCTGTCAAGAAGCGTGAAGACACGCACAAGATGGCTGAAGCCAACCGCGCCTTCGCGCATTACCGCTGGTAATCCGGCGAATTAGAACGAGGCACCCAAATGGCCCGCGAATATAAGCTCGAAGACTACCGCAATTTCGGCATCATGGCTCACATTGATGCCGGCAAGACGACGACGACCGAGCGTATCCTTTACTACACCGGCAAGAGCCACAAGATGGGCGAGACGCACGATGGCGCCGCGACCATGGACTGGATGGCTCAGGAGCAGGAACGCGGTATCACCATCACCTCCGCGGCTACGACCACGTTCTGGCAGGGTCGCGATGGTAAGAAGCGTCGCTTCAACATCATCGATACCCCGGGTCACGTCGACTTCACCATTGAGGTCGAGCGCTCCCTTCGCGTGCTTGACGGTGCCGTTGCACTCCTGGACTCGAATGCTGGCGTTGAGCCGCAGACCGAGACCGTCTGGCGTCAGGCGGAGAAGTATCATGTCCCGCGCATGATCTTCTGCAACAAGATGGACAAGATCGGTGCGGACTTCTACCGCTGCCTCGAGATGATCAAGTCGCGTCTTGGCGCTGTTCCGCTCGCTATTCAGCTGCCGATCGGCGCTGAGAACGAGTTCAAGGGCGTCATCGATCTTATCGAGATGAAGTCGATCGTCTGGCACGACGAGACGGCGGGTGCCGCTTACGAAGTCGGCGAAATCCCGGCTGACCTTCAGGCCAAGGCTGAGCAGTACCGCGAAGCCATGATCGAGACGGCGGTCGAGATGGACGAGGGCGCCATGGAGCGTTACCTTGAGGGCGAACTTCCGGACAACGATGAGCTGCGCTCGCTGATCCGTAAGGGCACCATCTCGGTCAAGTTCCATCCGGTCCTTTGCGGTACCGCGTTCAAGAACAAGGGCGTTCAGCCGCTTCTTGATGCTGTTGTCGACTTCCTGCCTGCTCCGAACGAAGTTCCGGACATCAAGGGCATCGATCCGAAGACCGAAGCAGAGACCACTCGCAAGTCGTCCGACGACGAGCCGCTCTCGATGCTGGCGTTCAAGATCATGAACGATCCGTTCGTCGGTTCGCTGACCTTCTGCCGTATTTACTCCGGCAAGGTTACGAAGGGCATGTCGCTCGAAAATACCGTGAAGGGCAAGCGCGAGCGCATCGGCCGCATGCTGCAGATGCACTCGAATTCGCGTGAGGATATCGAAGAGGCATTTGCAGGCGATATCGTTGCTCTGGCAGGTCTTAAGGAGACCACGACCGGTGACACGCTCTGCGACCCGCTGAAGCCGGTCATTCTTGAGCGCATGGAATTCCCGGAGCCGGTTATCCAGATTGCGATCGAGCCTAAGACCAAGGGCGACCAGGAAAAGATGGGCCTGGCACTCAACCGTCTGGCTGCTGAGGATCCGTCCTTCCGCGTCAAGACCGACGAGGAAAGCGGCCAGACCATCATCGCCGGTATGGGTGAGCTTCATCTGGACATTCTCGTCGACCGCATGCGTCGCGAGTTCAAGGTTGAGGCCAACGTTGGTGCGCCTCAGGTTGCTTACCGCGAAACCATTACCCGCACTGCTGAGGTGGACTACACCCACAAGAAGCAGACGGGCGGTACCGGTCAGTTCGCTCGCGTTAAGCTCATTTTCGAGCCGAATCCGGAGAGCGAAGAGTTCGTCTTCGAGTCGAAGATCGTCGGCGGTGCAGTTCCGAAGGAATACATTCCGGGCGTCCAGAAGGGCATCCAGAGCGTTCTGTCTTCCGGTCCGCTGGCAGGCTTCCCGATGCTGGGCGTCAAGGCGACCCTCATCGACGGTGCCTTCCACGACGTCGACTCCTCGGTTCTGGCGTTCGAGATCGCGTCGCGTGCAGCCTTCCGTGAAGGTGCACAGAAGGCCGGTGCTCAGCTCCTCGAGCCGATCATGAAGGTCGAGGTTGTGACCCCGGAAGACTACGTTGGTTCGATCATCGGTGACATCAACGGTCGCCGCGGACAGATCCAGGGACAGGAAGCTCGTGGTATCGCCGTTGTGGTTAACGCGATGGTTCCATTGGCGAACATGTTCAAGTATGTGGACACCCTGCGTTCGATGTCTCAGGGCCGTGCCCAGTACACGATGCAGTTTGACCACTACGACCCGGTCCCGACTGCTGTCGCCCAGGAAATCCAGAAGAAGTTCGCGTAACCGCTTGACGGACGCAAAAGCCGAAACGACTGCCTGATTAGGCAATAAGGAATGGAGAAGTCACATGGCCAAAGGTAAATTTGAACGCACGAAGCCGCATGTGAACATCGGTACGATTGGTCACGTTGACCATGGCAAGACGTCGACGACGGCTGCGATCACGAAGTACTTCGGTGATTTTAAGGCGTACGACCAAATCGACGCTGCACCGGAAGAGAAGGCACGCGGCATCACCATCTCGACCTCGCACGTTGAGTACGAGACGGAGAACCGTCACTACGCCCACGTCGACTGCCCGGGTCACGCGGACTACGTCAAGAACATGATCACCGGTGCTGCGCAGATGGACGGTGCGATCCTGGTCGTGTCGGCAGCTGACGGCCCGATGCCGCAGACCCGTGAGCACATCCTGCTCGCTCGTCAGGTTGGTGTTCCGGCGATCGTCGTGTTCCTGAACAAGGTCGACCAGGTCGACGATCCGGAGCTGCTCGAGCTGGTTGAGCTGGAAGTTCGTGAGCTTCTGTCGACCTACGAGTTCCCGGGTGACGATGTTCCGATTGTTCCGGGTTCGGCACTTGCCGCTCTGGAAGACTCCAACAAGGAGATCGGTGAAGACGCGATCCGCAAGCTGATGGCTGCGGTTGACGAATACATCCCGACCCCTGAGCGTCCGGTTGACCTTCCGTTCCTGATGCCGATCGAAGACGTGTTCTCGATCTCGGGCCGTGGTACGGTTGTGACCGGTCGTGTTGAGCGCGGCATCGTCAAGGTTGGTGAGGAAGTCGAGATCGTCGGCATTCGTCCGACCGGCAAGACGACCGTCACCGGCGTTGAAATGTTCCGCAAGCTGCTCGATCAGGGCCAGGCTGGCGACAACATCGGCGCTCTGGTTCGCGGCGTTGGCCGTGAGGACGTCGAGCGCGGTCAGGTTCTGTGCAAGCCGGGTTCGGTCAAGCCGCACACCAAGTTTGTTGCAGAAGCCTACATCCTGACCAAGGAAGAGGGCGGCCGTCACACCCCGTTCTTCACCAACTACCGTCCGCAGTTCTACTTCCGCACGACCGACGTGACGGGTATTGTGATCCTGCCGGAAGGCACCGAAATGGTGATGCCGGGCGACAACATCACGGTTGACGTCGAGCTGATCGTTCCGATCGCGATGGAAGAGAAGCTGCGCTTCGCTATCCGCGAAGGTGGTCGTACGGTCGGCGCCGGCATCGTCGCGTCGATCAAGGAATAAG
>NZ_JADGMQ010000001.1:302706-654247 GCF_016124105.1 Aquamicrobium zhengzhouense
GCTGATCGTTCCGATCGCGATGGAAGAGAAGCTGCGCTTCGCTATCCGCGAAGGTGGTCGTACGGTCGGCGCCGGCATCGTCGCGTCGATCAAGGAATAAGAAGAATAAGGGTCTGTCGCGGGCGCAGCTTCGGCTACTGCCCGCGCCCGCGGAAGACTTGAAGGAACCGACCAGATGAACGGACAAAATATCCGCATCCGCCTCAAAGCGTTTGACCACCGAGTGCTCGACGCATCGACGCGGGAAATCGTGTCGACGGCCAAGCGAACCGGCGCGAACGTACGCGGGCCAATTCCGCTGCCAACGCGGATCGAGAAATTTACTGTAAACCGCTCGCCGCATATTGACAAAAAGAGCCGCGAGCAGTTTGAGATGCGCACGCATAAGCGTCTCCTCGATATCGTGGACCCGACCCCGCAGACTGTCGATGCTCTCATGAAGCTCGACCTGGCAGCCGGCGTCGACGTCGAGATTAAGCTCTAAGGAGCAATAACCATGAGCCGGACGGATTTCGGTCCGAATGGCTCCTCTGAAGGAAAAAACTGATGCGTTCAGGTGTTATCGCACAGAAGATTGGGATGACGCGCGTCTACAGCGACGCAGGCGAGCACATTCCTGTCACAGTCCTCCGCATGGAGAACTGCCAGGTAGTGGCGCAGCGCACCCAGGAAAAGAACGGCTACACAGCCGTCCAGCTCGGTGTGGGGCTTGCCAAGGTCAAAAATACGACCAAGGCAATGCGTGGCCATTTCGCCACTGCTTCGGTCGAGCCGAAGGCAAAGGTCGCGGAATTCCGCGTCTCCCCGGACAACCTCATCGAGGTTGGTGCCGAGATTACTGCCGATCACTTCGTCGCTGGCCAGAAGGTCGACGTGACGGGTACTTCGATCGGTAAGGGTTTCCAGGGTGTCATGAAGCGTCACAATTTCGGTGGCGGTCGTGCTTCTCACGGTAACTCGGTGTCGCACCGTTCGCACGGTTCGACCGGTCAGCGCCAAGACCCGGGTAAGGTGTTCAAGGGCAAGAAGATGGCCGGTCACATGGGTTCGACCCGCGTGACGACTCAGAACCTCGAAGTTGTTTCGACGGACGTCGAGCGGGGCCTGATTTTGGTCCGTGGCGCAGTTCCGGGTTCGAAGGGCGCTTGGATCTATGTGCGCGACGCCGTCAAGGCGGCGCTGCCAGAGAACGCGCCGAAGCCGGCGGCTTTCCGTTCGGCTAACAATGTAGCCCCGGCGGCTGAGACCGCTCCGGTCACCGAGGGAGCTGAGTAATGGACGTCAAGATTACCACGCTTGCCGGCGACGCAGCTGGCGACATCAAGCTGTCGGACGAGATCTTCGGTCTCGAGCCGCGCGAAGATATCCTTCAGCGTGTCGTTCGTTGGCAGCTTGCTAAGAAGCAGCAGGGTACGCATCAGTCGAAGGGTCGCGCTGATATCGCACGCACCGGTGCGAAGATGTACAAGCAGAAGGGTACGGGCCGCGCTCGTCACTCGTCAGCTCGTGCACCTCAGTTCCGCGGCGGTGGCAAGGCCCACGGACCGGTTGCTCGCAGCCATGAGCACGATCTTCCTAAGAAGGTCCGTGCACTCGGCCTGAAGCACGCTCTGTCGGTCAAGGCTCAGGGCTCCAGCCTGATCATCATCGATGATCTGGCCATGTCCGATCCGAAGACCAAGGCGCTCGTCGCTAATTTCGAGAAGCTTGGTCTGACCAATGCACTCGTGATCGGTGGCGCTGAAGTTGACGTCAACTTCAAGCGCGCTGCGGCCAACATCCCGAACATCGACGTCCTGCCGATCCAGGGTATCAACGTCTACGACATTCTTCGTCGCGGCACGCTCGTCCTCTCGAAGGCGGCGGTCGAGGCCCTGGAGGAGCGGTTCTCAAATGACTGATCTTCGCCACTATGACGTAATCGTCTCTCCGGCGATCACCGAGAAGTCGACCATGGCTTCTGAGTTCAATCAGGTGGTCTTCAACGTTGCTCGCAAGGCGACCAAGCCGGAGATCAAGGCTGCAGTAGAGGCGCTGTTCGGCGTCAAGGTAACTGCGGTGAACACGCTCGTACGCAAGGGCAAGGTGAAGCGTTTCCGCAGCACCATTGGCAAGCAGAGCGATGTCAAGAGGGCCGTCGTCACGCTGGCTGAAGGCCAGTCAATCGACGTCACGACCGGACTGTAAGGAACGGAACGATGGCATTGAAACACTACAATCCGATTACGCCTGGTACGCGCCAGCTCGTAATCGTGGACCGTTCCGGTCTCTACAAGGGCAAGCCGGTCAAGGGTCTGACCGAAGGTCTGACCAAGAAGGGCGGCCGCAACAACTACGGTCGTATTACGGCTCGCTTCATTGGTGGCGGCCACAAGCGTTCGTATCGTCTGGTCGACTTCAAGCGTCGCAAGTTCGACGTTTCGGCAACGGTTGAGCGTCTTGAGTACGACCCGAACCGCACCGCTTTCATCGCGCTGATCAAGTACGATGATGGTGAGCTGTCCTATATCCTGGCTCCGCAGCGTCTGGCTGTCGGTGACAAGGTTGTGGCTGGCGAGAGCGTCGACGTGAAGCCGGGCAACGCTATGCCTCTTTCGTCGATGCCGATCGGTACGATCGTGCATAACGTCGAGATGAAGCCGGGCAAGGGCGGTCAGATTGCCCGTTCGGCTGGTGCATACGCTCAGCTGGTCGGTCGTGACCAAGGCTCGGCAATCCTGCGCCTCAACTCGGGTGAGCAGCGTATCGTCCACGGTTCCTGCCTCGCAACGGTCGGCGCTGTTTCCAACCCGGAACACGCCAACATCAACGATGGTAAGGCGGGCCGCACCCGCTGGCGCGGCAAGCGTCCGCACAACCGCGGTGTCACCATGAACCCGGTCGACCACCCGCACGGTGGTGGTGAGGGTCGCACCTCGGGTGGCCGTCATCCGGTCACCCCGTGGGGCAAGCCTACGAAGGGCAAGCGCACTCGCTCTAACAAGGCGACCGACAAGTTCATCATGCGCTCGCGCCATCAGCGCAAGAGCTAAGGAAAGGTACAGAACGTGACCCGTTCAGTCTGGAAAGGCCCGTTCGTCGACGGCTACCTCCTCAAGAAGGCAGAGAAGGTACGCGAAGGCGGCCGTAACGAGGTGATCAAGATGTGGAGCCGTCGCTCCACCGTCTTGCCGCAGTTTGTCGGCCTCACCTTTGGCGTCTACAACGGCCAAAAGCACATCCCGGTCAGCGTGACCGAGGAAATGGTCGGCCACAAGTTCGGTGAGTTCTCGCCAACCCGTACCTACTACGGTCATGGCGCGGATAAGAAGGCGAAGAGGAAGTAACATGGGCAAGGCCAAAGCTCCGCGTAGGCTCGCCGACAACGAAGCGCGCGCTGTACTGCGCACGATCCGTGTCAGCCCCCAGAAGCTCAACCTGGTTGCCGCGATGATTCGCGGCAAGAAGGTTGGCTCCGCTCTCGCCGACCTCGAATTCTCGCGCAAGCGCATCGCCGGCACCGTCAAGAAGACGCTCGAGTCGGCAATCGCCAACGCGGAAAACAACCACGACCTCGACGTCGACTCCCTCATCGTTGCTGAGGCTTATGTCGGTAAGTCGATCGTCATGAAGCGCTTCCACGCCCGCGGTCGCGGTCGTGCCAGCCGGATCGAGAAGCCGTTCTCGCATCTGACGATCGTGGTTCGCGAAGTCGAAGAAGTGGAGGCCGCATAATGGGTCAGAAAATTAATCCGATCGGCCTGCGCCTCGGCATCAACCGTACCTGGGATTCCCGCTGGTACGCCAACACCGGCGAATACGGCACGCTTCTTCATGAGGACCTCAAGATCCGCGAGTATCTTGAGAAGGAACTGAAGCAGGCAGCTGTCTCGAAGATCGTGATCGAGCGTCCCCACAAGAAGTGCCGCGTGACCATTCACGCTGCACGCCCGGGCCTGATCATCGGCAAGAAGGGCGCGGACATCGAGAAGCTTCGCAAGAAGCTGACCGAGATGACCAAGTCCGAAACGCACCTCAACATTGTTGAGGTTCGCAAGCCGGAGATCGACGCCAAGCTGATCGCTCAGTCGATCACGCAGCAGCTCGAGCGCCGTGTGGCATTCCGTCGCGCCATGAAGCGTGCAGTCCAGTCTGCAATGCGTCTTGGAGCCGAAGGTATCCGTATTAACTGCGCTGGTCGCCTCGGTGGCGCGGAAATCGCTCGTATGGAGTGGTACCGCGAGGGTCGCGTTCCGCTGCATACTTTGCGTGCGGATGTTGACTATGGCACCGCAGAAGCGCAAACGGCGTACGGAATCTGCGGCGTGAAGGTCTGGGTGTTTAAGGGTGAGATCCTTGAGCATGACCCGATGGCGTCCGAGCGCAGGGCTATCGAAGGCGATCAGCAGCATAGCGGTGGAAACCGTCGCCGCGATAACGCCTGAGAAGCATAGGAATTTTGGAGAAGAACGATGCTGCAGCCAAAGCGCACAAAGTTCCGCAAGCAGTTCAAGGGCCGCATTCACGGTGCTGCCAAGGGCGGCACGGATCTTAATTTTGGCGGCTTCGGCCTCAAGGCCCTGGAGCCGAACCGCGTCACTGCTCGTGAGATCGAAGCGGCTCGCCGTGCGATCACCCGTCAGATGAAACGTCAAGGCCGTGTGTGGATCCGGATTTTTCCGGATCTCCCGGTCACCTCGAAGCCTACCGAAGTCCGTATGGGTAAGGGCAAGGGCGCCGTCGATTACTGGGCAGCGCGCGTCAAGCCTGGCCGCGTAATGTTTGAAATCGACGGTGTGTCGGAAGAAGTTGCTCGCGAAGCACTTCGCCTCGGCGCTGCCAAGCTGTCCGTACGCACGCGCTTCGTACAGCGCATTGCAGAATAAGAGGGTAGCGGATATGAAGGCGTCCGACGTGAGGGCGAAGACCCTCGACGAACTGAACGAAGAGCTCGCCGCACTGAAGAAAGAGCAGTTCAATCTGCGCTTTCAGAAGGCAACCGGCCAGCTTGAGAAAACCGCGCGCGTGAAGCAGGTCCGCAAGGATATTGCGCGCATCAAGACGATTGCAGCGGAGAAGTCCGCTGCCAAGAAGGCTTAAGGACGAGGACCATGCCGAAGCGCATCATGCAGGGCACTGTCGTCAGCGACAAGAATGATAAGACGGTCGTCGTCAAGGTCGAGCGCCGCTTCACCCATCCGGTGATGAGGAAGGTTGTCCGTCAGAGCAAGCGCTACAAGGCGCATGACGAGGGCAACGCCTGCAAGGTGGGCGACTTCGTCTTCATCCAGGAGTCGGCTCCGATCTCCAAAGACAAGCGTTGGGTTGTGATCCAGAACCAGACGCAGGAACTGGCGGCGAAAGCCGAGTAAGAACATTTGGACAGCCGGGCAGGGCGGGAGCCTTGCCCAAAATAAAGAAGAAGGCGGCCAGTCATGATTCAGATGCAAACAAACCTCGACGTCGCGGATAATTCCGGCGCGCGTCGTGTCATGTGCATCAAGGTGCTGGGCGGCTCGAAGCGGAAGTATGCCTCGGTCGGTGACATCATCGTTGTCTCGATCAAGGAAGCAATTCCGCGCGGCCGCGTCAAGAAGGGTGATGTGATGAAGGCGGTCGTGGTTCGCACGGCCAAGGACATCCGTCGGCCGGATGGCAGCGTGATCCGTTTCGACGGTAACGCAGCAGTGCTTGTCGACAACAAGCGGGAGCCGGTTGGCACTCGTATCTTCGGCCCGGTTCCGCGCGAGCTGCGCGCTAAGAACCACATGAAGATCATCTCCCTCGCACCCGAAGTGCTCTAAGGAGGCCGGTGACATGCAAAAAATTCGCAAGGGCGACAAAGTCGTCGTTCTCACCGGTAAGGATAAGGGCCGCACCGGAGAGGTACTGAAGGTTCAGCCGAAGGACGATAAAGCTATCGTCAGCGGCGTTAACGTCATTGTGCGCCACCAGCGCCAGACGCAGAGCCAGGAAGGTGGACTGATCCGTAAGGAAGCTCCGATCCACCTGTCGAATATCGCTGTGGTCGACCCGAAGGACGGCAAGTCGCCGACCCGCGTCGGCTTCGAGGTCCGCGACGGCAAGAAAGTTCGCGTCGCTAAGCGCTCGGGAGAAGTCATCAATGGCTGATCAGAAGTACGCGCCGCGGCTCAAGTCGCTATACCGCGAGGAGATCCGCAAGGCGCTCCAGGAACAGTTCAACTACGCCAACGAGATGCAGATTCCGCGTCTCGACAAGGTCGTGATCAATATGGGTGTCGGTGAAGCGACTGCGGATTCGAAGAAGCCGACAGTTGCCGCTGAAGACCTGAGCCAGATCGCAGGCCAGAAGGCAGTCATCACCCGCGCCCGCAACTCGATTGCTGGCTTCAAGGTGCGTGAGGAGATGCCGATCGGTGCGAAGGTGACCCTTCGTGGCGACCGCATGCTGGAATTCATTGATCGCCTGGTAACGATCGCGCTTCCGCGCGTCCGTGACTTCCGCGGCCTCAATGCAAAAAGCTTCGATGGTCGTGGCAACTTCGCCATGGGCATCAAGGAGCACATCGTGTTCCCTGAAATCAACTACGACAAGGTAGATCAGATTTGGGGAATGGACATCATCGTTTGTACGACTGCTAAGACGGACGACGAGGCGCGGGCTCTGCTCAAGGCCTTCAACTTCCCATTCCGGCAGTAACGGCAGCGAATAAAGGAACCTGAAATGGCAAAGACCAGCTCAGTAGAAAAGAATAATCGGCGCCGTAAGCTCGTCGATCAGTATGCCGCTAAGCGTGCGGAACTGAAGGCGATCATTATGGATCAGTCAAAGCCGATGGAAGAGCGCTTCCGTGCACAGCTCAAGCTGTCCGCACTTCCGCGCAATTCGTCCAAGACCCGCATCCGCAACCGTTGCGAGGTTACCGGCCGTCCGCGTGCATTCTACCGCAAGCTCAAGATGAGCCGTGTAGCGCTGCGCGAACTCGGCAATAACGGCCTGATTCCCGGCCTGGTCAAGTCGAGCTGGTAAGGAGGACGAACGATGTCCCTTAGTGATCCCCTCGGCGATATGCTCACCCGCATTCGCAATGCCTATGGCCGTCGCAAGACCACCGTTTCCACGCCGGCTTCGAACCTGCGTGCACGCGTGCTGGACGTGTTGAAGGCTGAAGGCTACATCCGCGACTACGCAAAGGTCGACTACGAGAATGGCAAGTCGGAGCTTGAGATCGAACTCAAGTACTACGAAGGCCAGCCGGTGATCCGCGAGATCTCCCGCGTCTCGAAGCCGGGCCGCCGTGTGTATGTTTCGGTCAAGTCGATCCCGTCCGTGGCCAACGGCCTCGGCATCTCCATCCTGTCGACTCCGAAGGGTGTGATGGCTGACCATCAGGCTCGTGAAGAGAATGTCGGCGGTGAGGTGCTGTGCCAGATCTTCTGATCCGGCCGGCTGGTGCAATAGAAGGACGAGGACCGAAACATGTCTCGTATTGGTAAGAAGCCCGTTCAGGTGCCCGCCGGCGTGACCGCTACGGTCGACGGCCAGACGGTCACCGCGAAGGGTCCGAAAGGTGAGCTGAAGTTCGTCGTTAACGACGAAGTTCTCGTGAAGCTCGAAAACGGCGAAATCGCCGTTACGCCGCGCGACGAGTCCAAGGATGCACGGTCGAAGTGGGGCATGTCCCGCACTCAGATCGAAAACATCCTGATCGGTGTGAAGGATGGCTTCGAGAAGAAGCTTGAAATCAGCGGCGTCGGTTACCGCGCAGCTATGCAGGGAAAGAACATTCAGCTTTCCCTTGGCTTCAGCCACGAGGTGGTTTATGAGACCCCTGAAGGCATCACGATTGCGACACCCAAGCCGACGGAAATCGTCGTCACGGGTATCGACAAGCAGGTTGTCGGTCAGGTAGCAGCGGAAATCCGCAAGTACCGTGGTCCCGAGCCTTACAAGGGCAAGGGCGTGCGTTATGCCAACGAGCGCATTGTGCGTAAGGACGGCAAGAAGAAGTAATATCAGCGCCACGAGGCGCGGTTGCGGGAGCTCGGCGAAGGTCGAGCTACCGCATATGGCCGTCCTCGTTTTACAAGGCAAGGAATACATATCATGGCTTCCAAGGAATCCATCCAGAAGCGCGCCGCGCGCGTCCGCCGTCAGATCAAGAAGGTCGCGAACGGCCGTCCGCGTTTGTCGGTTCACCGTTCGTCTAAGCACATCTACGCGCAGGTCATCGACGACTCTACCGGTCGTACGCTGGCTGCTGCGTCGACCCTTGAGAAGGACCTGAAGGGTTCGCTCAAGACTGGCGCTGACCAGGCCGCCGCGACCGCCGTTGGCAAGCTCGTTGCAGAGCGCGCTGTTGCGGCTGGCGTGTCGGAAGTCGTCTTCGACCGTGGTGCCTACATTTACCATGGCCGCGTCAAGGCGCTTGCCGAAGCTGCTCGCGAAGTTGGTCTGAGCTTCTAAATTCATTGCCGGGCTTTTGCCCGGCTTTTTCGCAACCCGTGCTCCGGAAAAGAATAAGGATCAGGACATGGCACAGGATCGTAGGGAAGGTCGCGATCGCAACCGTGACCGCGAAGAGCGGGACGACGGTTTCGTCGACAAGCTCGTTCATATCAACCGCGTCGCCAAGGTGGTGAAGGGCGGCCGTCGTTTCGGCTTCGCTGCTCTCGTTGTCGTTGGTGATCAGAAGGGTCGCGTCGGCTTCGGTCATGGCAAGGCTCGTGAAGTGCCTGAGGCAATCCGCAAGGCAACTGAAGCTGCCAAGCGCGACCTGATCTTCGTCCCGCTTCGCGGCGGTCGTACGCTGCATCACGACGTAAACGGTCGTCACGGCGCAGGTCGCGTTCTTCTGCGTACGGCCAAGGCCGGTACCGGAATTATCGCGGGCGGCCCGATGCGTGCTGTCTTCGAGACGCTCGGCATCCAGGACGTCGTCGCCAAGTCGATGGGTTCGTCGAATCCGTACAACATGATTCGCGCCACGTTCGACGCGCTGAAGAATCAGCTGCATCCGAAGGATGTCGCTTCTCAGCGTGGCATCAAGTATTCGGCTCTGCAGGCGCGCCGTGGCGCTGCCGTCGCAACTGACGAATAAGGAGAGGCGATCATGGCAAACAAGCAGGGCAAGACCCTCGTTGTGGAGCAGATCGGCAGCCCAATCCGCCGTCCGGTGGAACAGCGCGCTACGCTGATCGGCCTCGGTCTCAACAAGATGCACCGTCGTTCAACGCTGGAGGATACTCCTGCGGTCCGCGGCATGATTTCCAAGGTGCGCCACCTCGTCCGTATCGTGGACGAGGCGTAATCCGCTGGAGCAACTGATATGAAACTGAACGAACTGCGTACTGCCGAAGGTTCGACCAAGTCGCGCAAGCGCGTCGGTCGTGGCATTGGCTCGGGCACCGGCAAGACCGGCGGCCGCGGCGTCAAGGGTCAGAAGTCTCGCTCGGGCGTTTCCGTGAACGGCTTCGAGGGTGGCCAGATGCCGCTCTACCGTCGTCTGCCGAAGCGCGGCTTCCGCAACCCGACGGCAAAGAACTACAACGAAGTGACGCTTGGCCGCGTCCAGGCTGCGATCGACGCGGGCAAGCTCAATGCTTCCGAGACGGTCAATGTTGAAGCCCTGGTTCAGGCTGGTGTTCTTCGTCGTGCCAAGGATGGCGTGCGCGTCATCGGCGGCGGCGAGCTGAAGGCCAAGGTCAATTTCGACGTGGCTGGTGCTTCCAAGTCGGCAATCGAACAGGTCGAGAAGGCCGGTGGTTCGGTTAAGTTGCCGGAAGTGGCTGCAGCCGAATAACTTCGCGTTTATTCAGGCGGCGGTTTGTCTTGTATGGGTTGGTCGAAAATTAGCGATCAAACTCGTGCAAGTACAAACCGCCGCTTGCATCTTTTCGGGCCGAAGCCTATCTCGTGGCTTCGGTAACACACGGTCCGTCCATGTGGCGGACCTCGCTGTGTGACGATACGGAGATTATTTTATGGCATCGGCAGCGGAACAGCTAGCTTCCAACCTGAATTTTGCGGCCTTTGCCAAGGCCGAAGACTTGAAGAAGCGGATCTGGTTTACACTGGGTGCGCTGCTCGTCTACCGGCTCGGCACTTACATACCCATGCCGGGTATCAACCCGGAGGCGTTCGCGCAGGCGTTCCAGCAACAGTCTGGCGGCGTGCTTGGCATGTTCAACATGTTTGCGGGCGGCGCTGTCGAGCGCATGGCAATTTTCGCCCTTGGCATCATGCCCTACATTTCCGCTTCCATCATCATGCAGCTGATGACGTCGGTTGTCCCGACGCTCGAGCAGCTGAAGAAGGAAGGCGAGCAGGGCCGTAAGGTCATCAATCAGTACACCCGCTATGGCACAGTGCTTCTGGCCGTCGTTCAGGCGTACGGCATTGCGGTCGGCCTGGAGTCGGGCAATCAGATCGTGGCTGATCCAGGCTGGTTCTTCCGTGCGACAGCGGTCATTACGCTGGTCGGCGGCACCATGTTCCTGATGTGGCTGGGTGAGCAGATTACGGCTCGCGGCATCGGAAACGGTATTTCGCTTATCATCTTCGCCGGTATCGTCGCCGGATTGCCTTCGGCTCTTAGCGGTACCCTCGAGCTCGGCCGTACGGGCGCGCTGTCGACCGGGTTGATTCTTGCGATTCTGGTCCTCGCAGTTGTCCTGATCGCCGTGATCGTCTTCTTCGAACGGGCACAGCGACGTCTTTTGATCCAGTATCCGAAGCGCCAGGTCGGTAACCGCATGTTCCAGGGCGACACCTCGCACCTGCCGTTGAAGCTCAATACCGCAGGTGTCATTCCGGCAATCTTTGCGTCGTCGCTTCTGCTGCTGCCGGCCACGCTCGCTGGTTTCTCGGATACGACAGCTCTGCCTGCCTGGGCGAATTCGATTCTTGCGGCTCTCGGCCACGGCCAGCCGCTCTACATGCTGCTTTACGGTGGCATGATCATGTTCTTCGCGTTTTTCTACACGGCGATCGTGTTCAACCCGAAGGATACCGCTGAACAGCTCAAGAAGCATTCTGGCTTCATTCCAGGCTATCGCCCGGGCGAGCGGACGGCGGAATATATAGATTATGTGCTGACGCGCATTACGCTTGTCGGTGCGATTTATCTGGTGATCGTCTGCCTCATTCCCGAATTTCTGATTTCCGCGACGGGTGTTCCTTTCTATCTGGGTGGGACTTCTCTCCTGATCGTTGTCAGCGTCACGCTTGATACGGTGTCACAGATTCAGGGTCATCTGATCGCGCATCAGTATGAGGGGTTGATCAAGAAGTCTAAGCTTCGCGGAGGTAAGAGGGGACGATGAGACTTATTCTACTCGGCCCGCCCGGTGCCGGTAAGGGCACGCAGGCGCAACGGCTCGTTGCAAAGTACGGCATTCCACAATTGTCGACGGGGGACATGCTTCGTGCAGCCGTCGCAAACGGCACGGAAGTCGGCAAGCGTGCCAAGGCGGTAATGGATGCTGGTGAACTGGTTTCGGATGAGATCGTAAATGCGATCGTAGCTGAACGTATCGATCAAGCGGACTGCGATAGGGGGTTCATCCTTGATGGTTACCCGCGCACGCTCGCGCAGGCTGATGCGGTCCACGACATGTTGGCAGAACGGGGCATCCTGCTGGATTCGGTGATTGAGCTTGTCGTCGACGACAAGGTTCTGGTTGGCCGTATCGTCAACCGCGCTGAAGAAGCAAAGGCCGCTGGCCAGCCGGTTCGCAAGGACGACAATCCTGAGGTGTTTGAGGAGCGTCTGCGCGAGTACTACAAGAAAACGGCACCCTTGATCGGCTACTATTATGCCAACGATCAGCTTCGGCAGGTTGATGGTATGGCGCCGATCGATGATGTGACCGCACAGATCGAGGCATTGCTGTCTCGCTAACACAATGCGGCGTGGAGCTGCCGCAATGTGTTGACTTCCGTTGTGTTAAAGAATACAGCGGCGCGACTTCTAATCGGGTGTTCTGTGGCGGTCCCTCGGGACCGTCCATCCGTTTGGAGCAATAAATCTCCGCAAGGGCCGGCCTCCACCGGACGCGGATAACCGAAACCGCCGCCGCGATCGCGTGATCCGTCGGCCGATATGGAGAAAGACCATGGCTCGTATAGCCGGTGTTAATATCCCGACAAACAAGCGCGTCATCATCGCGCTTCAGTACATTCACGGCATTGGCCCCAAGTTCGCAGCCGAAATCGTTGAGAAAGTCGGTATTCCGCTCGATCGTCGCGTTCATCAGCTGACCGACGCGGAAGTGCTGCAGATCCGGGAGGCCATCGACCGCGACTACCAGGTTGAGGGTGACCTGCGTCGTGAAGTGTCGATGAACATCAAGCGTCTGATGGATTTGGGCTGCTACCGCGGTCTTCGTCACCGTCGCTCGCTGCCGGTTCGTGGCCAGCGCACGCACACCAACGCCCGCACCCGCAAGGGTCCGGCGAAGGCGATTGCCGGTAAGAAGAAGTAATCACAATTGGATTTTGGCCAGTGCACGGCTTCGGGCTGTCGCTGGCCAAGGTGTAGCCGCTGGTAGTACGGCGGCGTTGATATCAATCGGAAGGACTTTAGATGGCCAAGGAAGCCGGACGCGTTCGCCGTCGCGAACGTAAAAATATTTCGACGGGCGTTGCTCACGTCAACTCCACGTTCAACAATACCATGATCACGATCACCGATGCACAGGGCAACGCGATTGCCTGGTCGTCGGCAGGTGCACAGGGTTTCAAGGGCTCGCGTAAGTCGACCCCGTTTGCTGCTCAGGTTGCTGCGGAAGACGTAGCTCGCAAGGCGCAGGAACACGGGATGCGTACGCTTGAGGTTGAGGTTTGCGGTCCGGGTTCGGGTCGTGAGTCGGCTCTTCGTGCGCTGCAGGCTGCTGGCTTCACGATCACCTCGATCCGTGACGTCACGCCGATCCCGCACAATGGCTGCCGCCCGCGCAAGAAGCGCCGCGTCTGACGAATTCACACACTCGATGAGCGCACTGCGCTCCTCTCGGGTTTCCACTTATGCCCGTCACGATTGGATGGTGTCGGGGAATGGAAGGAAGAACTGAATGATTCAGAAAAACTGGCAGGAACTCATCAAGCCGAACAAGATCGAGTTCACGACCAAGGGCAATACCGTCACCACTCTGGTTGCGGAGCCTCTGGAGCGTGGATACGGCCTGACGCTTGGCAACGCTCTGCGTCGTGTTTTGCTGTCGTCGCTTCGTGGAGCCGCCGTTACGGCCGTTCAGATCGACGGCGTGCTGCATGAGTTCTCGTCGATCAACGGCGTTCGCGAAGACGTCACCGATATCGTTCTCAACATCAAGGAAATCGCCATCCGCATGGAAGGCGAGGGCCCGAAGCGCATGGTCGTGCGCAAGCAGGGTCCTGGTGTTGTGACCGCCGGTGACATTCAGACGGTCGGCGATGTGGAAATCCTCAACCCGGATCACGTGCTGTGCACGCTCGATGAGGGCGCGGAAATCCGCATGGAATTCACCGTCGACACCGGCAAGGGCTATGTCCCGGCTGAGCGTAACCGCGCTGAAGATGCTCCGATCGGTCTTATTCCGGTCGACAGCCTCTACTCGCCGGTCAAGAAGGTCTCCTACAAGGTTGAGAACACCCGTGAGGGCCAGGTTCTCGACTATGACAAGCTTTCTATGACCATCGAGACCAACGGTGCCGTTACCGGTGAGGATGCAGTGGCTTTCGCTGCTCGCATTCTGCAGGATCAGCTTGGTTTGTTCGTCAACTTCGAAGAGCCGCAGAAGGAAGTTGCTTCCGAGCAGGTTACAGAACTCGCGTTCAACCCTGCGCTGCTCAAGAAGGTGGACGAGCTGGAGCTGTCTGTCCGCTCGGCGAACTGCCTCAAGAACGACAACATCGTATACATCGGCGACCTGATCCAGAAGACGGAAGCCGAGATGCTTCGCACGCCGAATTTCGGCCGCAAGTCGCTCAACGAGATCAAGGAAGTTCTCGCTGCCATGGGTCTGCACCTCGGAATGGAAGTGCAGGACTGGCCGCCAGAGAACATCGAAGAGCTCGCAAAGCGTTACGAAGACCAATATTGAGGCAAAAGCCTCTTAGAGAAGGAGTAGGCCAATGCGCCACGGAAAATCCGGTCGCCGTCTCGGCCGCACTGTCAGCCACCGCAAGGCGCTGTTCTCGAACATGGCTGCCTCGCTGATCGAGCACGAGCAGATCACCACCACTCTGCCGAAGGCGAAGGAACTTCGCCCGATCGTTGAGAAGCTTGTCACCCTTGGCAAGCGCGGCGATCTGCACGCACGTCGTCAGGCAGCGTCGGCAATCGGTTCGGAAGCAGCAGCGAAGCGTCTGTTCGACGTCATCGCACCGCGTTACGCGACCCGCAACGGTGGCTACCTGCGCATCATGAAGGCGGGCTTCCGCTTTGGTGACAACGCGCCGATGGCTGTCATCGAGTTCGTTGATCGCGACACTTCGGCAAAGGGTGCGGGTGACCGCGCTCGCGTTGAGGCTGAGCAGGAGAACGAAGAAGCCGCATAATTGCAGCTTTTTCATTAGAGACTTCGGGAAGGGGCCTTCGGGCCCCTTCTTGTGTTTTAATGCAGTGGTGGGTTTGCGGGGTATGCGCACAAGCCGTTGGGCCCTGCAGGTGGGCTCGTCAGAGAACGGCTATGAATGCGGCTCAGTCTTGGCCGAGGAGCAAGCGGTTGAGGGTCAGCGCCATAACCTTCGCAGATTGGATCATGTCTTCAATTCCGACCCATTCGTCCGGACGGTGTGCGAGGTCAAGGATCCCTGGGCCGTAGGCGATGCAGTCGTACAAGTGTCCGATACGGGCGATATGTTTCTGATCGTATGTGCCCGGTGATATGACGTATTGCGGCTCGCGGTCGAATATCTCGTGGATGGATTTGGCGACCGCCTGAACAACCGGGCTATCGCGGTCGGTCATCGTCGGTTGCACCTCCATCAAGTCGCGGAGGCGATAATCGAATCGCGGCCGATTACTCTTCAACTGCTCCAGAATTGAGACGACCTCGCCCTTTACCTCATCGATTGATTCCTCAAGAAGGAAGCGGCGGTCGATGATCGCGCGACAAGAATCGGCGACGTTGGGCGACGGCAAGCCCGGGAAGTGGTCTTCAGTCTGTCCGCCGTGGATCGAATTGATGTTCAATGTCGATCTTCGTGCTCCCTCAGGCACGACCGGCATGGTCGTGGTCTTCCGATCAAGGGCGGGGTAGAGGTCGCTTTCAAACGCGTTCAGAACGGCACCCATATGCCGGATAGCGGAATCGCCCAGGAAGGGCATGGAGCCGTGGGCTATGGAGCCAAGCGTCTCAATTTCCGCCCACCACACGCCTCGGTGGCCAAGGCAAATTCGGTCCTTGTTGAGTGGCTCCGGGATGATGACATGGTCGACTCGTGGCTTTGAAAAGTAGCCCTGTTGGGCGAGATAAGCGACTCCGCCAAAACCACCTGACTCTTCGTCGACTGTTCCCGAAATCTCAATGGCGCCGGGAAAATCTGGGTAGGTGGCGATGAACGCCTCTGCCGCAATGATTGACGCGGCGAGGCCGCCTTTCATATCGCAGGCGCCGCGGCCGTAGACCCGACCATCCCGTACTTCTCCACCAAAGGGATCGACTGTCCAGCCTTCGCCGGCTTCAACGACATCGATATGCGAATTGAAGTGGACGGTCGGGCCGGAGCTTCTGCCATCGAACCGAGCAATCACATTGGTGCGCGGATATCGATCGCTGTCACCGGGCGTGCCTTCGGCGCGGATCATCTTGATCCCGAATCCAGCCTTGCGCAGCCGCATGGCGATATATTCTGCGCATGGGGTATAGGCCTCTCCCGGAGGATTGATCGTCGGAAACCGAATGAGATCAACGGTAAGGGAGACGAGGTCGTCGCGTCGTTGGTCGATGGCGGAGAGCAAGCGTTCTGTCATGTGCCAATTGAGCAGGCTTGGCTTCTGCTTGGCAAGTGTGGCTGACAAAGGTTGTGCATGGGCCAGCGTCTCACGGGGTTGTGAGGATCACGGCGAGCGCTTTGTTAGGATGTTCCGAAACATATGTGGGCTTGAACCGCCGGGTTCGGATGTGAAACATTCAATTGATGGGTCGGGGTTAATCATGCGTCATCGGTTGGCCATCATGGCTGGTGCCTTTTTCCTCGCTGTTGGCAGCGCTCATGCCGCCGCAGTCGTTGCGCGCGTTGATGTTGCCGAGCAGAAGATGGTCGTCAGCCACTATGGCAAGGTGATCCACGAATGGGTGGTATCCACCGGAGCTGACGAGTTTGGGGGAACTCCCCGAGGCGAGTACAAACCTTATCGGATGCACAGGATGTGGCACTCACGTACGCACAACGGTGAGGAGATGCCATTTTCGGTGTTCTATGACCGCGGCTGGGCCGTCCACGGCACGACTGAGGTAGACCGGCTCGGAAGTCCGGTGTCGCATGGTTGCGTCCGCTTGGACCCGGAACACGCGGAGACCTTCTACACGCTCGTCAACAAGGTTGGGGCAGGAAACACCCGCATCATCATCGAAAATTGAGCCGGGAATTTATTCCACATCTTGTCCCGGGTGAGGCATTTCATTCCGGGGCG
The DNA here is from genome assembly GCF_016124105.1 of Aquamicrobium zhengzhouense. Taxonomy (GTDB): domain Bacteria; phylum Pseudomonadota; class Alphaproteobacteria; order Rhizobiales; family Rhizobiaceae; genus Aerobium; species Aerobium zhengzhouense. Next base: position 319,290 of record NZ_JADGMQ010000001.1, read on the forward strand.
CTATTCAATAGCCTGAGGCCAGGAGGCAGCCTGGCATGACGCAGCACCAAATCGATCTTTCGAAACCGGTCTCGGACGAGGTTCGGAAAACGACATGCTACATGTGCGCATGTCGTTGCGGTATCGATGTGCACCTCAAAGACGGCAAGATCCGTTATATCGAGGGTAATCGCGATCATCCGGTGAACAAGGGTGTTCTGTGCGCCAAGGGCTCTGCCGGAATCATGCAGCATTACGCGCCGGCGCGCCTCTCCGCGCCATTGCTGCGCACCGGACCCAGAGGTTCGGGCGAATTTCGTACCATTTCATGGGATGAGGCGCTTGCTTTGGCGAGCGAATGGCTCGGGCAGGTTCGGTCAGACGATCCCAGGAAACTTGCCTTCTTCACCGGGCGAGACCAGTCGCAGTCGCTCACCGGCTTTTGGGCGCAACAATTCGGGACGCCAAACTATGCCGCTCACGGCGGCTTTTGTTCGGTGAACATGGCAGCCGCTGGGATCATGACCATCGGCGGGGCATTCTGGGAGTTTGGTGCGCCTGATTGGGAGCGCACCAAGCTGTTCGTGATGTTCGGCGTGGCGGAAGATCACGATTCCAACCCGATCAAGATGGGCATTTCCAAACTGAAACAGCGCGGAGCGCGCTTCGTGTCGGTCAATCCGGTCCGTACCGGCTATTCTGCGGTCGCTGACAGCTGGATCGGCGTTCGCCCGGGCACCGATGGCCTTCTTATCCTCGCGCTCGTCCACGAGCTTCTAAAGGCCCGTAAGATAGATATCGACTATCTTGTTCGGTATTCGAATGCGCCTTGGCTTGTGATCGATGCGCCCGGCACTGATCGACACGGCCTTTTTGCGCGCTCTGCGGATGGCAAACCTCTCATCTGGGAAACCGTGACCGAGCGTGCCGTGGAGGTTGGGTCAAAGGGCGCACAGCCCGCTTTGAGCGGTCGGATTGTGCTGGATGACGGAACGGTCGCTCGGCCCTCTTTCGAACTTCTTGTTGAGGAGTACCTCAATCCGCGTCACTCGCCCGAGGCGGTTGCGGACAAGATCGGTATTTCTCCAGACGTCATACGCGGCCTTGCTGCCGAGATTGCAAGGGTAGCCTTCGAGGAGGCAATCGAGGTCCCGCAGTCATGGACGGACGTCCACGGAAATCACCACGCGAGCTTTGTGGGGAGACCGGTCTCGTTCCACGCCATGCGAGGAATTTCCGCGCATTCGAACGGCTTTCAAACGGCACGGGCACTGCACATGCTGCAGGTGCTGATCGGAGCAGTGGATTGTCCGGGGGGCTTCAGGTACGAGCCGCCTTACCCGAAGCCGGTGCAAGCTCATCCTCGCCCGCATGGCAGGGCGGAGCATTTTGGTTCGAACCAACCGCTGTCCGGACCTCATCTCGGCTTCCCGCTTGGTCCTGAGGACCTGCTGGTCGATGAAGCAGGGCAACCGTCACGTATCGACAAGGCCTTCTCCTGGGATGCTCCGCTTTCCGCCCACGGCCTCATGCATATGGTGATCGCCAACGCGCATGCCGGTGATCCGTATCCTGTGGACGTGCTGTTTCTCTATATGGCGAACATGGCCTGGAACTCGTCGATGAACACGGCGGGTACGATTCGCATGCTGGAGGAAAAGGACGAAGCGACGGGCGAGTACAGGATACCGAAGATCATCTACTCGGATGCATATTCGTCAGAAATGGTTGCGTATGCGGACCTGATCCTGCCGGATACGACCTACCTTGAGCGGCACGATTGCATCTCGCTTCTGGACCGCCCCATTGCCGAACCGGATTCCGTGAACGATGCAATTCGCTGGCCTGTGCTGCTGCCGGACCGGGATGTGCGTGCGTTTCAGAGCGTACTTCTGGATCTTGGTGCCCGCCTCAGGCTGCCAGGCTTCGCTGACAGTCGCGGGCAGCCGCTCTATCGTGACTACGCAGACTATATCGTGCGCCATGAACGCAGGCCCGGCATCGGGCCACTGGCCGGGTTTCGCGGATCAGATGGAACACGCGCGGGCAGGGGGGCGAGCAATCCACGTCAGCTCGAACAATATATCGAGAACGGGTCTTTCTTCTCGGCCCCCATTCCCGTGGAAGCGCAATTCTACAAACATGCCAACGCGGCCTATCAGGACTTCGCCGTGAAGATGGGGTTCTTCGACACCCCTCAGCCGGTGACGTTTCAGCTCTGGTCGGAAGAGTTGGCGAAGTTCATGCTATCCGCCCAGGGGGTGCGCGAGCCGATTGCGCCGGAGCAGCATCGGGAACGAATACTCTCTGCGTTCAGCCCTCTGCCGCTCTGGTACGAGCCTCTGGAAGAGCAGGCCGTTGATCGTGATGAGTTCCCGTACCATGCCATCACACAGCGCCCGATGGCGATGTACCATTCATGGGGTTCGATGAATGCCTGGCTACGGCAGATCTATACGCAGAACTATCTGTTCGTGCCGGGCGAGATCTGCGATGCCCATGGGCTGAAAGATGGCGACTGGGCGTGGGTGTCCTCACACCACGGACGCATCAAGGTGCCGGTCAAGCGGACTGACACTGCCAATCGGGATACGATGTGGACCTGGAACGCAATTGGAAAGAGACGCGGGGCGTGGGCACTGGATCCAGACGCGCCGGAAGGGGAAAAAGGTTTCCTTTTGAACCACTTGATTCACGAGCTTCTTCCAGAACAACAAGACGGGATGCGCTGGTCAAATTCCGACCCCGTCACCGGCCAGGCGGCCTGGTATGATCTTCGTGTCCGTATCGAGAAGGCAGAGCCGCCAGCAGAAAGTGAGCCGTATTTCCAGCCGGTCCTGAAAACGACCGAGACGCCAGCAGAAATCCGATACGGCGAGGAGTGGAGCCAGTGACTGCGTCTGCGATGTATCCCGGTTGGAGGGATGTCTATTGACCTGCCTGCCATCGCAGCCGACGCCCAAAAAGCTAGGATTGGTGATTGATCTCGATGTTTGCGTCGGATGCCACGCCTGCGTCGTTTCCTGCAAGGAGTGGAATACCGGCGGCTATGGTGCTGCCCTGTCAGATCAGGAGCCGTATGGCGCGGAGGTTTCCGGCACGTTCCTGAACCGGATTCATTCCTTCGAAGTTATTCCAGATGGCGGCGAAGTCGCTGCCGAGAAGGGCCATGCCCGCCTTGTCCACTTCCCGAAATCATGTCTGCATTGCGAAAATGCGCCCTGCGTGACCGTTTGTCCCACCGGTGCCTCGTATAAGCGCGCTGATGATGGGATCGTCCTCGTAGACGAGGATATGTGCATAGGCTGCGGTCTCTGTGCCTGGGCATGTCCTTATGGTGCCCGTGAGATGGACGTCTCCGCGGGTGTAATGAAGAAGTGCACCCTTTGCGTCGACCGGATCTATAACGAGACGCTCGAAGAAGAGGATCGTGTTCCTTCCTGCGTCCGAACATGCCCGACAAATGCACGGCATTTCGGTGATCTTGCCGATCCGACCTCGGCTGTTTCGATCATGGTCGCCGAGCGTGGCGGATACGATCTCATGCCCGAACAGCAAACTCTGCCCGTCAACAAGTACCTGCCGCCCCGGCCCAAGACCCGGCTGGAAGATGTCGCACCGCTGGCTGCTGCCGACACCGCCGGAGCGAAGGGCTTCTTCGCATGGGTCGATGCCGTGCTGGAGCGTTTTTGATCCATGCATCCTGCTTACTCGATCATCTTTTTCACGACAGCATCTGGTTTGGGCTACGGGCTCGCAGCGGTTCTCGGCCTCGGCTTTCTCGACCCGTCATCGATGTGGGTGCGGTTTGCCCACATCGTCGCGCTAGGGCTCATATCGGCGGGGTTGTTGTCGTCGACGCTCCACCTCGGCAACCCGCAACGCGCGTGGCGCGCGCTGACGCAGTGGCGCTCAAGCTGGCTTTCGCGCGAGGGCGTGCTCTCGCTGGCAACGTTCGTGCCACTGTGCATCTCTGCGTGGTTCGCCTTGTTCGAAGGCCGCCACCTGCCACTCGTTGGCCTCTTGGGGGCTATAGGTTGTGTCGTGACCGTATATTGCACCTCGATGATCTACGCCTCGCTCCGTGCGGTGCAGGCCTGGAACACGCAGCTGACCCCAGCGTGCTACCTGCTATATGCGGGTGCAAGCGGGAGCCTGCTTGGCGCCTTCTTCGCTGCGGGCGCAGGGCAGAGTGCGGTCGTTCTGACCGGGCTGTCGCTGGTGCTCTTCACAGCTGCATGGGCGACGAAGCTTGTCTGGCGTTTGCGTCTCAGGGAGAAACAGATCTCAACGCCAGAGAGCGCTACAGGGCTAGGGGCTATCGGCACGGTGCGCCTCTTCGAGCGCCCTCATACCAACGAAAATTATCTGACCCGCGAAATGGGGTATCGCGTAGCGCGCAAGCATGCGGACAAGCTGTTTGCCATTGCGCTGATTGCTGGAGGGCTCGTTCCGCTTGCGCTTCTGTTTCTGTCACCGGTGCTGGGGCACACGCAGGCAGCGATCGCGCTGGGGCTGGCGGTCGTTCTACACACCTTTGGCATGCTGGTGGAGCGCTGGCTTTTCTTCGCGGAAGCGCGCCACGCAGTGATGAACTACTACGGCCGATAGGGCTATTTGATTTCCCAGCGCTTGTGGAACCACATCCACTGGCCGGGATCTTCACGCACCCAACCCTCAACGATGTCGTTGAGCAACTGGGTGGTCGCGGGCACGTCCACGACGCCCTTTTCGTTGCGGGGCAGGACGAGCTTTTCCTGCACTTCCAAGCGGTATCGATTACCAGGCAAACGAACCGACCGCGCAGGATAGACATCGCAATCATATTGGCGAGCGAGCTTTCCAATGAGAGGACTCGTCAGGCACTTGCGCCCGAAAAACGTCGTCGGGACACCGCGGGAAAACTTCTGATCGACCAGCGCGCCGATATTGCCATCTCGCTCGAGGACACGGGCCAGGGTAAACGCAGCGCCAGCACGGGACGCAACCATGTCACCCATATGCGTGGCGCGCGTAGCAAACAAATATTTTGCGATAAAGGGATTGTTCGGCGCACGAAACAGGACCGAGATCGGCAGGTCGTATGCAGCCGCTGCAATGGGCAGAAGCTCGAAATTTCCCATATGCGCCGTAAAGACGATGTGCGGACGATCGCTTTGTTCACGGATGCGCAGGAAGATTTCGTCGCCGATCACCTCGACGCGCCCTGGCTTGTCGGAGCCCGGGACATAATCAAAGAGCTGATCGATGAAGATGTATTCGCCGAACAAGCGGGCCATATGGCCCCACATGTCGAGCGCCAGTTCCTCGACTTCCGCCTCTGTCTTTTCCGGGTAGGCCTGCCGGATGTTGTCGAGCGTGATCTGGTGGCGCTTCGTCTTCGGGCCGATCCAGCGCGCAGCTCGCTCGGCGAAGGAGAGTGCCTTTTCTGCCGGGAGCAGCCGAAGCGTATAGAGAACTCCGCGTGCGAGTTGTGCGACCAGCCAGTATTTGGTGGTTTTAACCGCGCGCAATGTCCGTGCAATGGTGGGCCGCAGGAGCGGCGCAAGGCCGCCCGACATCAGGCGACCCGCAGGATGATCTTGCCGAATACGTCCCGGCCTTCCATGCGCTCGAGCGCGAGGCCGATATCATCAAACGTGACTTCGGTATCGATGACCGGCTTCACAATACCGGATGCCATTTTCTGCATCGCGTCAGCCATGTTTTCCATCCGGCAGCCAAATGAACCCAGCAACTTCAATTGCTGTTGGAAGAGCTGCATCAAATTGATTTGAGTCGAAACGCCGGAAGTCGATCCGCAAGTGACCAACCGGCCGCCACGCTTGAGCGACAGCATGGACCCGGCCCAAGTGTCTGCACCGACGTGCTCGAAGACGACGTCGACACCCTTTTTCTTGGTGAGTTTGCGCACGACGCCTTCAAATCGGTCTTCACGGTAGTTGATGACGTGGTCTGCGCCAAGGGCCTTGGCCTTCTCGATCTTTTCATTCGAGCCGACGGTCGTGATAACGGTGCAACCCATCCGCTTTGCAAGCTGGATCGCCGCAGATCCGATACCGGAGCCACCAGCGTGAACCAGAATTGTCTCTCCAGGCTGTAGCTTGGCGTTGTCGAAAAGCATGTGTTCGACGGTTCCGAATGTCACCGGAGCAACAGCGGCACCGATCTCATCCACGCCGGGAGGCGCAACAACAAGAAGGCGGGCAGGCAAATTGACCAGTTCCTGCGCGAAGCCGTCGAGGTGAAAACCGTGAACGCCACCAACGTGCTCGCAAAGATTGTCACGCTTCTCGCGGCAGGCGCGGCAATGGCCACAGGTGCGCGCACCGTAGATCGAGACAAGCTGACCGGGCAGGAGGTTGGAGACGCCATCGCCGACTGTCTCCACAACCCCCGACGCCTCTGCTCCGACGACGAGCGGCATTTTGCGCTTGGCGAATGCCATGCCGCGCCAGCCCCAGACGTCGATATGGTTCAAGGCGACAGCCTTGATCCGGACCGTTACCTCGCCGCGAGATGGCGGCGGCGGTGGGGGCAGATCGACGGCTTCGAGACGCCGGTCCTCAACGAGTTGCAATGCGCGCATGTTTTTCGTCCTCATGCATCTCCGGCAACAGCTGATGGTACAGCATCCGGAAGTGCGAAAATCAACGGCTGGAGCGGGTTCGGGCGCCGGTTCGAGGCGATAACGCTGCAGCCGGGGTGATTGTCAGGGCCTAGCCGGGTTCGCGGGCCATGACAAGGCAGGCATTTTGGCCACCGAACCCGAACGAGTTCGACAGAACCGAGCGAACATCCGCTTCCCGCTTCACATTTGGCACGACATCGAGCTCGATTGCAGGATCAGGATTGTCGTAGTTGATGGTCGGCGGAATAACGCTATTCATCATGGTGAGCACTGAGAACACCGCCTCGACAGCCCCAGCTGCCGACAGCGTGTGCCCGATCATCGACTTGTTGGAAGAGATCGGCAGCTTCTTCATCCGCTCACCGAACACGGTCGACAAAGACAGATGCTCCATCTTGTCATTTTCCGGTGTGGAAGTGCCGTGAGCGTTGATGTAGTCGATCTCGTCAGCTGACATGCCAGCGTCGGACAGGGCCGCATTGATGGTGGCGATCGCCGGCGACGCGTCCGGCTTGGAGCGTGTGCGATGGAAGTCGTCGGCCTTTTCGCCGCAGCCTGCCATGATCGCGAGAACCTTTGCTCCGCGGGCAAGCGCGCTCTCCAGAGATTCGAGAACGAGCGCAGCGGAACCTTCCGCCAGCACAAAGCCATCCCGATCTTTGGAGAATGGCTTGGAAGCCTTCTCAGGATGTTCGTTCTGCGTCGAGAGTGCCGAGAGGAGCGCAAAGCGGATCAGCGCTTCAGCGGTTGCCGAGCCATCGGCTCCAATTGAAAGCGCGCGATCGGCTTCACCTCGGCGGATAGCCTCGACACCCAGCTGGATTGCTGTGGCGCCGGATGCGCAAGCAGTCGAAAGCGTGATCGGCATGCCGCGCGTCCCGAAGCGATCGGAAAGGCGGTCAGCGATGGCACCGAACTGCGTGCTCTCGAAGGTTTCGTTCCGCAGGACGTCACGTGCGACCGCGAGCAGGCGCTCGTATGCAGGTAGATTGAGGTCCGCGTTGTTGTAAAGGGAGAAGCGGTCGCGCCAGTCAAGCTCTACCGGAGGAGAAGCCAGAAACAGAGGGCCGCCAAAGTTATCAGTAGAAAGACCAGATCTGGAGACGGCCTCGAGAGCTGAGAGTTCCGCCAGTTCGTAAGTCAGGGCGCTGGCGCCCTTGTCGCTTGATGGCAAGAAGTCGACCGTGCCGCAGATCGTGGTGTTGAGGTGATCGGTCGGAAAGCGTGTGATCGGATGGATCCCGGAGCGACCGGCTGTCAGGGCGGACCAATTGTCTTCGACGCCCTGGCCGAGCGAGGTGACGACGCCGATGCCGGTGATGGCGACGATCGGGCGCCCGAAATGGTCAGTTGTCTTGGTCATCGCGCCGTCTCCTGAGCCGCAACGATGAGGGCGGCTCCCTCGAAACGATGGTAACCGATGGCTGTTGCCAACGAAGCTTTTGGCGCGTCTTCAAGCGTGGGCTCGTTCTCGCTGTCGAAGGCGGGGTAGGGCGCACCGTTCTTTACGGCAAGCGCAGCCAAGGCCACCGCAAAGGGGAACTGCGCCTCGCGCATATGCCCGGTAAGCGAAGAAAAACCGCGCAGGGCAAAGTCACCGGCTGCCTGGAGAGCGCGTCGCTCCGCTCCCGTAGCCGTGTGGGCACCGGATGCGCCCGAGATTGCCATCAGCTTTCCATCCGGCAGCTTGAAATTTCTTAGCAGGCCGGAAATAGCCTGATCCAGATTTCCTTCGGCGCGACGGGCACGGCCTGACGCGACGTCCTGGATGACTGCGTAGATCTTTGCACCACGGGCCTCGGCATGAGCGCGGGATTCCAGAATCAGGAACGCGGCGCCAGAGCCGGAAATGATGCCACCACCGTCATTCGCCGCGCGCGACCATACCGACTTCCAGCGTTTGCGATGGAGGAAGCCGCCCAATTCATAGGTCAGCAGCATGTCGGGGTGTTCGGTCTGGAAAGCGCCGCCAACCAGCGCGTGTGTGGACTGACCGGAGCGAATACGCGCGGCCGCTGTCTCTACTGCGGCGACGCCAGCACCTTCCTCGCCCATGAAGGTGCGGGAGGAGCCGGTCACCTTGTGCACGATGGAGATGTTGCCGGCGAGCAGGTTCGAGAGTTGAGCAAGAAAGAGCGTCGGGCGCAGTTCGGTGGTGAGCTTTTCGTTGAGGAGAACGTCACGATCATTACGTGCGCGACCCGCATCGAGAATGCTCTGGTCGACCGTTTCGTCGCGTTCGCCACCACCTGCAGCAACAATCATGTCCATTGTCGCGCAAAGAGCTTCATCACCCTTCATCCCGGCGTCATCGAGGGCCAGTCCAGCCGTATAGGTGCCCAGCCGCTGCCAGGTCTCCATCTGCCGCTGGTCACCACGCTTCGGAATTTGCTGCCCCCAATCGATAGGGGGCAGAGGATGAATGGTGTAGGGCGCAAAGCGCTCGGCGTCGATCCGAGGCGCGTGCCCCGGAGCCGAAAGTACCTGCCAATGGTTATCTGCCCCTTCGCCAAGGGACGAAACCAACCCGATGCCGGTGATGACGACGTCGCGCTCACTCATGCCGAACTCTTTCGCCGTATTGCTTCTTAGGCGTTCTTCGCTGCGACCAGCTCGTCGATCTTGGCGCAGAGGTTCTCCATGACGAAATACTCCTCGGTCGAGGCCTTTCCGTCATTCACTTCCTGCGTCCACTTCTCGAGCGGGATCTTGATTCCGAAGTCTTTGTCGATCGCGAAGACGATGTCGAGGAAGTCCAGGCTGTCGATGCCCAGATCGTCAATCGTGTGGCTCTTCGGCGTGATCGTATCGCGATCAATCTCGCTGGTTTCCGCGATGATGTCGGCGACCTTGTCGAATGTCGATGTCACTGTAGTTCCCTCTGACAACCGGGGCTGAACAAAATTGTATCGCGGCTGTCTAATCCGTTTTGTATGGCAGGGAAAGGGCGAGGGGGGAAAATTGCCGTCCTGCCCCCCGCTGGTTCGAGTTAGTAAATGGCCCCGCAGCCGCTAGTTGAAGACAATTCGGCCTGTGGATCTAAGCGTATCGCCGTCAGGCACGACTATGATCGCCTCGGCCTCGCGAGGCTTGATCCCCGTCCACGCCGTCACGTTTTCCCGATGCGTCACAAGAAGGAGATTGCCTGAACCTGAATATTCTCGAATCAGTTTTAGAACTTCGTCATGTGCAGCTTCATCTGCTTCTGGATCTGTCCCGAGGGGATCCAGGGCGGCAAGTTCGATAATCTCCCCCGTACCGAATGCGAGTTGAACGGTATCCAAGGCCCGGCAGTACCGGCTGGAATATATCTGTTCGACCGGCTCTGATCGGGCAGCGATCAGCGCCCCGATCTTGCGTGCCTGTTGGCGTCCGCGTTCGGACAAATTGCGTTGCGTACGGCAATTGCCGATCTCGAAATTGGCGGGTTCACCCGTGCCTGGTGCGTTGGCGTGAACAAGAAGAACGACCTGCCCGCCATTGCGAAGCAGCGCCCAACCCGCCTCCGTTGCGGCGGCTGGGATTGCGGTTAAGACAAATAGTGTAATGGAAATTATTGCTGAAAGTCGCATCCCGGATCCTGTTTAGAGGTACATATAGGGACGCAAACAGAGAGCGAAAGGCAAGCTCGCTCGGCGCAACGACGCTGATTGCATTCTTGCTGCGCAAAGAAGGCTGGGGTAGGCGCGGTTTATGTTAGAACTGGCTGAGATAATCGCGTTCGTCTTTGGCATCGTCGCGCTGGGGTATATTGCAGGCTGGACTGGTCTGTTGCGACTGACAACGGGCGATGCGCTGACGGAGTTCGCGGTCGCGGTCGCTTTGCCGGCCCTTCTATTCCGCACCATGATCAGTATCGATTTGAAGGGCGCAATGCCCTGGGCGATCTGGGGCGCCTATTTTTCGGTGATCCCGATTATCTGGATCATGGGTCATCTGACGATCACCCGCTTCTTTGGCAGAGAGCGTCCCGTAGGCGTCGTTGGCGGCATCGCATCGTCTTTCTCGAACATGCTATTGCTCGGATTTCCGCTTCTTACCAACGTGTATGGCCAGGCGGGCCTTGATGTTCTTTCCCTGCTAATCTCGATTCATCTGCCAATCATGCTCGCGGCGTCGATCATCACGTTCGAATGGGCGCGGGGCGGAGACGTGGCCAGCATTTCCGCGGCTGGGATCGCCAGAGAGTTTTTTCGCAAATTGCTGTCGAATCCGCTGATCATTGGAATTTTGTGCGGAATTGCGTGGCGTGCAAGCGGGCTACCTCTGCCTTCGCTCGGAACGAGGTTTGTCGATGCTTTCGCCGGAATCGCAGGAACAATAGCCCTGTTCGGGATGGGGATGGGGCTGCGCAAATACGGTGTGGGAGGGAACGTGAAGCCGGCCCTCGCGACGGCTGCGCTGAAGTTGATCGCCATGCCTGCGCTGGCGCTGGGGACAGCGTGGCTCGCAGGACTGCCTCCGGTAACCGCGCAGGTGGTGGTGATCGTGGCTGCCATGCCAACTGGAGTAAACCCGTATCTGATCGCGTCCCGGTTCGGCGCGGGGCAGATGCTGGCTTCGAACACGATGACGATTTCTACGGTTGGAGCGGTTGCCACCACGATTTTTTGGTTGGCTGTGGCACAAGCAGTTTTCTGACGAACCTGCTTGGCTTGTTGCGTTCGCGTCCTATTGTACGCTCCATCGCGATACATAGCCGGGTGTCATGCGCCCGATGACAGGAGGAAGCTATGCTTCAAAAAACAAGCCACTTCATGCGCCAGGCAAATCTGATCGATGGCGAGTGGGTGCAAGCCGATTCGGGCGCAACCATTGATGTCATCAACCCGGCTACAGGGCTTAAATTGGGCACAGTGCCCAAGGCGGGCCGTGCCGAAACGCGTCGCGCAATTGAAGCTGCCGACCGCGCATTTCAGACGTTCAAAAAGACCTCCGCGCTTGAGAGGTCGAAGCTCCTCCGGAAACTCCACGATGCCATCCTGGACAATCAGGATGCGCTGGCTGAATTGCTGACGCTGGAGCAGGGCAAGTCACTCACAGAAGCCAAGGGTGAGGTCGGCTCGTCGGCCGCCTATGTGCTTTGGTTTGCGGAGGAAGCACGTCGCGCTTATGGTGATGTCGTGCCCAGCCCTTGGGCAGATCGCCGGATCATGGTGACGCGTGAGCCCGTCGGCGTCATTGGTGCTATCACCCCGTGGAACTTCCCGTCCTCGATGCTGGCGCGCAAAATCGCCCCGGCGATCGCTGCGGGATGCACAGCAGTCGTAAAGCCTGCCTCGCAAACTCCGTATTCCGGCCTCGCCTGGGGTGCTCTGTGCGAAGAAGTCGGGATCCCGAACGGCGTGGTCAATATCGTGACCGGTTCAGCTGGTGAAATCGGCGATGAGCTTTGCGAAAACCCGATCATCAAGAAGATCACCTTCACCGGCTCCACGGAGGTCGGAAAGCTTTTGATCGCGAAGTCGGCTTCTACCGTAAAGAAGGTATCGATGGAGCTTGGAGGCAACGCGCCGTTCATCGTCTTCGACGATGCCGATCTGGACCGTGCTGTCGAAGGCGCGATGATGGCCAAATACCGCAACTCCGGACAGACCTGCGTGTGCACCAACCGCTTCTTCGTTCAGGCGGGTATCTACGACCAGTTCGTAGCCAAGCTGGCCGAGGCTTCCAACCAACTCAAGGTTGGTCCTGGCGTGGAGGACGGTGTTCAGCAAGGGCCCCTCATCGATGAACGTGCGGTGGAAAAGGTGGAAGAGTTGATCGCCGATGCCACGTCCAAGGGCGGCAAGGTCGTCGCGGGCGGAAGCCGTCACGAGCTTGGCGGGTCATTCTTCCAGCCCACCGTCATCGCCGACGCGCAGCCTTCAATGAAGTTCATGAAGGAAGAGATCTTCGGTCCTGTGGCTCCGGTCTTCAAGTTCGAGACGGAGGAAGAGGCCGTAGCGCTGGCGAATGACACGGAATTTGGCCTCGCTTGCTACTTCTACACCAGCGACCTCGGTCGCGCTTTCCGGGTCATGGAAGGGCTCAAATATGGAATGGTCGGTGTAAATGAAGGCCTCATCACGACGCCTGAAGCACCGTTTGGCGGAGTCAAGGAATCAGGCCTTGGCCGCGAGGGCGGTCACCAGGGCATCGATGATTACCTTGACACCAAGTACGTCTGCATCGGCGGCCTAGGGCTCTAAGATGCACCGGGAGACGTTCGGCACCACGGCCAATGGCGAAAAAGTCGAGCGGATCACGATAGAAGGAGGCGGGCTGTCAGCCCGCTTTCTCACATATGGCGCTGTGCTGCAGGATCTGCGCCTGGCTGGGCACGCGGCACCATTGGTGCTTGGTTTCGAGCGCCTTGAAGATTATGTCGCCCAGAAGTTTTACATCGGCGCTACGGTCGGGCGCTATGCCAACCGCATTGCTGGCGGGGCCTTCCGATTGGATGGTGAGATTTACCAGACCGACCGGAACGACAGCATCAATACCCTGCATGGCGGTAGTAATGGTCTCGACCGGCGACTCTGGCAAATTGCGGATTTCGGACCGGATTTTCTCACCCTGACTGTCGCAGATCCTTCCGGCGCGATGGGGTTTCCCGGGACGGTAAAGATCGACTGCACGTTCTCCCTTGAGGAGAGGGGCAGGCTGTCGATCGAGATGTCCGCAACCACGGACCGGACGACACTGGTCAACCTTGCCCACCACTCCTATTTCAATCTGGACGATGGCGGGGCCGGCCATGCGTTGGATCATCGCCTGAAAATTGATGCGCTGGCCTATATGCCAGTTGATCAAGATTGCATCCCGACAGGCGAGGTGCTGCCGGTTGCTGGAACGGATTTCGACTTTATGATGCCGCGACCCATTCGCCTTGGCGATACGGTCCACGCCAGCTACGACCACAATTTCTGCTTCGGCGCCGCGCGTGGACCCCTGCGGCAGATGGCGTGGGTTCAGGGAGCCGCGTCAGGGGTCGAGATGCAAGTGTGGTCCACGGAACCCGGCCTGCAATTCTACAGCGGCCAGTTTCCCGGTTTTCAAACACGCGGCCTTGAGGGGCGGCAGTACAGGACCCATGCAGGGTTCTGTCTTGAACCTCAGGTCTGGCCAGATTCGCCAAACCGTCCGTACTTTCCTCAAGCGATCCTTCGTCCGGGCGAGGTCTATCGGCAAGTCACGGAGTACCGGTTTCGCTCGCCCGACGAGGATTGATCAGCCTGCGAAAGCCTTCTGCAAGGCCTCGAATGGCGCCAGAGCGCCGCGTACCTGTACGACCGTAGCTGCAACGCGATGGCCGCAAAGTGCGGCTTCGAAAGGTGTTTTCCCGAGAATTCGGGCTGCGAGATAACCGCCGTTGAAGGAATCGCCGGCACCCGTCGTGTCGACTGGAGACGCTACATGCAGCGCTGGGAGCAATTCTTTCCTGCCGTCTGCTATGACAAGCGCGGGCTCTTCGCCGTTCTTAACAACGATCTCGTTGAGCCCCAGCGCAGCAAGGCGCTCAGCCGTAGCTTCGGGATTCTCGTCTCCGAAAAGTGCTTGCTCGTCCGGAAACGTCGGCAGTGCAATATCGGAAAGTCTCACTGCCTCGGCGATTGCCCGTTGTGCCTGCTCTTCCGAGGTCCAAAGACGTGGCCGGTAGTTGGGGTCAAACGCGATAAGGCTGCCGGCTTTCCTCGCGGTGCGGATAGCCTCAAAAAGATTGGCCCGAGCCGGGTCTTCCAGAATTGCCAAAGTGATTCCGGAAAAGTAGATAAGCTCTTTATTTTGAAGGCTTTTGCTTAGGAGGTCGAGATCGTCGGCAAGGCGACGTGCAGCTGAATCCCCACGCCAGTATGTAAAGGAACGCTCAGCTCCGGTAAGTGTAATGGCATAGAGGCCCGGGCGGGCACCGGGAATGCGCGGGCTTGCGGCAGTCCCGATATTGCTGGCGGCGAAGAAGTCGAGTTGTTGCGTCGAAAAGGGATCATCGCCGAATGCGCTGACATAGTCGGTAGGTTTATCGGCCGGAAGCAAGGCGCGTAGGGCCCAGTTCACGTTGAACGTGTCACCGGCGTGATTGAGTTTCCAGTCGCCAGTGCCGGTGCCTGATAGTTCCAGCATACATTCGCCGATAGACGCGGTACCGTTCATTCGATCAATCCTTGTGTAGTCCGCTGCGTGTCTACACCGCATTCAAAAACTGGCAAGGGGTTCTGCGCGATTGGGGAGAGCTGTCATGAAGAAGTTTGTCTTGGTTGGCGTGGTTGCTGTCTGCGTCATCATCGCCGCGTTAATCGGTACACGGATGTTGACGCCCCCACCGGCGGAACTTGATCTGGCCAGATCCAAAACGTCCGTTAACGGCACGTATCTCGCTTCCATCGAGCCAGAAACGGAGCCTGTTTCAGTGGGGCCAGTGCACAATTGGGTCCTGACGCTGGCAAGCGCCGACAGCACTCCGGCTGCGGGAGTCACCATTGAGGTTGATGGCGGGATGCCGGATCATGGTCATGGCTTGCCGACCGAGCCGCAGGTTTCGCGAGAGCTGGGCGATGGGCGGTACCTGGTTGAGGGTGTACGCTTCAACATGGGCGGCTGGTGGGAACTTACGTTCCAAATCGAAAGCGACGTGGGCAGCGACAGCGTCACTTTCAATCTCATGCTCTGACAGTGATCTTCGATGATCCGTCTTCATCTTGTTTCGTGCCTGATTGCTCTCGCCGCCTTGTCGGCCTGTTCTAGCGAGCCATTTTCGGACGACGAGAAAAAAATAATCGCCCAGCTTCGACTTTCAGAGCTTGGGTCGCTTGAGCCCGACCAAAGCAACCGTTTTGCAGATGATCCGGCAGCGGCGGCGTTTGGTGCTAGGTTATTCGTCGATGCAAGACTCTCGGCTAATGGTTTGATTTCATGTGCGAGTTGCCATGATCCGGAGCGGCAGTTTCAGGACGATGAGCCACTGGGGAAGGGCATAGGTACGAGCACGCGTCGAACTATGCCGCTCGCTGGCGCCGCGCATGGTGACTGGTTCATGTGGGACGGTGCGAAGGACAGCCAGTGGGCACAGGCTTTGGTGCCGCTGGAAGATCCGCGCGAACATGGCTTCAGCCGTGCGGGCGTCGCGCAACTTATAGCGGAGGTTTACCGCACCGAATATGAGGCGGTGTTTGGCGCGCTGCCTGAGGTGGGCGGGCAGCCCGATCTACCTCAGCTTACATTATTGGAAAGGGATCAGAACCACACGCGCGGTGAAGCGGAACAGGACCAGATCAACCGGGTCTTTGCCAATGTAGGCAAGTCGCTAGCGGCCTTTCAGAGAACGATCAGCCTTGAGGCGACAAGGTTCGATCGGTACGCTGCGATTATCTCAGACGCAGTGGAAGCTGACGACCGTAACTCGTTCAATTCCTTGGAGATAGAGGGGTTAAAGCTCTTCATCGGCAAGGCGGGTTGCATCGAATGCCATAATGGGCCGAGGTTCACCGACGACTTTTTTCATAATACCGGCGTGCCGAGGCGAGATGAGGCGCCTGCGGATCCTGGCAGGTCAGCGGTTCTTGAGTCCGTCGTCGGCGATCCCTTTAATTGCCTCGGGCCTTATAGCGATGCACAGGCAGAGGAATGCCACGCGCTTCGGTTTATGGTTCGGGATGAGGCTGCGATGAAGGGTGCTTTCAAGACCCCGTCGTTGCGCGGTGTCGCAAGTCGCGCACCGTACATGCATGCTGGTCAACTCCAGACGCTTGAAGAAGTCATCCAGCACTATTCCGACGCGCCTGCCGCCAGCACTGGTACCAGCGAAATTGCGCCGATCACATTTACCGATCGCGGTCGTGCAGCCCTTATCGCTTTTTTGAAGACGCTGGAGTGAGTTATCGGTCCTTGACCGTTTCCATGGCGACGTAGGTTGAGGTCTGTGCCACGTGCGGCAGTGCGGAAATGCGTTCGCCCAGCACCCGCCTATATGCGGCGATGTCTTTTGTCCGCACCTTTAGAATATAGTCAAAGCTCGCCGCGATCATGTGGCATTGCTCAACCTCCGCTATGGCCAGTACTGCACGGTTAAATGCATCGAGCGCTGTCGAGCGCGTGTCCGATAGCTTTACCTGCACAAATGCGACGTGACCTTCGCCCATACGCTCGAGGTCGATGATCGCAGAGTAGCCGCGGATGAACCCTTCGCGCTCGAGTTTTTTGACGCGGGCCTGCACGGGCGTTTTTGACAGGCCGACTTTTGCGCCGAGCTCGGACGCGGATAGGCGCCCGTCTGCAGCGAGCGCCGCCAGGATATTTCGATCTATGCGGTCCAGTTGGTCTTCTGACATGGCTGCGTGTGGTTCGTTATGTTCAAAGCGTGAACATGTTATAGGTCGAACGGGCTATAGAGTCGAACGGATTGGGCGGATCGGCCGCCTGCGAGATGATAGAGTGCTAGTAGTTCGTCTTAGCAACGTCAGGAGTTGCCAATGTCGTCTCTCGAGAAGATCCGTCACATCATCCGTGAAAATTACCTTCCAGACGAAGCGGGCGCCGTTGAACGTCTGATCGGGGAGGCGCGGTTATCGGCCGACCAGCGTCGCTCGATATCCCGGCGCGGGGCTGATCTCGTCCGCGCGGTGCGAGGCGCGTCCAAGCCTGAGCTGATGGAAGTGTTCCTGGCGGAATACGGACTTTCCACCCGTGAGGGAGTCGCGTTGATGTGTCTGGCCGAAGCACTGCTGCGCGTGCCGGATGCAGAGACCGTTGACGATCTGATCCGCGACAAGATCGCACCGCACGATTGGTCAGCGCGGTCTGGTTCATCGGCTTCCATCTTCGTCAACGCTTCTACCTGGGCTCTCATGCTCACAGGCAAGGTGCTGGAGGAAGGCCAGGGCGGCATTGAAGGCACGTTGCGGGGAATGGTCCGCCGCCTCGGCGAGCCCGTAATCAGGCGCGCTGTGTCGGCAGCCATGCGGGAGATGGGAGAGCAGTTCGTTCTGGGCCGGACGATTGATGAAGCCATCAAGCGCGGACGGGAGTTCTCTCGGAAGGGATACACCTATTCCTTTGACATGTTGGGTGAGGCGGCCCGCACCGAAGCTGATGCCCTGCGGTATCACGAAGCGTATGCTGACGCGATTGCAACTCTTGCGGCGACGGCGACCTCGAAAGAGATCGCCGAAAATCACGGCATCTCGGTGAAGTTGTCGGCACTTCATCCGCGCTACGAGGCAATTCAAGCGGAAAAAACACTGCCCGTTCTGGCCGAAAGGCTCCTTTCGCTCGCGCTCGCGGCTCGTAACGCCGGGATAGGGCTGAACGTGGATGCCGAGGAGGCAGATCGTCTCGACCTTTCGTTGGAAGTCATAGAGCGTGTTTTGTCGGATCCAGGGCTCAATGGCTGGGATGGCTTTGGTGTGGTTGTGCAGGCTTATGGAACGCGGGCTGGCTATGTAATCGATTGGCTCTACGCGCTCGCCCAGACGCTGGACCGAAAGATCATGGTCCGACTGGTGAAGGGCGCGTATTGGGACACCGAGATCAAGCGCGCCCAGGTGCTAGGTCTTTCAGGCTATCCCGTATTCACGCGCAAGCGAAACACTGACATCTCGTACATCGCCAATGCGCGGAAGCTGCTTGGCATGACCAACCGGATTTACCCGCAGTTCGCGACCCATAATGCGCATACCGTCGCAGCCATCCTCGAGATGGCCGAAGACGAAAAGTCTTTCGAATTCCAACGACTGCATGGGATGGGTGAGGCTCTTCATGATGAGGTGCGGCGAGCAGAGAACACGCGCTGCCGGATTTATGCGCCCGTAGGAGCGCATTCGGACCTGCTTGCCTACCTCGTTCGAAGGCTTCTTGAAAACGGCGCAAATTCGTCCTTCGTCCATCAGATTGTGGACAAGTCCGTTGAACCCGAGACGATCGCGGCGGACCCCTTCGAGGCGCACAAGGATGGCCCCGCAGCCAATCTTGCGATAGCGCGTCCGCGCGACATTTTCGGTTCCGAACGGCTTGGTGCAGCGGGCTATGACCTCAATGATGCACGGACGTTGGAGCAAATTCAGGCAGGGCAGCGGGCTTTCGCAGCCCCCTACCGTTGGAGTGCTGGAGAGGGCAACGTTCGCCGCGAGATCGTAAACCCGGCAATTCCGGATGAGGTTGTTGGCGAGTGTTACGAGGCTGACGCGGTGGCAGTTGAGAGGGCCGTCGATGTCGCCCTTGCGGCGCAGCCCGCTTGGGAGCGGCTGCCGGTGTCGGAGCGGGCGACCGCCTTGCGTAGGGCCGCTGATCTTTACGAAGAAAATACAGCTGAACTCCTGGCTCTGTGCACGCGGGAGGCCGGTAAAACCCTCGGCGATGCAGTCGCAGAATTGCGCGAGGCAGTCGACTTCCTTCGCTATTACGCCAACCGGGCATTGCAGGAAAAACCCGGTACAATTGCCCGTGGGGTTATTGCCTGCATCTCTCCTTGGAATTTTCCGCTGGCAATCTTCACTGGCCAGGTTGCAGCCGCGCTTGTTACGGGCAACGCGGTTGTGGCTAAACCCGCCGAGCAGACACCGCTGATTGCGGCTCGCGCGGTGGCATTGATGCAGGAGGGGGGCGTCCCACACGATGTGCTTCAGCTGCTTCCTGGTGACGGCCCATCTGTTGGCGCACCGCTGACCGCTGATCCAAGAATTGCTGGCGTTTGTTTCACCGGTTCCACCGAGGTCGCGCGGATCATCGAGCGCCAGCTCGCAAATACCGCTGCTCCAGATGCGATGCTCATTGCCGAGACGGGCGGACTGAATGCGATGCTGGTCGATTCGACCGCGCTGCCTGAGCAGGCGGTCCGGGATGTGGTCGCATCCGCCTTCCAGAGCGCGGGCCAGCGCTGTTCGGCTCTTCGGGTCCTTTACGTGCAAAAAGATGTCGAGGTCAAAGTGCTCGACATGCTGAAGGGGGCGATGAGCACGCTGACGCTTGGAGATCCATGGGATGTGGCTACTGATGTCGGTCCGGTGATCGATGATCAGGCACGCAATGATCTCCTTGCCTATTGTCGCCAGCAAGAGGCCGCCGGGCGCCTGATCGCGAAACTTGAGACGAACAAGGACGGCAGATTTGTTCCGCCGCACATCTTCCGTGTCGACGGCATCGCGGAGATGGACCGCGAAATGTTTGGCCCAATCCTTCACGTCGCGACCTTCGACGCAGAGGATCTCGACGATGTCATCAAAGATATAAATGCGAAGGGCTATGGGCTGACATTCGGGTTGCATACGCGGATTGATGAACGCGTGCAGCGGATCGTTGATGGCGTTGAGGCGGGAAACATATACGTCAACCGTAACCAGATCGGCGCTGTTGTGGAATCACAACCGTTCGGGGGCGAGGGGCTATCGGGCACCGGGCCGAAGGCGGGTGGGCCTCACTATCTGAACAGGTTTCGCAAACGCCCTGCAAAGGCTGACACGCCGCGCACACAAGGTTTACCCGTAAGCCTGCGTATGCTGCAGGATCATCTCCGGGTCGCATCTCAACAGGGGTGGGAGGAGCGACATGACCGAATTGCCATTTTGCGCAAACACCTCAGAGGGAAGGCGACAGAGGCAATGACCGCGGCGGCAGCGCTGGATGTAGGTCCAATCGATCTTCCGGGCCCGACGGGGGAGAGCAATATGCTTCGCCTTGCGCCTCGGGGGCGGGTGCTTTGCCTTGGGACAGATGCTGACGCGCTTCTTGCGCAGGTGATTCAGGCGTTGGCGGTAGGCAATTCGGTGCTGGCGGTCGCTCCGGGCGCCCACAAGGCCCTCGAGCCATTGTTGGGCAAGGGGCTGCCGCTTGAGGCTTTGGACGGGATGGCCGCAGACGAGCATCTTGCCACGCTGGACGTCGACCTGGTCGCGCTGGTCGCAGATGCGGAAGAGCTGCGAGCAGTGCGAAAGGTACTTGCTGAACGAGATGGCCCGATTATCCGGCTGGTGACACAACCCATTGAGCCATCCGCGTACGCGGTTGAGCGAGCTGTCTGCGTCGACACGACGGCAGCCGGTGGAAATGCAAGCCTCCTAGCTGCAGCGGAATAACAGGGAGGGGCTCATGCCCCTTCCACAATCGAAAAGCCTTCATAAACAGGCGGTTCCAGATAGAGCGATTTCTGATCGCCCGCCTGGCGATGGGACTGCCGAAAATTCTGCGACCGCATCCAGTCGACAAAGTGAGCTTCGCTCTCCCAGACAGAGTGGGACACATAGAGCGTAAAGCCTCCGGTCTCATTTTGTTTGCCCCGAAGGAGGTGAAAGTCACGAAAACCCGGTGTTTCGTGCAGTCGCGAATCGCGCGTTTTCCAGACCGTTTCAAATTCCTGTTCCGCTTCGATGCGGACCCTGAAGCGGTTCATGGCGAAGTACATGGCTACCTCCTGTCTGACTTCCAAGGGATCGTCCTGACGAATTATACATGAGCGATCCACTCATGTATTGCGAATCGGCTTAAACCTGATAAATCACTCAGGTAATAATCAGGTGGCGGCATGCCGCCGATACGAGCAACCGGCAAGAAAGGCGCGGTCCCGTGAACAGCTTCACTCCGTCGAATCATCCGTCCTTCCGTCGTTCAATTGCAATCGAAGGTGGCCCAAAATTCGTGCAACGTCCTGTCCAGTCGGTCGCACGCGTCGTCTCTAGTGACAATCTGTTTCGCGGAACCCATGAGATCGGCATTGAACATGGCGGCGCGATGTATCGCCTCAAGATTACCCGCCAAGGAAAGCTGATCCTCAACAAGTAGAACCTGAAATCTGCCTAAAAAAGTGCGCGCGACCGCTGGATCGCGCGCACTTTTTTGTTCATCGGGATCGTTGGGGACTCAGGCAGTGCCTGCAATCTGTGGCATGTCCGGAATGCCGAGCAAGTCCCGCATAGACGGTCGCGCCTTGACGAGGTCATCGATGGAATAGCCTTCCAAGACTTCGAAAAAGGCGCCGAGCGCCTTACGCAGGGCCGCGTTGAGGCCGCAAGAATCGATCAGCGGACAGTCGGCAGCGTCATTCTCGAAGCACTCGGCCATCGCGAAGTTTTCCTCGGTGACGCGAACAACGTCGAATAGGGTAATCTCACTGGCCGGGCGAGCCAGGCGCACACCACCATTGCGGCCGCGAACCGTCTCGACAATCTTTGCCTCGACCAGCGGCTGCAAGATCTTGAAAAGGAACAATTCGGATACGCTGTAAGCGCTGGCGACCTCGGAGACGCGGCTCAGCCGGCCCTCGTTGGCCGCGCAGTACATCAACAGGCGGATTGCGTAGTTGGTCTGACGTGTCAGCCGCATGGCAAGCCTTTCAAATCGTCGGAGAGGATCTCCACTTCATCTATTCGAATTTAGAAGGGTTCTAGAACATTGTCAAAAGGTGAGGAAAATTTTCAGGATTAAACCTCGGCAGGGCAGGCATGCATCCAGCGCATCCCTTCTCGCCTTGAAGTTTATGTTGCAATGCACAATATCCAGGGTAAGCGGAGAACCGTCGCGGAGGGACAACAGGGAATAGTGGAATGAGCAGCCTATCATCAGTCGCGCAGCCCCTGACAGGGACCATCAGGCTGCTGCGTCCCTCGGAACTGCCGCAATTCCGCGAACACCTTTTGCGTCTGGATGATTTAAGCCGACGCGACCGCTTCAACGGGCCGACGAGCGACAGCTTTGTGTCGTCATATGCCGAGCGGTCTTTCCACAATGGCGCACTCGTTATCGGCTACGTCGAGAACGGTCAGGTTTTGGGGGCAGCCGAGCTGCACGAGCGTCCTGAGGACCGGCTCCCAACCGGCGAGATTGCATTCAGCGTTGAACGTGCGCTCCAACATCGAGGCCTTGGCGGCTTGTTGTTCGAACGCCTGATCGAGAGCGCGCGCGCATTCGGCTACGAGCGTCTGTTGGTCACTACCCATCCGCAGAACCAGGCGATGAAGCGCCTCGCCCGCAAGTTCAACGCGACACTGCGCTTTGAGGACGGGGAGACTGTTGGGATCATCGAGCTTGAGCCGACACCCTCGCTGCCAGCCCGACCGGGCGTTGGCATGTTCGGACGATACCTCGCCGCCTAGTTTATTGGGTCAGGGGAGGTGATCTTTTCGGCTCGCCCACCCACATTGGTTCCGTCAATGAAGAGATGGAACCGGCATGACGAGCGATTCTCAAACTAACTTCTCCGGTGACGACCTCGCCAAGCAGAGAGCGCTTAGAAAGACGAAGGCGGTGGCCACGGCTTCTCTGGTCGGCTGCGTGATCGTGTTTCTCACCGCTCGCACATTTCAGGAAACATATCCGCTACTGTCATTTGTCGCGGCGTTCGCCGAAGCTGCTGCGATTGGCGGTTTGGCGGACTGGTATGCGGTTGTTGCACTGTTTCGTCGGCCGCTCGGTCTCCCGGTGCCGCATACAGCCATTATTCCCTCAAATAAGGACAGGATCGCCGACAATCTCGGGCGTTTCATCGAGCGCAATTTTCTTTCGGCGGGGGCGGTGAACGCAAAGCTGAGCGAAGTCGATTTTGGGATGATGGTCGCGGATTGGCTCGCTGCCCCACATCGTTCTTCAAGCCTCTCCAATTTTGCCGTACGGGTGGCTCCTCAGGCTCTGACAGCTCTCGAAAACAACGATCATCTGCGTGAACTCGTCTCCAGTCGGCTGAATGCGCAGCTCGAAAAGGTACAGGTGGCACCCCTTGCCGCTGATCTTCTTCAGGCGGTCACCGCAGACCGTCACCATCAAAAGCTGTTCGACGAGCTGCTCCGTGTTTTCGGAGGCATGCTGAACGACGAAGCGGCTCTTGCAAGCGTACGTGATAAGATCCGTACCGAACTGCCGAGCCTAGCCAATATGTTCAAGGCAGACGCTTACCTGTTGAAGAAGATCGTCGCATCTGGCGGCGCTCTGATTTCAGAGGTGCAGAGCGACTTGGAACATCCGATGAGGCGGGAATTCGATCGGTTCGTCGAGAGGTTTATCGCCGATTTGCGCGTGTCACCGGATTATGCCGACAGGGCAGAAAAGCTGAAGCGCTCTCTGTTGTCACGGCCGGAGCTCGCAGAACTCTCGGTCCATGCCTGGAAGGCGGTACGGAGTTTCGTGGAAACTGACATTACGAGCCCCAACTCGATGCTCAAGGGCCAGCTGACAGCTATGCTTGTCGAGATTGGCAAGCGGTTGGCCGAAGACCCGAAGCTGCGGGCTGAGATGAACCACGGCTTTGTCACCTCGCTGGGTGCCTTTGTGGAATCCCAGAAAAGCGGGGTTGCGACGTTTATCTCGGAACAGGTCCGCGGCTGGGACATGGGGCAGCTTACGCGTCTCATCGAACTCAATATTGGCAGGGACCTGCAGTTCATTCGCTTTAACGGTATGATCATCGGCGGCCTCGCGGGTCTGAGCCTGCATATGGCGGAGAGAATAATCTTCGGCTGAAGCTACTGGTCGGTTTTCAAAGCTGCCAGGTCTCCCAGCATGTCGAGAAGGTCGTCCAGGCGCTTGCGGCCATATCGCGCCTCGAGGTCCGCGTAGACGTCCTTGCTGGCTGGACTGACGGCGTAGATGATTTCCATCCCCTTGGCAGACAGCGACAAAAGCAAGCGGCGGCCATCAAGCTGATCACGCTCGCGAACGATCAACCCGCGCTCTTCCAGAGATCTGAGGATGCGCGTCAGGCTCGGGGCGAGGATGCAGGCGCGCTCGGCAAGCTCGGTGGCATCGAGCGGGTTCTCCTCCGCCAGGACGCGGATTACCCGCCATTGCTGCTCGGTCACATCCTGTTCGGCGAGGACGGGACGGAAGCGGCTCATGACCGCTTCGCGCGCGCGCAAAAGCGCGATTGGAAGCGACCTGCGGGTGTCCCTTGGGAGAAGGGCATCGTCGGGAAGTCGCTTGTCATCGTTCATAGCAAGCCGCCTCCTCGAGGACCGGACCGGGCAACCGGCGTTTAATCGCCATAGGGAACCCAGACATTCTTGATTTCAACCGAGCGCTGCAAAAAGCGTTCCAACGAGCCATGGCTTCCGTCCCAGTCCACAGCATAGCCGTTCGACGTCCACACACGCTTGAGATTTCCCGCGGCCTCGCCTTCAACCAGACGGCAAATACCTTCATCCGCTACCACCCAAAGGCCGTCGACATCGTCGTGCTGCGCCAGGACGGGCGCGAGGTCCGAGGCAAGGCCGGTGACCAGATTTATGGCACCCGGCGGCAGGTCCGAAGTTTCAAAGACCTGGTAGAGATCGGTTGCAATAAGGGCATGGCGTGCTGATGGAATAGCGATGACGGAATTGCCCATGGCCAGGGCCGGCGCGAGCATCGCGATCAGACCCAAGAGCGGCTGTTCTTCAGGAGCAACGATCCCGATAACGCCAACAGGCTCGTTCTGGGCGAGCGTAACAGCCCGCACGGGTGGCTGATGCACAACCCCTTCATATTTGTCGGCCATTCCGGCCGCTGCAAAAATTCGCTCTATTGCAGCGTCGACTTCTGACTTCGCTGCTGCCCCCGTGCTTCCCACAAGCGTCCGCAGACGGTCGGCAAATTCCTTACTCCGCGCAGCAAGGTTCTCTGCCAGAAAATAAAGGATCTGTGCCCTGTTATAGCCCGTCGCGTTCCGCCACGCGCTGGCCGCTCTTGCGGCGCTGACGGCGTCGCGAATATCCTTGCGGCTGCCAAGCCCGGCTTCCCCAATCAGTTTGCCTTTCGGGCCAACGACGGGGAAGGAATAGCCGCCGTCGGGACGCACCTGATTTCCACCTATGAAGAGTTTGGGCGTGCGGTCGATCAAGTCGCTGGCGCTATAAGCTGCAGATGGGATGGGGAGCGAAGAGCGCTTTAGCTTTATCCGTTTGCCCGTATCCGGCAGTGGCTGCAGATATTCACGCATGCCTTCCCTGCCGCCTTCGCGGCCAAAGCCGCTTTCACGGAAACCACCGAAGCCGCACGCCGCGTCGAACATGTTCGTTCCGTTAATCCAGACAACGCCGGCTTTCAGTTGCGGGGCTACATGCAGCGCGAGGTTGATGTTCTCGCTCCAGACTGAGGCGGCAAGGCCGTATCGCGTGTTGTTGGCGAGTTCGACCGCCTCGGATTGATCGCGGAAGCTCATCACAGCAAGCACTGGGCCGAAAACTTCTTCCTGCGCCAGCACGTTCGACGGAGCAACGTCGGTCGCGAGGACAGGCAGGTGATAGCTCCCGGAATCCGGGAGGCTAGTTTCCGGCGACCAGCATACTGCGCCCTGCTTTTGCCCCTCGGAAACCAGTTTATCGACGCGCTGGAGCTGGCTCTTGTCCACCAGCGGGCCGATATCGGTGTTCTTGTCGAGGGGATTGCCGACGCGGAGTTTGGCCATACGAGCCTTCACCTTGCTGATGAAGCTTTCGGCAATGCTCTCCTGGATTAGAAGTCGAGAACCGGCGCAGCAGACCTGGCCCTGGTTAAACCAGATGCCATCGACCAGACCTTCTACGGATGAATCCAGATCAGCATCTTCGAAGACGATGAATGCGGACTTGCCGCCAAGCTCGAGGGACAGCTTCTTGCCGGTTCCTGCCGTAGCTTTCCGGATCGATTTTCCAATTTCGGTCGAGCCGGTGAAGGCGATTTTGTCGACGCCCGGATGATCGACGATGGCCGCTCCAGTTGATGGTCCGCCATGCACGACATTGATGACGCCCCGCGGGACGCCCACCTTCTCGCAGATCTCGGCAAAGAGAATGGCGGTCAGCGGCGTAAACTCTGCAGGCTTCAGGACAATCGTGCATCCAGCGGCGAGGGCGGGCGCGACTTTCCATGCCAGCATCAGAAGTGGAAAATTCCACGGGATGATCTGGCTACACACTCCAACGCCATGCTGGCCGGGAAACTCTCGCTCCAAGGATTGAGCCCAGCCGGCGTGGTGAATAAAGTGCCGGATGGCGAGCGGAACATCGATGTCCCGGCTCTCACGGATTGGCTTTCCGTTATCCAATGTCTCAAGAACCGCAAACAGTCTGGCGTGGCGCTGCATCGTCCGGCCGATCGCGTAAAGCAGGCGGGCGCGATCGTAGCCGGATGTCGCACGCCATTTCTTTAGCGCGCGGCGCGCAGCGCCAACTGCCGCGTCAATGTCTGCCTCAGACGCCTCAGAGATGTTTGCCAGCGACTCTTCGGTGGCAGGATTTCGCGTGAGGAAGGAAGCTGCCTTCGAAGACGTCTTCCATTTGCCGTCGATGAAGAGGGATCTGGAGAAATCTCGACTGGCAATCCAGGCGTCTGCCTCTGCGCGGCTTTCGGGGGCAGGGCCATATTCCATCGCGTGGTAGCGCTCGAGAATGTTCATGATCCAACCCTTAAACGATGGCGTGCCGGTACGAGGCGGAGTAGTGCCCGGTCACATGATGTTCGAGCTGGCGCTCTATGTCGTTAAGCAGGCTTGAGGCTCCGAACCGGAACAGATCAGGTTCAAGCCACCGCCGGCCAAGCTCTTCCTTGATGAGAATGAGCCATTCGAGGGCGGCCTTGGCCGTCGATATGCCGCCGGCGGGTTTGAAGCCGATCTTGAAGCCGGTGCGCTCTTCATAGTTGCGGATGGCCCTGCACATGACGAGGCCAACCGGCAGGGTGGCATTCACGCTTTCCTTGCCCGTCGAGGTCTTGATGAAGTCAGCCCCTGCCATCATCGCCACCATCGAAGCGATCATTACATTGCGCAAGCTCGCCAGGTCGCCCGTGCCGAGGATAACCTTCAGATGTGCGTCGCCGCATGCCTCGCGGAACTGAGAGACCTCCTCATACAATTCCTGCCAATGGGCACCTAGAACGAGCCCCCGGCGTATGACCACGTCGATCTCATCAGCGCCTGCACCGACGGAAGCGCGAATTTCGTCCAATCGTGTCGACAGCGGCGCAAGGCCATGTGGAAACGCGGTGGATACCGCAGCGATATGTACCCCCGAGCCCTCCAAAGTATTCGAGGCTACGGACAGGAACGGGTGGTACACACAGACCGCTGCCGGGCGTATCTGCATATCAGCGAGTTTAAGTTTTTCCACGAGATCTCGCCGTAACGGATTGATTGCCTTCGCGCACAGACGTCGGACGCGCTCATCAGTGTCATTGCTGTTCAGCGTGGTCAGGTCCATCAAGGAGAGGGCCCGCAGCAGCCAGGCGGCTTGGTTCTCGCCTTTGATCGAGCGGCGTTTCACCAGCGTCGCAGCGCGCTTCTCCAGCGCCGAACGGTTTACGTTCCGGACTTCCTCAAGCCAGCCCAGATCGAGCTTTGTGCCGGGGTTTCGGAGAAGAGAGTTGGTGGCTTGAGCCCCTGCCACTGGTAGCGTGTGCACTTTGGCGCTGGTGGGGTTTGAGGTGCTGGCCGACATCGTGCGCCTCGTAGGTTCGAGTGGCGTTGGGAAAGATAAGCTATCGCACGAAATCAAGATGAACGGAACGGCACCCCCGCCGTGTGAACGGGGGTGCCTTGTGGTGTTAGCTAGGCGCCCTCAACGAGCGGTACGATTTCCATCTCGGGAACCAGAACCAGACCCTTGTCGGTAATCCGGATCTCGGGAATCACAGAAAGAGGGATCAGGTTGAAGCCCATGTAAGGGATGGAGCAGCCAGCCGCGTCCCACTCCTTTTTGAGCAGTTTTACTTCTTCTGCCACTTCGGTCACTCGCTTTTCAGAAAGCAAACCGGCGATCGGCAGCTCGACCATCGCAGTGACCTTGCCGTCGACGACCACGCAAACTCCGCCTTGGGTCTTCTCGATGGCTCGGAGGGCGACCTGCATGTCCTCTTCGTTGAGCCCGGCGATGATGATGTTGTGGCTGTCATGCCCAACCGACGAGGCCACGGCGCCGCGCTTGAGGCTGAAATTGCTGAGAAGGCCATAAGCGACGTTGCCGTCGGACTTGCCGTGTCTTTCGACGACCGTGACGAAGCAGAGGCCGTGGCGATCGAAATGCTCCTGCCAGCTGTTGGCTGCCTCGAGCATGATCTTTTCATGGCCGAGCGTGATACCTGGAAGCTCGGTGCGGATCGCGTTGATCGTCACCGTTTCGGCGGGTAGCTCCGGGGTCAGCTTGAGCTTCTCGGGCAGCTTCACTGTCCTGTAGGCGGCATCCGGGTAGCGGTAGCGATCGGACAATTCCTTGTCGAGCAGCGGTGTTACCTTGCGATCCTCAACGACGAGTTCGCCGCCGTACCAGGTGTTCACCGGCTTCATAGCGTCGTCCAGAAGGACAAGGTCCGCGCGGCGCCCGCCGCCGAGACCGCCGACCTCATTCTCGACGCCAAAGCGCGTCGCGCCATGCAGCGATCCCATCGACCATGCCTGCTCCGGGCTCATGCCAGCCTTAATTGCCTCGCGCACAACCCAGTCCAGGCCGAACATGAGGAGATCATCGGCATCGCGATCGTCGGTGCAGACGGCGATACGCTTGTGGGAAGCGCCCAGTTCGGTGATTGTCTTGATCGCTTCCGGCAGGCTGTGCCACGGCGTGGTCGGAGGTCCACCGCGAAGGAAAAGCCAGATCCCTGCTTCGAGCAAGTCGTCGGCAATGTCGCGGTCGATTGCTTCATGGGTGTCGGTCACGCCCGAAGCGGCATAGGCTGCCACAAACTCCCGGCCATAGACGTGACCAGAAACGGGACGGCCGCGCTGGAGTGCTGCGGCAAGGATGGCGTGACTGCGTTCGTCGCCCATCGCGACCTGAACGAAATCCATCTTCTCGCCCAGCGCCAGAGCTTCCGGCCACTTGTCGAACAGCGCTCCGATCTTCTCGGCGGTGAGGTCGCCGCCAGCCGTCTCAAGCTCCGGCGAGGTGGCTGGCACGGTGCTCGGCACGGTCAGGAATATGGAGAGCGGTGCCCTGCGGGCATCCTCCAGCATCGCCTCCACGCCAGCAACGTCCATGACGTTGCCAATCTCGTGGCTGTCACAGAAGATCGTGGTCGTGCCATTCAAAAGCGCCGCTTCTGCATAGGCGCATGCGGTGACCATGCTGGATTCGATGTGCAGGTGAGGGTCAACCAGGCCAGGCGCGATGATGCCGCCGCGCGCGTCATAGAGGTTGAAACTGCTGCCCTGGTAGGAGCCGGACGGCTTCACCGCGGCTATGCGTCCACCCGAAATCCAGATCTCCCGGTCCGCCAGGATCCGTTCAGAATAGGTGGAAAGAACCCGCGCGCCACGGATCACAAGGTCCGGATCCGCGCGTCCGGACGCAACGCCAGCGAGTTTTCGTGTCATAGTCGCCAACGGCGCGACTGAGAAACGTGTGAGTGAACCCATATCCTCGATTCCTTGCTTTGATTGTGCAGATCGTAGCAACAAGGATCGGTACCGGGAATGCCACAGCCTGGAACATCCTCATCCAGCAGCCCTATGCGTGGGATAACCACGATTACCGCAGGGTTAGTGCGACGCTTTCTCACGCCGTTCGCCGCTGGCGAGGTGATATCACTCGCCCCATCTGAGGCGGTAGAGCATCACATCCGCGGAAAGAAGGACCGTAGCGATGAAGGGACGTCCGGTATCAGCGCGCACGGCTGTCATAGATGGCAAGACGCTGCCTGAACTTTTGGATGAGGATATGATCCGCGACGTGGTTCATGGCTTCTATGACCGCATTCGCAGCGACGAACTTCTGAGTCCGATCTTCAACTCACGGATCGCGGCCGCCGATTGGCCGGTTCACCTGGCGAAGATGTGCGACTTCTGGTCGTCCACGCTCCTTCGTACCGGCAGGTATGACGGACGTCCGCTCCCTCATCATGTGTCGATCCCCGAGCTTGATGAACCGCATTTCAGGCGATGGCTGACTCTGTTCCGCGAGACAGTTCACGCTCTGTGCCCGGAGGAAGTGGCCGACCTGTTCATGGATCGGGCACTGCGCGTCGCGCACTCCTTCCGACTCGCGATCGCATTTCATCGCAAACAGGACACGCTGACGATCCAGCCGATCAGCGAGGAAAGTCTTTGAGCCAGCTCCTCCCGCTAGCTCCAGACCTGCGCCGAGCAGGTGTTTCTCTCGGCGAACCTGACTTCAGAAAGGATAATAAGATGAACAGGACATTGGCAGTGATCGCGCTTGCCGCAGCGACGGCGTTTGCTGTGCCAGCGATGGCGGCGGAACACGAGGTCCTGATGCTCAACAAGGGGGACAAGGGTGCCATGGTTTTCCAGCCAGACTTTTTGAAGGCCGAACCAGGTGACACCATCCGTTTCGTCCCTCAGGACAAGTCGCACAATGCTGAAACGATTAAGGGAATGCTTCCTGCAGGCGCGGAGGGCTTCAAGGGGAAGGTGAATGAGGAGATCACCTACACCGTGACTCAAGAGGGCCTGTACGGCATCAAGTGCACGCCCCACTACGGTATGGGGATGGTCATGCTCGTGTCAGTAGGCGAGTCGACAAACCTTGAGGAAGCCAAGGCGGTCAAGCATCCAGGCAAGGCCAAGAAGCACTTTGCCGAATTGTTCGAGAAAGTCGCCAACTGACCTGATGGCGAAGGCGGTTGCCGGCAAGCTTACTTGCCGGCGATCGCACCAATCGATGAGGCGCTTACGCGCTTCAGGTTCATACCGATGACCGGCACCATCTGCTGGTCGACGCGCACTGACACCGTAACGTGCAGCGTGTCATCATCAGGCAGGCTCGCGAGCATCGCTCCGTTGAGCTGGTTACGAGTCAGATTCAGCGTGACTTTGTGGCCCTTCACCGAACCACCGACAACATCGAGCCCTTCACCTACCGCACCATCCATGAAGGTTCCGCGATAGCCTTTGCGGCCGGCATGTTCGACGATCGCCGACATTTTTTGTGTGAACAGGCCAACCCGGCAGCCGCCGTCCAGCGACACACCGACCTTCTGCTTGTCGGTGATGCCCGTGAAATTGCAAGTGAAGCGGGTGCCCTTGTACTTGCCTGCAACGATTTCGCCGGGACCCGACCAAGCGCCTTCAACTTTGTTAAAGAACTTCCGGTCCGGTTCTGATGCATGTGCCTCGGAGGGCGAACTCAAGATGGCCGCCGCCGTTGCAACCGGCAAGAGCGCGGACAAAGCCATGCGTACGATCATCGAAATACCCGAGAACAGAACTGGAGACTGTTGTCGAACCATGAAGAAGAATGGTTAACGCTTCGTCTACTATTCGTGACCTCTAACAGATGTGTGGCAAAGTCGCCAAGCCTCAAGCTTGCTCGGGATTCGCTTTTCCTCTTGCAGGGTCTGCGACGCCCTTATCCTTTGCAAAGCGGGTGAGGGAAGCGAGGAAGTCGCTCATCCCCGGGCGCTTGACCGCGTGAAAATGCATGGGACGCACCGTCTCCATTGCGGCAACCCCAATTCGTGCGGTCATCATGCCGTTAACGACGCCTTCTCCGAGTTTCGCGGAAAGCCGCGCAGCGAGTCCTTGGCCCAGCACCTGATGCACGAACTCGTCTCCAGCCGCGACGACGCCGGTGACCGCCAGATGAGCAAGGACATCTTTGATCAAGCGAACAAAACCAAGCGTACCGGGTCGTCCGCCATAGAGTTCCGCGAGCCGTCGAATGAGCCGGCCCGCCTCGAACAAGACATAGGCAATATCGAACAAGGCGCGTGGGCTTACGGCCGTCACGACCGACACTCGTTTGGCAGCGTTCAAGATCAACTCCTGCGCGCGTGCGTCGAGGGGCGCGAGAAGTTCCAACTCCGCCAGGCGGACAAGATCGGGACCATCTATGATCTCGCCTTGCAGATCGTTCATCGCCCGTCGGCCGGCCGCAGTCTCCGGTCGTCTTGAAACGAAGCCAGTCAAGTCTGCAACGAACGCTTTAGCGCGGCGATTGTCTTTACTGGTGACAGCCGCCAAGCCGTCAGCGCGGAGTTTTTCGACGGAATTGAGCCGCGCCAGCCCGACCAGTTCGCGAGCGAGGATCGTGACAAAGGCGACAGCAGCAACGGCCGTAACCGCAGAGGCAAACCAACCCAGCCAGTCGGAGCGCGAGAACATGTCGCGTATGAGGCCGTCGACCCACATACCGATTGCTAGGGACACAAGAAGCCCGGTTGCCGCAAAGAAGATCGAACCGATCGTAGATCGACGACGCGATACGGGAGGAGGAGGGACGGCGACATCGTGCTCCACGCCCTCTTGCTCAAAAACATCGGTTTCCACCGGAGTTACGAGATCCGGTGAGATCGCGCGCGGCGGGCGCGCCATCGCGAAGCCGCTTTCGGGCTTATCTTCTTTGAGCTTGAAGGCTGCAGGTTTGCGCGGTGGCATCATGCTAGCCGATCTCCCAGAAGGAACTGCATGGCGCGGTCAAGCCGGATGTGCGGAAGCGACAGGGTGACCCCCTCTGCAGTCTGCTCAAGCTTGGGGGGGCGGAAGCGCACAAAGCGGATCTGATTGTTCGATGATGCCAGGAGGTCATCGGGGGAAGCTGGCAAGTCGCCCGGGAAGATCGCCGTCTCGGTTTCGCCGTCAAAGGTCTCGCCATCGATCGTCTCACCAGCCAGTGGCGTTCCGATGATGACCGGCAGACTATCCGAACCATGCTTTACCGTTCCCTCACGAGTGGCACGAATCGCGGCCATGGCCAGGGCTTCCACCTCGGCGCCGGAGAGGCTCGCTCGCTCTGCAGCGCGTGCTGCCAGACGTCGGACGATAGCCTGGAGCCGATCATGGCTTTCATGGTGGATGTGATCAGCTTTGGTCGCAGCGATCAGAATTCGGTCGATCTTTCGCGCAACAAGGCCGGTGAGGAACCCGGTGCGTCCTTGGCGAAAACAAGCCAGAATCTCTGTAAGGGCCCGTTCGAGATCCTGAACAGCGTCAGGCCCCGAATTGATGGCCTGCATTGCATCGATCAAAACAATCTGGCGATCCAGCTTGGCGACGTGTTCGCGAAAGAACGGCCGGACGACATGGGTCTTGTAGGCTTCGTATCGACGCTCCATCACGGCGCGCAGGGAACCTGGCTTGCTTTTCGTATCAGGCAGGTCGGGCAGCGGTGAGAAGGTGAGGGCAGGCGATCCTTCAAGATCTCCGGGCATCAGGAAGCGCCCCGGCGGCAAAGTGGAAAGAGCGCGCGAATCGTCCTTGCAGGCCCGCAAATAGTTGGCGAACGCTTCCGCCAATTCCCTTGCCGCGACTTCATCAGCCGGCGCATCCGGGTCGACGTTTGCTGCAAGAGCGCGCCACTCTGCAGACAGGTCCGAGCGGACTGGAAGCGCAGACAACTCATGCGCTTCCCTGGAAAACTGGGTGAAGTCCTTTGCCAGAAGCGGCAGATCAAGCAGCCACTCACCCGGATAATCGACGATGTCCAACGCAAGGCGGCCGGGCGAAAACATTCGGCCCCATCCGCTCGCCGACTCGTATTCGATGGTCAGGCGCATCTCTGAGATTGCGCGCGTCGAGTCAGGCCATATCCGTCGCCGTAGCAGCGCCGCAACGTGATCCTCGTAAAGGAAACGAGGCACGGTGTCGTCTGGTTGATGCTCCATGTACGCCCGCGCGATGCGCCCGCTCTTTTGCGCCTCAAAAAGCGGGAGCCTGCCACCGTGGAGCAGATTGTGAACAAGCGAGGTAATGAATACGGTCTTCCCCGCGCGAGACAGGCCGGTTACTCCCAGCCTGAGTGTCGGGTTTACCAGTCCAGTGGCATGACCGGCCAAGGTGTCGAGAGCAATCAGCGCGTCGTCGGTAAAGGTCGTGAGGCTGGCCAAGGCGTCCCCTATAAAGGCGAGTTGGTGCCAGATATAGTGTCCCAACGCTGCCGCTGGAAGGGTTGGCGAAACCTGTGGAAGATCAGATGCCCGCCGGCTTCAGGAACTTTTCGAGAAATCCGTCTTCTGGAGCTATTCGGGAAAGGGAGGCCGGAAAGCGGAGTATCGCCAGCCCGCACGCCGGAAATCCACGCCGGGCTGCAGCCATTGCCTGCTCGTTCCCGTCGCGGGCGAGGCCGATCGCCAGGTCCTCCATCATGGGATTATGCCCCACGATCAGTATCGATCCGTCACTTTTGGCCTCGCGAATGATGTCGAGGTATCCGGCGGCATCAGTGCTGTAGAGCGCGTCCGAATATCCGACATCATTAACCTCGATGCTGCGTGCAACCGCTTTCCATGTATCGCGCGCACGTTTGGCTCCGGAGCACAGTACCAGATCCGGAATAAACCCGGATCGCTGCATTTCCCGACCCATCTCCTCTGCGTCCTCATCTCCCGAGGGGTGAAGCGGGCGGTCGTAATCCCGTACGCCGGGCTCTGCCCAACGCGCCTTTGCGTGTCTGAGGAGGTAGAGGCGGGTCATGCTTGGTCCCCCGAATTGATGGTGCCGGCCCAGATTGGCACCTCAGGCATGTTTATCGATCACCGCATTTCGTAGCAACGGGGGCTGATGCGTGATGGTGTGCACTGCACAATTCTCTGGCACATCAGCGTAAGTTTGCGGGAATTACGTGCTAAGTGACTAATAAATAGGCCTTAACAAGTGTGTGACCTTGTTAGTCTTAGAACTTGTGTAAGCTTGTAAGCCAGAATATATAGGCGCCGGATCGCAGCTTTGGGATTTGAGTCGAATGTCAGATATCGTGGTTAACGATTACGTTCCCTCCGAAGACGAGCCCTTCATGAACGAGCGGCAGAAATCCTACTTCCGCGGCAAGCTGATTGCATGGAAGAACGATATTCTCCGTGAAGCTCGTGAAACGCTCGAAATCCTCCAGCAGGAAAATGCAAATTTGCCTGATCTGGCGGACAGGGCGTCGTCTGAGACGGACCGTTCGATTGAGCTGCGTGCCCGTGATCGTCAGCGCAAGCTGATTTCCAAGATTGATGCCGCCTTGCAGCGTATTGATGAAGGAACCTACGGGTATTGTGAGGAGACGGGTGAACCAATCTCGCTGAAGAGACTGGATGCACGTCCGATCGCCACGCTCTCGATTGAAGCGCAAGAGCGTCACGAGCGACGCGAGAAAGTATACCGAGACGATTAAGATTTGGCGGCCCCGAGGCCGCTTTTTTGTTTCTTGGTCTGGCAAACGGCGTCTGTGAAGGCGCCGTTTGTCTTTGAAGGGCGTCTAAACGCGTATCGATCAGCGCTTGGGTGTGGTCAGGTTGCCGAGGAGCTGGGTCAGTTCGTCATCGATCGCACGTTCGCGTTCGGCTGAAGTTGCCGGAGCTGCGGGAGAGGCAGTAGGAGCCGGCGTCCACGTCTTTCGCGCTTCGTGCTCAAGCGACACTTCCAGCTCCTGCAGCAAATTATCATCGAGCGAAGAACTCTTTCCTGCGCCGAGACTGGTTGGTGAGGGAGCGGCCGATTGCGGAGCGGGCGCTGCTGGTTGGGGAGCCGCCGCTCCACCAGCTGCCTGCGACGGGGCTGGCGTATATGTGTTCGGTGAATAGGGGGGCCTTGTCGGCATTGAGGGTGCCGAAGCGGATGCCGGTCTTGCTGGTGAAATGGAGGTCGGCACGGGTGCGCGTGGTGCCGCAGCAGGGGGTTGAGAAATTGCCGATCGTTCGGCTGCTCGGGGAGCGCCGGGCCCAGGCTTGACGGCGATTTCCGGTAGCCCCGCGGGTATGGGCTTGGCTTGGGCAACGGGCGCATGCGCCGATATGGCTTTCGGAGGCACTGTCGGCTGCGCAGGTGCAGGTGGAGCCGACGCTGTCAGCTGATGCCCACCCGCAACCGAATTTGCAGGTTCAGCAAAGTCAGGGGGAGGAGCCTGACGACGCCCGGCAGCAATAAGGCGAATATTCTGTTCGACTACCACGTCCGTTGGACCACCTATCAGAAGAAGGTGCGCAACGTCATCGCGGCGAACCAGGACAAGCCGCCGATGGCTGTCTACTGCTGTGGCATCCATCACGGCCAAGCGGGTCTTGCGACTCCGCCCGCCTGCAACGAACGTGCCAAATGTGAGGCTCCGCACGATGCGGATCACTACCAGCAGGATCAGGAGTCCAATGAGTGCCGCCAGCGTCCATATCAGAGCCGAACCATATCCTGGTGCGACACTCTCCAGCCATGCATGCATCTGCTTGCTCCCCTGCGGCCCGAGCTTTTGCGGAGAGTAGTCGCGGTACGATTACATCGCAAGCAATCTTGACGCTTCGCTGGGCTCAATCTTGAGCGAAGCATGCGCTCTTGCATCGAGCAAGGTCATTCATCCGTTGCCGCGCTTGCAGTCGTTGTTAAGCATGATGTATGCGAGGTTAACGTCGATGGCAGGCAGGATAGGAATGGCGAAGGACACCAGCGGCGAAATCCGTCCCGCAGCGATCGTTGACCAAAGCGCGCGGCCAGGCACGATAACGCGCCTCTTCATCTTTGTGGTGGTGCTGATCGTCGCTGCAGTTGCGTTCACGCTATTCCGCAACTGGTTCGGTGATCCGTTCCTGTTGGGTCTGTTAGGGATGCTCGCCATGATCGGCGTCGGCTTCCTGTTCACCGCGGCTATAGGTTTCATCCAGATTGCACCCCGCTCTACGGCTGACGAACTGGCTCGCTCATTCGTTGATACGATGCGACAGGGCTTATTGGTCACCGATATCAAGGGCCGCATTGTCTATGCGAACAATTCCTACGTAGAGATGACCGGGGCAACGTCCGCGGCAGATGTTCGGACGGTAGAGGGGCTGCTGGCTGATAACCCTGAGGCATCGCCCGTGGTCTATCGTTTGGCCTCCGGTCTCCGTGACGGAATTTCAGGCGATGGCGAATTTCGGCTCAACTCGTCGCTGCGCCCCGGCTCGGACGGGGCGGCGCGGTGGTATCGCCTGCGCGCAAGGACGTTTAAGGTTCCGGGCTATCGCCAGCCACTTTCCGCATGGGAAATCGCCGATATATCGGCAGAGCGGGCAGAGCAGGAGCGTTTCTTCCTGGATCTGCAGAAGGCCATAGATCATCTCGATCATGCACCAGCAGGTTTCTTCGCAGCGGATGCCACAGGACGGATTACGTATATAAACGCAACGCTGGCGGAGTGGCTTGGCATCGATCTGGCAGGGTTTACGCCCGGTGCGACCACGCTATCCCAGATTGTGGCGGGAGATGGGATGGCGTTGATCCGCTCGGTCAAGGCTGACCCTGGACAGACGCGCAACGCGGTCATTGACCTTGATCTGTCAACGGTGAACGGAGCCGTTGTTCCGGTGCGTTTCATGCACAGGGTCACGGCCAGCCGCGATGGGGCTCCTGGTCCATCTCGAACCATTGTTCTCAATCGCAATCAGGGCGAGGACGCATCTGCGGACCTGCGCGCCTCCGAGGTTCGGTTCACGCGCTTCTTCAATTCGACGCCAATGGCAATTGCCGGGGTCGATGGTGAAGGCCGCATCCTTCGAACCAATGCGCCGTTCCTGTCTTTGTTCGCCGCCGTCGTGGATCGCGATATGCTCGACAGGCGTGTGAAGCTGGAAGCCGTCATGCATCCGCGCGACCGCGAGGCTTTCGATATAGCCTTGGCGAAGGCGCGTCAGCGTCAGGCCGACATATCTCCGATCGACACAGTGGTGCCCGGCGACGAAGATCGTCACATCCGCTTCTACGTCAGTGCGCTGGCTGATGGTGGAACCGGTGAGGGAGCCGAAGAAGCTGCCATCGTCTACGCGGTCGAAACCACTGAGCAAAAGGCGCTTGAGGCGCAAATGGCCCAGAGCCAGAAGATGCAGGCGGTGGGTCAGCTTGCGGGCGGCATTGCCCACGACTTCAACAACGTCCTTACCGCGATCATCATGGCATCGGACTTGTTGCTGGCCAATCACCGGCCTTCGGATTCGTCCTTCCCGGACATCATGAATATCAAGCAGAACGCCAATCGTGCTGCCTCGCTGGTGCGGCAGCTGCTGGCGTTTTCGCGCAAGCAGACCCTGCGACCAGAAGTTCTCAACCTGACAGACGTTCTGGCCGATCTCCGGATGCTGCTGTCGCGTCTCGCCGGCAACGAGATAAAGCTTGCCGTCGAACATGGTCGCGATGTGTGGCCGGTGAAGGCGGATATCGGGCAGCTCGAGCAGGTCATCGTCAATCTTACCGTGAACGCGCGCGACGCGATGCCGGAAGGCGGATCATTGGCAGTGCGCACGCGCAACATTGTTGCAGCGGATTGCGCGGGCTTCGGATACCGAGAGCTTGTCAGCGGCGATTACGTTCTCGTCGAGGTGGAGGACACCGGCAGCGGTATCCCGGCGGATGTCCTTGAGAAGATCTTCGAGCCCTTCTTTACGACCAAGGAGGTGGGTAAGGGGACCGGGCTCGGGCTGTCGATGGTCTACGGCATCGTCAAGCAGACCGGCGGCTACATCTTCTGCACATCGGAATTGGGGAAGGGAACGACATTCCACATCTTCCTGCCGCGTCACGTGGTCGAGGTGCAGCAGCACGCTGAAATCCAAGCGGACTCTGCATCCGGGCCATCTGCGAGCGGCGAGGCAAATGGCTCTGCTCCTCGTGTAGCTGCCCAAGCGGCCGCCGCAAAGGACCTCTCGGGTTCTGCAACCGTCCTTCTCGTTGAGGATGAGGACGCGGTGAGGATGGGCAGCGTCCGCGCGCTGGTTTCCCGTGGATACACGGTTCACGAAGCATCGTCTGGCGTCGAAGCGCTTGAGATCTTTGATCAGCTTGACGGAAAGATCGACATTGTCGTCTCCGACGTTGTGATGCCGGAGATGGATGGCCCCACATTGCTCGGAGAGCTCATCAAGCGTCAGCCTGATGTGAAATTCATCTTCGTATCGGGCTATGCGGAAGATGCGTTTGCCAAAAACCTGCCGGAGGAGGCTAAGTTCGGGTTCCTGCCGAAGCCATTTACTCTCAAGCAGTTGGCGACGACCGTTAAGGACATGCTCGATGCGTGATCTTGTGGATCAAGCAATTTAGTTCAAATTGCGTGAGGAGTTTTAAGGTAGCTGAGACCCGCTGCGCGTAGAAGCCGCGCATCAACTCGGGGAAGCTCCATATCCATGACCATCAATCCGTTGTCGCTTCTGACGCAGATTCGCGCGCCGTCGTCGTCTCCGACGAGGACGGAAAGCGCCGCGGAAACGACCGAGATTGTTTATCGTCGGGAGATCTCGGCAATCAGTCCAGGATCGTGGGCGAATGCATATCAGGCGATCCGATCGCAGGAAGTCGCTTCATCGCTTGAGCATGGGGCGCAGCCATATGGGGATACCCGTGCGATCGTATCGGGTGTAGGCGTACCCGGCGCTTTGCAGGCATATGTCGAGATGATGGGGACGGATGAGTAGCTGTTGCAATCGAGCAACAGCGTTAGTCCGCCACTTTTCCGCCGCGACTTTCTCCCGTACTCGCCATGTTTGCTAGGCAAGCAACAGTTCGCACCGTTATGGTGTGGTCCCCCTGTGCCGCAAGGCGCGTGTCAAAACGAAAAGATCTCAGGTCCGCTTATGTGTGAGAAGACCGAAGCCGGAGAGCTGCACGAACGTTCGTCCGTGGGGCGCATGTCCAGACGCTTCTTCCTTGCTTCTGTGCCGGTATTCCTCGCCGGTTGTACGACATCTGGAAAGGTGCTGCAGGTAGCATCCGGTCCAGATCCTTACTACCTGGCGATGTATGGCCCTCTTCCTGATGATCGCTTCCCGATTCCGGCTACGGACATTTCGAACGTCGAGCCTCGCTTCCTTCGTCAGCAGGTGGATTACCATCGCTCGGAAGTGCCCGGCACCATCGTGATCGACACAGCCAACCGCTTCCTCTACCTCGTACAGGAGGGCGGCAAGGCGCTGCGTTACGGAATCGGCGTTGGCAAGGAAGGGCTGGAGTTCGAAGGAACGGCGACGGTCGGCCGCAAAGCACAGTGGCCTCGGTGGACCCCGACGCAGAACATGATTCGTCGCGAGCCGGATCGTTATGCGAAATATGCTGGCGGTATGGAGCCGGGGATCACCAACCCGCTCGGACCACGCGCTCTATATCTCTACAAGGATGGCCGCGACACGCTTTTCCGTATCCACGGCACGACTGAGCCATGGTCAATCGGCCTCGCAGTCTCGTCCGGTTGCATTCGCCTGTTCTCGCAGGACATCGTTGATCTGTATTCCCGC
Source organism: Aquamicrobium zhengzhouense (assembly GCF_016124105.1). Classification (GTDB taxonomy): domain Bacteria; phylum Pseudomonadota; class Alphaproteobacteria; order Rhizobiales; family Rhizobiaceae; genus Aerobium; species Aerobium zhengzhouense. The sequence goes on from NZ_JADGMQ010000001.1 coordinate 359,929, forward strand.
GTTCCGACGGGAGCTCCGGTTGTTGTGCTACAGAATGAGCCGCTGATGTATCCGCAAAAGGAGCTGCCAGCCTGGGTCGCGCGTCAGGTTAACCCTCAGCCGCCGGCGCCTGAACAGCTTGGCACCGTTCAGGATGCATCTGTGTCGTCCTCTGGGTTCCGTCGGCCGTCAGTAGGTATCTAAGCCGCCTCAATCAGCCGGGTCTTGCGGCTTCCCCCGCACGCTACGGCCGAAGGTGTAGCCAGTCTCGACTGCCTTGCCTCCGAATTTTTCACGAAGCGCGTCCATGGCCAACTCGGCCATGGCGCGCTTTCGTGCACCGTGATCCACCAGGTCAGGAGGATCTGCGCGCGCGTCGTCTACCAGATCGCTAACCCCAATCCCCAGCAGCCGAAATGATGTGCCATCCGCCTCTTTGCGCAGAAGCTCGAGCCCGGTAGCGAAAATCTTGTCAGCCAGTCGGGTAGCGTCGGGCAGTTGACGGTTGCGGGTGCGTATCCGGAAATCTGCCGATTTGAGTTTCAGGACGATTGTCCGCCCGGCGATCTCGGCCTTCTTCAGGCGGGTAGACACCGTCTCCGAAAGCGCTCTGAGAACCGGCACCAAGTCCTCGAGCGCAGTCAGATCATTATCGAATGTCGTTTCAGCAGAGACGCTCTTGGTTTCATGTTCGGGTTGAACCTTCCGGTCATCTTCCCCACGTGCGAGGTAGAATAGGCGGTTACCCAATGTTCCAAACCGCCGAATGAGGTCTTCGCGCTCCATAGTCTGCAGCTGCCTGATCGTGCGAACCCCCTCGCGCTCAAGCGCAGCAGCAGATGCCGTGCCCACTCCCCAGATCAAGGTCACCGGCTTGTCGGCAAGAAACTCACGGGCCTCTCCTTGACCGATGATGGAAAAGCCGCGCGGCTTCTGCATGTCGGATGCGATTTTCGCCAAGAACTTGCAGTAGCTCAGACCAACCGACACGGTGATGCCGATTTCGCGTTCCACTTGTTTCGCAAATTCGGCAAGCACAAGGGCCGGGGCTTTTCGATGGAGGCTTTCGGTACCGGACAGATCAAGGAAAGCTTCATCGATTGACACGGGTTCCACCAACGGTGTCAGCGACTGCATCAGTGAGCGAACCTGACGCCCAGCCTCGGAATATTTCTCCATGTCCGGCTTGATGACAATCGAGTCAGGGCAGGCTTCGAGAGCCTTGAACATGGGCATTGCAGATCGCACACCCCGGATGCGAGCAATGTAGCAGGCCGTTGATACCACGCCTCTCTTGCCGCCACCGATGATGACCGGCTTGTCGCGCAACTCGGGGCGATCCCGCTTCTCTACCGCGGCGAAAAACGCATCGCAGTCGATGTGCGCGATGCTGAGGCGTTCAAGCTCAGGATGCGATACGAGGCGCGGGCTGCCGCAACTGCTGCAGCGGCGCGCAGCTGAAGACTGACGCGTGAGGCAATCGCGACAGAATCCGTATTTAGGAAGGATAGCTGTATCGCTCATGGCGCCGGACAATTCAGGAACATCGTGACATTAGGCGATGCGTTTGAACGCAGCAAGGTTGTCGTCACGTGGTAATGTCGAAACGATCATCGCCAAAGGGGAGGGTCCGAAGGGCCACCCTGACGTCCTCAGGTGCTGTCTCTGTCGCTTCGCAGAATGCTTGAAGCGTTGGCTCATGCCCCATAATGAACTGCAGCACGCCGGCCAGAAAGCCTGGCTCCGCAGCGGCCAGTCTGATCTGTGCTGCATCGATGCCGCTGATAGCCAGAAAGCGTGGCATGAGCGTTGGATCGGCTGCAATGAAGCCCAGCGCAGAGATTGCGAGTTGCTCGGCTGCGTCACGATTGTGCGGCATTGCTAAACCTTTATGCTCCAGGATCACGTTCAGGTTTAGCGCCGAGCTGATAAGCTTAGCAAGCCGAGCGTGTTCAGCAGGCGAGAAGGGCACAATTCGTTTGCCATTCGTCAATCTGATTGCGCTAGCATCATCTGAATTCTTCTTGAGGGTGGTACAAAAGCGTACCGGACAGGGTTGCAATGGCGAAGAAGGTGATGATCGTCGAGGACAATGAGCTTAATATGAAGCTCTTCCGCGACCTGATCGAGGCATCTGGGTATGAGACAGTCCGGACCCGGAACGGGCTGGAGGCGCTCGATCTCGCTCGTTCGCACAAGCCTGACCTGATCCTCATGGACATCCAATTGCCTGAAGTCTCGGGTCTCGAGGTAACAAAGTGGCTCAAGGAGGATGATGAGCTTCACTCCATCCCGGTAATTGCGGTTACCGCCTTTGCGATGAAAGGCGATGAAGAGCGGATCCGGCAGGGTGGTTGCGAAGCCTACATTTCCAAGCCGATATCGGTCGCCAAGTTCATCGAGACGATCAAGTCTTATTTGGGAGATGCTTGATGACTGCTCGCATCCTTGTAGTTGATGACGTACCCGCAAACGTCAAACTCTTGGAAGCAAGGCTTCTCGCTGAATATTTCGAAGTTTTGACTGCTTCTAACGGCCTTGAGGCGCTGGAAATTTGTCAAGGCGGCAATGTTGATGTCGTCTTGTTGGACGTAATGATGCCGGGGATGGACGGCTTTGAGGTTTGTCGCCGCATTAAGAGCGATATGGCGACTCATCATATTCCCGTCGTTATGGTCACGGCCCTTGATCAGGTAACAGATCGGGTGCGTGGACTTGAATCTGGCGCAGACGACTTTCTCACCAAGCCTGCCAATGACCTTCAGTTGATGACCAGGGTGAAAAGCCTCGTCCGTCTGAAGAGCCTCACCGACGAGTTGCGCCTGCGTGCCTCGACCACGCGCAGCATCGGGATTGAAGAACTCTTGTCACGACGAGCATCGGTGGACGAGTCGCTGCCGAAAGCGCTGCTGGTTGATGACAAGGATAGTTCCGTCGAGCGAATTTCTCGCATGCTGCGTCATCGCTGCGTGCTCGAGAGTACTGCAGATCCCCAGGCAGCCTTCATCACCGCCGCAGAGGGTGATTTTGACTGTGTGCTGATCAGCACCAATCTTACCAACTACGATCCGCTTCGGATCTGTTCGCAACTGCGTACGCTCGATCGGACGCGTTTTACCCCGATCATGCTGATCGCCGATCAGGGGGAGGATGCCCGGCTTGTCCGCGGCCTCGAACTTGGGGTCAATGATTATCTCGTTCGTCCTCTGGACCAGCATGAACTGATTGCTCGCATGGTCACGCAGGTGCGCCGCAAGCGCTACAACGATCATCTGCGTGCCTCTCTGGCCGAAACGATCGAGATGGCTGTCACGGACCCTCTCACGGGCCTCAACAACAGGCGTTACCTCGACACGCACCTTCAGACATTGTTCGATCGTGCCCAGTCACGCGGAACGCCGCTGTCGCTCATGATCGCAGACATTGATCGCTTCAAGATGATCAATGATCGGTGGGGCCATGACGCGGGTGACGCGGTCCTAAGGGAATTCGCATCCAGGATCAGGCGAAACCTGCGCGGAATTGATCTTGTTTGTCGATTCGGTGGCGAGGAGTTCGTTGTGGTGATGCCGGAGACGCCGGGCGATATCGCCGAGAAGGTGGCTGAACGCATCCGCAGCGAGATTGCGGCGACACCCTTCGAGATACCCGGTCACGGCGGCAATCAAGTCACGGTCAGTTTAGGTGTGGCGACCCTACGCGACGGAGCCGACACAGTGCCGACGATGATCAAGCGGGCTGATCAGGCACTCTACCAGGCTAAGAATAGCGGCCGCAATCGCGTGGTCGCTGCAGCAGCGTGACGCGCAGGCGAATCAAGGATTGCCTGCATACGCTTATTTACCTTGTTCTCGTGAAAACGGGACGCATGGTTAAGAACAGATTGATTTTAACCGTAGGTTGCGCAAGAGTTCCGTTGGGTAAGGGGGGGCTTTGTTATTTTGGCTCCCGAAATAGACACCCCATGATGCTCAGGTCCGCCGCATCTCCTGGGTCCGTGGGGTTGGCCGGTCGGATGCTGGCGTTCAGCGGCCTCCTCGTACCGTTGTCAGCGCCGATCGGCCCCAATTCTCAGTGAGCACTGCAGAAACGAAAACGCCGCCCTTTGGGGCGGCGTTTTCGTTAGTTCGGCGTAAGGAAGATTACTTGATCTTCGTTTCCTTGAACTCGACGTGCTTGCGCGCGATCGGGTCGTACTTACGCTTGGTCATCTTGTCGGTCATGGTGCGGCTGTTCTTCTTGGTGACATAGAAGAAACCGGTGTCCGCGGTCGACAGGAGCTTGATCTTAATCGTCGTAGCTTTGGCCATGTTCTTGGTCCGCTGTTCTCGGGGTCTCGTTGCCGCATCGGTGCGGGCGGCAGGCCCGGCTTGCGGAAAACTCGCGCGGAGACATAAACGAGCCTCCGGAAATGTCAAGTCCGAGAGGTGCCTCCTCCCATGCGGCACACCGCCAAAAGCAGGTAACCGACGAAGAATACAGACAGGCTCCACGAGAATCCGCTTGGGCCGAAGAAGTCCATGCCGACGCCAATGGCCTGGGGACCGACAAGCATCCCGATGCCGTAGCATAGGACGAACGCAGCATTTGCAGAAGCAAGGTCCCGACCGGACAGGCGCGAGCCCAGATGGGCAAGCCCGACCGTGTACAGGCCAGCTACCACACCGCCCCACGCAAAGAGCACGGCGGCGCTCAGAAGCCAGTTGCCCGCTATCAAGGGCAAGATCAGCACGCCGGCCAAGCCAACCACTGCGCAGATCACGAGCAGCGTTCTGCGGTCCTGCATACGATCGCTGATAATGCCGAGGGGAATTTGCAGAAGCACATTTCCAAGACCAACGGCCGTAAGGAGAAGCGCTGCATCGCTTTCGCTATAGCCGATACGGGCACCGTAGACGGGGAAGAGTGCGAAGCCACCGGTCTCTACCGCCCCGAAGACGAGAACGGCGCCGGTGGCCATAGGAACCATCCAAATGTAATGCGCGAAACCAGACGAGGGCTCACCTGAGGTGGTCCCCATGTCCGGGCTTTCGCGTGAAGCTGCCAGAACCGGCAGAGCAGCAATCATCACCAAGCCGAACGCAATCCCGAAAGGCAGGAAACCTGACGACCCGACCTGGGAGAAAAGGAAAGGCCCGAAGGCAAAGCCGAGTGATAGGACGGTGGCGTATATTCCGAGCACCAGGCCGCGCTTGTTCGGCGGGGCGGAGGTGGAAATCCAGTACTCGGACAGGATGAATAGTGTCGTGAGTGCAAAGTGCAGCACAGCCCGAAGCGGAAACCACATCCAGAATGCGGGTACGAAATAAAACCCGATGAATGCGAAGCCGCCGAGCAGAATCATCGCCGTCATCAGCGGCACAACGCCGATTCGTGCAGCGAACGGTGTGACGAGAGGGGCCGCGGCTATCGAGGCGATTCCCGCGACAGCGGTGTTGGCCCCGATCACGGTCGATGAATAGCCGCGTGCCTCAAGAATTACGGACAGGAGCGGGACCCCAAGGCCAATTGCGATACCAACGACGCTGATCGATGCAACTGCTGCGGCGACCGATAACCAGCGAATGTGGGTGATCGCCTCTTCCTGAGCGGCCAGTGAATCTGGTGCCATGTAAAAGACCTGTGAAAAATGCGGAGTGCTTACAGTAGATCGCGCTGGAAGCGACTACCGCGCAAATAGTAAAATGGGACGGGTCCTCCCGGGGAGAGGTCAGGGTCGTTTTCAAGACGCTGCTCCAGATCCACCAGAACGGTGCGAGTTATGCCGGGGATGTCGGCAGATAGAGCTTCGGCGACGGACAGCCACATGATCTCTTCGAGCTCGTCTGTGGGGCCGCCCTCCGGCAACTCTACCGCCACGTCGTCCCTGAACGCCGCGAGAAACCGGGTATCGTATCGTCTCACCCGACCAGGAGGTGTGATCGCGCGAGCGATGAAGCGGAGAGGGGTGAGGGTGGGGCACACGCCATTTTGAACAAAGCCCTGCCAATCTGGCTTGGACGTCTTGAAGTCACCCATTTTGCCGATGAGAAGGCCTGCTTCTTCATAGGTCTCGCGGATCGCCGACATCGCAATCGCGCGGGCGCGGGTACGGCTGATCCGCGGGCGGGCCAGCTTTTCTTCCTCGAGTGGATGAAGCGCATCGGCCACTTTGATACGCCCGTCCGTGGGGTCAGTGCGGCCACCGGGGAACACGAATTTGCCGGGCATGAATGCATGCCTCATGTGACGCCGTCCCATGAGGACGCGCACCTGGCCTTTCGAGCGATCTAATAGAATGAGGGTAGCCGCATCGCGGGGACGCGATGGACCTGCGCCAAGTGCAGCGTCGCGTCCCTCCACGTGATCGACCTCGGCACGGCTCATCCCGGCCATGGTCCGGCGCAAAGCGCCGTCTCCCGTCATGGATTCTGCATTTCCGGGTGGGTATCCAACGCGTCGTCCTGACCTGAGAAACCATGCATGCGGCATGCCCACTGAAGACCAACCACCCCGCCTTTTACAGGAGGCAGTGCAAGCAAGGTCATGATCAGCGTCACCGGCCCGAGATAGGCAAGGTGAGTCCAGACCGACCAGTCCACGATCGATTCGAATCCCATATACATGGCCACTGCGACGTGTCCGACGATCGTGACGACGAGATAGGCCGGTAGATCGTCTGCGCGGTGGTGGTGAAAGTCCTCACCACACTGATCGCACCGATCAGCAACTTTCAGAAAGGCGCGGAACAGCTTGCCCTTGTTGCAATGTGGGCAGCGCGACATCATTCCGCGCATGATCGACTGCTTTACGGGGCGATCTGCAACCTGGGCTTCTCCGAATATCTGTTGATCCATTATCGTCTCCTTGGCCCGCCACGTGGTGCCTTGGCTCGGGCCCTTTCACGCGAGCGCCGCGCCTTATGATAGGACTGTTTGGAGCCCGGGAGGGGCTTCGGGTCGCTAAGCATCTCAAAACGCATGGCACCTGCAAGTGGTGCCACTTCAACGAGCTTCACATCAACTGTATCTGCAAGCTGGTATCCTCTTCTTGTCCTCTCCCCAAAAAGAGCACGGGCCGACTCGTCAAAGATATAGTAGTCGTCGCCCAGAGACGAAATAGGGATGAACCCATCTGCGCCAAATTGTGGCAGCTGGACGAAAAGACCCGCTTTGGTGACGCCCGATATTCGCGCAACAAAGGTTTCTTCCAGTCGCGAATTCAAATGTTCGGCGATGAGACGGTCGACCGTCGCACGCTCGGCTGCCATTGCCCGTCGTTCAGCCGTCGAGATCAGTGCAGCGATCTCTTCAAGACGCGATTCTTCTTCATTGGTGATCCCGTCCGGACCAAGCCCGTGTGCACTAATGAGCGCCCGGTGCACCAGGAGATCGGCATAGCGGCGGATGGGTGAAGTGAAATGGGCGTATCGGCGCAGGTTCAGGCCGAAATGGCCGAGGTTTTCGGGCGAGTAGACTGCTTGGCTCTGAGATCTCAGAACGACCTCGTTGACCAGCACCTCGTGGTCCGTGCCTGCGACTTGCGCCAGGATCCCATTGAAAGACGATGGCCGCATCTGGGCTCCTCGGGCCAAAGACATCCCGATCGTCTGGAGGAATTCGCGAAGTGCTTCCTGCTTGGCGAGCGAGGGCGCGTCATGAATGCGGTATACGAGCGGCTTGTGCTTGCCTTCCAATGTCTCGGCAGCGGCAACATTTGCCTGAATCATGAATTCTTCGATCAGCTTGTGGGCGTCCAGCCGCTCTGGAACGATCACGCGATCGACTGTTCCATCCTCCTTGAGAAGGATTTTTCTCTCAGGCAGGTCGAGCTCAAGCGGTCCACGCTGCGCGCGGCCTCGCTTCAGGGCACCGTAAGCCGCCCACAGAGGCTTCAGGATCGTCTCGAGCAGTGGCTTAGTCTTGTCGTCTGGCGAGCCATCAATTGCTGCCTGAGCTTGCGGATATGCAAGCTTGGCCGCCGACTTCATCATGATGCGGTGGAACGAGTGACGGATCTTCCCACCCTCGGCGCTGAATGTCATGCGTACCGCAAGTGCAGGGCGATCTTCGCCTTCGCGAAGCGAGCATAGATCGTTCGAGATACGCTCCGGCAGCATGGGCACGACGCGGTCAGGAAAGTAGACCGAATTTCCGCGCTTCAGGGCTTCTTGATCGAGCGCGGAACCGGGCGTGACATAAGTCGCGACATCGGCGATCGCGACTGTCACGATGTGCCCACCGACATTCCTGTCGTCTGGATCTGCTTCCGCAAAGACGGCGTCATCGTGATCTTTCGCGTCCGGAGGATCGATTGTGACCAAGGGGATGTTCCGCCAATCCTCACGACTTGCCATGCTCGCCTCAGGCGCGGCAGCGGCTTCCGCCAATGCCGTTTCAGGGAAGATGTAAGGAATGTCGTGTTCGTGGATCGCGATCATCGAGATCGCCTTCTCGCTGCTCAGCGACCCCAATATGTTGAGCACCTTGCCCTTGGGTAGGCCGTAGCGGCCGGCAGACACCTGCTCCACTTCCACGAGATCGCCTGGTTTGGCTCCGCCCGTGTAGTCGCTGTCGATGATCAGCTCAGCCTGGCGGCGCTCGACGGGCTCGATGCGGAAGCTGCCATCACGCAGCTGACGCAGCACCCCGAGAACGGCATCGCGGCGCTTCTCGAAAATCTTGATGATGCGTCCCGTGTAGGCAGGGCCAGCGTCGAGATCGGTCGGAAATACCTTTGCAAGAATACGTTCGCCAATACCGGGCGTCCGGGCCGAATCGCGCGAAGGACGCAGCGACACCAGCGGCACTGCACCATTTTCTTCCGGCCACTCGGCGGGGCGCGCGAGCAGGTTCCCGTCCTCGTCGCGAGAAAATACGTCGAGTACAGAAACATGGGGGAGGGCGTCGGCCCGAGTGAAGCGCTTCGCCTGCTTCTTCAGTACCCCCTCATCCTGAAGCTGGCGAAGCTGATCCTTCAGCCATGCGCGATCAGCGCCCTTCAGACGGAAAGCGCGTGCGATTTCGCGCTTTCCGCTCTGATCAGGATTTTCCTTGATGAAAGCAAGGATTTCATCGCGCGAAGGGCGGAAATCGCTTTTGTCTTCGCCGGTCGTGCGTCCCGAAATCCGCTTTGCCAAAAGGTCCTATTCCTCTTCTTTAGACTTCTTCGCCGGAGCTTTTTTGGCAGCCGGCTTCTTGGTGGTCGTGGTCTTCTTGGCCGCGGGTGCCTTCTTGACTGCGGTCGCCTTCTTGGTTGCCGCCTTTTTCGTTCCGGACTTTCCTGCCTTGGCGGCGATCAGCTCAAGAGCCTCTTCGACCGTCACAGATGCAGGGTCCTTACCTTTTGGCAGCGTCGCATTGACTTTGCCCCAGTTCACATAAGGGCCAAATCGGCCATCACGTACAGTAATGGCGCCGCCATCCGGATGTTCCCCAAGTTCCTTGAGGGCCGCCGGGGTGGCTCTGCCGCCACCCTTGGAGAAGCGGGACTTCTTCTCTGCGATCACGGTGACCGCACGGTTGAGGCCGATGGTGAAAACATCCTCCACCGTCTCGAGATTGGCATAGGCGCCGTCATGAAGCAGGAACGGGCCGTAGCGACCGATGCCGGCGGCAATCATCTTGCCGGTTTCAGGGTGCAGGCCGACATCGCGTGGAAGTGAGATGAGCTGCAGAGCTTTCTCCAGGTCCATTGATGATGGGGTCCACCCCTTCGGAAGACCGGCGCGCTTGGCTTCTTTCCCGTCGCCGCGTTGAACGTAGGGGCCGAAGCGGCCGCTCTTCAGAACGATGTCCTCGTCGGTCTCCGGATCCTTTCCGAGTACGCGGTCGCCATTATCGCCTGCGCCATCGCCTTCGCCGTTCAGGCCGTCGCCCAACTGGCGAGTGAAGCCGCATTCCGGATAATTCGAGCACCCGACAAAGGCACCGAATTTGCCCAGCTTCAGCGAAAGGTTCCCAGAGCCGCAGCGTGGGCATACGCGAGGGTTCGAGCCGTCTTCGCGGGCCGGGAACACAAGCGGAGCCAGTTCCTCGTTCAATGTGTCGAGGACGTCCGTTACGCGCAACTCTTTCGTCTCGTCGACGTGGGCGGAGAAGTCGCGCCAGAAGTCGCGCAGAACATCCTTCCAGGCGAGTTTGCCGTCGGAAATCTCGTCCAGCTTTTCTTCAAGATCGGCTGTGAAGTCGAACTCGACGTAGCGCTCAAAGAAGTTTTCAAGGAAAGCGGTTACAAGGCGACCTTTGGCCTGAGGCATCAGGCGGCGCTTCTCGATCGTCACATAATCGCGGTCCTCGAGCGTCTTAAGAGTCGCGGCATAGGTCGAGGGGCGGCCGATCCCGAGCTCTTCCATCTTCTTGATCAAAGACGCTTCAGAATAACGGGGAGGAGGTTCGGTCGTGTGCTGGGTCACTGCAACGTTCTTGCGTGACAGTGCCTCGCCAGCTTTGATTTCGGGGAGGCGGCGGCTTTCCTCGTCCTCGGAATCCTCGTCCTTCTGCTCGGTATAGGCGGCGATGAAGCCATCGAACCGAACGACCGAGCCGACAGCACGAAGCCCCGCCGTGCGGCTCCCGTTGACCGCCTCGATCTCGACAGTCGTCCGTTCGATCTCGGCCGGGTTCATCTGGCTGGCAATAGCCCGCTTCCAGATGATTTCATAAAGACGAGCCTGATCTGCATCCAGATATTTACGGACGCTTGCAGGCGTGCGCCGGAAATCAGTTGGACGCACCGCTTCGTGCGCTTCCTGGGCGTTTTTCGCCTTCGTGGAATAATAGCGGGGCTTCTCCGGCAAATAGCGATCGCCGAATTCGGCACCAATGGCTGAGCGAGCAGCGGCGATCGCCTCCGGTGCCATCTGGACGCCGTCAGTACGCATATAGGTAATCAGACCGGTGGTCTCACCGCCAATGTCGATACCTTCGTATAGGCGCTGTGCGACTTGCATCGTTCGGGACGCCGAGAAGCTGAGCTGCGATGAGGCAGCTTGCTGTAGCGTGGAGGTCGTGAAGGGAGGGGCCGGGTTTCGCTTCGTCGGCTTCGCTTCAACTGATACGGCGTTGAAGGTCGCCCCTTCCAGCATCCCTTTAATATCGGCGGCCTGTTCGGCGCTCTTGATATCGAGCTTCTGGAGCTTCTTTCCTTCGAACGCGGTCAGGCGCGCTTCGAAATCATCGCTGCGTGGCGTCGCAAGCTGAGCAGCTATCTGCCAATAATCTTCGCGGATGAACCGCTCGATTTCCGACTCACGATCGCATACCAGGCGCAGCGCGACGGACTGGACACGTCCAGCTGATCGAGCCCCGGGAAGCTTGCGCCAAAGAACCGGCGACAGTGTGAAACCTACAAGATAGTCCAGCGCACGTCTTGCGAGGTAGGCATCCACCAGCGCGACATCGATATCGCGCGGGTTCGCCATAGCCTCGAGAACGGACTGCTTGGTAATCGCGTTGAAGACGACCCGGCGGACAGGCTGATCTTTAATGACCTTCTTTTGGCGCAACACGTCGAGGACGTGCCACGAGATCGCCTCGCCTTCACGGTCGGGGTCAGTCGCGAGGATAAGGCTGTCAGCACCCTTCATCGCCTTGGCGATGTCGGACAGCCGTTTCGAGGACGCGCCGTCGACTTCCCACGACATGGCAAAATCTTCGTCCGGGCGCACAGAGCCATCTTTCGCTGGCAAATCGCGCACGTGCCCGAACGATGCCAGGACGATGTAGTCCGGACCGAGATATTTGTTGATGGTCTTTGCCTTGGCAGGCGACTCGACGACGACGACGTCCATATCCTGGTGAATTACCCCTCGTACGGTAGCAATCGGCCACCGCTGATCTTCGGAAAACAGCCCGTCACATGGCCGTGCTTTTAATTGCGGTCAAGAGGCTGTGACGATTTTAGGAGCGGTCAGGGGCTCGTCACAACCAAAGATTGCGCACGTTAAGATTGCAATTTTGCAGGCAGAGAGTATTAATTGAATCTATCTGTGGTTGTGTAAAATGTTTCTTGCAACCGGAGTGGCGGAGGGAAGTCATGCATACGCTTCGGCAGCGTCGACGAACCGACGCGTTGGATTATCTTCAGTCAATGCTCGGTCAATTGCGAACAATGGCCCAGGCCGAGCGCTGCGATATGTTGGCGTATCTGATCGAGATGGCGTACCTGGAAGCGGGTGACATTATTCGCGGTGAGCGCCCGCTAAATGTCAGAGACGATCAGCGAAACGGAGCCGCCGGAATGCCGCTCGAGGCGACCGGCAAGGTCAAGCTCAAGTAAGATCATCATGAGCTGGGACGGGTGTACGCCGGTGTGGTGCAAGAGTTCATCTATTTGAGCTGGCGACGGACCTAAGGCGTTCAGCACTGCTGAGCGCTGATCATCAAGTGGCGGGGGTGTGCTTGAGGGGATGGGCGGCTCCTCAAGCACATCCATTACGCGGGCGGTCCTGGGCACGAGTGGCTTGATGTCCTCCAGCACGTCCGCTGCTCCGGTGATGAGGGTCGCGCCGTTACGAATGAGGCTGTTGGTACCGGCGGATCTCGGATCAAGTGGCGATCCCGGCACGGCATAGACCAGGCGACCCATTTCCGCGGCGAGCCTTGCCGAGATGAGAGAACCGGACCTGTAAGCAGCCTCAATGACCACCAAGCCGGTTCCCAGCGCTGCAATCAGCCTGTTGCGACGCGGAAAATCGCGCGATCGGGGAGACCAGGTCAGCGGCATCTCCGAAATCAAAGCGCCTCGCTCGGCGATAGTCTCACTGAGTTTCTCGTTCTCCGGAGGGTAGGGGCGGGACAAGCCGCCGGCAAAAACCGCTACCGTTCCGGTGTCCAAGCTGCCGCTGTGAGCGGCGGCATCAATCCCTCGGGCCAGACCGGAGACGATGATGTGGCCCTCACGCCCGAGGTCGCTCGCGATGCGGCGTGCGATTGTCATTCCGTTTGCCGACGCATTGCGGGCTCCGACGACCGAAATCGCCGGCATCCGAAACACGTCTAGACGACCTCGTACCGCCACGAGTGGAGGCGGTTGATCCATCTGCCGCAACATTGGTGGGTAGTCGGGCTCGCCATAGGCGATAAGCCGCACGTTATGACGGGTTGCGGCCTCCAGTTCCGCTTCTGCCTCCGCAGTCGGACATATCCGGATAGATTTCGCCGCGCCGCCTGCAGCAGCCAGCGTGGGTAGCTCTGCAAGTGCGGCTTCTGCGGAGCCAAAACGGTTGATCAGTTGCCGGAACGTGGCAGGGCCAACGTTCTCGCTGCGGATGAGCCTCAACCAGTTGAGCCGTTGCCGGTCGGTTAGCGTCAAGCTTTCCGCCGGCCGCCGGCTCATCCTTTCGAGCCGATCTTCGATTCCGTCCCCGCCAATAGGCGCTCAATATTGGGTCGGTGCTTGATGAAGATGATTATGCTCATCGCCGCAACGATCAGCGAATGTGTTGGCAAGCCAACCATGTAGATCACGACCGGTGTGACGATACATGCGACCAGAGCGGAGAGGGAGGAGTAACGGCTGATGACAGCCGTGGCGAGCCAGGTGATCGCAAACGCCAGAAGTCCCTGCCAGGCAAAGGCGATAAGGATGCCAAGATAAGTGGCAACGCCCTTGCCGCCCTTGAAGCTTAGCCACACCGGAAACAAATGTCCGAGGAAAGCCGCGAAGCCAGCGGCAAGGCCCGCCTCCAGTCCCCATTGCGCACCGATCAGAACGGCTGCAGTTCCCTTTAAGGCGTCGCAGAGCAGCGTCAGTGCAGCGAGCCCCTTGTTCCCGGTCCGCAGGACATTGGTCGCACCGATATTGCCCGAGCCGATATTGCGCACGTCGCCCAGTCCCGCGGCGCGCGTGATCAGCAGGCCAAACGGCACAGAACCGAGTAGATAACCCAGCGCGAGCGCCAGAATTGTCGCTGTCGGCATGATCTGAATGCTCCCCGGGTCGCTTTAGATGGCGGCCTTGTAGACTGTGCGTCCGGACACGACTGTTTGCAAGACCTTGCCCTGCATGCGAGCGCCTTCGAAGCAGGTGTTCTTGGAGCGCGAAAGAATATCCTGTTCGCGAACAACCCAGGGCTCGTTGAGGTCAACGACAATCAGGTCGGCGTTGGAACCGGGGCGAAGCGTTCCCGCTGGCAGGCCGAACCTCTTGGCAGGTGCGGTAGACAAAGCGTCCACGAGGCGCAACAGCCGGACGCTGTCATTGTGATACAGCCGCAACGCAGCGGACAACAGCGTTTCGAGGCCGATGGCTCCTGCTGCTGCATCGGCGAACGGCAGGCGTTTCGTGTCGACATCCTGCGGATCATGGGACGAAACGAGAATGTCTATCGTCCCGTCTCGAAGCGCTTCCACCATTGCCAGACGGTCGTCTTCTGCACGGAGAGGCGGGTTGAGACGGAAGAACGTACGATACTCGCCGACGTCGTGCTCGTTTAATGACAGGCTGGCGATGGCCGCACCGGCGGTGACATTGGCGCCGTCAGCCTTGGCGCGCCGAATCGCATTTGCGGACAGCTCCGTGGAGAGCTTGGCGGCGTGATAGGCACCTTTGGTGAGACGCGCCAGCATCAGATCCCGTTCAAGCGGGATCGTCTCGGCTTCCCTCGGGATGCCAGGAAGGCCAAGCCAGCTTGCGTAGAGCCCTTCGTTCATGACGCCGGTCATGGCCAGGTATGGATCCTGTCCGGCATGGTCGATCACCGCGCCGAAGTCGCGAGCATATGTGAGCGCCCGGCGCATCACGAGAGAATTGACGAGGGTCTGACGACCTTCTGTGAAGAAGACGGCTCCCGCCTCACGCAGAAGGCCGAATTCCGTCATCTCGGAGCCTTTGAGGCCACGCGTGATGGAGGCTGCCGGGAAGACGTTGACGACTGCAGTATCGCGGGCCGCGCGCAGCACGAAATCAACCAGCGCAATATCATCGATGACGGGCGCGGTGTCGGGCATCATCACCAGGGATGTGATGCCGCCAGCCGCTGCGGCAACGCTTGCCGAAGCAATCGTCTCGCGGTGCTCGCCACCGGGCTCGCCGATGTGAACGCGCGCGTCGACCAGGCCCGGCATGATCGACTTGCCCGAGCAGTCGATGACTGCCGCGCCTTCTGGAATGCCTTGGTTGCGTGCGTCAGCGCCTGCCGCAACGATCTCCTTACCATTGACGATGACATCGCCGATCTCATCGATGTTCCGGGAGGGATCAACGACGCGTGCATTCTGAAAGACGGTGATGCTCATATGGCCGCTCCGTCGGGATTGCGGCGGGGGTCGAGGAGTGCTTCCATGACCGCCATGCGGACCGCAACGCCCATTTCAACCTGCTCCTGAATGACACTTTGAGGGCCGTCGGCTATCTCTGACGCTATCTCAACGCCGCGGTTCATCGGCCCCGGATGCATGACCAAGGCATCTTCCTTGGCCACCTTCAGCTTTTCGGCATCGAGGCCCCAATAACGGAAATATTCCCGCACCGACGGCACCATCGCGCCTTCCATGCGCTCGCGCTGCAGGCGGAGCATCATGACGACATCGGCTCCTGCCAGGCCTTCCTTCATGGTGTTGAACACCTCGACGCTCATCTGCGAGATGCCGGAAGGCAGCAGCGTTGATGGGGCAACGACGCGGACACGCGCACCCAGCGCGTTAAGCAGAATGATGTTCGAACGCGCGACCCGCGAGTGGGAAATGTCGCCGCAGATCGCTACGGTCAAACCGCCGATTCTCCCCTTGGCGCGACGAATGGTCAGCGCGTCCAAAAGCGCTTGAGTCGGATGTTCGTGTGCGCCGTCGCCGGCGTTGACCACGGAACAATCGACCTTCTGCGCCAGAAGGGCGGCAGCGCCTGCGGACGCATGACGGATGATCAGAATGTCGGGACGCATGGCGTTCAGCGTCATCGCCGTGTCGATGAGGGTTTCCCCCTTCTTCACCGACGACGAGGCAACCGACATGTTCATCACGTCCGCGCCGAGTCTCTTTCCGGCTAGTTCGAACGATGATTGCGTGCGGGTTGACGCTTCGAAAAACAGGTTGATCTGGGTACGGCCGCGCAGCGTCGAGGTCTTCTTTTCCGATTGGCGCGAAATGGAGACGTCCGCGTCAGCGCGGTCGAGCAACATTTCAATATCCAGCGGGGAAAGGCCCTTGATGCCGAGCAGGTGCCGGTGCGGAAATAGGGGAAGGGCGGTGCGCTCAGTCATGTTAAAGCTGTGCTATAGGCATGCATCGCCCGGCCCGCAAGCGCGGCGGTCATGTTTCAGCGATTTTTCCTCGCAAAAGGATGTGTATTGCTTGTAACAGTCATGCGGCCGGAATCGGCGGAAAACGGAGTTTTGCATTGACGCACGAGGTAACGAACCAGAGCCCGCCTCTCTCAGGAAGCAGCGCCTGGCGCACTGATCCGCTGCTCGTGCAGCTTGCAGACGATTTTACAGATCCGGTCCGCAAGGACCTCGATCAGCTTGGGCGCTACGTCCGCTCGGTTGAGGCGCAAGACCTTGCCCGCCTGGCAAATTCGGAAGTGCCCAAATTGCGCACTCACGACCGCCAGGGTCGACGTTCTGATATCGTCGAGTTCCATCCAGCTTACCATGCTTTGATGCGTCGGTCGGTGGGGATCGGCCTGCACTCCTCAATCTGGGAGAATAATCCGGCTGAGGCTGGAAAACGGCATCAGGTGCGCGCTGCGCGTTTTTACCTGACAGCGCAGCTGGAATGTGGGCATCTTTGTCCGATAACCATGACGAGCGCCTCGCTGGCTGCTCTGATGTCGAGTCCATCTCTGTTCCGGGAATGGGCACCACGCATCACAACGCGCAAATACGATTCCTCGCAAAAGGCGCCGGTCGAAAAAGGCGGTCTGACCCTCGGAATGGGGATGACCGAAAAGCAGGGCGGTACGGATCTGCGTACCAACACCAGCCGGGCGGTGCGCGAAGGCAGCCAGTTCTACCGCCTGAGTGGACATAAATGGTTCCTGTCGGCACCGATGTCGGACGCGTTCCTGATGTTGGCGCAGGCAGATGAGGGGCTTTCCTGCTTTCTGGTTCCACGCTTGCTCAAGGGCGGAGTCGACAACGGACTTCGCTTCCAGAGGCTGAAAGACAAGCTTGGCAACCGTTCTAACGCGTCGTCGGAGGTAGAGTTCGACGGCACATTGGCGGAGATGGTTGGCGACCCAGGTTCCGGAATCCGCACCATCATGGACATGGTTACGCTGACGCGTCTTGATTGCGCGGTCGCCAGTTCGGGGATCATGCGGGCGGCGCTTGCCGAAGCGGTACATCACACCCGCCACAGGCGCGTTTCCGGTCAACCCTTGATCGATCAGCCGCTCATGGTGCGTGTTTTGGCTGACATGTCTCTCGATGTTGCCGGAGCCACCGCCTTGTCGATGCGTTTGGCGCGGTCATTTGACGAGGCAGCGAACAATCCCGCCGAGGCCGCCTTTGCACGTGCGATGACGGCGGTGGTGAAGTATTGGGCCTGCAAGATCGCCCCAGCCCTGATCTATGAAGCCATCGAGTGCATTGGCGGCAACGGCTATGTCGAAGATGGCCCGCTGGCTCGCTATTACCGGGAAGCGCCTGTCAATGCCATTTGGGAAGGGTCGGGCAATGTGATGGCGCTGGATGTCCTGCGTGTCCTCGCGCGGGCCCCGCAGCTTTTCGAGGAAGTTCTGGCGGGTATCGGACGCGATCTCGGGCCTGCCGGCAAGGGCACAGTTGGCGTGCTGCGCGCAGCACTCCAGGTTGCAGGCTCGGATGAGGGGTCGGCCCGGATTTTGACAGAGCAGCTGGCTATTTCCGCTGCAGCCGCCGAATTGCGGCGGATGGGGGCAGGGCGGATCGCCGATGCATTTGTAGAATCTCGGTTGGCGGGGCAGTGGCGGACCACCTACGGGATGCTGGACGCACGCCATGACGCCCGTGTCATCGTCGACACCCTCTACCCCACCGACTGAGCGGCAATGAACAGCACCAACGGCATTGTCAGGAATGACAGTGCCGTCTGAAGCGTCTTGACCTCAGCGTATAGTTCCGCATCGCCGCCCAGGAGGCGCGCCAGGAGATACCCATTCGCGGCGGTCGGGACAGCTGCGCAAAGGACGAGATACTGAATTTCAGTGCCGGAGACGCCGAGTACGTAGCCTATGGTCGCGATCATGGCTGGGTAGATGATGAGCTTGGCAACAATTGGCGGCCACAGAGCTGTTCTTCTCAGCGATATCCTTTCCGTCTGAAGCGCCGCTCCAATCGCCATCAGGCCGATTCCCAGAGCCGATGTGCCTGCGAGGGAGAGGGTGACCTTGATCGGTTCGTAGAGCTCGAACGGCAATTGACGGAAAAGGACCGCACCTCCTGTTGAGATTATGAACGGGTTGAGCGCCATCCGGCGCAGCAGTACCCCGATGCTCGCCTGCTTGTCGGCGAATTTCGTGATCACCATGACCACCACGATGTTGATCGGGATGATGATGGCGGCCATTGCCAGTGCCACAACTGCGGCTCCTTGTGGTGGAAATATAGCCTGAGCTATCGGCAATGCGATGAAGCCGTTCCACCGTATCGAGGTCTGGAAAACGGACGAGAACTCGGCCGGAGTGACCCAGCGGCTGCGCCGAAGCAATGGCCAGGCGGCAAGCATGAGCGCGCACATTCCGGCAACCGCAAGGAGCAGTGCCAGCAGGAGTGAATCGAGCTTCAGAGGACTGAAATCTGCATTGTAGATCGTAATAAAGAGTAACGCCGGATAGAGGATCCAGTAGGTGAGCTGCTCGACGCCCGGCCAGACGTCTTTGGAGATTACCGGAAGTCTTCGGACGAGGATGCCCAGCCCGATCAGCATGAAAACTGGAAGGATGCTCTCGAAGATGATCAGCATGGGCGCTCACGAGGGTAAACCTTCCCGCGAACTAAATGGGAGGCTTGGGAAGGTAAAGGTGAGATCGTTGGGCCAGACGATGTTTGCTGGAGAGTTAACCCTAAGGAATGGTTTCCGTTGCTGTTAAGTAAGAGCAGGTTCAGTGTTGCGCTGTCGGAAGCGAACCTGAAATTCCGACTTCCTGCCTTCCAGAGCGCACGCCATTATACGGGGCCAAAGCTGATGCGTTACATCCTCATTTTCTGGGGATTGCCTATGGGGTTCTTCTGGGGCTGGTACTTCCTGTCCTACAACGACATCAATTTCGGATTGTTGTTCTTCTCCCGTGTCCTGCACGACTTTGCGTTCGGGTTTTATGGGGAATTGCTGGGCGTCGACCCCAGCGCCATAGGCCCCATGGTGGCACGGGCATGCGCCGTCGACACTTTGCTGATTTTTTCGATTTTTGGCTTTCGCCGGCGTCGCGAAATTCTGGAGTGGTGGAGAGCGAGGGTCAGGCCTGCAGTGTCCGAACCCGGTCGAGTGCCCCCTGCAGAATAAAGGCTGCCGCAGCCGAATCGATACGGTCCTCGCGTTTGCGCCTTGAGACATCCATCTCAATCAGCGTCCGCTCCGCCGCCACGGTGGACAATCGTTCGTCCCAATAGATGAACGGAAGCGATGTCAGCTTTTCCATGTTGCGAACGAAGGCGCGGGTGGCCTGAACGCGGGGGCCCTCACTGCCATCCATGTTGACGGGAAGGCCGATCACGATCCCGACCACTTTTTCCTTCTGAACCTCTGACAGAAGCGCCTGCGCATCGACAGAGAACTTTTTGCGCATGATGACCGGCCGAGGGTGTGCGAATGCCAATCGGGCATCTGAGATTGCGAGCCCGATGGTCTTTGTGCCCAGATCGATCCCGGCCAGTTTCGTGCCGGGTGTTGCCAGATGGGCTACCTCTGCTATGTCGATCACAGGCACGTTTGGTCCAATCCGCAGGCTTCTAACTGCGCGGGTTCTAACCTGAACATCACGATAAAGCGAGGAGGCTCTCCCAATGAAGCTCACCTGGTACGGACATTCCGCATTCCGGATCGAAGTTGGTGACGCCGCCATCCTGATCGATCCTTTCCTCACCGGGAACCCGTCCTGGGGCAAGGGATGGGAAGAGGTGGCGGAAGGTGTTACCCACGTATTGCTGACCCACGGCCACGGTGACCACATCGGCGACTCGGCAGATATCCTGAAGAAAACGGGCGCTATGCTGGTGGCTAACCCCGAAATCTGTCGGTTTCTGGTGAGCCAGGGCGTGGATCAGAACCGCATCAATCAGGGCAACAGCGGTGGCACCGTTGATTGCGGGGGCTTCACCGTCACGTTTACCCAGGCGTTGCACTCGTCATCATTCCCGGGAGAGGGCGGCGAGAACATCTATCTCGGCAATCCGCACGGGTTGGTTCTGCACTTCCCGAATGGCGAGTCGGCCTATCACATGGGTGACACCGATATCTTCTCCGACATGGCGCTGATCAATGAGCTGCACCAGCCGTCAATCGGTATCGTTCCCGTTGGCGACCGGTTCACCATGGGCGGAGCTGTCGCAGCTCTGGCATGCCAGCGTTACTTCAAGTTCGACAAGGTGATCCCGTGTCACTACGCAACATTCCCGCTGGTAGAGAAAACTGCGGACAAGTTTGTTGAGGGAATGAAGGGTTCGGCTACCGAAGTGGTGGTGGCAGAAGTCGGCAAGCCGTTCGAAGTGTGACAACGCAAATCAGTGTTCATTGTTGCGCCGCACGAGCGGTGCAGCTATAGCCCCACCAATGGTTTTCCCTGCAACTGGCCGGAGCATCGCATGTCCGTCGACATCGACACCGTCAAGCGTGTGGCGCGACTCGCCCGCATCGCCGTAACCGAGGAAGAAGCAAGCCAGATGACTGGCAAGCTCAACGCGATTTTAGGTTTCGTGGAACAACTTGGTGAAGTCGATGTCGAAGGCGTCGAGCCCATGACTTCCGTAATCCCGCAGTCGATGAGAAAGCGACAGGACGGGGTGACGGATGGAAACATCGCAGACATCATTGTCGCCAACGCGCCGGCGTCGGAAGAAAACTTCTTCCTCGTGCCCAAGGTGGTCGAATAGTTGACCGCGTAGGTCTTCCAGGACCGCATTCGAGCAGCACACAGGCTTACCTAACGGACGTTTCATGACCGACCTGACGCAACTCACCATCGCCGAAGCCCGTACCAAGCTGCAGGCCAAGGAGATCACCGCTACCGAATTGACGGATGCGTATCTGACTGCGATTGACGCGCATAATGCGGCATTCAACGCGTATGTTGCGGTGACGCACGATATTGCCCGCTCTATGGCGAAAGCCTCGGATGAGCGTCTCGCGAGCGGCAAGGGCGGTGCGCTCGAAGGCATCCCGCTCGGCATCAAGGATCTATTCGCGACCAAGGGCGTACACACGCAGGCTGCGAGCCACATCCTCAATGGCTTCAAGCCGGACTACGAGTCGACCGTTACGGCGAATCTTTGGGCTGACGGCGCTGTCTTGCTGGGCAAGCTCAACATGGACGAGTTCGCAATGGGCTCCTCCAACGAGACCAGCTATTACGGCCCGGTGAAGAACCCGTGGAAGGCCCGTGGTTCGGATGCCGATCTTGTCGCGGGTGGTTCGTCCGGCGGTTCCGCAGCCGCTGTGGCCGCGCATCTTTGCGCAGGTGCAACCGCAACCGATACCGGTGGTTCGATCCGTCAGCCCGCTGCCTTCACTGGCACGGTTGGCATGAAGCCGACCTATGGGCGTTGCTCGCGCTGGGGCACGATTGCCTACGCATCCTCACTCGATCAGGCAGGGTCGATCTCCCGCGACGTACGCGACGCCGCGATTATGCTCAAGTCGATGGCCTCGACCGACCTCAAGGACAGCACCTCTGTCGACCTTCCCGTTCCTGAGTACGAGTCAGCTCTCGGCCAGTCGGTGAAGGGGCTGCGCATTGGCATTCCGAACGAGTACCGCGTCGACGGCATGCCAGATGAGGTTGAAAAGCTGTGGCAGGAGGGCATCGCATATCTACGCGATGCAGGTGCAGAGATCGTCGACATCTCGCTGCCGCACACCAAATATGCGCTGCCGGCTTACTACATCATCTCGCCGGCTGAAGCGTCGTCCAACCTTGCCCGTTACGATGGCGTCCGCTACGGGCTGCGTGTGCCAGGCAAGGACATTATTGACTTGTATGAGAAGACCCGTGCCGCCGGTTTCGGTGACGAGGTCAAGCGCCGTGTCATGATCGGCACCTATGTGCTCTCGGCAGGCTATTATGATGCGTATTACGTTCGGGCTCAGAAGGTTCGCTCGCTCATCAAGCGCGACTTCGATCTGGCGTTTGATGCGGGCGTCGATGCGATCCTGACGCCAGCAACCCCATCGGCAGCTTTTGGTATTGCCGACAAGGAGATGGCCGCCGACCCCGTCAAGATGTACCTCAACGACATCTTCACCGTGACAGTGAATATGGCAGGCCTCCCGGCTATCTCGGTGCCGGCAGGTCTCGACAATCAGGGATTGCCGCTTGGGCTTCAGCTGATTGGAAAGCCATTCGAAGAGGAAACCTTGTTCCGCGCGGCATACGTGATTGAACAATCTGCAGGTCGCTTCGAGCCGCAGAAGTGGTGGTAGGATCTGTCTGATCAGCCAAACTTTCGATCAAGGGAGCCCGCCGGCTCCCTTTTTCTTTGCGGTTTTGCGTGGGGCTTTTCGATCCTGCGGCCTTGAAACGGCAGTCAGAGCCTGCGACGAGTGCGTAGACCAGATGGCATGGGGCAGCGATGTTCTTCACACTTTCAAAGCTGTTTTGGATTGTTGCGACGCCGATCAATCTGATCGGAATCCTGATCGCGCTGAGTATCGGCGCGCGGCTGCTGAGATTTCGTCGCCTGTCGATGATTTGCAGCGTGGCTGCCCTCAGCATTCTGGGGCTCGGCGCATGGACCACCGCCGGCGCGCTTCTTCTTCACCCGCTTGAAGATTATTACGAAAGGCCGGTGCCGCCGCCAGACAATGTTGCGGGTGTGATCGTGCTCGGTGGTGGCTTCGAGGGCAGCGTCAATCTCGCCCGTGGCGGCTATGAACTCAACGCCAGTGGAGACCGCTTCGTTGAGGCGGCGATCCTCGCGCGGCTTTATCCTGAGGCAAAGATTGTCGTCACTGGTGGGTCGGGGACGTTGCTCCTGGAGGGAGAAGGTGACGGTGACACGGCTCCGCGGCTTCTTACCGCGCTCGGCGTTGAGCCGGAACGCCTCGTTCTGGAGCGTTTGTCTCGCAATACTCAAGAAAACGCGACGCTGACCAGGGAATTGCTAAATCCGCAGCGCGGTGAAGTCTGGCTGTTGGTAACCTCCGCGTTCCATATGCCTCGTTCGGTCGGATTGTTTCGTAAGGCTGGTTTCGACGTGGTACCCTGGCCTACAGACTACCGGACAGCCGGCACCGAAACGCTGGGACTTGCGCAGGATAATGTCGCGGATTCCCTTCAAAATCTCGCAATAGGGCTGCGCGAATGGATCGGTCTGATCGCTTATAGGCTAACTGGAAGGATCGACGGGATCTTCCCACCGAAGACCTGATTTAATCGACCACCGCCTCCCGGGCCGCTGAGAAGAATTGCCGGCGGATCTCGACCGTGACGATGAAAACCGTCGTGCTGATCAGCATCCAGGCGCCGATAAACCAGCCAAGATAGGCGATAGCGAAGAAAATGGCGCGGAGGCCTTCGTTGAAGTGCCGCCCTGCGAGGACGTTCATGCGTGTGGCCCGCTCGACCGCAATCTCAAATTCAGGACGTAAGGCCTGTTCCTCGCGGTACGAAGGAACCGCACCCATCAGGATCGAGCAGTAATTGAACAGCCGATACGACCAGCCGAACTTGAAAAAGCCGTATGAGAGAATGCCGATGAGACCAAATACCTTGGCCTCAAAAGCAGTGCGGGTGGCGATCTGTGGAGCCGGAATCTCGCTGAGAACCTCCAGAAACGTATCGGCAGATCCGAACAGGGCGAAACACCCGCCGATTGCAAGGAGGCAGCTGGAAGCGAAGAAAGCCGTCCCTTGCTGCAGTCCGCTCATGATGCTCGTGTCCACCATGCGAAGCTCTCGGCGCGACATCGTAAGCATCCAGTTGGCTCGCTGAGCATCCATCATCGCCGTCAAGGTGCGTCGTCGCACCAGATGCTTGAGGATGCCGGGCGCGAAAATTCCCCAGCACATGACGAAGAAAGCGATCGCCACAAGGTCAAGTACGGGAAGATAATGAGAATCGAGCGTCATGCATGGACAGTGCCGCAACTGGCCTCACTTCGCCAAGATGACGCTGTCACAATTTCGCCGCACGAGTTCACGTTCCATTTACTGCAATTTTTGCTAAGCATTTGAATTCGCGTTATCTCTTAGCTGCGCGATCCCGCCCTGAGGGGTGGCTGACACTGTTCTGCCCGTTTGTGCATTGCGGAAGAGTCGGGGAAGGGCTATGTACCGGGCTGACGGAAGGGGCCGTCGCGGCGCAAAAGAGCCGAAAAAAGTTCAATCAGCTAACAGGACGACCAATGGACGAGAGCGTTCAGAAATCCTGCTGGGGCGTAACCGCCAAGGCAGTGATTGGTTTCGCCGGTATCTTCATGCTGGCCTGGCTTCTTGGCGGTCCCGATGCCGCTACAATCCTAGTGGCAGGATAGACCAAGTCATCATTTGGTGAATTCTCAAGGCGCAGCGCAGGCTGCGCCTTTTTTCTTTGGGCTTCATGTCGCAGTCGAAGCAGAGTGCGTCGGAACGCCGGTTGCAAAGTTCGCAGGAAGAGACAACATCTGTCAAAACTGGAGGCCTGCGATGTTCCTTTCCGTGTTCGATTTGTTCAAGGTCGGAATAGGTCCGTCATCGTCCCACACAATGGGCCCAATGACGGCGGCCGCGAGGTTTTTGGACGAGCTGCTCGGAGAAGACTGGCCGCGTCCAGTGGGGACCAAGGTTCACCGGCTTGCGGCAAGCCTGCATGGCTCGCTGGCATTTACCGGGATCGGCCACGGAACGGATCGTGCAGTCATTCTTGGCCTCACCGGATTGACACCGACCACAGTTGATCCGGATCGCGTAGATGACGTTCTCGAAACGGTTGAGCGCACGAAAAGCGTCAACCCGGCAGGACACCCCCTCTATTACTTTGACCCGCGTACAGACCTTGTACTCGACAAGAAGGTTCCATTGCCGGGACATGCGAACGGGATGGCATTCTCGGCATTTGCGTCAGACGGGCGCCTTCTGTTGCGCCGCATCTACTATTCGATCGGTGGCGGCTTCGTTGTTTCAGACGAAGAACTTCAACGCATGAAGGCAGAGGGGCCGCTGCGTGAAGCCGGCAGCCAAGCATTTCCATATCCGTTCGAGAACGCCAAGCAGATGTTGGCGATGGCTGCGAAAAGTGGGCTCTCCGTTGCGCAAATGAAGCGCGCCAATGAAGAGCGAAACATGTCGCGGGAGAAGCTTAACGAGGGTCTCGATGCGGTGTGGGGCGCTATGTCTGCCTGTATCGACCGGGGACTGACGCAGGAAGGCATCATGCCTGGCGGCCTGAAGGTGAAGCGCCGGGCAAGGCAGCTACACGACCGGTTGCAAGAAGAATGGAGAAACAACAGGCCCAATCCGCTCCTCGCCAATGACTGGCTCTCCGTTTATGCCATTGCGGTCAACGAGGAGAACGCCGCAGGTGGCCGGGTCGTTACAGCCCCGACGAACGGCGCCGCCGGCGTGGTACCTGCAGTACTGCGTTATTGGCTGCACTTCCACGTCGAGGCAGATCGCGAATCCATCCACGACTTCCTGCTGACTGCGGCTGCCATTGGCGGCATCATCAAGCACAACGCGTCCATATCGGGAGCCGAAGTAGGCTGCCAGGGCGAGGTGGGTTCCGCATCGGCAATGGCGGCGGCGGGGCTGTGCGCAGTCATGGGCGGAACGCCACAGCAGGTGGAAAACGCTGCTGAAATCGCGCTGGAACATCACCTCGGCATGACCTGCGATCCAGTCGGCGGTCTTGTCCAGGTTCCCTGCATCGAAAGAAATGCACTGGGCGCGGTTAAAGCGGTCACTGCGGCGTCATTGGCGATCAAGGGGGATGGAACCCACTTCGTTCCACTCGATGCGGCAGTCGAGACCATGCGTCAGACCGGTGTCGACATGAATGAGCGATACAAGGAAACCAGCCTTGGTGGTCTGGCCGTGAATGTCGTTGAGTGCTGACTGCTGTGGACATGCGAGTCTGGCCCTTCATCACGACAGCTCAGCGAACTAAATAGGGTGCATGTCACTTCACCTCATCAAACTGTGCGTCGGCGTCGAGAGCGTTGAAGATCTGGAAGGCTGGATTGCGCTGAAGCTTGAAGAGAAGCGGCGCTCAGGCCTTGCCATTGATCATTTTCACACAACGCGGATGGTTCCCAAACGAGTTGAGGAGCTTCTGTCCGGCGGTTCGATCTATTGGATCATCAAAGGTGGGGTGCAATGCCGGCAGCGTCTGCTCGACATCCAGCCATTCACCGATGCTGAGGGCATTGGAAGATGCCGCCTCATTCTCGAACCTGAGATAATTCGTACCGAGTGGCAACCGCGCCGTCCTTTTCAGGGATGGCGTTACCTGGATCCCAAGGATGCACCGGAAGACCTCGCGGGAGCCGAATCGGGTGACGAGCTTCCGCTTGAGCTGCGACGTGAATTGACGGAGCTTGGCCTGCTGTGAGCAAGGGCTTGCAAGCGCGGGAGCTGCAGCACATCTTCAAAGCATGAACCAAGACAAGCGGCAGCTTTCCAATAGCCACGTGACCGATCCGGTTTCCCGGTCAGATCGCGCCGAGATAAATGCGTTTCTCTCGCAGGTTAGGGCAATCACGCCTGCTGTGGGCTCAGGTCGTATTATCCTCGCATTAGACGCCACCATGAGCCGGCAACCCACTTGGGACCTGGCATGCAGGCTGCAGGCGCAGATGTTCGATGCAGTCGCCAGGGCCGGCGACCTGAAAGTTCAATTGGTCTACTTCCGCGGCATAGATGAATGTCGCGCGTCTCGTTTTGTGGGGGATGGATCGACCCTCAAGAACCTGATGACGAAGATTGTTTGTCGCGGCGGGCCTACGCAGATTGGAAAGGTATTCACCCAGGCGCTGAGAGAGACCGAACGCGAAAAAGTGAATGCCGTTGTCTTCATCGGTGATTCGATGGAGGAGGGCGTTGACCTGCTTGCCAAGAAGGCGGGTGAACTCGGTGTGCGCGGCGTGCCGATATTTCTGTTTCAGGAGGGGCGGGAGCCCGGCGTCGAGATCGCCTTCCGTGAATTTGCCCGCCTGTCGAAAGGGGCATGGTTCCGGTTTGACGCCAACGCCGCAGATACCCTCGCGAAGCTCCTCTCTGCGATCGCGGTCTTTGCGACCGGTGGGGTAAAGGCGTTGGAGGCGCGGGGCCGACCCGAAGATCGCCTCCTCATCTCTCACCTGAAGTCACCGGATGGAGGAGGATGACTTTTCTGTTTTACGGCGCGGCCGCTCTGGTCGTCATCATTGGCCTGACGCTTCTGTTCATTCGTACGGACCCCGTCCGGCTATCCAGGGCCCTCAAGCTCATTGGACCGGCCCTCGTTGGGGCGCTTGGTGCACTACTTTTGCTGATCGGAAGGGCTGCAGCCGGGGGGATGCTCCTCTCCGCAGCTTTTGCCTGGCACATGCGGTCCCGCAGCAAGGAGAAGGCGAAACCGTCACCCGGCATGCGGTCTTCTGTTCGCACAGCCGCACTCGAGATGGAACTCGATCATGATAGCGGAATGCTCGAAGGTCATGTTCTCGCGGGAAGTCGGGAAGGGCAGTCCCTAGCCTCTCTCGATCTTCCTGAGTTGATCGAGCTAGGCAAGGAATTGTCGTCTGATCCAGAAAGCCTTCAATTACTTGAGGCGTATCTGGACCGCCGATTTCCCGTCTGGCGTAGTCACGGCGAGACGGAGGCTGGCGACCGGCAACGTGGCACGCCAGCTTCGGGCCCCATGAGCAAGCAGGAGGCCTACCAGGTCCTTGGTCTTGAAGCGGGAGCCAGTGCGGCGGACATTCGAAAGGCCCACCGTCGATTGATGCAGCGGGTGCATCCCGATCTCGGCGGCAGCTCGTTCCTTGCTGCGCGGATCAATGAAGCCAAGGAAGTTCTGCTGTCTTCTCAAAGGTAGGTCTCCCTTCGACACACTACTAAACGGGGAAACGTTGATCATCGGGCTGACGTCAGAGCGCCGAGGTGAAGCAATCGATCTTCTGCTTCTTTAGGGCGCTGCAGGCGTTGACGGCCTGGTTCTTCGAACTGAAGCCGAAGCGGGCGCGGTAATAGAGAGTGCCCTTGTTGTTGAACTCTTCGATGAACGCATTTGCGTCCGAGACGATGCCGGATGCGTTTTTGCCCGCACGAACCAGCGCCGCGAGCGCTTCCTTCTGAGAGGTTGAGGAAGCGATCTGGACGGCCCAGCCGCTCGTCTGGATGGAGGCGGTGCTCATGCTGTCCACTGCGAAACGGTCATCCGATGCCGGCGAAGCGGTTGGGACCGGAACTGCTGCGGGTGGGGTGACGCGCGACGGCATCGCAGCGGCAGCTGCAGCGACGGCCGGAGGCGTTTGCGTTTGGATATAGGCTGCGACCTGCATATCAACCTCGCCATCAGGACGTAAGGACGGGACCGGGATATCACGACGCGGCAAAGCGATGCTCGCTGCTGCAACTTCTTGGGCACGAGGTGCCGGACGCGGTGCGCTGACCAGATTGCCACCGCCGCGCCGCGACGCTTGGGGGAAATGGTCGCGGATCAGGGCGGCGACGTGCTGGTCGCGGCTGGCGGCGCTCTTGCCCCCCATCACAACCGCGACAACCGAGCGGCCATCACGCTGAACCGAGGTCACGATGTTGAACCCGGAAGCGCGGGTGTATCCTGTCTTGATGCCGTCCGTCCCCTGGAGCTTGCCAAGCAGGCGGTTGTGCGAGTTGATGGTCTGCTTGCCGAACTTGAAGGAGCGGGTGGAAAAGTAGGTGTAATATTGCGGGAAATGCTCACGCAGGGCGATGCCCAGAATCGCCTGGTCACGCGCTGTGGTGTACTGCTCGGTGTTCGGCAGCCCGTGCGCGTTGCGGTACTGGGTGTTGGTCATTCCAAGCTGACGAGCCTTTGCCGTCATCATGCGGGCAAATGCCTGCTCTGATCCGCCCACGAACTCTGCGACGGCGGTCGAGATATCATTGGCGCTGCGCGTAATGAGAGCCTTGATAGCGTGCTCGACGGTGATCGATCCTCCAGCCTTAACACCCAGCTTGGTAGGTGGCTCGGCGGCTGCCCTCGCGCTGACCGGAATTCGCGACGATGACTTGTAACGCCCTTCCTTCATCCCCTCGAACAGAAGGTAGAGCGTCATCATCTTCGTCAACGATGCAGGGTAGCGCCGGGAGTCGGCATTGCTCGAGAACAGCACTTTGCCAGTCTTGGCATCCATCACATAGGCGGCGTAGCGGGAATTCGCTGATGCCTGTCCCAAAGACGCTGCAACTAAGAAAATCGCGGCGAAAAGGATTGTGACTGTTCGGTGGAGGTTCAGGATCTGCGAAAAAAACTCAGCGGACGCTGTACGCACAAACATAGCAAAACGCTCTTCGTCGACTTCGGGGGGGCGGTGCCTTCGGATGTCTGGCACGACTGGAGCGACGATATCGGGGAGAGTGTTACCAGTCCGTTTATGGTAACCTGCTCGTTCACCAATTTGATCAACTTTTCGCTAACGGATGGCTCTGGCGGGTCTTGCGAACAGGAATGCGGCAATGCGTTGAGTTTGGAGATGCTCGACGCTAAAGCGCCCGAGAGGCTGAAATCTCTTTTGTTTGTCGCGCGGTTCTGGCCGCACGGCTCGGTTTTCGCGGACACGTGCGTGCCGCATCTATTGTCAGGGCGCGAATTGATCTTAAAATTCGCGTATAAGTGCCTACATGTCGTGCCTGGGCACGGCTCTAGCAGGGAATGTGAGCAGTGAAGGCAGGGGAAGCTAGGACTGGACTGATGTTCAGGATGCAGGGCGATGAGGGTCGCGGTAGCGGTATCGGACGCGGGACCGAAGTCATCACGCGCACCAAGCCGAAGATCAAGAAACCGTCACTTTATCGAGTTCTGATCCTGAATGACGACTATACGCCGATGGAATTCGTTGTGCACATTCTGGAGCGCTTCTTCCAGAAGGACCGGGAGGCCGCGACCCGGATCATGCTTCACGTGCACAATCATGGGGTAGGGGAATGCGGGGTCTATACTTACGAGGTGGCTGAGACCAAAGTGACTCAGGTCATGGACTTCGCCCGACAGCACCAGCATCCGCTCCAGTGCGTGATGGAAAAGAAATGAGGTACTGAATGCCGGCTTTCTCCCCAGGCCTGGAACAGGCACTGCACAGGGCATTGACACTGGCCAATGAGCGCCATCACGAATATGCCACCCTCGAACATTTGCTGATGGCACTACTGGATGATCCGGATGCTGCCGCTGTGATGCGCGCCTGCAGCGTCAACATTGACGAGCTGCGGCAGACGGTTCTCAACTACATCGATACTGAACTCGATAATCTGATCACTGGATATGACGAAGATTCGAAGCCGACTGCCGGTTTCCAGCGTGTCATCCAGCGTGCGGTCATTCATGTGCAGTCCTCGGGCCGGGAGGAAGTGTCAGGCGCGAATGTTCTCGTGGCAATCTTTGCCGAGCGCGAGAGCCATGCTGCCTACTTCCTGCAGGAACAGCAGATGACGCGTTATGATGCCGTGAACTACATCAGCCACGGCATTGCCAAGCGTCCTGGTGCATCGGAGAGCCGGAGCCCGCGGGGAGCCAACGAGGATGAGCCGTCGAATTCTGCCGGGGAAGGCGAGGAGAGCGGCAAGAAGAAGCAGCAGGATGCGCTGACTGCCTATTGCGTGAATCTCAATCAGAAAGCGCGCTCGGGTAAGATCGACCGCCTGATCGGTCGTACCAACGAGATCAATCGCACGATCCAGGTCCTGTGCCGTCGCTCAAAGAACAACCCGCTTTATGTGGGTGATCCGGGCGTCGGCAAGACTGCGATTGCGGAAGGGCTGGCAAAGCGCATCGTCGATGGCGAGGTGCCTGAAGTTCTGCGCGATGCAACGATTTTTGCGCTCGACATGGGCACGCTTCTGGCGGGTACCCGCTATCGTGGTGACTTCGAAGAACGCCTGAAGCAGGTTGTCAAGGAGCTTGAGGATTATCCCGGCGCGGTCCTGTTCATCGATGAAATCCATACGGTGATCGGTGCGGGTGCGACCTCTGGCGGGGCAATGGACGCCTCCAACCTCCTGAAGCCGGCGCTGTCTTCGGGCGCGATCCGTTGCATCGGCTCGACCACCTACAAGGAGTTCCGTCAGTTCTTCGAGAAGGATCGGGCGCTTGTCCGTCGCTTCCAGAAGATCGACGTGAACGAGCCAACGGTCGAGGATGCCATCGAGATCATGAAGGGGCTGAAGCCCTATTTCGAGGACTTCCACAAGGTCAAGTACACGAACGAGGCGATCAAGGCCGCGGTCGAGCTTTCCTCACGCTACATCAACGACCGGAAGCTGCCGGATAAGGCGATCGACGTGATCGACGAAACTGGTGCGTCGCAGATGCTCTTGCCCGAAAACAAGCGGAAGAAGACGATCACCATCAAGGAGATCGAGGCGACCGTTGCGACGATGGCCCGCATTCCACCGAAGACGGTTTCTGCCGACGACGAAAAGGTTCTCGCCTCGCTTGAGGAAGAGCTGAAGCGTGTCGTCTATGGCCAGGACACAGCTATCACGGCGCTGGCTTCCGCGATCAAGCTGGCGCGGGCAGGCCTGCGAGAGCCGGACAAGCCGATTGGCTCCTACCTGTTCTCCGGGCCGACCGGTGTCGGCAAGACCGAAGTTGCAAAACAGCTGGCGAAGTCGCTGGGTGTGGAGCTTCTGCGTTTCGACATGTCGGAATATATGGAGCGCCACACGGTATCTCGCCTGATCGGTGCGCCTCCCGGATATGTCGGTTTTGACCAGGGTGGGCTGTTGACTGATGGTGTTGATCAGCATCCGCATTGCGTACTTTTGCTCGACGAGATCGAAAAGGCGCATCCGGATCTGTTCAACATCCTGTTGCAGGTCATGGATCACGGCAAGCTGACCGATCACAACGGCAAGCAGGTCGACTTCCGCAATGTCATCTTGATCATGACCACCAATGCGGGTGCGGCCGATCTGGCCAAGGCTGCCATCGGGTTTGGCTCCTCCAAGCGCGACGGCGACGACATGGAGGCAATCAACCGGCTCTTTACCCCAGAGTTCCGGAACCGTCTCGATGCAATCGTGCCCTTCGGCTCACTCCCGGTCCCTGTCATTCATCAGGTGGTGCAGAAGTTCGTCATGCAGCTTGAGGCACAGCTCGCCGAGCGCCGCGTGACCTTTGAATTGACACCTGAGGCAGTCGCTTGGCTGGCAGAGAAGGGCTACGATGAGCGCATGGGCGCTCGTCCTCTGGCTCGGGTTATCCAGGAGCACATCAAGAAGCCGCTCGCGGATGAGGTTCTCTTCGGCAAATTGCGCCACGGTGGGACGGTTCGCGTGAAGGTCGAGAAGGATGATCTTGGCAGCGACGTTCTGAGGCTTGAGGCGATTGCTGATGAAGTTCCGGTAAGGCCGAAGAAGGAAGTTCCGGAAGGGCAACCAGCCAAACGAAAGAACGCCAAGAAGGCGGTGGCGGTTGAGGATGACGCCAAGGGCAAGGATGCTTCCAAGCGCTCTATAGTTCCTCAGTTGCCACGGAAGTAATTCAAGACGTTTGGGCGGGCGGGATAAAGTTTTATCTCGCCCGTTTTGTATAAGTGACGCGTGATCACTATTTTGCGCGGCTTCCGCCACATTCAAATCAGCTTCTGGCGGTTCCCTGACGTCTGGCTTTCGCACCCGGGTTAGGGCGTATCTGCGTTAGCCTTTTCCGTCCCGTCGAGGACCCAGAAGAGGAATATGTGCATGAGACTGAACCGTACCTTGCTCACCGGATTTTCTGCCGCGCTTATCGGGCTTTCGGGAGCAATGGGGGCTGCGATCGCACAGGACGCCACCGCTCCCGCGGCGAATGCAGAAACGCAGGCCCCTGCCGCAGCCGCACCAAATCTCGATGAACAGAAGCTCCGTTCCTTCGCCGTTGCATTCCTGGAAGTCAGTGAGCTGACGCAGGAGTATCAGCCGCAGATTGCTGCAGCCGGGTCTGTAGAAGACCAGCAAAAGCTCCAGCAGGAAGCGGGGCAGAAGATGGTTGAGGCAGTCAATTCCTCCGACGGTATTACCGTCGAAGAGTACAACATGATCATACAGGCAGCTCAGGCTGATCCTGAGCTAGCGCAGCGTATCAATACGCACATCACAGACGCTGCTGCCGCCCCGGACGGTGCGCCGGCCCCTGCGCAAGCTCCGGCCCCGGCCGAATAAATCGTACCGTCAAGTTCCACTCATGTCGGCCAGAGTTCAGGCCGACATGAGTGCCTTTATGCCATCCGCAACAAACTGGACCGCGAGGGCCGCCAGTATGACGCCGAGAAGGCGGGTCAGGATGGATCGGCCTGTTTCCCCCAAGAACCGATCTACGCGCTCAGCCGCCGCAAATGTAAGCCATGTCAGGATCAGACATGCCGCGAGAATTGCTACCAGTGTCAAGTGACCTGAGGCACCGGTAAAGGAGCCGGAAAGGAGGACGGTCGCGGAGATGGCTCCGGGGCCCGCCATCAGCGGTATCGCCAGCGGAAACGCCGCGATGTTTCGAATGTGATCCTTGGTGATGGCGGTTTCCGCGCTCTTTTCCTTGCGCTCGGTACGCCGTTCGAAAATCATCTCGAAGGCAATGAAGAACAGCAGCAATCCGCCTGCTACGCGGAAGGCTGGCAAAGTTATCCCGAATACAGAAAGTATCACCACGCCAGCGACCGCAAATAGCGTCAGGATGGCAAAGCCGATTATTGTTGCCCGGGAAGCGACCTGCATTCGCTGTTTTCTGTCCATGCCAGGAGTAAGCGCCAAGAAGAGCGGTGCAAGTCCGGGCGGGTCGATCGTGACAAGGATCGTTACAAACGCATTAAAGATCACGTCTAGTTCAGGCATACAATTCGCTCCCCCACGAGTACCGGCGACGCTGTGATCTGCAGCGCCAGTTGGGACCACTCTGCCTCAAAACAGGCCCGCAGGCGATTCGCGTTGAGACCCATCGATTTCCGATTTTGCCGTGAGCTAACGCGTCGCTATCGACGGACATTCGACCTCCACAGCTAACATAATGACTCTTATAGCAAAAATGGCACTGGAAATTGACGGATCAGTTTGGAAAAATGGCGGCTCTTCCTATATAAGGAGTGGGTGTTTTCCAGCATGATCGTGATCTCCATTGACTGACCAGACCACGCCGCGCGAGCCTCAGGATATGCCTGAAGGCATCGAGCCGATCTCCATCATAGAGGAGATGCAGCGAAGCTATCTCGATTACGCGATGAGCGTGATCGTGTCTCGAGCGCTGCCGGATGTGCGAGATGGGCTTAAGCCAGTCCATCGCCGCATCCTCTATGCTTCGCACGAGAGCGGCTACCATTGGAATCGTAAGTATGTGAAATCCGCGCGTCCCGTCTCGGACGTGATGGGTAAATACCACCCGCACGGCGATGTGTCGATTTATGACGCCTTGGTTCGCATGGCGCAGGACTGGTCCATGCGCGTGCCGCTCGTTGACGGGCAGGGTAACTACGGCTCGATCGATGGCGATCCTCCGGCAGCGATGCGATACACAGAGGCGCGCCTGACCAAGGTCGCCCACGAAATTCTCGAAGATATTGACAAGGATACTGTCGACTTCCAGGAAAACTACGACGGTTCGCAGACCGAGCCGAAGGTGCTGCCTGCGCGCTTCCCGAACCTCCTGGTCAACGGGTCCGGGGGTATCGCGGTTGGTATGGCTACCAACATTCCGCCACACAATCTTGGGGAACTCGTCGACGGCTGTGTCGCCTTGATCGACAATCCTGAGATGGAATTGCCGGAGTTCATGGAGATTATTCCTGGGCCAGATTTCCCTACCGGCGGCATTGTTCTTGGACGTGCAGGAATCTATTCGGCTTACCAGACCGGCCGCGGCTCCATCATCATGCGCGGCAAGGTGCATGTGGAGGAGATCCGCAACGATCGTGAGGCGATCATCATCACCGAGGTTCCGTACCAGGTGAACAAGGCGACGATGATCGAAAAGATGGCCGAGCTCGTACGCGACAAACGTATCGAGGGCATCTCCGACATCCGGGACGAAAGTGACCGTCTGGGTTATCGGGTTGTGGTTGAGCTGAAGCGCGACGCAAACGCTGACGTCATCCTCAATCAGCTTTATCGATTTACGCCTCTGCAGACTTCGTTCGGCGCCAATATGGTTGCATTGAACGGCGGCAAGCCCGAGCAGATGGGTCTGCTCGAGATGCTCAGGGCGTTCGTCCATTTCCGTGAGGAAGTGGTGAGCCGACGCACGAAGTACCTGCTTCGCAAGGCTCGTGAGCGCGCGCATGTTCTCGTTGGTCTCGCGATTGCCGTCGCGAATATCGACGAGGTCATCAAGCTGATCAGGCATGCTCCTGACCCTCAGACCGCTCGCGAGCAGTTGATGACGCGTCGCTGGCCTGCTGCGGACGTGGAAGCGCTGATCCAGCTGATCGACGATCCGCGTCATCGCATCAATGAGGACGGCACTTATAACCTCTCGGAAGAGCAGGCTCGTGCAATTCTCGAACTGCGCCTGCAGCGTTTGACAGCGCTTGGTCGTGATGAAATCGCGGACGAGTTGAATGTCATTGGCGCGGAAATTTCTGAATTTCTCGACATCCTCTCGTCGCGCGTGCGCATCCTCCAGATTGTGAAGGATGAGCTGGTCGCGGTGCGTGAGGAATTTGGAACGCCTCGTCGGACCGAATTGGTCGAGGGCGGCGCGGATATGGATGATGAAGACCTCATCCAGCGGGAAGACATGGTCGTCACGGTTACCCACGAAGGTTACATCAAGCGGGTGCCCCTATCGATCTACCGGGCACAAGCGCGGGGCGGGAAAGGCCGTTCCGGCATGTCCACGAAGGACACCGACTTCGTTACACGTCTGTTCGTTGCCAATACGCACACTCCGGTCCTGTTCTTCACCTCGCGTGGCATCGTGTTCAA
This sequence comes from Aquamicrobium zhengzhouense, assembly GCF_016124105.1. GTDB lineage: Bacteria > Pseudomonadota > Alphaproteobacteria > Rhizobiales > Rhizobiaceae > Aerobium > Aerobium zhengzhouense. The sequence goes on from NZ_JADGMQ010000001.1 coordinate 396,072, forward strand.
GGAGAAGGTGTGGCGTCTGCCGATTGGTACTCCGCAGTCACGTGGCAAGGCCCTGGTGAATCTTCTGAGCATTGATGCGGGCGATCGCATTACGGCGATCCTGCCACTGCCGGAAGACGAGAGCAGCTGGTCGAATCTGGACGTGATGTTCGCGACAACGCGCGGTACCGTACGCCGGAACAAGCTGAGCGATTTCGTTCAGGTGAATCGCAACGGCAAGATTGCGATGAAGTTCGACGAGGAAGGCGATGCCATCCTCGCTGTTGAAACTTGCACCGAGCACGACGACGTCCTGCTGATTGCAGATTCCGGTCAGTGCATCAGGTTCCCGGTCACTGATGTTCGCGTCTTCAAGGGCCGCGACTCTCAGGGTGTTCGCGGAATTGCGCTTGGCGATGACGACAAGGCGATCTCGATGACGATCCTGCATGGCGTCGACGCGTCGCCGGCGGAGCGTGCATCCTATCTCAAGCAGTCGGCATTTGAACGCAAACTGACCAGCGATGACGGCGAGAATGAAGAAATCAGCCTGACCAACGAAGAGGTTGGTGAAGAGGCGGTTCTCAGCCCTGAGCGCTACGAAGAGCTCAAGACGAGAGAGCAATTTGTCCTCACCGTAACCGAGCTGGGTTACGGCAAGCGATCTTCCTCGTACGACTTCCGGGTTACCGGGCGAGGTGGCAAGGGCATTCGCGCCACTGACGTTTCAAAGGTCGCGGAAATTGGCAGCCTGATCGCAGGATTCCCGGTCGAGAACGAAGATCAGATCATGCTCGTCTCAGACGGCGGGCAGGTCATACGCGTGCCCGTTAACGGCATCAGATATGCAAGCCGTGCCACCAAGGGCGTCACGATTTTCCATACGGCTGCGGGTGAGAAGGTCGTATCTGTCGAGCGGATATCCGAGCCCGAGGATGAGGAAGAAAGTGCGGATGGCGCGCAGGAAACGCCACCCGCACCGCTGGAGGACTAGTTAGCCGAAGGTGACATTGCGACGAGCAGCTTTGCGCTGCGCTTCCAGCTTAACGCTCTGGGCTTCGCTATGGAGGCCTAGGGCGGTCGCGATCAGCATGGCCAGGGTCATGGTGGTGGCAAGCAGGTAGATCATCATCGCATGTCTCCTTCGTGCTCAAATAACGGTCGAACCCAGATATTGGTTTCAACGCAGGCCCAACTTTTCCGTTTTCGGGGTTGAACAGTCGCTGAGGAAGGCGTTCAGCTGTTGTTCATCCTGCGCCTGTGGATGATTGCCATGAGCGTGGCCTCCAGATAGAAGCCAGATATGACAAGCCGCACCGCATTCTACGCCGGATCGTTTGACCCCCTGACCAATGGCCACCTGGATGTGTTAAGGGGAGCGCTGGTTTGCTCCGACCAGGTCATCATCGGGATCGGCGTTCAAGCTTCCAAGCAGCCGCTCTTTACGTTTGATGAGCGGGTCGAGCTGATCAATGCGTGGGCGGCGCAAGAACTCGGCGAAGACGCAGTTCGTCTCGAAATTGTTGCTTTCAAAGGACTGCTTGTCGATGCCGCGCGTCAGCACGGCGCGACGATGCTGATCCGTGGGCTCCGAGACGGTACTGATCTTGACTACGAAATGCAGATGGCCGGCATGAACGGTATCATGGCACCAGATCTTCAGACCGTATTTTTGCCTGCAAGCCCCGCGGTTCGCACAATTACAGCCACACTTGTTCGCCAGATTGCGTCCATGGGCGGCGATATCCGTCCATTTGTGCCAGCCAATGTGGCTCAGGCACTTGCTCGGAAGTTTAACGCCTAAAAGCGGAGCCACACATGCACTTTACGAAATTTTTCTCGTCCGCTTTGGTCGCGGCCAGCATTTTCGCCAGCTCTGGAGCTCTTGCTGAAGAGCTGGAGAACAAGATGGTCATTCAGCTCAAGGACGGGGAGGTCGTCGTTGCACTGCGCGATGACTTGGCCCCCAAGCACGTTGAGCAGATCAAAAAGCTGGTTCGGGCGGGCGAGTATGACAACGTCGCTTTCCACCGCGTGATCGAGGGCTTCATGGCCCAAACTGGCGATGTTCAGTTCGGGGATCTCACGGAAGCCTATAACAGCCAGCGTGTTGGCACAGGCGGCTCCTCATTGGGAACGATTGAAGCCGAATTCTCTGCAGAGTCGTTTGTCCGAGGCACGGTTGGAATGGCTCGCGCGCAGGATCCGAATTCTGCCAACTCACAATTCTTCATCATGTTCGCGCCGGGATCGTTTCTCGATGGACAGTATACGGTCGTCGGCAACGTCGAAAGCGGCATGGAGTTCGTCGATAACATCAAGCGCGGTGAGGGTCCCAATGGTGCCGTCACTGATCCGGATCGCATGATCTCCGCGCGTATCGCCGCAGACGCCAATTAAGAAACACCAGATCAGGAAGGATGCCAGATGGCCGAGATCAAAGACCCCGAAAACACGATCATCATGGAGACGACGAAAGGCAAGGTCGTCATTCAGCTTCTGCCAGATGTCGCACCGGGCCACGTCGCGCGCATCAAGGAGCTTGCTCGTGAGAATTTCTACGACGGGATCGTTTTCCACCGTGTGATCGAGGGCTTTATGGCTCAGACCGGTGATCCGACCGGCACGGGCATGGGTGGCTCCGACAAGCCGGACCTGAAGGCAGAGTTTTCGAATATGAGCCACGTTCGCGGCACCTGCTCAATGGCTCGTTCGCAGAACCCGAACTCGGCGAATTCGCAGTTCTTCATCTGCTTTGATGATTCTGCGTGGCTGAACCGCCAGTACTCTGTCTGGGGTCAGGTCATTGAAGGCATGGAGAACATCGACAAGATCAAGCGCGGCGAGCCGGTGCGCGATCCGGACAGCATCGTCACGATGCGCGTCGCCGCCGACGTCCAGGCCTAACTAAGCCTTATTGCAGGGCGCGACCTCTCCGGAAGGAGCGGTCGCGCCCTGAACCATTTTGACTTTTTCAATTTGACTGCCTCATCTCCTTTGAAATTGGCGCTTGGAACAGGCTTGCTGAATGCGAGTAGATCTCTTCGACTTCGACTTACCTGACGAGCGGATCGCGCTGCGACCGGCAGAGCCTCGTGATTCGGCACGGATGCTGGTGGTGAAGGACAGGCGAGGTTTTGAAGATCGCATCGTGCGTGATCTTCCCGCCTTTCTGCGTCCGGGGGACGCGATTGTTTTCAACGATACACGGGTTATTCCGGCGCAGCTGACAGGGCTTCGTCGACGGGATGGTTCGGTTTCCCAGATCGATACAACGCTTCACATGCGTGTTGCGGCAGATCGATGGAAGGCTTTTGCCCGTCCTGCCAAACGGCTGGTGGTCGGGGACCGGATCAATTTCGGTCATGGGAGCAACACTTGTCTCGTCGGGTCGCTCGATGCGACAGTCATCGACAAAGGGGAAGCAGGCGAGGTCACGCTCGCATTCGATCTGTCTGGACCGGCGCTGGACGAAGCGCTTCATGCGGTGGGACACATTCCTCTTCCGCCCTATATCGCGACGCGCCGAATGGATGATGAGCGCGATAAGGCGGATTACCAGACGATTTATGCGCGTGAAGAGGGGGCAGTCGCTGCCCCAACGGCAGGATTACACTTTACGCCAAGTCTGTTTTCCGCGCTCGAATCTACGGGTATCGAGAAGCACTTTGTGACATTGCATGTCGGGGCTGGCACCTTCCTGCCCGTCAAGGCGGACGACACAGCCGATCACAAGATGCATTCCGAAATCGGATACGTATCGGCACAGACTGCCGCAGCGCTCAACGCGGTCAAGGAACGCGGAGGCCGTATCGTTTCAGTGGGCACGACGTCTCTGCGGCTGATGGAAAGCGCGGTTGGTCCAGATGGCCGACTGCAGGAATGGTCCGGATCCACGGATATATTCATAACGCCCGGCTACAAATTCCGCACCGCGGACGTGCTTATGACCAACTTCCACTTGCCGCGCTCGACCCTGTTCATGCTGGTCTCGGCATTTGCAGGTCTGGAGACCATGCGGGCCGCTTATGCGCACGCAATCGAAAATGAGTATCGCTTCTATTCTTACGGCGATTCCAGCCTTCTTTTCCGGAGTGACTTGTGACTGAGCAGTTCACGTTCAAACTCCTCGCAACTGACGGCAAGGCGCGACGGGGCGAAATCAGCATGCCGCGGGGGACCATTCGTACGCCTGCGTTTATGCCAGTCGGCACGGGTGGCACCGTCAAGGCGATGTATATGGACCAGGTCAGGGACCTTGGTGCCGATGTTATTTTGGGGAACACCTATCACCTGATGCTGCGCCCGGGAGCGGAGCGGGTGGCGAGGTTGGGCGGTCTGCATGAGTTTGCGAAGTGGCCGTATCCTATTCTCACAGATTCCGGCGGCTTTCAGGTCATGTCACTGGCGCAGCTTCGCAAGCTGAACGAACAGGGCGTTACCTTCCAGTCGCATATTGATGGCCGTAAGTTCGAGATGTCACCCGAGCGGTCAATAGAGATTCAGGGGCTTCTGGATTCCGACATCCAGATGCAGTTGGACGAGTGCGTTGCACTGCCGACCGACGCCAAGAACATTGAACGTGCAATGGAATTGTCCTTGCGTTGGGCCGAAAGGTGCAAGGCTGCATTTGGCAATCAGCCCGGCAAGGCTATGTTCGGCATTGTCCAGGGCGGCGATATTCCGGCGTTGCGTGAGCGCTCTGCCGAAGCGCTCAAGGCGATGGACCTCAAAGGTTATGCTGTCGGCGGCCTAGCCGTCGGCGAACCGCAGAAAGTCATGCTTGATATGCTGGACGTGACCTGTCCGATCATGCCTGCTGACAAGCCAAGATATCTAATGGGCGTCGGAACTCCTGACGACATGTTGAAATCTGTCGCTCGGGGGATCGACATGTTCGACTGTGTGATGCCGACCCGGGCTGGACGCCACGGACTGGCTTTCACCAGGCGAGGGAAGGTCAATCTACGCAATGCGCGGCACGCCGACGATCCGCGACCTTTGGACGAAGAATCACCATGCCCCGCAGCGCGTGACTATTCCCGTGCCTACCTTCACCACCTCGTTAAGTCTGGCGAGGCTCTGGGAGGCATGCTGCTGACATGGAATAATCTGGCCTACTATCAGCAATTGATGGCTGACATCAGGTCGGCGATCGAAGCTGGTCGCTTTTCCGATCGCGCGGCCGAAATTTCAGCGGCTTGGGCCGCTGGAGATATACCGCCTCGGTGACGGGCTTTTAAACCGCGTATTCAACACCTTCGTAAGGCGTTCTGAAGTAATTCAAAAGGACTAGGGTTTCGTCGAGGAGCCTGGTCCTGGAGAAGCTTTCGTTCAACGAGAGATCATCTCAGCGGTTGCTAAAAGGACTTGCTTTCATTCCAGATGCTGATTGAAATAGCCTGGAATGGAGGTTTCCGTTTGGCATCATTCGATGAGATGCGTCCGGGAGGCGCGGGAACGAGGCAACCTTACGCCGGATACGATTCCTGGTTTCAGAATCAAGATCCGGCGCGCCTGAAAGAAAAGATGCTGGATGCGGAATCGGTATTCCGAAAAACCGGCATCACCTTCGCGGTCTATGGCGAGGCAGAGGCGGCTGAGCGCCTGATACCATTCGACATTATTCCAAGGATAATCTCAGGCAGTGAGTGGCGCCGCCTTACCCAGGGCATCGAACAACGGGTTCAGGCGCTGAATGCATTTCTTGACGATATCTACCATCGGCAGGAGATCATCCGGTCGGGACGCCTTCCGAAGCATTTGATTGCGGGAAATGAAGCATTCCTTCCCGAGATGATCGGAGTGCGCCCGCCTTCTGGTGTCTACACTCACATCATTGGCGTCGATATTGTGCGCACTGGCGAAAACGAGTTTTTCGTTCTGGAGGACAATGCTCGTACGCCCTCGGGCGTCTCCTATATGCTCGAGAACCGAGAGACGATGATGCAGCTCTTCCCGGAGCTGTTTCAAAAAATCAAGGTTCGCCCAGTCGAAGATTACCCGCAATTGCTGCGGCAGTCTCTTTCGATGGTTGCTCCCGAACCGGCGAAGGGCGCGCCTACAGTGGCCGTGCTCACTCCGGGCATCTACAACTCCGCCTATTTCGAGCATGCGTTTCTCGCTGACCAGATGGGGGTCGAACTGGTCGAGGGACATGATCTGCGCGTGATTGATGGGCATGTGGCGATGCGGACAACGCAAGGATACAAGCGGATCGACGTGCTCTATCGGCGTGTCGATGATTCTTTTCTCGACCCGCTTACTTTCCGGCCGGATTCGACGCTGGGGGTCCCGGGTATCATGGACGTTTACCGGGCCGGGAACATCACGCTCGCAAACGCGCCTGGGACGGGAATCGCCGACGATAAGGCGATCTACTCCTACATGCCGGAGATCATCGAGTTTTACACCGGCCGAAAAGCGATACTCGGTAACATCCCTACGTGGCGGTGCTCCGAGCCGGATAGCCTTAAATACGTAATCGAGCACCTTGAAGAGTTGGTCGTCAAGGAGGTGCATGGATCAGGCGGTTACGGCATGCTGGTCGGGCCCGCCGCTTCAAAAAAAGAAAGAGACCTGTTCGCATCAAAGCTAAAGGCCAATCCTGCAAACTACATTGCTCAACCGACTTTGGCTCTTTCGACGTGCCCTATACTGACCGAGGCAGGTCTTGCTCCGCGCCATGTCGACCTTCGTCCGTTCGTTCTCATGTCGGACCGTATCACGATCGTCCCCGGCGGGCTGACTCGCGTTGCCCTCAAAGAGGGATCCCTCGTGGTCAATTCATCTCAAGGAGGCGGTACCAAGGACACATGGGTGCTGGATGACTGGTAAGGGGGCGCACTGACATGCTGCTTGGACGCACGGCAAACGACCTCTACTGGATGAGCCGCTACATCGAACGCGCAGAAAACATGGCACGCCTCGTCGACGCGGGTCTTCGACTTGCATTGACCCGCACTGAATCCGCCTCGGACGAATGGTCATCAGTTGTGGCGAGTGCGGGAGCCAAGGCCGCCTATGAGGCGCGCTATTCCAGCTACACGGCAGAAGCTGTTGGAGATTTCCTTCTCAGAGACAGCACGTATCCATCCAGCGTGATCTCGTGCATCGAGGCCGGACGTTCTAATGCGCGAATGGTCAGAACGGCGCTGACCCGTGAAAATTGGGAAAGCATCAACGAGACCTGGATGGCGTTCAAGACACTGCTGGCACCGGAAATTGACCAGCGCGAATTGCCGTCGATCCTCGACCAGATCAAGCGCCAGACCGCGCTGATCCGGGGTGCGTTTCATGGCACGATGCTTCGAAACGAGATCTTCGATTTTGCGCAGCTCGGAATTTATGTGGAGCGTGCGGACAACACCGCACGTATCCTAGACGTAAAATATTACGTTCTTCTGCCCTCTCTGTCCTGGGTCGGTTCCTCACTGGACAACTACCAATGGGAATCGATCTTGCGGTCCGTCTCGGCGCACCGTTCGTATAGGTGGGTGTACGAGGCGGATTACAAACCGAGGAACATCGCGCACTTTCTCATACTCAACCGGCGGATGCCTCGTTCGCTGGCCTTTTGTTATCGTATGATCGCGGAAGGCCTGGAATTGCTGGCGGAAGATTATGGCGAGCGCCATACCTGTCATGACACCTTGGACGAGATCCGCCGCCAATTAGCTCCCGACTCAATTGACCAGATCTTTGAGAATGGCCTTCACGAGTTCCTCAGTCATTTCATTCGCTGTAACAACAGGTTCGGCGAAGAAGTTGCAGAAGATTACAGGTTCTTCTGATGCGGCTCAGGATCTCGCACCAGACCCAATATAGCTACGACAGCCCGCTGCCTTACGCGCTTCAGCGGATACGTCTTTGTCCCCAATCGGGGCCCACACAGGATGTCTTTTCCTGGAAATTGGACGTGTTGGGCGCAAAGGAAGAGGTCCGATTTAACGACCATTTCGGCAACGACACGCGTCTGTTTAGCGTGACGCCTGGCACCTCTCAGGTCACCATACTCGCATCCGGCGAGGTTGAAGTTAAGAACGTTTCTGGTGTCCTCGGGCCCCATTCGGGAGATGCACCATTATGGCTTTTTCAGCAGGAAACCGCACTTACGCAGCACGGTCCATTGGCGACTGAATTGCTAAACGGCGATGAGCGGAATGTCGATCTGCTGGAGCAGTTGCATGATTTATCCGCCCGTATCCGGCAGCGTGTCTCCTATCGTGTTGGAGCTACGGACGCTTCTACAACCGCGGAAGAAGCGTTGAACATGGGGGAGGGTGTTTGTCAGGATCACACGCATATCTTCCTGTCCACAGCACGAAGGCTTGGTGTCCCCGCGCGGTACGTGAGCGGCTACCTTATGCTGGATGATACCGTTCAGCAGGTGGCTACCCATGCGTGGGCCGAGGCCCATATTGATGGCCTCGGCTGGGTCGGCTTTGACGTTTCAAACGGTATTTCACCTGACGACCGATATACTCGCATCGCAGTCGGCCGCGACTATCGGGACGCAATGCCGTTTTCGGGTATACGCGTGGGCCTCGCGCAGGAACTTCTTGAAGTTCACATCACGGTAGAGCAGTAGTTTTCTTTTCCACTGGGACCCTTTCGATGACTTACTGCGTCGGCGTGAAGTTTAATCGCGGACTGGCCTTCATGTCGGACACCCGCACAAACGCCGGGGTCGATTCCATCTCGGTTTTCAAGAAGATGTACACGTGGGAGGTTCCAGGCGAGCGGGCCTTCGTGTTGCTCGCTGCAGGCAATTTGGCGACGACACAGGCGGTCGTCAGCTTGCTGGATGAACGAGCCAAGAGTGTTGCGGATCGTTCGCCGACCCTTTTGAAAACCCCCTCCATGTATCAGACGGCACGGCTTGTTGGAGACACGGTTAAAGAGGTGATCGCGACGTCCGCTTCGGGAGGCCAAAACGCTGATGCCTTCAGCGCCTCTTTTATTCTGGGTGGGCAGGTGAAGGGCGGCGAACCGCGTCTTTTCCTGATCTACCCGGAAGGGAATTTTATTGAGAGCAGCGAGGACACGCCATTCTTTCAGATTGGTGAGACGAAGTACGGTAAACCTATACTCATCCGCGCTTACGATCCTGACATGAGTTTCTCGCAAGCCACCAAACTTCTGGCGATCTCTTTCGATTCGACGATCAGATCGAATTTATCAGTCGGGATGCCGCTCGACATGACGTTCTACGAGCGCGATTCGTTGTCTCTCGGATACCGGGCGCGCCTGGAGCAGGATGATCCATACTATAAGGAAGTGTCGGAGCGGTGGTCGGAAGCCCTTCGGGACACCTTCAATGTCTTGCCCGACTACCCACTATAAGAAAAGGGGGAAGCTTGCGCTTCCCCCTAATCGGTTCGCTTAACGGTAAGGCGACGTGCACTGACGGCGCGGGCCGTTATATGGCTGGAAGGTGTTGTCTGATGGACGGTATGAACGATACCGGTTCAGGCAGTAATCGACGTGGGCGTCACTGCCGCGATAGACACGGGTTGGGGGCGCAACGTGGCGAGGCTGCTGATTGGCAATCGCGCCGCTGATCACCGCACCAGCGATGAAAGCGGCAGCGGGGAACCAGAAGTCGCCGTGGCGGCGGTAACCTGGGCGATGGTCGCGGTAGCCCCGATGTCCACGCCAATAGACGTCCCGTCCTCGACGTTCGAATCGGTCTCGGCGCTGATGTCTATCTCTCCGCCATTCGCCCTGTACCTGGATAACGGAGTCGCTCCGATCCCAGGAAGGAGCCCCAGTTGGCATGGCAATCGCCGGTGCAGCGAAGGGGACTGTCAGGGCCATGGCGGCCGCGCATAAGGTTGATACTATTTTCAACATGCCTGATCCTCTTGCATTGTTGGTCTCGTTCGGTCCCTTCCGGCAGAAACGGCGGGGCTGTTGAAACGTTCCCAAAAGCGTGTTTTTCGTTGATATTGCTGTTGACCCGTGGCGGGTATCTCCCTATGTTCCGGCCACCTTCGGGTAGCGCTTTAAGCGTCCGGAGCGCGTAGCTCAGCCGGTAGAGCAACTGACTTTTAATCAGTAGGTCCAGGGTTCGAACCCCTGCGCGCTCACCACCCCCTTCTTCCAGCATCGCATGAAGCCTCGTTCAGGACAACGCTGCCGTTGTGATGCCGAAATTGGTTTTTGTGGTCTCAGCTTGTTTCAAAGTTGCGTGTGCGACATAAGAACCGAGATAAAATTACAAAAAATAGGTCAGTATCGCTGACGACGGTTGCGAATTCCCTGTCTTTCTCATAAGCAGCGGTTCCCTAACAACTTGCAGTGGCCCATAGGAGTCATGATGTCGGAAGAAAGCCTTCTCGATCACGCCCTCGTACGCCTAGACGAAGCGGCAGCCCACTTGACCATCGACCCAGATGTCATCGAGAAGCTCAAATACGCCCGAGAGACTACCCAGGTTCGCCTCATGATCCGTATGGATGATGGGTCACGAAAATCGTTTCTCGCTTGGCGTTGCCGATATGACGACACCCGTGGCCCTACCAAGGGCGGCATCCGCTATCATCCGGACTCCAATGCAGACGAAGTTCAGACCCTCGCATTTTGGATGACCTTCAAGTGCGCGGTGATGAATCTTCCTTATGGTGGCGGCAAAGGCGCAGTACAGGTCGACCCGCGCAAGCTTTCCAAGGCTGAGCTTGAGCGTCTGTCGCGCGCTTACATTCAGGCTTTCGCTCGCACCATCGGTCCGGATCGGGATATCCCGGCGCCGGACGTCTACACCAACTCCATGGTGATGGGCTGGATGGCTGACGAGTATTCGCAGATTGTGGGTCGTTCCGAGCCAGCGGTGATCACCGGCAAGCCGATTTCGCTTGGTGGCTCTCTGGGGCGCGGCGACGCGACTGCGCGCGGCGGCTACTATCTCGTGCGCCACCTGGCTGGTGACCTCGGCCTCGAAGAACTTCGGATTGCAGTCCAGGGATTCGGTAATGCCGGTCAGCACATCGCCAGCCTTTTTGCTGCTGATGGCCACAAGATCGTCGCCGTCTCGGATTCTCAGGGCGCAGTAAAGTGCGACGATGGGTTGAACATCGAAGCTCTGCTCGCGGCCAAGCGCAGCGGCGCGTCCGTGACCTCGACTGTTGGCCAGCACGGCCACGAAGCCATGCCAGCTGAAGAACTGGTTGGTGCGAATTGTGACATTCTGGTTCCGTCAGCACTTGAGAACATGATTCACAAGGCGAACGCCGAGATCGTCCAGGCGAAGATCATTCTGGAGCTGGCGAACGGCCCGGTCACGTCCGAGGCGGATACGATTCTTGCTCGCAAGGGCGTCGTTGTCCTGCCAGACATCCTGGCAAACGCTGGTGGTGTGACCGTCTCGTATTTCGAATGGGTTCAGAACAAGCAGGGCTACTACTGGACCGTTGAAGAAATCCACGACCGTCTTCGCACGATCATGGAACGCGAAGGTCGTGCCATCTGGACGACGGCGAAGGAAAAGAACATCACCGTTCGTACCGCGGCCTATGTCCACGCTCTTTCGCGAATTGCCGACGCCATTGAGGCCCATGGTACCCAGAACTACTTCGCGAACTGACGTACTATTCCACCCGTCGGCTGCAATTTCAGCCGGCGGGCTTTTCAAGCGACCCTATGCCACGGCTTGGTGATTGGAGCTTGATAGAACCAAAGGTTATACCGAGGCCCGAAGACAACGGGTGAGCTTGGGATGGCCATTGATATCGGATATTTGAGCGCGGTCGGGGCAGGGGCTTTGTCCTTCCTTTCGCCCTGTGTGCTGCCTCTCGTGCCGCCTTATCTTTGTTATATGGCCGGGGTCTCAATCGATGATTTCCGAGCCAGCTCGGACCGGCTCACTGCGGTTGCGCCTGCGCGAAAGGCCCTGCTGGGCGCTTCAATCGCATTTGTTCTCGGATTTTCGACCGTATTCGTAGCGCTCGGAGCTGGTGCCTCGACGATTGGCGGGGTTCTCCGCGCCTGGCAACAGGAACTGGCGATCGTCGCTGGTCTGCTTATCATACTGATGGGTTTGAATTTCCTCGGCGTCATCAGGCTCCCGTTCCTCTCACGTGAGGTCCGCTTTCAGGGCGGAGGCGAACCCGCGAGTGCGACGGGCGCTTATATTATGGGCCTGGCTTTCGCGTTTGGCTGGACGCCCTGTATCGGCCCGGTTCTAGGTCCGATCCTGACGCTGGCTGGTGGAAGGGACACCGTGACCGATGGCGCAATGCTCCTTTTCGCCTACTCCCTCGGTCTCGGTATTCCATTTCTGATCGCTGCGCTTTTCTCTGGTGCTTTCATGCGTTTCCTGAGCCGGTTCAGGATACATTTGGGCCGGATTGAAAAGGTGATGGGCGGGCTGCTTGTGGCGGCCGGCCTGCTGTTCCTCACCGGCGGGATCCAGACAGCATCATTCTGGTTGCTGGAAACGTTTCCTGTCCTCGGAACACTCGGGTAGTTACGCGCGAACCATCACATACTCGCCGGGTGCGTCGCCGAGAGATGCCTTCCCGTTGGCAAGTGGCGTGCGCGCCGGAACGTGTCGTTCATCCAGCCCGGAGATCCAGTTTTGCCAGTGGGGCCACCAGGAGCCAGCAGTCTCGTGTGCATTGGCAACCCACTCGTCAAAGTCAGCCAAACTGGCACTGCTGGTCCAGAACTGGTATTTGAGGGCGGACGGCGGATTGATCACTCCGGCTATGTGGCCGGAGCCTGCCAGCACGTAGGTCATCTGGCCGCCGAAGCATTTCGACCCTTCGAATACAGAGCGTGCCGGAGCAATGTGGTCGTCCCGCGCAGCGAGATTGTAGATTGGGATGGTGACGTCGCTGAGCGATAGTTTCTTTCCTGCCAGCTCCATGCGCCCCGCTGAGAGATTATTGTTCAGATAGCAGTTGCGCAGATAGTAGGAGTGGTTGGCGGCTCCCATCCGGGTCGCGTCTGAATTCCAGAACAGAAGATCGAAGGGAAGCGGCGCCTTGCCCCGCAAATAATTGTTCACGACGTAAGGCCAGATAAGATCACCCGCGCGCAGCATGTTAAATGCCATCGCCATTCGGGTTCCATCCAGATAACCCTTGCCGGACATGGCTCGCTCAAGCGCTTCGATCTGATCTTCATCCACGAAGACTTTCAGATCACCTGCATGGGTGAAATCGACCTGGGTCGTGAAGAAAGTTACCGACTTGATGCGCTCTTCACCCTCCTTGGCAAACAGCGCCAGTGCCGCGGCGAGCAATGTGCCGCCGACGCAATAACCGATGGCATTTACCTCCGTCTCGTCGGTTTCCTCCTCGATGGTATCGAGAGCAAACTGCAGCCCCTCGCGGATGTAGGCCTCCCAACATTTGGTCCCGTGCCGCTCGTCGGGGTTCACCCAGGATATGACAAAGACAGTGTGACCTTGTTCCACCGCCCAACGGATGAAGGATTTCTGCGGGTTCAGGTCGAGAATATAGAACTTGTTGATCCAAGGCGGACAGATCAGCAGAGGCCGCTTGAGCACGGTGTCAGTGGCCGGCTCATATTGAAGAATCTCCGCCAACTCATTACGCGCAACCACCTTTCCGGGAGTAAGGGCCAGGTGTTTGCCGATTTCAAAATGCGTCGGTTCCGTATGACGGATTTTCAGGTCGCCACCCCCAGCTTGAAAATCCTCCGCAAGCATGCGCATGCCGCGAACAAGGTTTTCGCCATTTGACGCCATTGTCTCGCGTAAGAGCTCGGGGTTGGTCAGGAGGAAGTTGGATGGCGAAATCGCGTGGCTGATCTGCCCTACATAGAATTGGGCCTTGTGCCGCGTGTGATCATCCAGATCTGCGTGCTCTACCAGCTCGTTTGCCCAACGAGAGGTAACGAGGTAGGCCTGCTTCAAGAAATCGAAGAACGCGTTATTGGCCCATTCCGGGTCCTGAAAGCGCTTGTCGCCCTTTTCAGGCTTTGCAACCTCCCCAATTTCAGGCTGGGAGAGCCGTTGGATTGAGTTCGACCACACCTCGAGATAAGCAGAAAACAGCCGCGTTTGCGCCTCCAGCGCACGGCTCGGATCCTTCATCCAGTATTCGGTCAGATTCGAAAGCGTTTTGACGATATCTGCGAACGGGTTAGCTGTCGAACTATGCAGCTCGCCACGTTCATGCGCCGCCAACCACGAAGACGCTACCTTCCCCGCTTCCTCGACGGCCCGGGCTAGGTTGACAGCGAAGCTCTCCGGTTCCTTTACCAGATATTGCTCCAAATTCGGGGGAAAGCTGGTGGTTCCGCGATCGTCGCGCGTGCTCATTCTAACTCGCGTCCTCCGTTGCTTCCTTTTCAGGAGGCTCCTGTTCGCATATTACCATGTGATGTGAGTTTCGGTCCAACAGCGATCATTTAGACGAGGCAAAGAAACGATGACAATGTGGCGCATCGCCCTGATGACGGGGATTATGTTTCCAAGCCTGCAAGCGTGCGGTACCGCGACCATCGAAGACGCAGTCCCGGTCGGGGCCTTGCACAGTGCACAACCGGCGGCGCCCCCTGCGACTTTCTCTGCTACGGGCGCCTATCCCAACCTTAACGTTATCCCCGTTCCTGCGAGCGAGCAGCTGACCGAGGGTGAGGTCGAGAGAAAGACAGAAGAACTGCGCCGGCGTCGGGAAACCTTGTCTGCTGGAGGATCCGTAGCCCCCAGCGACATGCAGGCGCTGAGAACGCTTGGTAACAGTCACGCCGACGATGCGTTGAAGGTCATCGAGGGTCGCTGAACTATCGACCGGGGGAAGGTTTAGGTGTATAGCGCGGCTGAATTGCCTAACCCCTCGCGATCGGATTCTCCAATGGAAGAGTTTCACAAGGTCCGCCGGCTTCCGCCGTACGTATTTGAACAAGTTAATCGGCTGAAAGCTGCAGCCCGAGCGGGTGGCGCGGACATCATCGATCTGGGGATGGGGAATCCGGACCTGCCGACGCCTCAGAACATCGTTGACAAGCTGGTCGAAGTTGTGCGCGATCCGCGTACGCACCGTTATTCGTCCTCGAAGGGAATTCCTGGTCTGCGCAAGGCGCAGGCGAATTACTATGCCCGTCGTTTTGGTGTGAAGCTCAATCCCGACACGCAGGTCATCGCGACGCTGGGGTCGAAGGAAGGCTTTGCCAATATGGCGCAGGCCATCACCGCTCCTGGTGATGTGATTTTGTGCCCGAATCCGACCTACCCGATCCATGCATTCGGCTTCCTGATGGCCGGGGGCGTCATTCGCTCGATGCAGGCAGAACCGGACGATAATTTCATTCCGGCACTTGAGCGTGCGATCAGGCACTCTACGCCCAAGCCACTGGCGCTGATCCTGAATTATCCGTCTAATCCCACCGCCTTCGTGGCTTCGCTGGACTTTTACCGAGACGTCGTCGCCTTCGCGAAGAAGAACGACCTTATTATCCTGTCGGATCTGGCCTACGCGGAGATCTACTTCGACGGCAATCCGCCACCATCCGTCCTGCAGGTGCCTGGTGCGATGGATGTGACCGTCGAGTTTACGTCAATGTCGAAGACGTTCTCCATGCCGGGCTGGCGCATGGGGTTTGCGGTCGGCAATGAACGGCTCATCTCGGCGTTGACGCGGGTAAAGTCCTACCTCGACTATGGCGCGTTCACGCCGATTCAGGTTGCTGCAACTGCGGCGCTCAATGGGGATGGCTCGGAGATCGCCGAAGTGCGTGACGTCTATCATCGCCGCCGTGACGTGATGGTTGAAACATTCGCACGCGCTGGATGGAAGATCCCCGCGCCGGCTGCGACGATGTTCGCGTGGGCGCCTATCCCGGAACAGTTCCGACACATGGGTTCGTTGGAATTTTCGAAGCTTCTGGTGGAGAAGGCCGACGTAGCGGTCGCGCCCGGTGTGGGATTTGGTGAGCACGGCGACGAGTATGTCCGGCTCGCCCTCGTCGAGAATGAGCATCGGATCCGCCAGGCTGCGCGTAACATCAAGCGTTTCCTGGGTACGGTCAGCGCTACGCCCGACAATGTGGTCGAGCTCAAGGCGCATCGATAGGTTCCAAATCACAAACGAAGAAAGAAGGATGCCGGCGGCATGAGCGAAGCATTGCGTGTTGGGATTGCCGGTCTGGGTACCGTGGGTGCCTCGGTGGCGCGTGTTCTGGCGGAAAAGGCGGCAGAACTCACCCGTCAGTGCGGTAGATCAATCGCCGTGACCGCTGTCTCCGCACGTGATCGCAACCGCGATCGGGGCGTGGATCTCTCGGGTGTCGAATGGTTCGATGATCCGGTCGCACTTGCTCGTGAAGCCGAGATCGACGTTTTTGTCGAACTGATGGGCGGCGAGGACGGGCCTGCCAAGGCTAGCGTCCAGGCCGCACTTGAGCGCAGTTGCCATGTCGTGACCGCCAACAAGGCGTTGCTTTCCAGGCACGGCGTGTCACTTGCCCTCGTCGCCGAAAAAAATGGCGTTCTTCTTAACTATGAGGCTGCGGTTGCCGGCGGAATTCCGGTGATCAAGACATTGCGCGAGGCGCTGGCTGGTAATTCGGTCTCGCGCGTCTTCGGTATCCTGAACGGCACCTGCAACTACATTCTTACCAGGATGGAAGCTGAGGGCATTTCGTTCGAAGAGTGCCTCGCCGACGCTCAGCGGCTGGGCTACGCTGAGGCTGATCCGACCTTCGATATCGAAGGCAATGATACTGCCCACAAGCTATCGATCCTTACCAGTTTGGCATTCGGCACGAAGATATCTCCGGACGACATTTATCTGGAAGGTATCTCGAACATTTCGCAGGCGGATATAAGGGCCGCAGCGGAGCTCGGTTTTCGGATTAAGCTGCTCGGTGTTGCACAGCGGACCGAGAGCGGGATCGAGCAGCGGGTTCATCCGACCATGGTGCCGACCTCGTCGGTTATCGCTCAGGTGCACGGTGTGACGAACGCGGTGGCTATCGAGTCCGATATTCTTGGTGAGTTGCTTCTTTCGGGACCGGGCGCCGGTGGCAATGCTACCGCCTCGGCGGTGATCGGCGACATTGCCGACATTGCGAAGAGCCGCCCTGGCTTCCAGCACGGGCCAGTCTTCGGTCGGCCCGCTAAGGAGCTGTCCGCGTACAAGAAAGCGGCCATTCGCAAGCATGAGGGCGGCTACTTCATCCGCCTGACCGTTCATGATCGGACCGGAGTGTTCGCGGCTATCGCAAAGCGTATGGCCGAGAATGAGATTTCTCTGGAATCCATCGTGCAGCGCGCGGCAGATCCGCAGACGACTGACCAGAAGACGGTCGTGCTTGTGACGCACGAAACGAGCGAGGCAGCAGTTCGCAAGGCTGTCGATAAAATCACCAGCGATGGTCATTTGGTCGACAAGGCACAAGTCATCAGAATTGAGAGAGCAGCGTAAGCTGTATCTATATTCAATCGATTGATGTCTGGACGAGAGCTGAAACGCTCTTGCTTGGGGTGGTTCTCTTTGACAAAAGAGGCCAACCCCAGCCGGGAAATGCCTGATCTCACAAAAGGTTCGTCATGATGGCCAAAGCAGCCTCATCTGGTCTCGACCGTATCCTCACCCTTGAATTGGTCCGCGTGACAGAGCGCGCTGCGGTTGCAGCTGCGCGGCTTCGTGGCCGTGGCGATGAAAAGGCCGCCGACCAGGTCGCGGTTGACGCGATGCGTGCGGAGCTGAATCGCCTGCCCATCAACGGCACGGTCGTCATCGGCGAAGGTGAGCGCGACGAAGCTCCGATGCTTTACATCGGCGAGGAAGTCGGCACGGGTGAAGGTCCTGGCGTCGACATTGCACTTGATCCGCTCGAGGGTACGACGATCTGCGCCAAGAACCTTCCCAACTCGCTTGCGGTGATCGCGATCGCGGAGAAGGGAAGCCTCCTCTACGCCCCAGACGTCTACATGGACAAGATTGCGGTTGGTCCTGGCTATCCTGCCGGCGTCGTGAATCTGGATGCCTCGCCTCAGGAGAACATCGAGAACCTTGCCAAGGCGAAGGGCGTGCCGGTCAATGAGATCACGGCCTGCATTCTCGATCGTCCGCGCCATGCTCGCCTGATCGAAGCGGTCCGCGCGACTGGTGCAGCGATCCGCCTTATCGGTGATGGCGACGTTGCGGGCGTCATCCATACCACGAACCCGGATGAGACCGGGATCGACATCTACATGGGCACGGGTGGGGCGCCTGAGGGTGTGCTAGCAGCCGCCGCTCTGCGTTGCATCGGCGGTCAGATGCAGGGGCGTTTGCAGCTGAACACTGAAGAGAAGATCGAGCGCGCCGCGAAGATGGGTATCTCTGACCCTAACAAGGTCTACACGATGGATGAGATGGCCCGGGGCGACGTTCTGTTCGCAGCAACCGGCGTAACCGACGGCAACATGCTGTCGGGCGTCAAGTTCGGTCGCGACTCTATACAGACCCACACCATCGTTATGCGTTCATCCTCTGGCACCGTCCGTGAGATCAAGGCTCGCCATCAGGATCTGGACAAGTTCTGATCAGGGCTTTGTCTGAGCGACGTCGAGCGACTATGTTCGCATCCTGATGGGGGCGGATATGCCGGAACGGCGCTATTTTCTCGATATCAAGAAGTCGGTGAACGGCCTTTGCTGGGTTCACCGACTTAATCTGCGAGATGAGAATATCGCGCTTGCGATGGCGCAAGCGCATGGGGTGCCCGACATCGTCGCGCGTGTCCTCGCGGGACGCGGAGTGTCTCAGGACGACGCAACCCGGTTCCTGGACCCGACCGTACGGGACCTCCTGCCAGATCCGCGCTCATTCACAGATATGGATGCCGCAGCTGAACGGATCGCCCTGGCGATCAGGCGGCAGGAAAAGGTCGCCATTTTTGGCGACTATGACGTCGATGGCGCGTCATCTTCCGCGTTATTGATGCGCTTCCTGACCCATTACGGGATCGATGCTGAAATCTACATTCCTGACCGGATTTTCGAAGGTTACGGTCCGAACCCAGATGCGATGCGCGATCTGGTCGCGCGTGGCGCTCGTCTGATCATAACCGTTGACTGCGGCACGAATAGCGGAGCAGCAATCGACGCCGCGAATGAGGTCGGGGCTGAGGTCGTGGTGCTCGACCACCACCAGGTCGGGGGTCCTCTGCCAAATGCCGTTGCAGTCGTAAACCCAAACAGGGAAGACGATATTTCGGGGCAGGGGCATCTTTGTGCCGCTGGGGTGGTATTTGTCACCCTGGTCAGAACGGTTGCGGTACTGCGCGAGCAAGGCAGCCGCGTTTCGCCTCCGGACCTCCTTTCCTATCTGGATCTTGTTGCTCTGGCGACAGTCTGTGACGTTGTACCTTTGGTCGGCGTTAACCGAGCATTCGTCGTCAAAGGGCTGATTGCCATGCGCCGCCTCGGCAATGTGGGTCTTAGCGCGCTGTCTCGGGTCGCCCGGATTGGCGAGCCGCTCAACCCATTCCACCTGGGTTACCTGTTGGGTCCCCGCATCAACGCCGGTGGACGTATTGGGGATGCGGCGCTCGGCAGTCGCTTGCTCGCGACGGACGATCCCACGGATGCGCGCACCATTGCGGAGACGCTTGATCGGTTGAACAGCGAGCGTCAGGCGATGGAAAAGGTCATGCTGGCCGATGCACGTGCTGAGGCCGATGCTGAATTGGCACTCGGAGATGGTCCAGCGGTTCTCGTGACCGCAAGTGACCGCTGGCACGCCGGCATTGTGGGGCTGATTGCAGCCCGGCTCAAAGAGCATGCAAAACGTCCTGCATTTGCGATCAATTTCATGCCGAATGGCCTTGGTACAGGCTCGGGGAGATCGATCCCGGGGTTTGATCTTGGTCGGATGGTGAGGGGAGCTGTCGAGCGCGGGCTCCTCGTCAAAGGAGGCGGGCACGCAATGGCCGCCGGCATTACGGTTCAACGCGAGAAACTTGGTGAACTTCGCGCCTTCTTCGAGGAGTGGGCGTCGGAGGAAGTGACGCGTTTGCGTGATGCTGCGGCGCTCGAAATCGACGCGGCACTATCTGCCGATGGCGCGAATTTCCAGCTGCTGGATCGGCTGGAAAGTGCAGGCCCTTATGGCGCTGGCCATCCCCAACCGATGCTGGCACTGCCAAGGCATACTATTGCGGATGCCAGAGTAGTTGGTGAGAACCATCTCCGTGTCGACCTGCGTTCGCAAACGGGCGCGCGCCTCCAGGCGATGGCCTTTCGAACTGTCGGGACAGATCTAGGAAACTTCCTTTTGTCCAGCCGCGGCAGGGCCGTCCATATTGCTGGGACCATTTCATCCAATTGGTGGAATGGTCAGCGGTCGGTGCAGTTTCGCATAGAAGACGCTGCTGTGGCATAAATTGCGAAGGGATTGGAGCGGAGCGCTCCGGATGCTACACCAACGGCCCATCCAGCTTTCGTCGGATTTTCCATGATTTCCAGAACGTGCCTTTCGATCATTCTTGCCGCCGGTGAAGGTACCCGGATGAAAAGCGCGCTGCCAAAAGTGCTGCACCGGGTGGCAGATCTTCCTATGGTCGCTCATGTGGTCAATGCCGCGCGAGGTGCGGACATTGCCGTCGTCGTGGGACGGGAAGCGGATAAGGTTCGAGACGCTGTCAGGCCCTTCGCTCCCGATGCCGATGTGTTCCTGCAGCAAGAACGCCTGGGAACCGCTCATGCAGTTCTGGCAGCAAGAGAGAAGATTGAACGGGGCTATGATGATATCCTCGTTCTGTTTGGCGATACACCGCTGGTCGAAGTCGACGCGCTGACCTCTTTAAGATCCGAGCTTGCGAAAGGTGCGTCAGTCGTCGTGATGGGCTTTCGCACCGAGAAGCCAGATGGTTACGGGCGCTTGATCGAGAAGGATGGATCCCTCATCGCCATTAGGGAGCATCGCGACGCAAGCGATGAGGAGAGGCAGATTACCTTCTGCAATGGTGGCCTCATGGCGATAGCCGGCGAGCATGCGCTGGCGCTGCTGGACGCAGTGACGAATGAAAATGCGAAAGGCGAGTTCTACCTCACCGACGTCGTAGAGATCGGGACGGCGCGCGGGCTGAAAGTGGTAGCGACCGAGGCGTCCTACGAGAATGTGCTCGGCATCAACACCAGGGCCGAACTCGCAGAAGCGGAGACCGTGTGGCAGCAGCGCCGCCGGCGGGAGCTCATGCTGGACGGCGTGACAATGCTCGCTCCGGAGACGGTGCGGCTATCGCATGATACGGTAATCGAAGCTGACGCGACCCTGGAGCCGAACATCTATTTCGGGCCCGGCGTGAAGGTGGCTTCGGGAGCACGTATCCGGGCATTTTCGCACCTAGAGGGAGCAGTCGTTGACGCTGGTGCGGAGGTTGGGCCATTCGCGCGACTGAGACCCGGCACTCGGGTTGGCGATGGCGCTAAGGTCGGGAATTTCTGCGAGGTCAAGAATGCGGTTCTTGACCAGGGTGCGAAGGTCAACCACCTGACCTACATTGGCGATGCGCATATTGGCGCGAAAGCTAATATTGGCGCGGGAACGATCACCTGCAACTATGATGGGTTTGCGAAACATCACACGGAAATCGGCGCTGGTGCCTTCATAGGTTCGAATTCGTCGCTTGTTGCGCCCGTCAGCATCGGCGAAGGCGGATACGTTGCGTCTGGCAGTGTCGTCACGCAGGATGTACCCGCTGACGCTCTTGCCTTTGGACGCGCTCGACAGGAGACGAAGCTCGGCCTTGGTCGCAAGTTGCGCGATAGGCTCAAGGCAAAGTCCGAAAAATAAACGAATAACTGGTTTGGGTTGTGCCGCCTGGCACGACACTTGCTGAAATGAATTGTGACTTCTCCCGCGCGAGACGGACGTCCTATGACCGTCTTGCATTCGGGGTAGAAAAGGGTTCGCGGCATGTGCGGAATTGTCGGGATAGTTGGGCGGGCTGACGTTGCGCCACACATCGTGGATGCGTTGAAGCGGCTTGAATACCGTGGGTATGACTCAGCAGGCGTCGCAACCATTTCTGATGGCGCGCTTGGGCGGCGACGTGCGGAAGGAAAGCTCGTAAATCTTGAGCGGCGTTTGGCCGATGAGCCACTTGATGGCACGATCGGGATTGGTCATACGCGCTGGGCAACACACGGTGTTCCCAATGAGGCAAATGCCCATCCGCATTTTTCCGGTGACGTCGCTGTGGTTCACAACGGCATTATCGAAAACTTTGCCGAACTTCGGGCTGCGTTGATCGCTGACGGCTTTGAGTTTCATTCCCAAACTGACACCGAGGTCATTGCGCATCTGATCACCCGGGAGCTCAAGGCGGGGAAGGATCCTGTATCGGCCGCGCACGCCTCGTTGAGGGTACTGCGCGGAGCGTTTGCGCTCGCAATCATGTTCCGGGGCGATGAAGATTTGATCATCGGCGCCCGCAACGGTCCACCGCTGGCTGTTGGCCATGGGGAAGGCGAGATGTATCTGGGCTCGGACGCCATCGCACTGGCGCCGTTCACCAACGCCATTACCTATCTCGAAGATGGCGACTGGGCCGTGCTGCGTCGCAGCGGCGTCGAAATCTTTGACATTGAGGGTAGCCCGGTCAGCCGTCGGCGGCAGCAGTCGCTTGGCACAGCCTACATGGTCGACAAAGGCAATTATCGTCACTTCATGGAGAAGGAAATTTACGAGCAACCGGAGGTCGTCTCCCATACGCTCGCGAATTACCTCGATTTTGCAAACTCCAAGGTGAAAGAGTTTTCGCTTCCCTTCGACTTCGCGAAGCTCGATCGTCTGTATGTGTCAGCCTGCGGCACCGCCTATCTCGCGGGCCTGGTAGGAAAGTACTGGATCGAACGCTATGCGCGTCTTCCAGTCGACATCGATATCGCCTCGGAGTTCCGCTATCGGGAATTGCCGATAACCAAGAACAGCGCCGCGCTTTTCATCTCTCAGTCGGGAGAGACGGCCGACACGCTGGCTTCTCTGCGTTATTGCCGCAGTGAGGGTCTGCCGATCGGCGCGATCGTCAACGTGCGGGAATCGACGATCGCCAGAGAATCGGACGCGGTGTTTCCGACCCTTGCCGGTCCCGAAATTGGCGTTGCGTCAACGAAAGCATTCACCTGTCAGCTATCGGTCCTAGCTGCACTTGCGGTTCGCGCAGCAGTCGCGCGCGGCACAGTGGATGCCGCTCAGGAAGCGCAATTGGTCCGCGAGTTGTCGGAAGCGCCAGGATTGGCGCATCAGGTATTGAAGCTGGCGAGCCAGATCGAGCGTCTGGCGCGCGACCTCTCGCAATACAAGCACGTCCTGTATCTCGGCCGCGACACCAACTTCCCGTTGGCGATGGAGGGTGCCCTCAAGCTCAAGGAAATTTCCTACATCCACGCGGAAGGCTATGCGGCGGGTGAACTGAAGCACGGTCCTATCGCACTGATCGACGAGAAGATGCCGGTCATCGTGATTGCGCCTCACGATCGCATCTTCGAGAAGACGGTCTCCAACATGCAGGAAGTCGCGGCACGTGGGGGTAAAATCATCCTCATCACCGACGCGAAGGGCGCAGCGGAATCGACGGTCGATACGCTCGCGACCATCGTCGTTCCCGACGTGCCGGAAATCATCTCCCCGATTATTTACGCCTTGCCGATCCAGCTGCTGGCTTATTACACGGCGGTATTCATCGGCACGGACGTCGACCAGCCGCGCAATCTCGCGAAGTCCGTTACGGTCGAATAGCGGACGCTATCCTGCTCGCAAGAGCCTGACGGCATCATCCCGGCCATACAGATAAAGCAAGGTCTTGAGCGCCTCTCCGCGAGGGGAGGTCAGCTCAGGATCTCGCTCCAACATCAGGCGCGCGTCGTCACGGGCGATCTGCAAAAGATCCGCGTGGCGTTCAATTCGGGCCACTCTGAAACCTGGCGCACCGGACTGTTTGGTGCCCAGCAACTCGCCTTCGCCGCGCAATTTCAGATCTTCCTCCGAAATCCGGAAACCATCCTCAGTCTCGCGCATGACGGAAAGGCGCTGTCTGGCAACGAGACCCAGTGGCTCCTTGTAAAGCAGGACGCAGTTCGACTGGCGATCACCGCGACCGACACGGCCACGAAGCTGGTGGAGTTGCGCGAGACCAAATCGCTCGGCGTGTTCTATCACGATGATCGTCGCATCCGGCACATCGACACCCACTTCGATGACAGTGGTTCCGATGAGGATTCGGGTGTCACCGTTCTTGAAGGCAAGCATTGCCGCATCTTTGTCCGGACCGCTCATCCTGCCGTGGATAATTCCGACTTTATCGCCGAAGATCGGCTGCAGCGCCGCGTAGCGGTCTTCGGCCGACATCAATTTGATGTCTTCGGATTCCTCGACAAGCGGGCAAATCCAATAGACCTTCTGGCCGCTCTGAATGGCTGACTGAAGGCGATTTACCAACTCTCCGATACGTTCCAGCGGCAGCGTTACGGTCTGAATGGGTTTGCGCCCCGCGGGCTTTTCCGTGAGGCGGGAGACGTCCATATCTCCAAACGCCGTCAGGACAAGCGTGCGCGGAATAGGAGTCGCGGTCATCACCAGCATGTCCACTGCTTCACCTTTCGCCGAGATCGCAAGGCGTTGATGCACTCCGAAACGGTGCTGCTCATCAATGATCGCCAGCACGAGGTTCTGGAACTGCACAGCGTCCTGAAATATCGCGTGGGTGCCGATCACTATGTCGACATTTCCCTCGGCGATGGCTTTGAGTGTTTCCGTGCGGTCTCGACCTTTTTCACGTCCCGTCAAAATCGCGGTCTTGAGACCTGCGCTCTCGGCGAGGACCTTGATCGAGGAAAAATGCTGTCTGGCCAGGATTTCCGTAGGGGCCATCAGCGCTGATTGCCCACCGGCTTCGGCGGCGCGCGCCATCGCCATAAGCGCGACGACGGTTTTTCCTGACCCAACATCACCTTGCAACAAGCGCAACATGCGTTCCGGCAAGGCGAGGTCGGCATGAATGTCTTCCACTGCCTTCTCCTGAGCCGCGGTCAGCGAGTAGGGCAAAGCCGCGCGGATCTTCCGTTCCACCGATCCGTTGCCAACCAGGGGGCGACCGTCGGCCTTACGGATTCGCTTTCGGACCAGCGCGAGCGCAAGCTGGCCCGCCAGCAATTCGTCATACGCCAGCCTCCGCCATGCAGGGCTGTCTGGATTGATGTCGAGAGGATCCGTGGGGTGATGCAGTCTGTGCAACGCCATTCGCAAGCTTGGAAAGTTCTGGCCTCTCGATACTTCGGGATCCAGCCATTCGGGCAGATCCGGGACGCGATCAGTTCCAGCGAGAATGGCGCGGCGCAGCACCTTGCCAGATAGTCCGGCTGTCAGCGGATAGACATTTTCGAGCAGAGGCAGCTCATCGGCACGTGCGACCGGCACCATGTGGTCCGGGTGAACCATCGCGGCACGGCCGTTGAAGCGCTCCAAGCGGCCGGAGACGATGACCTCTGAACCTTCTGGCAACGCTTTGCCGAGCCAATCGCCTCGCGCGTGAAAGAAGGTGAGCGCGATTTCATTTGAGGCGTCATGTCCGTAGACCCGGTAAGGTTGTTTGCCTTTGCCAGGGGGAGGCGGCTGATGATGATCGATCGAGATCTTCAGGGTAACAACCGTGGCTTCAGGCGCTTCACTGATCAGATAGGTTTTGCGCCGGTCAATGATCGAATGCGGCAACACGAAGAGGAGATCACCCACCCTCACGTCTCGTCCGGTGGTATCGTGCGGGACGACGTTGGGGAGTAGCTTGGCCAGTTTCGGGCCAATCCCATCGAGGACGGTTGCAGGTGCGAAGAGGGGATCAAGCAGGTTCGGTCGCATGACTGGACCATATGACGCCCATGTGTGACGGCAAAGGCTGACATTGCGGATTTGAGGCGTTATATCCGCCCATCATCCATGGCTTTCCACAGGCCCGAGGGAATTTAATCCGACATGACGGGAACTACGCGCTCCAGCGCCAATCTGGATCCACGCCGCAGAAAGATTCTCTACCGCTCCTGGCACCGCGGAATGCGAGAGGTCGACCTGATCCTCGGTTCGTTTGCCGATGGTGAGATCGAAAAACTGTCGGAAGAAGAGCTGAACATCTATGAGCACTTCATGTCAGAACTCGATGGCGACATCCTGAAATGGGTTCTGGGCGAGGTGCCGGTTCCGGCCGAGCATGACACCCTGGTCTTTGCAAAGATCCTGAGTTACCGCGACGCAGCGTTGGTCTGATAGCCGCATGAGTATCCTCTCCGCAATCCGCCTACCCGAAAAAGGTAATGCCATCATTGATGGCATTGCCGATGGCTATGAAGGCTTCGCGCTAGCGTCTATCGCCGCCCAGTTGAGCGAAGCGCCGCTGATCTATGTGGCGCGTGATGGGCAGCGTATCCCGGCTCTGACTGAGGTGCTGGCATTCGCAGCTCCCGGCATCCCGGTGCTCGAACTGCCAGCGTGGGACTGCCTGCCATATGATCGTGTGTCACCGGGGGCGGATGCGGCTTCACGACGCCTGGATGCGATGACGGCGATGGCTGCGCTGCGGGACAAACCGCATCGCGCGATCATCCTTGTAAGCGCGAATGCATTGCTGCAGCGGATGCCTCCGGCAAAGGCCGTGGCGGCGCAATCCTTCTCTGCACGCCCGGGCAACCAGGTGGATATGAATGCGCTCCTAGCGCATCTTGAGATCAGCGGCTTCGATAGGGTTCCCACGGTTCGTGATGTGGGTGAGTACGCCGTCAGAGGCGGCATCCTTGATCTTTACGCGCCGGGTGGCGAGCCAGTGCGGCTGGACTTCTTTGGCGATACGCTGGAATCGATCCGGACCTTTGACCCTGCAACCCAGCGCACAGTTGGCCAAAAGCAGTCTTTCGCCCTGAAGCCAATGAGCGAGGTGTCGCTCACCCCTGATACAATCAGCCGGTTTCGGCGTTCTTATATCGAGGCCTTCGGCGCGCCTTCACGTGACGATGCGCTCTATGCCGCAGTCAGTGAAGGCCGGCGCTTTGCAGGCATGGAGCATTGGCTCCCGCTCTTCTATGAAGAGATGGAAACGGTCTTCGACTATCTCCCTGACGCACCGATCGTTTTCGATCATCTCGCACACGAGGCGATTGCAGAGCGGTCAGCACTGATCCTTGATCATTATGAAGCACGGTCGAAGCAGGGCGACGCATTCGCGGACGCCGTGCCTTACATGCCCGTTCAGCCGCCCCTGCTTTACCTTTCCCCCGAAGAAGTGAAATCACGGCTCGACGCGCGCGTGTGGGCCGACTTTACCCCTTTCGACACGCCGCCAACGCTTGGACGAGCTTTGCGTCATGCGGGGGCTCGGTCGGGGCGCAATTTTGTTGAGGAGCGAGCAGACCCGAATGAAAATGTGTTTGAACATGCAGTCAAACACATCGCTGATCTACGGACGGGCAAACGTCGTGTGTTGATTGCAGGGTACAGCGAAGGGTCGCTCGACCGCCTGACACAGGTGCTGACCGAGCACGGCCTGGAAAACCTTCACAAGATCGGAGCCATCGGTGAAGTCGAGAAGCTGGGTAAGGGGCAGGCAGGTCTAGTCGTTCTACCTCTGGAAGCCGGTTTCGAGACGGAAAGCCTCTCAGTCATCGCCGAGCAGGATATTCTGGGCGACCGTCTGATCCGTCGTGCCAAGAAGCGCAAGAAAGCTTCCGATTTCATTGCCGAAGTCGCAGCCCTTTCCGAAGGGGACATCGTCGTTCACACAGAACACGGCATAGGACGTTTCATCGGACTGAAGACGATCGAAGCAGCTGGTGCGCCGCACGATTGCCTTGAAATCCACTATGCGGGTGATGATCGGTTATTTCTGCCGGTCGAGAACATCGACCTCCTGTCTCGCTATGGATCCGAGTCGTCGGAGACCATGCTCGACAAGCTCGGCGGTGTGGCCTGGCAGTCTCGCAAGGCAAAGCTGAAGCGGCGACTGCTGGAGATGGCCGGCCAGTTGATCAAGCTTGCAGCAGAGCGCGAGTTGAGACCTGCACCCGTGATGATGCCGCCTGAAGGTGTCTACGCAGAATTTGCCGCACGGTTCCCGTACGAGGAGACGGACGATCAGCAGTCGGCAATTGACGCAGTCGCGGATGATCTGGCTGCTGGGCGGCCGATGGATCGGTTGATTTGCGGCGATGTGGGCTTCGGCAAGACGGAGGTTGCCCTCAGAGCTGCGTTCCTTGCTGCAATGGAAGGCTTCCAGGTTGCCGTCGTGGTTCCGACAACCTTGTTGGCGCGCCAGCATTTTCGCACTTTCAGCCAGCGGTTCGCAGGGCTGCCGATAAATGTGCGTCAAGCCTCGCGCCTCGTTTCGTCGAAAGAATTGTCGCAGACAAAGAAGGGGGTTACGGACGGCACTGTTGATATCGTCGTCGGCACTCATGCGCTTCTGGGGACGGGGGTAACCTTCAAAAACCTCGGCCTCCTCATCATCGACGAAGAGCAGCACTTCGGCGTGAAGCACAAGGAGCGATTGAAGGAGCTGAAAATCGACGTTCACGTTCTAACGCTGTCGGCGACGCCTATCCCACGTACGCTCCAGCTCGCGCTGACTGGCGTTCGTGAGCTGTCTTTGATCACGACTCCGCCGGTCGACCGTATGGCGGTACGCACATTCATCTCGCCCTTTGATCCGCTCGTAATCCGAGAGACTCTGCTGCGTGAGCGCTATCGCGGCGGCCAGAGCTTCTACGTTGTCCCACGCATCTCCGATCTTGACGAGATCAAGACGTTCCTCTCCGAACAAGTTCCGGAACTGAAGGTCGCGACGGCTCACGGTCAAATGGCTGCGGGCGAACTCGATGACATCATGAATGCCTTTTACGACGGCCAATATGATGTGCTTTTGTCGACGACGATCGTCGAATCCGGCCTCGATATCCCGACCGCGAACACGATGATCGTCCATCGCGCCGACATGTTCGGACTTGGGCAGCTCTACCAGCTGCGGGGGCGTGTTGGTCGCTCCAAGCTGCGGGCGTATGCGCTATTCACCTTGCCAGCCCGCAAGACGCTTACCGCGTTGGCCGAGCGCCGGCTCAAAGTTCTTCAGTCGCTCGACACTTTGGGCGCAGGCTTCCAGCTGGCCAGCCACGACCTCGATATTCGTGGTGCTGGCAACCTGCTCGGAGATCAGCAAAGCGGCCACATCAAGGAGGTCGGCTTTGAGCTTTACCAGCAGATGCTGGAGGAAGCGGTGGCCGAACTTCGTGGCACCGGTGAAGCGTTCGAGGAGGGGTGGTCGCCGCAGATCACTGTAGGAACTGCCGTAATGATTCCGGAAAGCTATGTTCCGGATCTGCAGCTACGCCTTGCCCTTTATCGCCGCCTTGCGGACCTTGAAACGCCGGGGGAGATCGACGGGTTCGGTGCTGAACTGATTGATCGTTTTGGTCCGATGCCCGAAGAGGTGGAGCACCTGCTGAAGATCGTGTTCATCAAGGCTCTCTGCCGCAAGGCCAATGTCGAGAAGCTTGATGCAGGACCAAAAGGGGTCGTCATTCAGTTTCGCAACAAGACGTTCCCCGAGCCGGCCGGCCTCGTTCGTTACATTGCGGAGCAGGGCTCGCTGGCGAAGATTCGTCCAGATCAGAGCATTGTGCTGATGCGGGATTGGCCAACTCCGCAAAAGCGTCTGGCAGGCTCTGCGGTGATAATGACGCAGCTTGCTAAGCTCGTTGAGAAGGCAGCCTGATAAGAAATGGCGCGGAGATCGTGTGCCGCGCCATTTCATATATTCGGACCTGCACTAAGCGTCTTTGGAAAGCTCCCCGCGCGCCTTAGCTGATGCAACCTGCCGGAGCGCATCAACCAATGACGTGGTTTCCTGCGCGCCGACGAGTACATACCTGTTTTCTAACACGAAGCTCGGAACGCCACTAACGCCCATCGCCCTGGCGGATTGCATCTCTGCACGAAGAGACTCGATGTCTGCCGGGGAGAGGAGCAGCGCTGCCACCAGGCCGCCATCCATGCCGCACTCCTCAGCGGCTTCCGTCAGCACCTTATGATCGCCAATGTCACGCCCCTCTTCGAAATATAGCTCGAAGAGCCGCTTCACGATCAAGGATTGAGTGCCATCGGGCGCCTTTGGCGAACCGGCCCAGCGAATCAAGCGATGGGAATCCAGCGTATTGGGCGCAACCTGAATGTCCTCGAAATTAAAGCGTATCCCGTCAAGTTCGCCTAACTGAGCGATCTGTGCGTGCATTGCGGTGATGCGTTCTTCGCTGCCGAATTTGTCGAGCATATACTTCGCCCTTGGCAGTCCCTTCGCCGGGACATCTGGGTCTAATTGGAACGGACGCCAACGCGGCTTGATCTGAACATCATCGATGAGGCTGATTGCCTGCTCGAGCCTTTTCATTCCGATGAAGCACCAGGGGCATACGACGTCCGAAATGACGTCGATGACCAATTCAGTCCGTTCAAGCATGGCTTTGTCCATTCATTCGTCTGCTTGCCACCACGTCGTGAGCTGCGGGCCCAGCAACGGGGTTACTTCCGGCCGATCAATCTGTTTCCACCGCGCAATCCATCTCACAGGCTGATGATAGAGTGGAACGACATAGGCACCCGAAAGCAGGACGCGATCATAGGCCCGAACCGCGGTCTCGAAATCTTCCCGCGTGCGAGCCGACAAGAGGGCGTCGATCATTGCGTCGATTGCTGGCTCAGCGGCCCCGGCGAAGTTGAACGTACCCTCAATGTCACGGTTTGCTGAGCCCCACCGAAAAACCTGTTCCACACCAGGGGAGAGCGAAGAGGTGTAGTTGAAGAGCATCGCGTCAAAATCATAAACCCGCTGACGCTGAAGGTACTGGGCCGCATCGACCACTCTGATCGTCGCGGAAATGCCAAGCCGCTCAAGTGTGCGGCTCCACGCGGTCGCGACTGGTACAGCTGAAGGGCCGTTGAGCATGATCTCAAACGAAAGGGGCTTGCCGCTGGCATCCACCAGGTGCCGACCTTCCAGCCGGTAGCCTGCTGCTTTAAGGGCATCCATTCCCTTTCGGAGAAACTCCCGATCCCTGCCCGTGCCGTCGGAGTGTGGGAGCTGCCACTTTCCGGTAAAAATTTCGGGCAATACCGCATCTGGGAACGGGGCTAGCAGGGCACGCTCTTCGTCACTCGCCGGCGCACCGAATGAGGAGAGGTCAGAGCCATCATAAAAACTGCGAATCCGCGCATAGGCTCCGTTGAAGAGGTTCCGGTTCGCCCATTCAAAATCAAACAGACCGCTCAGAGCATGTCGGACATCGCGGTCGGCGAATACGGGGCGACGAGTATTCATGACGAAACCGTACATGCCAGATGGGAAACGCTTCTCGAACTCGTCCTTTATGACACGACCGTCGCGCGCGGCCGGGAAGTCGTATCCCGTGGACCAGCGTCCGGTATCCGTCTCGATATTGATGAAGGTCGAGCCCTTCTTGAAGGCTTCAAAAATCGTGTTGTCGTCGCGGATATAGGTAATGCGGATCTGGTCGTAATTGTCGTGACCGATCTTGGTAGGAATGTCTTTTGCCCAATAATCCGGATTACGCTTCAGCGTGATGGATTCGCCAGGCCGAATGGCATCAATCAGATACGGTCCTGAACCGATAATAGGCTTCAGGGTAGACCGTTCGAACTTTTCCGCATCGATCGCATGTTCGGGCAGGACTGGCATCAGCCCGAGTATCAGCGGAAGCTCACGATCTGGCTCTGCAAAGGTGAACCGCACGCCCCGTTCGCCGACCTTCTCGATCTTCGAGACCTTTTTCGCGGTGGTTGCGTACCGCGGAAAACCCTTGTCGCGTAAAAGCTCGAGGGTGAAGATAACATCGTCCGGCGTGATCGGTTCGCCGTCCGAGAACCGGGCCCGTTCATCAAGGGTGAATTCGACGAAGCTGCGCTCGTCATCCGTTTCGACGGTTTTTGCGATCAGCGGGTAAAGGGTGAAGGGCTCATCCGCCGAGCGGTGCATGAGCGTTTCGAACACGTTGTTACCCAGCTCAAGATCGACAAGGCCGCGCGCAGCGTCCCCTTGGACGATGAAAGGATTGACGCTGTCGAAAGACCCTTGCCAGGCATATTCCACTCGCCCGCCTTTCGGCGCGTCGGGGTTTACATAGGGAAAATGGGCGAAGTCTTCCGGAAGCGCCGGCTCCCCATGCATCGCAATTGCATGGCGGGGGCCGTCAGCCATGGATGGGCAAATCATTGCGCCGACAATGACAAGTGCGGTCGCCAGTAGACGCATGAAGGGACTCCGAAGGTCAAACTCAATCCGAATCGGCAGACCCTAGCATGAGAGGGAAAGTGCCGGAATCGTGGTTAGGTCAGGCAATTTTGCTTGCGGGTCTGGATTCGTTTAGCCTGGCGGTGTAACAGGCGCTAGAAGTCATGCTGTCGCCGTATTTGCTGATCACCTGTGCAGCAACCAACGGCTGCCAAGCAGCTCATATGTCTTGAGAGGATC
Source organism: Aquamicrobium zhengzhouense (assembly GCF_016124105.1). Classification (GTDB taxonomy): domain Bacteria; phylum Pseudomonadota; class Alphaproteobacteria; order Rhizobiales; family Rhizobiaceae; genus Aerobium; species Aerobium zhengzhouense. The sequence continues at coordinate 428,529 of NZ_JADGMQ010000001.1, forward strand.
ACGACCCAATGAACAGCCGGAAGACCGACGTGTCCCGCCTTTCAGTTTTGGCAGGCGGTGCTTTTGCCGTAGCGGCCATGACGTTGACTCCCGCCGCCGCTCAGCAGCCGGAGATGCCGAAAGGCTGGTTCAAGGCCTGCAGCAAGCAGGAAGACGTAGACATCTGCAATGTCCAGAATATCAGCGTTGCTGACACAGGGCAGCTGTTGACGGGCGTGAGCCTCATCGAGGTGAAGGGCAAGGTGAATCGCAAGATTTTCCAGGTTACTGTCCCGACCGGACGCATGGTTCCTCCCGGAATCGGCATGCAGATTGACGGCGGACAGACCCAGAAGATCGATTACATGATCTGCCTTCCGGATCGTTGCATTGCCGAGGCGCCGCTGACCGACCAGCTCGTCGCATCCTTCAAGCGCGGTTCAAACGTCACATTTACCTCGGTGAACTTCCAGAACCAGCCGAACCCGATCAAGGTCTCCCTCTCGGGCTTCACAGGCGCCTTTGATGGCGAGCCGCTTCAGCAGGCTGATATCGAAAACCGCCAGCGCCAGCTTCAGGAATTCGTCAATCGCAACACCGAGGACTTCGCTGCGAAGCTGAAGGAAGAGCAGGAGAAGGCGAAGCAGGGTAATTGATCCCCGGTTTCGCGCAGAAATTCAAAGGGCGGGGCAACCCGCCTTTTTTCGTGCCTGCCAGCTAGTGGCGAATTGGCAGCTTGAGGACGTAGCCATTCGTTGTCACGTCAAAGATCTCTGTTAGCGCCGGGTGGCGAATAGGTGCGCCGGAATCGTCGATCACGAGGTTCTGTTCGGAGACGTAAGCCACATATTCGGTGTCGTCGTTTTCAGCCAGAAGATGATAAAATGGTTGGTCGCGCGCGGGACGCACTTCCGCAGGAATCGCCTCGTACCACTCTTCCGTGTTCGCAAACTCAGGATCGACGTCAAACACAACTCCGCGGAAGGGGAAGAGGCGGTGACGCACGACTTGGCCGATCTTGAACTTCGCTGTTTTGAACTCACGCATCTGCTTGCACCTTTGCGCGCTATGTTGCGCAATACAGTCAGCTTTTCAACTGGCTCAGCTTGACCCTTGCCCGATAGCAAGCTAGCCGCTGTAGAAAAGCCATTACTGGGGGCACTATGGCGAATATCGTTGGCTTGGTTCTGCCCTTCTTCGGAATGATATTCGTCGGTGCGCTAGCTGCCCGCATCTCTCGCCAGCCACCAGATGCGCTGGCGTGGATGAACATTTTCGTCGTGTATGTGGCGCTTCCGGCGCTGTTTTTCCAGCTTATCTCCCGCACACCGGTAGATCAGCTGACTGAATGGCGGTTCATCGGGGGCGCGGTTCTGGCGACCTATCTGGTCTTCACCATCATGTTCGTCGGATCGCTGCTCGTGACACGAAATCTGGCTGAGACTACGATCAAAAGTCTGTCGGCGGCATATGGCAATATTGGGTATATGGGGCCGGGACTTGCGTTGCTTGCCTTCGGTCCCGACGCGGCAGTTCCCGTAGCGCTGATTTTTTGCTTCGAGAACACCCTGCATTTTACGGTGGCACCGCTGATGATGGCGCTTTCCGGAGGCAGGAGGCAATCTGCGGCGCGGCTGGCGCTCGACGTCGTCACCAAGGTCGTAACCCACCCTTTTATCGTGGCCACGGCCGCTGGGGTGTTCGCTGCAGTGTTCGAGTTGCAGGTGCCGACCGCGATCTCAACCTTGCTAGATTATTTTGCGCAGGCGGCTGCACCATGCGCCTTGTTTGCGATGGGAGTGACGCTCGCGTCACGACCTTTGCGCAGAATGCCGAGCGAACTCACGGCAATCGCGCCGCTGAAGCTCATCATCCATCCCACGCTCTGCTACCTGATATTGAGTCTGATCGGTAACTTTGACTCCGTCTGGGTATATTCAGCCGTGATATTGGCTGCATTGCCGACGGCCACGAACGTGTTCGTCATCGCGCAGCAATACGACGTGTGGGTTCAGCGGGCCTCAGCGAGCGTGCTCATAACGACGGTTGCATCGATCGGAACCATTACTGCCCTGCTGTATCTCATTCAGAGCGGAATCTTGCCGCCGGACCTCTTTCCCTGAAAAGGCCCGTAATACCGCTCCCGGTACGCAGGCCCTCGCGCATGAAGAAGCTACGCAAAGGGGGTAGGGCGCCAATTACGCTCAGGCCGGCGGTGCGCAGCACCTGTATCGGCAAGGCATCGGACATTAGCGAGCGGTTGAGCAGATCTACAGCCGAGGACCTCGCCAAAATGTCGGGACGCCTCAGTTGGTCGTAGTAGCTGAGCGCGGGAGCGGCTCCCGGATCGTTCATGTAGCGCCTTGCGACCTTCACAAGGCTCTCCACGTCGCGAATACCAAGGTTCAGCCCCTGTGCTCCAATTGGCGGGAATACATGCGCAGCCTCGCCGACCAAAGCTATTCGATTCGCCGCGAACCGAGACGGGAGCACCGCGGTTAGCGAGTAAACTTGACGTCCAGGCTCGACCTCGACGCGCCCCAGTATGGACTGCATTCGGTCCTCGATAAGCCGCGACAGCTCGGCATCCGGAAGTGCTTTCAGCTCTTCCGCTCGACGCGGGCGATTAACCCAGACGAGGCTCGATCGCATTCCGGGCAGAGGAACGACCGTGAACGGCCCGTGTTCGGTATGGAACTCCGTTGACGTATCGTCGTGATGGCGTGTGTGCGCGAAATCCAGAACAAGAGCCGATTGGCCGGTTGACGCGCTGCGGACGCGAATCCCCGCAGCGTCCCGGGCTGGTGAGCCGCGCCCGTCCGCTGCTGCAGCAAGCCTTGCCGTGATCGTTTTACCATTGGCGAGTTTCGCCTGCACGGCATCGTCGCCAGGTAGCCACTCGGTAACGATAGACTCCTCAGTGCGGATGTTAGCGGTTGATTTCACCGCACGCTCAAGAACCGGCAGCATGTTGCGGTTCGGGATGTTCAGGCCGAAATATTCTTCCCCGATTTCAACCGCCCGGAAGGTGACGACCGGGCTGCGCAATATTCTTGAAGTGGCGTCGGCTATCCTCATGACGCGCAGCGGTGCTGAACCGTCTCTCAGTTCCTCAAGAACGCCTAGCCCGTCCAGAAAATCCAGCGAAGGCTTCATGAGCGCCGTGGTCCGTCGATCTCCGCTATTTATTGGCGGACCGACGAGGATGACCGAGCAACCTGCTTGAGCAAGCGCAATTGCTGCGAGGAGACCTGCGGGACCGGTCCCGGCAACGACGATATCAGCATCATAGTTCATGGCGCGATATAGGGCTTTTCGAACAGCTTGATCAACGGGGCGAAATGGCTCATTCGATTGGAATGGATGAGCCCGATGATGATTTTTCAAATCTGGGTGTACCTGCTCGCTCCGTCGCGGAAGTGTCGGGTCGGGCGCGCGCTCTGGTCTATTTGATCCTGACCATCAGCGTGTTCCTTTCATGGCTGTTTCTGTTGGCGATGTCGCGACGGGCCGCGGAGGTCGATCCTGGGCCGGGAGGCGCGCTGCTACTGGCGCTGCCATCGTTGAAACTGCCCGATATCTTTGAGGCTTTCTTTCTCATGTGCTTTTCACCGGTGGTTGTCCCCGGTGGCATGACGGCACAACTAATCGCAATTTTCGTGATGTGGGTGCTGATGACCGTCGCGATGATGTTGCCGTCCGCAGCGCCAATGATCAGGACTTATTGCGAGATAGCCGACACAGCGGCAGGAAAGGGTGAGGAGGCTGTATCGCCGCTGGTGTTGCTATCCGGCTATCTGGCCACCTGGTTCGTCGTCGCGTTCGGCTTCGCACTCTTGAGCTACGCGCTCCTCTCCGCAGGGGTGAGACTTGGCGAGCCCGCTGGCTACAAAGTGGCGGCTGCCGCGCTGGCAGTTGCAGGTCTCTACCAGTTCAGCGGTCTGAAAAATGCTTGCCTCGACAAGTGCCGCAACCCGTTTGCGACTTTGTTTGCGCGTTGGAGCGTGGATAAGCGGAAGATATTCGTTCTTGGGATGCAGCAAGGTCTATGGTGCGTCGGATGTTGTTGGGCGCTGATGCTCGTCATGTTCGCGGTCGGAACGATGAACCTGTTCTGGATGGCGCTGATCGGCATCTTCTCATTGGTTGAAAAGGAGGTGCGGGGAAGCTTATTCACTTGGATTGCAGGCGGAATATTGCTTGTCTGGGCGGCGGCGCTCCTTGTAGCGTCTCCTGCGTAGGAGGTTGCAATGACCGTTGGAAGCTGGGTACTGAAAGGCGAGCTGGTCCTGTCGTGCAACTGCACCGTGTTTTGTCCCTGTGTTCTCTCGCTTGGACAGCATCCGCCCACCGAGGGATATTGTCAGACCTGGGCGGGGTTTCGCGTCGAGACCGGACATTTCGATGACGTCAATCTTTCTGATTTGAACCTTGGCCTCGTCATGGAGATCCCCGGCTATATGAGCAGGGGCAATTGGACGGCCGGCCTGTTTCTGGATGATCGCGCTTCACTCAACGCGCAAAAGGCCATTGAGCAGATCTTCACCGGAAGGGCGGGAGGGACCACGAGCCTTCTTTCGATCCTTGTTGGAAATTTCCTAGGGGTTCAACGCGCCAAAATCAGTTACGACGTTCGTGACAAGACTCGGTTATTTCAGATACCAGGCATCATCGATGGTGCGGTGACTCCCATACCGGGAAAAAGTCGGGATGGTGACACCGTGATCACCAACTCTGAATATTGGATTGCGCCCGAGATCATCGTGGCGAAATCCGACAAGAGCCGAATGCGAGCGTTCGGCCGTAACTGGAACTTTGCCGGCCGATCGGCCGAGATCTGTAAGCTGGATTGGCGCGGACCGTGACAGAAGACGAAGCCCCTTTGAAAAAGAAAATTGCGGACCGCATCCCGCGGCCCAAGAAGAAGGTGACGTGGCCTCAGGCTCGCGCATTCTCTGTACATCTCCTGACCGCGTCAGGTTCATTTCTCGCGTTTCTCTCTCTGGTTTCAGCGGCTGAGAAACAGTGGACTGCCATGTTCCTATGGCTGGGATTGGCCCTGTTTGTCGACGGGATCGATGGACCGATTGCGCGCAAGCTTCAGGTGAAAGAGGTACTGCCAACCTGGTCGGGCGAAGTCCTCGATAACATCATCGACTATGTGACCTATGTCCTGATACCGGCCTTTGCGCTCTATCAAAGCGGTTTCATGGGTGAGGGGCTGTCATTCCTCTCCGCCGCGATCATCGTGGTGTCGAGCGCGATCTACTACGCGGATACGGGCATGAAGACGAAGGAGAACTTCTTTAAGGGTTTCCCGGTCGTCTGGAACATGATTGTCTTCACCCTCTTCGTGATTGCACCCGGCGAGTGGGTTTCGTTCGCAGTCGTCGTGATTGCCGCGATGCTCTCGTTCGTGCCCGTGAATTTTCTGCATCCGGTGCGCGTTAAGCGTCTTCGCCCCCTCAATCTGGGAATATTCCTCGCCTGGTGCGTCTTCGGAATGATTGCCCTTTTGCAGGATATGGATGCACCACAGCCGATCCAGATCGGAATTGGCCTCACCGGCGTCTATCTGTTTGTGATCGGAGGTATCATGCAGATCTTCCCCAACCTAGGTCTGCGTAGGGGGGCATGATGATGGTCGCAGCGATCCGTATTCATGGGAACGGTGGGCCGGAAGTCTTAAAGTACGAGCAAATTCAGATTGGCAATCCGGGGCCGGGGGAAGTGCTTATTCGGCACACGGCCATCGGCCTCAATTTTATCGACACCTATTACCGGTCCGGGTTGTACCCAGCTCCCAGCGGTTTCCCTCTGATTCTCGGAAACGAGGCAGCTGGGAAGGTCGTAGATGTGGGTGACGGAGTTGAAGGCCTGAGCGTCGGGGACCGTGTTGCCTATGTCGGCCCGCTTGGGGCTTACAGTGAGCAGCGGATCATTGAGGCGCGCCACCTTGTTCGCGTGCCAGATGGCGTCTCAGACGAGACTGTCGCGGCCATGATGCTCAAGGGAATGACCGCAGAATATCTGTTGCGGCGGACCTACCACGTCAAAGCCGGCGATACCCTCCTGGTTCATGCCGCGGCCGGTGGGGTCGGCCTGTTGTTGGGCCAGTGGGCTAAATCGCTTGGCGCGACTGTCATTGGTACCGTCGGGTCCGACGAGAAGGTCGAATTGGCCCGTACGCATGGCTATCACCATGTCATTAACTATCGTCGAGATGACTTCGTTTCCGCTGTCAGCGAGATCACTGGCGGGAAGAAGTGCGATGTCGTTTACGATTCGGTCGGCAAAGACACATTTGAGGGATCGCTGAACTGCTTGAGGTCGCGAGGAATGCTCGTCAGCTTTGGTCAATCATCCGGCACAATCCCGCCTGTCAATCTCGGGATCTTGTCTCAGAAGGGATCGCTTTACGTGACGCGCCCGACGGTATTTGCGTATATCGCAACACGGGCCGAATTGGAGGAAAGCGCCAACGCGCTTTTCGGCGTCGTTCAGGCCGGCGCAGTAAAAGTTGCCGTCCATCAACGCTATCCATTGAACGAAGCCGCTATAGCCCATCGGGACCTGGAGGATCGAAAGACGACCGGGGCGTCCGTGCTGATTCCCAGTTGAAAAAGCCCCGTCTCCCGATCGAAACGCATTTATGCCCCGATCTCGCCCGAATTGCTTAAGAGGGTGCTAAGACTTTTATAGCAGTTTGCGCGATATTGCGCCCGCATGCGGGGACCGCTGTGATTGTTTTGTTTTGCGTACGACACGTGTGAGTTCGGGGTAGTTCGGGCATGACGGTTTTGCCTTCGATGGCAACCTGCAACAGGTTTGTCGCGCTTATCGGTGTCGTTTCGACGTGCTTGCTGGCATCCTGTGCATCACAGGTTGCCGAAGCTCCGAAAAAACCGAAACGCAGCAAGGAATATTTCGCTGAATCCGAGTATGGGGTGAAAGCGAGCCCCCGCGTATCAAATCTGGCGAGCAACCTGCCTCGCGGCGGCGGCAGGGAGCAGATTGGGAAACCTTACCAGATCAAGGGCAAGTGGTACCACCCGAAGGAGGAGCCGGATTATAAGAAGTCGGGGCTGGCATCATGGTATGGTGATGCGTTTCATGGCCGCCTGACAGCCAATGGTGAAATCTACGACATGACGCATCTCAGTGCAGCGCATCCCACGATGCCGCTGCCGAGTTATGCGCGCGTTACGAACAAGGAGAACGGCCACTCCGTGGTTGTCCGGGTCAACGATCGTGGGCCTTACTCCCGAGGTCGGCTGATCGATCTGTCACGACGTGCGGCCGAGATGCTGGATTATAGCCATCGGGGCGTGGCAAGCGTGGAAGTCGAATATCTCGGCCGCGCACCGCTCCACGGTCAGGATGATGAGATCTTGCTGGCGTCCTTCCGACCGGGTGGCAAGGCACCAGATCCCTCGGACGGCCTGCCATCCGGCGTCATGATCGCCATGAATGGCCCCACACCAACGCAACGTGCCGATGCGTCGGCTGCGTTTTCAGGTGTCGGCGTTGCACCGGCGTCGTCTTCCGAGTTTTTTGCTTTGCCCGACTTTGGTCCCGTCGTCCCGGAGCGTCCAGACAGCGTGATCGCGGTTGCACCCGCCGATCCATTGGCTTACGCTGATGAGCGTGTTCGCGGCGCGGCAGCTGTTCTGGATGACCTCGCCGGTGCTGATGCAGACATGGCTCGAATCGTAGAATCCCTGAACCAACGCTATTCACTCGCAGCCGAATAAAAGTCAGCACCCGCTTGATACGGATCTGGGCGGGCTGATACCTTCGAAGCAACGCGTGGGGAGCGGATAGGGTATGCGAGCATTTTACGTAGGCAGTCTTTTTCGTTCGGTGTTTGCGAGCCTGTTTCTTGCGGCTGCGTGTATCGGTGGCAACGCGCAGGACATGTTCGACACAAAGGCGAAGCAGGCTTTTCTCGTCGATGCGGACACCGGCACCATTCTTTACGCGAAAGATCCGGACACACCATTCCCGCCTGCGTCATTGGCCAAGCTGATGACGATGGAGGTGGTGTTCAATGCTATCCGCAAGGGGCAGCTTTCCCTCGATGATGAATTTTACGTCTCGGAGAATGCGTGGCGTACTGGTGGAGCGCCCTCGCGTACGTCTACCATGTTTGCAGCGTTGGGCTCTTCGATCCGACTCGAAGATCTGATCCAGGGGGTGATCGTGCAATCCGCCAATGACGGCTGCATCATCATCGCTGAAGGCATGGCCGGATCCGAAGAAAACTTCGCCCAGCTGATGAATGAGCGGGCGAGGGAGCTGGGGCTTACAAAGTCGGTATTCAAGAACTCAACCGGCCTTCCAGCCGAGGGGCAGGTTGTGACCGCGCGGGAACTTGCAAAGCTCGCGAACCATATGTGGCGCGAGTATCCGGAATTTTACAAATATTATTCGCAACCAGATTTCACCTGGAACAAGATCACGCAGCGAAACCGCAATCCGCTACTCGGAATGAACATCGGGGCCGACGGCCTCAAGACGGGTTTCACGGAAGAATCGGGCTACGCGATTGTAGGCTCTGTCAACCGTGACGGAAGGCGCACCTTTGTGGCGCTGAGCGGTCTTGAAAGCGACAAGCTGCGCGCTGAAGAAGCTCGCCGCATCCTCGACTGGGGCATGCGGGCGTTCCAAAAGATCACGATTTTTGATGCTGGGGAGGCCGTTGGCGAGGCCAAGGTGTATGGCGGCGAGAAGTCGGGCGTCGCGCTCAGAGGTGATGCGGGGCCGCTTTCCATCTTTGTTCCAACCTTCAATCGCGACCGGCTTATCGCCCGGATCGTTTACGACGGCCCGATCATAGCTCCGGTGGAGGAGGGCAGACGGATCGGATCGCTGAAGGTATGGATCGGAGACACGCTGAGCCAGGAGACACCACTTTTTGCTGCCGAGAGCGTGGGTGTCGGGCAATTGCATCAGCGCTTCTTTGACGCGGTCGAGGAACTGGCGATCGGCTGGTTGCGCTGAGCCGCGTGTAGATAATGACGCCGCACTATCATATGTGGAATGCAAATTCCGGAATCGGCGTACTGAAAGGCTGACGTGGCGCGTGGCATCTTCATAACTTTCGAGGGCGGCGAGGGGGCTGGAAAGTCGACTCAGATTACCACCCTCGCCGATGCGCTGCGGCAGGGAGGCCGAGATGTGGTGGTCACGCGAGAGCCTGGTGGCTCCCCCGGCGCAGAGGCTGTGAGGCATGTCATTCTGTCAGGGGCTGCAGAGCCCTTCGGCCCAGCGATGGAGGCAATCCTGTTCGCCGCAGCCCGGTCGGATCATGTCGAACAGGTCATCCGTCCGGCGGTGGACGCTGGGAAGATCGTCCTTTGCGACCGCTTCATGGATTCGAGCCGCGTCTACCAGGGCGTGACCGGCAACCTAGGTGCCGATTTCATGCAACCGCTCGAAGCATCCGCTATCAATGGAATGGTGCCGGACTTGACCTTGATCCTTGATCTTCCCGCAGAGGAGGGGATGCGCCGGGCAAATGCCAGGCGCGGGGACGAGGGGGCGGATCGCTTTGAAAAGGAGACGATGGACGTTCACCGCCGCCGACGGGAGGCGTTTCTTGACATTGCGCACACGGAGCCGGACCGCTGCAGGATTATTGATGCTGGACGCCCGCCGAACCTCGTGGCGGTAGACATCATCCGGGAGGTCACCAATCTTCTGACTGCGAGGAAAGATGTTGCAGGCGAGGAAGCCAGACCATGAGTTTCGTGCGCCTCGCCCCTGAACAGTTTGATACGATCGACGGGATCGCTGAGCCGGCGGAAAACCCGCTTCTTGTAGGCCATGAGGACGCTGTCGCTCATGTGGCAGCGGCTTACCGGTCGGGCAAGATGCATCATGCATTGCTCTTGTCCGGCGTTCCAGGGATAGGAAAAGCAACTTTTGCCTTCCACCTGGCTCATCATCTTCTTGCTCATCCTGTCAGCGAGAATGCTCCGCTGGAGTTCAGCAACCGGGATCCGCAATCTTCCTTGTTCCGCCAGATCGCCCAAGGCTCTCACCCGTCGGTGTTGCATCTCACGAGGCCGGTGAATGAGAGGACCAAAGGGTTCAAATCTGTTGTCACCGTAGATGAGATCCGAAAGATCGGCCGCTTCCTGTCCATGACGTCGCATGATGGCGGGTGGCGCGTCGTCATCGTTGATCCAGCAGATGACATGAACACCAATGCAGCCAACGCGCTTCTCAAAAACCTTGAGGAGCCGCCAGCCCGAACGCTTTTCATCCTGATCGCGCACTCTGCAGGTGGATTACTGCCAACCATCCGCTCGCGCTGTCAGTTGATGAAGTTCAAGCCCTTGAGTGAGGGGCAGCTTTTGAAGGTGCTGAATTCTCTGGCAGCACCGGTTCCTCCGGATGAGCAAGCGCGGGCGGCTCTGGCCCACAGGGCTGGGGGCAGCGTGCGCGAAGCGCTGCTGCTGACCCAGTATGGCGGCCTCGATATAGCCGACGCTATCGCCGAAGTGATGGCTGAGAAGCCCTACCCCGTCGCCAAGGCCTGGCGCATCGCTGAAGTTGTCTCAGGAAAGGACAACGGCGTTCAGTTCGCGATCTTCAATCAGAATGTGCTCGACATGATCGCAGACTGGGCGAAGAACGCAGCCGCGCAAAGTCATGTAGGAGCGGCGTCTTTTTTTGCTGATCTCTGGCGTCAAGCCGGCCAGCAAGTTATTGAGACCGAGACCTATAATCTCGACAAGAAGCAGCACGTAAGCGGCATGCTTCATCGAATGTGGCAGGCGCTCCACGCATAGATCGCGTAGCAATCGCGGTTGCGATGCGCTATCCACGCCCCACAAGATGGATCCGGACCAAGTTATGTCGACCGAACGCTATTACATCACCACGGCGATTTCCTATCCAAATGGCAGGCCCCACATTGGCCACGCCTACGAATTGATCGCGACAGACGCGCTTGCACGGTTTCAGCGTCTCGACGGCAAGGACGTTTACTTCCTGACCGGCACCGACGAGCATGGAATCAAGATGTTCCAGACTGCCCGCAAAGAGGGCATTACACCGCGCGAACTGGCCGACCGAAACGCAGCAGAGTTTCAGCGCATGGCGGCAGCGCTGAACTCGTCCAACAACGACTTCATACGCACCTCTGAAGAGCGTCATTACAGGGCATCTCAAGCGATCTGGAAGGCGATGGCCGCCAATGGCGACATCTACAAGGATAGCTATGCCGGCTGGTATTCGGTCCGGGACGAAGCCTATTACGGCGAGGATGAGACTGAAGTCCGGGAAGACGGTGTCCGCTACGGTCCGCAGGGAACTCCTGTCGAATGGGTGGAGGAAGAAAGCTATTTCTTCCGCCTTTCCAATTACCAGGATCGTCTCCTTAAGTTCTACGATGAGAACCCTGGCTTCATCGGGCCGAACGAGCGCCGCAACGAGATCGTCAGCTTCGTAAATTCCGGTCTCAAGGACCTATCGGTCTCGAGAACCACGTTCGACTGGGGGATTCCGGTTCCTGGCGACGAAAAGCACGTCATGTACGTTTGGGTCGACGCTCTGACCAACTACCTTACCGGTATCGGTTACCCGGACGAGGGGGCAGACCTTCGCGGATTTTGGCCGGCGGACGTTCATGTTATCGGCAAGGACATCACGCGTTTTCATGCGGTTTACTGGCCGGCATTCCTGATGTCAGCGGGTATCGAACTGCCGAAGCGCGTGTTTGGCCACGGCTTCGTGTTCAACCGCGGTGAGAAAATGTCGAAGTCGGTCGGTAACGTGATCGATCCATTCTCTCTCGTGGAGCATTACGGTCTGGATCAGCTGCGTTATTTCCTGCTGCGCGAAGTCCCCTTCGGCCAGGACGGCAATTACAGCCACGAGGCCATCGTCAATCGCACCAATGCCGATCTCGCGAACGATCTCGGCAACCTTGCCCAGCGCTCACTTTCCATGATTGCGAAGAATTGCGAGGGCAGGGTCCCTGCCAAGGGCGATCTGCAACCGGAAGACCAGGCCATTCTCGGAATGGCGACCGAAGCACTGGCGACATCGCGCAAAGCCATGGAAAATCAGGCGATCCATCAGGCGCTTGCTTCCGTGTTCGCGGTCGTTGCCGAAGCCAACCGGTATTTCGCCGGCCAGGAGCCGTGGGCACTGCGCAAGACCGATCCTGCGCGGATGGAGACGGTTCTTTGGACGACGGCGGAGACCGTGCGTCGCGTTGCCATTATGTGCCAGCCTTACATGCCGGAATCGTCAGCGAAGCTGCTCGATCTGCTGGCGGTACCAGCGGAAGCCCGTCGCTTCGCTGATGTCGGCGACAGCGCGGCACTTCAGTCTGGTCAGGAGCTCCCGGCACCGCAAGGCGTCTTCCCGCGCTATGTGGAGCCGGCGGCGACTGCGTAAGGACGGATCATGCTTGTAGACAGCCATTGCCATCTCGACTTTCCAGACTTTGCGGAGGAACTGGACGAAATAATAGCCCGTGCGAAGGCGGCGGGCGTCGGGCGAATGGTGACCATCTCGACCCGGGTTCGTCGGTTCGCAAATATTTTGGCAATCGCCGAGGCTTATCCGGAAGTCTATTGCTCAGTCGGCACGCATCCGCATCAGGCCGCCGAAGAGCTCGACGTAACGGTGGATGAGCTGGTTGCTCATGCTCGGCATGCAAAGGTTATCGCTATCGGTGAGGCTGGGCTGGATTATTTCTACGACCACGCTCCACGCGAAGCGCAGGCGCAGGGTCTGCGAAACCACATCGCGGCATCGCGCATCACGCAACTGCCGCTTGTGATCCATGCCCGCGATGCGGACGATGATATGGCCGCCATCTTGACCGACGAAATGGGGAAGGGGGCCTTCCCCTTTGTTCTGCATTGCTTTTCGTCCGGTCGACGCCTCGCCGAGGTCGGGGTTGGGCTAGGCGGTTATGTGTCATTTTCTGGTATTCTGACGTTCCGGAATTCTGACGAGATCCGCGCAATCGCTGCCGATGTTCCGCGCGACAGGCTGTTGGTCGAGACCGATGCGCCATTCCTTGCTCCGCCGCCTTTCAGAGGTAAACGCAACGAGCCTTCCTTCGTCAGGCAGACGGCCAAGGTCCTCGCCGAGACGATCGGGGTGGATGAGGACGAGATTGCAACGCTGACGACGAACAATTTCTTCCGCCTGTTCAGCAAGATGCCGAGACCTGCTTGAGATGGCGGATCTGCTCCGTTTCACGATCGTTGGAAGCGGTTCGTCTCCGGGTGTTCCGCGACCGAACGGTGACTGGGGAAATTGTGATCCTTCCAATCCAAAGAACAAGCGCCGCAGGCCCGCTGCGCTTGTGGAGCGGATCAGACCCGATGGCCGGACAACCCGCGTAGCGATCGATACCGGTCCAGACTTCCGGGAGCAGATGATTTCGGCCTCGGCAACGCATCTTGATGCGGTGGTGTACACCCACGGCCATGCCGATCACATCCATGGCATTGACGACGTGCGTAGCTACTTCCTCGAAGCCCGGAAACGGATCGACATCTTCGCAGATGACATGACTCTGTCCCGGTTGCGCGCAGGTTTCGAATATTGCTTCGAAACTCCGCCAGGCAGTTCGTATCCGCCGATTGTTGAGCCGCATCTGATTGACCACGATACAGCATTCGAAGTTGATGGACTTGGAGGACCGATATCGTTTCTGCCATTGCCGCAGATCCACGGCGATATGATGTCGCTCGGCTTCAGGATTGGCGACCTCGCATATTGCTCCGACGTCAGTGATTATCCGAGCGAGACGGTACCACTTCTCGAGAATCTGGAATTGCTCGTTATCGATGCACTGCAGTACAGACCGCATCCCAGTCATTTCTCGCTTGGCGAGGCGCTTGAGTGGATCGATCGGCTCAAACCCCGGCAGGCGGTTCTCACTCACATGCACGTACCGCTGGATTACGAGACAGTACGCGCCGAGACACCAGACAATGTCGAGCCAGCCTTCGACGGAATGATGTTCGAGTTTCCGCTCAAAGCCGATTGACCATTGAACGCGACAGCAGAAGCGGGAAAAGAACCAGCGTCAGTTCCATAATCATCCTTATGCGACTTTTATTGGTCCCGCTGGGGACGCTGATGGACAATGGCGCCGTCCTCTTCTACCACGGACTGCATCACAAATTCTTCTGAGCCCATTCCATGCTGCCATCCAAAGACATTACTCGCCTGATCGAAATCATGGCCGCGCTTCGGGACAAGGATACCGGCTGTCCATGGGACATTGAGCAGAACTTCGAAAGCATCGCTCCTTACACGATCGAGGAAGCCTACGAAGTTGCCGATGCAATCGAGCGGAACGATATGGACGAGCTGCGTGATGAGCTCGGTGATCTCCTTTTGCAGGTCGTCTATCACTCTCGAATTGCGGAAGAGATTGGTCAGTTCAAATTCGGCGATGTTGTCGAAGCTGTGACACGGAAAATGATCCGGCGCCACCCGCACGTATTCGGTGATGAGGAAGCTCGCCGGCAAGGTCTTCCAAAAGGAATGTGGGAGACGATCAAGGCAGAAGAGAAGGCAGAAAAAGAGGCGGCGCGAGCAGCACGCGGCGAGGAACCGAGGGTGAAATCCGAGGGCTATCTGGATGGCATTCCACTGGCGCAGCCTGCCCTCACCCGAGCGTTAAAGCTGCAACAGAAAGCTGCGCGCGTCGGCTTCGATTGGGGAGCGGCCGAACCTATACTCGACAAGATCGAGGAGGAAATCGGGGAACTACGGGCTGCCATGGCCGAAGGGCAGCAGGATGCGGTAGCAGCGGAGCTTGGAGATCTGTTCTTCTCGGTCGTCAATCTGGGGCGCCATCTTGAGTTGGATTCAGAGACATCGCTACGCCTGACCAACGATAAGTTCCGCGACCGGTTTCACTTTATCGAACGCGAACTTAAGTCGAAGGGCCGCAGCGTTGAGGAGGCGAACCTCGACGAGATGGAAGCGCTCTGGGCGATGGCCAAGGGCCGCGTCTGAGATCAGCTAAGTGCTGCGCCATATTTCAGCGTCAGCTCATCGCGAATTGCGTTGGTAGCACGTAACTTGAGGCTGATGCTGCCATCTTCGTGGTTTTCGCGAGATAAGACCGAGCTGTTGCGGTAAAGCCAGTCGAGATCGCCGATCTGATGAGGTGAGAGTGTCAGTTCCGCATCCTTCAGGGCGCCAGCGATGCGCTCCTCAATGATTGACGCAAGCTCGTCGATCCCCTCGCCCGAGATGGCCGATATGACAACCGGAGGCTGCCCCTTTCGGTCAAGCATGGCGGCACGAGCGCCGTCATCGAGAAGATCAACCTTGTTCCACACCTCAAGCACTCGCTTTTCGTCTTGGGCGTCGACATCGAGGCTGCGGAGAATCTCGACGACATCCTCTGCCTGGGCGGTTGTGTCGGGATCGGAAATATCGCGAAGGTGTATGATCAGATCGGCTTCAACCACCTCTTCGAGCGTTGCTCGGAAGGCCGCGATCAGATGGGTAGGAAGGTCGGATATGAAGCCGACCGTGTCAGACATGATGACGATCGTGCCATGAGGCAGTCGCACGCGGCGCAGCGTTGGATCAAGCGTTGCAAACAGCATGTCCTCTGCCATTACCCCTGCTCCGGTCAATCGATTGAACAGGGTTGATTTTCCGGCATTGGTGTAGCCGACGATCGAGACGATCGGATACGGTACCTTGCGGCGTTTCGCCCGATGCAAGTCCCGTGTGCGCCGAACGGTTTCAAGCTCGCGCTTCAGCTTGACTATCTTCTCTTGAAGGATGCGGCGGTCAGCCTCGATCTGCGTCTCTCCCGGTCCACCAAGGAAGCCGGCGCCGCCACGCTGGCGCTCGAGGTGGGTCCAGCTACGTACCAGCCGTCCACGTTGGTACTCAAGGTGCGCCAGATCAACCTGCAGCGTGCCTTCTCGGGTGCGCGCGCGACGGCCGAAAATCTCCAGAATAATGCCAGTGCGATCGAGGACCTTGGCGTCCAGACCTTTTTCCAGATTGCGTTGTTGGACCGGCGTCAGCGGATGATCGATGAAGACCAGCTCGACTTCGTGCTGCGCCACCAGTTCCGCAATCTCTTCGAGCTTGCCAGTGCCGATCAAGGTCGCGGGACGCGGATCGTTGACGGTCACAATCTCGGAATGGACCGTTTCGAGATCGATGGCGCCAGCAAGTCCGATGGCCTCGTCCAGGCGCGCTTGTGGCGCGCGCTGCGTTTTCGCGCGCGCTGCCTCGTCGGCGCCCCTCGGAAGGCGCGTTAGAACCGGAACGATAATGATTGCGCGTGCGGTAACGCCCTCAGGGGACATATTTTGATCCGTCGCAATGCTGCGGCGTTTGGCGTCCCCTGCCCGTTTTCCGGTCGAACCGGTGTGCGCCAATCAGGTTTCCTTGTCCTCGCTTTCGAACATCTGCACAGGCTGGCTTGGCATGATGGTCGAGATCGCGTGCTTGTAGACGAGTTGCGAGTGTCCATCGCGACGGAGCAAAACGCAGAAATTGTCAAAAGACGTCACCACGCCGGTGAGCTTGACGCCGTTGACGAGGAAAATCGTAAGTGGATTCTTGCTCTTGCGAACAGAATTCAGGAATACATCCTGCAGATTTTGCGTCCGTTCCGCCATTTTTCTTATCTTTCGCAGATCCCCAAAGTGCCTGCCAGTAGCGCCCATCTGAGCAAGAGCTGTCAAGCACACAAACAAAAAGGTCGACCAGCTGTGCACATGTCTAAACCTAATGCGCAGCTACTATAGGCGGTTAGCAGGCCTTTGCCTTCTCCGCAACTTCGAAAAACGCCGCCCGAATGGAAAGGGTCGTTTCTCCCGGGTGCCCATTGGCTACCGGGGTGTCATCGATGGCAACGACCGGCATCACGACGGTCGTGGCCGCAGTGATAAATGCTTCCTTGGCTTTGAGAGCTTCTTGGACGCTGAAAGCTCGCTCTTCAACCTTGAGACCGAGCTTGGCAGCGACATCCATGACCGTCGCTCTGGTGACACCGCGCAAGATACCGCTATCGGCGGGGCGCGTTACCAGGGTGCCGTCTGCGGTAACGATCCAGGCGTTCGTTGACGCGCCTTCCGTAACCATTCCGTCAGCATCGAAGAACCAGGCTTCGACCGCACCAGCTTCGCGCGCTTTTTGCCGGGCCAGAACGTTCGGGAGAAGCCCGACTGTCTTGATGTCTACGCGTTCCCAGCGGTTGTCTGGGTGGGTGATAACTTTCACACCCGCTTCAACCTTGCGAGCGGTGGCAAGGGTATCCGTCCTTTTTGCCGTCACCACGACCGACGACGGGGTTTTGGGGTCCGGAAAATAATGGTCTCGCGGCGCGACTCCACGCGTGACCTGGACGTACACCATCCCGTTTTCAACTTTGTTCCGCCGGATGACCTCGGCCATGATCATCTGCAAAGCCTTGCGGTTGACCGGCCAAGCGATGCGGAGTTCCCCCAGCGATCGATCCAGGCGATCCAGATGCCGGGTCATGTCCATGATGTATCCGCGCGCGACCTCGCAGACCTCGTAGACGCCGTCTGCGAATTGATAGCCGCGGTCCTCCACATGGACGGTGGCTTCGGCGTGAGGAATATATCGTCCGTTGACGTAAGCGATGCGCGGCATGTTTTCTCAAAAAGGTTCGTCAGTTGGCTGGGTGGCGAGGTGAAGCGGCTAAACCCCGAGGGATCGCAGTTTCCGGTGGAGCGCGGAACGCTCCATACCGATGAACTCTGCGGTACGTGAAATATTGCCCCCGAAGCGATTTATTTGCGCCAGGAGATATTCCTTCTCAAACTGCTCACGAGCTTCGCGCAGAGGAAGGGCCATGATGTGCTGGTCCGACTGATTTGGGGTGCGAGGCATCACGTCACCAATTTCCTGCGGCAGCAGGTCGGCTGTGATAGGAGCATCGACATCGTCACCGCGCGCCAGGATCATCAGGCGCTCGATATTGTTCTTCAGCTGGCGGACGTTGCCAGGCCAATTGTGCGCCTGGAGCACAGCCAGAGCGTCCTCGCCAATGCGGCGCATGCGGATGCCGGCCTGTGTCGCGACCTGCCGCATGAAGTGGTCCACAAGGAATGGAATATCCTCTCGACGCTCGGCAAGCGCGGGAACCCGCACCGGCACAACGGCGAGGCGGTGATACAGATCCTCACGAAAACGTCCCTGTGCGATCAGGGTTTCGATATCTTGGGCGGTCGATGAAATGATGCGGACGTCAACCTTCACCCGCGTACTGCCGCCGACCCGCTCAAATTGCTGATCGACAAGAACGCGTAAGATCTTCGCCTGCGTTTCCCGCGGCATGTCGGCCACTTCGTCGATGTAAAGGATGCCACGGTGGGCTTCCTCAAGTGCGCCGACCTTGCGCGGCTCGCCGTTCTTGGGTTCGGTACCGAAAAGCTCGACTTCCATGCGCTCGGGCGTGATGGATGCTGCGTTGACCGCTACGAAAGGTCCCGTCTTGCGGCTGGAAAGGGCATGGATCGCGCGAGCGGCCATTTCCTTGCCTGAACCCGATGGCCCGATCATCATGATGCGGCTATTGGTCGGGGCTACCCGCTCGATGGTCTGACGCAACTGCGTCATCGCGGCGGACATACCAATAAGGTCGAATGTCTCCCCGCTCCGCTTCTTCAGATCGAAAAGCTCGCGCCGGAGTTTCGACGTTTCAAGTGCGCGCTCAGCAATCAAAATCAGCCGGTCGGACTTGAACGGCTTCTCGATGAAATCGTAAGCGCCTCGACGGATTGCCGACACGGCCGTCTCGATCGTGCCGTGGCCGGAGATCATGACCACCGGCAGAGACGGATGTTGCTTCTTGATCTCATCCAGGAGATCCAGCCCGTCCAGCCGCGAGCCTTGCAGCCAAATGTCGAGGAACACCAAACGCGGCACACGATTGGCGATGGCGGCCAGAGCGCTGTCAGCGTCATGGGCAGTGCGCGTCTCATGCCCCTCGTCACTTAAAATGCCGGCTACGAGCTCACGGATGTCTTCTTCGTCGTCGACGATCAGGATGTCAGACGCCATTTTCAACCTTCCCACTACTGGTTCCACATGCGCCGTCTTGCTCGATCGCGGGCAAGATGACGCGGATCATGGCCCCCCTTCCGCCATGGAACTCGGCCGGAGCGTCATGCAATTCCAGCCGACCGCCATGGTCCTCGATAATCTTCCGCACGATCGCGAGCCCGAGACCCGTCCCCTTCTCGCGGGTGGTCATGTAGGGCTCCAACAGACGCTGCCGGTTTTCGCGCGGAAGTCCCTTCCCGTTATCAATCACATCAATAATCGTTTCGCGCGCGTTTGTCTGAGCTCGGACGAGGATCGCACCGCGCTCATCGTTCTGACGCTCGACACCCTCGATGGCCTCGGCAGCGTTCTTGATGAGGTTGCCGAATGCTTGGCCGAGGAGGCGTGGATCACCATTGCCGAGCAAGGGTTTGTCCCCGAATGCCCTTATGAAGTCGATGTCAGCCTTGCTCACTTCGACAAGGAAGGACGCCTCACGGAGCGCCTCACGCAGGTCCATCACCTTCATTTCCGGTTTGGGCATACGCGCGAAGGATGAGAACTCGTCCACCATGCGACCAATGTCGCCTACCTGGCGGATGATCGTCTCGGTGCATTGGTCGAACACTTCCTTGTCGTCAATTATGACCTTGCCAAACCGGCGTCTGATCCGCTCTGCTGACAACTGGATCGGAGTAAGCGGGTTTTTGATCTCGTGCGCGATGCGCCGCGCGACGTCCGCCCATGCAGAAGAACGCTGAGCGGAAACGAGGTCCGTAATGTCGTCAATAGTAACGACGTATGAGTTGTGTCCGCTGCTCGGTGTTACTTCCTCGGTCGTAACCTGAACGTCGAACGTTCGCTCCGCTCCCCCGCGGTAGAACGTGGTCTGATCACGGTAGACTGCCCTGCCTGCTACCCGTCCGGCTTCGAATACGGCGCCCACGTGCGGGAGGAGATCGGCGAGCTTCCGACCAATCACGTTCTCTGCGCGCAGGGTCAGCATCTTTGCTGCTGAGCGATTGACGATGGTAACGACACCGTCGTGGTCGACGCCAATGACGCCAGCGGAGACGCCAGACAAGACCGCCTCAGAAAAGCGACGGCGGTCGTCCATAAGATCCTTTGCCGCGATGAGCTCGTTGCGCTGGGACTTGAGCTCGAGAATCATGTTGTTGAACGTTTCGCCCAACGACGCGACGTCACCATCCGACTGGCGGACTGGAACTGCTACCTCCAGATTTCCGGTCGCAACATCATCTGCGGCGCTGATAAGCTGGCGAATGGGGCGAACCAGTCGGTCCGCAACAGCAATACCGGTCCAGATCGCTGAGAGAACGATGATCAGCGTCACCCCAAGATAGATCAACGCGAAAGCCACCTGCGTCGTCAGGCGGTTACTTTCGAGCGATCGATATTCATCCGTATTAGCTCTGACAATTTGCCGTGCGCGAATGACTTCAGGATCCACAGCGCGGATTGTATAGAGGTACAAATCTTCGAATTCGCGCAATTTGATGATGGCGCCCACGATGTTTCTTTGCGAGGGCGGTATGAGTACTGGCAAGCCGTCAGATGCCGTCTGGACCGCCTCTATCGGCGGCTGGGGGATAGCAAAATCCGCGCCGGTTTCCGCTTGCATGACAAACGAGCCATCCGACCTAATCAACGCAGCATGAGCCAGCGCCCGGCCCTGAGCCTGACGGCTTAGGAATGTGCGATAACCAACGCGATCCAGCGTGTACAAGGTCCGGTTGGCATCGAGATCGCCGGCCATCGAAAGGGTTGTCCCCTGCAAATTCCTGGCATTCTCGACAACGTACGCCTCGGCAATCGACAGAGACGAACTGATGATGACCTTCGTGCGAATCTCGAACCAGCGATCAAGTCCGAGATCCAACGTCACCGAAGCGACGACCGCGACGAGCAGGGCCGGGATCGCCGCAACGAGCGAGAACATTGCGACAATGCGAACATGAAGCCGTGACGCCGCCTTGCCGCGTCGCCTTGCCATGAAAATGCGGTGCACCTCGCGTGATATCAGCGCGACCAACACCAGGATGAACGCGGCGTTTATCGCGATAAGAGCGAGGGTGGTCGTTTCGTCCGGTGTTATCGGCGTCAGGCCCAACAGGACCGCGAACGATATACCAGCTGTCACGAAGGAGCCGAGGATTGCCAGGATGCCCGGAAGCGCGAGCAGCCGACGGCCGTCCGCTGAGGGGGCAGCTGGCTGCAGTGGGATACCCAGCGATGGCGTCTGCATTGTCATCGGATCACGTCCTCACGCGTGACATCTATGCAACGCATTGTGGCGAATATGCAACAAGCGGGCGAGCGATCCGGCATTTCTAATTGTTAGATGGCTATTTCGAGGCACGGTACACGTTGACGCCCAGTTCCCGGATCTTCTTCCTCAGTGTATTCCGATTGAGGCCGAGGATCTCAGCGGCTTTGATCTGGTTGCCACGGGTGGCGGTCATCGTTGCGAGGATAAGCGGATATTCAACCTCGGCTAGCACTCGATCATAGAGGCCGGTCGGGGGCAGCTCTCCCGCGAAACTGCTGAAATACCTCTGCAAATTAAGCTCGACAGCCGCCGAAATAGACAGATCCTCGTTTGGGAGTGGACCCGGCGCGTGCTCTTGCGGCGTCTCCGCCGAATGCAACTCCTGCTGAACGATCTCAGTCGTGATCTCTTCTTGGGGGTAAAGCGCTGCGAGTCGTCGCACAAAGTTCTCGAGTTCGCGCACATTGCCCGGCCAAGAATATCGCTTCATCAGGTCGATGCCGCCGCTGGCGATTCGCTTGGATTGCAGCCCTTCCCGTTCCGCCAGCTTGAAGAAGTGTCGTACGAGGTCAGGCACGTCCTCCGACCGTTCGCGAAGTGGAGGGAGGCGCATCGGGACAACGTTCAGCCGATAGAACAGATCTTCGCGGAACAGGCCCTGATTGATCAGGATGCGCAGGTCCTTGTTGGTCGCGGCCACGATACGCACGTCGGTGCGAATGGGCGTGCGTCCACCCACGGTGGTGTACTCGCCTTGTTGCAATACCCGAAGGAGGCGCGTTTGCGCTTCCATTGGCATGTCGCCAATCTCGTCAAGGAAAAGGGTGCCACCCTCTGCTTGCTCAAACCGGCCTGTGGAGCGGTTTTGTGCGCCGGTGAACGCCCCTTTCTCATGACCGAACAACTCGGATTCGATCAGGTCGCGAGGTATTGCTGCCATATTGATAGCGACAAAGGGGCCGTTTCGGCGACGTCCATATTCATGCAAAGCGCGCGCGACCAGCTCTTTGCCGGTTCCAGATTCGCCAGTGATCATGACGGTTAGATCCGTCTGCATCACCCTGGCAAGCATCCTGTAGATGTCTTGCATCGCACTTGAGCGACCGATCAGCGGCATGTTCTCGAGCGCTTCGTCGTTGTGTCGGTCTGCGACCCGCCCCCGGGGCTCCACGAGCGCGCGCTGAACGATCGCCAAAAGTTCGGTCAGATCAAATGGCTTGGGAAGGTACTCGTAAGCGCCTGCTTCTGACGCCCGGATAGCTGTCATGAAGGTGTTCTGCGCACTCATGACCACGACAGGGAGCTCCGGTCGAGCTTTCTTGATCCGCGGGAGCATGTCGAATGCGTTCTCGTCCGGCATGACGACATCGGTAATGACGATGTCGCCCTCGCCCGCTGCCACCCAACGCCAGAGTGTCGATGCGTTGGACGTCACCCTCACCTCATGCCCGACGCGAGACAGCGCCTGGCTCAACACCGTCCGGATCGCTGCATCATCGTCTGCAACGAGGATTTGCCCACAAACACTCATTCCGAAATCCTCTTACCGATATTCTGATCCGCGTCCTTCGGCTCTCTCCACGCCGGCATGAGAATACGGAAAGTTGTGCCCCGGGGCGCCGAATCGCACTCGATGACACCTCCATGCTCACCGACGATCTTGGCCACCAGAGCTAGACCCAGCCCCGACCCGTTCGGCTTCGTGGTGATGAAAGGGTCGAACAGGATCGGCAGCAGGTCGTCGGGAACGCCAGCGCCGTTGTCGTGGACACAAAACTCCAGAGGCAGCGATACCTTGTCCTGGCTTCCGGGGACAGAGACCCGAATTCCAGGCCGGTAGGCTGTCGATAGGTGGATCTCTCCGCCGGCGCGCTGCCCAATCGATTCCGCCGCGTTCTTTATGAGGTTGAGGAATACCTGGATCAGCTGATCCCTGTTTCCGTAAACAGGCGGAAGCGAAGGATCGTACTCTTCAACGATGTCGATATTACTGGCGAAGCCGCTTTGTGCCAGCGCCTTAACCCGATCGAGGACGACATGGATGTTGACTGGGAACCTGTCGATCGGACGCTCGTCCGAGAAGACCTCCATTCTGTCCACCAGCGACACGATACGATCTGTTTCATCCTGGATGAGGCGAGCCAATGGGCGATCTTCATCGCCGACGACGCTTTCCAGCAACTGCGCCGCGCCGCGTATTCCCGACAGTGGATTCTTGATTTCATGGGCGAGCATGGCAGCGAGCCCGGTGACGGACCGTGCCGCTCCGCGATGCGTCATCTGACGGTCGATCTTGTCCGCCATCGACCGCTCCTGAAACATGATGACGACATGCCCCTCAAGTTCCGGCACCGGGGCAACGTAAAGATCGACGACCCGATCCTCGCCAAGTCGAGGTGAGGAAATGTCGACGCGGTACTCATTGACCGGCGCATGAAGGTCCCGCACCTGCTCCACAAGGGTCAACAACGGGCTGCCAAACGGGACGAAGCGCCCCAATCCATCACGGGCCAACAGCAACGCGCTGGCCCGAAAGAAGTCTTCAGCGTCCGCATTGGCGTAAATGATGTGCCCCGTTCTGTCGACCATGATGACGGGGCGCCGGATTGTGTTCAGGATGACAGACGCTGTGTCAGCAGGAACAGAGCGCGGGTGAGTCACGTAGCACTCCTCTCGCTGATCTGCCCGATGGCGTCCCTGAGTGTGCTCATGACATGTCCGGGGTCTAGGGAGGTCATGATTGATTGCCGTCGGTCCAGATCAACTCCTGCGAGGTGACGATCGAGGTACCAGCCAAGATGTTTCCTTGCATGGCGGACCCCTTGCTGCGTGCCGTAAAGGCTTAACATGTCCTGATAGTGCTCAGAAATATAATCGAAAAGCTCCGTTACAAAGCGCGGAGCAGGCCTCGCGATCAGCCCACTTGCCTGAGAGGCGATTTCACCGGCCAGCCATGGCCGTCCGTAATGTTCGCGCCCTACCATGACCGCGTCTGCGCCCGACTTGGCCAACATGTCACTGGCATCCGCGTGATCCGCGACGTCACCGTTGGCAACGACCGGTATAGACACCCGGTCCTTCACAAGCCTGATCGCGCCGCGATCGGCCTTGCCCTTGTAAAACTGGCATCTTGTGCGACCGTGTATGGTCAGCATCGCTACACCTGCGCCTTCGGCTCGTGCAGCGATATCCGGAGCGTTTATTGACTCGTCATCCCAACCGAGGCGCATCTTGACGGTGACCGGGACCTCGACGGCAGCCACCACTGCTTCGATAAGCTTCAGGGCATGGTCGGGCTCTTTCATTAGTGCAGAGCCGCAATAGCCCCCCGTGACTTTCTTGGCGGGGCAGCCCATGTTGATGTCGATAATGTCTGCCCCTTCGGCTGCGGCAATCCGTGCCCCCTCCGCCATCCAGTCCGCATCGCGTCCCGCAAGTTGGACCATGTGCACCGGTACATCCGGGCGCCTGATCCTGAGCTCCGAGTTGCGGCGACCTTTCGCCAGTTCTGCACTCGCGACCATTTCTGACACGACCAATCCTGCCCCGTGCTTGATGGCTCGGCGCCTGAATGGCTCGTCCGTCACGCCCGACATAGGTGCCAGGATGACACGATTTGGGATCGAGACATTTCCGATTTGCATAGGTTCAGCCAGCAGGCTCTTAATTGTCATGCACAAAAACCAAGCATCTTGTTTTATTGCTCATGGAGTAGACATGTTCGGGGTGTGCTGCAATGCAAAAATTCTGCGCCAATGGATTTTCTATGGGCTGGCCATCGGGGTCTGGTGCCACTAAGGGTCAGGTAATCCAGGAAGGGAAATTGAGACCATGACCAACCGCAGGATCGGGGCTGTAATCGTCGCAGCCGGGCGCGGTGAGCGCGCTGGGCAATCCGTTGAGGGGCCGAAGCAGTACCGGAAAATTGGCGGCGAGCCGGTGATCTTGCGCACCTTGCGCTGCTTCCTGGAGCATCCGCTGATCTCGTCGATTTCGGTGGCGATTCATCCGGAAGATCGAGAATTGTTTCATCGGGCTGTTGGCGATCTTGCAGGTCATGTTCAGGTTGTTTCAGGTGGGGCATCGCGCCAGGCATCGACCAGGCTCGCGCTCCTTGCGCTGCGTGGGCACGATCTTGAGGGCGTATTGATCCATGACGGAGTGCGTCCGTTCGTGAGCGCAGATCTAATCACGCGGGTGTGTGAGAATCTTTCGGTCGGAGCGCTTCCGGCCATTCCAGTCTCCGACACAATCAAGCGGGCAGACCTGAGCAAAACGGTGACTGCTACTGTTCCACGTGCCGATCTCTTTTCGGCGCAGACACCGCAAGGTTTCCCCTTCAAGAGAATACTCGCAGCGCACGTGCAGGCTTTCCAGGATGGGCTGGATGAATTTACCGATGATGCGGCTCTGGCAGAATGGGCGGGTATTCCGGTGAAACTCGTCGAAGGCTCCCCGGACAACGTCAAACTTACATGGGCAAAGGACATTGAGATGGCGAACGCACGACTGACAGACTTCCACTTCCCGGACGTGCGTACGGGCAATGGTTATGACGTTCACACTTTCGGCGAAGGCGACCATGTCATGCTCTGCGGCGTCGCTATTCCATTCGGGAAAGCACTGACAGGTCATTCGGATGCAGATGTTGGCCTTCATGCGCTGACTGATGCGCTGCTGGCCACGTGTGGGGCTGGAGACATTGGCACCCATTTCCCCCCGTCCGATATGAAATGGAAAGGGGCTGCGTCTCGCATCTTCGTTGAAGAGGCTGTTCGCATCGTCAGGGCGCGCGGGGGCCGCATCGCAAACGCCGATATCACACTCATCGCCGAAGCACCGAAAATCGGACCGAACCGCGAAGCGATGACGAAGGAACTGGCGGACATGCTGGGGATTTCAGGGGAGCGGGTGTCCGTCAAGGCGACGACCAACGAACGTATGGGCTTCGTGGGTCGCGAAGAAGGCATCGCTGCAATAGCAACCGCAACCGTGGTGTACCCAGGAGAGATACCTGAATGAGTGAGATCGCCGAACGCACTCGCTTGCTCCTCGATATCTGTAAGGAGCGCGGGATCCTTGTCGCAACCGCAGAGTCTTGCACCGGCGGGATGATCGTCTCGCTGATGACTGACCTACCGGGCTCCTCGTCGATGGTAGATCGAGGCTTCGTTACCTATTCGAACGAGGCGAAGATGGAGATGCTGGGAGTCGCTGGCGAGACTTTGGAACTTCACGGGGCCGTGTCGGAGGCAACGGCGCTGGAGATGGCCGTTGGTGCCCTTTCCCGATCACGAGCGGGTCTGGCGCTCTCGGTGACAGGCATCGCAGGTCCAGACGGAGGAAGCGAAGAGAAGCCTGTAGGGTTGGTATGGTTCGGCTTGGCGCTAAACGGACAAGGTCCGAAGACTGAGCGCAGAATTTTCGAGAACGGTGGACGCGATTACGTCCGACATCAAGCTGCGTACCACGCGATCGAAATGGCGCTTGAAGCGCTAAATGAAGGGTAGCTGGTTCCAGAGCAGGAGTACGTGATGCGCCTCTGCTCTGGAAGGTAATAGGCTAGATTAGTCCAGATCGACGTCGAGGATCGCCATCGAGAAATTGTAGGATAGATCGCCGTCGTCATCGTCCTTGAAGACGATCCCGAGGAATTCGTCGCCAAGATACACTTCGCAAGAATCGTTCTTCCGCGGGCGGGCTTTCACCTGAAGCTGCGGGTTCTGGAACGTGCGCTTGAAATAGGCATCAAGCTTCCTGATTTCGTCGGGCTTCAAAACCTGTACTCCGATGACTGTGGCCTTAAGCGGCGCTTCTGCCACGCTGAGCACAGGCATGTAAAGCCCGTGAGCGGCCTTTCAAGTGAAGGCTGGGGATAGTCCTCTCAGCTTCTGTTGATGAGCTGATCCATCGCCCGCGCCGGCTCGGCGCAGCCTGTTTCCCCGATTATGCGCGCCGGGACGCCCGCGACGGTTTTGTTGTTGGGGATCGAGTTGAGGAGCACGGACCCTGCCGCGATCTTGGAGCAATGGCCGACTTCGATGTTTCCGAGTATCTTCGCTCCGGCGCCGATCAGGACACCGTGGCGGATTTTCGGGTGGCGATCACCTCCCGCCTTGCCGGTGCCGCCCAGGGTAACATTGTGCAGGATCGAAACGTCATCATCGATCACCGCGGTCTCGCCAACAACGATACCCGTCGCATGGTCAACAAAGATGCCCTTGCCGATCCGGGCTGCGGGATGAATGTCAGTCTGGAAGACCGCTGACGAGCGGCTTTGCAGGTAAAGCGCGAAATCCTTGCGTCCCTCATTCCACAGCCAGTGAGCAAGCCTGTGGGTCTGGATAGCGTGGAAGCCCTTGAAGTAGAGCATCGGCATCATGAAGCGATCGCAAGCGGGATCGCGATCATAGTACGCTTGGATATCGACGCGTACTGCAGTGCCCCAGTCGGGATTAGAGCCGACCATCTCCTCGTAGGTCTGACGAATGAGGTCAGACGGAAGATCAGAATGATCGAGCCGCTCGGAGACACGATGGATGACCGAGGACTCCAGACTGCTCTGGTTGAGTACAGTTGAGTAGAGAAAACCCGACAAAATCGGGTCGCGCTCCACCGCCGCAAACGCTTCTGCCCTAATCGTATCCCAGATCGGATCT
The DNA here is from genome assembly GCF_016124105.1 of Aquamicrobium zhengzhouense. GTDB lineage: Bacteria > Pseudomonadota > Alphaproteobacteria > Rhizobiales > Rhizobiaceae > Aerobium > Aerobium zhengzhouense. The sequence goes on from NZ_JADGMQ010000001.1 coordinate 456,495, forward strand.
ATCGGCTTCACGGTCTGTGATCGAACTGCTCGGCTGCTCATTGTGGCTTCCTCATCGAACGCCTATTGAGGTCAGAGGGCGAACCATATTCCTTTTGGAGTGTCAACTAAACCCAATTCTTCTGATCGTGCGTTTCAAGAAACCATCATCAACACGAGGTCCTATCAGTGAAAACAGGTTTCTTGAGCGTAACGCAGGACGGTCATGTCGTTACAGTCACAATCCGGCGACCAGAACGCAAGAATGCGATGTCTCAGGAGATGTGGCGTGAGCTTGCTCGGATATACGCTAAACTATCGAGTGATGGGGCTGCTCGTGTGGTGATCCTGGAGGGAGCCGGTGGTGATTTCTGCTCCGGGGCCGATATCAGCGAATTCGATCAGGTGCGCGCCGATGCAACGAGCGCGCGGTCATATGAACGCGACAATTCGCGTGCGTTTGCGGCTATCCGGACATGTCCTGTGCCGACGATAGCGTCTATCAAAGGCGTTTGTTTTGGAGGCGGTTTTGGTCTGGCCGCAGCCTGCGGCCTCCGTATTGCCGATCCTACAGCCGTCTTCAGTGTGCCGGCGGCACGTTTGGGCCTCGCCTACCCGGTTGATGCCATGGCTGACATCGTGAATGCAGTCGGGCCGCAACTGGCGAAGTATCTCGTCTACAGCGCTGATCGCCTCAACGCTGATCAGGCTCTTGCAGCGGGATTCTTGATGAAGGTGGTTCCGGTCGAACATGACGACCATGTGCGGCATCTAGCTTCCGAGATTGCTGCGAACGCGCCTCTGACCCTGCGTGCAACAAAGGCATCGGTAAACGCGACGCTGACACAGCGGGCACGCGAACTTGAAGAAGCGGAAGCGCTGGGCGATGCGACATTCGAAAGTGCCGACTATGCAGAAGGGCGAGATGCCTTCATGGAGCGCCGCCTACCGATATTCCACGGCTGCTGACCGTCAGGCGAACGCTTCCTCTTTGAGGAAATCCATGACCGAGTCGCAGAAGATATCGTTCTTGTCGCCGGCGATCATGTGCCCTGCTCCGCCGATATCCACGTAGCGCGCACATGGTGCCAATGTAACAAACTCCCTTGCATGCTCCTCGTGAACCAACTCGGACTGCATGCCCCGCACCAGAAGCGTTGGCACTTTCAGAAATGGCAGCCGGGCGGTCACCTCTTCCATGATTTCTTCGGAGCCGGCGCCGATGTTTCGGTCTCCGTTTATAAACACCGGGTCCCAGTGCCAGCGGTATCTGCCATCTTGATGAAGGCGTAGATTTTTGCGTAGTCCGCCAAGGCTTCCCGGACGCTCACGATGGGGAAGGTAGGCAGCGATCGCGTCTGCTGCTTCATCAAGCGAAACGAACCCACTATCCAGGCGCTGGCCCATAAACCCCTGAACCTTGCTGACACCTTCAGGGTCCATGCGAGGGGTTACGTCCACCAGCACGAGTGAGCGTATCAGCGGCCCGCTCGAGGTTTCAGCAATCAGCGCCGAGAGGCCGCCTAGCGATGCACCAATGACCGATGGCGCCTCGCCGCACATTTCTGCCACGTGTCGGAACATTGTCGTGGCGTCTGTGCCGAATGCCCGGAACGTGTAATCGCCACTCGGCACCCACTCGCTGTCGCCATGGCCGCGCAAATCAACTGTGATCGCACGCATCCCGCTTTGCGCAATCTGCCGGGCAGTTTTCTCCCACGAATGGCGCGTCTGCCCACCACCATGAAGCAATATGACAGGGTGGCCAGCGCTGCCCCAAAGATCCGCACAAAGCTTGTTCTTTTCCGAACCCGTGAGATTCAGCGCTGTGGACTTCATGCGATCGGATGTTCCTGAAGGAACTCCAGAACCCTTGCCTTGAAGGTGCGGTCACCGACGGCGAGCATATGATCTCTGCCCTCAATATCAAATGCAGTGCCGTGAGGAAGAAGAGCCGCGAGCCTTTCCCCGGAACCGGCAATGTCGTCCTTGGTGCCCACGCCGACCAGCACAGGTGCCAGAATGCTCGCCATCTGCGCATCCGATACAAGTTCGCGCGAGGTCGCGATGCAAGCGGCAAGAGCTTGTCGGTCGCTTCTCGTCTGATCGGCGAAGGTGCGGAACATCTTTCCGCGTGGGTGGGTGATGGTCTCTGGATCCGGTGCGACCAATGCTTCGGCAATCGGGTCCCAATCGCCGACACCATCGACCATCCCGTAGCCAAGCCCGCCAAGTACGAGCGTGGCGACCTTTTCCGGGTGAGCCAATGCAAGGAACGCCGAAATACGCGCGCCCATCGAATAGCCGAAGATATGCGCCTTCTCGATTCCAAGGTGGTCGAGGAGAGCAGCGGCATCGTCCGCCATTTCTGCCGGCGTATATGCGGCGGGATTGTAGCTCTTGGTCGAGCGCCCGTGCCCTCGATTGTCCAGGGCGATGGCGCGATAGCCCGCCTCTGTCAGTGTCTTCACCCAGCCAGGCGCAACCCAATTCACCAGATGGCTCGACGCGAATCCGTGGATGAGGAGGACAGGCTCGCCTGATCCGTCCGAAACTGGCTGCTGATCGACAAAGGCGATCTCGAAGCCGTCATTGTTGAAAATCTGCATTTGTGATTTCTAACTCGCCACAAAAGGCGCGGTGGCTGACTAGCCTGCGACCTGATCTATACGAGGATGGCGCAAACGGACGCCCTCGGTGATCCCCGTCTTTTCGGCGGTTCCGGCTTTCAGTTCAAGAACAAATCGCGTCGGCTGGCCTGGAGTAATCGAGGCTGTCGAAAATGGCTCGCCGGGCAGGACCGCGAGGACGTTTCCGTCCTCACCGATGAAGACTAGGTCCAGCGCCATTGGCGTGTTTTTCATCCAGAAGGAAACCGGGCGTGTTGCCTCGAACACAAACAGCATCCCGCGGTCGTCCGGCATCTCGGTCCGGAACATCAGTCCTGCAGCACGCTCGTGGTCCTCGTCGGCAACTTCAATCGAGAAGCTTCGCTGACCATTTGCGGTCTCGGCAACCAGCATGGTTTCATCGACCGGCAATATCATCGGAGCTTCAGCACCCGCTGATATCTGTGCTGAAGCTGGCGCTACAGCCTGAAAAATACTGAGAAGCGCGAACAGGATCCCAACGGAAAGTGAACGATGCATGATAACTCCCTGCCGGTGGAGTTTAATGGGCAACCGGCAAGGTCCCGATATCGGGATGAATTTCGGCAGCCATAAGGCCCTTATCACCATTGCCGTACCGAACGAGGACGACCTGACCCGGTCGTAGCTCCGTTAGACCATAACGGCGCAAGGTTTCCATATGGATGAAGATGTCTTCGGTCCCCTCGCCGCGGGTCAGGAAGCCAAACCCCTTGGTCCGGTTGAACCACTTCACTAAAGCGCGCTCAAGTCCGCTCTCAGCCACAACCGAGACGTGCGTTCGTTGCAGGGGCTGTTCTGCGGGATGGACAGCGCTCGAATTATCCATGGAGATGACTCTGAACGCCTGGAAGCCTCTCTCTCCCCGCCGTATCAGGCAGACGATACGTGCGCCCTCCAGGGCGGTTTGGAAGCCGTCCTTGCGGAGGCACGTTACGTGCAGGAGGACATCCCCGAAGTCACCCTCGTCAGGGACAATGAAACCGTATCCTTTGGCGACGTCGAACCACTTGATGGCACCGGACACCTCGGTCAGATCGACCTCGTTGGTGTCATCCAGAGCATCCGTACCGGTCGCGTACCGCCCCTCAAAAGAGGCTTTATCCCCCATACCGACGTACCTCTCGTTCGATCGGCTACTGATTCTTAACCGAAGGATAACACCGGTGGTTGTCGCCATAGCAATAGGCGTGAAACAATTTTCAACATATCGTAGACGAATACACAGAAGCAAAGCCCGCGATTTCGTTTAGAAACCGCGGCTTCCGAGCGTGTATTGAATCATGGAAAAGCTCGATCGTCGGTTAGCGACGGGACCGTTTCGCGTCGTCAATCAGCATGTTGGCGATCTGCATCCGCAATGCGGCGCGCTCGCGGAACTCCTCCGGCACCCGATCCGGGTGATAGCGTTTGGCAAATACCCGGCGCGCACGGTCGAGTTCATCTAGTCGGCGGGCCTTATCGATACCTAGCTCGCGTGATATCGACTGCGGATCTAGGAAGAACAAATCTTCAAGCGCAGGTTGCAGATGTGGCGCAGCGTCATCCGCGCCTGTAGACGCACGTGGAGCTCTCGTATCCGCTTCGTATTCCTTGATTGCTCGTTCCGGAAACAGAGCAATATTTTCCGCCTGCAACCGTTCGATCTGCTCAAGCATGTCAACTCGCAGCGAAGGTGCGCAGATCTTTTCTCGTCCCTCATTGGACTCTGCTGCTTCCGAGGCAGCAATAAGGTCGTCCAGGAGTGATGTGAAATCGAGCTTGACGTCGGCGGCCACAGGGGCCTCCCTTAGATTTGTTGTTTCGAGAGGCTAACGCCCAGATGTTTAAAAGGTTCTGAATTCATTCCGCCCTTGCGTAAGGCAAGTCAACGGAACGGTCTGACGACTGAATTTCTTGATTAACAAACAGTTTGCATCCGTTTACTACCGTTAAACAGATCCCATCCAGTTAAGCGTGTCTCTCCAATCGACCATTCTGATGGGCGTGCCGTGGCTTCCGGTTTCAAACCGAACAAAGCGGACGGGATATGCGGGATCCTTTGAACGGATGCTCCGGAAGAATGCTTCCTGAGTTTCGATAGGAAAAACCCGATCGGCACTTCCGTGTCCGAAATAAATGGGAACTCGTGAGCGGAACGCTGCGCTGTTCAGGAAAGATCGGTCCCAATGCGAGCCAAGAAGGATGAGGCCGCCGAGCCTCGGAGCGAGTTTTTTGTCTTGTGCCAATGCCCAGCAAATTCGCCCGCCCATTGAGCCGCAGGCGACGAATACCGGAGCACGCGGTGACAGCTCCCTGAACTTGTGAATGAGATATTTGACCTGGCTGACGCCTGCCGCTTCGAAATTCGAGAAGTCGACAGTGAGGTAGAGCCCATCATTGCGGGCAGCCAGATTTTTCAGACGGTTGAAATTTCCGCCGAAAGTATGGTCGTTCATGCCCTGAGTGCGGTTGCCCCCTTGTCCGTGCACATAGACAACGATGAAGCGTGCTCGTTCACGCGTTCCAACGGCAATGTGCGGGAGGCGACCAGCTTCGGTTTCAAGGCTGAGATCGCGTTGGTATTTCCTCGGATATAGGTCAACGTAGCGTGGCTTTACCTGCTTCTCGGGTATTGCATCTCGCTGGCGTATATCGCGCTCGGCACGGTAATCGACCGATAAATATGCGCCCTGATGCGCAGATGCGAGCAAACTCGGATAGGCGAATAGCTCATCCTTATAAGGAGCCACGAGAGGCGATTTTGACGCTCCCACCAGGATAGTGAGCGCGAGGCACATCAGACATGTCCTCGCCGCGGCCATCATCCCTGGAGTATCCCGCCAGCGTGGGCCAGCGCTTCTGGAGTGTCGACATCGAGGCTCGCCGTATTCCCGAGTTCAACATCAATTACGGGGATGTCGCTGGATTCAACGAGATGGCGGGCTCCCGTATCTCCCTCCAGCCTCGCTACCGCTTCGAAGAGGTAGCGCGGCAGGATGACCGGATTGCCGCGCTTGCCAGAATGGGTTGCGCGAACGACAGACCTGCCGCCTGCATCTATGAACTTTCTGATCAACAGGTCGAGATCAACGGTCTCGACCTGCGGCATGTCTGCAAGCACGATGATCGCACCGGCAATGTCCGGTGGCAGGTTTGCGATACCTACCTTCAGGGACGACGCCAGCCCCGTCATATAGTTGGCGTTGCTGACAATCCTGACGGCCTGATCCTCGATAGTATCGATAATGCGTTCCGCCTCGTGACCGACCACGGCGATGCAGGTCTTTGCTTTCGACGCAAGAACCCGCTCGATGACCTTGCGGACGAGGGGAACTCCGTCAAAGTGGGCGAGCAGCTTGTTCGGCCCGCCCATACGTTCGCCCCTGCCCGCAGCAAGCACCACCGCGCCGACGTCAATTTTTGCTGCCGGTTTAGGGTCGCGGGGTTGAGGCCGAGATTCGATTTCCATCAGCAGTCCCCCTACCCCCAATCCCGCAATTTCGCTGTCTCCCACAGGAAGGTTGGCGAGAAGCCTGTTCAGTACCCAGTCGAAACCGTTGAGCTTGGGGCTTCTGGCACATCCGGGAGCACCAATGACGGGTTTATCCCTGATCTCCCCAAGCACGAGGAGGTTGCCCGGATCGACAGGCATTCCCACCCGCTCGACCCGCCCGACCTGCCGTATCGCAGCCGGAATGACATCGTCAGCGTCCGCTACCGCCGACGCGCCGAAAATCAGGACGATGTCATGGTGCTCAGCAAGTCTCGCGGCTGCAGAAGCGACTTCGTCAGCGTGATGCGGCACCCGCACCTCATCCCCGATGATGCTGCCGGACCGTGCAAGGCGCTCTGCGGTTCGGAGAACGGTCTTGTCGAGCACGCTCTTCTTGATCGTTGGCAATTGCGTCTGGATCAATCCAACCTTGCGCTGGTGGAACGGGTGCAGGCTGATCAATCGCGCCGCCATTGCTTGCGCACGCGCTTCTTCGACAAGCCGTGCCGGTACAGCAAATGGGATGATCTTAACGGTCGCGACCATCTGCCCCGGCTCTACGGCGGCATAGTCAGGAAGGGTGGCAAGCGTAATGGCTGGATCAACGCGGTTGAGTGCATTGATGTGGACGCTCGAGACCGTCACGACCCCGCCAACGACCGCGTGGAGGTTGACGCGTCCGGTTGAAGCTGCTCGCCCTTCAATTTCCGGCGTTGCCAAGGCAGATGCGATCCGTTCTGCCGCGGCGTTTTCGTCAAGATCGTCCGGACCGGGTTTGGCTACAACGATTTTGGCGACGCCGTTTGTCTCCAATTCGGCGATGTCGGCGTCTGAGATCACCCGGCCCTTACGCCATGATTTCCCACCCACCGAAATGCTGTGGGCCAGGATTGCTCCTTCGGCGGCCTGAACAGGAAGCGAACCGAACTTCATCTCGTTCACCCCGGCTCTGCAGGCAGGCCGCGCGTCCTGAGCGCCCTGACAATGTCCGCGATTATGGCGACCGCGATTTCAGCGGGGGATGAAGCGCCGATATCCAGACCGATCGGGGCAGAAATCCGCGCGATCTGTTCTTCGCTGGCTCCAGATTCAAGGAGGCGCTTTACTCTTGATGCGTGGGTCTTCCGGCTTCCAAGCGCACCGACGTAGAAGCATCCGGTGTCCAAAGCCGCTTTGATCGGGAGATCATCGATCTTTGGATCATGCGTGACCGCTGCCACCGCGGTGAAGGGATCCAGCGGGGCATCAGCCAGATACTGTTCCGGCCATTCCGCATGCAGCGACAAATTAGGGAAACGATCAGCGGTAGCGAAGGCTGTTCGTGGATCAACAATCTCGACGTCAAATCCTGCGATCTGAGCAATCAGAGCTAGTGCCTGGCTGATATGAACCGCACCGATCACGACGAGGCGTGGCGGCGGCAGGTGAACGTTCAAGAAGAGGGACTGACCGTCCGCCTCGACTAGCACCGATTTACCGGTCCGGAATGCCGAAGCGACCGCCTCATGCAAGCCTGTTGGGGCGGCATCCCCTTCGCGGATGAGTTGACACCGTCCTTCCGCTAGATGGGTGATCACAGCAACTGGACGCCGGGCGCGGCGCTCTGCGTTGACCGCCTTTAGGATTGATGTGTCCACGTCAGCTCAACCGTTCAACGTAAACACGGATCCTTCCGCCGCAGGACAGACCAACCCGCCATGCAGTTTCGTCCGCAACGCCGAATTCAAGGATGCGCGGCTGGTTTTCAGCGATGACGTCCTGGGCCTCAGTGATAACCGCGCCCTCGACACATCCTCCGGAGACAGATCCGAGGAAATTTCCGTCGGAATCGATTACGAGCTGGCTTCCGACCGGTCGCGGCGCCGATCCCCATGTTTCGATCACCGTGGCAAGCGCAACCTTGCGGCCCTCACCAAGCCAAACCTCTGCTGCTGTCAGCGCGTCGGGCGCCTCATCAATCGTCGTGTGCATTGCTTCCTCCCTGAGCAATATGACGCGGGTCAGCTGTCCCTGCCAAGCCCTTTCCAATGGCGGGGCGCCGCCTGGCGTGACTTTGCCGCCGATAGAGACGTCACGAGGTCGCTCAGCGAGTTTAGAGAGTGTACGGGACGGAACTCGTCCACGTGCGGCAACATTGCGCGCACTCCTTTGGCGCGGGGTTCGAAGCCATCGAAACGCAGCAACGGATTCAGCCAGATCAGCCGCCTGCAGGACTTGGCGAGGCGTTCCGTTTCAGTGCCGAGTAGCGCCGCATCGTCCCGCTCCAGTCCGTCAGTGATGAGAAGAACTACCGCACCTTGGCCGAGCACACGCCGGGACCAGCGCAGATTGAATTCTCGGAGCGTCTCGCCGATGCGTGTGCCACCCGACCAATCCTTAACTGCCGCAGCGCACTCGGCCAGTGCCTCGTCAGGGTCCCGATGTCGCATCTGGCGTGTGAGGTTCGTCAATCGCGTGCCGAATACGAACGTATGAACACGTCCGCGATGCAGCGCTAGCGCATGGAGAAAATGCAGAAATGTCCGGCTGTACTGGCTCATCGAGCCCGAAATGTCCGCCAGAACCACTAGGGGCGGATGCACGCGTCTCGTTGACCTGAATTTGGGCAGGATCAGCGCGCCGCCGGTCCGCATCGACGATCTGATCGTCGCTCGCGGGTCTGTCCGGTTGCCGCGAGCATCAGTCTTCCACCGTCTGGTGGGTACAAGATCGTGGGGTAGAATTAGCGTCGAAATTGCCTTGCGCGCTTCGGCCAGTTCCGCCGCACTCATCTGCGCGAAGTCCTTTTCGCGCAGGACTTCGTTAGCGGACGTTGTGAAACGCGCATCCACCTCGATTTCAGGCATTTCCTGGGGTGGCTGCTTTTGTCGATGCCCCTCAAACAGGGCGTCGGCAACACGTGTTTCAGCCGCGCGGTTCTTTCGAGTTTCTTGCCGAGGGGGCGCGACCGGCGAGAACATCGCGATCATCTTTTCGATCAATTCCCGGGATTTCCAGAACAGCTGAAACGCTTCATGAAACGTGGCCTGATCCTCACGGCGCTTCACCAGCACAGCATGAAGAGTCCAATAAAAATCCTCGCGCGAACCGATGCCGGTGACCAGAATCGCATCCAATGCGTCTTTTACCGAAGCTGGACCAACCCGCATGCCGGCTTTGCGCAATGTGCGCGCAAAAAAAACGATATTGTCGGCTATCCGCCCGGTCGCATCGGCATCTGGTGCGGAAGAGCGAGGCATGTCACTCAGCCGCGGCAAGCTCAGCCTTCACCTCATCGAGGATCCGGCGGCCTTCGCCCTCGCCGATGCGCGCAATGTCATCCTGATATTTCAGGAGGACGCCGATCGTGTCTGATACTGTTTCAGGATCGAGGGCGACTTTGTCGAGTTCAGTCAGCGCACCGGCCCAGTCGATCGTCTCGGCGACACCCGGCGACTTAAAAAGGTCGATTTGGCGCAGTTTCTGGACATAGTGGACGACCTCAGCGGATAGCCGCGAGTTTGCTTGCGGGACCTTGCGCCTCACGATTTCCAGCTCGCGCTCGGCGTCTGGATAATCAACCCAGTGATAGAGACACCGGCGCTTGAGAGCGTCGTGGATCTCGCGGGTACGATTCGTCGTGATGATGACCAGCGGTGGCTCAGCCGCCTTGATTGTTCCCAGTTCGGGAACGGTCACCTGCCAGTCAGACAGGATTTCCAGCAAAAACGCCTCAAACGCTTCGTCTGTTCGGTCTAGTTCGTCGATCAGGAGTACTGGTGCCGCGCCGGGCTCTCCAGTGAGCGCATCAAGGATTGGGCGACGAATAAGATATTTTTCCGAGAAGACGTTGCGTTCCATCGAAGCCCGGTCCGTCTCTCCGGTGGCCTCGTCCATCCGGATTTCGATCATCTGGGCGGCGTAATTCCACTCATAGACGGCAGTGGAGACATCGAGGCCCTCGTAACACTGAAGCCGGATCAGCCGCCGGTTCAACGAGTTGGCAAGTACCTTTGCAAGCTCGGTTTTTCCGACGCCTGCCTCACCTTCAAGGAAAAGCGGGCGCTGCATGCGCAAGCTGAGGAACAGGACAGTAGCCAGAGCCCGATCCGCTACATAATCCGCTCCAGCCAGCAGCTCCATCGTCTCGTCAATTGATGCCGGAGCGGAGCGCGACTGGGAGCTGACCATGTAAAACCTTACCTCTAGAACGATTTGTATTCGCGATTGTGGTAGATAAGTGGTTGGAGGCTATCGCCAATTTTGATCCCTGTCACCTTCCCGAACAGGATACGGTGAGTGGCAAAATCCTTGGCCTCCACGATGTGGCAATCGAAGCTCGCCTCTGTGCCAAGCAGGACTGGCGCCCCGGTCGAAATGGTCTCCCATTCGCCCAGCGCGAACCGTCCATCCTGCGACAGACCAGTCAAACCGGAGAACGCGTCGGCAACGGGCTGCTGCGCCAGGCTCAGCGTATTAATTGCAAAGACGCCGTTCTTCGCAAACAGATCATTATCCGGCTTCATACGGTTGAGACATACCAATACGGTTGGCGGATCATCAGACACGGAACAAGCTGCGATCGCAGTCGTGCCACGCCTGCCGAATGAACCGTCGGTCGTTACAACATGCACGGCACCAGCGAAGCGGCTCATCGCCTCACGATACAGGCGTGGTTCAACAGCATTTTTAAGAAGCACGATCAGCGATCCGGTTTTCTGAGATTCGTCTCGATATAGTGGTTGTGCTTGCTACCACCAAGCGCCGATCGTCTAATTGGTTGCGAAGCAAATCGCCAGCCTTTACCAAGCCTGCCAAGAGTGGAGACCGGATCAGGTGTCGCGTACAGTCACTTTTATGGCAGCAATTGTTGCGCTGGTTGTCTCGAGCCAAGCGGCGGTCGGGGAGACACGCGTAGGTTTGATGGCTCCCCTCACGGGCCCATTTGCCTTGCTCGGCCAACAAATGGAGGCCGGTGCAGAAGCCGCCGCGAAACAAACAGATGTCACACTGATCACGGCGGATGATCGATGTGAAGCAAACGGCGGCGCTTCTGCCGCACGTAGGCTTCTTGATGAGGGAGTCACGATCGTCGTCGGTGGTCTGTGTTCCGAGGCGATGGAAGCGGCACTGCCAGTCCTGACCGAAGCTGGCGTTCCAATGATCAGCGCCGGCGTGCGCGCAGACAGGTTCACTGACAAGAGATCGAAGGAAGGCTGGCTTTTCTGGCGTGTGGCTCCTCGCGACGATGCTGAACGTACCGCCGTATCGCAGCTTCTGGTTCCACTGTGGCGCAACGACCTGTTCGCCATCGTGGATGATGGGACGATCTACGGACGCGAAATAGCCGAAACATTTCGCCTAGCAGCCGAGGTGAACGGACTGAAGCCGGTATTTGTGGACACGTTCAGGCCCCAATCGGAAAATCAGGTCGCGCTGGTCAGCAGGCTGGTGCGATCTGGAGCCCGCAAGGTTTTCGTTGGCGGTGATCGCGACGATATCGCCATCATCGCCCGCGATGCAGCGGCCGCCGGCAGTGAATTGGTCATCGCCGGCGGGGAATTGTTGCGCGCGGCCTCAACCAACCAACTTCAGGCTGGAGTGCTGATGGTTGCGGTGCCCGAGGCTCCGGAAATTGGCGAGGGATACGCAGTCTCCGCCTTCGCGGCAGTCGAGATCGCTGCGGCGGCGTCTAAGCATAGTTCGCAACGCAGTGGTGATCTGACGGAGACACTGGAGAACGGAACATTCGAGACGGCTCTGGGGCTCGTGAAGTTCGATGACAAGGGCGACCTCAGCATCAACCCGTATCGACTTCATCGTTTCGATGGGGAAAAGTTCGTGCTCGTAGAGGAAGATCAATGAAATCGCACGCCGGGCCCCGGAACCTGATCACGGACGTTGCGGGTCTGAAAGTCGGCAATGCTCAAGACGATCAACTCAAGAGTGGCGTTACCGTCCTGATCCCTGACAAGCCGGCAGTAGCCGCTGTTCAAGTGCTTGGAGGAGCGCCAGGCACCCGAGAAACGGATGCGATGGCACCGCACAACACCGTCCAAGAGTTTCATGGGCTGGTCCTTTCTGGTGGTTCGGCGTTTGGCCTGGATGCCGCGTCGGGCGCACAGGCAGCGATGCGCGAGCAAGGGATTGGGATCGAGGTCGCTGGCCATCGCGTTCCAGTTGTCCCCGCTGCTATCCTGTTTGATCTGGCGAATGGCGGAAACAAGGATTGGGGGCTCTATCCGCCCTATCGCGAGATGGGCTACCAGGCAGCAAGATCTGTAGGTCTTGATTTTGGGTTGGGTTCTGTCGGGGCGGGAACCGGCGCGTTGACGGCAGGCCTCAAAGGCGGGCTAGGCTCGGCATCGACCGTCCTCCCGAACGGCGTGACAGTAGGTGCGCTCGTCGCCGCCAATCCGCTAGGTTCTGTAACGATGGGTGATACGCACCATTTCTGGGCGTCCCCGTTTGAGCTTGAGGACGAGTTTGGCGGCCATGGGCTGCCATCGCCAGTCCCGGCCGATGCTGCTCAGATACGGTATAAGTACCACGCGTTGAACGCCGCCACGACGATTGGCGTGATTGCCACAGATGCTGTTCTGACCAAGGCAGAGACCAAGCGGCTGGCCGTTGCGGCACACGACGGATTCGTACGCTCTATCTGGCCGGCCCATACTCCCGGGGACGGGGACCTCGTTTTTGGCATGGCAACCGGAGCGAAGGAAATTGTGCCAGATTTCCCGATGATGATGGACCTTGCCGCGGTCGCTGCCTCAACGATGGCCCGAGCAATCGCACGCGCTGTTTACTTTGCCACGCCCGCTAAAGATGATGTCTTCCCGACATGGTCTCAACGATTTGGCTGACGCTTGTTGTCGCCAGCTCATCTGTGAACCCTGTCGCTGACCTGAAGGAGGCGTCATGAAGCCCGTCACGTACATCGCCCCGGCGCTCCTTGCGTTGGCCCTTTCGCCTCTTGCAGCGCTTGCAGGAGATGTGGCGGAGCTGAATATCCTGGGCTTCAGTGCCGATGGGAAGGTGTTCGCCTTCGAAGAATATGGGGTTCAGGACGGTTCAGGCTTCCCTTATGCAAACCGCTATTACATCGATGTTGAAACGGATCGGTCCGTGCCGGGTTCGCCCGTGCGGATACGCATCGACGATGAGTCGGCTTCGGTCGCTGATGCGAGAGAAAAGGCCCGTCATCTGGGTGCGAAGATATATGACGAGGATGAATTGGCCTCGAACCGCGGAACGCTGGTCGCTTCGAATCCTGTGACCGAAAGATCTGCGGATCCCCACCGCGTTGCCCTCAATCCGCGTCCCGTCTTTCCACCAATCGATCCGTTGTTAGAGTTCAGAATCGAGGAAATTTTCGTCGAGCAGCCTAAGCGTTGCGAGGGCCTGGTGGAGACAAAGGGGTTCAAGCTGATCAGAATCGGCGTTGAGCCGGGGAAGGAAACGCGTGTCTTGCACGAAGATGAGGCCATTCCGGATAGCAGAGGTTGCCCTACGGGCTATCGCATCGGTGGGGTCCAAACTTTCTTCCCAGATGATGCAGAGCCTGTTTATGCGATATTGATTGCCGTCGAGACACTCGGCTTCGAAGGTCCTGACTTTCGGTGGATCGCGATCCCCGGGCGCCTCTGATTCTCATTTGGCCGACTTGGTTGAGGAATTGTCGCACGTCTGCTAGGGAGCCCCAATCCTTCCCGGAACAATCAGGACGAGCCTCATGATCCCGCGCTATTCGCGACCCGAAATGGTTTCAATCTGGTCGCAGGAAACGAAATTCCGGATTTGGTTCGAGATCGAGGCGCACGCTTGCGACGCGCTCGCCGAGCTCGGCGTCATTCCAAGGGAAGCCGCGAAGACCATTTGGGAGCGCGGCGGCAGTGCTACGTTCGACGTCGCGCGGATCGACGAGATCGAACGCGAGACCAAACATGATGTCATCGCGTTTCTCACGCACCTTGCGGAATTCGTCGGCCCCGACTCGCGCTTCATTCACCAGGGCATGACGTCATCCGACGTGCTCGACACCTGCCTCTCGGTTCAGCTGACGCGCGCCGCCGACATTTTGCTGGCTGATATTGACGCGTTGCTCGCTGCGCTGAAAGCCCGCGCCTTTGAACACAAGGACACGGTCACCATTGGCCGCAGCCACGGTATCCACGCGGAGCCGACAACTTTTGGCGTCAAGCTTGCCCTCGCCTATGCTGAATTCGAGCGCTGCCGTCAGCGTCTGGTCCACGCACGTGAAGAGATCGCCACCTGTGCGATCTCCGGTGCCGTAGGCACATTCGCGAACATCGACCCACGCGTCGAGGAACATGTCGCAGCAAAGCTGGGCCTGAAGCCCGAGCCGGTGTCGACGCAGGTTATTCCCCGTGATCGCCACGCGATGTTCTTTGCAACTCTCGGCGTTATCGCTTCGTCGGTCGAGCGACTCGCCACTGAGATCCGTCACCTTCAGCGTACTGAAGTGCTTGAGGCTGAAGAGTACTTCTCTCCGGGCCAAAAGGGCTCATCGGCAATGCCTCACAAGCGTAACCCGGTGCTGACCGAAAACCTGACCGGTCTTGCGCGTCTAGTTCGCGGCATGGTCACCCCGGCCCTCGAGAATGTCGCCCTTTGGCATGAGCGGGACATTTCCCACTCATCAGTCGAGCGCATGATCGGCCCTGATGCGACAGTTACGCTGGACTTCGCCTTGGCGCGGCTGACGGGTGTGATCGAGAAGCTGGTGGTTTATCCGCAAAACATGCTCGACAATATGAACAAGTTCCGCGGCCTGATCCATTCGCAGCGGGTTCTGCTTGCGCTTACCCAGGCTGGTGTCTCTCGTGAAGATTCGTATCGCCTTGTACAGCGCAATGCGATGAAGGTCTGGGAGCACGGTGCGGACTTCCTCGAGGAACTCCTTGCTGATGCTGAAGTTCGCAAGGCGCTTTCCGAGGACGAAATCCGCGAAAAGTTCGATCTTGGCTACCACACCAAGCATGTAGACACGATCTTCAACCGGGTGTTTGGCGCAGTATAACGCTTAGTCGCGAACCGGAAGAACGCGAATTTCCGTATCCCAAGGGTCGCTGGCGACATGCTCGTCAGCGGCCTTTTTTGATAGAAGCTCCACGAAGCTCAGCCCCGTGCGATCCTTGCGGCGCGGGCCGGCACCTCTGCTTTGCCACGAATTGGCACCGATGTGGTGGTGGTAACCACCAGACGCCATGAAGACCGCTTGTCCACCATAGAGCAGCATCGTGTCCAGTCCCTGGGCCTCTCGCCACCATTGCTCCGCAGTCTGCACGTCACCTACCCTGAGGTGAACGTGACCGATCACCGTTCCGACCGGCGAGCCCGTCCATGCAGGATCGCTCGGTGAAAGCGTATCCAGGAGGCTCTGAATGTCGAGGGGATCGGTGCTCATGTGGACACTGTTGCCGCTGAAGGTCCACGCCTCGCGCGGCCTGTCAGCGTAAATTTCGACACCGTTCCCCTCAGGGTCGGTGAGGTAAAGAGCCTCACTCACGTCATGGTCCGCCGCACCATCGACCTTGATCCTGGTTTCGATCGCGTGATTGATCCATCGAGCAAGGTCCGTCCGTTCGGGAAACAGGAAGGCGGTGTGGTACAGGCCCGCGCTGCGCGGATCATCCTGCTGCAAAGACAGGGAACCTTCGATTTCCAGCAGTGGGCGCTCTTCCGTACCGAGGACGATCCGCTCAGCTTCTTTGCTCAATGTCTTCAGCCCAAGAATCGCGACGTAGTAATCCGCCAGACGCTGCGCGTCGCGGGCCTTGAGGCCAACTCGACCTATGCTCACCGGGGTTGTCGCACCGAACGGTAGCTTTGCCATAGGACCCTCCATCTTCCGTCACAGCCTGATCATCAAAGATGGCCTGCTTGTGTCCTTCAACAAGTGGCCTCCGTCGAGACTTCGCCAAGACGGTTGCATCGGCGCGCTCGCCCCGCTACATCACGGCCATGAAGGTCAAAGACGCAGATATTCTCATCATTCCCGGCTACACCAACTCCGGTCCAGATCACTGGCAGAGCCGGTGGCAGAGCAAGCTATCGACTGCACGTCGGGTAGAGCAGGCGGAATGGACAAAGCCTGTGAGGGAAGATTGGGTCGCTAATGTCGTTCGCGCGATCGATGAGGCCGAGCGGCCGGTCATCCTCGTCGCGCATTCATTGGGGATTCCCACCGCTATTCATGCTGCTCGCGAGGCGAAAAACTCCGTCGCGGGTGCCTTTTTCGTGGCTCCGCCCGATGTCGCGAATCTGGACATCCGGCCGAAGCATCTGATGACCTTTGGGCCCTACCCTCGAGATCCGTTGCCCTTCCCGTCCATTACTGTTGCAAGCCGGAATGATCCTTTCTGCGCCTTTGAAGTCGCTGAGGATATTGCAGGGGCTTGGGGGTCGAAGTTTATCGACGCAGGCGAGTCTGGACATCTGAACGCGGAGTCGGGACACGGACCGTGGCCGGAAGGTTCAATGACCTTCGCGGCCTTCCTGTCAAAGCTATAAGCAACGTTATACGACCGAAGCGCGGGCGGCATTTAGCAGTTGCTGCGCACCCAGCGTCATGTAGCGTTGCTCCGTGCCGAGGGCGAGAAGCCGGTAGCCGTAGGATATGTAACGCCCGCTCAGCGCAGGATCTACAACGTAGATCGCTGCATGTTTGTTTGTGGCGCGCGTTCGCCGACCAATATCCTCGATCGCCGACATCATGTCTTCGAGGCCCGGATTGATCGCGGCACCATTGGTCCAAGCGATCGAAAAGTCCGATGGTCCGACGAATATGCCGTCGATACCGGGAACCGCGAGAATGTCATCCAGAATCGCGAGCGCTTCCCGGGTCTCGACCATAGCCAAGGCAAGGGTCTTGTCGTTCTGGCTCCCCAACCATCGGGCGGGATCGGAATGCCCTCTCCGGGCCATGGCAAAGCCAGCGCCCCATGACCTCTGTCCGAGCGGTGGGTATTTCATGGATGCGGCGAAGGCTTCGGCGTCGGCGACCGTATTCACCATGGGCGCGATCACGGCGTCAGCACCGAAATCGAGTGCACGGCTCGCCATCTCGAAACGTCCTACCGGAATGCGCACGATTGCCGGCTTATTCGCCGCCAGGATCGGTGCGATGCCTCGCAAGATGCTGTCTTCGTGATGACCGCCATGCTGCATGTCAAGCGTAACAGCGTCGACTGCCGTAGCGGCCAATGCATCGACGGTGAGCGGATCAGGTATCCCCGACCAGGCGGTAAACACAGCCTGGTCAGCGGAAAGAAGGTCTAGAAGGCTCATATACTCACGCGTTCTTTATCGTCTCGACGGCCTGCGCAAGCAGCTCTTCCATCGTTCTGCGGATCTGGTGATCGGATTGGGAGACGCCTGAAGCTGCGAAGTCGGCTTTCAACTTCCGAAATACGTCTTCATCGCCCACTTCTTCGAAGTCAGCAATCACGACCTCTTTTGCATATGCCTCGGCATCGTCTCCGGTCTTTCCAAGTTTCTCAGCCGCCCACAGACCCAGTAACTTGTTTCGACGCGCATACGCCTTGAACCGCAACTCCTCGTCGTGGGCGAACTTCTTCTCGAAGGCGTCCTTGCGATCATCCATGTTGGTCATGCCCGTATCCTCTGTCGCCGGAGTTAGACGCCGGCATAAACGTAGCGTCATCCAAAGAACAAATGGCCGCCATCCGGTCAATATGCAGCTTGCATCAGATCTAGTGGTGCTCCATGTCTGGCCCAAGAGGCAAAGGTGAATAATTCCGAAATGGCGATTAGCTCCCCCTGCATCCTGGTATGCGTAATCGATCAGCAAAGCGGCTATTGCTTTGGCTGCGGTCGAACAACCGACGAAATCGCATCCTGGGTCAGCATGACAGAGGATGGTCGCGCACGGGTGTTGGCCGAGCTTCCCGGCCGCATGGAGGGAATTGAGCGAAAGCCGCGTCGAGAGACCAGACGGTCACGTATGGCCCGCGAACGTGGCGGAGCTTCGTGATGTCCCGGCTTTTATGGGTGCTCCTCGCTGCGATAGCACTCGGGTTGATCGTGCTGATCGCGCGGCACGATGCTGGAACGGTGTTCGGTCTGGAGAGTGAAGCTTTTGCCCGCACGCTGGCGCTGGGTACGATCGCCGCGTTCATCGGGGCCGGCATATTCCGCTCAGGCTACGCCTTCTCCTATCTTGCGAAGGCAGCTTTCTTCTGGTTGTTGATCATTGCAGCGCTGGTGGGTGGCTACCAGTACCGTTACGAGCTCCAGGACGTGGCGAACCGCATGACGGCGGGGCTTATTCCCGGCAGCCCCCTCTCCATCAAGGACGCAGATGGCCGCGTGTCGGTGATGCTGGAGCGCCTGCGAAACGGCCATTTTGAGGTGAAAGCGGAGTTTGACGGCGCTGCTGTGGTTGCGATGATCGACACCGGAGCAACGTCTACCGTTCTAACGTATCAAGACGCAGAACGGGCTGGTCTGAACCCGGACGGACTGGATTTTACGGTTCCTGTCATGACCGCCAATGGAACCGCGAAGGCGGCTCGGGCTGTGATCGATGAGTTGCGCATCGGCGCGATAGTCCGTCGACGCGTACCGGTTCTGGTAACCGAAGCAGGCCGGCTCGACAGGAGCCTGCTTGGAATGAACGTAATAGGCACCCTCTCCGGTTTTGATATGCGCGGAGATCGGTTGATCCTGCGAGATTAGGCTGCAGGTATCTCGACACTGTCGAAGCGGATGTGGCTAAGCGCTTCAAGCATGAGGCTCGGATCGGCACCTGCCCGCGTTGCGTCCGTCGACAATATCTGACGCCAGCGCCTTGCGCCTGGAAGGCCGTGAAACAGACCAGTCATATGCCGGGTGATATGAACCAGGCGGCCGCCATTCTCGATGTGTCGGGCCGAGTAACGTACCATCGTTTCGACCACCTCCTCCCAGTCAATCTGGTTCCGTTCGGCGCCGTATACGATGTGGTCTACCTCAGCCATGAGGCCAGGATTGTGATAAGCGGCACGGCCTAGCATGACGCCATCTACGCCATTGCTCAAGTGTGCCTTGACCTCTTCGACGCTTACGACCCCGCCGTTAATTCCGATGAATCGGCCTTCATGTCTCGCCTTAAGTCGATAAACACGATTATAATCTAACGGCGGTATACCTCTGTTTTCCTTAGGAGAAAGACCCTGAAGCCATGCCTTTCTTGCATGAACCCAGAGCGCATCTGCGCCTACCTCCAGCACAAGTTCGGCAAGATCATCCAACGCGAGCTCGGGGTCCTGGTCGTCGACCCCGATCCGGCACTTCACGGTCACGGGTACGTTGACCTCAGACTTCATGCTGTCAACGCACTCCGCCACGAGCCGAGGCGTCTTCATCAGGCACGCGCCAAAGGTACCTGATTGCACACGATCTGAGGGGCAACCGACGTTCAGGTTGATCTCGTCATATCCAAACTGGGCGCCGATGCGCGCAGCTGCCGCAAGCCTCTCGGGATCCGAGCCGCCGAGTTGCAGAGCAATCGGATGCTCCTGTGCATCGAACCCGAGGAGCCGTTCGCGGTCCCCATGAATGATCGCATCTGCGACGACCATTTCTGTGTACAGAAGTGCCCGCCGTGTAAGTTGCCGATGAAAAAATCGGCAGTGACGGTCACTCCAGTCCATCATCGGTGCGACAGAAAATTTGTGCTCGGGATAAGTCATCGTGCGCTGGCCGCAGGTCATGTTGCGGCTCAAATAGACGTTAAAGGCGAAAAAGTCACGCCGAGGGGCGCCACCAGCCGCCACCGCCGTCGATTTTGATGATCCCCGCCTGATCGGTTCTGGCGAGAAGCTCAGCAACAGGAGCGCCCTCAAGCGACAGATCAGGTGCGATCTCCTGTAGTGGTGCCAACACGAAGGCTCGGTCCTTCATCCGCGGATGAGGGACTTGCAGATCCCCCTCCTCGATACGCTCGTCGCCATAGATAAGGAGGTCGATATCGATGGTGCGCGGGCCCCAACGCTCCTTGCGCACCCGCTTCAGCGCGCGTTCGCGGTCTAGGCAGAGATCGAGCAGATCGCGAGCACTCAGCGAGGTTTCGACTGCCGCCACGGCGTTCAGGAAATCCGGTTGATCGGTCACGCCCCAGGGAGGCGTCCTATACAATGAGGACACCGAAAGGACCCGCACTTGTGGGGGAGCTTCCAAGGCACGCAAAGCAGTCGCCATGGAAACCACCGGATCGCCGACATTACCGCCTAACCCAAGGTAAGCAACTTTATTGCTGGGGCCAGGCAAGCGTGACCTCCACGTAGTCCAAGACACCTGGAACCGGCGCGTTTGGCTTGCGCACCGTGATCTGCGAGCTCACCATCTGCGGGAATTTCTCGCTGAGCGCCTTGGCGATATCAAGTGCCAGCGTCTCGATCAGGAAGCGCCTTTTGCCTGTAACGATCCTCTCAATTTCCATGAACGCGACGCCGTAATCGACTGTAGAAGCGATGGAATCCTGTTCCAGTCCGACATCCGGCCTCACAGTCAGTTCGCAGTCGACGTAGAAGCGCTGACCTAGACGCTCTTCCTCATCAAGGACGCCGTGCCTCGCAAAGAAGGCGCAATTTTTCATTCGAATGACGTACATGTGTAATTCCTTATGCGCCGGCACCGCCGGGATCTGCGGTAAACGAAACGGCTTAGCTACGCCCTGCAGTGACGCCGCGCTTGATTAGTTCGTCAGCAAATCTCAAGGCGTCGTGATTCATTGCAACGTTATGCACTCTGAATATTGCTGCGCCTTGGAAGCGGGTGATGACGCTCGTTGACGTCGTCCCCGCATCGCGCTCAGCAGCATCCTTGCCGGTTATCGTCCCAATGAAACGCTTTCGCGAGGTGCCGATCAGGAGGGGGAACCCGAGTGTATGGAGCTCGTCGAGCCTAGCCATCAAATCAAGATTTGCTTTTGGCGTTTCCTTCGCGAAGCCAAATCCGGGGTCAAGGACGATCTGTTGGTCCCTTACATTCGCGTCCTTGGCAATCTTGAGCGAATGCCGAAGAAAATGCAGCTGATCCTCGATGACATCAGGCAGCGTCTCCCGACCGCGCCCGGTGTGCATCACGACAAGACCGGCGCCGGTGTCAGCAGCTACCTTCGCTATTCCTGGCTCGCGCTGCAGACCCCAAACATCATTGACTATATGCGCGCCTGCATGGACGGCCCGCCTCGCCGTTTCTTCCCGGTATGTATCAACGGAAAGAATGACGTCGGATCGGTTTGCAAGCGCCTCGATGACGGGAAGAATGCGCCGCTGTTCTTCCTTGGCGTCGACCTGATCCCCTCCGGGTCGCGTAGACTCGCCGCCGATATCAATAATGTCGGCGCCTTCCCGGATTAATGTTTCTGCCTGTGCTAACGCCGCATCTATCGAGGTGTAACGGCCACCGTCGGAAAAACTGTCCGGCGTGACATTCAATATGCCCATCAAACGAGCAACGGGACCGAGTTCCAGGCTGCGCCCATGCGCAAGTGGCCAATGGTAAGAAGCGAACATTCGCTACTCCAAATGTATACAGTTCGTCCTTAGCCGCGCATCAGGCACATGACAATTAATTTTCAGCATATACGCCTCTTGGGCGGCGGGCTCCACATAGCTGATTGCCAAGAGGCTGCCCCCTCTCCAAAGTGCCACAGGGTAGTCAGATACGCGAAGAGGTCATGATTTAATGCGCAGAGCCGCAGTTCTGCTGTCCAGCGTTCTCGTGCCGCTGTGTTCGGCGGCTGAGCTTCGTGCCGCGACCGTCGAAAAGACTTACCGCTATTATAAGGTCAGGGGAGCTAGTCTGGAGGAAATCGAGCAGGATGTGCGGCGGAGAGGTCCAAAGCTTGAGTCGGGTGTGCGGCATCCAGGTGCGACATCTCTCGAATTCAAGGCGAACGTGTCTTACGCTGAACGCCCGGGGAGATGCTGGGTAGACGGCGCAACGGTTACGGTGAAGGCCGAAGTCACCCTTCCTCGATGGGTCGGCAACAGGAAGGCGGATCCGGACACTCGGCTAATCTGGCAGGCGCTTGAAATGGACATCAAGCGCCACGAAGAATTCCACGTCACGATTGCGAAAAATCATGCGTTCGCGCTTGAGCGCACGCTCACTGAGCTGCAGCGCTATTCCAGCTGCGAACGGGCCAAGGCGGCAACTCAGGAGACGATAGATAACGTGCTGAAGAGGCACGATAGAGAGCAGGAGAAGTTCGATCGCGTGGAAAGTGCGAATTTCTCGGATCGCCTCGCGCGGCTTGTTCGTAGCCGCGCTCAGCAGATGGATCAATTAAGGTGATCAGCCCTGACGTTCAGGCACGCGAACGACGAGGCCATCCAGTTCGTCGCGAAGCTTGATCTGGCAGGAGAGGCGCGAAGTGGGCCCAACTTCCCACGCGAAGTCGAGCATGTCCTCTTCCATCGGCTCCGGTGAGCCAACCAGAGGTGCCCATTCTTCATCGACGTAGACATGGCACGTAGCGCAGGCGCAGGCGCCGCCACATTCGGCCTCAATCCCAGGCACAGAATTGCGAATAGCGTTCTCCATGACGGTGGAACCGTTCTCGGCCTCGATCTCGAAGCGCGTGCCGTCATGGGTGATGTAAGTGATTTTGGTCATCGACTGGATTTGCCTTAGGATATGTGGGTAGATAAGCCGAGTACACGATGTATACATAGGCCCATTGAATAGAGTCAACGCGGTTGCGTGGGTGTCGTTACCTCCAGTTCGGACACCGCAAAATTCCGAACCTCGTCTATCAGGGACAATAGTTGTTCGACAAGCGCTGGCTCACTCGGCGCACGCTCCAGGCGCGCGGCACACTCAGCCAGCGCAAATGCCCCGAGCCCGGCTGCGGCCCCCCGAAGCGTGTGAGCCACCCGCAAAATTTCGTCTAGATCAGTGGAGCCGAGCACCTTCCGGCTGGATTCTAGCTGCTCGATAAACATGCCGACCACTTCCTTGCGCAGCTCAAGATCCCCCATGGTCTGGCGAGACAAATGGTCGAGATCAATTGCTGCAGCCGCGGAGGGTGAGGTGGCCGGATTAATCTGTGGATTTACCGGTCTCGTAAACTTTGTCACCATTAGGGTAGGCCAATACTTCATACTCTTCGCGCGACCTATACACGCGGAACGGGCAGTGCGTCACGCGCCTTTCCGCTGCGTTAACGAAGTAAGAAAAAATTTCAAAGGTTTCCGCCCGTTAACCTTATATTTAAAGTTTTACACATGGGCGCAAATGCGAGTTCCCTTAAACGGGCTGTGCCAGTACGATACGCATTGGCCCGGAAAGGGTCAGGCGTGCGGGCACGAGGCGCCGAAAGGCGGCCCGCTAGAGAGTACAGGGTATCAGCGGCATGGCGCGTAAAGCAGTTAACATCAGCGACCTCGACAACAACGTCGCCAAGGAACTGGAAGACGCTCTCGACATCGATCTTTTTGTCGATGACGGACAAAGCGGGCTGGATATGTCCAGCTCGATCGCGGATTTTGAAGCCCAGATCGCACAGGCGGCGGCAGACCTTGCTCGTGATTCAAGGGCTGCGACTGTCTCCTACGCGACATCCAAGGCAGAAAAGCCTGCTCCGAAGACACCCGTCGAGAAGCCTCAGCCGAAGCCCGCGAATGCACGTGAGCCCAACAGTGATCTGAAGCCGGTTGAGCTGGCTCCGTCGACACCGCCCTCGCCTCAGTTTACGCACGCCAACGACGATAGACAAAAAGACTATCGCGCGCTTCAGCAGATGGTCCATCGGCACGGCTCGCGGGCTATCTACTGGACTGTAGCCATCCTATCCCTCGCCTGGGTCGCAGGCGCTATGGTGATGGGCAGCATGCTCTTCTCGCCGCCTCTGTGGGAAGTGCGATCGATCTCCCAGCTCGTTTCTTCGCCTGGGCTGGTAGGCCTTATTGTTGCGATTGTGCTTCCGGTCATTCTTTTCTGGGGTTTTGGCGTGATGATCCGCCGGGCACAGGAAATGCGTGCCGCAGCCCAATCGATGACGGAAGTCGCAATCCGCCTTGCTGAGCCAGAGCAGCTTGCAACCGATCGCGTCATGATGGTCGGTCAGGCGGTACGCCGCGAAGTACAGGCGATGGGCGAAGGCATTGAACGCACCCTCGCCCGCGCTGTCGAGCTCGAGGCGCTGGTTCACACTGAGGTCAATGAACTTGAGCGTGCCTACTCGGACAATGAAAGCCGAATTCGTGCCCTTATCGATGGTCTTGGCAGCGAACGCGAAGCTGTCGTTATGCATGCGGAACGTGTTCGTGCATCTATTTCGGGCGCACATGAGACGCTGAAAGACGAACTGGCGTCTGCAAGCGACGTTATCAGCGACAATATTCTCGGGGTTTCCAGCCGCCTTGCTTCTACCATTTCCGACTCCGGTGCTCAGCTGGTCGACCGTATCAATGAAAGCGGCATGGGGCTCTACAGCACCCTCGATGAGCGACTGGATGCGATCGCTGACCGCATCACAACTTCCGGCGAGGGCTTTGCCAGCCTCCTCGATACACGAATTGCGAAACTGACCCAGAGCACTGACGACGTAACGCGTACGCTGTCGCAGATGCTCGATGAACGCACGTCCGGCATGGTGTCCCTGCTTGGCGGTGCTACCAACAATTTGAACTCTGAGCTGACCGCGCGACTGGAAGGCATTGAAGCGACCTTGCGCGAACGCGGTCAGGCTTTGATCCACGAGTTCCAGACCCGGGCAGAAGCGCTCGACACCGGCGCACAGAAGCTTAACGCTGCCCTTGAAGCACGTGCACGCCAGATTAACGAGACCCTAGTCGATAGGTCGCGCGAGATCGCGCAGACCTTTACCGATGGCAAGCAGGCCATTAGCGCCGTCGTTGAAGAGAGCAAGGCGCGCATCGGTTCGGAAATGGCCGAATTGGTCATGTCGACTTCTACGATGCTCGAAGGTCGCGCTTCCGAATTCGCCGAGCGTCTGGGTCAGGGACGCGACCTCATCGCGCAAGCCCTCGAGGCTGATCTCGCGCAGGTTGCCGAGGCACGGCAGAGCGTCGATGTGGCCATGACAAGCCATGTTGAGCGCCTAGCGCAGGGCCGCCAGCTTCTCTCCAACCTTTTGGAGGAAGACCTCCAGAAGGTGGCATCGACACACGAAATGATCGAAGCAGCGGTCCACGGCAACATTGAGAAGTTTGCCGAGAGCCGCGAGGCAATGACGCGTGCTCTGGAAGACGACCTCCATAAGTTGACCGAAGCGCGCGCGCAGGTTGACGCTGCGGTCACTGGCCATATCGAAAAATTCGCCGAGGGGCGCGTACAAATTGCCGCCGTGCTCGAAACTGATCTTGAGCGCGTTCGGCAGGCGCGAGACGAGCTCGACGGAGCCGTTTCTCAGCATGTGGCCACCATCGTCGAGCGCCAGAAGGATCTTACAACAGCTCTATCCGTGGATATCGCCCGGGTGGAAGGTGCCTTTGATCAGCAGGCGAACGTCCTGGGAGAGCGGACTGCGGAAATGCAGAGCGTGCTCTCTAGCAGCATTGACCAGATCAAGGACACCTTCGGGAACGAGGTCGCTCGCATCGACAACGCGCTTGCAGGACAGGCAGATGTTATCGCAGATCGTGCGCAGGCAGTCGAAGCTCGCTTGTCAGCCGGTGCTGAGGCGATCCGCGCGAACATCGACTCCGACCTTGCACGTATCGATGATGCACTGGCGAACCAGCATCAGGTGATCGAAGCACGCACCCGCACGATCGAAAGCGCTCTGCATGCTGGCGCCGACAACATTCGAAACGTGCTTGGTGATGATCTTGCCAAAATCGAAGATGTGCTTGCACGCCAAAGCGGTGTTATTGAACAGCGCACAAAGCAGCTTCATGAAAGCCTGACGGCTGATGTCGGTCGTTTCGAGCACGTTTTTGATCGTCAGGCCGAGGTGCTCGAGAACCGCACCAGCGCGCTGGCCGACAAGGTTCGCGAAAGCGCAGAAGCTGTTCACGGCATACTCTCGCATGACGTTTCCCGTCTTGAAAACGCGTTTGCCCAGCACGCTGGCTTGATCGAGGAGCGTTCAGGCGAGCTGTCTCACGCAATTGCGTCCGGCGCGGCAGTCGTCCGCAACGCGATTGGCGAGGACATCCAGCAGATTGAGCGGGTCTTTGCAGAACAGGCTGGCGTAATCGAAGCTCGCACTGGTGCCCTGGCCGAGACGCTTGTTTCGGGCGCAGCAACTGTTCGCGACGCACTCGGACAGGATGTTGAACGGATCGAAACTCTGTTCGGCCAGCAGGCCGGGTTGATCGACGAACGCACAGCCGGCCTCGCTAATGCTCTTGTGAGCGGCGTATCTCATGTTCGCAATGTCATCGGGGAAGACATCCAGCAGATCGAGGGAGCCTTCGCTCAGCACGCCGGCGTCATTGACGAGCGCACGGCCGAATTGAAAAACGCTCTTGCGGCCGGCGTTGCCCAGGTTCGCAATGCCGTCGGCGAAGATATCCAGCAGATTGAAGGCGTCTTCGCGCAGCAGGCGGGTGTCATCGACGAACGTACCGCTCTACTGCGGAATGCGCTTCAGTCAGGCATTGCGCAGGTCCGGAACGTCATTGGCGATGACATTCAACAGATCGAAGGCGCATTTGCTCAGCAAGCGGGAGTCATCGACGAGCGTACGGCCCAGCTGAGGGATGCACTTGCGGCAGGCATTGCACAGGTGCGGGAAGTCGTCGGCGAAGACATTCAGCAAATCGAAGGAACATTCGCGCAGCAGGCTGGTCTGATCAAGGAGAGCACCACCGAGCTGAAGCACACCCTCGCCTCTAATATCGCTCAGGTGCGCAATGTCATCGGTGACGACATTCAGCAGATCGAAGGCGCATTTGCTCAGCAAGCGGGAGTCATCGACGAGCGTACGGCCCAGCTGAGGGATGCACTTGCGGCAGGCATTGCACAGGTGCGGGAAGTCGTCGGCGAAGACATTCAGCAAATCGAAGGAACATTCGCGCAGCAGAGCGGCATCATCGAAGAGCGTACGCGCACGATGGAGACCGCTTTGCGCATCGGCGTCGACAACGTCAAGAATGCGTTGGAGAGCAGCGCCGTCGTCGTTGCAGGTTCGCTCCGCGACAAGGTCCTCGAAGCAACGTCTCAGATCGGGGAACAGGCCCATCGCGCTATTGCTGAAGCAGACGAGCTGATTGCAGTTCGCACTGCTGAAAGCGCAAACGCATTCGGCGCTCGCGTGGGTGAATTCGAACAAGTGTTCTCTGCTGCAGAACGGCGTATGGCAGAACGTACACTTGAGGCTGCGGAACAGATGCGCAGCCAGGCAGATGAGGCTGCAGGCATCTTTGCCGTACGCGCCGCAGAGATCCGTGCTGCGTATGACGACGCTGACAAGCGCCTCGCAGAACGTATCGCCCTTTCCGGGGCAGAACTCGGTGGGCATGCCGATGAGGTAGCTCGTGCCCTCGCCGAGCGCGCCCATGAAGTGAAGCAGGTCTTTGACCAGGCCGATCGTGAGATCGGACAGCGCGTTATTCAAACGGCGGAAGCGTTCGCCGAGCGTGCGGCGCAGATCAAGCAAATCTTCGACGCCACCGACAGCCACCTTGGCGAGCGGGTTGAGCAGACTGCGCAGGCACTTGCCGCCCGCGCAGCCGAGATCAAGACCGTATTCGACGATGCTGATCGCTACCTTGGTGCAAGCGTCGAGCGTACCGCCCAAGCATTCACGGCCCGCGCAG
The DNA here is from genome assembly GCF_016124105.1 of Aquamicrobium zhengzhouense. Lineage (GTDB taxonomy): Bacteria > Pseudomonadota > Alphaproteobacteria > Rhizobiales > Rhizobiaceae > Aerobium > Aerobium zhengzhouense. Next base: position 484,339 of record NZ_JADGMQ010000001.1, read on the forward strand.
AAGAAATCCGCAACGTGTTCAACGATGCTGATCGTCATCTGGGCGAACGTATACAGAGCAGCGCTCAGGAGTTCAGCAATCGTGCCGAGGAGATCAAGGGCGCGTTTGACGAAGCTGGTCGCCACCTCGGTGACCGTGTCGAGCAAACCGCGTCTTCGCTGGTTGCCCGCGTTTCGAACATCACGAATTCGTTCGATGAAGTGGATGAGCGGCTTGCAGCGCGGACCGGCGAACTAGGCGAAGTGTTCAGCAAGGCTGACAACGCCATTCTCGCCCGTACCCAACAGACTGCAGACATTCTCAACAACCGCGTGAATGCTCTGACCAATGCAATGGCTGCTGCCGAACAGCGCCTCGCTATCAGCGCGGCCGAAGCGGGACAGACGCTTCAGGAACATGTCTCGAAGGTTGAAGCTGATCTCGCTTCACGTGCAGAGGGTCTGACCGAAGCTCTGTCGAACGTCGGCGAGAAGATCGAAGAATCGACCAGCTCGGCGACTGGCGCGATTGACATGAAGACTCGCCAGCTTAACGCGTTGCTCGCCGCCCGCTCCAACGAGCTCGCCCGCATTCTGGATGAACGGGCGCAGCCACTAGTCGAGCAGTTTGCGCAAAGCGGGGAAGAGTTGCAGAAGAACCTCGAGGAAGCGACGGACAAGGCCACGGAGCGTCTGCGCCAGCAAAACGCTGCCCTGGTGAACGCACTCGCCTCTCGGACAGCTGAGACCCTGTCGGCCGTCGACTCTGCAACGAGTACTCTTGCTGAACGTGTCTCCTCGTTGATCGAACGCTTGGGCGCATCCAACGTGCAGCTCAACACGCTCGTCGAGAACGCAGCGTCGAACCTCGTGAACATCGATGAGAAGATTGCTGGCACGACAGAGCGTTTTGCCGCAACCACCGAGCGTGCCGCACAGTCCTTTGCGACCTCGGCGCGCCTCATCGACGCAAATGCGGGGCGCCTGAACGAGCTCTCCACGGTCACGCTCAAGGATGTCGCGAACATCGCCAACCGGTTCGATGATCATGCCGGCATGCTGCGTTCGGCTTCGGAACTGCTGAGCGCCGCTCAGAGCGAGTTTGCATCGACCATCGATGGCCGCAAGGAAGCGCTCGAGGCTCTTGCAACCGGTCTCGTAAACAAGTCGGGCGACATCGAACGCGTCATGCGTTCCTTCGAGGAACTCATCAATCGCTCCCTGCAGTCTGCTGAAGGCCGGACACGTGCCTCGACCGAGCAGATCCGTGGAGCAATTGCTGAGACCGTCGAAGGTGCAACCAAGCGCTTCGCCGATGCTACCGAGGAAATCCGTCGCACCGCGAAGTCCATTCGTCAGGAACTCGACCTGACACGCGCGGAAGTCAAAAAGGGCGTCATGGAGCTACCGGAGGAGACCAAGCAGTCGACCTCGGCGATGCGTCGCGCGGTGAGCGAGCAGATTAACGCACTCAAGGAGCTCGCAGACATCGTGGCCAAGTCTGGTCGTGCATTCGATGCCACCGAGCGTAAGCCGGCTCCTAAGGCGCCGCTGGTTCAAGCACCGGTACAGACACTCGCGCCACCGCCGCCCGCCCCGGCACGTGCTGTACAGCCTGCGCAGCCGGCTCCCGCGGAGCCTTCTGGCCAGGCTTCTGGCGGATGGGTGAAGGACCTTCTGCGCGGTGCTTCTCGCGAGGAGGCTGCCCCCGCCCCTAGCCCGAAGCCCGCCAGCAATGTCAGCCGCTCGCCGCTGCATCTCGTCGAGTCCCTAAACTCGTTGTCTGTCGATATTGCGCGAGCGATCGATCACGATGCGTCGATCGAGCTGTGGGAACGGTACCGCCGCGGCGAACGCAACGTCTTCACCCGCCGGCTGTACACGCTGAAGGGACAGCAGACGTTTGAGGAGATCCGCCGCAAGTACCAGTCCGACTCGGAGTTCCATGCAGCGGTGGACCGCTACTGCCGTGACTTCGAAAAGCTGTTGCAGGATGTCGGCCGCAACGACCGTGACAACATCATGACGCAGACATATCTGTCGTCGGACACAGGCAAAGTCTACACGATGCTGGCCCACGCCAGCGGCCGCTTGAAGTAAGGCGGTAGCTCAGACTGAAAAGGCGGCCCTGTGGCCGCCTTTTTTGTTGCTCTCATAATCCGAGGGTGCCCTACCGGCAAAGCCAGGGAGCGTTTATCAATGGAGTTAAAGCCGTGCGCGTCGACCAGTAGTTTTGCGCCACGCTTCAGGTTCTCGTTTTTAGTTAGACGTGGGGTCGGTTCCACTTTCGGCAGACATGCTTTAAGCCCAACAAAAAAAACGCGCCCTGAATTCAGAGCGCGTTTATAATTGAAGACGGTGTCAAGCGATGCCTGTCAGACCAACCTGCTCTGTTCCATAGCTGCATTGATGAAGCTGGAGAAAAGCGGGTGAGGATCCAGCGGACGCGACTTTAGTTCCGGGTGATACTGAACGCCGATGAACCATGGATGGTCCGCATATTCCACCGTCTCCGGAAGGACGCCATCTGGCGACATTCCTGAGAAGATCAGGCCGCACTCCTCGAGGCGTTCCTTGTAATCGATGTTGACCTCATATCGGTGACGATGGCGCTCGAGGATGTCGTTCGACCCGTAAATCTCCGAAATTTTCGTTCCGTCCTTCAGGGTCGAAGGGAAAGCGCCAAGACGCATCGTTCCGCCGAGATCGCCGCTTGCGCGGCGCTTTTCGAGCATGTTGCCCTTTAACCATTCAGTCATCAGGCCGACAACAGGCTCAACCGTCTCTCCAAATTCGGTAGAAGACGCATTCTTGATGCCCGCTAAGGAACGTGCCGCTTCGATGCACGCCATCTGCATGCCGAAGCAGATGCCGAAATACGGCACCTTGCGTTCACGTGCGAATTTTGCAGCGAGAATCTTACCTTCAGCACCACGCTCGCCAAAACCGCCCGGTACCAGGATCCCGTGGACCTTCTCGAGATAGGGAGCAGGATCTTCCTTCTCGAAGATCTCAGCCTCGATCCATTCGAGGTTTACGCGAACCCGGTTAGCAAGACCGCCATGCGATAGGGCTTCAATCAGTGACTTATAGGCGTCCTTGAGGCCGGTGTACTTGCCGACCACAGCGATCGTGACTTCGCCTTCGGGGTTGTGAATACGCTCTGTTACCCCGTGCCAGCGCTCCAGGCGAGGCTTGGGCGCCGGATCGATACCGAACGCTGCCAGAACTTCGCTGTCCAGCCCTTCGTGGTGGTACGCTTCCGGCACGTCGTAGATGTGAGCCACGTCGAGCGCCTGGATAACTGCGCTTTCCCGAACATTACAGAACAGCGAAAGCTTTCTGCGTTCTTCCTTGGGAATTTCGCGATCCGCACGCACCAGGAGGATATCGGGTGCAATACCAATCGAGCGGAGTTCCTTGACCGAATGCTGGGTCGGCTTCGTCTTGAGTTCGCCTGCGGATGAAATCCACGGCATGAGCGTCAGGTGAATGAAGACAGAGCCGCCACGTGGCAGTTCATTGCCGAGCTGACGAATCGCCTCAAGGAACGGCATCGCTTCGATGTCGCCCACGGTTCCACCGATTTCGCACAGCACGAAATCGAAGTCGTCATTGCCGTCGAGAATGAAATTCTTGATCTCGTCGGTGACGTGGGGGATCACCTGCACCGTTGCGCCAAGATAATCACCGCGCCGTTCGCGCTCGATGATGTTCTGATAGATGCGACCGGTCGTGATGCTGTCCTGACGATTGGCCGAGCGTCCGGTAAAACGCTCATAGTGACCCAGATCGAGGTCCGTCTCGGCCCCGTCATCAGTGACGAATACTTCGCCATGCTGATAGGGACTCATCGTCCCCGGATCGACATTAAGATAGGGATCTAGCTTGCGTATCCGCACACGATAGCCACGCGCTTGCAACAGAGCTCCGAGAGCCGCTGCAGCGATGCCTTTTCCGAGTGAGGAGACCACGCCGCCGGTGATGAAAACATATCGCGCCATGGGAGTCGTCGCTTAGCCTTCTGGTTTTGATTCCGCCAGCAAAAAATGCTTCCAGGAAGCATTTTTCTGTTCACGTTTTCACAAAAGAAAAGGGCCGACGCGGGCCGGCCCTGCGCTTATAGCAGTATTTCCGGATCCTACTGACCCGATGGAACCTGCGGCTGAGCAGGTTGAGCCGGCACTTCCGGCGTCTCAGATGAGCCACCCAGTTGATCCAACACACCAGCGCCGCCTGACTGACCCTGTTCCGTTGTCGGCAGGCGATCAAGAATGTTGATTGGCTGCTCCTGATAACGTGCCAGCAAAGACAGCGCCATCGACGTTGCGAAAAAACCAACTGCCAGGATCGCAGTTGCACGGGTAAGCGTGTTGGCGGCTCCGCGGGCGGTCATGAAGCCGGATCCACCGCCGATGCCGAGACCACCGCCCTCCGAACGCTGCAGGAGCACAACCCCGACCAGGGCGAGAACGATCATCAGGTGAATGACGACTAGGACTGTCTGCATGGCTCACTTCCAGCGTTGTTCGTAGGCCGCATACCAAGAGTGCTGCGGCCACGCGGCTCCTTACACGGATTTACCGTGTTTTCCAATCATATTGGGACTGTTTGCGTCCCAAAAAAGCCCCTGCGTCGTTTGAAGCAGGAGAGACCGCCTGAGGCCTACAGAGTCCGATAGGCTTCTGCAATACCAAGAAAGTCCGAAGCCTTCAGGCTCGCACCGCCCACCAGGGCACCGTCCACATTCTCAACCGCCATCAACTCTTTTGCATTGGCGGGCTTCACCGAGCCTCCGTAAAGGATACGAGTTTTAGCTGCCTGCCCTGCCATCACCTTCTTGAGTTCGCTGCGAATATGCGCATGCGCTTCGGCGACATCGGCAACGGATGGGGTCAAGCCGGAACCGATTGCCCATACTGGCTCGTAAGCAACAATGGTGTTTTCAGCAGTGGCATCGTTTGGGATCGACCCAGCAATCTGCCTGGATAGCACTTCCAAGGTCTTCCCCGCCCGGCGCTCCGCCTCTGTCTCGCCGAAGCAGATAATCGCGACCAGACCAGCGCGCCAAGCTGCAACGGCTTTCGAGCGTACCACGTCATCGGTCTCAGCATGGTCTGTCCGGCGCTCCGAGTGCCCGACGATGACATAGGCTGCGCCAGCGTCTTTGAGCATCTCAGAGGAAACGTCGCCGGTATGTGCGCCCGATTCCTTCGCGTGACAGTCCTGTCCACCAGCTTTCACCATCCCAGATCCAAGAGTGTTGCTTGCCCGCGACAGAAGCGTCGCCGGGACACAAATCAATGCATCTACATTCGCTTCCGGACCGCCGGAAAAACCTTCTGCAATCGCGGCAAGTTCAGCGAGTGCGCTGCTGGTGCCGTTCATCTTCCAGTTACCAGCTACGAGGGGGCGGATTCCGGGTGTCATCGGGGATAATTCCTTCAAATGGCGGTGACGCAGGGCTTTCCTACCAAAATCAGGGCACAAAGCAATCGACACCGAGGGGGATCGGCGGTATTGCCGATGCGCGGCTAACCGCTCGGTATTTGGCACTAACCGGGAAATGACATGCTCACCATTCTACGAAATGCGGCTGGTACTTGGGTCGCCAAACTGCTCCTCGTCCTTTTGGTTTTGAGTTTCGCAGTCTGGGGTATCTCCGGCCAGATTTTTGGTGGATTGGGTTCCAACGTCGTGCAGGTCGGCGGGACGCGCGTATCCGTCCTTGAATACCGCCTTGCCTACGATCGCCAGATCCGGCAGCTGTCGCAGCAATTTGGCATGCCGCTGACGCGGGAACAGGCTCAGGCCTTTGGCGTGGACAACCAGGTTCTTTCCCAGTTGGTCGCCGGAGCTGTGCTGGACGAGCAGGCTCGCGAGATGCGCCTTGGGCTTTCGCGTGATCGCCTCGCCGCACTAACTGCGGAGGATCCTGCGTTTCAATCAGCGGATGGCCGTTTTGATCGCATGCAGTTCGACTGGGTTCTTCGCCAGGTCGGCATGTCCCCTAATGACTATCTGAAAAATCGCGAACAGGTTGCGATTCGCCAGCAGGTAATTGAAGCCGTTTCGGACGGCCTTGCCGCGCCGGACACTTTCCTCAAGGCCATGGCTCTTTATCAGGGTGAAGATCGAACCGTCGAATACGTCGTTCTTCCCCGCTCGTTGGTTGAGCCGGTAGACGCGCCGACAGAAGCGCAGGTCGCCGCATTCTTCGAGGAAGGTAAATCGAGCTATGCTGCACCGGAATTCCGGAAGATTTCCTACGTCAAGCTGGAGCCGGAAGCGATCGCTGATCCTGCCTCGGTAACTATCGAAGATGCGCGCGCGCAATTTGACCAGACAGTCTCACGATACACGACTCCTGAGCGCCGCAAGATCGAGCAGATTGTCTTTGCAAACGAAGACGCAGCGAACGCAGCCCTTGAAAAGATCCGCGGCGGTGCCTCCTTTGAGGACATCGTCAGTGGGGAAGGAAAAAACCTTAACGACGTGCTTCTTGGGACTTTCGAGAAGGAACGCGTCGCTGATCCAGCGATTGCAGAAGCGGCGTTCGCCCTCGATCAGGGTGAGGTCAGCGAGATCGTCCAGGGTGCATTCGGCCCGGTCATCGTTCGCGTGAGCGAGATCACCCCAGCGGTCATCCAGCCATTCGAATCCGTCGCTGAGGCGATTCGTAAGGATCTGGCGCTTGCTGAAGCTACCCAGATCCTGATGGACGTCCACGACGCGTATGAAGATGCGCGCGCAGCTGGCGAAACCATGCGCGAGGCCGCTGCTCGCCAGCGCCTGGATGTCGTGACGATTGAGGCCGTCGATCGCACAGGCAAGACACCGGAAGGTACATTGCTCACTGACCTGCCTGAATCGAGCACCCTGCTTCGCGAGGCTTTTGATACAGAGGTGGGCGTCGAGAACCCTTCGATCAATTTCGGGTCTAACGGCTATCTGTTCTACGAGGTCGAGAGCGTTACTCCAGCACGAAACAGAGAGTTGGCAGAAGTTCGTGACCAGGTCGTCGCGGATTGGACGGCCGAAGAAGCTGAAACACGTTTGGCAGAGCAGGCTGCAGCGCTCCAGAAGCGTGTCTCCGACGGCGAGGATCTTGCGGCCATCGCTCAGGAACTCAGCCTTGAGCTGCAAACGCGCCGTGGCCTCAAGCGTGATTCATCTGATGCCGGGCTTGGACAGGGTGGCGTTGCTGCGGCGTTCGGTGTTGCGGCGGGCAACAGCGGCGTCGTGACCGGACCTGAGGAAGGCACGCAGATCGTGTTCCGCGTGATTGAATCTGTACAGCCGATCAACGCCACTGCAGAAGCTATCGGACAGCAGACAAAGGACGGTCTTTCCGCTGGCCTGTCGGATGATCTGATCGATCAGTTGGTTGCTCGCCTCCAGACGCAGTACGCCGTAACTGTGGATCGGAGTGCCATCCAACAGGCACTGAGCTTCTAAGGGGCGTTGAGGAAATGAGCGACTTCAAATCACACATTGCCAAAGCAGCCTCTGGGGAGCCTCTAACCTTCGAGGAAGCGCGTAGCGCCTTCGACATCATGATGTCGGGCAACGCAACGCCGAGCCAAATTGGAGGCTTCCTGATGGCGTTGAGGACACGGGGCGAAACCGTGCCGGAAATCTCCGGTGCTGTTGCAACGATGCGCGCCAAGATGCTGCGCGTGGATGCGCCTGATAATTCGGTCGACATCGTCGGAACGGGTGGTGACTCGTCCGGCTCCTATAATGTCTCCACTTGCGCGGCATTCATTGTGGCAGGAGCGGGTGTTCCAGTCGCCAAGCATGGTAATCGCGCCTTGTCATCGAAGTCCGGCGCAGCAGATGCCCTTGCCGCTCTTGGCGTAAATATCGAAATTGGACCGGAGGCGATTTCGGCGTGCATCCATGAGGCTGGTGTCGGCTTCATGTTCGCCCCCGTCCATCACTCCGCTATGCGCCACGTCGGGCCTACGCGTGTTGAGCTTGGTACCCGCACGATCTTCAACCTGCTCGGGCCACTGGCCAATCCTGCAGGTGTGACGAAACAACTTGTCGGCGTTTATTCCCCCGAATGGGTGGTGCCAATCGCAGAAGTGCTGCAAGGCCTCGGCGCAACATCGACCTGGGTTGTCCATGGTGCGGGTCTGGACGAACTGACCACCGCCGGGACCACACAAGTCGCGGCAATTTCTGGCGGCTCGATCCGCACTTTTGAAGTGACGCCCGAGGAAGTAGGCTTGCCTCGGGTCACTCAGGCTGACTTGAAGGGCGCGGACGCCGAGCACAATGCTCGAGCGCTGCGCAGCGTGCTTGCAGGCGAAAAATGCCCCTATCGTGAGATCTCGGTCCTTAACGCGGCCGCTGCGCTAGTCATTGCAGGCACAGCGGAAAATTTGCGCGAAGGCGTAGACCTCGCTTCGAAGGCCATCGATAGTGGCGCTGCAACTGCGGCGCTCGACAAGCTCGTTGAAGTTTCTAACCGGGGCAAAGAATGACGGATATCCTGCGCAAGATCGAGGCCTACAAGCGAGAAGAAATCGCAGCTGCAAAAGCTCGGCTTTCCCTCGATGAGGTCAAGGCTCGTGCCGCGGATGTCGCCGCACCCCGCGGATTTCAGCGCGCGATTTCTGCCAAACTGGAAGCCGGCGGCTTCGCGCTGATTGCGGAGATCAAGAAGGCAAGCCCCTCCAAGGGCCTCATCCGTTCCGATTTCAATCCGCCGGCGTTGGCGCAAGCTTATGAAGCTGGAGGCGCAGCCTGCCTATCCGTACTCACAGACACGCCATCGTTCCAGGGCTCTCCTGAGTATCTAAGTGCAGCCCGTGATGCCTGTTCGCTTCCGGCCCTGCGCAAGGACTTCATGTTCGAGCCCTACCAGGTTTACGAAGCGCGCAGCTGGGGTGCCGATGCCATTTTGATTATTATGGCGAGCCTCACAAATGATGAGGCGAAAGCACTGGAAGACACTGCTTTCGAAACCGGAATGGATGTGCTGATCGAAGTGCATGACGAGGAGGAGCTTGAACGTGCGCTTGGCGCCCTGTCCTCCCCGCTGCTTGGGATCAACAATCGTAACCTCCGCACCTTCGAGGTCTCATTGGAGACATCGGAACGTCTGGCCAGGATGATCCCGCAGGACCGGATCATCGTCGGTGAGAGCGGAATTTTCACTCACGACGACTGTCTCCGACTCGCAAAGTCGAACATTTCGACGTTCCTTGTCGGCGAGAGCCTGATGCGGCAGGAAGACGTGACCGCTGCAACTGAGGCACTGCTGGGAAATCGGACGGCCTCCTAAATGAGCGAACTCACTCATCTTGGTGCTTCAGGCGAGGCCAACATGGTCGATGTTGGCGACAAGGCGGAAACCGTTCGGACGGCAATTGCCGAGGGATCGGTGATCATGCTTCCCGAAACTCTACGTACCATTTTGGCCGGCGACGCTAAGAAGGGTGATGTTCTTGGTGTTGCGCGCATCGCCGGCATCATGGCTGCGAAAAAGGCCCATGAGCTGATTCCCCTCTGCCATCCGCTACTTTTGAATAAAGTGGCAGTCGAGATTGAACCGGATGAAACACTGCCGGGCCTGCGCGTGACCGCCCTCGCCCGCGTCAGCGGCAGGACCGGGGTTGAGATGGAAGCGTTGACGGCCGTCTCCGTGGCGTGCCTGACGATCTATGACATGGCAAAGGCAGTCGACAAGGCGATGACGATTTCTGAAGTTCGTCTCGTTGAGAAGACCGGGGGCAAATCGGACGATTTTCACCGCGGGGCAATCTGATGGCGCTTCTTCCGGTCAACGAGGCGCTGGAGAGACTTCTCTCCGATGTAAAGCCACTTCCAGCGGAGACCTCCAGCCTTGCAGATGCTATAGGGCGCACTCTCGCGCACGACCTCTATGCATTGCGCACGCAGCCACCGTTTGCCGCGTCTGCAATGGACGGATATGCCGTGCGCGCCGAAGACATTGCATCACTTCCGGCGAAGCTCCAGGTGACTGGGGAATCGCTCGCCGGCAGGCGCTTCGAAGGCACGTTGAACGCGGGCCAGGCTGTTCGCATTTTTACCGGTGCACCGGTCCCGGAAGGTGCTGATACGGTCCTTCTGCAGGAAGATGCCATCGTACATCCAAATGGATTCATCGAGGCGGCGGAGTCTACCGCATTCGGTCGACACATCCGCAAGGCGGGTCTCGATTTCGTTTCGGACGAGAAATTGCTTGAGGCAGGCCGGGTGCTGGATGGACCTGCGCTGGCACTTGCCGCAGCTGCAAACCACCCCACAGTCAGCGTGGTCAAAAAACCTCTAGTGGCTATCCTCGCAACCGGATCCGAGCTGGTTGCACCCGGGAATGAGCCGGGTCCGGACCAGATCGTCGCGTCCAACACGTTCGCCATTATGGCTCTGGTCGTTGAGGCTGGCGGTGAGGTGCTCGATCTGGGCATCGTCGGCGATGATCTGGCGGCACTGGACCTCGCGATCGAACGCGCACGCAACTCCGGTGCAGATGTTCTCGTCACTTTGGGCGGCGCATCAGTGGGCGATCATGACCTCGTAAAGGAAGCTCTGACCGCGGCCGGGATGGAATTGAATTTCTGGAAGATCGCCATGCGGCCCGGCAAGCCCCTGATGTATGGGAGGCTTGCTCAGCTGCGTATTCTCGGGCTTCCTGGCAACCCGGTATCCAGCGTTGTATGTGGCCAGTTGTTCCTCAAGCCACTGGTCGCAGCTCTGTGCGGCGCAGACCATCGCCACGACTTCCGCAGCGCCGTCCTTGGCGCCGCGATGGAGGCCAACTCGACGAGGCAGGACTACGTGCGGGCTGTAGTTGCAACGGCCGAACATCATGGGGACCAGCTCGTTGCAACGCCATTCGCGACGCAGGACTCATCCATGTTGAAAACACTGGCCGAGGCCAATGCGTTGATTGTGCGTGAGCCCTACGCACCCGCCGCTGCTGTTGGCGACCCCTGCAAGGTGCTCATGCTGCGCTAAGCAACCTCGATCGTGTGCTTGTGCGTGTAGATCGTGCCGTCATCGTCAGTCCAGGCAAACTCGAATTCGCCGCTTTTCACGATCTTTGCGTGAAATTCGAAATACGGATTGGCTGAAATCGCCGGCTCAAGATCGCACGAGAAGACGGGCTCTCTGTTGAAAGTGCACGTAAAGCTGTTCACGATCTTTCGCGGGATTATTGTACCAGAGCTGTCGCGCCTCTGACCGGATTCCATCGGGTGACTGAGCAAGGCGCGGATCAGGATTATCTCGCCCGCCTTAGCGGTATCGGGTACGCGAACACGCGGTCTTGATGACATCATTATCTCCTGTCAGCCCGTGCAGCCGCCGACCAGCACCTGAACATCGCGATGGTCGATAAATGCCCGCCCATCCGCCATCCGAGCAACGGCGGTCACTGTCTGGGACTGAGCCAACCGGATGCGGGTGGTTACCTGCGCCAGGCCGCTTGCCTCGGTGAAGTTGAACTGAGCGACATGAGGACGTGGGTTCCCACCGGCAACGATGAGAATGCTCTCCACCAGATCATTACCCACCATTTTGCTCTCGACAGCGGCAGTAATAGGCACCGCATTGCCGTTTTCAGCAGTCTCGGGAATGGTCAGAGTCACTCGAGCAGCTTCTGCCTCGGCACCGTTCAAGAACTCATCGATCAACTTTTGCGCGTCAACATCCGTGGCATAGGCAGCGGGGACTCCTGCCCCGGCCACAACAGCCGCAGCAACGCCGATAGTTAGACGGAGCGTGTGCCGCCTGGTCATCTGCATGGTCAACCTCCTGCAATGGCCATTTTAATCGACGGCCTTTCCAACGAAATACGAGGGCTGCAGCGCCGCTGCAACCCTCGCTTAGAGATCAGCTAATCTTAGCCGAATACGTCTTCAACGATACCCGCGTACCAACCCACGGATTCTTCGTAGGTCGCCTTACGCAGATCAGCGTCTTCACCGGGCTGGCTGATGAATGTCTCAACAGCGGCAATCTTACCGTCCTTCGGCTCATACTGTGCGCCGACCTTAACGCCGTCATTGGTCTCAATCAGCGACCAGCAGGTGTTGGAATAGCGAGCAGGGAAAGCACGCGCATCCGTAAGGTCAGCGCGAATGTTGATCGCGGCGACCTTTGCCTGGCTGTTGGCCGAGAAGGCGGATTTCGGCATGTCACCAGCGACCGACGCATCGCCAAGGACGAAGATGGAATCATCTACCTTCGAGCGCATCGAATTCTCGTCGATGGGCACCCAACCGGCTTCGTTGGTTACCCCTGCGTCAACGGCAATAGCACCTGCACGCTGCGACGGGATGATGTTGAGGAGCGCGCCCTCAAAGACGTCGAGATCGGTCTCGACCGTTCCCGCCGCTGCGTCTACCGACTTGACGCCGCCGTGAACATCGGGACCGTACCATTCGACCATGCCCGGGTAGTGCGCTTCCCAGCCCTCAGTGAACAGCGCCTGTTTCGAAAAGCTTTCCTTGTAGTCGAGCACGAAGATTTTCGAGCGCGTGAAACCCTTCTTCTTCAGAACGTGAGCGAACATGGAGATGCGCTCGTAAGGTCCAGGAGGGCAGCGGAATGGATTTGGCGGCGCGACCATGACAATGTTCTGACCGTCTTCGACCGCGTCCAACTTCTCCTTCAGGAGTTGCGTTTGCGGTCCAGCCTTCCAGGCATGAGGTGCGATTTGAGCGGCTTCCTGCGAGTATCCTGGAACCGAATCGTAGATTATGTCGATGCCGGGTGCCAAAACCAGGCGATCGTACGGAACGGTCGAGCCGTCAGCCAGTGTCACCGTCTTCGCTTCACGGTCTACGGAAGCGGCACGGCCCGTGATCTTCTTGATCCCGTAATTCGACACCAGCTTGTCGTAGTCGTGCGTGATGTCATCGAAGGATTGGAAATCCCCGAGATACAGGTTCGAGAAGAAGCAAGTGGTGAAAGTCTCGGTTTCGTTGATCAGGGTGACGTCAATGGCACCTGCTGAATCACGGGCGACATATTTGGCTACGGTCGCACCGCCTGGCCCGCCACCGATGACAACGACGCGTGGCTTCTCTTGGGCCCGCAAATAGGTAGGCAGTGCCAGCGAAGACGCGCTAGCCCCCAGCAGTAATCCAAAGTGGCGCCTGGTTAATCCGCTCATGTCCCTCTCCAATATCTAGGATTTTATTTCGTCTGTGCTGCAAAATGGGCGGCCAAGGCCGCAATTTCTTGGTCTCCGAGCCGCGCAGTGCGCACCGACATCACCTCATTGGTCCGTACCCCGAGCTTGTACTCCAGGAGCGCCGTAATGAGATCCGAGACCGGCTGGCCATGGATTATTGGAATTCCGGCGGGTTCGCCAGAAAGACGATGGCAAGCGACACAATCGCCGGCGAGGTACTCCCCATAAGCGCGGTCAGCGTCGATACCAAGTATGACTTCCCTCGCCTCCCCCACGCGCTGAATAGACGAAGGGTCAGCCACTGCGAGAACGGGACTATTCAGAGCCGCCAGAGCAAGAACGGCATGGAACGCGAGCTTCATAATTGCCCGACCCGGTTAAACCCGCGCATCCCAACCACCTCCACTATACAGTCACCCCAAGTTGCGCGCATCATACGGACAATCGCGGAGAACACTAAAGCAAGGAATTGCGAAGAGCGCCACCTCCACGATATTTCGTTTTGCCAAATGCGCCGGGATCGGAATTGAATTCCCCTTCACGATGATTTCATCAATGAAGGCGGGTAAGTCACCTTGCCTTTGGTTCGGAGGAGCCCCAGAAAATTCTCGCTTCTGGCTGCGTGGCGCGCGCTTTTTTTGGTTTCAATCGAGCATTTCCCGTTATGTTAGGTGCTTCGCCTAACCACTTCGTGGGACAGGCGTCGCTTTTGCCACTTCCCAGCTTTTCGAGCGAGCGTCGGGGCCAAGCACAAAGTGGTCGGGGGGCCGGCCGATAAGAAGTTGAGGCGTGGTGATCGGGAGGGTCGCCGCAATAGGGGATAGGTGCCTGCGTGAACTATATAAAACGGTATTTTTGGGCGGTCGTGGGAGTGGCGGCCGTCGCATTTTCTATCTGGCTGCTTTACCATGAACTTCGCGGTCTATCTTTAGATGAACTCTGGGAAAGTCTGGCCGCAATTTCCGTTCACGCTTGGATGTTGTCTATCGCAGCAACGCTGCTCGCATACGCGGCACTTGCTGGATACGACCACTTGGCTCTGCTCCACCTGCAAAGGGAGGTGGGCTGGCTCTACATGACCATATGCTCGTTCACCACCTATGCCCTTTCCCACAACATTGGCGCTTCGGTGTTTTCAGGGTCGGTGGTTCGCTACCGCGCTTATACTGCCAAAGGCCTTAGTGCTGCCGAAGTCGGCGTACTCGTCGCGTTCTGCTCATTCACGTTCGCTTTGGGCACGCTCATGCTCACGGGCATCGTCCTGATAATTGAACCGGAACTAACGGAGCGGTTCGTGGAGGTGCTGCCGGTGTCAGCATCATCGGCAACCGGAGTCATGCTCCTCGCCTTGGTGGGCCTTTATGTCTTAGGGAGTGCGCTGAAACTGCGCCCGTTGAAACTAGGCAAGATCGAGGTTCACTATCCGAAACTGCACATTGTTGGGCGGCAATTGCTGATCGCTCCCCTGGAGCTCATCGGCGCTGCCGCGATCATTTACTTTGCCCTTCCCGAAGCTGGAAACCCGGGCTTTGTTATCGTTCTCGGGATCTTCTTGATCTCATTCTCCGCTGCATTGCTCTCGCACGCACCCGGTGGCCTTGGTGTTCTGGAACTGGTGTTCATCACGGGTCTGTCCGAGATGGATCCGGCTGACGTCCTCGCGGCACTTCTCGTTTTCCGCCTGCTCTACCTTATTATTCCGTTTGCGCTGGCGCTGTTCGTCGTACTGGGCTTTGAGCGCTCACAACTGGCTCACGATCAGGAACCATGACCGTCTGATGTAATTTGGGCCAATTGAGCGGGACATTGTCTGGAGCCATTGCCCCGCCGGATACGATGAAGGCCATCGCATCGTTCTTCGTCCAATCGAGCCAGACCAGTCTCGACGTAGGCACCAGCTCCACAAAGCCAGAGGTCGGATTCGGCGTCGTGGGAACGTAGACGGCAGCCAATTCCGGATGCTGCTCCGTTTCGGGGAAAACCCGGGTTACTATCCCCACCGCGCGCATGTTCTCAGATAGAAACTCAATCAGGACCACACGTTGCCCTGTCGGCGTTCCATCGCCCCCAAGCGAGCGTATCAATGTTTGAGTGGCGCCATAGACCGTACGTGCCAGCGGCACACGTTCGACAATCCGGTCAAATGCCCGAAGCAATCTGCGGCCGACCACGGCGTTGGATGTCTTGCCAAGTAAGAAAAGGCAGAGCAGTGCGAGAATTAGGGCGAGACCAGATTGAAACCAGCCGGCCAGCAACAGGTCCGCAGCGTCGGGCATCGTTGGCCGCAATACACCCGCCAGCGCAAAGGTAGCAGGCCTTCCGGCCCAGACCAGCATGTCAACCACAAAGGAAATGATCCACGCGGTCACTCCTAACGGTACGATCGTGAGGACCCCGGTGATTATATGGCGAGTGATCGACTGCATGCAGCCCTCTGCTTCACGAAGACAATAAGCTTTCGACCCAATGCCTCGCCACTAATTTCGGGAAGTCAACTCTATCCCGCCTCAGGACCTGCTTTCCGGGGCGTCTGGATCAGCGCCGACGTCGAGCTTGATACGAGGCGGATCCATCGGAGGCACCTCCGGGTTGTTTTCCGCCCGATCGCGATAGATTGCGGCCCGCGCGAGCAACATCAGGGTGATCGGCATCGTGACGGTCACAAACACGCCGACGAGGAACTCATGCAGGACCGGACGTAGCTGCAGCACGGAGAAGAAGATCATCGACGCCATGACAATGGCACCGGTTCCCCAACTCGTCCCAAGGGTAGGTGCATGTACGCGGTCATAGAAAGAGCGCAACTTCCAAAAGCCGTATGAGCCTACGAGTGCCAGCCCTGAGCCAAGAAGCAGAAGAAGCGCGACGATAATTGCTGCCCAAAGCGGCAGGTCTTGCGCGTGGCTCATTCGATCACCTCACCGCGCATCAGAAATTTAGCCAATGCCGCGGTTGCGACGAAGCCGAGAACGGCAATGATCAACGCAGCCTCAAAATAAAAGGTGCTTCCGGTACGAATGCCGAAGACAAGCACCTGCAGCATGGAATTAACGTATAGGGTATCGAGGCCAAGAACCCGGTCCTGTGCTCTTGGTCCGCGCATCATGCGTGCCAAGGCAAAGATCATGGCGAGCGCCAAGGCCATATGAGCCACATAAACCGCGACCATGACGATCATCTCACTCATTCGAAAATCTCCCGCAGAAGATGCTCGTAACGGTTCTTGATGATGTCCATCCACTCCGCCTCATCTACCAGATCGAAGATGTGGAGCAACACCGTTCCCTTCGCTGAATCATAGTCCATCCACGCGGTACCCGGCGTGCTGGTAATGATTACCGACAGAATAGCCAACCCAACCGGGTCCCGGAGATCCAGTGGGATGCTGAGAAAGCCGGACGTTCTCGCCCTCTTCTTCCCCTGCAGGATGATCGTCACCACAGCGATGTTCGAACGGATGATGTCCAGGAGAACGATGCCAAGCAGCTTCGGCAACAGATCCCACCGCTTGATGTTCGGCCGAACGGGGTCAAGTGCCACCAGCCCTTGGACCGCTAGCAAGGCAACCGCCGTTCCGAGGATCAGATTTCCAAGTGAGAAGCTCGTCAGCAGCAGCCACATGCCGATGAGCGAGACCGTCAGCAGTGGAAAGGGGAACAAGCGCTTCATTGCGTTGTCTCCCTCATAGGTGTCACGGCACGCGGAGCGTCGATCACGCTTTCAATGTAAATGCGAGGGTCATGCAGATTATCCGCGGTTGCCTGCATGTATCGCATGATCGGGCCGGCCTGCACAGTGATCGCAAAGGTCAGAACGAGCAGTGCCGCTATCGGCAAAATCTCCGTGACTAGAACGCGCGGAACGACGGCATCCACTGGCGCCCAGAAGGCGCGGATGCCCGCGCGGCTCATCGAAATCAGTGAGGCCAAGCCTGACAGAATGAGGAAGGCTGTCAGCCACCAGGCAGAAGGGCTGATGACACTGCCTCCGTCAGCTCCGCCGGGGTTCATACCCGCGTCGATAATCACGAATTTGGCAACAAATCCCGGGAGGGGCGGCAGCCCCGCCAGGAGCAATGCGCAAGCACCAAAACTGATGCCAAGGATCGCAAGCGTGCCCGGAATGACTACCCCGACTTCCTCTTCAAAGTCCTCATCGACCTCCTCGTCACCGAAGGCCTCGACAGTCACGGCCAGAACGTTCGAGATCTGATCCTGACCGCGTTCCACAAGCTCGATCAGCAGGAAGAAAGCACTTATCGCGACGGTCGAGCTGACGAGATAAAGCAGCGCACCAGCGGTCACGCCAGCCTCGAAGAGACCGAGTGACGCCAGCAGTGTCCCTGAGGAAACGAGGACAGAAAACCCTGCCAGCCTGCCAAGCGACTGAGATGCAAGCACGCCTATCGCTCCGAAAGTGATCGTAGCAAGACCACCGAGCAGTAGCGCATTCGTCCCGAATCCAGCTGAGACCGTTTCCTCGCTGAAAAACAGAAGCGAAAGACGCAGGATGACATAGACGCCTACCTTGCTCATGATCGCCATGATCGCCGCGACCGGCGCTGGCGCCGCCGTGTAGGTGGTAGGTAGCCAGAAAGCCAGGGGCCACATCCCGGCCTTGATCAGGAACGCGATACCGAGGATCCCTGCTCCGGCCTCCAGCATCATCATGCTTTCAGGAGAGACACGCGGAATTCGTACCGCGAGGTCTGCCATGTTCAAAGTACCGGTGACGCCATAGATCATGGCGACGCCGATCAGGAACAGCAGTGAGGCCGCTAGGTTAATCGCAATGTAATGCAAGCCCGCCCTGACACGCTGCGGCCCTGAGCTGTGCAGGACAAGTCCGTACGACGCGGCCAGCATCACTTCGAAAAATACAAAGAGATTGAACAGATCGCCGGTGAGGAACGAGCCGTTGAGGCCCATCAGCAGCAGAAGGAATAGCGTATGGAAGTGCGGACCTGCCTTCTGCCAGCGACCGATCGAGAATATCAGCGCCGGAATTGCGAGAACCGACGTCAGCAGAAGCATCATGGCCGCAAGCCGGTCGAGTACCAGCACAATGGCAAAGGGCGGCGGCCAGTTCCCCAACAGGTAAACGACCACGCGGCCATTCTCGGCCGTTCCATCGAAGTGCGCGACTCTGATCAGCATCACCGAGATGACTAGCAGCGCGATCGATGTGACGATCGATACAGTCGCCTTCAGGACGCGTTCCTGATCGTTGAAGAACAAGAGCAACGCGCCTGCCAGCAATGGCAGGACTATGGGCAGGATGACGAGATGTTCAGGTCCCGGGATCATCGCTCCGGCTCCCTGCCGTCAACATGATCTGTCCCGGTAAACCCACGTGCTGCCAGAAGTACAACAAGAAACAGCGCCGTCGTCGCAAACCCGATGACGATTGCAGTCAGGACCAACGCCTGGGGTATCGGATCCGCAAAATTCGCTGGATCAACGACGTCAACACCCTGCACGACAGGTGCCGCGTTCGTCTTCAATCGCCCCATCGAAAATATGAAGAGATTCACTGCATAGCCCAGCAAAGAAAGACCGATAATGACCTGATAGGTACGCGGTCGGAGCAGCAACCACACTCCCGACGCGACAAGCACACCGATACCGATAGAAAGGACCAGTTCCATCAGGCGTCCTCCTCGACCTTCGCTGCTTCAACAGCGCGCACGCGATAGCTACGTACGGACTGATGCGCGATTGCGATGAGCATGAGGACGGTCGCGCCAACGACCAGCGCGAACACGCCTAGGTCGAACAGAAGGGCGCTTGCCGTCGGAACTTTTCCGATGAATGGAATCTCCGTGTACTGGAAGTAACTCGTCAGGAAAGGCATTCCAAATAGCCACGCTCCGAGGCCAGTGAACGCTGCCGCGAGAAGGCCGACACCGATCCACCGAACCGGAAGTATGCGCAGGCGATCTTCAACCCAGCGAGTACCGCCTGCCAGATATTGCAGCAGGAAACCAATCGCCATGGTGACGCCGGCTGCAAAGCCGCCTCCAGGCAGGTCGTGCCCGCGCAGGAAGAGATATGCAGCCAGCAAGATGATAACCGGGAACATCCACTGCATCAGAATGGACGGAACCATCAGGTAGTCACGCACCGTCGAACCAACTTCGCGGTCGGGACGCTCATCATCAATCAGGTTCTGGATACGTTGCTGCTCGGGCACGCCCACACTGTCCGGCGCGGGCCTGAAACGGCGCAGGAGAGCGAAGACGGTAAGCGCAACGATGCCAAGAACGGTAATTTCGCCGAACGTATCGAATGCGCGGAAGTCGACCAAAATGACGTTGACAACGTTCGTTCCGCCACCTTCCGAATAGGCACGGTCGAGGAAGAAATCAGCAATCGTGTCCGGCATCGGGCTCGTCATCATTGCGTAGGCGATCATCGTCATGCCGACGCCGCACACGAGGGCGAGCGCGAAATCGCGGTGGCGGCGCATGCGTGCCATCGGCGTGACCGCGTTGTCCACTTCCTCGAGACGCTGTGGCAGCCACCGCAAACCGAGCAAAATCAGAACAGTGGTAACGACTTCGACCACCAGCTGCGTGACCGCCAGATCAGGCGCTGAGAACCAGATGAAAGTGATGCAAGTTACAATCCCCGCACCGCCCATGAGAATAAGGGCCGCGAGGCGGTGGTACTTGGCCTGATATGCCGCGCCAATCGCGCAGACGATGCCGACAGCCCAAAATGCCGCAAACGTTGGGTCCAAGCCGTCGAAGCTTACATTTTGAGGTCGGAATCCAGCCTGAAATAGCGGCCATAGTCCTGCGACGAATGCTGCTAGGACTACAAGACGAAGCTGCGGCTGAAGGCGACGCGTCCCAAGATTGGCTTCTATCCAACGCGCCCAGCGCCACGAGATGGTCACCAGGATCCGCTCGAAGATTCGCTGTCCCTTTAGGTTGCGCAAGAACGGCGTGCCATCTTCGCAGGTCGCCAGATAATTGTTCAGCGCGAAATACAAGAGGATTCCGCCAACGAGTGCGATGACGCTCATCACCAAGGGCGTGTTAAAGCCATGCCAGACCGCGAGACTGTACTCCGGCGTCTCGCTCCCCAGCACCGCAACCACGGCGGTGTGCAAATAGGGCCCAACCGTGATGCTCGGTACCATTCCGACGATTAGACAGATGAGGACCAGCAACTCAATCGGAAGGCGCATCCAATGGGGCGGCTCATGCGGAATCTTCGGAAGGTCTACAGGCTTCGGGCCGAAGAAAACTGTATGAATGAACCGAACCGAATAGGTGACAGCGAAGGCGCCGGCCAGGGTGGCTGCATACGGAGCAAGACCGTCCAGAATCGAGCCATGGTGCTTTTCCAGGGTCTCGGCAAAGAACATTTCCTTCGACAAGAAACCGTTGAGCAGAGGCACGCCAGCCATGGCCGCGCTTGCAACCATCGCCAGCGTGGCCGTGATTGGCAAGAACGAAAAGAGGCCTGATAAACGCCGCATGTCGCGTGTTCCGGCTTCGTGGTCGATGATACCAGCGGCCATAAAAAGCGACGCCTTGAAGGTCGCATGATTCATCATGTGGAAGATGGCAGCGACGGCCGCGAGCGGGCTTCCCAAGCTCAAAAGCGTCGTGATCAGACCAAGATGGCTGATTGTTGAATAGGCAAGAAGACCCTTCAGATCCTGCTGGAAAATCGCATAAAAAGCGCCAAGGGTAAGCGTCGTCATGCCGGTCAGTCCGACGATGAAGAACCATTCATCAGTGCCGGACAGAACCGGCCAGAGGCGCGCGAGCAAGAAGACGCCAGCTTTCACCATCGTCGCGGAATGCAGATAGGCAGATACCGGCGTCGGTGCCGCCATCGCGTTGGGCAGCCAGAAATGAAATGGAAACTGCGCGCTCTTGGTCAGTGCGCCTAGCAGGATCAGGATGAGCGCCGGTGTGTAAAGATCATGGTTGCGAATGAGATCGCCTGACGCCAACACCACGTCCAGATCATAGCTTCCGACAATATGGCCAAGGATCATCAAACCGACGAGCAGCGCAAGTCCACCGATGCCGGTGATGGTCAGCGCCATTCTCGCGCCGTCGCGCGCAGCCTGATTGTGATGCCAGTAGCCGATTAAAAGGAACGACACGATACTGGTCAGTTCCCAGAATATGGCGAGTACAATCAGATTACCGGAGATAACGAGCCCCTGCATCGCGCCCATAAATGCCAGCAGGAAAGAAAAGAACCGCGGCACCGGATCCTTCGGCGACATGTAGTAGCGCGCGTAAATGACGACGAGCAGGCCGATGCCGGTGATCAGCACCGAGAACATCCACCCGAAACCATCCATCCGCAGCGTGAAGTTCACACCGAGTTCGGGAAGCCACTCCGCCTCACGACGAACCACCCCACCATTCTTGACCGACGGGTATAAGAACGCAGTGATCGCAAAGGCGGTCACTGAAATCAGGCCCGATAGCCAAGCCTCAGCGTTACGCGCATTCGAGGGGAGCAGTGAAGCTGCTACGCTGCCAGCAAACGGCAACAACAGGAGAAACAATAGCAGGTTCGCGTCGGTCATTCCGCGTGATTCGGCTTTCGGGTGCTAGAGGGATCAGGTAATTTCAGAAGCCGCAGATATTCGCATCAAGTCAAGCCCTTAACGAAATAATGTACGGATGTGCGTCAGGTAACCGTGCCCATCCACAGTCCTTGCTGATCAACTCACGATCGTCTGGTTTTTATTCGCCAGATCGTCTTCATCGCTAACAGCTACCGGAATCGGCGCAGCCATTTCATGGAGCCATTCGCGCCAGATGGCGACCAAAAGCGCCATAAGTACAGGGCCGATGAAGAGGCCTAGGAACCCCATCGTCTTTACCCCGCCAATGAGGCCGAAGAAGGTAGGCAGGAACGGCAGCTTGATCGGCCCCCCCACCAGTTTGGGTCGGACTGTCTTGTCAACGATGAAGAGCTCGATGGAGCCCCAGGCAAACAGGGCAAATCCTGCGACGGGCGAACCCGAGGCGATCAGGTAGAGCGATACAAGAGTAAAGCTGAGCGGCGCGCCGCCAGGAATCAGCGCCATAACACCGGTAATGACGCCGAACGTCACCGGAGATGGAACACCGGCGATCCAGTATGCGATGCCGAGGACGATGCCTTCCGCGATCGCAATGAGTGTCATCCCCATTACGGTCGAGCTGATGGTCGCTGGCACGACGCGTGAGATCCGCTCCCAACGCATTGGCAGGATGCGCTCGCCCAGCGTATCGACCTGTCCGGCGAAGTTCTCGCCGTCCTTGTAGACGAAGAACAGCGCTATGAGCATGAACAGGAGGGTCAGCAGCAGGTCAAACAGGCCGGTACCGGCGGCAAGGACACCACGATAGATCGAGCCGATGTTTGCACCGCTGACGATCTGTACCAGTTCACCGAGTGCGCCCGGATGCCCGATATAACGCTGCCACTGCTCGTCGAGCCATGCGCCAATCCCTCCCGGCAGCTGGATCATCCATTCAGGCGCGGCCGCCCCCGTACGGTTGGTTTCCACTGCCCATGTGAACCAGACCCCAATTTCGGTGATCGTATAGCTGATCGCCATGACAACCGGAACGACGAGGAAAGCTACAATCAGCGCGATCGCGATCGTAGCCGCGAGCGGGCGACTACCGCCGCAGCGGCGAAGCAGGTCGCGATAGATCGGCCAGCTGGCGAAACCGATGACCAGCGCAGCCAGAACAGGCACCAGAAAGCCGTGAAAGAAATAAATACCGGCGAGAAAAACGAGTACGAGCAGCCATCTGGCCGCCGATAATGGCGGTACCAGCGCGATCCGTGTCGGTCGTCCGTCTCCAAGCCAACGCGGTTCTTGCGGGTTGTTTGTCTTTTTCATACGCGTTTCGTCGCCTGCTCAGATCGCCGCTTAGCTGTACAGCGCTACCATCACTATGATGTGTGGCACTGGCATTCCAACGCGGTCAAGGCTTCGGCCCCCTGAAAGCGGCATGCGCGACATTCTTTCTGACTGAAATCGCGCTGCGGCTCCTTCCTTGCACCAAAGCCGAGTTTTATAGGCTAGAGCAATACTCGTGGATCTGCGATCCCCCGGAAGCTCGTCGGGACAGAGAAGGTCATGCCGGCCAGCGGCTGCTCGGAAAGCGCGGTATCGTTCAGGCCTTGCCTTGCCGTCGTGATGAACAGCGTAGTCAGATCCGGCCCGCCGAAAGCTGGACATGTCGCCTGGCTTGTTGGCAGCTCGATCCGCAAATCCTCCTGGCCATCTCGATCAAACCGGATCACACAAGCCTTGCCCCAGCAGGCGACCCACATGTACCCCTCGCTGTCAAAAATCGCCCCGTCGGGACTGATTTGTGCCTCACGGAGGTCCAGGAAGTCGGAACGATCACCAATTGGCCAGCCCTCGGCGTCGAGCCGCTGCTTCCAGATTATGCGCTGGCGTGTGTCGGTGAAGAAAGCATAATCCCCTTCCGGCGAAAAACAGGTGGCGTTCGGAATTTGGATATTAGGGCGAAGCGCCCGCAGTTCCCCCTTGTAGTAACGGTAGATCGTTCCCGCGCCAGGTTCCGCCTGCATTCCCATCGTGCCGAACCAGAAGCCGCCTTTGGGATCCGCTCGCCCGTCATTGGTCCGAAGTGCCGGCTCACTTGGCGGTAGCGGGCAAATCATCTCCCCCTCGCCTTTTACCAGGTCGAAGCGAATGAGGCCGTTGGCCCCTGCGACCAGAATGCAATCCTTGTCCACCCATCCTAGAGCCGACACCGGAACATCGAATGACCACTCTGCGGCTTCATCGCCTTTACGTGTCAATAGCCTGCGGCCAATGATATCGACCCAAAACAGCTGCTCGCGCAGCGGATGCCAAAGCGGTCCCTCGCCGAGGAAACACGATCGGTCGTCGAAAACTGATGGCTGCAAAATGATCCTCCCAAATCAAATTAGAGAAGATTGATCTTGTGCCACAAGCTGGCGCGCTGTGCAGCCTCCCCACCCGGATATTGGCGATTGCGGAACACAACTGGAACAGATAGTGTTTGTTCTGGGTTTGTTTGTCTGATTCTGAAGGGGCGCCCGATGCTTACACGCAAGCAACACGAACTGCTGCTCTTTATCCACGAGCGGTTGAAGGAATCAGGCATCCCGCCCTCATTCGACGAGATGAAGGACGCTCTGGATCTGGCTTCCAAGTCCGGAATTCATCGCCTGATCACCGCCCTTGAAGAGCGAGGCTTCATTCGGCGTCTGCCTAATCGTGCTAGAGCGCTTGAAGTTCTACGCCTGCCCGACTCGATTGCTCCCGGCCTGAACTCCGCAAAGAAATTTTCTCCGAGCGTGATCCAAGGCAGTCTGGGGCGTACCCCCGAGCCGTCAAGACTACACACCGCTGGCAACGACGCGGCGGCGGCCATTTCAGTGCCTGTAATGGGACGCATCGCAGCTGGTGTGCCGATCAGCGCGATACAGAACCAGACGCACACAATCAGTGTTCCGCCGGAGATGCTGCGCGGTGGCGAACACTACGCGCTTGAGGTCAAGGGCGACTCGATGATTGAAGCCGGTATCTTCGATGGCGACACCGTGATTATCCGTGACGGCTCCACTGCTACTCCGGGAGACATCGTGGTGGCGCTGGTCGACGATGAGGAAGCAACGCTGAAGCGGTTTCGCCGCAAGGGCGATTCAATCGCGCTCGAGGCGGCAAATCCGGCATATGAAACACGAATTTTCGGGCCCGACCGGGTCAAGGTTCAGGGTCGGCTCGTCGGGCTAATTCGTCGCTACTGATCGGCGTCTTTGGGCGCGGTTGACGGCAACGGGCGGCTTCTCGAAGGTTCGCCTTTATATTCAGCCAATCCGCGCGCTGCCCTGGAATACCGCCGATGATCGTGCCAGGGGCGGAGCGGCAAGTTGATTGCTTGCCGCAATTTTGCGGGTGCATTTGGTTCCCGAGGCAGCCTGATTTCGGCCGCGCCGTTCAGGGCAAGGTCGCGGCTCGTCAGGACAAGGGTTAGGCCGTCCACGCACGGATTTAGGATGGTGGCATCGGCGATGATCAGGACCGTGCTTTCGCCGCATGCGGCACGAGCGATGTCATCGGATGCCGTGTAGGTAATGATGGCACCCGTCCAATGCTTGGCCGAGCAATATAGCTCGTCGCACTGAAACTCACCCTTCATAGCGGCCGCCTTCTCATGAGTCGGCTTGAGGACGTTCGTTGCCTTCAACGCTCTTTGCCAGTTTTCGATGGTGAAGCCGCGTGGCCGGGGATTGTTTACGGCGACTGCACCATCCGACGTTTTCACGCCCACCAACCGCGCATCCTCCGAGACCAGAACATCCGGAATTGGATTCGATGCCAGGAGGACTATCACACCGGTAATCATCGGTATCGTTGCCGCATATCGCAACGATGTTTGCGCCATCGTCAGCAGCGCCAGTCCGGATGCCAAAAGGAGCACCGCAAAGGTGGAGATCGCACCTGTCGAATCAAGGAAGCTATGTTGGGCAAGTTGCGTAGCAATCGCGTTCATCGCGGCGATCCCCTCCCCCATGGCGTATAGGGGCAGTCCGTCCCAGCCGAGGGGCATCAGAACGGAGGCCAGGACGGCCATTGGCATTACAACAACGGAGACAATTGGCATCGCAGCCAGATTAGCCAGCAATCCGAGCGGCGAGACATGTTGAAAATGCCAAGCGCTGAAGATCGCCGTCGCACTGCCTGCGATAACCGACGTCATGGCGAGTGCGGCAGCGGCGGAGATCAAATTGCGCACACCCCTCCCAACTGCAGTTCGGCCTTTCACACCCGTTCCGTGGCTCCGTCGTGATTTCCGTCGTCTGCTCCACGCCGCATAAGCAGCAACAAGCGCGGCAGTCGCGGCGAAAGACATCTGAAAAGAAGGGCCAGCGACTTCATGCGGGGAGATTACAAGTATGATGATCGCGGAAATCGCCAAGTTTCGCATTGTCAGCGCTGCGCGATCGAAGACAACCGCCAGAAGCATCACTGCCAGCATCAGAAAACTTCGTTGTGCAGCAACGTCAGCACCTGAAATCAATAAATAAAATGCGGACGCTGCCAGTGCGAGCACTGCTGCAAACTTCTTGACCGGCCATCGTGTTGCGAATGCCGGCCAGAGCGCGAAGAGGCAACGTAGAGTGACCATCAACGTCCCGCCTACCAGCGCCATGTGGAGGCCGGAGATCGAAATGACATGGTAAAGCCCCACGACACGCAGAGCGTCGTTAATCTCTTCCGGGATACCAGCCCGAATTCCGGTAATTAGAGCGGCTGCGATTGCCCCTTCCGGCCCTCCGACCACAGAAATTATCCGCTCGGCCATTTTCTGGCGTAACAGTTCGATTTTCGCACGCGCTTGGGCGTCAACGCTAAGCGAAGGCCAGCTCCGCTCCGCCAAGACCGGATTTCCTAGAAAAAAACCAATCGCTCCTATTCCCGTGAAATAGCTCTGGAACGCGAAATCATAGCTATTCGGTCGGACCGGTCCAGAAGGAGGGATAAGCCGTACAACGCCTTGGACGACATCTCCTGGCCCAACTCCCTCCGGCAGAGCCCGTGCCGTAACCCTCACCCGATCGGGCGAATAGCGCAAAACGGGACGCTCGGTCGCCAAGACTTCGAGCGTCAGGCGCACACGTCCCGAGGCTTGATGCTCAACCCGATCGACTCGTCCCGTCAGCCGGGTCGTGATTTCGGATCCAATAATCTTTGTTCTTTTGAGGCCCGTCTCAACTTTGCCAAGCAGCGCTCCAAGGGAGACTACAAGAAGGGCTGCCGCAAGCATTTTCAGTAGTGGGTGCCTTCGCAATCGCCATGCTGCGACACCGAACAAGGACGCGACGACGAGGACGCCCAGCAGCGACGGCTCATAGGGCCAGGCGAAATAGACAAGCGCTCCGATACCCAGCAAGACAGGCAAGAAGAGGAATTGCGTTCCCTGATCACGCTCGGCGTCGAAGGTCCGCCCAATGCGAGCTTTGACGCGGTCCCGATCCAAGAACAGCCCGTATATCGGGATGCTCGGCAGACGACGATTTTGGCTGGGTTGCCCTGAAATACCTGACACTGCGGCCAGCAAGTCTCGATCGCCGTGAAACTGACGGCGCTCGTCAGAGTATGATGTCTCCTCCCCGCCCATGCCGCGGCCCCCGATCTGGTAAGCGCTTGCACGATGAGGGCGCTATGCTACATGAGCGCCAGATAATTGCCATCGGCACTACAAGTGCCCCGCGTTTCATGGATGGATCAAGTGTCCGACAAGGTAGTCACTCGTTTCGCGCCTTCGCCCACCGGCTTTCTGCATATCGGTGGTGCCCGCACCGCGCTCTTCAACTGGCTATACGCCAAGCACACCGGCGGCGTCATGCTGCTGCGAATTGAGGACACTGACCGTGAACGATCGACCGAAGCTGCCACAAGCGCGATTCTTGAGGGCTTGAAGTGGATCGGTCTCGAATGGGACGGGGAGCCGGTCTCTCAATTCGCACGCGCGGAACGACATCGCGAGGTGGCGAACGAACTCGTTTGTGCTGGCAAAGCTTATTATTGCTACGCGACGCCGCAGGAACTGGAGGAAATGCGCGAAAAGGCTCGCGCCGAGGGTCGTCCCCCACGCTACGATAGCCGCTGGCGCGACCGTGATCCGTCAGAGGCACCTGCGGGCGTAAAGCCGGCAATCCGGATCAAGGCGCCACAGGATGGCGAGACTCTGGTGCGCGACAAGGTGCAGGGCGACGTCCGCTTTCCCAACAAGGATCTGGATGATTTCATCATCCTACGTTCGGACGGCAACCCGACCTACATGCATGCCGTGGTGGTGGACGATCATGATATGGGCGTCACCCATATCATTCGTGGCGACGACCATCTTACCAACGCTGCACGCCAGACCATCATTTACGAGGCGATGGGATGGGACGTGCCGGTGATGGCGCACATTCCGTTGATCCATGGTGCAGATGGAGCGAAGCTCTCCAAGCGCCACGGCGCGCTCGGTGTCGAGGCATATCGAGCGATGGGCTATTTGCCGGAAGCACTGCGGAATTATCTCGTGCGTCTTGGCTGGAGCCACGGCGACGATGAGGTAATGTCGACCGAAGACATGATCAACTGGTTCGACATCGTTGATGTAAACAAAGGAGCAGCGCGCTTCGATTTCGCGAAACTGGAAGCCCTCAACGGCATCCACATGCGCAACTCACGCGATGAGGCCCTCTTGGATCAGTTCCTGGCAACGCTGCCCTACATTGAATCCCGCGGTGCCATCCCGTTGGACCTGACCTCCGAGCAGAAGGCGAAGCTGCTTGCTGCCCTACCCGGGCTCAAGGAACGAGCAAAGACCCTCGTTGAGCTAGCGGATTCGGCACAGTACCTGTTCGTCGCACGGCCGCTTGCGCTTGATGAGAAGGCGAGTCAGATTCTCGACGCTGACGCCCGTGCCGTCATCGGCGCACTCCTGCCACGTTTCGAGTCGCTTGAAGAGTGGAGTGCAGCGACCACCGAAGCCGCGGTTCGTGAACATGCCGAATCTTCTGGCCTGAAGCTGGGCAAGATCGCTCAACCGCTCCGCGCAGCCTTGACCGGAAGATCGACATCGCCTGGGGTCTTCGACGTTCTGGCTGTCCTCGGAAAGGATGAGAGCCTTGGTCGTTTGCGCGATCAAGCAGCAGGATAATGGTAACTTTTTGAGCAGCCGCTTATATTTTGCATTGCAACATTTGCCGGGCGGTTTAGCTTGGCAGGGTAAACCAAATCGGATAGCTAGTTTGCGCGATCGGGGGTTGCCGCAGGGCGCGATGCTGATCGGTGGCGGGGAAACTTACTAAGAGGTGATTGTCATGAGCAGCACAGCTGCAACGCTTGATTTCAAGGGAAAAGCCAATGAATTCAAGGTTCGACAAGGGACTGTAGGGCCGGAAGTCATCGACATCAGCTCGCTCTACAAGGATACGGGGGCGTTCACCTACGATCCTGGTTTCACGTCCACTGCGAGCTGTGAGTCTAAGATCACCTACATTGATGGTGACGAAGGCGTTCTGCTGCACCGCGGTTATCCGATCGAACAACTCGCTGAAAATGGCGACTTCCTCGAGACCTGCTACCTGCTTCTTTACGGCGAACTGCCGACCAAGGCGCAGAAGGAAGATTTCGACGATCGCGTGACGCGCCATACAATGGTGCACGAGCAGCTATCACGCTTCTTCACCGGCTTCCGCCGCGATGCACACCCGATGGCCGTCATGTGCGGTGTCGTCGGTGCGCTGTCGGCATTCTATCATGACTCCACCGACATCTCCGATCCGCACCATCGTATGGTTGCATCGATCCGCCTGATCGCCAAGATGCCTACGATTGCGGCAATGGCCTATAAGTACCACATCGGCCAGCCGTTTATATATCCGAAGAACGAGCTGTCTTTCGCAGCGAATTTCCTCCACATGTGCTTCGCTGTGCCGTGCGAAGACTACAAGGTGAACCCGGTTCTCGCTCGCGCGATGGAGCGGATCTTCATCCTTCATGCCGACCACGAGCAGAACGCGTCGACGTCGACGGTTCGCCTGGCCGGTTCTTCGGGTGCGAACCCGTTCGCGTGCATTGCCGCTGGCATTGCCTGCCTCTGGGGCCCTGCTCACGGTGGCGCTAACGAAGCCGCTCTGAACATGCTTGCCGAGATAGGCTCGGTCGACCGTATCCCGGAATACATCGCCAAGGCCAAGGACAAGAACGATCCGTTCCGCCTGATGGGCTTTGGACACCGCGTCTACAAGAACTATGACCCGCGCGCGAAGATCATGCAGAAGACGACGCATGAGGTTCTCGGCGAGCTGGGCATCAAAGACGATCCGCTGCTGGACGTCGCCATGGAGCTCGAGAAGATCGCTCTGACCGATGAGTACTTCATCGAGAAGAAGCTTTATCCGAACATCGACTTCTATTCGGGTATCACGTTGAAGGCGCTCGGTTTCCCGACCACCATGTTCACCGTGCTCTTCGCCGTTGCTCGTACCGTCGGCTGGGTTGCGCAGTGGAAGGAAATGATCGAAGATCCTAGCCAGCGTATCGGCCGCCCGCGCCAGCTGTACACCGGCCATGCTTCTCGTGACTACGTGCCGATAGCAAAGCGCTGATCGCACTCACATCAAAAAGGGCGCCTCGAGCGCCCTTTTTTAATTCGCAATCCTGCGCAGCACCGTTTCCGCAGCAAGGTCGCCTGGCGGCTTCAGCATCGCCATGTTTCTGGCAATCTGTGCCAGACCGTCAAGCTGCGCTGCGCGGCTTGGAGTATCGGACCATAGCTGCTCGACGAGGCGGGCCAGAAATTCCGGGCGTACGAACTCGTTGTAAAATTCCGGAACGACCGGCCAATCCGCGATCAGGTTCGGCAAGGCTGCAGACCACGTTGTAACGAAGCGTGTGAGTTGCGACGCGATCCAATCCGGCCTGTAACACGAGATCATCGGCACGCCCGATAGAGCCAGTTCGAGCAGAACGGTACCCGAAGCGGCAAGCGCCGCATCAGACTTTCCGAATGCCCGCCACTTTTCCTCGGTGGTCTCGACGATCGCTGGTTGTACCGTCCAGTCTGAGCATGCCGCCTTTACCGCGCCTGCAACGTGCGGCACAGTTGGAACGACGATGTCAAAGTCAGCACCCCGCTGACGCAAAATATCGACGGTCTCGCGGAAGGGCTCTAGCAGACGGCTGACTTCGCTTCTTCTTGAACCCGGCAGGATAAGAAGTTGTTTTCTGCCTGAGCGCGCCCGTCGCGCCTGAAGATCCGCTGCCGCTTTGACCCCGGGATTCGCGGTCAGGCGATGGCCCACATAGGTACCCGGAGGGCCCGAGAGCTTTTCAAGTGCGCGTGGCTCGAATGGCAGCACACACAAGATTTCATCGACAAAGGGGCGCATTGCCGGTGCCCTGCCCGACCGCCAAGCCCACACGCTCGGGCACACGTAGTGAATAATCGGGATCGACGGATCTGCTGCTCTGACCTTCTTCGCGACTCGTAACGCAAAATCGGGGCTATCAATGGTAACCAGGCAGTCAGGTTTTGCCTTGGCTATAGATGACGACGTTTTACCAATCCGCCGGATTAGACGCGGTAGATCTTTCAGGACTGCCGTGATGCCCATAAGGGCGATTTCGGAGCTGTCAAACAACGAATTAAGGCCGGCATTAGCCAGATGACGTCCGCCAACCCCCACCAGCTCAACGGATCGCCCAGAAATCCGCGTCAGTGACTCGACCAGGTCT
The DNA here is from genome assembly GCF_016124105.1 of Aquamicrobium zhengzhouense. Classification (GTDB taxonomy): domain Bacteria; phylum Pseudomonadota; class Alphaproteobacteria; order Rhizobiales; family Rhizobiaceae; genus Aerobium; species Aerobium zhengzhouense. Next base: position 515,770 of record NZ_JADGMQ010000001.1, read on the forward strand.
GCACCCAGCAAGTCGCCGGACTCTTCACCTGCAACTATGGCAATCCGCAAAGGTCTAGCGGGCATCAGCATCACCCTGTGTCTCGGGCACGATGCCGATCAGAAACAGCCCAAGCTCGTCCGCGCGCATAACGGTTCGTTCGAAATCAAGAATGAAGCACCCACCGGCTTCTACCGCGACCCCAGCAAGGCCCGCCTGATACGCCTGGTCCATCGTATCCGGTCCAATTGCGGGGATGTCCGCTCGACGTTCCTGCTGCGGCTTGAACCGTTTGACGAGAACGCCTCGCTTGGTTCCGGCCAAACGACCGTGTGTCCGCATGTCCCCAGTCCTCTCGAGCAGACCTTCGGTCCCCTCGATTCCTTCAAGGGCGATGACACGCTGTCCAATGGCAACAGCGCCCTGACCGATATCAAGCTTACCTATCAGCTCAGCCGCTTCTGAGCCGGCCGTGATATCGACGAGATCAGTTTTCGTTGGCGCGGCCTTAGTCAGAAGTCCTTTTGGTGCCAGCAGATCCGGCACAATCTCGTGTGCGCCAACGACCTTAATTCCCTGGCGTTCGATAGCCGAGATCACGGTCCGTAGGAGCCCATCATCTCCGCGCATGAGGCCCGCCGCAACACGTGTTACCAGACGCATCAACGTCCAGTTCCATTTCATGCCAAGCAGACGTGGCCGTCTGCCGACGCTGCCCGCCAAGATCACATGGGAAACTTGTTCGCGGCTGAAACGATCGAGCAACGGCCCAAATTCCTCAAGCCGCACAGATATCTGGGAGATACCGGCAAAATCTACTGGGTCAGCTTCGCCATCAAGCACCGCTACAAACGGATTACAACCTTGTGTGTAAAGCGTACGCGCAACGGCGATAGGCAAAGCGCCGCCACCTGCAATGATGGCGACGCGACCGTCCCTAAAATTGATAGGCGCAGATGTCTTTTCAGTCGGCGTCATTGTCACTGGCATTGTCGCGGTCATCCAATGCGGGTACCACGAAATGCCGCTTGCCGCGACTGGTCATGAAGTCGAGGATTTCGACCACCTGCGGAATATCCGAGTAGGCCTGCCGAACCGCTTCGGCATTCTCTGCAACCGTTCCCTCGCTTGAGAAGAGCATCCGGTACGCCGCGCGCATGGCCTGCAACTGCGAGCGGCTCAACCCGGCACGCTTCAACCCGACCACGTTGTATCCGTGCAGCGTTGCGCGGTTACCAACCGCCATCGCGTAGGGAATGACGTCGCCTACAACTGCTGAGCAGCCGCCAAGAAAAGCCCGACGCCCGATACGCACAAATTGGTGGACCGCAGTGAGGCCGCCAATGATTACATATTCGCCAACTTCACAATGCCCGCCGAGCGTTGCTCCGTTTGTAAGCGTGACATTGTTTCCAACGATGCAGTCATGAGCGATGTGCGAGTAGGCTAGCAGAAAACAATTGTCCCCGACCACCGTGGCACCGGTTCCTGCATCTGATCCCTTGTGGATCGTCACGGATTCGCGGATGTCACAGTTGGCGCCGACGGTGAGCGTAGTAGGACCGCCCTTATGTTTGGTGTCCTGAGGCAAGCCGCCGAGCGTGGCAAACGCCTGAATTCGCGTACCGCTGCCGATGGTAGTGACGCCCTGCACCGATACGTGATTGCTCAAATGTACGTGATCACCAAGTACCACGTCGGGCCCGACGTGGCAGAAGGGGCCCACATAAACGCCAGCACCGAGCTGTGCGCCCGCCTCAACGAGCGCACTCGGATGAACAAATGTTTCCGAATTCATAGGTGCTCCGTTAGTTCGCCGGCTTTGGCGACATCATCGCAGAAATCTCGGCCTCAGCAACCTTGTTGCCATCTACGATGCCCTCGCAGGCAAAGCGCCAGATATTGCCGCGCTGCTTGAGCTTCTTAACGTGAATTTCCAGGCGATCACCCGGAACGACCGGTTTGCGGAATTTCGCGCCGTCAACCGTCATGAAGTAGACCAGCGACGGCTTGTCTTCGCCCGTGCTGCGAATGCAGATCGCGCCAGCAGTCTGTGCCATTGCTTCGATGATCAATACGCCCGGCATCACCGGCTGTTCCGGGAAATGGCCCTGGAAATGTGGTTCGTTGATCGTGACGTTCTTGATGCCGATCGCGGAGTTATCACCGTCGATCTCAATCACCCGGTCGATGAGCAAAAATGGATAGCGATGCGGCAGCAACCGCATAATCTTTAGAATATCGAGGCTTTCAAGCGTGTTGTTCTGAGTTTCCTCAGCCATCGCCCTGTCCCTTCTCGTTTCTTGGAGTAATAAGTTTGCGGATGGCGGCGACCTCTCGGAAGAAATCCTTGATCGGACGTGCCGGAGCACCTGCCCAACGCTCGCCCGCGGGGATATCGTTCATCACCCCCGAACGGGCAGCGATTGCTGCACCCGAACCAACCTTGATGTGATCGGCGATACCGACGCTACCGCCCATCATCACGCCGTCCCCGAGGGTGACTGACCCGGAGATACCGCACTGACCTGCAATCAGGCAGGAGCGGCCGATACGGACGTTGTGGGCAATCTGGACGAGATTGTCGATCTTGCTCTTCTCGCCGATGATCGTATCGCTCAAAGCTCCGCGGTCGATTGTCGAATTCGCACCGATTTCCACATCATCCTGAATGATGACACGGCCGACTTGCGGCATCTTCTCCGGGCCCTCCCGGCCACCGACGAAGCCGAAACCGTCCTGCCCTACCCGTACGCCTGCGTGAAGGATCACACGATTTCCAATCATCGCATGCTGGACACTTGCTCCGGCACCGATGAAGCACTCGCGCCCAATCTTCGACCTTGCTCCGATCACTGCCGAAGGGCCAATAATCGACCCTTCACCGATTGCCGCATCTGCGCCGATGACCGCGCCTGGCTCGACAATCGCGCCATCTTCAATCGTGGCAGTAGGATGGATAAATGCGGAAGTTGAAACACCAGTTTCGCCGGTTACGGAGGCCGGACGAGCGGCAGCCGGAAACAGCATTCTGCCGATGCTGGCAAAGTCCTGCTGGGGACGACGCGATACGAGTACCGCAATACCCTCTGGCACGGATGCGACAACGTCATCAGTGCACAAAAGTACGCCGCCAGTGATCCCCTTGGCCAAGGCAGCGTTACGCCGTCCTTCAACGAACGACAGCGAGCCCGCACCGCCGTTCTCGGCAGATGCAAGCGCTGACACCGTCATAGATGCATGTTCAGGAGTGCGAAGCTCCGCTCCCGTCAGCGCCGCAATATCAGCTGCGGTAAAACTGCGCGACGCCTCAAAGAAAACCGGGTCCGTCATACGAGCCTTCTTGTCCGGGCCGCGAGCGGCCCGGAACCGTTAATGCCGTGACTAGAACCGCGTCGACATGCCGAAGCTGAACTCCTGCACCCGGTCGCTCTCTTCCTTCTTGAAAGGAACAGCGTAGTCGACACGCAGCGGACCGAACGGCGAAGCCCAGATGATGCTCGCACCAGCCGAAGCGCGCCATTCCATGTCCGTGCCGGCAGCACCGGCGATGTCATTGCCGTAGAGCGTGGCTGCATCGACGAACGCGGCACCGCGGAACCCAAGGCTTTCAGACAGAAGCGGTAGTGGGAACTGCACTTCAGCCGAAGCATTGAAATACGTCATGCCACCGAGGTGGTAACTATCGCGACCGCGCTGAACTTCCGGATCGTACGGACCAATACCATTGTGGCGGAAGCCACGGATCATCCGATCGCTACCCTGGAAGTGGTCAAAGACACGCAGTTCACCAGAGCCATAGCTCTGGATGTGACCGGCACCCAACGACACCAAGCCGACGAGATCGAGCTCATCAACCAACGGCTTGTAGTAGCTACCGCGCGCTGTGAACTTGGCCCACTTGGCGTCGCCACCAAGACCTGCCACTTCGGTCGTGAAGTTCGCGTAGAGACCGCTACGTGGATTCTGAATGTTGTCGATCGTGTTGTAGATCAGAGAGCCGCTGACCGACGACTTGGTCCACGTGCCCTCATCAATCGCATCAACGATGTGACGCGAAAGGACAGCAGGATTGTTACAGGTAAGCGGACCACCGTAACCCGCCTCTACGCAACTCTCGTCGTACTTGTACTTTTCCTGCGTGTAGTTGTACGCGATCTGCGTCGACAGACCCTGCGAAATCGGCAAGCCGAAGCGGATCGTACCGCCGGTCAACTCGCTGTGGTACTCATCGTACTCACGCGTGTTGCGGTAGATGTCGAAACCGGCGCTGATACGGCGACCGAGGAAGTACGGCTCTGTGAACGAGAACTGGTAGTCGCGCGAATTCTTGCCGCCACCGCCGGAAAGACGGATTGCCTGTCCACGACCGAGGAAGTTACGCTCTGCAATCGAGCCTTCAACCGAGAAGCCACCCGAAGGGCCACCACCGGTGGCATAGCCGCCACCGACCGACAGTTCACCGGTCGACTTCTCAATCACGTCAACGACCAGCACCACCTGATCCGGCTCCGAGCCAGGCGCAGTCGCGATATTGACGGTAGTGAAGAAGTCCAGAGCTTCCAGACGGCGCTTTGCGCGCTGGATCAGAACCTGGTTGAACGCATCGCCCTCGCTGACATCAAACTCACGACGGATGACATAGTCACGCGTACGGCTGTTGCCACGGATTTCAATACGCTCGATATAGGCGCGCGGGCCCTGATCGATCGTATACACGACCGAGATTGTGCTGTTTTCGAAGTCGCGATCACCGCGCGGCGTAACCTGAGCGAAAGCATAACCGAGATCAGCTGCGCGCTCCGATAGACCAAGCAGCGTATCCTCAACTGCCTTCGCGCTGTAGTATTTGCCTTCAGCCGTCTTGAGTTCCGAGCGCAGAACCTCAGCCGTCAGACCCTCGACTGTGCTTTCGACCTCGACGGAGCCAAAGCGATAGCGCTGACCCTCATCGATAGCGAAAGTAATTTCGTAGGCATTGGTCTCTTCATTGTGTTGAGCTGACGAAGAAATCACGCGGAAATCGGCATAGCCACGGTTGTAATAAAAGCGACGCAGCGCCTCTTCGTCAGCACGAAGACGATCAGCATCGTAAATGTCATTACGGGTCAGCCACGACATAACGCCCGAACGCTTTGTCGAGATGACATCACGAAGACGGCTGTCGGAATAGGCCGAATTGCCCTCGAACGCGATCGTCGAGATTTTCGTACGACCACCCTCTTCGACGTTGAAGATGACATTGACGCGGTTCTCACCCAGATCGACGACCTGGTACGAGACGACTGCATCTTCACGTCCGACGCGTGCGTATGCCTGGCGGATGGTTTCGGCATCGGCCTCTGCCATAGCGCTCGAGTAAGAACCGCGCGCCTGAAGCTGGACCTGACGGTTCAGATCTTCGTCCTTGAGGCGCTTGTTGCCCTGGAAGAGAACCTGATTGACGATGGAGTATTCATCAACGGTGACGACGAGAGCGCCACCCGCCTGATTGATCCGAACGTCGGAGAACAGGCCCGTGCCAAACAGCCGCTTCACGGCTTCATCGACATCAGCATTGCTGAAATTACGCCCCGGACGGATACCGATGTTGTTCCGGATCGTTTCCGCATCAACGCGACGATTGCCGCGAACGTCAATACGGTTGACCACGGCGGCTTCAGCGACGGTCACGGTAGCGAACTGCAGGACACCTGCACCGCTAACCACAACGCCGGCCGAAATAGCGATCGCCGATACGGCGCCGAACAAATTAGAAGCTGCCTTCATTGGGCTCTGAAACCTTTTATTCTCGTAGTCCCCACGGCGAGAACACCGGACGTGGCTGCCAAGTGTCGTACCGTATTACCCGGATTTCGCCTACACGCAAGGGTTCTGGTTAAGATCCATTTACTTAATCGCCTCCCGTGGCATTAGCGTCACGGATAAGCGGTGCCATGGTAAACGCAGCGTCAATTTCACTCGGATGCTACGAAATTCATTCATCTTTTAGCAACCGAATAGATCGTTCCAGAAGACAAACAGCATGAAGCCAAGAACCACGAGCATTCCCACGCGATAGAACATCTCCATGACACGCTCGGATACCGGACGCCTCATGGTCGCCTCCGCGGCGTAAAAGGCCAGATGGCCACCATCGAGCGGAGGGATGGGCAGCAGGTTGAGAATCCCGATGCCAACCGACAGCATTGCGACAAGCTGGACAAGCCACTCGAAGCCGAGGGCCGCAGCCTTGCCTGCCATGTCAGCGATTCTGACTGGACCCCCGAGTTGGCAGCGATCCTCCCTGCCCGCAACGAATCGCTGAAAGAACTGACCGGTCCGCGCGATGATATGGCCGGTTTCCTTAGTCGCCTCTACCAAGGCTTCGCCAACGCCAAATTCGATGTGCCGAGGCTGGCCGAGCTCCTGATTGTTGACGACCCCGATCACGCCAATTCGAATAGTGTTGCCGAGGGCATCTTCCTGCTCGACCAGTTGAGGTGTCGCCATCAGCGTCACCTCCTGCTCGTCGCGCAGCATGACGAATGTGATCGAATCCCCGGCACGGCCCGAAACTAGGCGCTGCACGTCGCCAAACGTTGTGACCCTTGTTCCGTCAATTGAAACGAACCGGTCGCCGGGTTGAAAGCCTGCTTCTTCCGCAGCGCTGTCTGGGCGAACCTCCGCCACCATCGGCTCGGAAACGTAGCGTCCGTATATGGTGAACATGACCGCGAAAACCGCGATTGTCAGGATGAAATTGGCGAGGGGGCCCGCGAACACCGTTGCTGCGCGCTTCCAGACCGGCTGTAGATGAAACGCGCCCCGGCGCTCTTCCGGCGTAAGCGCATGCGTTTCCTGCGCCGACGGATCGCTGGTGACGCTCATGTCACCCATGAACTTCACGTAGCCGCCCAGGGGGATGGCGGAAAGCTTCCAGCGCGTACCCTTCCGAACGTTGAAGCCGATGAGTTCAGGCCCAAAACCGATAGAGAATTCGCGGACACCGATCCCGCACCACCGGCCTACCAGGTAGTGCCCCATCTCATGGACGAACACGACAACTGTCAGAACGAACAAAAACGGTATGATCGTCGTGAAAAAGATGTTGTCGAGGCTGAAAAAAGTGCCCAGGAATTCGTTCACGTCGGCTCCTGCCCGCTCTTGATGCTTAGTCCTGATACAGGATCAATACGGGCAAATCCGTGTCCGAACCTTACTATCGTTCGACACGGAGACGCCCTCACCCCGCAAATAGGAAATGCGCGGGAAACTCTGGGGAAACCGTTATTGCGCCCAGCAAGAACAGCGCGATGGCAGCAACGACCAACCCGTCGACCCGATCCATCACGCCACCGTGCCCAGGGATCAGTTGACTGGAATCCTTCACCCCGCACCGGCGTTTGATCGACGATTCGAAAAGGTCTCCTACCTGAGATACCGCCGACAGGGCCAGAATCATGACCAGCAAGCTCAACCAGTGAACCGTCGCTCCGAGCAGGATCGCCACCGCAAGACCAAGGATGATAGCGCCAGCTGCGCCACCAAGAGCACCACTCCAAGTCTTGCCAGGAGAAATTGATGGAGCCAGCTTCGGGCCACCCAAGGCACGGCCGACAAAATATGCAGCGATATCCGTGGTCCAGACCACCGCGAACAAAAAGAGCGTTGCGGCAAGCCCGGCCGAATCGTCGCCACGAAGAGCGGCCAACGCGATCGCACTGACACCGGCATAAAGAACGCCTAGCGCTGGCCAGAGGCCATTTCGGGTGGAGAGAGAAAGCGCCGCGCTGATGACGAAGATCAGCCCCGAAGCGGCCAAAATCATCACCATCGGCCAACCGGCGAGAAGAAGGAGGAGAATGGGTGCGAACAGAGCCGCCAGCACAATGCGGTGCGTTGCTCTCTCCTTCGGCATCAGCATCCCGGTCCACTCATAGAAGATAGCACCGCCGATGATGGCGCAGAGCAGTCGGTACCAAAAGCCCCCTGCCCATGTCAGGACGAGCACCGCTATGGCCAGGATGACCCCGGAGACCACCCGAAGCTGAAGATTACTCCGACCGGCAGCAACCGTCATAGCGCTACGTCTCGCGCAACCGTGACCCCGCCGAACCGCCGCTCACGCGCTGCGTAACTATCGATGGCCTGTAGCAATTCATTCCTGCCAAAATCTGGCCAATAGCACGGCATGAACACCAACTCGGCGTATGCAGCCTGCCAAAGCAGGAAATTAGACAGCCGAAGTTCGCCACTGGTTCTGATGATCAAATCAGGATCGGGCGCGAAACTCGTGTCGAGGTATTTGCCAATCAGCTCCTGCGTCACATCTTCCGGTCGAAGCTCTCCGCACGCGACGGCATTTGCAATGGCGCGCGTCGCCCTGACGATCTCGTCTCGACTACCGTAGTTGAACGCGATGAGGAGATTAAGGGCCTTGTTATTTGCAGTCAGGCTCTCCGCCTCTTCGATCAGGTGACGAATATCTTTTGCAAGACCGTCCCTTGCCCCGATCATACGGACCCGGACACCAGCTTTATGCAAATCCGCGAGATCTCTACGGATGAACGTCTTCAGGAGGCCAAGGAGATCGCTGATCTCGCTTTGCGGCCGAGACCAGTTTTCCGAGGAAAAAGCATAGACGGTCAGCCATTCGATGCCGAGGTCACCCGCAGCACGGACGGTCTGACGCAGCGCCTCAACACCGGCTCTATGCCCGGCGATGCGCGGCAGGCCACGAGCTTTCGCCCAGCGGCCATTGCCGTCCATAATGATTGCTATGTGCTCGGGCTTCAATTCCCGTTCCTTTCCCCCCGAAGTAGCGGGTCCGGCGTGTGGCCGCGATTAAACCTGCATGATCTCTGCTTCCTTTTCGGAAAGCAGCTTATCGATCAAAGCAATCGTGTCATCAGTAATCTTCTGGATGCGGTCCGCCTGAACACGGGCGTCATCTTGGCTGATCTCGCCGTCTTTCTCGGCCTTTTTAGAAGAATCAATGCCGTCGCGACGGACGTGGCGAGCAGCGACCCGCGCATTCTCGGCATATTGATGCGCGATCTTGGCGAGCTCCTTGCGGCGCTGCTCGTTCAATTCCGGAAGAGGGATGCGCAGAGTGGTGCCATCAACAATCGGGTTGAAGCCAAGGTTGGATTCGCGAATAGCCCGGTCGACGGCGCCAACCATCTGCTTGTCCCATACAGAGACCGAGATCATGCGTGGCTCGGGCACCGTTACGGTCGCGACCTGCGTGATGGGCATGTTGGACCCGTATGCCTGCACCTGGATCGGATCCAGCAGATTTGCGGACGCACGGCCGGTGCGCAGAGATGCAAGGTCATGCTTGAACGCGTTGATTGCGCCGTCCATGCGACGCTGAATGTCGGTGAAATCGACTCCGTTGGTCATCGGTAATCCTCCGCTGCCGTAAGATCGGCGCTGATTGTGGGAAAAATCAGGGTTGAGTCCGTTACGTCTCGCTAACGACCGTGCAACGGCCTTCGCCACGCAGGATCGCACCGAACCCGCCCGTTTCATGAATCGAGTAGACGATTATCGGAATGTTGTTCTCGCGCGCAAGCGCAATCGCGGCAGTGTCCATCACGGCTAGCCCTTCACGCAGGACCTCTGCGTGGGTTATCTTCTCGAAGCGCTTCGCGTTCGGATCCTTTTTCGGATCAGCAGAGTAGACACCGTCGACCTGCGTCCCCTTGAAGAGCGCATCCGCGCCAATTTCCGCAGCGCGCAAAGCCGCAGCAGAATCCGTAGTGAAGAAGGGGTTGCCCGTGCCGCCGGCGAAAATCACGACCTTGCCAGCGTCCATGTATGCCGTCGCCTGGCGCTGTGAGAAGCTCTCGCAAAGTTCGGGCATGGCAATTGCGGACAGTACGACCGCATCGACACCAGCTTTGATGAGGGAGGTTCGCAGAGCGAGCGAATTGATGATCGTTGCCAGCATACCCATGTGGTCGCCGGTTACGCGATCGCCGCCCTTGGACGCAACTGCAACACCTCGAAAGATGTTGCCCCCGCCAATAACGACGCCGACCTCGACGCCCATGGAGCGTGCTTCCTTAATGTCTGCAGCGATGCGGTCGGCAACGGATACATCGATGCCGAACCCCTGCTCGCCCATCAACGCTTCACCAGAAGCCTTCAACAAGACGCGGCGATAAATTGGCTTGTTAGGCATGGGCTCCTCGTGACTAACTGGATGTTGCGGTGCGCAGATACACGAAGGGCGCCGCGATGTCACGCGGCGCCCTGACGTTAGCAGTGTACGGAACGGAAGAACTGTTAGCTCTTGACCGCAGCAGCGACTTCAGCGGCGAAGTCCGCCTCTTCCTTCTCAACGCCCTCACCAAGCGCGAAGCGGACGAATGCGGTGATCTTGGCCGGGGCGCCGATTTCCTTCTCAGCATCCTTCATGGCCTGCTCGACCGTAACGTCCGGGTTCATGACGAAGCCCTGCTTCAGCAGCACGACTTCTTCGTAGAACTTGCGCAGACGGCCTTCGACCATCTTCTCGATGATATTCTCCGGCTTGCCGGACTCACGAGCCTGCGTCGAGAAGATTTCCTTCTCACGCGCAACAGCTGCCGGATCGACCTCTTCAGCCGTCAGGGCAAGCGGGCTCGTTGCAGCGACGTGCATTGCAACCTGGCGACCAAATGCGCGTGCAGCTTCTGCATCGCCGTCAGTTTCGATGGCAACCAGGACGCCGAGCTTGCCGAGGCCGTCTGCCACCGAGTTGTGGATATAGGACGCCACAACACCGTTCAGCTTTGCCGAACGACGAAGGTTCATGTTCTCGCCGATCGTACCAATCGCATCCTTCACGGTGTCGGCAACCGACTTACCATCGCCGTAGTCGACGGCGGACACTGCTTCGACCGACCCGTCGGTAGGAAGGGCAACGGTAGCGATCTTGCGAACCATCTCCTGGAACGCCTCGTTGCGAGCAACGAAGTCGGTCTCCGAATTGACTTCGACGACAACTGCGCCGTTATCGTCGGATGCAACGCCGATCAGACCTTCTGCAGCGGTACGGCCCGCCTTCTTGTCAGCCTTCGCGATACCCTTGGCGCGCAGCCAGTCGACAGCGGCTTCGATGTCACCGTTGGTCTCGGCCAGTGCGGCCTTGCAGTCCATCATGCCCGCGCCGGTCATCTCGCGCAGTTGTTTGACCTGTGCAGCAGAAATGCTCATTGTCGCCTCTTCAAATCCGGTAGTTGCAAAAGAGCGTGGCGCACCATGGAATTCCAGGTGCGCCAGCCCGTAGTTCAAATCTGTCGTCGCCAGATGCGACCGACAAGATTACGCGTTTTCGGCGCCCTCTTCGAGGGTCGGCTCAATCGGAGCCTCTTCCGCTGCACCGAGATCAACGCCCAGTGCACCCTGCTGACGCGCAATACCGTCAATAGCGGCGCGCGAGATCAGGTCGCAGTACAGCTGAATTGCGCGTGCGGCGTCGTCGTTACCCGGGATCGGGTACTCGACCGTATCCGGATCGCAGTTGGAGTCGACGATGGCGACGACCGGGATGCCAAGACGCTTGGCTTCCTGGATTGCGATCGACTCCTTGTTGGTGTCGATCACGAACATCAGGTCCGGGGTCGAGCCCATGTCCTTGATACCGCCGAGGGCCTTGTTCAGCTTTTCGCGCTCACGCTCGAGGTTCAGGCGCTCCTTCTTGGTGAAGCCCTGAGCATCCGCAGCCAGCAGCTCGTCAAGCTTGCGCAGGCGCTGGATCGAGTTGGAGATGGTCTTCCAGTTGGTCAGCATGCCGCCGAGCCAACGCGAGTTGACGTAGTACTGGGCCGAGCGTGCGGCTGACTCGGCAACGATGTCCGATGCCTGACGCTTGGTGCCGACGAACAAGACGCGACCGCCGCGAGCGACAGTGTCCGAAACGACCTTGAGAGCCTGGTGCAGCAGCGGCACGGTCTGCGAAAGGTCGATGATGTGAATGTTGTTGCGGGCGCCGAAGATATACGGGGCCATCTTCGGGTTCCAGCGGTGGGTCTGGTGGCCGAAGTGAACACCAGCTTCAAGAAGCTGGCGCATGCTGAAATCAGGCAATGCCATTGTCTTTTCCTTTCCGGTTTGCCTCCACGGACATGACGTTCGGATCACCCTTACGCCACCGGCGGTCCCAGCCAGATTTCTCCTGGATGGAACCAAGTCCGTGTGTGGAATGGCCGCGCATATAAAGCGAGGAATGAGAAAACGCAACCGTCCGGGTTAAACAACCTGTCTGCGCAGCTTCTCTCCTGGACGTTTTACACGCCGGTACACCGCAAGTATCTCGTCGCTGGTCACGGCCAGCGCACCAAGCCGGATGGCACGATCCCGCTCGAAGCCGGTAAGATCGTAGTGCGGCGCTGCCGTCTTCGGTGGCCCTTGATAGGACTGGCGTGTTATTCCCAACCTTGCCGCGAAGCGGTGAAGCTCTTCTTCAGAGTCGGCCAGTAAATGACACCATCGGCGACCGGCGAACGTCCAGATCGCGTCATCAACATATACCGCCATGACGAATTATTGCGGGCAGTCCTTTGCTGGCTCGAACATGGCAAGATCAACCAGCGTACCCGTCATCGAGAAGTCGCCATAATCCATGACGAGGTCACGTGTGACGCCGCTCTCATGCAATTTGAAGCTGATGCGGTAGGTCGGCACCTCTTCGCCCTGGTCACCGGCAAGGTCGAAATACGCAATGTCTACCGGCCAGAACTCATCCGCAGCGATCTTCTCCACGGCCTTGGCTTCCGGATCATTGGCCAGAACCTTCGCTCCACGGCCGATAATCACGGTCGTCGTCATGATTCGATCGGCATTTTCCGATCCGTCAAAGAGCGTCGTTTCGTAGAAGGTCTCACCGGCCCGGGCCTTATCCAGCAATTCAACCAGGTGCTGGGTCGGGAATTGGGTCTTCTCGAGCTCGACCTCTTGCTTCTCCGGCTTCTCGATGGAAACGACGGTCCCCTCACCCCCGGCCCTCGCGACACCCTTAAGCTCTGACTCTATCGCGCTATCAACGAAAGACCGGGTCATGAAGCTGAAGCTTTCCCCGTTCCCTTCCTCGAATGTCGTGGTCTGCTGGTCGGTAATACGGGTGACATCAGGAGTGTCTATCTGTGTCACGAATCGAAATGTCACCGTGTAACCGTCACATGACGAGCCAGCGAACTCATAGACCATTCGCCCCGAGATCCCGGTTATCCCGGAGCGGTCTGAAGCCGTGTCGAGCGCGAGATTATAGACGGCGCGGTGCGGTATCAGCGGTCCTGCATAGGCAGGCAGTCCGATGAAAATCGCTATAGGCAGTGTCAGGAACGCGGCGCGCATATGTACTCTCTCCGACGCGGCGATGCCGCAAACTGGTATTTAACAGAAAGCCTATTCGTGGCAGAAGCGGGGCACAGTGCGGCATAGCTGCCCTAATGGCGACAACCATAGGAAAGAGAGCATGAGCGACACAATCCAGAAACGCCTGTCCGACCTCGGCGTTACAATCCCCCCGGCGTCGGCTCCGGCAGCGAACTATGTTCCATTTGCCCAGAGTGGAAAGCTGCTCCTGACAGCAGGCCAATTGCCGCTGGTTGACGGCAAACTGATTGCCACCGGTCTGCTGGGACGAGATCTCGATACAACTGCCGGCCAGGAAGCTGCGCGGGCTTGTGCGATCAACGTACTGGCACAAATCCAGTCCGCAGTCGGAGATCTGGAGAACATCGCGAAGCTGGTGAAGATCACCGTCTTTGTCGCCTCCGCGCAGGATTTCTGCGAACAGCACATCGTGGCCAATGGCGCCTCCAACTTCCTCGCCGAGGTTCTGGGCGAGCGCGGGAAGCATGCACGCTCCGCAGTTGGCGTGGCGGTCCTACCCATGAATGCACCGGTTGAAGTCGAAGCGATCGTCGAACTGAAATAAATTCCGGCACCAACGCGGGCAACGAACATGACCGACATCTCCTGGCTGACGGCGCGACCAATCGCGCACCGTGGCTTCCACGACATGAATCGCACACGGTGGGAGAATACGCTCTCGGCGTTCAGCGCTGCGGTTGAACGCAACTACGCGATCGAGTGCGACGTGCACCTATCAGCGGATGGCGTGCCGATTGTGTTCCATGATGCCGACCTGGAACGTCTGACAGGGCGAAAAGGGTTTATTTACGAGAAGACCTGCGCCGAGATGGCCGCCCTGCGCATCGGTGGCACCGGTGATCATGCGCCCAGCCTTACAGAAGTCATTTCCCTCATTGATGGGAAAGTGCCAATTGTCATCGAACTCAAAGGGATAGAGGGAAAAGATAATGGTCTTGTTCAGGCGGTCGCCGCCGTTCTGAAGGACTATAAGGGTCACGCAGCGATCATGTCATTTGATCACTGGCTCGTTCGACGCTTTGCCTCGGATGCTCCAGGAATACCCGGCGGGCTGACAGCCGAGGGTAAAGGCGCCCGAGACCTGGAGCTACACTTCTCCATGCTCGCCCACCCGATTTCCTTCGTCTCGTTTGGCGTGAAGGACCTGCCCAACCCCTTTGTCAGCTTCGTCAGGGACAAGATGGGGTTGCCCGCCATAACTTGGACGGTACGCGATCAGGCGGCACGTGATGTCACCGCGCAATACGCAGACCAGGCCACGTTCGAGGGTTACGACGCGTAGGGCACACTTGCATCGCGGGCCGGGCAGCGTATCTATCCCGCATGGATACAAATTCACCACAGCAACCGCAGGACGAAGCTGGAAACTTCGTTCTCCGGGCAGCGACAGGAATGAACGACTTCACTCCTGACGAGTGGAACTCTCTATCCGGCTCATGCTCAAGTAATGCCTCAAATAAAGGCTATAACCCATTCATATCGCATTCCTTCTTATCTTCCTTGGAGGATAGTGGCTGCGCTAATGCACGGACCGGATGGTTGCCACGCCACCTGCGGCTTGAGGCACCAGACGGCACTTTGGCGGGTGCAGTTCCTTGTTATGTGAAGAGCCACAGCCAAGGCGAATATGTGTTCGATCATGGCTGGGCTGATGCCTTCGAACGGGCAGGCGGTTCCTACTACCCAAAGCTACAGGTAGCGGTTCCCTTCACGCCCGCGACCGGCCCTCGCCTCCTGGTTCATCAGAGTTTTGATTCGGCGGCGGTAAAGCTGGCATTGGCCCGTGGATTGCAAGCCTTATGCAACACGCTCGGCACATCGTCAGTCCACGTGACGTTTGCCGGAGACGCGGACATAGCGGCATTAGGCGCAGCCGGATATCTGCAGCGTATCGATCAGCAGTTCCATTTCTTTAACGAGGGCTACAGCTCTTACGACGATTTTCTGGGAAGTCTTGCGTCACGCAAGCGCAAGGCGCTGAAGCGCGAAAGGCGTGAAGCTCTTGATTCAGGCATCAACATCGAGTGGCTGACGGGAAGCGACCTCACAGAAGATGTCTGGGATCACTTCTTCTCGTTCTATATGGACACGGGAAGTCGCAAATGGGGCCGACCCTACCTCAACCGAAAGTTCTTCTCGTTACTTGGCGAGAGAATGGCTGATGACATCCT
Source organism: Aquamicrobium zhengzhouense (assembly GCF_016124105.1). GTDB lineage: Bacteria > Pseudomonadota > Alphaproteobacteria > Rhizobiales > Rhizobiaceae > Aerobium > Aerobium zhengzhouense. The sequence goes on from NZ_JADGMQ010000001.1 coordinate 531,288, forward strand.
GCTGGTCATGGCCCGCCGCAGCAGCAGATACATTGCCGGCGCGATCAATTTCATAGGTTCCGACACCCTATACGGGCGAAACTGGGGCTGTATCGAAGATCACCCATTTCTGCATTTTGAGGTTTGCTACCATCAGGCGATCGACTTTGCGATTGGCAGGAAGCTGCGGGTCGTTGAGGCCGGAGCACAGGGCCAGCACAAAATCGCTCGTGGTTATCGCCCAGTCACGACTCACTCCGCCCACTACATCGCCCATCCCGGCCTCAGGCATGCTGTGGAGGACTATCTGGCGCAGGAACGCCGTGAGGTTGAAGAGGTGGGGAAGTGGCTGGATGATGCATTGCCCTTTCGACGCGAGACCTAGGGATCCCTAGGTTGACCCCGCAGGCCAATCGCCTATTGCCAAACGACCAGTATCACTGACCGCTATAGAGGCTTCGATGACCGCACCTGCCTATGATCCCGAAAACATCTTCGCCAAGATCCTGCGTGGCGACCTGCCGGCGCACAAAGTCTATGAGGATGAAGCAACCTTCGTTTTCATGGATATCATGCCACGTGGAGATGGGCACTGCCTCGTAATCCCGAAACTGGCGGCACGCAACATTCTTGACGTTGACGCGGAAAGCCTGGCTGCGGTGGCCCGTACCACCCAGAAGCTTGCTCGTGCGGTCAAGACCGCCTTCTCTGCCGATGGTGTGACCGTTCAGCAGTTCAACGAAACCGCAGGCGGACAGGTCGTGTTTCATCTCCATGTCCATGTGATCCCCCGCTTTGAAGGTGTCGCCCTGAAGCCACATACCGGCCAGATGGAAGACCAGGGCGTACTCGCCGCGAACGCGGAGAAGATCCGAGCGGCGCTTGCAGCGTAGACTTATACGTTAAGGTCGATCAGGGAGAGGCCGCCGATCAGTACGGCCTCTGCTACCACAATGCCGACGAGCACGAGCTTTCCGAATTTCAGATAAGCGATAAAGCCCAGCAGCACGGAAACGATCCGCAGGAGTAGTGGAGCATCTGCCAGGGCGCCGGTGGGAAATACGATCAAATTGCCGATCACTGCAGCGACGAGAGCAGTGGCCAGTGCTCTGATCAGAACCAATAGCTCCGAATCGTCCCTGATCCGCCCCCCCAGATAGACGCCGAGAAAACGCCAGATGTCAGTGGCGAGTGTACCGGCCGCCAAAACGAACAGGTATGGCCACCACCAGCTATCAAATGCGGTGAAGGTCATTCTGTACTCTGACCTTTGCGGGATCGGTGCAACAAATAGGCGGCGCCTCCGCCGATGGAGCCTGCCGCCATAAGGTCGAAGCCTGGCGTGATCAGATGAAACAAGGGGCCGAGAATCATTCCAAAGATCATCGCATAATGGCTCGCAGCTTCACGCGCAGACCCCCAGAGTGACGTCAGAAAATATATCGGGGTCAAAAGCAGCAAAGCAGCGGAGAGGATGGGCGGAAGACTTCCTGCGATCGCATAAACAAGCGCGACAACCAGCATATTGGCCACGACGAGTGAGCCGCCGAGCCCGGAATACCAGGATGTTCGCATCTCGCGCGGAATGTCCCTCACCTTTTCCATGGCGATGACCCATGATGTCACCGCCACAAAATGGGATAGGAGGTAAAGTGTCAGAGGACGGCCGCGGTCGCTGCGCAATTCAGGCATGAGAGCAACCACCATCGGCGTTAGTCTCACTGACGACAGTGCGACCGCCAGGGCAGCCGCTGGGAGCGAACTCCCCGCCATGATTGCGCCAATCAGCACGACCTTGGCGGGCAGTGCCCAGACCAGCCCCGTCATGAAGACAGCCTGTGCAACACTGACGCCCGCTTCGCGAGCAAGCCCGGCAAAGCCCACGAACGCGCTGATGAGAATCAGGCCGGGGACGGATACCGAGGCAACCATGCCGCGAAAGAACCAGCGGAAGTGATCGGGGGGCCCGGCAGGGTTGGCTAACGCATCGTCATTCATCAATCGCCAGATAGCACGCCAATTTGCCGCCTGCGATACTCAACCCTTGTACCAAGCCACCCCTTCTGGCGAGTCAGGTCGTCACGCCAAGCTCAACCAGACGCTCCACGCAGTTTTCTTCGGCGTCATCCAACTCAGCAAGCGTCTCTTCAAGATCGCGACGCTTTTGCCGAAGCTCCTCGCGCTTCTCTTCGATACGGCGGATCATGAGTTTCAGTTGTCCGACCTCGCCGGGAGGTTCCCGGTACATCTGAATGATCTCACGAATCTCCGCGATGGAGAAACCGAGGCGCTTCCCGCGGAGGATCTGACGAATTAGGTGGCGGTCCGATGGGCGAAACAGACGCGTACGTCCACGTCGAACGGGCGCAATAAGCCCTTCATCCTCGTAGAAACGTAGCGTCCGGGTGGAAATCCCGAACTCACGTGTCAACTCGGTGATCGTATAGTACTCGCGCATCTGAATTGTCCTGCCGTTCAATATTGGTTTGACACGGCATTTACGTAAAAGTCAATTTGCGCGACCTGCGCATTGAAAATCAGTGGATTAGATAAGTCCGAACCACCAGGTGGCGAGACCGAGGAAGGTGAAAAATCCAACCACATCTGTGATGGTGGTCACGAAGACAGCTGACGAGACGGCAGGGTCGGCGCCAGCCTTATCCAAGAGCAACGGCACCATGATGCCAGCGAGGGCTGCAACGAGAAGATTGACCACCATCGCAACAGCGATGATGCCGCCCAGATCCGGGCTGGAGAACCAGAACCCCGCGACCAGACCGATCAATGAGGCAAGGATCAGGCCGTTCAGGAGGCCGACGCCTATTTCACGCCGGATGATGCGCCCCGCATTATAGATGTCTAGGTCCCTTGTCGCCAGGGCGCGAACCGTAACTGTCATCGTTTGCGATCCGGCATTGCCCCCCATGCCGGCTACGATCGGCATCAGGATGGCGAGCGCGACGATTTCCTGGATTGTTGCATCGAACAAACCGATCACCGAAGCGGCAAGAAACGCCATGACGAGATTGATCAAGAGCCAGGGAATGCGGGAGCGCGACGTTGCGAGAACCGTATCAGAGAGTTCTTCGTCACCCACGCCGCCGAGGCGCATAAGATCCTCTTCCGCCTCTTCCTGAATGACATCGACAACGTCATCAATGGTCAGCACACCGACGAGGCGCTCGTTCTCATCCACGACCGCAGCGGAAAGAAGATCGTATTGCTCAAATTCGTGCGCGGCTTCTTCCTGGTCCATCGTTGCCGGAATCGCGTGCCGCGTCTCATGCATGATCTCCTCGACCTTTACCGCGCGCTGCGTGCGCAGGATCCGATCGAGGTCGATAGCGCCGAGAAGACGAAAGCTTGGGTCGATAACAAAGATCTGGCTGAATGAGTCGGGCAGATTGCTGTCTTCGCGCATATAGTCGATCGTCTGCCCGACGGTCCAAAATGGCGGGACCGCCACGAACTCCGTCTGCATCCGGCGCCCAGCCGATTCTTCCGGGTAGTCCAGGGAACGGCGCAGCCGGATTCGTTCGGTGAATGGAAGCTGGGCGAGGATCTCGTCCTGATCTTCCTGATCCAGGTCTTCCAGAATGTAGACGGCGTCGTCGGAATCCAGTTCCTGGACGGCCTGAGCAATCTGCGCATTCGGCAGGCTGTCGACAATGTCGAGGCGGATCGCTTCGTCAACCTCGGTCAGGGCCGTAAAGTCGAACGCAGACCCCATCAGTTCAACAAGTGCCAAGCGCTGTTCTGGAGAAAGGGCCTCCAGAAGGTCACCGACTTCCGACTGGTGAAGAACACCGACCTCTTCGGTCAGAACCGCTTTATCGCGATCATTGATCGCAGACGTGACCCGATTGAGAAACTCGGCACGCAAGACACCGGTTTCATCATAGATACCGTCTTCGATCATCGCGTCGCGCGGATCAAATTCAGGAGGCCGGTTATGCGAATTATCCAATAGCGCCTCCCGCTTTTTTCCTGTGTTCGAAGACGTTTACCCCGGTGAGATTCACTGAGGAACCCATCTGCATCATCTGGGATGCGGATAGCAAGGCGGTGTTGCAAGCTGGCAACCAGCAACGCACAAGGGTCCCAGAGGTTGCTCGTCATGATTGCCGCGCGCCGACTTGGCGGCCAGCTGGAATCAGTCTAGCCAATCCGTATCTTCAAGTTCGATAAGGAGGAGATTTATGTTCAGCCACATAGTGGTCGGCGCGAACGACATCCAAGCGTCAAAGAATTTTTACGATGCCATTTTTCTCGCTGCAGGCGGTGAGGAAGCTCAGGTCGATCCCAAGGGGCGGCTCATTTATGCCAAGGACGGCATGCGCTTCATGGTCACCAAGCCGCTCAATGGCGAGCCCGCAACCGGAGCAAATGGCGGCACAATCGGCTTCACGATGAAGTCGCCGGAAATGGTGGAAGCATGGCACACCGCGGGTATCGCCAATGGCGGATCCACCTGCGAAAATCCTCCGGGCGTCCGCGAGGTCGGCCCACGCAAGCTTTATCTCGCCTATCTTCGCGATCCGGCGGGCAACAAGCTGTGTGCTGGCGCACCCGCAGCTGAATGAAACAGAAGCGAGCGGGCCCCGGCCCGCTTTTTCTTTGACCAATAGGCTTATGTTGCGGGCGGGAGACTAGGTGTCAGCTGCGGTCGGAATTGTAGCTGCAGTCACGGCACAAAATCGCTTCGGCAAAGCGCCGGCATCGACGTCACGCCAGCTGTGCTAACATGTACGGGATTCTGTCGGGGTCGGAACTAGGTGGACCGCTTGTCTCAGTAGGTAAGTCTGAGAATTCAACCACTTGGGTTGTAATGGTGCGGTCGAGAAGACTCGAACTTCCACGGGTTGCCCCACAGCGACCTCAACGCTGCGCGTCTACCAATTCCGCCACGACCGCATCATGACAGGGGCCGGTTGCGACCGGCAACGGGCATGTACCAAATCACCCCTACCCGCACAAGTGGCGAATTCAAACTTTCGCGAATAATTTTCAGAAACCTCGTTTTTGTCGCTACGCGTGCGAGATAACGACCGAAACGCCTTGAAAACGCACAGGAAACTGGAAATAGCTCCTCCTAAATGTCATATGCTTTCGGCGAGCGGCATCCCGAATGGCCGCATTTAATGGAATCGGTGCCGACTCATGTCCAAACGCAGCCTCCTCAACACGTCCTTCAAGCCCATCGAGGGAAGTGCGCCAGTCGAATGGCGCGTTGAACCTGGCCTCACCGAATATGAGAGCGCGCTTTCGTTTATGGAGAGCAGGGCTGCAGCGATCCGAAATGACGGAGCCGCAGAAATGGTATGGCTGGTTGAGCACCCGCCTCTTTATACGGCTGGTTCAAGCGCTGATGCGAAAGACCTTATCGATCCGGAGCGCTTCCCGGTCTACGATGCGGGACGCGGGGGCGAATACACCTATCATGGCCCCGGACAAAGGGTCGCCTATTTCATGCTCGACCTGAAACGCCGCCGTGAAGACGTAAGGGCGTTCGTGGCTGCGTTAGAAGAATGTATCATTCGCTCGCTTTCCGCGTTCAACGTGAAAGGCGAACGTCGTGAAGATCGCGTCGGCGTATGGGTAGTTCGCCCGGATCGTCCACCCCTCCCCGGCGGGGAGCCCGCCGAAGACAAGATTGCAGCAATCGGCATTCGGCTACGGCGCTGGGTCACCTTCCATGGCATTGCGGTAAATGTCGAACCCGACCTGTCGCATTTCGGCGGCATCGTGCCTTGCGGAATCCAAGGCTACGGAGTCACCAGCCTGGTGGACCTCGGCCTGCCCATCACCATGAGTGACTACGACATCGCACTCAAAGCCGCCTTTGAGGATGTATTCGGGGAAGTCGTACCCGTTTTGTTCTAAAACGAGCCGATCAAAAGCGCCATCGCAGTGACGAACGCGCTGACCGAGACCAAGGAAGCGACATCCTGGAGAAATTCAGACATAACCCACTCCTGTTTCACGTTATGTCTGGATAATGTTCTCTCTTTGTTCTCGTGTCAAGCGTTTGATTCGGATGGGCGCCGTCGCCTGGCCTTATGTGCCGCGCGACGACGCACTGTAATTCACGCTTGTTTCATGCCCGCCTTGAAGCGCTTGGCGTTCTCGACGTAAAGATCGGCAGACTTCTTCAGCTCCACCACCGCGTTTTCGTCCAGTTGACGAACGACCTTTGCCGGAACCCCGACAATCAGCGAGTTGTCCGGAAATTCCTTGCCTTCGGTGACGAGGGCGCCCGCGCCGATCAGACAATTATTGCCGATCTTGGCGCCGTTGAGGACGATCGCGCCCATGCCAATCAGGGTGTTATCTCCAATCGTGCATCCGTGAAGAATCGCTCTGTGGCCAACCGTGCAGTCTTTGCCGACTGAGAGGGGAAATCCCATGTCGGTGTGCAACATGCTGTGCTCCTGGATATTGGTACGGTCACCGATCGAGATCTGTTCGTTGTCGCCACGAAGCACCGCGCCGAACCAGACACCCGTCTCCTTGCCCAGTTTTACCTTTCCGATAACCGAAGCATCCGGAGCGATCCAGGTGCTCTCCTCATCAACGAGTTCTGGCCTAACGCCATCGAGCGTATATAGCGGCATGATATCCTCCTATGCGGCTTTCGAGGCTACCCTTAGGTGAGCAGTGCAGCGCTACGCAAGGGGCGCGCGTCAGTCTTTCTTTGGATGAGCGCGCGTCACTACTCCCCTGCCCGTCAACGTTGTTTACCTGCCATTTACCATGATGGATCATGGGTGGAAGCTCTGGCCAGGGGCATCCGTTGCACAGCGAAGCTACAGATACATTTGAAGATTATTCGCCGAGGCGAGCACGCAGACGTCTGCTGGCGCGCCTCGGGCTACTTCTCGTGATCCTTGTGCTGGTTGCGGCCGGGATCAGTGTAGCGGGACGTTGGTATGGAAAGTCGCTTGCGATGGGCGGACACACCGACGAGACAACGGTATTCCAGATCGAACTCGGCAGTGATGTGTTGCGCGTGCCAGCCAACATGATCCGCTTCGAGCATGCACGACGCCACGGTGCGGTCGCTAAGCTGGATCTTTACATGCGCTGGCCGCAGATGGACGGTTTCTCACTCGAGGCCCGTCACGCGTTCAATCACGAGAACGGATCTCGCGAGCTCCTCTTCCTCTCCGTCGAAGAACGGATGATGTCTCGAGACATGTCCGGCCGTTACGAGCCCATTTACAAGGCGATGGTCTCGGAGCCAGGACGAAAGGGCCCAGCCGGGCTCATGGTCTATAGCTTTCCTGAGGGCACGGGCTATGTGGACGAATTGCTCGTCGTCGAAAACTCCGACAGCGCGGCCCCTTTTGTCATGCGCTGCCTGTCTGGAGCGCAGGCACGCGATTCTTTGGCACCTTGCGAGCGCGACATACATCTTGGGCGCGGTTTGTCGCTCACCTATAGAATGCCGGCCTCGCTCGCCAGCTCGTGGCGCGAGGTGGATGCAGCCGTCAAAGAAGCTGCGGAAAGCTTTCTTGCAAACTAGATGAGCTACGATCGGTTCAACTGGCCGGACCGTAGATCTCGTCCGCTCGCTTTTCGAACGCCTCAGCAAACATGCGAAAGGCGCGATCGAACATTGCGCCCATGAGCCCGCCCAGAACTCGACTTTTGAATTCATAGTCGATGAAGAAGCCGACTTCAGTGCCGCCTCCTGGCAGAGCCTCAAACCGCCACGTGTTCACCAGATACTTGAACGGTCCGTCGATGTATTTCACATCGATCCGGCTATCGGCGGGCTTGAGAACCACCTGACTAGTGAAGGTCTCACGCAGAGCCTTGAAGCCAACGGTCATGTCCGCCACGAGCAGCGTTACGCCGTCCCGCTCCCGGCGCGAGCGGATCGAGAGCGCTTCGCACATCGGAAGAAACTCGGGATACTTCTCAATATCCGCCACAAGGGCGAACATTTGAGCAGGTGAGTGCTGGACGGTCCTGGTGGTTTCGAAACTTGGCATTCGCGAAGGGCTACACTTTGTCAGATAGTTCGGCAAGCAGCGCGTTAACGTCTGTGGCCGTGTCGTACTCCAAGACGTTCAACGTGCCGCGATAGGCTTCAAGGCTTGCGGCGATTTCGGGCGTGACCAGCCTGTCGAAGGTCCAGGTATATCGCAGGAAATCCAAATCGAACCGCTCGGGACAATCGTCAGCCATCTCGGGACGGCTACGGCCAGTGTAGCGACGCCATCGCTGCAAGATCCGCCACAGGCAGAGCGAGCGTGGGAGCCGAAGCCAGATCACGAGATCCGCCCGCGTCAGCCGCAAATCCAGCGTCCGCAAGCCAGTTCCATCTATGAGCCAGCGGTCGCCCGCGATTGCCTTCGTCACAAGGTCCAGCGTCTCGTCGCGCGGTCGCAATTGCCAACCAGGCAACCAGAAAAACTCCCGGTCCATCGATATGTATTTCAGACCGAAGCGCTGTGCGATCCGTTGCGACAAGGTGGACTTGCCGCTGCCAGGTGACCCGAGAACAAGAATTCGGCGGGCCCTTGATAGGAGCCCGACCGCCTCATCTATCCTCACGCGGTAGCGACGAGCTTCCTGGCCCGCGCCTCACGCAAGCGTGCGAAGTCATCGCCTGCATGATGCGACGAACGCGTCAGAGGGCTCGACGAGACCATGAGGAAGCCCTTTGTGTAGGCCACCGTCTCGAAAGATTTGAACTCGTCCGGAGTGACGAACTTTTTCACCGGATGATGCTTTCGCGTCGGCGCGAGGTACTGGCCGATGGTGATGAAATCCACGTCGGCAGTCCGCAAGTCATCCATCAGCTGCAGCACTTCGTTACGCTCTTCACCGAGCCCGACCATGATGCCGGATTTCGTGAAGATCGTGGGATCCAGTTCCTTCACACGCTGCAGAAGACGCAGTGAGTGGAAGTAGCGAGCGCCCGGGCGAACAGTCAGATAGTTCGAAGGTACGGTCTCAAGATTGTGATTGAAGACGTCCGGCTTGGCGGCGACAACAATCTCCAGTGCATTCGCCGCATCCTTACGCAGGAAGTCCGGCGTCAGAATTTCGATGGTTGTCTCTGGAGATGCGGCACGGATCGCGTGGATCACGTCGGCAAAGTGCTGCGCGCCGCCGTCATGGAGATCGTCGCGGTCCACCGAAGTTATGACCACATGGCTGAGTGCCATCTGCTTGACGGCCTTCGCCACGTTCACCGGTTCTTCCGGATCAAGCGCGGTAGGAATACCAGTTGCAACGTTACAGAAGGCGCAGGCACGGGTGCAGATCTCGCCCATGATCATGAAGGTCGCGTGCTTCTTGTCCCAGCATTCGCCGATGTTGGGACAGCCAGCCTCCTCGCACACCGTGACGAGCTTGTTGTTCTTCACGATGTCGCGAGTCTCAAGATAACCGCGTGAGACGGGAGCCTTGACGCGGATCCACTCAGGTTTGCGTAGCACCTCCTGATCGGGCCGATGGGCCTTCTCCGGGTGGCGGGGCCTTGGCTTATCGACCAGATTTACGACGGTGACCATGACTGACCTTCCTGCTTGCGTCCGGCTCATATAGGCCGTGGTAGGGCGGTTTGAAACCGCCCTCGCCTGCTACATGTTCAACGCTTTGCCATACGCGTCGAGCACGCTTTCCTTCATCATCTCGGAGAGGGTCGGATGCGGGAATACGGTGTGCATCAGTTCCTCTTCAGTCGTCTCAAGGTTCATCGCAACGACAAACCCCTGAATGAGTTCGGTGACTTCAGCACCAACCATATGTGCACCTAGCAATTGGCCGGTCTTCTTGTCAAAAATAGTCTTCACCAGCCCCTGATCTTCGCCCAGTGCAACCGCCTTGCCGTTCGCCAAGAACGGGAAGCGTCCGACACGGATGTCATAGCCAGCTTCCTTGGCCTTGGCTTCGGTCAGTCCGACCGATGCGACCTGAGGGTTGCAATAGGTGCAGCCTGGCACAAGCGAACGGTCAAGCGGATGCGGATGAAGCCCTGCGATCTTTTCGACGCAGATGACCGCTTCGTGCTCGGCTTTGTGCGCCAGCATCGGAGGTCCGGCGACGTCACCAATGGCGTAGACCCCCGCGACATTGGTGCGGCAGAACTCGTCGATCGCGATTGCACCGCGCTCAAGCTTGACCCCGACAGCTTCCAGTCCAAGGTTCTCGGTGTTGCACTGGACGCCGACAGCCGAGATCAGGCGATCGGCGGTAAGCTTTTCGACCGAACCATCCTTTTTCTCGATATGCGCGGTGATCGAATTGGCTGACTTCTCAACCTTCGTCACCTTGGCTTCGAGAATGAACTTCATGCCCAGCTTCTCAAGGCGCTTTTGCGCGAAAGTCGAGATTTCCTTGTCCTCGACCGGCATGATCTGCGGCATCAATTCTACGACGGTGACGTCCACGCCGAGCGTCCGATAGAACGAAGCGAACTCAATGCCGATCGCGCCCGAGCCCATGACCAGCAGCGACTTTGGCAGTTCCTGCGGAACCATCGCCTCGAAATAGGTCCAGATCAGCTTGCCATCCGGCTCAATGCCCGGCAGCGCGCGCGGACGGGCGCCCGTAGCGACAATTATGTGCTTGGCCTTGTAGGTTCCCGCACCCTTGACGTTCTTCGGCTGCGGCGCTTGCGGCTGCATTGGCTGCTTCGAGGTCGGCGATACGACGATCTCGTTTGGCTTGGTAAGCTTGGCTTCGCCCCAGATGATGTCGACCTTGTTCTTCTTCATCAGCATACCGACGCCGCCGTTCATGCGCTCAGCGATCCCACGCGAACGCTTTACGATGGCTGTGACGTCCGGCTTTGCCGACGCGATTTCCAGGCCGTATTCCTTGGCGTGAGTCGCCAGATGCAGCACTTCGGCCGAACGCAGCAGCGCCTTGGTCGGAATGCAGCCCCAGTTGGAGCAAATGCCGGCCAGATGCTCACGCTCGACAATCGCTGTCTTCAGCCCCAGTTGTGCGGCACGGATCGCCGCAATGTAACCGCCGGGTCCGGCCCCGATGATAATGACGTCATAGCTTTCGGCCACGGCCGGTCTCCTATTCTATAGTCCAAGCATCACACGCACGATCGGCTCAATGCCTCGCCCAATCGCGCGCGTGTTTTCGGCATCCAGATGGACGCCGTCGATGGGGGTTGTTCTTGCAACAGATCCAGCATCGAAAAAGCCGCAACCGGCTTCGTCGGCGAGATCAGCATAAAGGCTCGCGATCATCTTCGACTGCTCGACGCCGCCGGCAAACATGGCGGCAAATTCAGGATGGGCCGTTTCGCAGAGGGGTGGTGGCGCCACGACCAGAACCGCCGGCGGCTCTTCCGTTCCATCCCGGAAAGGGCTCGTCCTGACGATTTCCACGAGACGACGCATCCCCTGCATCGCCGCCAGTGCAGTGCCCGCAATTGCGGGCTTCATGTCGTTCGATCCGAGCATCAAAATGACCAGATCAAGGGGCGCATGGGCGTAAAGCGTCGTAGGCAAGATGCGCACGCCATTACGGTCGCACGCAGCCATATGTTCATCGAAACCTGTGGTACGGCCCCGAAGACCATCCGTGATGACGTCAACCGTATGGCCTAAGGCCTTTTGCAAGACGTTTGGCCAGCGGTCTTCGTATGCGTGCCTTCCGCCGGTCTCGGCATTGGTGCCCCATGTGATCGAGTCGCCGTAGCAGAGGATGGTCTTCATCGATGTGCCTATCCGATCCGTTAATACCTAACGGAGATTACGCAGCCCAAGAGCGGTGAAAAGGAAAAGCACACCGTTCGAGATCAGCTCGATACCAAGCAGAATTCCAAGAACCTGCGTTGCGGCAGCAAAGATATCCGCAAATATCATCACGCCGAGTACCAGCGACACGATACCCGAGAGCAGTACCCAGCCCCAGCCGGTGACCGGCCGGAGCGAAAAGGACAGCATCACTTTCACAATGCCGGTCACAATGAAAAGGACCGCCACCAACATGGTCAGGGATACCATCCCTGCCAGCGGGTTGAAGATAAGCGACACACCGACAGCCAGCGTCAGCAGACCGAAGAGAAGTGCCCAGATGAATCCACCCCAGCCTTTGATCTGGAATGACTGGATCACCTGCATTGCACCGAGAAAGGCAAATGCCCAACCGGCCATCATTGTCGCGGCCAGCGTGGCCGCGAAAGGGTTGAGCAACGCCAAAACGCCCCCAACCAGCGAGATGACGGCAAATGCCGCCATCCAGCCCCATGATTTCTTCAGTCCTGCTTCAGTCGCTGTCGTTGTCATGTAACGGTCCTCCACAGCAGGTGCCGCACCTAATGTCCGGCCCTTAGACAAGCATCGTAAATGGCGCCTCCACGTAGCGCTTGAACGCGGCCAAAAGCTCGGCACCAAGTGCACCGTCAACCGCACGATGATCAGTCGAGAGGGTGACCGACATTACGTTGGCGAGCACGATCTGACCGTTCTTGACCACAGCCCGCTCTTCGCCTGCACCAACGGCCAAAATGGTCGCGTGCGGCGGATTGATGACTGCGGCGAAGTCCTTGATCCCGAACATTCCAAGGTTGGACACCGCGGTGGTCCCGCCCTGGTATTCTTCGGGCTTCAGCTTCCGGCTGCGCGCACGCACGGCCAAATCCTTCATCTCGTTGGAGATTGCAGAGAGTGTTTTCTCTTCAGCCTTCCGAACGATCGGAGTGATCAAGCCACCGGGGATCGAGACCGCGACACCGACGTCTGCGTGCTTATGTTTCAGCATGCCGCCTTCGGTCCAGGATACATTTGCATCCGGCACAGCCTTGAGCGCGAGGGCCATGGCCTTGATGACCATGTCATTGACGGACAGCTTGTAGGCAGGCGCCTCGCCCTTCTCCGTCTTGATCATCGGCGCGGCATCGTTGAGCTGCTTGCGCAGTGCAAGTAGCGCATCAATCTCGCAATCAAGCGTCAGGTAGAAATGCGGGACCGTGCTCTTGGCCTCTACCAGACGACGCGCGATGGTCTTGCGCATGTTGTCGTGCGGAATGACCTCATAGGTGCCTTCCTCGAACAGCTTGAGGACAGCATCGTCCGACATGCCCTTCGGAGCCGTTGGAGCTCCAGCGGCTGCAGGAGCATCAGCGGATTTAGCAGCCGGAGCCGCTTTGACACCGCCAGCGATTGCAGCTTCTACGTCAGCCTTGACCACACGACCCTTAGGACCCGTGCCGGTAACCGCGGCAACGTCGATGCCTGCATCCTTGGCAATACGGCGTGCAAGCGGCGAAGCGAAGACACGCTCGCCTGAGGAGGTCTCCGCTTTAGCAACCGGCGCCTCGGCAGGCTTTGCGACAGGAGTCGCAGCAGCAGCAACTGCTTCCTGTTTCGGCTCCTGCGGCTTGGCTACTTCAGCCTTTGGCGACGGAGCAGCAACGGCGTCTCCGGCACCTGCTGCGGCCGCAGCCAAATCCTCGCCGTCTTCGGCGAGGATTGCGATCAACGAATTGACCTTGACGCCCTCGGTGCCTGCGGCAACCACGAGCTTTGCTACTGTGCCCTCGTCGACGGCTTCGACTTCCATCGTCGCCTTATCGGTCTCGATTTCGGCAATCACGTCGCCGGGGGAAACCTTGTCGCCTTCCTTCACCAGCCACTTGGCGAGGTTGCCCTCCTCCATGGTGGGTGAAAGCGCGGGCATTGTGATGTTGATCGGCATCGCTCGCGCTCCTTAGCTACGGTAGGTGACGGCTTTGACCGCGTCGACAACCTCGCCAACGTTCGGAAGTGCCAGCTTCTCGAGGTTGGCTGCGTACGGCATCGGCACGTCCTTGCCCGCGATCGTGATGATCGGCGCGTCCAGATAGTCAAAGATTTCGCGCTGGACCCGGTTGGCGATGAAATCACCGACCGACGACTGCGGGAAGCCTTCTTCAACCACGACAAGACGGTTGGTCTTGCGGACGGACGCGATGATCGTGTCGAAATCGAGCGGACGGATCGTACGAAGGTCGATGATTTCAGCATCGATACCCATAGCTGCAAGCTCTGCCTCAGCCTTGACTGCGTAGGTCATGCCGATGCCGAACGAGACAATCGTGACGTCCTTACCGGTCTTGTGGATGCGTGCCTTGCCGATCGGCAGGACGAAATCATCCATCTTCGGCACTTCAAAGCTCTGGCCGTAGAGGATCTCGTTTTCAAGGAAGATAACCGGGTTCGGATCGCGAATCGCAGCCTTCAGGAGGCCCTTTGCGTCGGCAGCCGTGTATGGCATGACGACCTTGAGACCTGGGATGTGACCGTACCAGGCAGCATAGCACTGCGAGTGTTGAGCTGCGACGCGGGCGGCTGCACCGTTCGGACCACGGAACACCATCGGAGCGCCCATCTGGCCGCCGGCCATGTAGAGCGTCTTCGCGGCGGAGTTGACGATCTGGTCGATCGCCTGCATCGCGAAGTTGAAGGTCATGAACTCAACGATCGGCTTCAATCCGGCCATCGCCGCACCGACGCCGACACCTGCAAAACCGTGCTCGGTGATTGGCGTATCGACAACGCGACGCGGGCCAAACTCCTGCAGAAGGCCCTGAGTGACCTTGTAAGCCCCCTGATACTCGGCGACTTCCTCGCCCATGATGAAGACGTCTTCATCGCGGCGCATTTCTTCGGCCATGGCGTCACGAAGCGCTTCGCGCACTGTCGTAGTGACCATTTCGGTGCCAGCCGGAATATCTGGATCAGCAGCCACTTCGCTCTTCGGCACTGCAGGCACTGCGGTTGCCTTCGAAGCGGTCGGCTCTTCCGCGGCTTCGCGCGCCTTGCCACCGGCATCATCAGCAGCGGCGACAGGCGTATCGGCATCCGCCTGAGGAGCAGAGGATGAAATGTCATCCGCGCTCTCACCATCCTGAAGCAGAACAGCGATCGGCGTATTCACCTTCACTCCCTCGGTGCCTTCTGCAACGAGGATCTTCCCCAGCGTGCCTTCATCGACAGCTTCGACTTCCATTGTCGCCTTGTCAGTCTCGATCTCGGCAATCACGTCACCAGGAGCGACCTTGTCGCCTTCCTGCTTGACCCACTTTGCGAGATTGCCCTCTTCCATCGTCGGAGAGAGAGCGGGCATGAGAATTTCGATCGGCATAATCCGCCTCCCTCTTTAGAGCAGAATATCGGTGTAGAGCTCGGATGCATCCGGCTCAGGATCGTTCTGGGCAAACTCGGCAGCATCCGCGACGATTTCGCGAACTTCCTTGTCGATTGCCTTCAGCTCGTCCTCGCTCGCCCAATTGTTGGCAAGGAGACGATTCTTTACCTGCTCAATAGGATCATGCTCCGAGCGCATCTTCTGCACTTCGTCCTTCGAGCGATACTTTGCCGGGTCTGACATGGAGTGACCGCGGTAGCGATAGGTCTGCATGTCGAGGATAATCGGGCCATTACCCGAACGGCACCATTCGACAGCAAGATCTGCAGCGCTCTTCACGGCGCGCACATCCATGCCATCAACCTGAATGCCGGGAATGCGGAATGATGCACCACGCTGGGAGAAGTCAGTCTCTGCCGAGGAACGCGTGACAGCCGTACCCATCGCGTAGCGGTTGTTTTCGATGATGTAGATGACGGGCAGCTTCCACAGCGAGGCCATGTTGAAGCTCTCGTAGACCTGACCTTGGTTAGAAGCACCATCACCGAAATAGGTCAGAGAGACCGCGTCATTGCCGCGGTACTTGTTGGCGAAGGCCAGACCAGTACCGAGAGAAACCTGCGCACCGACGATGCCGTGACCGCCGTAGAAGTTCTTCTCCTTGGAGAACATGTGCATCGAGCCGCCCTTACCCTTGGAGTAACCTCCGCGGCGGCCGGTCAGCTCAGCCATAACACCACGCGCTGACATATCCATTGCCAGCATGTGACCATGATCACGATAGGCCGTGATCATCTGATCACCTTCCTTGATGGCCATAGCCATACCGGTAACGACCGCTTCCTGTCCGATGTAGAGGTGACAGAAGCCACCGATATACCCCATGCCGTAGAGCTGCCCGGCCTTCTCTTCGAAGCGGCGGATCAAGAGCATTTCGCGGTAAGCCTTAAGCTCCTGCTCTTTGGTAAACTCGACGGGGGCCGGAGTTCTTGGTGCCGGCGGGGTTTTTGAATCCGCCTTTTTTGTCTTGGCGGACGTTTTCCTGGCGGCTGTCGCCATGCTCTCGCTCCCTGTTCATCACAGAATTTCGGAAGACAGACCTTCCCAATCACGAAGAAGGTATCATGCGAAATGACGAACCGCCATGCAGAAAATTGCATGGCTCACATGCGAACAAGCAGTTCTATTTAAACGATAAATCGTCGATTAACTGCCATTCAGTTAATTAGCAATTCATCGCAGAATGACGACTTCGTCGGGCAGAGCAAGATTCAGAGACCGACGCGCCAACTCATCCAGCATGTCTTTTTCCATGAAGCCATCATGCAGGAGCTGGACGCGATTTTCCAGATGGACACGCTCTTTCGTGATCAGCGCCAGATTCTGCTCAAGTGTCGCCACTCGCTCTTCGAGCTGTATCTTGGCGTTGAGGCCGTAGGTTCCATGGAACGCATGAAAACCAAAATATGAAAGAACTACGGCAGCAATGGCTGGCACGATAAACGCGCCGGTGCTGCGCTTCTTGCGTTGACGTGTCCACATGGATTGGTGCTACTCTGGAACAATGGCACCATTTGAGCCAGTCATGCTTAAGGGGCGGTTACTTTCGTAACCGCCCCTCTTATTTTTTATCGAGATCTAAATTTGACGCGCATCAGGCCTTAAGGATGCTCGAACCTGCATAGCGCGCGTAGCGACCCAGCTCCTCTTCGATTCGAAGAAGCTGGTTGTACTTGGCGAGCCGGTCTGAACGAGCCAATGAGCCGGTCTTGATCTGACCGCAGTTGGTCGCGACGGCGAGATCGGCAATCGTCGAATCTTCCGTTTCGCCCGAGCGGTGCGACATGACGGCGGTGTAACCAGCCTTGTGCGCGGTCTCGACAGCATCAAGCGTCTCGGTGAGCGTACCGATCTGGTTGACCTTGACGAGGATCGAGTTGCCGACGCCCATGCGGATGCCATCCTTAAGGCGAGCCGAGTTGGTGACGAAGAGATCGTCGCCAACGAGCTGAGCTTTTTCGCCGGTCAGGTCAGTCAGGTACTTCCAGCCTTCCCAGTCATCCTCGGCCATGCCGTCTTCGATTGAAATAATCGGATAATCGGCAACCAGCTTTGCGAGATATTCGGCCTGCGCCTTCGGATCACGCGTCTTGCGCTCCCCTTCGTAGACGTAGTTGCCATCCTTGAAGAACTCGGTCGCGGCGCAGTCGAGAGCAATCGCCACCTGTTCGCCAGGCTTGTAGCCAGCCTTCTCGATTGAGGCCATGACGAAATCAAGAGCCGCCTGAGCGCTCTTGAGGTTCGGTGCAAAACCGCCTTCATCGCCCACGTTGGTGTTGTGTCCCGCGTCTTTCAGCCCCGTCTTGAGGGTGTGGAAGATCTCGGCACCCCAGCGCAGCGCTTCGCGGAACGATTCCGCACCGACCGGCATGATCATGAATTCCTGGAAGTCGATCGGATTGTCTGCGTGCGCGCCGCCATTGATGATATTCATCATGGGCACCGGAAGGATGTGCGCCCCGGCACCGCCGACATATCGATAAAGCGGGAGATCGGAAGACACAGCTGCTGCCTTGGCGACAGCAAGCGAAACGCCAAGAATGGCGTTCGCGCCGAGACGTGACTTGTTAGGAGTTCCATCCAGCTCGATCATCGTGTGATCGAGCTGGATCTGATTTTCAGCGTCGAGTCCGCTAAGCGCCTCAAAAATCTCGCCATTGACAGCATCAACGGCGCCCTTGACACCCTTACCGAGGTAGCGAGAACCTCCATCACGGAGCTCAACAGCCTCGTGCGCGCCAGTCGACGCCCCAGATGGGACCGCAGCGCGGCCAACGGAGCCGTCTTCCAGCACCACATCTACTTCGACGGTCGGGTTGCCTCGGCTGTCAAGTATTTCGCGGCCAACGATATCAATGATTGCGGTCATCCAGGATCCCCTTTGGCAAGGATTGCAAAGTGAGCTCGTCTTAGCGAATGGGGAGAAAAAGAAAAAGACCCGGCGGGTAGAAGCCGGGTCTTTCCTGTGGGGTGCCCTACATCCAGTAGGGCGGGACGTTGTAATAGTTGTACGATGTTTCACGCACCTTGGTGCCATCGGTGCTCGACAGTTCGCTGATGTCGTAGACAGGTGCAGCCTCTAACTGCTCGCGCGTGAACGAAACAACGTAACCACCGCGACTTGGATCGTAATCGAGGCTGGCCCACGGGATAGCGTGATATTTCTCGCCGATGCCCAGGAAGCCGCCAAATCCGATGACAGCGAACATGATGCTGTTCGACAGCTTGTCCAGCATCACATCCTCGATAGAACCGATGTGATGACCGTCGGTGTTGTAAACGTCGGTGCCGATTACACGCGATGCCTGGATCGCCTGGGTGTGACCGCTTGCTGTTGCCATGGTGGTGCTCCTTTAGGATTTCTTCTCTGGCCCCGTATCCATCAATGACACAGGGGCCCGGAAGTTCCCGAAGAGAGCTTGTGCTCTACTGTTGTTTGGCCACCCGATCAAAAGCCATGAGACGCTCGATGAGGCGCGGCATATCCTTCAATGGCACCATGTTCGGGCCGTCAGAAGGTGCATTATCGGGATCTTCGTGCGTCTCGATGAATACGCCCGCAACTCCCACCGCAACAGCCGCGCTAGCCAGCGTCTGAACGAAGCGCCGCTCACCT
Source organism: Aquamicrobium zhengzhouense (assembly GCF_016124105.1). Lineage (GTDB taxonomy): Bacteria > Pseudomonadota > Alphaproteobacteria > Rhizobiales > Rhizobiaceae > Aerobium > Aerobium zhengzhouense. Next base: position 550,051 of record NZ_JADGMQ010000001.1, read on the forward strand.
CCAGAGGAACCGCCCTGCCCGCCAGGCTGCTGTACGGAGTGCGTCGCGTCGAAAATCACTGGGGCTCCCGTCTCGGCCATGATCGGTAGCGAGCGCATGTCAGAAACCAGCGTGTTGTAGCCGAACGAGGCTCCACGCTCTGTCACGAGTACATTTGGATTGCCCGAAGCCGTCACCTTGGCGATGACGTTCTTCATGTCCCACGGGGCTAGGAACTGCCCCTTCTTGACGTTCACGACCTTCCCGGTCCCTGCTGCAGCAATCAGAAGATCGGTCTGCCGGGAAAGGAAAGCCGGGATCTGCAGTATATCGACCACTTCGCCCACGATCGCGCATTGCTCTTCCGTATGCACGTCGGTGAGGACCGGCACGTCCAGATCACGGCGCAGGTCGGCGAAGATCGGCAGGGCAGCCTCAAGACCTGCGCCTCGCTTGCCCGCGAGAGACGTCCGGTTCGCCTTGTCAAACGACGTCTTGTAGACTAGCCCTATTCCAAGCGATGCGCACATCTCTTTAAGAGCGCCCGCAATATCAAACGCATGCTGACGGCTCTCGAGCTGACAGGGACCTGCGATCAATGCGAGCGGAGAAGCGTTCGAAAGCTCCACATTACCGACACGGACGGATTGGTTGGGGGAAGTCATGACAATTCCTCGAATATGAAATCCGCACCCTGACCGGGAGCGGCAGGCACCAACGCAGCACCCTCGCTGTTCGCTTGGTACCCGATACCGCGGCTCGATAACATATCTTTAAGGCGCGTCAGATCGGTCACACGAAAGTGCACCGCTTCGATCCGGGCATTAACGGCCGTTTTGGCAGGCCTCACCGTCAGCGCAGAATTGGCAAGCGGTACGTCGTAATGACCGGACCGCGAAGTTACTCTGCTTCTGGCAATTTCGGCGAGAAAGTGCGCAATCTCTTCAGCCCGAACCGCCACAATGCGGACCGACGAGATACCCGCTGCGCCATTCTCATGCTGCTGAAGCTGCTGCATGTCGATCTTCGGAGCGTTTCGTCTCTCGCAGGTGAAGAAGTGCAGCGGGTGAGCGCTGGGCGTTCCTGCGAAGGCAAGGCGAAAGCTGGCTGTGTCCATCCGGCCATACGCATCCACGGCAGAACGTGAAAATTCGACAATCTGGCCACCGGAGATTGACCGCCTATGAAACTCGGCATTGTCATCAATCGCATCGTCGGTGCCTAGAACCAGCCCAGAAATTCCCTCCTCGCCTGAGGCTAGTCTGAACTGCCGGTCATGGCGCACGAAACTGTTTCGATCAGCTATCGCCGCATCTACCGAGTCAGCAGAGCCGATGGCGAGAGGCTCGATGAAGGTGCCGTCTGCGAAATAGACGCAGGCATTGATGGTGCCAAACGGATGATTTCCCTGCGGGGCTACGCTGAAACCAAGCCCCACGAGCCGATCACGAGACACGCCGAGATCGGCAGTCGGCATAACGAGGTGGTCGAGCGGGCGCATGGCTCGCTCCGCGCTCACGTAGAGCCGAGCGTCCAGCCAACGATCTGGCGCGTCACGTCGGCGAAGGCTCTATCGAGTGCTGCAACATAAGCATTATTGCCAGTGCCGTTCATTGCAGCTTCTGCCGAGAAGGTACGTTCCGCACGAACCACGCCGTTCCGATCGTTGAGCAGCTTGACGTGCAGCCGCACCTCTGCGCGAGGCGTACCATCGAGCTGGATCCCGAAAGCGCGAACTTCGGTCGCTAGTTGATAATCGATCGCGAGCCCTTCACCGGGCTTGCCAACCCCACCGAAGCGGCCAGAGCCCTGCAGAGCCTCAACCAACTTCGCCTGTACCAGGCGCGGCAGGCGGTCTGCCCATTGTGCACCCTTGAGATACTCAAGCGTCGCTCCCGTCGGGCGGATGACAATATTTTCGCTGTCGATGGTTTTTAGTGCAGTTGGCTCGGCGACGAGCAGTTGCACTCGCGACCTCCGCGCCGGAGTGCTCTCTACGTCAACTGCTTGCAGATCGAAGGTGTCCAAAGGAGCTGGTCCGCCACCGGGTAGCGCGGCGCATCCGGAGATGGCAAGTGCCGATGAGACGAGGAGAAAGCGCCGACTGATGCTGATCATGGTACTCTGCTGTCCCTTCCAATGGCCACTCGTATCATAAAATCGTCTTGAGGTTGTAGCCTATGCAATCTGTCATCTGCGCGCGCGGCCATCATGCTGACGGACCTCGCCAGCCCCACCCGAAATAATCCGCTGGGGGTTACGCTCAAGATCCGTGATGGCACGCTCGATCCGATTTATCGACCCTCGAGCATCGCGGACCAGTCCTTCGACTTCCCGCAGGCCCTGCCCCGAGAATCGCGCCAGACCGTCGGTAATGGCCCCCATACGGGCATTGAGCGTGTCAGCCACCTGACGGAAGGCTTTGAGCGTCTCTCCCGCTTCCGACATCAGGCCATTGGCCTCACCTGACCCGAGCAGATTGTCGACCTTCTGCAATACGCCATCGACGCGTTCCGATGCCTGTGCAAGTCGCGCGGCCAGTTGCTGCGCATCAGTGATGATCGCATCGATATCGTCTGTTCTGGCGCTGACCGCTTCTGACACACGACTTATGTCGTTGGCCGCATGGTTGATGCTCGTGCTTGCCTGTTCGAAATTTGTGAGTGCGGTTCGAACCGTCGAAGGATCGACGCTCGAGATCACGCTATCGACCTTGGAAAGTGTCTCACCAGCCGCGGAGGAGAATTCCGCCAGGGATGAAACCGCGACCTCGACATCCTTCATGATGCCATCAAGGTTGCCGCTTGCCTGATCTAATCGACTGGTAAAGCTCTCGAAGTTTTCTAAGACTTGAGCTACCTGATCGCGATCGACGGATCGGATCAAGTCTTCTGCAGCGGCGAGGGTGGAATCAATTCGCTCCGACGCTCCTGCCAGCGACGTCGACAATGTCGTCACGTTCGCAAGGAAAGTGTCGATGCCTTCAGCGTTTCGGCTCAACGCCGCAGAGAAGCTCTCGACATTGCGCAGGGTCTCGGTGATTGAAGGTCTCGCATCGCCGGCCAGTTCCTCCAGTTCACCCAAGACCGCATCTGCTCGCTTGAAGATATTCTGCGCACTCTCGAGCAGATTGGCGACGGCGGACGGATTCGCGGTCAGCTCGGCAATTGCGCCCTGCTCTTCCGCAATGTCGAGAAGGTTCTGTTCATTCGGGTTGCCGCCGCGCATTTCGATGTTTGCCTGTCCTGTCAGCCCCGCGAGGCCCACATCGGCTTGCGTTGAGCGAGTGATCGGCGTCAAACGGTCAACGACTGCATCGGCGATTGCGACGCTGGGGTTCGAGACGTCGATGTAGACGCGGCTGACATCGCCGACCTTCACGCCATTGAAAAGGACCATGCTGCCACGGGCCAAGCCGGAAGCAGACCCGTGGATCCGAAAGCGCAAAGTAGCGGTCTCCCCTCGGTCTCCTACACCTGAGGTCCAGTACACAAAGGCGAACGCCGCAAGCACCGTAACGATGGTGAAGATACCGACAATGACGTAATTTGCGCGGGTTTCCATGCATCGTTCCTATAATGTGCCGGTACGGGCGGACAGATCGATCTGCCTCGCGCGCTTACCGCGGAAGTAGGATTTCACCCAGGGTTCCTCGACCTTCATCATGTCCTCGATGGTACCTTCCATCAGGACCCTTTTTTGCCCGAGGACCGCAATCCGGTCGCAGACTGAGAAGAGGCTGTCGAGATCGTGGGTCACCATGTAGACGGTCAATCCCATCGTGTCCCTTAGCTTGGCGACGAGCTCATCAAATTCAGCAGCGCCGATAGGATCGAGGCCCGAAGTAGGCTCATCCAGGAACACGATGTCGGGGTCGAGCGCGAGCGCTCGAGCCAGCGCAGCGCGCTTGATCATTCCACCTGACAATTCTGATGGAAACTTTCCTGCGGCATCTCTTGGCAAGCCGACCAGTTCGAGCTTGAGCAAGGACAACTCATCCATCAGAGAGCGCGGCAGGTCGAGATACTCGCGCATCGGCACCTGGATGTTTTCTTTGACAGTCAGCGCCGAGAACAGCGCGCCGTGCTGAAACAGAACGCCAAGCCGCATATCGACCTGCATCTTCTCGTCATCCGTGGCAGCATCAAGATCCGTCCCCAACAGGCTCACGGTTCCCGATCGCTTCGGCGTCAAGCCCAGCACGGTGCGCAGCAGAACGGACTTTCCAGTGCCGGAAGCTCCGACGAACCCCAGGATTTCGCCGCGATAGACATCAAGCGACAGCTTGTCGAGGATGAGTTTGTCACCAAAGCCGACAGTGACGTCGCGAACAGAGAGAACGCTCTCCTGTCCATCGGCACGGGTCCCCTTCAAGGGCTGTATCTCCGCCTCGATCATTAAAAATCGATCGCCACGTAAAACATTGCAAACAAGCCATCGAGAACAATGACGACAAAAATCGACTTCACGACGGATGCAGTGACGTGTCGACCTAGTGACTCGGCGCTGCCGCCGACTTTCATCCCCTCTACTGATGCAATGATTCCGATGATGAGTGCCATAAACGGGGCCTTTATCAGGCCCGCAAAGACCGTCGACAAATCAACGCTCGGTCGCAAACGGTCGATGAACGCTTCCGGCGGAATTCCCGAGTAGAGCGCGGACACAACCATCGCGCCCCCAAGGGAGGCAGCGTTCGCGATAATTGTCAGGCAGGGAAGTGCGATGACAAGGGCGACAAGCCTCGGAAAAACGAGGACACCAATCGGATTGAGACCAATGACCTTCAGCGCGTCGATTTCCTCGCGCATTTTCATCGAGCCAATCTCGGCCGTTATCGCGCTGCCTGAACGCCCTGCGATCATGATTGATGTCAGCAGAACGCCAAGCTCGCGAAGGGTGAGGATACTCACCAAGTCCACGATGAAGATTTCCGCGCCGAACCAACGAAGCTGGTAGGCGCCCTGCTGAGCGACAATTGCACCAACAATCGCGGAGATAAGTACAACGACCGGGATTGCGCCCACACCCATCCGGTCAATCTGGTTGAATATCGCAGCCGGATTCACCGCATGTCCGCGACCAAGTTTCATCTGAGCGCCGCGGATCGTTGATCCGAGTATGTACATGCCCGCGACGAAATCTTCGCCTGCGGAGACGGTCAGACGTCCGATTGATTCAAGCCAACGGATGAAGAAAATCGGTGGCTTTGGTTCCTGCGACCCGGCGTCATCTTCGAGGGCTTCCTGAACCGCTTCAAGAAGGATCCCGGCCTCCGGGCTGGCACCCAATATTTCGACGGCCGCGCCAGAACGGCGCTGCGAATCGGCAAGTCGCTGAATCAGCCACGCACCTGCTGTATCGAGCCCGCTCACAGCGCCGACATCCAAGGCCACCGCGCCTGAGGAGGCCTGCCCCTGAAGTCTACGAACTTCCTCGTCGATCAGGTGAACGGAACGCGTATTCCAGATGCCGGAAAGCATCCAGAGCAAACGTCCGCCCTCCTCCTTTGCGGCAATAGCGGGCCGCCGCGCTTCAACCGCGTGGCTCATGGCCGTTGCGTCGCCTGCATCTTTCGTCAACATCGAGCCATTATTAGCCGTTGATATTTCGCGTGTCACTTGAGCGATGGGCTTGGCTGGCCCATCGACGGGAGTTCTTCATGAAGCGTGACCTTTTTGTCAGAACCGAGCGCTTTCCGCTTGCGGGAGCTTTCACTATATCCCGGGGAACCAAGACTGAGGCGGAAGTACTGACATGTACTATCCGCGCGGGCGATAATGTCGGGCTCGGTGAATGCGTTCCATATGGACGCTACGGAGAAACGCTCGAAAGCGTTGAATCCCAGATTGAGAGCGCCCGTGGTGCGGTCGAAAACGGTGCCAGTCGAGAAGATCTGCTCGGGCTGGTCAAAGCAGGTGCCGCGCGAAACGCGCTCGACTGCGCTCTCTGGGATCTCGAAGCAAAGTCGGGCTCCGGGCGCGTCCAGGATCGCATCAGCAACATCGCGCCCAAACCACTGGTCACCGCCTATACAGTCTCGCTTGGTGAGCCGGACCAAATGGCCGCAACCGCACGGGCGAACGCTCATCGTCCCGTTCTCAAGATAAAGGTTGGCACGGAAAACGACCTATCACGAATTAGCGCTGTCGCAGAGGCTGCACCAAACAGCCGTATCATTCTTGATGCGAATGAGGGCTGGACCGAATCGAACATCCGGGAACATCTCCTCGCCGCTGCCCGGTATGGGGTCGCTCTCGTCGAACAGCCACTCCCTGCAGGCAAAGACGAGATCCTTCGTCACATTCCCCACCCTGTGCCGATATGCGCAGATGAGAGCGTCCACACGGCCGACATGCTTGAGACGCTGCTTGGCCAGTACGACGCGGTCAACATCAAGCTGGACAAAACCGGCGGCCTGACAACCGCGCTTGGTCTGCGGCACCGCGCTCGTGAACTTGGGTTCGGGGTCATGGTCGGGTGCATGGTAGGCACATCGTTGGCTATGGCTCCTGCAGTGCTGCTCGCACAGGATGCAGAATTCGTCGATCTCGACGGGCCTTTGCTTCTCGCCAAGGATCGTCCAAATCCACTCACCTACGAAGGCTCTCTGGTTCACCCCCCTGCTGCCTCCTTATGGGGGTAGCGGCAGTTGTATCTGCCACAATGGAGAGTTAGCCTGCGCTCTCACAATTGGAGCTTGGAATGGAACTCGGGATTCGAGGAAAGAAGGCGATCGTCTGCGCGTCGAGCCGCGGGCTGGGGCTGGGATGTGCAACAGCACTGGCCGAGGCGGGATGCGACCTGGTCATGAACGGACGCGACGCGGCAGTACTTGCTGCCACAGCGGAAAATATCCGCTCCACCTATGGTGTCGACGTCGTAGAGATTGCGGGCGATGTCTCCGACCCATCTGTGCGAGATGCGCTTTTGGCCGCGGCTCCTTCGCCTGACATTCTGGTCAACAACAATGGCGGCCCACCTTTCCGTGATTTCCGCGAACTTACGCGCGACGCGATGATGGACGGCGTCAACAACAACATGATCACACCAATTGAACTGGTGAAGGCGGTGATCGACGGGATGTCCGAGCGCGGCTTCGGGCGGATCGTTAACATCACGTCCCTGTCTGTTTACCAACCGATCGCCGGACTTGATCTCTCGTCGGGCGCACGCGCTGGCCTAACCGCGTTCCTCGCGGGCGTCGCCAGAACGGTCGCGGACAAGAACGTGACAATCAACCATATCCTGCCTGGCAAGTTCGACACGGATCGCATTCGCTCCAGCGCCGAATTCGCCGCGAAGAAGGCCGGAATAAGCGTCGCTGAGCAGACCAGGCGTCTCTCAAGCGACATACCGGCCGGTCGTCTCGGCACTGCGGAGGAGTTTGGCAAGGTTTGCGCCTTCCTGTGCTCCGTGCACGCGGGATACATCACCGGCCAAAGCATACGTCTGGATGGCGGACATTTTGCCAGCTCGTTCTAGCCGCGCGACATTGCTGCACAGGAGTAATTGATTTGAAACTCATCCGTTTTGGTTCAGTCGGACAAGAAAAGCCCGGCCTTATTGACGCTGATGGCAAGATTCGTGACGTATCCTCATTGGTGTCCGATTATTCGCCAGAGACCATTGCCCAAAACCTCCTTGAGCGCCTTAAGGCTGCCGATCTCGCGGCCCTGCCGGTCGTGCCGGACGGCGTCAGGATTGGCTCGCCGATTTCACGTATCGGCCACTTCATCGCGATCGGTCTGAACTACGCCGATCATGCAGCCGAAACGAACTCGCCGATCCCGTCAGAGCCGATCGTCTTCTCGAAAGCGCCAAGCTCTCTGTCGGGACCTAATGACGACGTCCTGTTGCCAAAAGGCTCTGAAAAACTGGACTGGGAAGTCGAGCTGGCCATCGTCATCGGCCAGCGGGCGGACAATGTCACTGAAGCTGATGCCCTCTCCCACGTTCTTGGCTACGCGGTATGCAATGACGTTTCTGAGCGATCGTGGCAGGCAGAACGCGGCGGCCAGTGGATCAAGGGCAAGAGTGCCCCCACATTCGGCCCGCTCGGCCCATGGATTGTGACCCCCGATGAGGTTGCCGATCCACAAAACCTCGACATGTTCCTTGACGTGAACGGAGAGCGCCTCCAGACCGGCAACACAAAGACCATGATCTTCCCGGTGGCGCACATCATTTCCTATCTGTCCGGCTTCATGGTCCTCGAGCCGGGTGACGTCATCACGACTGGTACGCCTCCCGGCGTCGGGCTCGGGCAAAAGCCACCACGGTTCCTGAAAGCCGGTGATGAAATGAAGCTTGGTATCGCCGGTCTCGGCGAGCAAAAGCAAAAAGTGGTCGCGCGCTAAGGCGTCCCGAGGCGGCTAAGCCGCCTCACCACGCCTTCGCAAGATCATAGAAGAACGCAGCTCGACGCTGCGCTGGGGCAACAGGCAATGAACACCGATACAAAAACAAAATCATCCGATCTTGAAGAAGGTGCGCTGTTTTATCACCGCTACCCTTCACCCGGAAAACTGGAAATTCAAGCAACGAAGCCGCTGGGAAACCAGCGCGATCTTGCCCTGGCCTACTCGCCTGGCGTGGCTGCCCCCTGCTTGGCGATCAAGGATGATCCTGCTGCCGCTGCGCTCTACACCTCCCGTTCCAACCTTGTCGGCGTCATCTCCAACGGCACGGCTGTTCTGGGGCTCGGCAATATCGGTGCCCTCGCCTCAAAGCCGGTAATGGAGGGCAAGGCGGTCCTGTTCAAGAAATTCGCCGGTATCGATGTCTTCGATATCGAGATGGATGCGCCGGAGATCGAGCAGATGGTCGAGACGATCGCGGCGCTGGAGCCGACGTTCGGAGGCATCAATCTCGAAGACATCAAGGCTCCCGAATGCTTCGAAGTCGAGGAACGCCTAAAGCAGCGGATGAAGATCCCCGTGTTCCATGATGACCAGCATGGGACGGCGATCATCGTCGCGGCAGCTGTCATCAACGCGCTGGAGCTTGCCGGCAAGTCGATCGAAAACGTCAAGATCGTCTCTTCGGGTGCCGGCGCTGCCGCTCTCGCTTGCCTCAATCTCCTGGTCTCGCTGGGCGCGAACCGTGACAACATCTGGGTTACCGATCGACATGGCGTGGCCTACAAGGGTCGCACCGAGGAGATGGACCGCTGGAAGGACGTTTACGTCAAGGATACAAATGCACGCACGCTTGAGGATGTAATCGGCGGCGCTGACGTTTTCCTGGGGCTGTCAGCAGCAGGCGTACTGAAGCCCGAATTTCTTCAGCACATGGCGGAAAAGCCGCTGATCCTTGCGCTCGCCAATCCGACCCCGGAGATAATGCCGGAGCTTGCACGTGAAGCACGTCCCGACGCGATGATCTGCACCGGACGCTCAGACTACCCCAACCAGGTCAACAACGTCCTTTGCTTCCCTTACATCTTCCGTGGTGCGCTTGATGTCGGCGCCACCTCCATCAATGAAGAGATGAAGATGGCGGCCGTGCGTGCGATCGCTGCGCTTGCTCGGGAAGAACCATCGGAAGTTGCAGCACTCGCATATTCGGGCGAGACCCCAATATTTGGGCCCGAGTTCCTCATTCCATCCCCATTTGACCCGCGCCTGATCCTGCGCATTGCGCCTGCAGTCGCGCGTGCAGCCTGCGAGACGGGTGTAGCGCTTCGCCCCATTGAGGATTGGCAGGCCTACGTCGACAGGCTGTCCCGCTTCGTCTTCCGCTCGGGCCTGATCATGAAACCCGTGTTCTCTGTTGCGCGTAACGCCAGCAAAGATCGGGTCATCTATGCCGATGGTGAGGACGAGCGCGTCTTGCGCGCGGCTCAAGTGGTACTTGAGGAGGGCATTGCGCGCCCGACCCTTATCGGCCGCCCGAGCGTCATCGACGTCCGTCTCCAGCGCTACGGCCTGAAGATCCGAGCCGGCAAGGATTTCGACGTCGTAAATCCCGAGGACGATCCGCGTTACCGTGATTATGTCGATTTGCTGATCCAGGTGGCTGGACGACGGGGTGTGACGCCTGAAGCGGCGCGCACCATGGTCCGCACCAACAACACTGTCATCGCTGCACTCGCCATGTTGCGCGATGAGGCTGACGCGATGATCTGTGGCCTGGAAGGCCGGTTCGAACGCCACCTGCGGAACGTGGACCTGATCATTGGCCGGCGTGCAGGCGTCCACAGACTATCTGCGCTGTCTATGCTGATCGCGCAACGTGGTGTCTCGTTCTACACCGACCCTTACGTCGACCTTGACCCGACGGCGCAGCAAATTGCGGAGATGACCATTCTCGCGGCCGAAGAAATTCGGCGTTTCGGCATATCGCCGAAGGCAGCACTATTGTCTCACTCGAACTTCGGTTCGCGCGATTCGAAAAGCGCATTGAAGATGCGGGAAGCCGCAGCACTGCTTCGGGAACTCGTGCCGGAACTTGAAGCGGACGGAGAGATGCATGGCGATTCCGCCATCCTGCCTTCGTTGCGCAAGCGTATCCTGCCGCACTCGAACCTTGAGGGAGAAGCTAATCTGCTCGTCTTCCCAAATCTCGATGCCGCGAACATCACGCTGACAACTGTCAAGGCGATGACGGACGCGCTGCACGTGGGGCCGATCCTGCTCGGCACCGCGCATCCCGCGCATATTTTGACGCCATCCGTAACCTCCCGCGGTGTGGTCAACATGACGGCGCTCGCGGTCGTTCAGGCAAGCTCAGCCAAAACAGCCACCAGCTAAACTCTGGTTTAACCGCCCCATGTCATTCTATCCGGATGGTATGGGGCGGAATTTACAAAGACAAATACTGCAGAAAAACGCGGCAGGTGCTCGCAGTCGCGGCCCTTTGCTTCGCCCTTCCCCCAACGCTGCAATCTGCGGCGGCAAGTAATCTGTGTCGGCAGCTCGAAGCTCAACTCGCGTCGCTGTCGACTGCGTCGCGTCCATCCTCCTCTTCCCAGATTCGCAAGTACGATGCTGCCATTGCTCGGCAGCAGGAACAAATGCGGAAAGCCAGGGACCAACTTTCCAGCAGCGGTTGCGACGGTGTTCTGGGTGGCGTCACCCGACGATGCACAGACATCCGAGGCGCTCTCACGCGTATGGAGATGAACCTTGCGGAGCTACAAAGAACGCGGGCTTCTCTTGGCGGGTCCAACAGTCGTCAGGAACGCAACCGGGTCCTGAAACAGGTGCAGGATCACGGCTGTCGCAGCACGTCCAGCAGACTCGCTACAGGGCCGAAAGTGCGTGACAATGAAGCGGGGCAGCCGAAAACGCAGCCTGGCCAACCGTCTCAACGCGCCGGTTCGTCGAATAACCCGAAGGGAAATCTGCGCACGATGTGCGTACGAACCTGTGATGGCTATTTTTTCCCGATCTCATGGTCGGTATCGGCAAGGGCCTTCGACCGCGATACATTCCTGTGCGCGAATATGTGCCCCGGAGTGGAAGTCGAACTCTACTATCATCGCGTGCCACATGAAGAGTCCGACCGGATGGTTTCCGCAGCAACCGGCTTGCCCTACACACAGATGCCCTTCGCCTTCCGATACAAACGACCACAGTTGGAAACAAGAGCCGAATGTTCATGTGGGCGCCCAGCTGCGAGCGCTGCTACAGGCGGATACACAATCATTGGCGGCAGCTATGGAGCAAGCGACACCCTGAGTGAACTCAAGGGATCGGTGATTGCGTTTGGCTCGCCCAAGCTTCACCATCAACCCTCTGAGCGCGCCGGGGAGCCTGTCCTCCCGGCGATGCCCACAGTTGAGGAACGGACTATCCGGGTCGTCGGGCCAGAGTTTCTTCCCGACCAATGATTGGCAAGAGATCTGCAAGCTCAGGGCCTCGGTCGAGACCGGTAAGAGCGAGGCGCAGTGGCATGAAAAGCTGCTTGCCTTTTCTTCCGGTCTGCTCCTTCAGGCGATCCGTCCAGATTTTCCAGGTCATTCCATCCCAAGGTTCGGACGGGAGATGATCAAAAGCGACCCTCAGGAATGATCCGTCCGCCTCATCAAATTCCACCTTCCGCGGCCCCTCAGTTACGATCTGCCACCATGAGGCACAATCCGCGAGTTTCTCGATGTTCGCGCGTACTGCAAGCCAGAACGGCTCCGCCTTCGGGCCAGTGATGCCAAAGCCATGGAGGCGCTGATCGACGTCAGCAAACGGCGTAGCGTGCAACAAAACCTTGTTGAGCGCGACAAGCTCGGTGGGATCAAACTTCGAAGCAGACTTGGACGTCGCCTTCGGCTCGAAACGCTCGGCCAATTCTTCAAGGGAGCGCACCGCGGTAACGGACTCGGATGTTCCGATCAGAACGGCGAGCGAGGCGACTGCCATCGGCTCGATACCGTCTTCGGCCAGACTGCGAATCGACAATGCGCCCGAGCGCTTGGAGAGCCCCTCACCGTCCGCAGTTGTAAGCAGATTGTGATGCCCAAACGCCGGAGGCTCGGCATCAAGCGCGCGGAAAAGCGCGATCTGAACGCCCGTATTTGCAACGTGGTCATCGCCGCGGATCACATGGCTGATACCAAGATCGATGTCATCGACCACTGACGGCAAGGTGTAGGGATAGGTACCATCCTCACGCACCAGAACCGGATCGGACATGGACGAAAGATCTACCGTCTGCGGCCCGCGCACCACATCATCCCAGACGATCTCGGTCCGCTGCGTTTCGAACGGATTGTCAGTGAAGTTTGGTAGCAGGTAACGCCAGTGAGGCCGCCGCCCCTCTGCCTCGTAAGCTGCCTTCTGTTCGTCCGTCAGCTTCAGTGCCTCGCGACCGTACACAGGCGGCAGCTTTCGGGACAATCTCAGCCGGCGTCGACGTTCAAGCTCCTCAGCTGTTTCCCAGCACTGGTACAGAAGCCCCGCTCCCTTCAAGCGTTCGACCGCGGCAGCGTAGGTGTCAAAGCGTGCGGACTGGTGAGCAATCACATCCGGATGGATACCGAGCCAGTGCAGGTCTCTCTGGATCTGGTCTGCATATTCCTGCTTGGAGCGTGCCGCATCCGTGTCGTCAAAACGAAGGATGAAGCGGCCCTGGTGCTTCAAGGCGAACAGCCAGTTGAACAGCGCTGTGCGGGCGTTGCCGATATGGATGTGGCCGGTCGGCGACGGGGCAAATCGAACTGTTACGGTCATCTCAAAGTACTTTTAAAAACGCGCGCCCCGTCAGGTACGGTCGCGGAACTTGTTTGTGATCGGATAGCGTCGATCGCGTCCGAAATTCTTTTTCGTGATCTTCACGCCCGGGGCGGCCTGCCGTCTTTTATACTCTGCAATGTAGAGCAGATGTTCGATCCTGTGCACCAAGTCTCGATCATGTCCCCGCGCGACAATATCATCGACGGACATCTCTCCTTCTACGAGGCATTCGAGAATTTCATCAAGGACCGGATAGGGCGGGAGCGAATCCTGATCGGTCTGGCCGGGGCGCAATTCCGCTGATGGCGGCTTGTCGATAATGTTCTGCGGTATGACTATCCCTCCACCACCGAGCGCTCCGGCCGGAAGGTTTTCATTGCGCCACCGCGAAAGCGCGTAGACCTGCATCTTGTAGAGGTCCTTGATCGGGTTGAAGCCCCCGTTCATGTCACCGTAGAGCGTCGCGTAACCAACCGACATTTCGCTCTTGTTACCGGTCGTGACCACCATCGAGCCAAACTTGTTCGAGATAGCCATCAGGATCGTGCCACGGGCACGGCTCTGAAGGTTCTCTTCCGTGATCCCTTCATCCGTTCCCTCGAAGGTATCAGCGAGCGCCGACATGAAACCATCGACCGGCGCGAAGATTGGTACGATATCGTAGCGGACTCCAAGCGCGTTTGCGCAGTCCTGCGCATCTTTCAGGGACTCATCTGACGTGTAGCGATAGGGCATCATCACGCATCGGACCCGCTCTGCACCCAATGCGTCAACCGCAAGCGCGGCACAGATTGCCGAGTCGAGCCCGCCGGAAAGCCCCAGAACCACATTCTTGAAGCCGTTTTTGTTCACGTAGTCTCGCAGACCCAACATGCAGGCGCGGTAGTCCGCCTCCTCAGTCTCGGGGGTCGAAACTACGCTTCCCGGGACGCAGCGCCAGCCGTCGTCGCCGCGCTCCCACCTCGTCAACTCGCAGCCGCTCTCAAATTCCGGCATTTGTAAAGCGAGTGTGTGGTCGGCGTTCAACGCGAATGATGCACCATCAAAAACCAGCTCGTCCTGTCCTCCAACCATGTTGGCGTAGAGGATTGGCAGACCCGTCTCGATCACCTGCTTCAGAACAATCTGGTGGCGAACGTCCAGTTTGCCGCGATGGTATGGAGAACCGTTGGCTACCAGAAGTATCTCGGCGCCGCTCTCGGCCAGCGTCTCGCAGACACCGTGCTCACCCCAGACGTCCTCGCAAATGGGCAGCCCGATGCGCACGCCCCGGAAATTGACAGGTCCCGGTATATCCGGACCCGCAACGAATACGCGCTTTTCATCAAACTCCCCGTAATTAGGGAGGTCGATCTTGTGGCGCTCCGCAACGATCTTTCCACCGTCTAGGACCATGATCGAATTGTGCAGGCCACTCCTGCGGCGCACCGGCGTGCCGATAATGACGCCGGGGCCACCGTCAGCGGTTTCCGCCGCCAGTTCCTCAACTGCCCGCTCACAAGCGCTTGCGAAAGCAGGCTTGATCACCAAATCTTCGGGTGGATAGCCCGCGATGAAAAGCTCAGTGAAAAGTACGAGGTCGGCACCTTTTGATGCCGCCTCTGCTCTTGCCTGCCGCGCGAGAGCAAGATTGCCAGCAATATCGCCGACGATGGGGTTCAATTGCGCAACCGCAATTACCAGACTGTCAGGAGCACTATTGGTCATGCCCAAGCGTGTAGCGCGGCGCTGGCGATGCGGCAATGCCAATCGCGATCATCAGCCGCGTCGATGTAAAAACCTGACGCAGCTAATGAGAAGCTAGGTTAGGGCTCTCAGTGGAAGAGATACGAGTCCCACGCAAAGAAGCCGTACTGCTTTGACGAATGTGCACGCTCGATCCGCGGCTGATCTCCACCAGCCCCATAAGCGAAAAAGATCGGCATCAAGTGCTCGTCCGTCGGGTGGTTTTCTGCCGGAAAAGGCGCTCGGTTCTTCCAATCCAGGATTGCGTCACGATCATTCTCGGCGAAGCGGTCTGCGAACCAGAGCGTGAATGCGTTCACCTTCTCCATCAGGGCGGGATCCGGAGCAGCGCTGCCACGCATGACCGGGAACAGAGCGCGCAGGTTGTGCGTGATATGCCCCGACCCAATCAGAAGAATTCCTTCGTCGCGCAAAGGCGCAAGCGCCTTGCCCAAAGCGTAGTGCCAGTGAGCATCACGGTCCGGATCAACGGATACCTGCACAACCGGAATATTTGCCTCAGGAAAAGCGAGCTTGAGGGGGGTCCAGGTTCCATGATCGAAGCCACGCTTCTCAACCGCCGAAGCAGGGATGCCTGCATCGTTCAGCATCTGCAGCACGCGCCCCGCGAGTTTGGGCTCGCCAGGTGCCGGGTACACCATTTCGTATAGCTCAGGGGCAAAGCCGCCGAAATCGTAAATCATCCCCGGATTGGGATCTGTCACGACCGTAGCACCCTGTGCCTCAAAGTGTGCCGAGACAATCACGATGGCTTTGGGTGCCGGAACTAGGCCTGAGATACCTTCAAGGTAATGACGAGCCGGAGTGTCGTCGATGACGATGTTCGGACCACCGTGTGAGATAAACAGACTGGGCATTGTCGACATGGCGTGACTCCTTTCCTCCAATATAAGCAGGAGGCAAGCAGACGTCAGAGCACGAGTCCGCGACACATCGTTCGCTTTTACTGAACAGAAATTTCAGGAACGTTCAACAAAAAAGGCGCGATCACTCGCGCCTTTTTCCGGAAATTGCACTCGTCAGGCGCTGATCGCCTTGGCCGGCTGGTCAGACTTTCCCTTCTTGAGAAGGTCTGCGACCAGAAATGCGAGCTCAACCGCCTGGTCTGCATTCAGACGCGGGTCGCAGTGTGTGTGGTAGCGGTCCGCCAGTTCATCGTCACGGATTGCGCGGGCTCCACCCGTGCACTCGGTCACGTTCTTGCCAGTCATTTCGACATGGATGCCGCCGGGATGCGAGCCTTCAGCGTGATGGACATCGAAGAACGACTGCACCTCGCCGAGGATGCGATCAAATGGGCGGGTCTTGTAGCCGGCGGCAGTGATCGTATTTCCGTGCATCGGATCACACGACCAGACCACCTTTCGACCTTCCTTCTGCACAGCTCGTACCAGCTTCGGCAGATGATCGCCGACCTTCTCGGCACCAAAGCGCGCGATGAGCGTCAGACGGCCCGGTTCATTTTCCGGGTTCAGAAGGTCAATCAGCTGCAGCAATCCGTCAGGGGTCAACGAAGGACCGCACTTCAGGCCTAACGGGTTCTTGATGCCACGGCAATATTCAATGTGCGCATGGTCCGGCTGGCGAGTACGATCACCGATCCAGATCATGTGGCCGGAAGTCGCGTACCAATCGCCCGAAGTGGAGTCGATGCGGGTCAGCGCTTCTTCGTACCCAAGCAGCAACGCTTCGTGGCTCGTGTAGAAATCCGTCTCGCGCAGAGCCGGATTGCTCTCGGCAGAAATTCCCACCGCCCGCATGAAGTCGATGGTTTCGCTGATGCGATTGGCCAGTGCGCCGTACCGTTCGGCCTGCGGGCTGTCGGCAACAAACCCGAGCATCCACTTGTGAACGTTCTCAAGATTGGCGTATCCGCCCTGCGCGAATGCGCGAAGCAGATTCAGCGTCGCTGCCGATTGGCGGTAGGCCATTTCCTGACGCGCAGGATCCGGCATACGCGACTTTTCATCGAACTCGATGCCGTTGATGATGTCGCCACGGTAGCTAGGCAACGTCATGTCGCCCTTGGTCTCGGTATCCGAAGAGCGCGGCTTCGCGAACTGTCCAGCGATACGGCCAACCTTCACGACCGGCTGCGCACCGGCATATGTGAGGACCACCGCCATCTGTAGAAAGACGCGAAAAAAGTCGCGGATATTATCTGCGCCGTGCTCGGCGAAGCTTTCGGCGCAATCGCCGCCCTGCAGAAGGAAGGAGTCGCCGTTCGCGACTGCTGCAAGCTGTTTCTTCAGCTTGCGCGCCTCACCTGCAAATACAAGCGGCGGATAAGTCGAAAGCTGACGCTCCGTCTCGGCGAGCGCCGCAGCGTCCGGAAATGCCGGAACCTGGCTGATCGGCTTGCTTCTCCAAGAATTCGGGGACCATTTTGTAGTCATGTCTGCATCCAAAACCGCAACCGGGCACGTCGCGCCCGCACCATTCCCTAGTTAATCTCGGGACGCGGCTCCAATACACCAGACGAGACTGCTCGACCAGCCCTAGCTGCCCCTAGGCTAGCCGACGCGTTCTCCTTTTCGCACCAGATAGCTTGGCTGGTACATCGTCACCAATTCTTCCGCGGCGCTCGGATGCACAGCCATGGTCGCGTCAAAATCGTCCTTCGTGAGCTTGGCCTTGACGGCAATACCCAACAACTGCGCCATTTCTCCCGCGTCGACCCCCAAAATATGGGCGCCCAACACCCGCCGGGAAGCCGCATCCACGACGAGCTTCATGATCATCTTTTCCTGCCGGCCCGACAGCGTGTGACGCATCGGTCGGAATTCCGCCCGGTAAATTTCAAGTGTATCGTACTGTTTTGCAGCTTCGTCTTCGCTCAGTCCGACAGTCCCAATCTCCGGCTGCGAGAACACGGCGGTTGGAATAGTCCCGTGATCGGGTGACGTCGGCTTGTTCCGATAGACGGTATCGATGAAGCACATCGCCTCGTGGATTGCGACCGGCGTGAGCTGCACGCGATTGGTCACGTCGCCAAGAGCGTAGATACTTTCGACGTTGGTGCTGGAATAATCATCAACCAGGATTTCTCCCAGGGATCCAGTCTCAACCCCTGCCTTCTCCAGTCCCAGGCCTTCCGTGTTCGGTGTCCGGCCAACCGCAAGCATGACGGCGTCTACGACCTTAGATCCGCCGCCTGTCAGATTGACTTCCAACCCACCGTCATCGCGTTTCGTGATCCCGGTCGATGACGTCTGGGTTAGGACGGTGATACCCTTGTCGACCATGGCTTTATGCAACCCACGGCGCATGTCCATGTCAAAACGGCCCAAAATTTCGAGCCCGCGATACATAAGCGTCGTCTCGACGCCCAGGCCGTGGAAAATGTTGGCAAATTCGACGGCAATATATCCACCACCCGCGATCAGAATCGACTTCGGCAACTCGTCGAGGTGAAAGGCTTCGTCCGACGTGATGGCGTATTCACTGCCGGGAAGCGCATGATGCGGGTTAGGCCGTCCACCGGTCGCGATCAGAATGTGCCGTGCGGTGACCGTGCGGTCCTCGCTGACGATGCGGATGGTGTTCGGCCCCTCAAGGACCGCTCTGCTTTCGATCAACTGCGCGCCAGCGTTTTCAAGCCCGCGGCGGTACAGCCCCTCAAGGCGAGCAATTTCATGATCCTTGTTGGCGAGAAGCGTCTTCCAGTCGAAGCTCGTCTCGCCAACCGTCCAACCGTATCCGGCCGCATCCTCAAAATGCTCCGGAAACTGCGAGGCATAGACGAAGAGTTTCTTCGGCACGCAGCCACGAATGACGCACGTCCCTCCAAAACGGTATTCCTCGGCAATCGCAACGCGCTTGCCGAGCGAGGCCGCCACGCGGGCGGCTCGCACACCCCCGGAACCGCCGCCGATTACAAACAGGTCAAAGTCGAAATCGGACATGCTATTCCGGTCCTGGCTAGAGATTATTGCTGAGCCGGCGCGGCTTCGCCTTCAGCGTTGGCGTTGGAGTCAAAGCGCTTCTGGAGTTCAGCCGCGACCTGCTGTGCAAGATCCCGTGCAACACCATTCTGCCAGATCTCGGCCGCGCGGTAGACTTCCCGCATGACGATTGCCCCATCGGAGATGAGCTTCTTGCCGGTCTCGGACTCGTAAAAGGCCGCGATCTCATTGAGTTGCGCTTCCGAAAACACCCGGGCGTAAGCAAGGCCCGCTTCCCGCTCGAGGTCGCCACGGCGGGCAGCAAGCGAAAGTGCGGTCTGATCCACCACCGAAATGATGTCCGCCTGCATGTCAGGGTTCTTCTGGATCAGCTCGGTCTTCAGCGCCTGCGCAGCCTGCGGCAGGATCACGTCGAATTCAGCCGTGGCGCCAAGAGCCGAAATGGCTGTGCGAGCAGCCGAGAGATGGCTGTCGGAAATATCCTGCGCGAAGCTTGGCTGCGAAACAGCCAACAGTGCGAGCGCACCTGCAAGCGCACCTAGACGGCGGGAACCTTTGACGATTTTCATGATGGAGGTAACTCCCTTTGAGTTCATGCGACGGCGCGAACCGTTCTTACTCCGTGTCCGGCTTCGGCAACGACTGCCGCGTCCGCCAGTCCCAAAAACAGACCATGCTCAACCACACCCGGTATTGCGTGCAGTGCATCGGACAGCGCTCTTGTGTCGGGAATGCGGCCAAAAGATGCGTCAATGATCAGATGCCCACCGTCTGTAACAAACGGTTTCCCGTTCGTCATCCGGATTTCGAGCGGGCCCTCGAGGCCTAGATCTGCGGCGACCTTTGCAATCGCGATCTTCGTCGCACCAAGTCCGAATTCGTTCACCTCGATCGGCAGCGGAAACTTTCCGAGAGTATCGACCAGTTTTGACGCGTCTGCGATGACGAGCATCTTCTCTGATGCAGCTGCAACGATCTTCTCGCGCAGCAGCGCGCCACCGCCGCCCTTGATCAGGCCGAGCTGCGGATCGATCTCGTCGGCGCCGTCGATCGTCAGATCAAGCTCCGGGGTTTCCTCCAGCGTCGAGAGCGGCACTCCGAGCTCGGTGCAGAGCGCCGCCGTACGCTCAGACGTCGGGACGCCGATGATGCTCAACCCGTCGGCGACCTTGACCGCAAGGAGGCGTACGAATTCTTCAGCGGTAGAGCCTGTCCCGATGCCCAGGCGCATGCCATCTTCAACATGCTCCAAAGCAACCCGAGCGGCCTCGATCTTCAACTGCTTGGCGTCCATTGGTAGGTCCCGTCAACGTCAACTTTGGCCCGGTCCTATCAGCTTTGTCGCGTCGGGCAAGTACAAACGCTGGGCTGGCTTCAGACTTGCTCCCCCGATGCCACCGGGCTATCGCAGATTTCCCGGCAACCCAAGGGGATCATTTTCATGACCAAACCCATCGTCGTCTTCGATCTTGACGGCACTCTCGTAGATACCGCACCAGACCTCCTGGACAGCCTCAATCATTGCCTTGAATTGTCCGGGCTGAAGAAGGCTGAGCCCGAGGAACTGCGCCGGTTTGTGGGGATGGGCGGACGCGTAATGATCGAGCGCGCATTCGCATCGCAAAACGCAACGCTGCTGGAGGAGCAGCTTGACGAATTGCAGGCAGCGTTTCTGAAGCACTATGGCGGCAACATGCCTGGGAAATCGGCGCCCTACCCCGGTGTACTGGACGCCATCGCCCGGTTCGAAGCCGCCGGATACATCTGCGCTGTCTGCACGAACAAATATGAAGCGCTCGCCAAGACACTGATCGAACGACTTGAGCTGACCAGCTTGTTCAAAGTCATCTGCGGTGCTGAGACCTTCCCCTTCCGCAAGCCTGATCCGCGCCACCTTACTGAAACAATAGCACTGGCTGGTGGTGACCCTACCCGGGCATTGATGGTTGGCGATTCTCGCACCGACATTGACACCGCAAAGGCAGCCGGGATCCCGGTCGTTGCAGTCGATTTCGGCTACACCGACCGGCATGTCAGCGAGTTCGAGCCGTCGCGAGTAATTTCTCACTTCGATGAACTCACAGTCGAATTGGCCGAGTCGCTGATCGCACAGACAGTTGGCTGATCCGGCATTCAGCAACTTGCATACGCCCGAAATAGCATCGTATGCACCATGACATTGGATGAAGGCGCAGCAATGCGCCGGGGGGAGCATCTGAATTGAACCGCAATCTTTACGACGCACTTCTGGGGCAGTGCCACCAGGATTCCACTCTCATCAAGGAGAATGGCGGCAGCGCAATCACCTACGGCGAGTTCATTGCTGAGATTTCGCGGCTCGGCGGAGCACTGATCGAAGCTGGACTTCAGCCAGGAGACCGCGTGGCAGTCCAGGTTGAGAAATCGGTCCGTGCTCTCGCACTGTATCTGGCAACGGTGAAGGCCGGCGGCATTTTCCTGCCATTAAATACCGCCTACACGCCTGCAGAGATCGAATATTTTCTCACGGACGCCGAGCCGGTAATATTCATTTGCGACCCGAGCAAGCAGGCCGCGCTTTCTCCGATCGCCGCTCAGGTCAATGCGAAGATACTGACACTGGACGGTAACGGCGATGGAAGCCTCACCGAGGCGTCTCTTAAGGCATCGCCGCTGGTCGAGGCCTCCAGCCGGGGTGGAAAAGACGTCGCCGCAATTCTTTACACGTCGGGTACCACCGGCCGATCCAAGGGCGCGATGCTGAGCCATAACAATCTGCTGTCGAACGCTCTTACCTTGGTCGACTACTGGCGTTTTTCATCGCCCGATACACTGATCCATGCGCTGCCGATATTCCACACCCATGGGCTGTTCGTTGCAACCAACGTGGTTCTCGCCTCGGGCGCATCGATGATCTTCCAGCAGAGATTCGACCCGGCGCAGATTCTGCAGTCGATGCCGGATGCGACTGTTCTGATGGGGGTACCGACGTTCTATACCAGGCTCCTGCAGAGTGATGGGCTGACCCGCGAAGCCACGCAGCACATGAGACTTTTTGTATCCGGTTCGGCACCGCTACTCGCAGAAACGCACCGCGAGTGGGAAGAGCGGACAGGACATGCGATCCTCGAACGCTATGGCATGACCGAAACCAACATGAACACGTCCAACCCATATCACGGACGTCGTATCGCAGGAACGGTGGGATACCCCCTGCCCGGCGTGGAGATACGGGTGACAAATCCCGAGACAGGCGCCCTTCTTGCGAGCGGCGAAATCGGGATGATCGAGGTTCGTGGGCCGAACGTCTTCCAAGGCTATTGGCGCATGCCGGAGAAGACTGCTGCAGAACTTCGCACCGATGGCTTCTTCATAACCGGTGACCTCGGCAGAGTAGACCAGGACGGATATGTCCACATTGTCGGTCGCGGCAAGGACCTGATCATCACCGGGGGCTACAATGTCTATCCCAAGGAACTCGAGTCCGAAATTGATGCCCTGGACGGTGTCCATGAAAGCGCAGCAGTCGGCGTGCCGCATCCCGATTTTGGCGAAGGAATTGTGGCGGTAGTTGTTCGCGAGCCAGGCGCAAGCATCGCCGAAAGCGACATCCTTGAGGCTTTGACCCAGCGGCTCGCAAGCTACAAGCGCCCGAAGAAGCTGATCTTCCTCGAAGAGCTTCCACGCAACACGATGGGCAAGGTTCAGAAGAACGTCCTCAGGGAGCAATATAAGGACTCATTTCGGATCGAGTGAGGCCCATTATGAATGCGGCATGAGCTGCCACCCATCGTGCATACTAAACGCACATGTTTGCATGCGAAGCGGCCATGCCGCCTTGGGAGGAGAGGTTCATGCTGCATCAGACTACGCCGGATCAGACCGGCCCGGCAGTCAAGGTTCACAACCCGGTTGGCTACCCACCCAAGGTAAGCCGGAAAAGCCCTGCCGCCCGCAGCGGACCCCTTGATGGCAAGGTAGTTTACCTGGTCGACAGCCGGTTTGACGATTCGGTCGAGCTATTGAAGGAAGTCGAGGCTTGGTTTGGGCGCAATATGCCCTCGGTAGAGGTGCGTCTCCGGCAAATGGCAAGCACCTATGCCAAGGACGATCCTCAGCTATGGGAAGAGATAAAGGCTGAAGGGCACGCGGCAATCATCGGCGTCGGCCATTGCTCCACATGTGCGCCAGCCGTAACCACCCATGCGATCACGCTGGAAACGAAATACGGCGTTCCCACCGCAGCGATCCACACCGAAAAGTTCGACAAGGTTGTCAGGTCCGTCGCAAAGATGGGCGGCCTGCCTCAGCAACCTCTGATCTTTGTGCCCCAACCCGTCATGGGCAAGACGCCTGAAGAGCTGCGCCAATACGTCGAGGGTAACGATCCGATCTCAGGCCAACCGGTGATGCAACAGATCATCACTGCGCTCACGCAGGGCTTATCTGTGCCGGCGGAGGAAACGCAGTTTGATCGCAGCACCCCGCGTTTCGTTGAACCTGATACGGAGGACGCGCTCCACACTTACTTCCTGCGGCAGAATTGGACAGACAAGCTGCCGATCGTGCTGCCAACGGAAAAGCGCGTCCAGGAGATGCTGGCCGCGACAAGCCGCAAGCCCGATGAAGTCGTGGGGCATATGCAGCCAACGACCAATCGCGGCCTTTGGGAATACACGGTCGAGAAGGTGGCGGTAAACGCGGTGATGGCCGGCGCGTCGCCGGATTACTTCCCAGTGATCCTGGCGATTGCCCATGCGCAAATTTCCGCCCGCGGGTCGACATCCAGCTCCGCCTCAGCGATGGCGGTGGTGAACGGGCCCATTCGGCACGAAATCGACATGAACTGCGGCGTTGGAGCGCTGGGGCCCTACAACCATGCAAACGCAACGATCGGTCGTGCGTTTGGTCTTCTGTCGCAAAATCTGCAGGGTGGCTCAGTTCCTGGCGAAACCTTCATGGGTTCTCTGGGGAATGGCTACACCTACAACAATCTAACTTTCGCCGAAAATGAGGAGCGAAGCCCGTGGGAGCCGCTGCATGTCCAAAAGGGCTTTGATGCAGGGGCCAGCACGGTAAGCCTCTTCCACGGATGTCGCTCGACCACGTTCAGCCTCGGGCTGCGCAAGGAACATTGGCAAGAGCATGTGCGCGACATGCTGCTTGGAACCGATGCGATCACGGCGCCGGTTCTCGTTCTCGATCCCATCTGTGCCCGTCAGTTCGTGGACCGGGGCGGCTTCGTGAAAAAGCAGGAGCTGCTTCATTTCATCCATGAGATCGCGCAGATGCCCGCAGGTCGCTACTGGAATCTCCAGCTTGTCCAAAACTACATCTACCCACGAGCGACATTTGGCGAAGAGCCGCTGGCGACCAAGCTCAAGGCTGCACCCGACGAGATGATCCACATCTTCCAGGAGAAGGACATCAACGTGGTCGTCGTGGGCGGCGAATCAAACGGCTATTGGCAGATCTACGGCGCGCATTATCGAACGACCGTATCTGTCGACGAGTGGCGCTGAACATGGATCACGACGTCGTCATCATCGGGGCCGGAATTGCCGGCCTCAACGCCGCTGTTACTGCAGCCAGATATGGACTGGATACGCTGGTCATCGACAAGCTTGGCGCAGGCGGCCAGGTTATCAATGTCGACCGCATCGAGAATTTCCCCGGCCCTGCGGAAGGGATGTCCGGCTTCGAACTGGGCCCAGCCCTGCAGATGCAGGCGGACGAGGCTGGGGCAGAATTTGCCCTCGACAGCGTTGAGAAGCTGGAAAAAATCGAGGGTGGCTTTCGCATAATTGGGAGCGAACTGAACCTCACTGCAAGTGCGGTCATCATAGCCGCCGGTTCGTCCCGCCGAAAACTTGGGGTTCCTGGCGAGGCTGAATTTGAAGGCCGGGGTGTTTCCCATTGCGCGTCCTGTGATGGTCCCCTGCTCCGCGGCAAAAGCGTCTGTGTCGTAGGTGGCGGTGACTCGGCTCTGGATGAAGCATTGGCGCTCTCTGCTCATGCCGAGCAGGTCCGCATTGTCCATCGTGGCGAACGTCCGACTGCACGACACTCGCTCGTTGAATCCTGCAGGGCCACTGCAAACATCGAGTTCATACCGGCGCGCACAGTCGAGCGGATAAACGGTGATGATGGTGGCGTGACGTCTGTCACACTGCTTGATCGCAATGCAGACACTGGGTCGGAACTGCCCTGCCATGCAGTGTTCGTCTATGTGGGGCTTGAACCCAATGTCGACTTCCTTCCGGACGGAATAGAATTGGCTCCCGATGGGCGAATTTCGGTGGACCTGACGATGGAAAGTTCGCTGTCGGGCGTATTTGCAGCCGGAGACGTTCGCAGCCAATCCGTCGCGCATCTCGCCGCATCCGCCGGCGATGGGGTCACCGCGGCGATCTATGCGGCGAGGTACCTCAAGACGATCAAGGTGTCCCCTTCCGCAAGTAGCTAGACTGGAAACCAAGACATGAATGTCGGCGTAAAGGCACCCAAGCCGAGCAAAACCATCGTGCGCGATGCGATCGAGCAGGATATCGTCACCGGCTTCTACGTGCCTGGAGAACGCCTGGACGAAGCGACCCTGACGCAACGCCATCAAGTGTCGCGCACGCCCGTTCGGGAAGCCCTGATCCAGCTCAGCACCATGGGGCTGGTGAAGATCGTCCCGAACCGGGGCGCGTATGTGAATCAACTGACCATCACCGAACTTGTCGAAATGTTCGAAGTGATGGGAGAGCTTGAAGCTATGTGCGCGCGTCTTGCCGCGCGCCGCATTCATTCTGAGCAGCTTGTTCGGCTCGGCGAAGCGCAGGAAGAGTGCCGTCGCGCCCAGAAGCAAGGCAACTCCGACGAATATTATTACGCAAACGAGAAGTTCCACCAAACGATCTACGCGGCCAGTGGCAACGCATTCCTTGCCGAGCAGGCGAACGCGCTTCAACTTCGTCTGAAGCCTTACCGTCGCCTGCAGCTGCGGGTACCCGGGCGGATCGCGCGCTCCCTGTCTGAGCACGATGCGGTGCTGGATGCGATCCGCAGCCACGACCCTGCGCGTGCCCATCAGGCAATGTGCAGGCACGTCGTGATACAGGGCGAATTCTTCAGCGACTTCCTCGCTGCGATTCGCCCCTTGGATCATCAGATTCCGGCTGGCTGAGACAGGTTAGAAGCCTCCCACTTTCTTCCCGCGACATCGGCGTCGATGATCGCGTCATTCGTTTAGAGATTCGCGAAATGTATGAAATCGTCACGCTTATGCTGCCGATCCTGCTGCTGATCGGCCTTGGCTTGTTCGCCGTCAAATCCCGGATGATTAATCCCGGGCACATTGAGGGTATTGCCTCGTTCGTCCTGAATTTTGCCTTGCCCGCGGTGCTTCTGTCTGCGCTTGCAAAGCAGGACATCTCCAAATCGTTCAACCTCGGCTATGTGCTTGCATATGGCACGGGTTCGCTCGTGGCATTCTTCGGGGTCCTCGCCGTACTGCGCTTTTGGCTGAAGCGGCCCATGGATCGTGCTAGCATGGGCGCGTTCGGCGCATCCATGTCGAACAGCGGCTTCATCGCCTTCCCGGTCACGAGCATCGTCTTCGGCGAGATTGCCCTTCTGGCAATCCCCCTCTCGATGCTCATCGAGAACGTTCTAATCATGCCGCTGACCTTCATGCTCATTGAATGGGCCAACAGCGGAAAGGATTCCGCTCTTTCGGTGCTGCGCCAGACGGCTTCGCGGCTCGTACGCATGCCCTTGCTGCTGGCAATCGCCTGCGGACTGACGATGGCGTTGCTGGAGCTGAGTTTCCCCGCTCCGATCGTCAAGTCGCTGGACATGCTGGCGGCTGCATCAGCGCCAGCAGCCCTCTTTGTCGTAGGAGGTGTGATCGCTACCTTGCGGCCAACCGACCTTCAGATCGACATCGTGCCCGTCGTGCTAGGAAAGATGTTGCTGCATCCAGTTGCGGTCTTCGCGGCCTTTCTCGTCATCCCCGGCGTACCCGCCCAGCTTGCTGCTGTTGGCGTCGTCATTTCGGCGGTGTCCATGGTGACGATTTATCCAATCTTGAGTCGCCGGGTCGGGATGGAAGGTAGCGCCGCAGCGTCCCTTGTCATTGCCACTGCACTCTGCCTGATCACGCTTCCCTTCGTCCTTGCGATGGTCGCAAGCTGATAGCAAGAACAGACCCAGTAAGAAAAATGGGCGGTCGGACCGCCCATTTTTTTGGCCTATAGCTTGAGCCAACTCCAGTCGATGAAGGATGATGGTTCGAATGGAGTATGAAGCATACGGTGATACAGGAAATACATCAGCACCGCGATCGCGCCGGTGTAGAGGGTCACCGCCACGAAGCGGTACCGGCCCCAGAAGACCAGGTAAAGCGCGGTGAAGGCGATGATCGCCGCCACCTGCCCGAGCACGGGAATGAAGGCGATCGCGGCAGCGAATGTCAGCAGCGCCAAGATCTCTTTTTTCTGCTCGGAGAAGAGTTCTGCGATGGCATGACCAATGTTGAGAGACCTCGCTGTCAGTTCGGCCGACTGGACCGCGTACAGCTTCCTGTCTTTCCACAACACAGCCAGTGCGAGCGGCACACCTACACCGCAAATCACCATCGGGAACAGGCTGCTGAGGAAGGTCCAGTTTCGCGCCGCTACGAAGCCGTATCCGAACATGCCCGCCGCACAGAGCGCCAGTGCAACCGAGATGTAGATCGCAGCAACCGACTTGCTCGACGCCTCGATCTCTGTGGTGTTTTCGTTCTTCAACACTGAGCGAATGGCGACATAGGCGACCACCACAAGCACGAGAACCAGGCCGATGATCGTCGGGCGTGTTATGACGTTCATGAAGGTGGAGCTCTGTGCTGTGATGGTGAGCGCCTCCTCCATGACCGGCCCGAGTACGAAACCAAGCAGCAACGGTGGGCGCGGCCAGCCAGCAAGCTTCATCAGGTAGCCAACTACGCCAGCCGCCAGGAAGATTAGCAACGTCGACATGGCCGGCGAAACCAGCCAGGCACCCATGATCAGGAAGGTAATGACTGCCGGAACGATCAGGTGGCCGTCGATGTAGGCGGCTTTGGTCACCTGCTTCGACCAGGCCATCATAGCGATGGCACCAAGAATATTGGCGATGATGATCGCCCAGATCATCGAGAAGGTGATGTCGAGGTGTGTCGTCAGCATGTCACGACCCGGCACAAAGCCATGGATCGTCAACGCGCCAAGGAAGATTGCCATCGCGCCGCTTCCGGGGATGCCAAATGAGATCGTGGGGATCAATGAGCCGCCTAGAACCGCATTGTTAGCTGACTCCGGCGCGATCACACCACGGATATCGCCCTTGCCGAAATTCTCCTTGTCCTTCGACGACTGAACTACGTGTCCATAGGCCAGCCAGTCGACGACCGAGGCCCCCAGCCCCGGCAGGATGCCGATATAGGTGCCAAGCATCGAGCAACGCAGCGCGATCCAGCGATGTTTGATCGCTTCGCGCACGCCGGCCATGATAGAATCGCCCTCGGCCTTCCCGACGTTTCCGTCAACATTGGCGATGGAAGTACCTCTGCCAGCGAGCGCCATCATTTCCGGTATGCCAAACAGCCCGATCACGACCGGCACCAGGGGCAAACCGTCGAGGAGGAAGTCATAGCCGAACCAATATCGAGGCGTTGAACTCGTGACCGGGTAGCCGACCTGGGACAGAAGCAACCCCACTGCGGCAGCTGCCACGCCCTTCGAAATGGCATTGCCAGAGACAGCTCCGACCATAAACAGGCCGACGAGAGCGAGCACGAAGAACTCCGGAGAGCCGAATGCAAGCACGAGCCAAATCAAAATAGGCAGGCTTGCCGCCATCACCAGCGCACCAACAACGCCGCCTGCAGCAGAAACCGTAAAAGCAGCCCCGAGCGCGGTCTGCGCGAGCCCCTTCTTGGCCATAGGGTGACCGTCAAGGATGGTCGCCTGCGCGGCGACCGACCCTGGAATACCGAGCATGACGGATGCGATCGTGTCGCTTGTCTGCCCAACTGCGAGGATACCGAGCAACATTGCCAGCGCTGCTGCAGGCTCCATGCCGAATGTGAACGGCAACAGGACGATCATGCCCGTTATGCCACCAAGCCCCGGGATGATGCCAAGGAAGAGGCCGAAGACAACACCTGCAAGCAGATAAAAAACGCTCGGCCATTGAAGAATGAGACCGAGCCCCGCGACCAGTTCGGCGAACATGTTGCTACCTCAAAATTTCAGGCTTCGCGCTGCAAAAAGGAAGGCGGGCAGCTCGAAGCCGCCCGCCGGATCGCTCGCAAAGAGCTTAGCGCTCCATCTTGTTCAGATAGCCGCGCATCGTCTCCTTGAGGGCCTCGTCTGTACGAGCCACTTCGTCGACGACGTCCATGATCTCCGGAAAGGTTGTCACAGCGGGCTTCTGTCCGAAGATTTTTTCCGCCTTCTCCAGGAACTCCGGATCGGTCACCGCCTGCGCGAACGATTCTCGCAGCATCGACAGATGCTCTTCGGGCGTGTTCGGCGGAGCCACCACCAGCCAGTTGACACGGTCGCCAATTCCCCCGTGAAACTTTATGACATCCCACGCCGGGCCGGTAGGCTCCTTGCCCATCACGCGGCGGTAGTAGGCGTCGAAGGTTTCGAGGCCTTCCATGAACGGATCCTCCGTCAGGCCACTGCCGTCAGCCTTTGGTGGCGAGAAGTAGAAGAGACCCAAGGACTCACCGTCCTTGATCATCGTGTCCTTGAGCGTCCGATTGTAGATAACCCCTGTTGCCGGATAACCCTCCAGCTCGCCGCGCTGAAGGGCCGCCTGCAACGGGCCGTCACCTCCGAAACCGGAAACGAACTGGTACTCGATGCCGAGCAGATCCATCGCCGCGGCCGTACGCATCGATGCCGCGCTCAGCGCGGTGAAGCCACCGAAGGTAAACTTGTCGACCTTTTCGACAAACTCGTCATTGGTGGTGATGCCGCCGCCGACATTGGTGCTGACATGGACAAAGAAGTGGGCCCCGCCCACTCCCCCGATGACGCCGAAATCCTTGAACGGGATCTGAAGCTCTTCAGGGTCCAGAACACGCGTAGAACCGCTCCAGGCAACCCAGCCAAGCGTGCGGCCGTCCGGACGTGCATTCATAACGTGTCGGATACCGCGTGCCAGGGCACCACCCTCGACTGACTGCACCACGATCGTCGGGTTGCCAGCCATGGTCTTCATCCACGCCTCGGCTGCCACCTGTGCGCCCAGTCCGGTCGAGCCGCCCGGAGCAGCGTTGTGGACAAGCGTCACCGTCTGGCCTGAGAGATCGATGACCTGCGCATCGGCAGGCTTTGCACCAATCATTGCGATTGCCGCGGCACCGGCCAGGCACGCAGTACGGAAACCTGATTTCAGACTCATATAAATCCTCCCAATGAGTATGTGCCCGATGCTCCTCGGCATCGGAGGCTTTGTGACGGGCCTCGAGAGCATGCGAGCTCGATCGCATCCTGAACGCTGTGGCGAATTCCTCCCGAAAAGCAGACTGCTGCCTGCCGCTGGCGCCTCCCGATCCAGCTACCTAATATGTATACAAGAAAGTGCCGACGATGGCGGAACTTGCCGTTACGACATCAGCCTGCATGCAATCATGGGGTCTATCAAGCGCGTTTTGGCGATCCACGCATTCATTCTGAGGCAAAATCTATAAGCGCGCCGCCTTGGACCCGGTCGACGTCAGCGGCGGCTGGCCGAGCGTATACAGCGCTTCGCGCGAGCCCCACCACCATGGAGGCTAAATGAAGAAAACGTCGGAGAGATTTTTCGAAGGTCCGAGAGCATCTTGATTCCACATTTTTAGCCCGCCGATTCTGCCCGAAATCTTCAGAGCGGCCTGTTCGAGGTCTCGCGAGTGTCCAGCCTGGATAAATCGGAGAAATAATTGGACGAAAGGCCGATATTTTTTCGCTCCTGCCGGCGCACGTATCGACTAAGTATTCCCTGCCGGTGGTTTCACTTACGGCACCACGTCACTCCTCCTCTCGCCCTCCTGAACCTCGTGGACCAAATATTGGTCACCCCCGGCACTGTCCGCTTATCTTCTGCAATACCGTCACCGCCCAATCTGGGGTTGCGTCTTGGGATATTTTTTGGCGACGACATGCGCTCAACCTTCTTTTCACTCGTGTCTTACCTCCCCGCTTCAGGACCGCTCGCACCTTTCCTCCCCCAGAGCGCGTGCCCGGAAAACAAAAATCGAGAATTTTCGTTTTTCGTGCTGGACATGCGGAAAATCAGCATCTATACCCCGCCTCACTTGCAGCGGACCTCTCCGGTTCGCAGCGCCCCGGCGGGTGATTAGCTCAGTTGGTAGAGCAGCTGACTCTTAATCAGCGGGTCGTAGGTTCGATCCCTACATCACCCACCATTTTTCCTTTTCCGCTGATAAATTCATATTTTCACTTCAGGCGCATAGCGCGATGAACTGCCATCGCCGCGAGGATTCGCTGGCATCGCGACAATTGGCGCGGGCGATTTGTGGCGCGTTGGGGCGTTGCAGACCGTCCAGCCAGTACGAGTGGCGATGAGGCCGCGGCAGACCTCGACCCACCTCTTTTACGAACAGGTCAGCGAATATTGACCAGATCGAGCAGCGACCTCCCCAGGAGGCTGTCTCCATCAGCCAGCGCCAGAACGACATTCATGTGATTGGTCTCGGGCATTCTGAGAAGCTCCGCATGCTGCCCATTCGCGTGGAGCTTCTGTTCGAAAGCAGATGCTTGCTCCACAAAGGGACGGGTTTCGTCGCCACCATAGGCGATGACACGGTTCGGCCCACTCAGTTGCTCACAAAGCAATGGCGACCAACCGGCAGCCTCTTGGTGGGTCATCTGCGCTTCGGCTCTCAGGAAGCTGTCGGGAATACCGGACAGGTCGTATATCCCGCTTAACAGCAGCAGCCCCTTTACCGAGGGCAATGTAGGTGCTGCCTCCTCGGCGCCTCTTGCAGCAAGAAACGACGTCAGATGGGCTCCGGCGGAGTGGCCGCTGACGGTGAGGCGGGTGGGGTCGGCACCGAATGAAGCTGCGTTGTCCTGCAGCCAGAGGACTGCACGCCGGACCTGATCGATCAGCACCGGCAGACGCTGGCCGGGCATCAGGTCGTATTCGACCAGGGCCACGATGGCGCCAACAGACAGAGGCGTTTCGGCGACAAAGCGATAATCCGCCTTGTCACCCGAACGCCAGTAGCCGCCATGGACGAAGACGTGCAGCGGCGCGCCATTGGCCACATTGTCGGGGAAGAGAAGATCAAGCGTTTCGCGCGGGCGGTCGCCGTAGGCAACGTCGGTACGCATTATTGTGCGCGCCGAGAGGCCTCGGCTTCGCGCGGTGAACTCGGCAGCAATCGCGTCAAAGTCGTCGACGAAATCGCGGATCAGATATGGATCCTGTCCCTTCATTATCCCCTCCCCGGATGTGCAGGCGGCTTTAGCCTAACGCCTAAAACTCGACGGCGTAATATTTTGCTTCCATGAATTCGAGGATGCCGGTGACGCCACCCTCGCGACCCAATCCGCTCTGCTTGACCCCGCCGAATGGCGCTGCGGGGTCCGACATCAGGCCGCGGTTGATGCCAAGCATGCCGGTCTCGATACGCTTGCCGACGCGCATAGCGCGCTTGAGGTCCTGCGAGTAGATATAGGCTGCAAGGCCATATTCGGTGTTGTTGGCGAGCTTGACGGCTTCGTCTTCGGTCTCGAACTTGTAGACCGGTGCGACAGGCCCAAAAATTTCTTCATGGGCAATGGAGGCGTCGACCGGCACGTTGTCGAGCACGGTTGGCGGGTAATAATAGCCAGAGCCCGGCAGCGGCGCGCCGCCGGTTTGAACGCGTGCGCCGCGCTCCACGGCGTCGCTGACAAGCTGATCGATCTTCTGGACCGCCTTCTTGGTGATCATCGGGCCGCACTGGGTCGCGGGCTCAGTGCCCGGACCGATCTTCAGCGTTGCCATGCGCTCGGTGAGGCCGGCGACAAAAGCATCGTGAATGCCAGACTGGACATAGAAGCGATTGGCTGCAGTGCAAGCTTCGCCGGCATTGCGCATCTTGGCGACCATGGCCCCGTCAAGTGCAGCATTGAGGTCTGCGTCATCGAAGACGATGAAGGGCGCATTGCCGCCAAGCTCCATCGAGCAGCTGACGACGCTCTTGGCAGCTTCAGCTAGGAGCACGCGGCCAACGCCGGTCGAGCCAGTAAACGAGAGTTTGCGCACGCGTGGGTCTGCGAGCATCAAGCTGGTGACCCCACCTGGATTGGTGGTCGTGATGACGTTGACGACGCCGGCCGGAACGCCAGCCTCTTCACCCAGACGCGCCATGGCGTACGCGGTCAGAGGCGTTTCGGATGCGGGCTTGAGGATGACGGTGCAGCCGGCGGCAAGCGCTGGTCCGATCTTGCGGGTCGCCATCGCGGCTGGAAAATTCCACGGGGTGATCAAAACGGCGATGCCGATGGGTTCGTGATCGACCAGAATGTTGTGCGAGCCAGATGGCGTGTGGCGATGCTCGCCCGGAATGCGGGCTGCCTCTTCCGAATACCAGCGGAAGAATTCGGCAGCATACGCCACTTCACCGCGCGCATCGGTCAGCGCCTTGCCATTTTCGAGCGAGATGAGGTGCGCAAGCTCGTCTGCATGGCGCGTCATCAACTCGAACCAGCGACGCAAGATTTCGGCGCGCTGGCGCGCTGGCGTTGCGCGCCATCCAGCGGCAGCCTGCTCTGCGGCATCGACCGCGCGCATGGCATCCGACACATCAGCATCGGCAACCTCGACAAGGACGTCCCCTGTTGCAGGATCAATGACGGGAATGCCGGTGCCCTGCTCCCAGCGCCCGCCGATATAAAGACCATGCGCGTGCAGCGTGGGATCAGCGTAGTTGGAAATGCTGCGTTCGATGTTCATTTTCTAACCTCCGGTCTCAGTCGATCAGGCTGACATCGCCGGTATAGGCGGCGTCGAGCAGGCGGCGCATGTCGGCCAATGGCAAAGGGCGCGGGTTGTTCTGGATCAGGCGGGCGATGCCGCAGCTCTGCTCGGCGGTCCAGTCAAGGCGATCTTCAGCAAGGCCGAGATCACGCAGATTCGCCGGAATGCCGATACGCGCGAAGAGTGCGGCTATCTCGGGGATCAACGAATCTGCGGAGACGCCAACGGCTGCCGCGATTTCAGCGATTTCCGGTTCGATCGACGGACTATTCCAGCGCATTACATAGGGCATCAGGCAAGCGACACCGGCTCCGTGCGCGGTGTGGGTCAGAGCACCGACGGGATACTGGATCGCGTGGGCAGCGGCTGTGCCAGCAACACCAAAGGCGAGGCCCGCCATGGTCGCGCCCATCATCACCTTTTCGCGGGCGGCCACGTTGGAGCCGTCCTTGCAGGCAAGCTCCAGACCTTCCCAAAGCAGCACGATAGCGCGCAGGCCAAAGTGATCGGAGAAATCGTTCTTGCCGACGAAGACCCGGTCCTGCGCGATGCCGGGCAGAGGCTCGCGGCGGATCGCCGTATAGGCCTCGATGGCGTGGGTCATGGCGTCAGCACCCGCGATCGCAGTGAGACCTGGCGGGCATGTTACGGTCAGATCCGGATCGCATATCGCCACGGTGGGAATGATGTAAGGGCTCGAAACGCCAACTTTCAGCATGCGCTCAGAGTCGGACAGAACAGCGACGGGCGTCACTTCCGATCCCGTCCCTGCAGTTGTCGGCACCGCGATAATCGGCATGACCGGACCCGGCACGTTGTACTCGCCGTAATAGTCTTGCGGGCGGCCGCCGTGGGTCAAAAGCACGGCAACGCATTTTGCTATGTCGAGGCATGAACCGCCGCCAACGCCGATGACGAGATCCGGGCCGAAGTCCCGTGCCGCATCAGCACAAACTGTCGCGGTAGAAACAGGAACATCCGGAAGGGTTGACGCATCAACTTGGCAACTAACCCCCGAAGCCGTGAGATCAGCGATCATCGATCGAAAATCCGGGTCAGCAGCAAGGCGCGCGTCCGTGACGACCAGCGCTTTCTTCCCAAGCCGCGCTGCTGCCCGCCCCAGCGATTGCCTCTGTCCAACTCCGAAGATCAGCTCACGGGGTGCCCGGATCGTTCCGAAATAACCCATCATATTCCTCCTCCCTCAGCGGCTTGTCACCAAACGGCTTGGGCAGTCCGCAGATCGCGCCCTCCGCTAGCCCACCGCATTTTTGATCCCATATGAAATCATATACGATATTCTATTTGACATAGGATAGCCCTTCTGCAACATATTTCTTAGTTCGTATTCTGGAGGATGCAGTGGCAATCGCAGCTGAGGGAGACGCCAGGCCAATGGTCAATCGACCGGCCAGCGTCGTCGATAGCGTCTATGACAACATCTACCACCGGTTGATGGCGCT
Organism: Aquamicrobium zhengzhouense; assembly: GCF_016124105.1. Classification (GTDB taxonomy): domain Bacteria; phylum Pseudomonadota; class Alphaproteobacteria; order Rhizobiales; family Rhizobiaceae; genus Aerobium; species Aerobium zhengzhouense. The sequence goes on from NZ_JADGMQ010000001.1 coordinate 585,292, forward strand.
CGATATTGCCCCTGGTTCGCGCATCCCCATTGATGTTCTCGCTCGCGAGATCGGAGTATCCCAGACGCCGGTACGCGAGGCTTTAAGCCGCCTCGAGCGCGAAGGCCTAGTTCGCAAGGAACACTTGATCGGCTATAGCGCGGCCCCTCAGTGGACACGCAAGCAATTTGAGGATCTATACGTGTTCCGGCTCCTGCTTGAGCCTGAGGCAGCCCGTTTGGCTGCCAAGAACATGACGCCAGAGGCACTGCAGCAACTACAGCGTGCCGCCGCTGATATGGGAAACGGTGAGACGCCCCTCGATCGGAACACCCGATATTCGCGCTTTGCACGCGCCGATGCCAATTTTCACGACGACATTATGCGGATCTCAGGAAACGAGATCATTCGTTCAACGCTGTTCAACCAACATGTGCATCTGCACATCTTCCGCTTAATGTTTCACACGCGGGTAACCCAGGAAGCGCTGGAAGAACATGAGGCGCTGCTTGCAGCCTTCCGTGCTCACGACCCGGATGCCGCCCATCAGGCGATGTACGTCCATATTGAACGGTCGCGTGACCGCCTGCTTTCGGCTTTCGAATGAGCGCGCTGGCCGACATCCACCACCCTGCCCCATCGAACTCGGTAGCGTTGCGTGCCGAGGGGCTCGGCAAGGCGTATGGGCCCATTACCGTCCTGTCTGACGTTTCAATCGATATTGCTGCGGGTGAAGTCCACGCGATTATCGGCGAGAACGGAGCCGGAAAATCAACCTTGATGAAGCTCTTGTCGGGGCATGTGCTTCCAACCACTGGTCACATGTTCGTGGAAGGCCAACGCGTAGAGTTTGCTGATGCCGTGGAGGCTGAAAGCGCGGGCATCGTTCTGGTCCATCAGGAGATTCTTCTCGCGCCCGACCTCACGGTTGCGCAAAATCTGTACCTCGGCCGCGAAATCACGCGCGGCTGGATGGTCCACGACCAGACCATGAACCATCGCACCGCACAAATTCTTGCCCGCGTCGGTTCAGTCGCCCGCCCTGGTGACCGCGTCGGCGATCTTCCCCTCGCCCAACGCCAACTCGTGCAGATTGCCCGCGCTCTGCTCAACGAACATAAGGTCGTCATCCTCGACGAGCCCACGGCAGTGCTGGCAAATGACGAAGTTGACGCGCTACTCGACATTGTTCGCAGTCTGCGCGGCCACGGCGTCGCTGTGCTTTATATTTCGCATCGCCTCGAAGAGGTCGAAGCTCTCGCCGATCGCATCACCGTTCTACGCGACGGCCGGATGATCGGCACATGGCCAGCCGAAGATCTGTCACAACGCCAGATGGCAGAGCTGATGGTCGGCCGTGAGTTGGACATGCTCTATCCGCACAAGCGTGAACCGGCGACGAAAGCTCCCTTGCTTGAAGTGATCGATCTGGCCGTCGAACACGGCACATGGACTGGTTCGTTTGCGGTTCGCCCGGGTGAGGTTCTCGGCATCGGCGGAATGATCGGATCTGGCCGGACAGAGCTGATTGAGGGGTTGATGGGACTTCGCCCGTCGACAGCCACAAAGGTGGCGGTTGATGGAAAGGAAATGGCGGAACGCTCTGTACGTTCGATGATGGAAGCCGGCCTCGTCTATCTGACAGAGGACCGCAAGGGCAAAGGCCTGCTCCTCGACGAAGAGCTGGCGCCCAATCTCACGCTACAAGCACTCGACAGCGTCAATCCGGGCACCGTGCTGAACCGTCGGACGGAGACCAGCGCACTGCGGCATGCAGTCTCCGAGTACGACATACGCGTTCGTTCGCTCAGCCTTACCGCTGGCCAGTTGTCCGGCGGCAATCAACAAAAGCTCCTGCTTGCCAAGGTGATGATGACCGACCCGTCGGTCGTGATTATCGACGAGCCGACGCGCGGCATCGACATTGGCAACAAAAGCCAGATTTATGACTTCATCGACAAGATGGTGCGGGAGGGGAAGGCCTGCATCGTCATCTCGTCGGAAATGCAGGAGCTTGTCGGTCTCGCAGATCGAGTGCTCGTCATGCGCAATGGGAGGATCGTCGCGGAACTGACCGGCGACGAGATCAATGAAAAGACCGTCATCTATGCCGCCACATCCGGCAAGAGAGGGACGGCGGGGGAGGAAACACATGACAACAGCGACCGCACAAGTCGCGACCGCTGACGAAGGAAGCCGCATACGCTGGGCGGATTTCGCACCATTCATTGCGCTGGCGGTGATCGTTCTCCTCGGTGCGCTGATCAACTCGAACTTCACTTCCGGCGCAAACCTGATCAACGTTATCACGCGGTCGGCTTTCATCGCGATCATTGCTGTCGGGGCGACTTTCGTCATCTCTTCCGGCGGGCTGGACCTTTCTGTCGGTTCCATGATGGCCTTCGTGACCGGCATCATGATCATGACCATGAATGGACTGGCACCAGCCTATGGCAGCTGGGCCATCGTCATGGGCGCAGGCGTTGCGCTCTGCGTTGGCGCTCTATGTGGCCTTTTCAACGGACTGATTATCACAGTCGGGCGAATAGAGCCCTTCATCGTGACGCTCGGCACGATGGGGATCTTTCGCGCCTTCATCACCTTCATGACGGATGGCGGATCTCTACCAATCGACCGAAGCCTGCGCGAAGCCTATCGCCCGGTCTATTTCGGCAACTTCCTCGGGATCCCCTACCCGGTGCTGATCACGCTCATGGTCGTCCTGCTGGGCGCATTCATTCTTTACCGGACGAAATACGGCAGACGCCTCGTATCGTCAGGATCGAACTCCGAGGTGGCCCGCTTTTCGGGTGTCAATGTCGGTGGTGTTCGAACAATCGCTTACGTGATCCAGGGCCTCTGCGTTGCCGTGGCCGCAATCTGCTACGTGCCGCGCCTTGGCGCTGCAACACCCACAACCGGTCAGTTGTGGGAACTTCAGGTCATCACAGCCGTGGTGATCGGCGGCACCCTGCTTAGAGGAGGCAAGGGCCGCATATGGGGCTCCGTGGCGGGGGCCCTCATACTCGAGGTCATCGCGAACGTCATGGTCCTGTCGGACATGGTCTCCGAGTACCTCGTAGCTGCGGTGCAAGGCGCCATCATAATCATCGCAATGCTTGCGCACCGTTTCACCAAAAACCGCTGAACTACAGGCGGGAACACATCCATGGAGGAGAGTAACATGAAGTCGATCACCAAGAAGGCCCGACTTTTCGCATCGGCGCTTGCCCTGGGCGTCGCGCTACCTGCGGGCGCTGCCCTGGCGCAGGACCGCGATGTCACCATCGTCGTGTCGATCCCGGCAGCAACCCACGGCTGGACCGGCGGCGTCGTCTATCACGCCGAACAGGCAGAAAAGGAAATCGAGGCTGCATTTCCAAATATCGATGTAGTCGTATCCACCGCATCATCTGCTACCGCGCAGGTTTCCGCACTGGAAGACCTGTCGGCAACGCGTGAACTAGACGCCCTCGTCATCCTTCCGTTCACCTCCGAAGAGCTGACCGGCCCGGTTGAACAGGTGAAGGCGAAAGGCACCTTCATCTCGGTCGTGGACCGCGGCCTGACCGATCCGTCGATCCAGGATCTCTACGTTGCCGGCGACAACATTGCCGTTGGTGCCAACACCGCCCGCTGGCTTGCCGACAAGCTCGGCAATGAAGGCGAGATCGTTGTTCTTCGCGGCATCCCGACGGTGATCGACGACGAGCGCATTAAAGGCTTCTCGGACGTGATGGCTGAGACAAACATCAAGATCCTCGACATCCAGTACGCCAACTGGAACCAGGACGAAGCCTTCACCCTGATGCAGGACTACCTTGCCAAGTATCCAAAGATCGATGCGGTCTGGGCCAACGACGACGACATGTTGCTGGGCGTGATCGAGGCTGTCGACCAGGCTGGCCGAAAGGACATCAAGTACGCGCTTGGTGGCAACGGCATGAAGCAGGTCATTGAAATGGTGAAGGAAGAGAACGAGCGCACCCCGATCTCTACCCCATACCCACCGTCAATGATCAAATCCGCGATCTACATGACCGCTGGGCAGTTTGCCGGACAGGCGCCGATGCGTGGATCGTTCCTGCTCGATGCTCCGCTGATCACCCCGCAGAACGCGGACCAGTTCTACTTCCCCGATTCGCCATTTTAATCCAGCGCATGACGCCCGCTTCTGGCGGGCGTCACCCAGGCAATCATTTTGAGGAGACCGTCATGAGCGGCAAGAAGATCCTGATGCTCACCGGTGAGTTCACTGAGGAATATGAAATTTTTGTCTTCCAGCAGGGCATGGAGGCTGTCGGCCATACAGTCCATGTCGTCTGTCCGGACAAGAACGCCGGCGACCGGATCAAGACGTCGCTGCACGACTTTGAAGGCGACCAGACCTACACCGAAAAGCTCGGTCACTATGCCGACATCAATAAGACCTTCTCGGAAATCCGCGTGGAAGAATACGATGCGGTGTATTGTGCCGGTGGTCGTGGTCCTGAATACATACGTACCGACAAGCGGATCCAGGACATCGTGCGCTATTTCCACGAATCCGGAAAGCCGATCTTCACCATTTGCCACGGCGTCCAGATCCTGATGGCGGTTCCAGGCGTGCTGAAGGGCCGCAAGGTTGCCGGCCTCGGCGCGTGCGAGCCGGAAGTCACCGCGGTGGGCGGCATCTACATCGACGTCAAGCCCACCGAGGCTTATGTCGACGGCAACATGGTGTCCGCCAAGGGTTGGACGGGCCTTGCCGCATTCATGCGCGAGTGCCTCAACGTGCTCGGCACAAAGATCACTCACAGCTAAGTCGTCATGCCGGGAGGCACTGCTTCCCGGCGCATTCTTTGCCAGCCCAAGAAATAACGGCAGCTTTTTCTCTGCTCAGTGCGGTCGATACGGCCCGCGTGCCCTACGTTTGCTCAAGCGGAGGGCGACGACACAGGAGCAGGTTATGACCGCGCACAAAGTTGGATATTTCGTCGGGAGTCTCGCGTCTCAGTCGATCAACCGCAAGCTCGCGAAAGCCCTGACGCTACTCGCGCCCTCGCAACTGGAAATGTCGGAGATCCCGTTCAAGAATTTGCCGCTGTACAGCTATGATTATGACGACGATTTCCCGCCTGTAGCACGCGAGTTCAAGCAGGCAATTGATGCTGTCGACGCGCTGCTGTTTGTAACCCCGGAGTACAATCGCTCAATTCCCGGCGGGCTGAAAAATGCCATCGACTGGGCAAGCCGTCCCTACGGACAGAACTCCTTCACGCGCAAGCCGTCCGCCATCATCGGGACATCACCTGGCGCTATCGGCACGGCGATCGCACAGCAGAATCTGCGCAGCGTGCTGGCCTTCTGCAACTCCCCACAAATGAACGCGATCGAGGCGTACATCCAGTTTACGCCAAACCTGATCACCGACGCCGGCGAAGTGACCAACAAGGGCACCGAAGACTTCCTCAGAGGTTTCATCGGAGAGTTTGCTACGTTTATTACCCGCGTACGTGCGGCTCTTCCGCGCGACGAATGAAATGCCTTTCTCTAGTGGCAAGTATCCCCGCAAGTTTTCCAGCTTTTGGAACCAATGAGTAGTTTTTGCATTGTTTGGTTGGTGACAACAATGAGGAAACGCACATGCTACGTGGCGGGCTGTTATGGCTGATCGGTATTCCGATCCCGGTAATCATTGTCCTCTGGCTTCTCGGATTCCTATCGTAGGGAACTAGCGGCCAACAAGACCCACCCCTCCGCTGAAGGGGTGGGTCTATTTGCACAGCCCGCGCTAGGCCCTTTGACCGGCGCTAGGCCTTCGAATTGATAACGTGCTTCGCCGGCCCCCTTAGTCGCCAAGCGATACGGGACGCAGTAGACTCAAAGGTAGCGGTGGCGCTCAGCGCCTGAGGTGTGACCCGCTTCAAGATTACCGTGCCGAACCCCTGCCCTCGCCCAGCTTCTACAATCCCCTCCAGGAATGGCTCCGCAAACGTTTCAATCCACTCCAGGTGGAATTGATCAAACCCCTCATGATCCGTCGCAATACCCCACTGAACGACGATGCTTCCAGCACCTGATGCGAGCACCCCGTGTTTGGCGGAGTTGGTGGCAAGTTCATGGAACGCCATCGCCAGATGCTGGACCGCATTGGGGGATATCGTGACAACAGGACCGTTAACGAAGATCCGGTCCTCATTGGGAAATGCCCGGAGCTGATCTGCAGCAAGTTTGGCGAGTCCCGCACCGACCCAGTCGCCGAGGACCAGGAGATCGTGAGCGTTTGAGAGCGACATGATGCGCTCTCGCAAGCTCGCCTCATAATCTGCAGGACTTCCACAGCGCCGGGCAGTCTCTCTGATTATCGAAAGGATAACGGCATACTGATTCTTAACGCGATGGTTCACCTCGCGCAGCAGAAGCCTTATCTGACGTTCAGATTCCTTCGCCTGAGAGATGTCCCGCGCGATCTTCGATGCACCAACGATCTCACCGTGGCGATTCCGGATCGGAGATACCGTAAGCGAAACCGGAACCAGTTTGCCGTCCTTTCGGACCCGCACCGTTTCGAAGGTCTCGACCCGCTCACCAGCCTTGATACGACTGATGATGGATACCTCTTCTCCTCTGCGGCTTTCCGGAATCAGCATCAGGATTGACTTGCCGATAGCTTCTTCGGCGCAGTAGCCGAACAGGCGCTCTGCCGCCGCATTCCAGCTGACGATAACGCTGTTCAAATCCTTGCTGATGATAGCATCAAAGGAACAGTCGACTATTGCGGCGAGCCGGGCATCGGAGATGCCATCGCTGTCCGCGCGCTGAATGATGTCGCTGCTCATGGAATACCTTTTGACGGTGCTAAACGGCGTCCTCGGTAAAGTGTTCCAAAGAAAGTTCTGACAGGTGACCCCGACGCGTTAGCGACGGGGTCTGTTGCCTGAGTTGCCTCCCGCCCCAAGGAGGCAGGATGCAGCACTTAAATGGTCGAAGGCCAATCTGGTTGCGTTAACCCTGCGTCATCTTCATCATCTTCTTCATCTCACCCGACCCGCTCGACGCGCCCCATCCCGAAGATGGCCAAACTTTAATTTGAAATCCTGACCTTATTCCCCAATTTGTCAGCCAAGGGATTTCTACTGAGGATTGTTTTCTAAGATGGACCAGATCGTCGAGCGTGCGGCCGGCACACCGGGGAACGACACAGAGTCGATCGAGAAGGTTCTCGAACTCGGTAAAAGTGGACGCAGGACAAATGGCCGCCGTCGCTTTGGCCCTATCGCACTGGTGGCACTGGCTGCTGGCGCGGTGTGGTGGCTATTTGGCGGGAGCGAGCCAGAGCCGTCCGTCTCCTATCGGACTGTAGAGGTTCAGCGAGGCCCCATCACGGTAGAAGTGTCAGCCACTGGTACCCTGCAGCCTCTGACGCAGGTGGAAGTTTCCAGCGAACTGTCGGGTGTTGTGCGATCCGTTGCCGTCGAAGAGAACCAACTTGTGGCGAAAGGCGACGTCCTCGCCGAGCTCGACACCATGCGCATCATTGCTCAGATTGAACGGGCGCAAGGCAATGTCGCTGCTGCAAAGGCGCGCGTGCTTGATGCGCAGGTGACAGAACGCGAGACTGAACAAGCTCTTACACGCGCCCGTCAGCTGAACAATCGGGGCATGGCCACGGAGCAGGCTCTCGACACTGCGATCGCCGCAAGGGATCGCGCAGCAAGCGCCGTTGCCATCGCCGAAGCAAATCTGGCGGTGTCGGAGGCCGACCTGAAGCTTCAGGAAGCTGATCTGGCCAAGAGTACCATCTACGCCCCCATTGACGGCACGGTCCTGAGCCGAGCGGTGAACCCTGGCCAGACCGTAGCATCGTCAATGCAAGCGCCCGTGCTCTTCATTATCGCCGAAAACCTTGAAACGATGGAACTTAAGGCTGCTGTCGATGAAGCGGATATCGGCACCGTCTTGCCGGACCAGAAGGCACGCTTCACCGTCGATGCGTTTCCTGATCGCCGCTTCGATGCGACCATTCGGGACGTCTCCTACGCGTCAACGGTCACAGAGGGGGTCGTGACATATCAGGCCCGTCTGAACGTCAACAATTCGGAGCTGCTGCTTCGACCGGGCATGACGGCCTCGGTGGAAATCGTTACGCGCGAAGACGACGATGTCTTGCTGGTTCCTGCATCTGCTTTCAGGTTCAGCCCCCCACAGACGACACAAAACGGCGGATGGTCGTTGCAGCAATTGTTCATGCCGGCTCGACCCACGATGCGGCAGCGTCCTGCGCGTAGTTCCTCAGCCAGCGAAGGCCGCCCGCTCTACGTCCTGCGGAACGGCCAACCTGAACAGGTGCGGATCGTAACCGGCGCCAGCACCGGCGACAAGGTGGAAATCCTTTCCGGTCTGGAGGAAGGCGACCAGATTATCATCGGAATCGGCGCGGTACCGGCAAACGTTCAACGACCCGGCCGAGGCACTGCCGAGCCCTCTGGCGCCCGGCCAGCGCGCACCGGTGCGAACGAAACTGGTCGCGCACAATGACCGCCGCTTCCAATCCACCGCTCCTGAGCTTCGAAAAAGTCTGGAAGACCTACGGCGCGGGTGAAGCCAGAGTTGACGCGCTCGCCGGTGTCGATCTGACGATCAGACGCGGGGAATTCGTCGCCATCATGGGACCGTCCGGCTCAGGAAAATCGACGTCGATGAACATCATCGGATGTCTCGACACCCCGACGGATGGCACATACCGTTTTCTTGGAGTGGATGCAGGGCGACTGGATCGCACGCGCCGAGCCGTGCTGCGCAATCGGTACATCGGCTTCGTGTTTCAGGGCTACAATTTGCTGCCGCGTACAACGGCGGCGGAAAACGTCGAGTTGCCCCTCATCTATCGCGGCGTGTCCGCGCGTGAGCGACGCGGGCTTGCGATGAAGGCCCTCGCCGATGTCGGCCTCAAGGGCAGAGAAAACCACACCCCTGCCGAGCTATCCGGTGGCCAGCAGCAGCGCGTTGCCATCGCGCGCGCGATTGTCAGCAACCCGACCCTGCTGGTTGCCGATGAGCCAACTGGCAACCTCGACACGGCACGCAGCCACGAGATCATGAACCTGATGACGCGCCTTAATCGCGAGCAGGGCCTGACGATCGTCCTCGTCACGCATGAATCGGATATCGCTGATTATGCCCAGCGCACAATCTCATTCCTCGATGGCAACATCGCGTCGGACAGACTTAACCGGGAGGCTGCGTGATGCTCTGGGAAACTGTCAAACTCGCGCTGCGCTCGGTCCGTCGCAATGCGCTCCGCTCGTTTCTAACGCTTCTTGGTATCGTGATCGGTGTGGCGGCGGTGATCGCGATGATCACGATTGGCTCCGGAACGACGGAAAAGGTCAAGCAAGATATCACCAAGCTAGGCAGCAATCTGCTGACTGTGCAGGCGCTTCGCCCGATGCGTGGCGGCGACACGAACTTCACCCCTCGCCCTCTGTCAGATGAGGATTTACGTGGGCTTGTCGACGGGCTGCAGAATGTCGACGCAGTATCGGCCGCTGCACAGCGAACCGTCCGAATTGTCTATGGAGCGGACAACCTCTCGGCTCAGGTCACCGGCACTGACAACGATTTCTTCATCGCGCGCAATTGGGAAATTGTCAGTGGCCGCGAGTTCACGGAGTCCGAGCTTCGTGGCGGAGCGAATGTCTGCATCATAGGACAGACGATAAGAAGCCAGTTCTTTGGTGAGGGCGATCCGGCAGAAGATTCGATCCGCGTGGGCCGGCTGAGCTGTCGCGTCATTGGCGTTCTGGAATCAAAAGGCACTTCCGGTTTCGGTCAGGATCAGGATGCTGTGTTGATGATGCCGCTGACGACTTTTCAGCGTCGTATCGCCGGCAATCGCAACATCAGCCAGATCTACATTGCCGTTAAGGACGGGATCTCGACGAGCGAGACCGTCGCCAATGTAAAGGACATCTTGCGCGATACCCGTCGCCTCAGCCCCGACCAGGAAGATAATTTTGACGTTCGCGACATGACCCAGATCGCCGACGCGATGACGAGCACCACTCAGGTCATGACCGGCATGCTCGGCGCGCTGGCTGGTGTGAGCCTACTCGTCGGCGGAATCGGCATCATGAACATCATGCTGGTGTCGGTCACCGAGCGTACGCGGGAGATCGGGATCCGGCTCGCCATTGGCGCGCACGAGCGGCATATCCTCGTTCAATTTCTCGTTGAAGCAACGGTGCTTTCATTGCTGGGAGGGCTGATCGGGATCGTCATCGGTCTTGGGCTCGCGGCGGCAGCGTCCATGTCGCTGTCGATACCGTTTGTTCCGAGTATGACGGTCATCGCCATCGCCGTTGGCTTCTCCGCGCTGATAGGGATGGTGTTTGGCTTCTTCCCCGCGCTCCGCGGTGCTCGCCTCGATCCGATCGACGCACTACGCCACGAATAGGGTCAGATTGCCGCTGGCGGACCAAAATGCCAGCGGACCATGTCCGGCATATGCAGCGGCGTTTGCTCGGGGATGCCGTCGACATTGCGGATGATGTAGGCGCCGTCGATCTCCGGATCGGCTTCCGAAGCGACGTGCGCAGCTATCGATCCGGCAATTTCATTGGCTGTCTGCTCGAGAAAATACCGCCTGAAGAGCACCATCCCCGATGCTTTGGACAAGGCGTAAAAATCCGGCTCATGCTGCACCTGGGTGAGGTCAATGCCTGTCTCTTCAGACACCTCACGATGCATATTGCGGACCGGATCGACCCGACCACCAACGATGTCGATCGGCTCAAAGCTACCTGCGGCGAAGTATACTTGCCCGGGGTTGGCGGTGCGAACGCTCATCTTGACCGGCACCAGCGCACCGTCGGAACTCACGAGCATGGCGTGCGCGAAAATGTGCGTAACATCGGGTACCGGGCGAATGGTGCGCCAATAGAGAAATGTAGAATACCGCACAATGTGGCAACGAGCGGAGAGAATGCCGTCCTTGCACGTTACACCAGAGAAGAGCGCAACCTCGCCATCGAACAGGTTCGGGTTTGCAGCCCTTTCCTCATGCCAATGCCGCGCAGCCGCCTCTTGATGCGCAACGGCGAATGGATGAGGTTCGGCCACGAGCCGCAGGTCTACTTCCGAAACCGGGATGATGGAATCGGGAGGAACATTCATGTGATGTCGAGTTCCACCACGACCGGGCAGTGATCCGAGGCCTTGGGTCTATCCCAGCCGACGCGAGGGAAATACGATACCTCCTGGCCCGGTGGAAAGGGAGTGCGCACGGGCTGACCGTTACGAATGATCTCAGGGACCGCTGTACCGTTACTGCGTGCCAGTGCGCGCGACAGAAGGATGTAGTCCAGCTGACACAGATGCCGCTCTGCCGGGCCCCTTGTGTGATAAAGCGTCCAGCGATCCAGCAGTGGCCGACGCTCAACTACATTTTCGCAGAAGTCGCCGGCCGTCAGGACGTCGACCGACGAGATCTCCTCCGTCACCGGCGCGAAATCATATCTCTCATGCATGTCACCCGAAATGAGTATCCGTTCGCGGTAATCGTTGAGGTCGCCACAGATCGCCCATCGTTTATCCGGTGCATGCTCGGCGCCAAACCGATCCTCAATGATCCGGCGTACAGCAGCCGCCTCTGCAATCCTGATCGGCATGGTAGATAAGCGGCTGTCCTTTCCGTTGCGTGGCGGACCGCCCATGGACTTGAAATGCACGCTGTAGAGCGTGAAAGGCTTGCCCCCGATTTTCAGGTCGAGCTCCAGGCAGTCGCGCCTGAAGATCCTTTCATGGGGCTTCTCTCCAACCTCGGCGAGTTCGGCTGTGTAAAGGCCGAGATCGTCATAGGACAGATGCGCATGACTTTGCATCCGCACAAACTCGATCGGCTGACCGTGAAGTGTTTCCGCACGTACCATCACAGCGACATCAATGCCCCGGCCATCATTGCCTGGGGTCGTGTACTTGTCGCGATAACCGTGACCGATCATCTTGAACAAATAGCCATACTCGAAGGCACGTAATGCCTCGATGTTGTCGACCTCCTGCAAGCATATGATGTCTGCCCTCGCTGCAGCGATGGCGAGCGCGGTGAGTTGTCGAGCATCGTCGGTATGGGCGATCATTCTCGCCGCTTCAAACTGACGGTACTCCGCCTCGTCCCTTATCTGGTAGAGCGACAGAACACGGTCCTGATTGAGCGCGTTCCGGAAACCGGTGAAATCGAACCTGTTCATCAGGTTCTCGACGTTGAAAGTGGCAAGGCGCAGCGACATGGCTCGCATGTGAGCAACATGCCTCAGAAAACGCAAGTTCGCGGTGCCAGATTGGAGCGTTCATCCCGCATTCATGCGCCGTATTGCAAGATTGGAACATCAGTCATCGGGCTTTGATCTGAGGCAAGTACTCGACAAAGGAGCACGTCATGAAACGCACATTGTCAGCCCTCGCGGTCGTGGCTTCACTTATGGCGGGTGTGGCTTCACAAACCACAACGGCATCCGCCGCCGGGCCTGCAGGGATCGTCACCGCCCTACCCGCAGCTAGTTCAGACAGCAACGTTCAGCAGGTGCAGGACAGGCGGGATCGGCGTTGGGATCGCCACAGCCGCTGGGATCGTGATCGGCGCGGGGATCGCCGGTGGGACCGTCGCGGCCCTCCCCGCTATCACGGCCCGCGCTCAGGGCTCTATCTGGAGTTCGGCACCGCGCCACGCGTCTATCGCGCACCTCCGCGCCGCTCCTATGGGCTTTCCAACGCCCATGTGAACTGGTGCTACAATCGCTATCGGTCCTACGACGCGCGGAGCAACACTTTCCAGCCGTATAACGGCCCGCGGCGGGCCTGCTATTCGCCCTACGGCTAATTGAACATAAAAAGAGGCCGGCGGGATGGACCGCCGGCCTCTTCATTTTCAGCCTAAAACGCTGATTAGTTGCGGGCCTTGTCGACCAGCTTGTTCTTCGCGATCCACGGCATCATGCCACGGAGCTTCTCGCCGACTTCCTCGATCTGGTGAGAGTCGTTCATGCGGCGGATGCCCTTGAAGCGAGCTGCGCCAGACTTCCACTCCTGCATCCATTCCGAGGTGAACTTGCCGGTCTGGATGTCGTGCAGGACGCGCTTCATCTCAGCCTTGGTCTCTGCGGTGATGATGCGCGGACCCGAGACGTACTCGCCCCACTCAGCAGTGTTCGAGATCGAGTAGTTCATGTTGGCGATGCCGCCCTCGTAGATGAGGTCGACGATGAGCTTCACTTCGTGCAAGCATTCGAAGTACGCCATTTCCGGAGCGTAGCCAGCCTCGACCAGCGTCTCGAAACCAGCGCGGATGAGCTCGACCAGACCGCCGCACAGAACGACCTGCTCACCGAACAGATCGGTCTCGCACTCTTCCTTGAAGGTGGTCTCGATGATGCCCGAACGACCACCGCCGACGCCGCATGCGTACGACAGAGCGAGGTCAAGCGCGTTGCCCGAAGCGTCCTGGTGCACAGCGACCAGGCACGGCACGCCGCCGCCCTTCTGGTACTCGCCACGAACGGTGTGACCTGGGCCCTTCGGCGCGATCATGACGACGTCAATCGTCGACTTCGGCTCGATGAGACCGAAATGAACGTTGAGGCCGTGCGCGAAAGCAACTGCAGCGCCGTCGCGGATGTTGCCAGCGATCTCGTCGCGGTAGATGTCAGCCTGCAGCTCGTCCGGAGCAGCCATCATGATCAGGTCAGCCCAGGCAGCGGCCTCGGCGACGGTCATGACCTGAAGGCCATCGGCCTCGACCTTCTGTGCGGTTGCCGAACCAGCGCGCAGTGCAACTGCGAGGTTCTGCGCACCGGACTCTTTCAGGTTCAGCGCGTGGGCGCGGCCCTGCGAGCCGTAGCCGACAATAGCAACCTTCTTGCCCTTGATCAGATTGAGATCGGCATCGCGATCATAATAAACACGCATGTTACGGGTCCTTCCTTCCGTTGATCCTAACCGGCTTTAACCGGCAGCTGACTCGCTCCGTAGAGAGCGAAAAACTGGCGCGTCACCAAAGCGGCGTCGCGCGCGATATCTTGTTTGCTGAGCACCAGCGTCTCACCAAGCAGGGCGCGTATCTGCACATCCCTGCCCGCGAGCCCAAAGAAAGTGCGGAATGCTTCTTCAGCATCGTCGAAGTGAAGAAGTCCGGCTTCACGCGCATCTTCCAGCAATGGCTTCAACCGCTCGCCGATTGCAAAGCGCCCGTTCTCCAGAACGATCGCCCCAAGATTGCTTTTTCCAGAACCCGCGTCAGCAATGGCCACGCGGTTAAGCGCGATCGAGGTTCTGGACGTGATGACGGAAAGCCAGTTCGCCGCGAACTGCTCCAGGCTTTCACGCAACGCGGTGGCATCGAGCTTCTGGCGCTCGTAGTTTCCCGCGCGAACACGCGAGGCTTGCCACTGCACGGTCGCGCGCAAGAGTCCGTCGCGATCTCCGAACCACTTATATAGCGTTTCCTTAGAGCAACTTGCGCGCCGCGCCACAGCGCTCATCGTGAGTGCGGCACCTTCGACGAGGAGCGACAGAACGGCGTCCAGGACCTCTCCCTGACGGGTGGTCACATCCTCTCCGGCCTCTATCCGCTCAACGGTATTCATATGTCGAAAGCACCGTACCGTACGTTACGGTTCGGTTATCGCGTAGATTTCTGCGACACGCAAGAGGCGTGCGAGGAGATTCTCATTGACGGAGGGTCAGATGATTACCTGCGTGCCGATCTCCACCACGCGTCCGGTGGGGATCTGAAAGTAAGCCGTCGCTTCAGACGCGTTTCGCGCCATGACGATGAAGAGCCGATCCTGCCAGATCGGCATTCCTGAGTTCGCGGAAGGCTTCAAGGTTCGGCGGGACAGGAAGAACGACGTGGTCATGATGTCGAACTTCAGGCCTTTCTTGCGCAGTTGCGCGAGTGCCTTGGGCACGTTCGGCTGTTCCATGAAACCGAACTTCAGGATCACCCTGGTGAAGAGATGATTGACCTCTTCAATCTCCGCGCGTTCGCTCTCAGGCACACGTGGACGGTCCTCTGTCACGAGCGACAAGACGATGTTGCTCTTATGAAGAACCTTGTAGTGCTTGAGACTGTGCAGCAGAGCGGTCGGTGCGCTCTCAGGGTCGCCAGTCAAGAACACGGCGGTCCCGTCGACCAGGTGCATTTCCTTCTTCGCAAGGCTACCTGTCAGTATCGTCAGCGGCACTTCGCTCTTTCGCGTCTTTTCGAAGAGGAAGCGGCTGCCGCGCCTCCAGGTCGCCATGAGAATGAGCGCGACAATCGCGATGGCAATCGTAACCCAGCCGCCGTCCTTCACCTTGAAAAGATTTGACGAAAAGAACGCCAACTCAATCAGGAAGAACGGAAGCATGGCGCTAAGCGCCAGCCACAAGGGCTTTGCCCAGACTTTCCAGATGACGAAAAACAGGAGAAGCCCGGTTACCACCATCGCTCCGGAAAGTGCGATGCCGTACGCCGCGGTCAGAGCGCTCGACGAACCGAAGGCGAGCACCAGGATCACGACACCGACCAAAAGGAACGTGTTGATCTGTGGCACGTAAATCTGCCCGGATTGCTCCGCCGACGTGTGCTGAACGTCGAGACGCGGCAGGAGGTTGAGCTGAATTGCCTGTCGGGTCAGTGAAAAGGCGCCAGTAATTGCCGCCTGACCTGCGATCACAGTGGCCAGCATGGCGAGGATCACGAATGGGAGCACGCCCCACTCCGGCATCATCTCGAATAGTGGCTGCTCGGAGTTGTGGTTTTCAAGGACATACGCGCCCTGCCCGAAATAGTTGAGCAGCAGGGCCGGGAATACCAGGATGAACCAAGCCAGCATGATCGGTTTGCGACCGAAATGGCCGAGATCGGCATAAAGCGTCTCCGCCCCGGTGATCGCGAGAAAGATTGCCCCGAACACAACGACCGCTACACCAGAATGCTGAAACAGAAAGTAGATCGCGTAATACGGATTGAGCGCTACCAGCACTGTCGGGTTGAGGATGATGTGGTAAAGCCCCACGCCGGCGAGCACGACAAACCAGAGAGCAGTCAGCGGTCCGAAAACCTTGGCAACCTTTGCGGTGCCTAGTTTTTGCACGAAGAACAGTCCGATAAGGATCGCGACCGCGATGGGTATGATCCAGCGGTTGAACGCTGGCGTAACGACCTCAAGACCTTCGACTGCGGATAAAACCGAGATCGCCGGCGACACAACCGCGTCACCATAGAACAGCGCAGCTCCCACCATTCCAAGAGCGACCACGAGCCCGGAAAAACGGCCTGCGCTATGCCGGGCCAGCGCCATCAGGGATAAAACACCGCCCTCGCCGCGGTTGTCTGCTCGCAAAACGATGAGCATGTACTTAATCGCGACGATCAAAGTCAGGGACCAAACTATGAGCGACAGAATACCCAGTATGTCGGAATCGGTATTCGGCCCGTCTCCGGTCGCGGCGCGTACGGCTTCCCGGAACGCGTAAATCGGGCTTGTTCCGATATCGCCATAAACGACACCCAGCGCACCAAGCGTCAGCGCTCCGGTGCTGGACACAGGATGAGTGTGCTCCTGCTGCTGTGCCGTCTCGGCACTCTCTTGCCAGTCTTCACCCATGCGCGGTTCTCCTGCGCCAAATTGGACGGCGCTAATACACGCTCACCGGATCGAGTGGCAATGTGCTTTTACCACCCAGCCGCTTTCAGGAAACGCTGCACGGTGCCAGCCATCCCGTATTCCAATGCGTCGGCAGTGAGGCCATGGCCGATCGACACCTCAGACAGGTGGGGAAGATACTCGATTAGAGCCGGCAAATTTGCCACGGTGAGATCGTGACCCGCGTTTACCTCGAGACCGACGGCCCGAGCCGCATCTGCCGCTGCGCCAAGTTTCTCGAGCTCTCGCTTTGCCTGTTCTGGATCATCGTACGTGGAACCGTACGGACCTGTGAACAATTCGACCCGGTCGGCGCCCGTAGCCTTGGCCTCCGCCATTCCGGCAGGATCGGGCTCCGCAAACAATGAAACCCGGAAACCGCCCTTCTTCAACCTCTTCACGATCGGGGTCAGGAACGCCTGCTGCTCGACAAAGCTCCAGCCATGGTCTGACGTCGGCTGCGCTGGATCGTCCGGCACCAGCGTGACCTGATCGGGTTGATGCTCCTCCACCAGCTGCAGAAACGCCTCGTCCGGATAGCCTTCGACATTGAATTCAGCATGCGGAAATTCGTCGTCGATGAGGGCACGCAACGGAGCGAGGTCGCTGCGGCGGGTGTGACGCTCATCCGGCCGGGGGTGAACTGTCAGCCCATGCGCGCCTGCCTGCAGCGATATTCTTCCGAAATGAATCACATCCGGCCACGGCAGATCGCGGCGATTGCGCAGGAGGGCAACGGCGTTGAGATTGACGGAAAGCTTGGCAGGCATGGCGCAGAGTCCGATTCTTCTTGTCCTGCCAGATATATCGTCTCCAGGCGGGAACAGACACTGCCTTTCATGTGTTCCAGCTGGATGCTTATGCCGAATGGAGAACGGATTGCTTCCATTGGATCGGATTCCAGCCGTAAAGCGAGTCGGAACGAGCTCTCTGACTGTATTCTCGCTTGAAATTTCAGGTGAGTTCAATGCTGCCGACGCGGAGAATATGTGCGGCCTCCTTGCTGGGGCGTACACATTAAAGAACCGCATCAACCTGCTGGTTCGCATCAACGGGTTGAAAAGTTTCGATACCACGGGCCTTGCCGCTGAGACTGCCAGTCAGCTCAGGCGCGACGCCAGCCAGCACGTTGAGCGATGCGCGCTTGTCGATGACGGCGGCGAGGCCGCGAGCTATGTTGCAGCCTTGTTGGGATCTGACCTCGAAGTGCGAACATTCGCCGGCACCGAAGAAGACCAGGCGTGGGCCTATGTGGGTGCCGTCGAAGTCGCAGGAAAAGTCTGATCAGCGAACGATCGTCAGCCGTTCCGCCGCACGGGTAATGGCAGTGTAGAGCCATCGCTGGCGCGTATCCCGGAACGCATAGCTCTCGTCAAAGAGTACGACTTCGTTCCACTGAGAACCCTGCGCCTTGTGGACCGTCAGCGCGTAGCCATAGTCGAAATCATCAAATCGCTTCTTCTGCTGCCATGAGATTTCCTCATCCGGGTTCTCAAAAGCAGCTTTCAGCAGCTTGATCTTCGCCACGCCCCGGTCAGGATCATCCTCTTCCGGAGAAACCAGCAGATTGATACCCGGCTTTACCGTCTCACGAGATGAGGTCATGACCTTCCAAAGCGAGCCGTTCAACAGCCCCTTGGCGGGATCGTTACGCAAACACACCAGCTTGTCGCCGGCTTGCGGATAGGACGCGTCAAAGCCCTTCAATTCACGAAGCCGCTGGTTGTAACGTCGACGGGTGCGGTTCGTCCCGACCAGAACTTGATCTGCCGACAGCACAAGGTCCTGATCGACCTCATTGCGGCCGATCACGCGTGCGTCGCCATAGTCACCGTATTCGATCTCTCGTCCCTCACGGACATCGAGCGCCAAACGGATGATCGGGTTATCTTGCGCCTGCCGGTGAATTTCGGTGAGGAGGTGATCCGGCTCGTGTTCCGTGAAAAACCCGCCGCCGCTGATTGGCGGCAGCTGGGCTGGGTCCCCGAGCACGAGAATTGGCGTGCCAAACGTCATCAAATCGCGACCAAGCTGCTCATCGACCATCGAACATTCGTCGACGACGATCAGCTTTGCCTTCGCGACCGGGCTCTGGCGGTTAAGCGAAAAGGTCGGCGCAATGGAGGTCTTGCCGGTGGTCTCGTCCTCCACTGTCTCCTCGCCTCGAGGGCGATAGATCAGCGAATGGAGGGTCCGGGCATTATTCGCGCCCTTGGAGCGGAGAACCTGGGCTGCCTTCCCAGTGAACGCTGCGAACTGGACCGAGCCGTCGACATGTTCCGCAAAGTGACGGGCGAGCGTGGTCTTTCCCGTGCCGGCATAGCCGAACAGTCGGAAAATTGGCTTGCCACCTTCCTTCAGCCAGCGATCAACTGCCTTGAGCGCCGCATCCTGTTGAGGAGAAAACTGCATATGGTCTCAGTGGGGGATTCGGCGCGTGGAAACAAGGCCCCCGTCCCTTCCAGGGTCAGTTGGCCGCATTTGGGTTCTTTGTATAGCCGGGTCCGATCGTCAGCGGTTGATCAGGCACGAAGGATCCATCCAACTGGCTGCTGAACTGCATATGGTGCGTCCAGATCGTGATCTTTTCTTCACGGTCTAGGATCCTGATCGTAACTTCGTAGGGTCGGTGCGCCTCAACCCCATGGACCGTGGGTGAGCGCATCGAGAAGCGCGACATTTCCGGGCCTCCCATCCGTTGCCTGACCACATGGTCTGGGCCACCCGCCGGATCCTGAAACGTTGCAACAATCACGCTTCCAGTCGGGAGAGGACGCTGCACTATCGCGGTGAAGCCGTAATACATATCGGCCACCCTGTAATTGATGATGAAACCGCCACCCAGGACACGCAGATAAGGGGTTTCGTTAGGGTCTCGGCGCGTGAGCCACCCAACCGCGAACAAAAGCGCCAGCACAATGCATGCGGCCGCAACCACCCGCGCAACGGAGAGACGCTCCAACATCACCGTAAATTAGCACAGTGAAAAACGAGCGTCGATTTCCTGCTATCGAAGCATTGGCCAAAGGCTTGCCGCCAAGGCCAGGCCCATCGCGATGTTGAACCATTTAAGCCGCGTTGCGTCTGCGAGAAAGCTGCGAAGCGCGACGCCAAACGCAGCCCATGACGAGACGCAGGGAAGATTCACGACCGCGAACGCAACCGAGACAAGAACGACCGAAAGGAACGGCGATTCCGGCGAGGAATAAACGGCGATCCCGGTTAACGCCATCACCCAGGCCTTGGGATTGATCCACTGGAATGCCGCCGCCTCAAGCAGCGTCATGGGCCGCGTCGAGGCTGAGGCACCATCACCCAGGCTGCGCGTCGAGGCGATCCGCCAAGCGAGATAGAGCAGATAAACACCACCTGCGACCTGCAACGCCAGATGTAATGCCGGAAATGCCGTCAAAGCTGCACCGAGACCTAAACCGACCCCAAGGAGCAACGTGAGAAAGCCAACGCCAATACCCAACATATGCGGGATCGTGCGACGGAAGCCGAAATTGACCCCCGACGCCATCAGCATGAGATTGTTTGGACCGGGCGTGATCGACGTGACGAACGCGAAGACGAACAGTCCGAAAAACGCCTCGAATGTCATCTTGCACACCCCGGCGAGGGAGAAGTCATCTTCTCCCTCCAACTTTGCTCAGCAGCGCTTAGCGCTCCATACCCTGCGGACCACGGTTCATCGCTGCAACGCCGGTGCGGCACACCTCGATCAGACCCAGCGGCTGCATGATCGATATGAACTGATCGATCTTCGATGTTTTGCCGGTGATCTCGAAGATGAAGTGCTCGGTGGTTGCGTCCGCGACCTTGGCCTTGAAGGCGTCGGCGAGGCGAAGAGCCTCGACCCGAGACTCACCTTTTCCCGCGACTTTGATCAAGGCCAGTTCCCGCTCTAGCGGGTGATCCTGACCGATATGGCGGGCGCTCACGGTCAGATCAGTCACCTTGTGAACGGGGACGATCCGTTCCAGCTGGCTCTTGATCTGCTCGAGAACGTGCGGCGTGCCACTTGTCACGATGGTGATGCGTGACAGATGCTTTTCGTGCTCGGTTTCCGTGACGGTGAGGCTGTCGATATTATAGCCACGGCCGGAAAAAAGTCCGATCACGCGAGCGAGCACACCCGGTTCATTGCTGACGAGGACTGCGAGTGTGTGGCGCTCAGCCACGGCAGTCTCTTTAGCCATGAAGTATGCAGAACCAGTAGGTTGCAGTTGGGCGTTCATGTCAATTCTCTTCCTTGAATTGCTTCTGGCTAGCGCCGTGGCACGTCTTAAACCAGTTGACGACCCGCTGCGTCGATTGCGTTCGCGACCGCTTCGTCGGTGGCCTCATCCGGCAAAAGCATCTCGTTGTGCGCCTTGCCTGACGGGATCATCGGGAAGCAGTTGGTGAGATTTGCCACACGGCAGTCGAACAGAACCGGCTTCTTGACGTCGATCATTTCCTCGATCGCTGCGTCGAGATCAGCGGGCTTGTCACAACGAATGCCGTGAGCGCCAAACGCCTGTGCCATCAACACGAAGTCCGGCATTGCTTCTGTATAGGAGTGGGACAGCCGGTTGCCGTGCAGCAATTGCTGCCACTGGCGCACCATGCCCATATACTGATTATTCAAGATGAAGATCTTGATCGGCGCGCTGTACTGCACCGCCGTCGCCATCTCCTGCATGGTCATCTGCACCGATGCATCGCCTGCAATATCGATGACAAGCGCGTCGGGATGCGCGATTTGCACGCCCAGCGCCGCCGGCAGGCCATAACCCATCGTGCCAAGGCCCCCCGAGGTCATCCAGCGGTTCGGCTTTTCGAAGCCGTAATACTGCGCCGCCCACATCTGGTGCTGCCCAACTTCAGTCGTGATGTAGGTATCGCGGGTCTTGGTGAGTTCATAGAGACGTTCGATCGCGTATTGCGGCATGATGACATCGTCATTGGGCTTGAACGCAAGCGAGTTGCGAGCGCGCCAGCGATCGATCTGCTCCCACCACGGCTTCAGGTTCGCGGCGTTCGTCTTCACCGTCGCGCGCCACAGGCGGACCATGTCCTCAAGCACGAGGCCGACATCGCCAAGGATACCGACATCCACATGAACGTTTTTGTTCAGCGAGGACGGATCGATGTCGACGTGGATCTTGCGTGAGTTGGGCGAGAACGCGTCGAGGCGGCCCGTGATACGGTCATCAAAACGGGCGCCAAGGCACAGCATGACGTCGCAATCATGCATCGCCATGTTGGCTTCATAGGTGCCGTGCATACCCAGCATGCCCAGCCAATTCTTGCCAGAAGCCGGATATGCTCCCAGACCCATCAGCGTCGAGGTAATCGGAGCACCGGTCAGGTCGACCAGTTCACGCAGAAGCTGGCTCGCTTCCGGCCCGGCATTGATGATGCCGCCACCCGAATAGATGATCGGTCGCTTGGCATTCGCCATCAGCGAAACAGCCTGGCGGATCGCCTCCATATCGCCCTGAACCTTGGGCGTATAGCTCGTTCGACGGACTTCCTGTTTCGGCGTGTAGATGCCCTTGGCGAACTGGACGTCCTTGGGAATATCAACGACGACCGGGCCAGGCCTTCCCGTGGTTGCGACGTGGAACGCCTCGTGAATGACTGCAGCCAGATCGTTCACGTCTTTCACCAGCCAGTTGTGCTTGGTGCACGGGCGGGTGATGCCGACCGTATCGCATTCCTGAAACGCATCGGAGCCGATCAGAGACGTCGGGACCTGGCCAGTGATGCAGACCAACGGAATGGAATCCATCAACGCGTCCTGCAGAGCGGTGACGACGTTCGTTGCGCCAGGCCCGGAGGTGACGAGGACAACGCCCGCCCTGCCCGTCGAGCGGGCGTAGCCTTCGGCAGCATGGCCAGCACCTTGCTCGTGGCGAACGAGGATGTGTTCGATATCCTCTTGCT
Source organism: Aquamicrobium zhengzhouense (assembly GCF_016124105.1). Classification (GTDB taxonomy): domain Bacteria; phylum Pseudomonadota; class Alphaproteobacteria; order Rhizobiales; family Rhizobiaceae; genus Aerobium; species Aerobium zhengzhouense. Next base: position 607,872 of record NZ_JADGMQ010000001.1, read on the forward strand.
GGAAAAGCTCATCGTAGATTGGCAGGACGGCGCCGCCAGGATAACCGAAGATGTGCTTCACGCCGTTGTCGTTCAGCGCCTGAACCACAATCTCCGCACCGGTCATTTCGCGTCTTCCGGCTTCGTTTCCTGCATTGGTGTTCATCAGTCTCTTCCCGTCCTGTGTCCGCTGTCTGGCTGTCGTTTATCGATGTTCCGGGCAATAAAAAAGGCCCCTTTGAGGAGCCTCGTTTCTTCGCGCATGGGGTGCTGTCGCCCGGCGGCTACGCCGCCCTGCCCATACGCGTTCTTACTACTACAAGAATGTTGCGCTTGATCATGGTGCGGACCATAAGGACCGTTTTGCAGCGGTGTCAACAGAAAACGTACCTTTTTGGGTGATCCCGCTTTAACTCGCGATCAACCATCGCCCCAAACCCCACCTTAACTTCGGCTTGCGTAGCATCGTCACACAATGGGGGTTCGTGACAGATGTTTGTCGAGCGTAGCCACGGTGGTGAATTAACGAGCCAGGAGCGTCGCAACGACGCGCAATCCGATGCCCGCATCATTGGAAGAGTTGGCCAATGCGATGGCTCGCGTGCGGTTCTGGTGGCAACTACCAGTGGCGAAGCAGATCCGAGCATCGCAATGTGGACGGTTGGCCGACTGGTCTCCATCAACCTCGGCTCCATCCGAACAGTCGGGTTAATTTACCAGATTGACGCAACGGTCGGGGATTGGGAGGCAACCACAAACATCCCAATCAAGATCCACGTCGAACTAGTCGGTGAAGTGAGAGATCAGAGCGGCGGTCCGGCGATCTTCGACCGCGGCGTCACAGTCTATCCGCACATCGGAGCTATCGCGCACTGCATCAGGCAGAGCGACCTGGAAGCGATTTACGACCTCGGCGGGCAAAAAGCCGCCCGGATTGGTCACCTCACTCAAGAAGAGACGATTGACGCGAGGGTGGCAATCGAGACCACGCTGAGCCGGCATTTTGCCGTAGTCGGCACCACAGGCGTTGGTAAGTCGACCGCAGTCTCCCTGCTCATCCGAAAAGCAATTCAGTCACAGCCAGATCTTCGCGTCCTCATTCTCGACCCTCACAACGAATTTTCAGCGGCTTTTCCCGATCAATCGGTGCGGATCGATACAAAAACGCTGGATCTCCCCTTTTGGCTATTCCAGCTCGAGGAACTTGTCGAAGTCCTCTACCGGGGACGCGAACCCGTTGCCGAAGAAGTGGACATGCTCCGCGAGCTCATTCCACTGGCGAAGCAAGCGTATCGAAGCCCGCAGCATTCCATCGTGAAGCGCTATGGAGAGACGATAGGGATTGGTCCGGATACCCCTGTGCCCTATCGAATGGCCGACGTAATCCGGATGATCGAAGATCGGGTCGGTCAACTCGAGACGAAGAACGACAGACCCGTCTATCGTTCGTTGCGGGCGCGCATCGAAAGCGCTGTGGCCGATCCGCGTTACCGCTTCATGTTTGCGCCGAAGATGGTCGATGACAGCATCCACGAAACGATCGGCCGTATCTTCCGCATCCCGCATTTGGGACGTCCAGTCACATGCCTTGAGCTCGCCGGCCTTCCATCGGAAGTGATCAACTCCGTATGTTCGGTTCTTGCGCGGCTTGCATTTGATGTGACCATAAACAGCCGGGGTAGGCTGAAGCTTCTCGTGCTGTGTGAGGAGGCGCATCGTTATATGCCAGCCGATCCGCGGCTCGGCTTTGCTCCAACGCGCCACGCCCTTGCGCGCATCGCAAAGGAGGGCAGAAAATACGGCTGCTACCTTGGCGTCGTAACACAGCGCCCGGCCGAGCTTGATCCGACGGTGCTATCGCAATGCTCCACCGTATTTGCGATGCGTCTTGCAAACGAGGCTGATCAGGAGATTGTGCGCGCCGCGATCGCGGACAGCTCCGCCTCCATTCTCACTTTCCTGTCTTCGCTTGGACAACGGGAAGCCATCGCTTTCGGCGAGGGTGTCGCGACAACCATGCGCATGAAGTTTGACAGATTGGTCCCTGACGAACTCCCGTCGACAACGACGGTCGATCCGAACTCTCAGATTTCCAGCAATGATGAACTCGCCCTGCACCATCTGGTTCAGAACATGCGTGACATGGCCCGACCACAGTCAAGCTCGGATATGAACGAGGTGACGAGCTTCGATTCATCCTCGCCAACAAGCGCTGCCTATGCACCTTTTGGTGCTCCGCGCTTTGGAACATCCGGCTTGGCGTCGGATACGACAGAGCAAAGGCGCAGCCGTCACTTTGAAGATGATCCGCTCAAGCGCCTATACGAATAGAAAGCCAGCTCATTTCCGGATCAGGTGTGCGTCGGCAACACGCATCCAGCTCTCGTCCAGTTGAGTCCGGAACCATGTGGACTGCCGCTTCGCGTATTGTCGGGTCATCGTTTTCGCAAGTTCCACCGCATCCGCCATCGAAAGCTCGCCGCGGCGCACCTGAAGCAACTCCCTCAAACCAATTGCCTTCATGGCTGGTAACGCCGGATCGAGATCTAGCTTTGCTATCTGATCCACCTCATCCATGGCACCTGCCTTGATCATGATATCGAAGCGATCGCCTATCCGCTCCGCTAGCCATGCCCGATCAGGCGTGAGCACGATCTTACGAGCACCTGGAGCATGGACAATCGGTTGGCCTCGTTGTCCCTGCCACCATGAGATCGGTTTTCCGGAGGCTTCCTCCACCTCGAGAGCGCGAACGATCCGCTGCCCGTCAGTCACCCTTATCGCCTCAGCCGCAATGGGATCGCGGGTCTGAAGGATATTGTGCAGCTTAGCGGCACCTTCTGCCTGCAAAGCATCTCGCCAGCGCTGTCGTATCGCTGGATCTACTTCAGGCATGGACGACAGCCCCTCGGTAAGAGCACGGAAATAAAGTCCCGTGCCACCAACGAAGATAATCGTCTTGTCCTGCAGTTCGGCGTTTCGAACCAGGTTGCTAACCGCGCGAGCCCATTCGCCTGTCGAATACGCAATGGCTGGAGATACCGTACCATAGAGCCGGTGAGGAACTCTGCTCTCATCTTCCGCGCTCGGGCGTGCGGTGAGGTGATGAAGGACTGAGTAAACCTGCATGGAATCGGTGTTGACGATTACGCCGTCCTGCTGAAGAGCAAGGCGAATGGCCAGCGCTGACTTGCCGCTTGCGGTGGGGCCAGCTATCAGGATCGCGTTCTTCAATGGCTCCAGCGGAGCCGCAGTTCCGGATTCATCCATGTCTCTTGTTGCCACGCTAATCGCCAACCCTGCACGCCCCGTACTCGTCGCCTCCATGGCTGATAAGGCCTCAGGTGCGTTAGGCGCAAGCCGCATAGACTGGCTCGCACAAGACGTAGCCGCCGACTTCTACCTGCCCCACGGTATTGATGCAGGCGAAGCTCGAGGCCTTGCGGAGGCAGCAATCGGCGACGCACCCATCGACATCGTGATCCAGAAAGTCGAGGGCCGCCGCAAGAAGCTTCTCATCGCCGACATGGATTCTACCATGATCGATCAGGAGTGCATTGACGAGCTTGCAGACGAGGTCGGCCTCAAGGAGCATGTAGCTGACATTACCGCTCGTTCCATGAATGGCGAACTCGCCTTCGAGCCTGCGCTGCGCGAGCGTGTGGCCCTGCTGGCAGGCCTGGAGACATCGGTGATCTCACAGATCATCGAAAGCCGTCTGACTTTGGCCTCAGGCGGTCCTGCGCTTGTAGCCACCATGAACGCTGCTGGTGCCTATACCGCGCTGGTATCAGGCGGTTTTCTTTCGTTCACGGGGCCGATTGCCGAAAAACTCGGCTTCAAGGAAAACAGAGGCAATACTCTGCTGGAACAGGACGGGAAGTTGCTCGGCACCGTAGCCGACCCGATTCTCGGGCGTGAAGCCAAGGCAATCGCGCTTCGCGAAATTTGCCAGAAACTGGGCATCTCGATCGAGGACGCCATTGCAGTAGGCGACGGAGCGAATGACCTGGATATGCTTCAGCTGGCTGGAGCTGGCGTTGCGCTTCATGCCAAGCCCGCAGTCGCAGCCCAAGCCCGCATCCGGGTGGATCATGGCGACCTGACGGCGCTTCTTTATATGCAAGGATATCGCCGCGACGAGTTCGCGGTGTAGGCACACCAGAGCAATGCGCGCCGGTTTAAACAGCGGCGCGCACCTTCCGTCAGTCCATTCGGATCGTGACGAAACGAAGCTCGCCATTGGGCGACGACAACATCAAGAGCGCGTTCCGGCGCCCCTGGGACTTCAGTTCGGCAACCCGATCGCTAACCTCCTGCGGGGAGGTAACTGCTTCCTGGCCTATTTCTGTGATGACGGTTCCTGGTGTGATCCCCGATTCCGCAGCAATAGATCCGTCTGAAACAGCGGTGATCACGACGCCGGATATGCCTTCAGCGATTTCGAATTCTTCGCGTCTGGCGTCGTCCAGCTCCGCAACCGTCATTCCCAGAACTTCTGTGGTTGCTGCCGGTTCTTCGACGCTGGTATCCGATTCAGATCCGGCCGCCTGATCCTGACTTTCCATCCGGCCCAGTGTCACCTTGATCGTGACCTCTTCGCCCTTGCGGAAGACAAGAACGTCAACGGCCTTGCCAACCGGGCTTTCAGCAACGATGCGTGGCAGGTCGCGCATGGCACGGATTTCCTTGCCATCGAAGCGGAGGATCACGTCGCCGGGAACGATCGATCCGTCATCGACAGGCCCTCCCTTGATAATGCCGGCGACCAAAGCGCCGCTCGCCTTATCAAGGCCTATGCTTTCCGCAACCTCGTCGGTCACCGGCTGGATGCGAACACCCAACCAACCCCGACGCGTTTCCCCATACTCACGCAGTTGAGTGATCACGCTCACCGCAAGCTGCGAGGGGATCGAGAACCCGATGCCGATTGAGCCGCCGGTCGGCGAAATGATCGCGGTGTTGATGCCGATAACCTTGCCGTGCATATCGAACAGCGGCCCACCCGAATTGCCGCGGTTGATCGCAGCGTCCGTCTGGATGAAGTCGTCATAGGGACCGGAATTGATGTCGCGGCCGCGCGCGGAAACGATACCGATCGAGACCGAACCACCGAGGCCGAACGGGTTGCCGATGGCCATGACCCAATCGCCAATGCGGATAGACGACGAATCGCCAAATTCCACCTGCTTCAATTCCCGCAAGGATGGATCCACCTTCAGCACCGCAAGATCCGTCTGCGGATCCGTGCCGACGAGCTCAGCTTTCAGCTTGCCACCGTCGGCGAAATTGACCTCGATTTCATCGGCATCAGCAATCACATGATTGTTGGTGATCACGATGCCTTCCTTGGCATCTATGACGAAGCCGGACCCAAGCGATTGCACGCGGCGGCCGCTCCGCTGGTTGTCGCGGCGCTGGTTGAAGAATTCGTCAAAAAACTCTTCAAAAGGCGAGCCCTCCGGCAACCCTGGCTGTTGTTGACCGGGAGGCGCCCGGCGAACCGGTTGCCCATTTTGAGTGGTAGAAATATTCACGACAGCGTCGAGCAGACCCTCGGCGAGGTCTGCCACCGATTGAGGCCCGTGGACTGGCGCGCTTGTCGGTGGCGGTGCAACCTCCTGAGCATTTGCCGTCGGCGCATAGAACGAGCCTCCGGAAACCAGCATCAAAAGCGCCAGCGCGCTCCCGGCAGAACGCGTTGACCATTTCGATGCATGAAGCGGGGTCTTTGTAAGCATTCTACCGATCTCCGGAAATGTTGGAGGCGCAAAGCCTCACACGGATGATGACAAACAATGCGGCACGTTTGCGACCACTGCCGGTGCAAATCAGTCACATACTCATGTAGCTGCGTGATCAGGACGCGTCAGCCGCGCACCAACCAGACGATCGCAACGCCAAGAGCAATGGAGACAAGTCCCGCGACGCGCATCGCCTGTTCAGGCATGGAAAGCGCTTCGGCGGCCAGCCGCTTCGCCAATTGCGGCAGGCCGCCATAGAGCACGCCCTCGATCACGAGGACGAGCCCAATAGCTACAATGAGATCACTCACTCCGTAGCGCCGGTCGTGACACCACCGGTCGGTGCGGGCGTAGTTGCGCCCGGTGCATCAGCCTGGTCACCAAGTGCGCTGCCGAAGTACCGGAAGAACTCCGAATCCGGCGACAGCACCATGGTCGTGCCAGTACCCTCTAGTGCCTTCGTGTAGGCAGCCATCGAGCGATAGAACTCGAAGAAGCCTGGATCACGCTGGAAAGCGTCGGCGAAGATCGCGTTCCGCTCGGCTTCACCCTCACCGCGGAGAATTTCAGATTCGCGACGCGCGTCCGCCACGATCTCCACTACCTCACGGTCCGCACGAGCACGGATACGCTGGGCAGCTTCGCGACCACGAGCGCGCAGGCGCTCCGCCTCGGCCAGACGCTCCGCACGCATACGCTCGTACGTCTGCTGCGAAACTTCCTGGGTCAGGTCAGTACGGCGGATACGAACGTCGACGATCTCGAGACCGAGAGACGTCGCGTCCGGACGCAGCTGATCGCGCACTTCACGCATCATTGATGAGCGCTCTTCCGAAAGAGCGGCTTCAAAGCCACGCAGACCGTAGACGCGACGAAGGGCAGCATCAAGACGGGTGCGAAGGCGCTGCTCAGCGAGCGGCACACTACCGGACACGGCCAGACGGAACCGGCGTGGGTCGGAAATGCGGTAGGCGATGAAGGCATCGACTTCATAGAAGCGACCGCCAGAAACCTGAACGCGGATATCATCGAGATCGAAGCGCAAGACGCGGTCTTCGATCAGCTGGACATTGTCCGCTTCCATGAACGACAGCGGCAACTTGAAATAGATGCCCGGCTCGGACTTCACATCCACGATTTCACCGAAGCGAAGGACGATCGCCTGCTGACGCTCATTCACGACGTAAATCGATGACCACAGCAGGAAGATAAGGACTGCACCAATGACAGCAATGATTGGAAAACGGTTTGCCATCAGTTGTTACCTCCCTGCTGGTTCGCACGCAGTTCCGGCAACGGCAGATATGGTATTACGCCCTGTCCATTGCCCTGACCGACGATGACCTTGTTCGAACCCTGGAGAACATTTTCCATGGTTTCGAGGAACAAGCGCCGGCGGGTGACGTCAGGTGCCTTGGCGTATTCGTCATAGACCGAGATGAAGCGCTGTGCCTCACCTTCCGCTTCCTGGACTACTCTGGTCTTGTAGGCGGCAGCTTCTTCGCGAACTTGCGCTGCTTCACCGCGAGCGCGACCGAGCTGCTGGTTCGAGTACTGGTTTGATTCTTCCACGAATCGATCTTCGTCCTGCTCGGCGCGCTGCACTTCCTCAAACGCGTCGGCAACTTCGCGTGGCGGTGCGGCATCCTCGATCGAGATAGCCGTGATCGCCAAGCCTGCCTTGTACCCGTCAATCGTCGACTGAATGATATCACGGACGTCCTCAGCGATGCCCTGGCGGTCGTCGCGGAAAATATCCTGTGCAGGCCGGCGGCCCACTACTTCACGCATGGCGCTTTCCGCGACCTGGCGCAGAGTCGCGTCAGGATCATTGACGCGGAAGAGGTACTCCATCGGATTCGCTACCTGATAGGCAACCGAGAAGCGGACATCTACGATGTTCTGGTCGCCCGAGAGCATCAGACCAGAGGCACCGCCACCGCGCGTGTCGCCAATATTGATCAGGCGTTCGGCAACGGTCGCCTTCTCAACGGTCTCGATCGGCCACCAGTGGAAGTGAAGTCCCGGCTCGGAAACTTCGTCCTTCGGCTTACCGAAACGGAGCTCAACAGCAAGTTCATCCGGCTGAACCGTATAGATCGCCTGGAAAAACCACAGAACGAGCAGCACAAGGCCGATCAGTCCGAACATGGCAGGATTGGCACCGCCACCGCCGGGCAATGCCCGTTTCAGACGATCTTGACCGCGGCGGATGATGTCTTCGAGATCTGGTGGGTTACCGCCAGGACCGCTGGGACCACGCGGCCCCTGTCCCCAAGGCCCCCCTCCTCCGCCACCGCCGCCGCCGCCCCATGGGCCGCCGCCGCCGTTCTGATTGCTCCAGGGCATGAATTTCCTCTTTCTAGGATGTCGTGTCTTTAGATCGCGACGTGCGGGGAACTACACCCGCTTGTTGCCATTGTATCGGGTTATAGGGACGTGAACCGCTGCTTTCAATGCAAAGCAGGCCCATTCGCGTCTGCCGAAGCCTCCTCAGATACCGGCTCCCGTCGTGATCCGCTCATAAATGACATGGCGCGTCGCATGGCTATCTTCCTCGCTCGCAGGAATATCGTGGCGCGCGATCTCCTTCCAGATTGCCGGATCAATCGTCGGGAAAGATGTATCGCCTTCGATCTCAGCTAGTACATGAGTAACATCGAGACGGTTCGCAAAGCTAATTGCCTGCTCGTAAATCTGTCCACCGCCGATAACGCTGACTTTACTCGCGCCGCTATGCTCTGCCTGCTCGATCGCATCCTCGAAAGAGTGAGCGACCGACGCGCCTTCCGCCTGATAATCGATATCGCGCGTGATAACGATGTTCTGCCGGCCCGGAAGCGGCTTGCGTGGAAGGCCCTCCCAAGTCTTGCGGCCCATCAGTATGGGTTTGCCCATGGTCCGTTCTTTGAAGCGCTTCAAGTCGGTGGGCAGACGCCACGGCATTCCGCCGTCCAAGCCAATCACACCGTTCTCGGCCACGGCGACCACCAGAGTTACAATCATGTCTTGCAGGCCCTTCGGAAATTCAACTTGCGGAGAGCGAACTCACACCGCGATCGGAGCCTTGATGCTGGGATCAGCGACATAGTCCTCAAGCGAGAAGTCAGAGAATTTGAAAGCAAAAAGGTCTGTGACCTCCGGATTGACCCGCATCACCGGCAACTTCTTGGGCGTTCTGGCCAGTTGCTCGCGAGCTTGATCGAAGTGGTTTGAATAAAGATGCGCGTCCCCGAGTGTGTGAATGAATTCACCAGGCTGCAGGCCTGTAACCTGAGCGACCATCATCGTCAGCAGTGCATACGAAGCGATGTTGAATGGAACGCCGAGGAAAATGTCAGCAGATCGCTGATAAAGTTGGCAGGAGAGCTTCCCGTCGGCCACATGAAACTGGAAGAGGCAGTGGCATGGTGGCAAGGCCATTGCATCCACCTCGGCAGGATTCCATGCGGAGACGACCAACCTGCGGGAGTTTGGGTTGCGCCGGATCTGTTCAACGACATTTGCAATCTGATCGATTGAGCCGCCGTCCGGCGTCGGCCAAGAACGCCACTGGGATCCATAGACCGGCCCGAGATCGCCATTCGCGTCCGCCCATTCGTCCCAAATCGTCACGCCATTATCGTTCAGGTAGCGGATGTTGGTGTCGCCAGCGAGAAACCACAGCAATTCATGGATGATAGACCGCAGGTGCAGCTTTTTAGTCGTGGTGACAGGAAAGCCCTGAGACAGGTCAAAACGCATCTGGTACCCGAACACACCGCGCGTTCCGGTACCGGTGCGGTCGCCACGATCAACGCCATTATCAATTACGTGCTGTAGAAGGTCGAGATACTGCCGCATTCTCTGCTTTCCCTGGTCTTTTAAGATCCACCTTAACGAAGCCGAGCCTCCAAGTCCTCCCGGAGTGTCGCGCATTCCACACCCGAATGGCCCTGTTTGATCACGGCTTCGGGAGTGAGCCGCACCTTGGCGGAAAATTCCTGTGCGCCTCGCCTTGGTCCCTTCCAATCGTCGGCAAGACTTCCTATATTCGCCGCGTCGGTTTCGGCCGACTATGGAAATAAACGAACGATGTAATAAGCCATTCGGACCCGGGGGCGGTACCCGGCGCCTCCACCAGGATCAGCGGAGCACCGCTCATGCTGATGGGGGCGAAACAGGATCGACGAGGGTGTAAAGATCGGACTTTTTCCCGGCATTGTACCACCGTTATCGGGCTACCAAAGTAGTTGCAAACGACAACTATGCTGAGGCACGTCTCGCTGCTTAATGCGGCGCGATAGTCTCGAATTAAGCCCTGTGGGTTAGCACCTTCAGGCGGGGTTCGGAGGTACCTGGCAACAGAAACCTCCACTTTCCCTCACGTTCAATTTCATGAAACTTTTTCGCTTTGTCTTTGCTGCGCGGCGGCCAAAGCGCTATACCCGGTTTACGCGGGCCTAAAGCTTGACTACATCATCCGGGTTCGATTCACGGAAACCCTAGACATATGGCCGACGACCACATTCGCTATGACATTCTCGCTCAGGACGCGCTTCGCGGTGTGATGCGCAAGGTGCTCGGCGAGGTTGCGAAGACAGGCCTTCCGGGCAACCATCACTTCTTCATCACGTTCCTGACCACTGCGCCTGGCGTGCGTATTTCAAGCCGAATTCGCGAGCGTTATCCGGAGCAGATGACGATTGTCCTTCAGTATCAGTACTGGGACCTCAAGGTCAGCGAGACTGGTTTCGAAGTGAGCCTTTCCTTCTCCGACATACCGGAGAAGCTTGAAATTCCGTTCTCTGCGGTTCGGGGCTTCTACGATCCGTCCGTCAATTTCGAACTCGAGTTCGACGTTCCCCTAGCCTCGGCTGAACAGAACGATGACGATGCTCCTGTCGCGACGCTTCAGCCCGTGACAGCTGCCTCTTCTGCCCGCCCGGAAGCTCCCGCTTCAGAGGCAGCCGATGCAGAGGAGGTCAAGGAAACCGGCAAGGGAGCCGACGTCGTCTCACTTGACGCTTTCCGGAAAAAGTAACTTCCCGATGGCGGAGATTGTCAACCTTCGGATGGCGCGCAAGCAGCAAATGCGCGCCGCCAAAGAGAAGTCCGCTGAACAAAACCGCACTCTCTTTGGAATGACCAAGGCTGAGCGCGAATCCATCCGCATCGAGCGCGAGCGCACCGTGTCGGTTGTTGACGCTCATTTGCGCGAACGAAAAGACAATTCGGACAAATCGTGAGCAGTGTCGAGAAGCGTTCGATCTCGATTCGCGGCCACCGCACCAGCTTCTCCCTCGAAAAGCCCTTCTTTGACGAGCTAGCCCGGATCGCAACCGACCGCGAGATGTCGCTCGCGGCTCTTGTTGCGGAAATCGACGAAACTCGTGCACGCGATACGAATCTGTCATCCGCGTTGCGTGTGTTCGTGCTGGAAAGCGTAAAGCGCGGGTAAGTGCACCAGAGTTAAGGACGGCCTGATTCAGGCCCCGGATTTTCCACAAGCTGTTACGGCGAGTTCTGCCAGCGTTCCTCCGCGACCGGGTCCGACGAGCGCTCGAGAAAAACTTCTAACTGGTTTGAAGCAATGGTGGGCGCGACAGGGATTGAACCTGTGACCCCACCCGTGTGAAGGGTGTGCTCTCCCGCTGAGCTACGCGCCCTGCGCTGGGCGAACCAGCGAAGTGCCGCGATATAACGAGTGCGTCGCAAGCAAGTCAAGCGCGGAAGAGGACCGTCCAGCGCTTTCCCTGTGAGATTGGTCAGACGCCAGCTGCGCGCAGTGCGGCAACCTTTTCAATGGCGGCCTGAACCTTCGTGTCGCGGCTATAAGTGTCGTTATAGTAACGGACTATTCCGGTCTGATCCGGCCATGCAGTGAAGTACGCAACATAGACCGGCACTTTCACTTCAAGATTTTCTCGACCGTGTTTTCCAGCGAGACGCCGAGTTACCCTGTCGTTATCCCAACCGAGCACTGCGGCCGCCATGGCGCGCGGGTCGGAAAGGCGAATGCAGCCATTCGACAGGGCCCGATTCTCACGGTTGAACAGATGCTTCTCCGGGGTGTCATGCATGTAGATCGCATGGCGGTTAGGGAACATGATCTTCATTTCGCCGAGCGCATTGTTCGGCCCCGGCCGCTGGCGCACATTAAACGGGATCTTGGAGCCATACGCGCCCCAGTTCACCGAGGTTGATGAGACGACCTGCCCATTCTGCCCAACGACCTCGTAGCCGTTGCGATCAAAGTAAGTAGGGTCCTTGAGAACGCGCGGCAGATAGCTGTTGATCAGGATCGAGCGCGGCATGCCCCAGTAGGGGTGGAACTCCACATAGCTGATCTCATCCTGGAAGAAATATGTCTGGGTATCCAGTCGCCCTACCACCGTCCGCATCGCCAGCTTCTGTTCGCCGTCCTCGACGTAGTAAGCCTCGAATGAGGGCGTGTTGATAAACACGTAGCGATCCGAGAGATCAGACGGAAGCCAGCGGATCCGCTCCATCGCGGCCTCAACCTTGGCGATAGACGATGCCTTCGATTCGCCGGCCAGAGCCAGCACGGTCCTTGGCCCGATTACCCCATCGTCGCCGACGCCAGCCTGACGCTGCGCTGCCTTGATCAGCGGTACCAACTCCTGCGAGTAGGTTTCGGTGCCGAGGTGGTCGGCAAGAAGCACGCCGAATTCACTGCGAAAAGCGTCATCGGCACGACGATCGATAAGCGCGAGAATCTTGGTGAATTCCGGGTTCGTCTGACCTGGCTTCACCACGGTCTTTGGCTCGATCACGATGTCGTTTTCTGCGCTCTGGCGCAATCGGCCGAGTTCATCGCGCAATGCGCGGTAATAGGCGTTCTGCGGGTGCTGCTGCGCAAGAAAAGTCGTCACGTCGTCGCTATTTCTTGCCGCGCGAAGCCATTCGACCGCGTCGAACTCCTTGGCTTTGAAATCGTGGTAGCCAGAGATCCTGTTAGGATCGATCCGCCCGTTCAGCGCATCCCGCCCGTAGCGCAGCAGGCGGGCCGAAAGCTCCATTTCAAAGGCGAGGAGCTGGCGCTCGTCAGCATCAGCAGCTGGAACTGCCAGCGCATAATCGTTGGGGTCGAGCCCTTCAGTCTCTGCCTGACGCAGTGTGGCGATTGCCGACTGAGCCTTCTCGTTGACCCCGGCGTCCGCGATCCAGATAAGGGTCGGTTCCTGGCTGTAATAGGCCACGAGAGCCTCAGCTATATTCTTCTCCGCCAGCAGGGAGACATCCTGAAGCTGGCGTACCCGATCTTCAGTCAATTGTTCCGCGGCAATCTCCGGCCCAGTTCCAGCGGGTATCTGGATTTCAGTTGCTGCGGGCTGGCTGGGCGCGCCAGCTGTGGACTTAGCCTCTTCCAGAACCTCTTCAATGCGATCTTCGATCGTTGATCCGACAGCGGTGTGGTCGAGTTCAACCTCGGAAAGAGCGGCCCCTTCCCTCTCTCGCACCGGGACAATCGAAGCGAAGTCGACAGGGACAAGCGGATCGGTCTTGTACGTATAGTATTGAGGCCCCGCAATGCGAGGCGGCGGTGCGACCTTGGCGGGCTTGGGTGGCGCGGGAACTACTTCGACAGGCGGTGCCTGGCGCGCTCTGTCGCGGAACAGCAAGTCCATCAGCGTCTGCGCTGATGCCTGTGTGCTGAACCCTGATGTGATTGCGATAGCGGTGGCCGTGGAGAGCGCCAAGATTTTGGCAGTTCGCGCGATCGTCATCAAGTCATCCACCTGGCCTGTTCCGGATTCGCATCAACTATAGATAGTTCGCCCGAATCCGTTAAGCGGCGCAGGCACTACTGGCTGACGCGAGGTCAGCACTGCGTCCTTTGCGCAACAGGCCAACCAAGCTGGGCCAAGCGATGCGGCGTTCTATCGCCACGCCAAAGCCAAGAATGTGACGAATCCCATTTTTACTTTGACGGACAATGCTCTAAGAGGCTCAGCAACTATGAACCAGACTTCGGGACGCATATAGCCATGGCCAATCCGGCAGCAGCCAATCTCTTCCCTCTAGCATCTGATGACACAAGCTACCGCAAACTGACTTCCGATTTCGTTTCGGTCGACACGTTCCGCGGCCAGGAAATCCTGACGGTGGAGACGGAAGCGTTGCGTCTCCTGTCCGAGACCGCGTTTTCGGACATCAACCATCTTCTACGGCCTAGCCACCTGAAACAGCTGGCCTCTATCCTTGAGGATCCGGAAGCGACGGACAATGACCGCTTCGTGGCCTACGACCTGCTCAAGAACGCCAACATTGCCGCGGGCGGCATTCTGCCAATGTGCCAGGACACCGGCACTGCAATCATCATGGGCAAAAAGGGACGCCGCGTCTGGACGGACGGCGGCGATGATGCCTGGCTCGGTCAAGGCGTACTAGACGCCTACAACAAGAAGAACCTGCGTTACTCGCAGCTCGCGCCGATCTCCATGTTCGAGGAGGAAAACACCAAGAACAATCTGCCCGCGCAGATCGACATTTATGAGGAAGGCGAAGACGCCTACAAGTTCCTCTTTGTCGCAAAGGGCGGCGGATCCGCGAACAAGACGTTTCTGTATCAGGGAACACCTTCCCTGCTTTCCCACGACCGCATGATCGATTTTCTCAAGGAAAAGATCCTGACGCTGGGAACAGCGGCCTGCCCGCCTTATCACCTGGCAATTGTCATCGGCGGCACGTCTGCCGAGATGAACCTCAAGACAGTGAAGCTTGCCTCGACACGTTATCTAGACGGCCTCCCGACGAGCGGCGGCCCAACAGGGCATGCATTCCGCGACATTGAAATGGAAGAAGAGATCCACAAGCTGACGCAACAGATGGGTGTCGGCGCGCAGTTCGGCGGCAAGTATTTCTGCCACGACGTGCGTGTGATCCGTCTGCCCCGCCACGGTGCATCCCTTCCGATCGGTCTCGGCGTTTCATGCTCGGCGGATCGTCAGGCGAAAGGCAAGATCACGCGCGATGGCGTTTTCATCGAGGAGCTCGAAACGAACCCGGCGCGGTTCATGCCGGACATTGACGAGGACAAGCTGACCTCTCATGTCGTCCGCATCGACCTGAACCAGCCGATGGAGCAGATCCTCAAAACGCTGTCTCAACACCCTGTGAAGACACGACTTTCATTGACCGGCTCGATCATTGTCGCCCGCGACCTCGCGCATTCAAAGATCCGCGAGCGGCTTGAGCGTGGCGAGCCGATGCCCGACTATTTCAAGAACCACCCGATCTACTATGCAGGCCCGGCGAAAACGCCGACAGGTTACGCCTCCGGATCGTTCGGCCCAACCACTGCCGGCCGAATGGATTCCTATGTCGACCAGTTCCAGTCCTTTGGTGGGTCGATGGTCATGCTGGCAAAAGGCAACCGCTCGCGTCAGGTCCGCGACGCCTGCGCGCGTCACGGAGGCTTCTACCTGGGGTCTATCGGTGGTCCCGCCGCACGCCTGGCACAGGATTGCATCAAGAAGGTAGAAGTGGTCGAGTACCCAGAGCTCGGTATGGAAGCCATCTGGCGTATCGAAGTCGAGGACTTCCCTGCGTTCATCGTGATTGATGACAAGGGCAACGACTTCTTCAAGGAACTGAACCTCGAGTAGGGAGATTGCGGCATGGCGATGAAGAAGGGCTACAAGCAGCTGATCGATGAAGCCAATGCCGCGATCAAAGCGGTCAGCCCTGAGGAGGCACATCGTCTGTCCCAATCAGGCGATGTTGTCCTGGTCGACATTCGCGATCCACGAGAGCTGGATCGCGAAGGCCGGGTGCCGAACGCGTTTCATGCGCCGCGCGGGATGCTTGAATTCTGGATCGACCCGGAAAGCCCCTACCACAAACCGATTTTTGCAAGCGGCAAGACGTTCATCTTCTTTTGCGCGGGCGGGCTACGTTCTGCGCTGGCGACCAAGACGGCTCAGGATATGGGGCTCGAACCCGTCATGCATATTGAAGGTGGGTTTGGCGCCTGGAAGAAAAGTGGAATGCCCGTCGACACTCCGCCGGTGTCTTGAGGCTAAACTGACGCTGCAGAACGTAGCAACTGCTCATTGAGGTCGTCATTGGCCGCATCGCGCATTTCCGCGAGGCTACGGTTGTCGAGCACCGACGCGAGTGCATGCCGAACCTCCAGCATCAGACGACGAACCTCACAGGTCGACTCGTCGCAATCGTCACAGCGCTCATAACGCGTCTGGCTGGCACAAGGCAGCGGTGCAAGCGGCCCGTCAAGGACGCGAATTACGTGGCCAACCTTGATTTCGGACGCAGGTTTCGCCAGACGATATCCACCGTCCTTGCCCTTCCGGCTCTGAACGAACCCCGCATTACGGAGTTCTCCGAGAATCGCATCGAGAAACTTTTTCGGGATGCGGTTTTCGGCGGCAATATCACTGACGAACTCCAACTGACCAGCGGGCAGATGCGAAAGGTGCATGAGCGCCTTCAGACCGTATTTGCCCTTTCTGGTGAGCATTGCACTTCCCTTCAAACCCGCCGGATGAGTCGACTGATCGATGCGGCGGCCTCAACAATTCCGCCCAACCTGAAGCTGGCTTGATAGGCTCACCTGCTGGCACACACAACATCAATTGCGTTAAGTATCGGGTTCGAAGCGGGACCGTAAAGGCGTGGTGTCGGTGAGCGTCGGCTTAATTACCTGCCGGGGATGAAGTCTGCCGTACACGTTCATCCTCACCGCGTCGGAGCGGGAAATTGATGATCTTGGCACCCGTGCATTTCGTGCGATATTCGGCGGCAAGCAAGCCGTCGATCAGAATATCCAGCGCCTGTCGGGTCTTCTCGCTGAGCTCGTCGCTCCCATCGAGAAGTCGATAAGCTTCCTCGAGATGGCGGCGTACGGCCTGAACGTTGGTTGTCAAAGGTCACTCTCCATATCGCCCCCATATGGCACCGATTTGCGCCTGCAACCGTTTCGATACCTCCAACGATAAAGTGCGCATTTTAAACAATCGCGGCCGCGGGAGCTGAATCCTCAGCCGATAGTGTGTGACGGGGAAGAGTTGGGCTATGTAGGAAGAAGCGAAGACCCAATTCACGGAGGCTGTGAATGTTGCGAAAGACCCGCTTCTATATCGATGGCCATTGGTGCGAACCGCAAACGCCGCGAGAGCTTGAGGTGATAAATCCAGCGGACGAACAGCCTTACGCCGTCATCTCGATGGGATCCGAAGAGGATGTTGACATCGCTGTTTCTGCGGCACGACGCGCATTTCCTGAATGGTCTACGACCCCTCATGTGGAAAGGATCGCCGCTGTTGAACGCCTCCTCGATATCTACAAGCGCCGCTCAGAGGAGATGGCGAAAGCAATATCGGAGGAGATGGGTGCACCCATCCGGCTCGCCCTTGAAGAACAGACTGCCGCGGGTAGCTACCATATTCGCAATTTCATCCACGCCCTGAAGAGCTTTGAGTTCGAAACGCCGCTGAGCGACCGCTTCTCTGACGAACGCATCATCAGGGAACCGATCGGGGTGTGCGGTCTCATCACGCCGTGGAACTGGCCGATGAACCAGGTCGCTCTCAAGGTGGTTCCTGCTGTCGGGGTTGGATGCACTGTTGTTCTCAAGCCCTCAGAAATCGCGCCCATTTCTTCCATCATATTCGCCGAGATGATGGATGAGGCAGGTTTCCCCGCGGGGGTCTTCAACCTGATCAACGGCGACGGTCCTACCGTCGGCGAAGCGATGTCGCGGCATCCGGACATCGACATGATGTCGTTCACCGGCTCGACAAGGGCCGGCGTAGCGGTGACGAAAGCGGCGGCCGATACGGTCAAACGTGTCAGCCTCGAACTTGGCGGCAAATCACCGAACCTAATTTTCGCTGACACGGATGTCGAAGCTGCAGTCGTCCGTGGGCTCGATCACTGCTTTGAGAACACAGGGCAATCCTGCAACGCACCTACGCGCATGCTGGTCGAGCGTCCCGTCTATGAAGAAGCGGTCGAGATCGCGGAGCGCCACGCCTCGTCAGTTCGCGTCGGCAATCCGGCCGAGGATGGCTCGCACATTGGCCCATTGGTGTCGCAGGCGCAATTCGACAAGGTCCAGGGCCTGATTGAGGTCGCTATCAAGGAGGGAGCCCGGCTGGTGTCCGGGGGCCCTGGCCGTCCGGAAGGCTTCAATCGCGGGTATTATGTTCGTCCCACCGTATTCGCAGATGTAACAAACGACATGACTATTGCGCGCGAAGAGGTGTTCGGACCGGTACTGGCGATGATCCCGTTCGAGACGGAGGAAGAGGCAATCGCGATTGCCAACGACACGGTGTACGGATTGTCGAGCTATATTCAAACGGGCGATCCCGAGCGGGCCCGTCGCGTTGCCCGGCAACTGCGAAGCGGGATGGTGAACCTCAACGGAAAAAGCAATGCTCCGGGCAGCCCGTTCGGCGGCTACAAACAATCCGGCAATGGCCGGGAGGGTGGCCAGTTCGGTCTGGAGGAATTCCTAGAGGTTAAGGCCGTAGCTGGCTGGCCAGTCTAACTAGCCATTTTCTCCCCCTCTTGAACCTTTGCGTCTTCGATGCGAAATGAGGGGGAGACAAAACACCAATAAGGATGGCAGCGACCAAATGGTCACTTATCTTGATGCGGAGACGGCGCCGCTCCGCAACACCGGTCAGATCAGGCTCTACAACGCGGAGTCCTTCGAGGGCATGCGCCGGGCCTGTCAGCTGACCGCTCGCTGCCTTGACGAACTCGCATCGATTGTTGCTCCGGGCGTAACGACCGCTGCAATTGACCGCTTCGTATTCGAGTTCGGCATGGACAACGGTGCCCTGCCCGCAACACTGAACTATCGTGGCTATACCCATTCGGTTTGCACCTCGATCAACCACGTTGTTTGCCACGGCATTCCAGACGATAAACCCCTGCGCGAAGGCGACATCGTCAACATCGACGTCACCTATATCGTAGATGGTTGGCACGGCGATTCGAGTCGCATGTACCCGGTTGGCCAGATCAAACGAGCGGCTGAGCGTCTGCTCGAAGTGACGTATGAGTGCCTTCTGCGAGGCATTGAGGCCGTCAAGCCTGGCGCCCGAACGGGTGCCATCGGTGCAGCCATCCAGTCCTATGCCGAAGCAGAGCGCTGCTCGGTCGTGCGCGATTTCTGCGGCCATGGCGTAGGCAAGCTGTTCCACGACGCCCCGAACATCCTTCACTACGGGCATCCGAATGAAGGCGTCGAAATGCGCCCCGGCATGATCTTCACGATCGAACCGATGATCAACCTTGGAAAACCGCACGTGAAGGTTCTGTCTGATGGCTGGACCGCGGTAACACGGGATCGCTCCCTCACCGCACAGTACGAACATGCTGTCGGCGTAACGGAGACCGGCTGCGAGATCTTCACGCTTTCACCGGGCGGCCTGGACTGCCCCGGCCTGCCGGCGCGAAGCTGACATGGCGGACGGAGAAGAAGACGAGCGTGGCTTCTTCTCCGAATTCCCGGTTGCCGTCCGGCAGCCCGAAGAAGTCCCGGTAAAGAAATCCGACAAACCGCATCACCTCGGCCATCGCGAGCGTCTTCGCACGCGCTTCCGAGACGGGGGCGCTGCCACCCTTGCCGACTACGAACTTCTCGAGCTGCTACTTTTCCGCTCGATCCCGCGCGCAGACACCAAAGGCACCGCCAAAGCACTTATCGCTCGTTTCGGCTCTTTCCCTGAGGTGCTCGGAGCCCCTGAGCATTTGCTGCGTGAAGTACGTGGCGTTGGCGAGAATGTAGCGCTCGACATCAAGATCGTCGCAGAAGCCGCGCGGCGTATGGCACGTGGTCAGATCTCTCGCCGTCCTTTGCTAGGAACGTGGCAGCAAGTCCTCGACTATTGCCACACGGCAATGGCCTTCGAAGTTCGTGAGAATTTCCGGATCCTGTTCCTCGACAAGAAAAACACGCTCATCGCTGATGAGGTTCAACAGGTTGGGACGGTAGACCACACCCCAGCCTATCCGCGCGAAGTTGCGCGACGTGCGCTGGAGCTTTCGGCGACGGCTATCATACTCGTGCACAATCACCCCACTCGCCAATTTCGATCACGAGCGATACCGATCAATCCCGTTCAAACATCAGGGAATTCAGCGATTTTGAGGGTTGCGTAGTGGGGGCGGTTATGGAAAATTGGGGGCTGTAAAAGGGGTAGAAAACGGCTTCCCGATCCCACCTAGCGATCCCCGTTTCCCCTTGACCGATCCCAGTTGCGGAACAGGAGGAAACCATGCCCGCCCTGACCGACACCTCGATCCGACACGCGCTGAAGCGGGTCGAGATGAACCAGAAGCAAGAAAACCTCGCCGACGGCGAAGGGCGCGGCACCGGCCGCCTCATCCTCGTCCTCAAGCCCATGCCCAAGCGCGTCACCGCCGACTGGATGGCCCAGCAGTGGCGGGACGGCAAGCGCACCAAGAAGAAGATCGGTTCCTATCCTTCGATGTCGCTCGCCCAGGCGCGCGAGATATTCAAGCGCGATTTTGCCGACGTGATCCAGAAGGGCCGGAGCATCAAAATCGCCACCGACACCCGCCCCGGCACCGTCGCCGACCTGTTCGAGGGCTATGTCGCCGCCCTCAAGGAAGCCGGAAAACCATCCTGGAAGGAGACCGAAAAAGGACTCAACAAGATTGCCGATACGCTCGGGCGCAACCGTCTTGCCCGCGAGATCGAAGCCGAGGAAATCATCGAGTTGATCCGCCCGATCTATGAGCGCGGCGCCAAGTCGATGGCCGACCATGTGCGCTCCTATCTCCATGCCGCCTTCAGCTGGGGCATGAAGTCCGACAACGACTATCGGCAGCAATCCTCCCGCCGCTTCCGAATTCCTTTCAATCCGGCGACGGGCATTCCTACCGAACCCAAGGTCAAGGGCACACGCTGGCTCGACGAGGACGAGTTCGTTCAGCTCTATCGCTGGCTTGAATGTCCCGACACGCCGGTCCATCCACCTTATACGCGCGCGGTCAGGCTTCTCATGCTGACCGGCCAGCGGGTGCAGGAAATCGCGCGGCTTCACATCGACCAGTGGGACGCCCAGGAGAAGATCATCGACTGGTCCAGGACCAAGAATGATCAGCCTCATGCCGTTCCGGTGCCTTCGCTGGCGGCCGAGTTGCTCGCCTCGATCAATGTCAACGAGTACGGCTGGTTTTTCCCCTCAGCCCAAGATCCGTCGAAGCCCGTCAGCCACGGCACGCTATACTCGTTCATGTGGCGACAGCGGGATCGCGGCGTCATCCCCTATGTGACGAATCGCGACCTTCGGCGGACCTTCAAGACGCTGACCGGCAAGGCGGGCGTTTCCAAGGAAATCCGCGACCGGCTGCAAAACCACGCCTTGCAGGACGTCAGTTCCAAGCACTACGACCGCTGGAACTACATGGCCGAGAAGCGAGCCGGGATGGCGAAATGGGACAAGTTCGTCAGGGCAATGCTCGCGAAGAAGCGCCTGAAGGCGGCCGCATGACGTCCCCGCCGCCCAAGCCCTCCCCTCGCCGCGCGAAGTCCGCTGCCGCCGAGATCGACCCGCAAAGCTATGCCGCCTTCGTCGGCGATCTCAAGCGGAAGATCACGGAGGCGCGGCATCGCGCCAGCCTCTCTGTCAATCGCGAGTTGATCCTGCTCTACTGGACCATCGGACAGGACATCCTCGGGCGGCAGGATCGGGAGGGCTGGGGCGCCAAGGTCATCGACCGCCTCGCGACAGATCTCGGCCGGGCGTTCCCCGAAATGTCCGGGCTGTCATCCCGCAATCTGAAATATATGCGGGCCTTCGCCGAAGCGTGGCCCGATTCCGAAATTGTGCAACAGGTCGTTGCACAATTGCCTTGGGGTCATAACCTCCGCCTCCTCGATGCCGTGAAGGCGCCGGCCGAGCGCATCTGGTATGCGCGGCAGGCGATCGAGCATGGCTGGAGCCGCAACGTCCTCATCCACCAGATCGAAAGCAATCTCTTTGCTCGTCAAGGTAGCGCGCTCACCAATTTCTCGCGCACGCTGCCGGCCGAACAATCCGAGCTTGCCCAGCAGATCCTCAAAGACCCCTACACCTTCGATTTCCTCTCGCTCGGCCCGGAAATGCTGGAGCGCGATCTTGAGCGCGGGTTGATCGAGCATCTGCGGTCCCTGATTCTCGAACTCGGCAAGGGCTTCGCCTTCGTCGGCAGCCAGTATCACCTCGAAGTTGGCGGACAGGACTACTACCTCGACCTTCTCTTCTATCACCTGCGCCTGCGCTGTTTCGTGGTGATCGAGCTGAAGATCGAGGACTTCAAGCCCGAGTTCGCCGGCAAGATGAACTTCTATCTCTCGGCCGTGGACGATCAGTTGCGGCACGAGCAGGACCAGCCGACCATTGGCATTATCCTCTGCAAGGGCCGCAACGAGGTCATCGTCGAATACGCCCTACGCGACTCGAGCAAGCCGATGGGGGTCGCGCAGTATCGGCTATCCCCGGCCCTGCCGCCTCAGCTCCAGCAGGCGCTGCCGACGGTCGAGGAGTTCTCGCGCGAATTTCCGCTCATGTCCGTGGTCAAGCTGCGGATCGAGATCGAACGCGCGCTGCGCGATTTCCTCACCGGAAATGGAGCTGCCCCGGAACCTGTCGGCATTGGACAGATGCTGCGCGAGCTGCATCGACGTGAGATTTCCCCTCCCAGCACCCGGCGGCTTCTCGAAGCTCTCCGCATCATGAATGAAGCCTCGCATGGCGTGGATGTGGACCCGGAAAGCGCGAAGCAGGCTGTCGAGGTCGGGACCATTTTCCTGGCAGAACTCAGGGCTTTGAGCAAACGCGAGTAGGCATGTGTAACGCGAGTTACAAGCGCCGCACTGATCAGATCAATGCGGTCGCGATATAGCTTCGCTTGGAAACGACAAATTCATGTAGCTGTGTTGGCGCCATTGCGTTCCAGCGATGCCCAAGTGCCACAGCAAGCGCTGCTGGCCCGGCGAAATAAAGCTGAATCCCTTGAGGCCGAAGGCGCGCAACGGCACCGTCCACCGCACGCTTGATCGCGGAAGCCGCAACCTGCGCGCTCGCCGCCGAGGGGATCGGCTCTTCGAGGTGGAGCGCCAAAACCGCCTGCCTTGGAATACCGGCGGTCTGCTCCAGATCAGCTGAGGGATCACGCAGAACACCTACTGTAACGACGAGCTGATCACCGTGCAAAGCCAGTGGGTCAGAAATTCGCCAGGGTTGTCTCATGTCAGTCGAAGGGCGGTCATCGGTTGCCCACACCCCATCTCGCGTCGGTATCTCCAATTCAAACCCGACCGCGGCACGAAATGACGTCCCCAGAACCATGGCCGTCGTCAACCGATAAGAACCACTGAGCGCGATCCGAGACAAATTATGATTGCGCAACCAACGGGCCGTGCGTTCCAGCGGGGCGAGTAGTTGTTCTGCCCATTCCATTTGGGGCGGAAAACCCCCGTCTCGCCCGGAAAACGCGCTCGCATCAATCTCGAGACTCCGCTCGTTTGCTTCGTTGCGATCAGACCGGACGTGCAGTGGGAAGCTCCGCGAAAGCGGAAGTGGACGCTCCAAAGCGTCCTCAATCGTCTGACGCAGGAGGGCACGTCCGAGCGGCACGCCGATGGAACGCCGGGCCAGCGCACTCAACGCCTCAAACGCTTCCGCTACCCGCCGCGATGGAGACTCAAGAGAGGGATAGGTTCGATCTAGTTCAATTCCGAACATCATCACGGCAGCGTCGCGATCCGGCAGATTGCGTTCGCTGACCTCGACCGACCTGGCAACGAAAGCCCCGAGAGGATCGCCGTAGGTCTCCGTAAGCCGGTTGCGCAACTCGGCATCGCTTGCGGCCAACACATCGGCAAAGGGTGCGTAAAAGGGCCGGGCTTTTCGCACCCGATCAGAATCTCGGGCAAGCCAACTGACAGTCGGCGGTAATCGTGGCGTCACCAGAGTTTGAACGCGCGCGGCATTAGGAAAGGCTGTCTCGAACTCGGAAAAGGTCTGCAACACTGCGCGCACATCGGCAGGTGTCAGCGTGCCGGCTTTCGCCTGAAATCGTTCAAGTAGCCATTCTCTCGGCGCCTGTGGTGCGAAGAACCGAGCTTCCAGATCCTCCAGCCCTTCGAAGATGATCTGTTCAAAAGCGGGGTTCGCCAGCCACGCAGGCAATCGGGCGAGCCCATCCCATAGCTGGTAGTCAAAGCCATCCTGGGCGATCACCCCACCCCTGCCCCGTGCGTCCGTCAATGCTGGTGCATTCTCAGTGCCGCTCAAATTTCAATCTCCAGAGTTATCTGATGCTCGGCCCCCTGGGGATCGAACACCCAGGCACCGGTGGTCAACGTTTCCGCATCCAGCCGCACAATCATCAGGATGGCAAATGAGCCGGCGAACCTAGGATCGCGAACGATGCCACGCATGGCGGCAATGTCAGGTCCGCTCGGTTGCACCGCAAAGCTCGGGTGGCTGTGCCACTCCCCGATATAATTGTAGCGCGTATATCGATGCTCCGTCCTATCAAAGAAACGAACAGCATCCCTGGCGGCTTGCAGCAGATCGACGACGAATCGCGCGAACGTGCCTGGACGAGACTGCACCGTCAGTTCCGTCACCCGAAAATTCGATGGCGCGAGTTGCTCACCGAACAACTGGCCTCCAGTTTCCTTGATGCCCGCCCGGCCAAGCGCGGCGACGAGCTTCTCGGTTTGATCAGCCGCCAGCGCTATCTTCACCCGCCCTCTCCTTAAACAGCTTGAGTGCGAACGAGATCGCTTCTGGATCTTCCGTTGTCGGAGCACGCTCCCCACGTTCACCGACGTTCAGGCGAATCGTATGCCCATGCCCATCGAACAGCCAATTCCTCTGATAGCCCAGCAACAACCAGGCAGCTTCTGCGGGCGGCAGACGCCCATCGACGATATCGAGAATCGCGCGGGCAGCGTGACCCGCGGTCATTGTGACCGCCGCATCATCGGCTATCATCGGAGTTCCGTCCGTGGCCAGCATCTCGTAGCGGCGCGGTCCCGCTTCGGGTGGCTTGATGCCCTGTGCATCACACCAGGCAAGAAAGGTTGCGCGGCCCTCCACAAAAGGAGGATCGCGCGGTGGCACACAGGTTGCGATTAACGCGCCGATACCACCTTCGAAAACCTCCACGGAAACAAAAGCCAAACTGTTGGCTTCAGCGACGGCAGCAAGAAACAGGGCTGTCGCCGGATCGCCAGTCGCATCGACGATGACATGCCCTTCCGCCAGCGTCTCCACCTGCCACGCATGCGTCTTAGCCGACCGTTGCCAGTTTAGATTGGCGTCGATAACGCGAATATCTGCACCGGGAACGATGTGGAGAAGATGTCGCTTCAGTCCGTGGACCTTACGAAAGCCTATGTCTCGCCAATCGAGCGCATGACGCTCCAGATTGCCCGGCAGCATTACGTCGCCGTCGACGAGAGTGAGATGGTGAACACCTGAGCGCAATAGCGTTTCCGCAACCTTGGAGCCAACCGAACCGGCTCCCACGATTGTCACGCGCTTTGCCCTGCCTTCCTCGGCGCGCGCGGAACGTGCACCGTTTTCATCCGGTAGGATGAAAACGCGGCGTCGGAAGGTGCCTCCGTCCGTGACGAGATGAACGATCTCGACCTGGTCTCCAGCGGGAAAGATGACGACAGCGGCGGTTGATGCTTCGACGACCGCTGCCGTCACCGGATCGAATCCCGCAGCCTGAACCAGCCCCACCCTGTCCAACGCTCCTGGAGGAGGCGATGAGTTTTCTGAAATATAGACCGGCAAAGCGACACGCCAGCTCTCCATGCTGGCATCCGGTGGACGCTGCATCGCCCTCTGATCCTCTTCATCATGGATCATGATTGGCCACATGTCATCGTGAGCTAACCAACGCAATGCATTGATATTACTTGAGATTCCGCTTCTAATCCGCGACAGGCATCCGGCACCGATCAGGACAGGGAATTCGCCCCAGTCATATGCCTGCAAATCTCCAACATCATGGGCAGACGGCGCACGATCCTCAGCCCCACCGAGAGGGTTTTCAATGACGAGCAAATTATATGCGCTACGAAGAACGTCAGCTCCGGTTGCTCCGACATTCCAGTTGTCGGGACGAAGCTCAAGACACAGAGTCCCCTTGCCGTATTGATGCGAACTCCACCGGACCTCATCCTGTGGCTCGACCCATGCAGGCACTTCGGGATACTGATCAGGATAGATCAACCTGATCGGGTAGCGATGTCCATGCGCAATCAGGATGCCCTCTGCGCAGAACATATTTTCATGAAAGCGCCAGCGCTCCAGCTCAAACCAACTCTCGCCGCTGGCCACGGCCTCGACAGCGGATTTTTCTGCCGCCAGCTTGGCTGAATCGACAATCCACCAGAACTTCAAGCGAAACCACGCGGTTTGTTCGCCGGAGCAGCCATGGCATCCGGAAACGTATAGCCTGCGGCGACAGGTGTCGCTGCTGCGAAGCCTCCATAGGTTGCCGCTTTGGCCATATTCGCCGTGAACTTGAACCGATCACCGAATACCCGACGCCACTGGCGGGTCGCCTCCTCCATATCCTCAGCGTCTTGTGCTCTACGGGCTATGTCGGCGTAAACGCGGACCTTCTCGATGAAATCTTTCCATTGTGCGACCGATACTTTGCCGAGGATGTCGTTCGACGGGTCAGCAGGGTCGGCGAGGAACGGCTTCTGATTATTTGTCGCAAGCCAAGCATATTCACTGTAGATATTCGTGAGGAGCTGCGCGAACGCCTCGCCGTAGTGCGCTTCGGCCGTTGGCGCATGCCGAGAAACGAGAACCTCCAGGACAAAACCCTTCGGGCGGCGGCCGCTCGGATTCATCCTGCGCCACCACTTGAATAGTTTGACGAGCGGCTTGAACCGACCATCGAACTTCTGATTCTGCTCTGCACTCCAACTGGTATGAACCGGCGGATTCGTGAACTTCCAAGTGCCGGTATCACGATCGGGGATCATGTAGCCGTTCCACGTCGACACGACCGGAACGATGTCCATCTCGGCCTGCCACGTCTCCACCCGCACCGAGCGCTTGTTGATCCGCTCAACTGCGTAGCCATTGCCGCCATCCTCAAGCGCACGGCACACTTCCTTCAGCACATCGTCAGGATGATCGCTGGTCGAGAAATTGGTGACAATGATGATGTCAACGTCCGGGCGCTCAACTCCATCAGCCGTAGTGCGCGGCCGGATCGAGGTGCTGCGAGCATAGCTTCCCGACAGAAAGCTGGTAACGTATCTATCCTTGAAGCTCGAGTGGGTCCGCAGGTGTTCACGGATGCCATTGTGGCCGCCAGAAGCCCTGGTCTTCGTCGTTTGACTGGGCTCGATGTCTTCGAGCAATTCGGTAAATCGAGCCTGTGGAACCGGCATGGCGCCCCCAAATGTTCTTCGTTCGTTCAATATCGGGAGCACCCACACGAAATGCAAGAGAGCCCTTGCCGTTATTCAGTCATAAGTGACGGGACCAGCTCGAAAACTGTTATATACATGGCCACGACGGCCTCTTGGCTGTTGGCTGCTTCGCTTTACGGTCATGGTAGCTTGGAATGATCCGCATATTGTCAGACTGGCTTACAGCGCGAAGGCAGATCCGCCAGCGATGGCAGCAGGACGCGTGCGCATTGATCGAGCGGTATGGGCGCGACGCCTATTATGAGGCGCAGCGTCTTGCCGCCCGCAGTCGCGCCCAGGCAGACAGATCCGGGTTCTGGCATTGGGCGAAGGTAGCTTCCGAGGTCGCACGTCTCTCCCCGGTCGTGCAGATGGACATGAAGGTCGTGCAGGCTATTGCCGACGAGGAAATGCGAAAACACCGGCGCTGCTGACGGATTTTGCGGGGAAAAGCCTTCCCCCTGGCCGGCACTGCGTTGCCGGCGCACCCCCATCAAGCGGGGAGACCCCGCAACGCCCCCTTTAGAGTGAGAGTGCGGACGGGGTTTGCCGTGACGGGTTGAAAGCCGGAGGAGAGTCCGACGGCGCCCGTCGCGGAGAACCGCGATGTCGAAATATGACCGCACCCCACGCGCCGGCTCGGACCGGACGAACCTTTACGACGAAATCACCGGCAAGATCATCACCGAGCTTGAAGCTGGGCGCTTCCCCTGGGCTCAGCCCTGGGGCAAGGCCACGGCCAAAGCTCCGCTCGGCTTGCCGCAGAACGCCAGCACCGGCCGCGCCTATAGCGGCATCAATATCCTGATCCTCTGGGGGGCAGTCGTCCAGCACGGCTTCCCCGGCCAGGGCTGGCTCACCTTCCGCCAGGCGCAGTCGCTTGGCGGCAATATCCGCAAGGGCGAGCGCGGCACCACCATCGTCTATGCCGACCGCTTCACGCCCGAGGACGAGAAGCGGCGCGCGCTTGAGACCGGCGAGGAACCTGGGAAAATCCCCTTCCTGAAGCGCTTCACCGTGTTCAACACCGCGCAATGCGAGGGCCTGCCCGAGGATATTGCTGTCGCCATGCCGCCCCCGCCGCCCTGCCTGATCGAGCCGCGGGTCGAGGCGCTTATCAAAGCCACCGGCATCGACTTCCGCATCGGCGGGGGTCGCGCCTACTACGTCCCGGCTCTCGACCATGTAGTGGTTCCGCCTCCGCAAGCCTATTTCGAGCCGATCAACTGGCACCGGACGGCCCTGCATGAGCTGGGTCACGCCACGGGTCATGCGTCCCGTCTGGACCGCGATTTCTCCGGCAGCTTCGGCACGAAGAAATACGCCTTCGAGGAGTTGATCGCCGAGATGAGCGCCGCCTTCTGCTGCGCCTCGCTCGGCATCGTGCCGACCGTCCGCCACGCTGACTATATCGGTTCCTGGCTGGAGGTGCTGCGGGAGGACAATCGCGCCATCGTGCGCGCCGCCTCCCAAGCCAGCAAGGCGGCCGACTGGCTGCTCGCCTTCCTGCCGGACACAGGCGATGGCGCCGAAGGCAGCGAGCCCGGTGCGGCCGCGATCGACAGGAGGGCGGCATGATCCTCCTGACCGACGAACTGCGCGCGCAGCTCCTCGCCAATGGCCGCCAGCGCGACACCGATCATGTGCCGGTCGTGAAGTTCTTCAATCCGCTGGGCGAAGGGGTCTGGCTGGCAACCGAACTGGATGACGACGGCGACACGCTCTACGGCTTGGCCGATATTGGCGAGCCGGAACTGGCTATTTCTCGCTGCAGGAGATGGTCTCGGTGCGCCTGCCTTTCGGACTCGGCATCGAGCGCGACATTCTCTTTTCCGGCGACTTTCCGATTTCGGTCTGGGCCGAGGCTGCACGGGAAGCCGGCAGCATCCGCCGCGCCGAACGGATCATCTATGCCACGGCGCGTGCCCGGCGAGAGGGCGTGTGATGCGTTTCCGTCGCCGGCACAGGTTCGAACCCGCTGGAACATGCGACCGCGTGCTGCTCGGCAACTCCACCATCCCCGCCTTCTCGGGGACGGCTGGGAATTTAAGTTGCCGCAACTTCAAGCCCGCGCCAGCGAAGCCGCCGCCAAAGGGGGGCGGCTTCGTAACGATCTGGGTCGGCGATCGCGTCCTCTGGCAAGGCCCGGAGGATGAGATTCCGCCGCGCTTCCGCGACGGCGACGATCTCAACGAGCCCTGACGCCGGGCCGCCCCTTTTTCGCAATCGCCGCCGCGCCCGCCGAGCGGGCCGGCGGTCCAGCCATCCGGAGATTGCCATGATGACCCGCGACGCGCTGCGCGCCGCCCTGGCGCACATGGAAGAAGCACTGGCCAAAACCCGGCGCAACATCGCCGGCATCGAGCGCCGCATGCGCGACCATGCCGAGGCCGAGACCATACGCAGGCGGCCGACGGCCCGTTACTATCATCGCCGCATGAGCCGCTGGACCGGCGCTGACGAGGCCGAATACCAGCGCATTCTCGAAGCGCTTGCCGGCATCACCTTCGTCGAGCTGTCGCGGCTCGACCGCAAGGCCGAGCGGCAGGATCGCGCCATCGAGGCGCTGCGCCAAAAATACGGCGTAAATGCTCCGCGACCGCGCATCGTGATAGCTAGGCGCCGATTTCCCGGAACCTTTTAACTGTTTCGGAGGTTGCGGATCATAATCAAAGAGCGACTATTGCAGTCGTCGGTGGCGCAGGTGACCGGAGGTGGGCAATAGCGAGGGGACGCCCGCTTGCCTACGGCATCACACCAACCACAGACCATCCTCGTCGTCGAGGACGACGTCCTCATTCGCATCGACATCGCGGGCTACCTGCGCGGCTGTGGTTGGCACGTCATCGAGGCGGGCAATGCAGCCGAAGCGGTTGCTGCCCTTGAATCCGACCAGATTATCGATCTGGTCTTCTCCGATATCCAGATGCCGGGCGCTATGGACGGCTTCGGCCTCGCGGCATGGGTGCGCGAGCACCGGCCGGGCCTCCGCATCATCCTGACCTCCGGCGTGGTCCAGAGAACCGAGGCTGCCACGTCGCTCTGCGACGAGGGGCCGATCGGCAAGCCTTATGATCACGATCGCCTTGCCGAGCGCATCCGCCATCATCTCGAAGCGGCTGCAACAGGGTCGGCCGGGGCGTAAGCCGCCCGGCCACAGCGCTTGCCGCCACGGCAGCGAAAGTGAGAGAGCGGGAGGGGTTTTCGTGACGGATTTAGGGTCGAGAGAGAGGCTCTCGGCGTCCGTCGCGGAGAAACCACCATGGCTCGTGCCAAGAAAAAGAAGCCCGCCCTCCAGATGATCGAATTCTCGCGGGCGCGTGACATTCCCTTCAACCGCATTCGCCTGTCCGCTGACAACGTGCGCGAGGTCGACGTCGAGGCCGGACTGGACGAACTCACCCATGACATCGACCGTCGCGAGGATCTCGTCCAGGGTCTCAATGTCCGTGCCATCCTCGATGAGGACGGCAACGAGACCGGCGATTTCGAGACGCCCGCCGGCGGCAGGCGCTACCGGTCCATCGCACGCCTCGTGGAAGCCGGCCGATTCCCGGCCGATGGCCTCGTTCCCTGCATCGTCAAGAAGGCCGATGCCAAGACCTCGGCCGTCGACGACTCGCTGGCCGAAAACCTGCTACGCCTCGCCCTGCATCCGCTCGACCAGTTCAAGGCGTTCAAGCGGATGTTCGACATGGGCACGTCGAAGGAGGAGATCGCCGACGCCTGGCGGACCACGCCACGCTACATCATACAGCGCCTACGTCTCGCCACCGTCGCACCGTCCCTGCTCGATGCCTATGCGCGCAACGAGATGACGCTGGCGATGCTGGAAGCCTTCACCGTCAACCCCGACCATGAGCGCCAGCAACAGGTCTGGGAGCGCGTCAGCAATTCCTGGCAGAAGGAGCCCTGGCAGATTCGCAACATGCTGACCGAGACCACGGTTCCGGCCGCCGACAAGCGCGCCCGCTTCATCGGCGTCGAAGCCTATGAAGCGGCAGGCGGCCCGATGCTGCGCGACCTCTTCTCCGATGAGAACGGCGGTTGGTTGCAGGACGTCACGCTTCTTGATCGTCTGGTCGACGAGAAGCTTCGCGCCGTTGCCGACGAGATCGCCGGTCAGGGCTGGAAGTGGATCGACGCGGCGGTCGAGCTTCCCTATGGCTTCGCCAACGGCCTGCGCAGGCTGGTCGGTGTGACCCCGGAATTGACCGACGAGGAGCGCGCCACCCGCGAGGCGCTGCGCAACGAGTATGACGAACTCGAATCGCAATACGCCGAGGCCGAGGAACTGCCCGATGAGGTCGACCAGCGGCTCGGCGAAATCGAGGCCGAACTGGAAGCGTTCGAGAACCGGCCCGTCACCCTCGCGCCGGAAGACATCGCCCGTGCCGGTGTATTCGTCAGTATCGGCCGCGAGGGCGAGTTGATCGTCAGCAGCGGCTACGTCCGCCCCGAGGACGAGCAACCCGAGACCGTCGATGGCGAGGATGCCGGAGACGATGCGGATCCGTCCGATCCCGATGCCGTGCAGCGCGCCGTTATCACTGTCGGCGGCGAGCCGGTCCCGGACGCCGACGAGGAGGAGGACGATGCCGTCAAGCCGCTGCCTGAGCGGCTGGTGACGGACCTGACTGCCTGGCGGACGCTGGCGCTGCGCAATGCGCTCGCCGAGAATCCGCACGTCGCCATGACGGCCCTGCTGCACAAGCTCGTTCTCGACACCTTCGAGCGCACGTCCACCTCGGGAACGAGCCTCTATGCCGTCGTGCGTCACATCTACCTCCCGGCCGATGCGACCGGGCTCGCGGACAGTGCCGCCGCGAAGATGATCGACGAGCGCGCGGACGCCTGGCGGGGCGACATTCCCTCCGGCGATGATGATCGTCTCTGGGACTGGATCGACGGCCTCGACGATGCCAGCCGCCTGGCGTTGCTCGCCCATTGCGTCAGCTTCGGGGTCAACGCGCTCTACGAGCGGCCCAACCCCTATTCGGGGAATGGCATCTCGCAGCACGGTCTCGACCGCCGCATGGTCGAGGCCGAACGGCTGACGCGGGCCACCGGCCTCGATCTCGTCGAAGCGGGCTGGAGGCCCACGGTCGAGAACTATCTGGCCCGCGTGACCAAGACCCGCATCCTCGAAGCGGTGCGCGAAGGCGCCGGCGATCGCGCGGCCGATCTCATCGCGCATCTCAAGAAGGGCGACATGGCGAAGGAGGCCGAACGGCTTCTGGCCGATACCGGCTGGCTGCCGGAACCGCTGCGCCCCGCCATGGACGCGCAGGCCGTGGATGGCTCGGCCGACCAGGACGAGGATGGCGTGGCGCTGCCCGACTTCCTCGCCGGTGACGATGAGGACCCGGAAAAGGACGCCGACGATGCGGTGACCTTGGTCGCCGCCGAGTGACGCGCACCAGCGGGGCGGCCTCCGTCGCCCCGCTTTCAATCCCCTTCCACCCCCAAGGCCCGGCATCTCGCCGGGCCGTTTTCGTTTCAGGAGACCAGATTCATGTCCGCTTCTCTCATCTTCGACATCGCGCCGCTTGGCTCGCTCGTGGCTTATAGCGACGGTCAGCCGAAGCCGCCTGCGCGCTTCACCAAGAAGCTCGCCACGTGGAAGTCCCGGAACGGGGTCGGCCGCCTTGTACGCAAGGAGCCCGGCCGTGAGCGGCCTACCTACACGACCCTGCCGTCCTTCACCCTGCATGAGGGCGATTTCGGCGAAGGCGGTATCATCCTCATCACTGTCATGCGCACTTACGGCATCGACAGCGATCTGAGGTTCCGGGTGATCGAGCGCCCGAAGATCGGTCAGGTCCGCGTCGTTCAGGATGTCGGAGAGAACGTCGAACTGCTGCACCTCGCGGAGAGCCGGGAGGCGGCCGAACTCTGGCTTGTCAAGAAGGGATACCGCCGCGCCCGCCTCGAGGAGATCACCGCCGACGAGGTGGGCGCCGATGCGATCGAGGGTCGCGCCGCCGCGTGACCTTTTCCCATTTCCCCTCCATCTGGCCCGCTGTCCTTCGACGGCGGGCCATTTTCGTTTCAGGAGAACATCATGGCCATTCCCGATCCCGTCCGAACGAACTTCAACACCCTGCTGCGCGCCGCCGGTGACGGCAACCTGGCGCTGATGGAATGCCTCGACGCCGAAACCCAAGAGGTGCGCTACGTTCTGTGCGCTGTCGGTCGTGACGGCGGCGATTACGTCTTCACGCCATTCGGTCATCTCGCCGACGGCAATCCCTATGACGCCTATTTGCCGCCTGACCCCGCCGATCCTTCAGGCTTCCTCGAAAACCCCGGAAATGGAGACGCGGCATGATGAGCGTTGACGAAATCTTCGCCGACGACCGCCGCAATCCGCCTGCGGAGCGGTCGCTTCCATGGGAGGAATCGCGCGGCGGCGTCACCGTCGTCGTGGAGCCGAAGCCGCACTGGACCGAGGACATGCGCGCCTTCCGGCTCGATGCCCGCGAATATTGCCGCTATGCGGATTGGACCGCGCATGGCGCGCGGACGCGCTTCTACGGTCATATCGACACCGCCGGCGACGATGTGATGATGAAGGCCCGCGCCATGATCGTCCGGGAAATCGCCGATGGGCTCTGGGGCTGAGCATCGGAAAGGGGCGTCTCGGCATCGGGACGGTGAAATGTCGCTGTGCCCACAGCGATGAGTCGAGATCCAGCTTCACCATCTCTTCATGGTCATCCCGTCGCTGTCGGGGCAACAATGGGTTCCATCGCCGGCCTGAAACACGATCCGGGAAGCGGCCCGGCGGCAAGGCTGGCGCGGCGGGTCATCTGCGACGGGTCTCCGGCACCTGTCAGAGGCAAAACACCACCCCCGCTTCCATTCGCTAACCTTGGTCCTTCCGTCTCTTCGTCAATCAACCCATGGAGGGTCGGCTGACGCAAGCGTGCCGCCCTCGGGGATTCGGGACGAGCCCGAACGCCCGAGGATGATTGCAGATCCGGCCGGACACTTCGGGCGCCTGTCGCGCGGGGGATTGTCCCCCGCCTCCAAAAACAGGAGCCGGAACCCATGTCCTATGCAGATGCCACCGCCTTCGCCGCCAGCCTCGCCACCACGCTGATGGTCCCGATCGTCGTGCTCCAGGCCGGGGACGGAACCCATACCGCCATGCCCGCCGACGAGTTCGACGGGGACGACGAGATGGTGAAGTTGGAGCTCGACCCATGGAGCTGAGGCGCGAAAGGGCCTCACCTCGACGGCCCGGTGCCCAGGCGCAGCCGGGCCTTCTTCCCGTCGATCGCCGCCGATTGCCGCTTGCGTGCCGGTTCGCATTGCGATCTCGACCCGCATCGGAAAGAACCGTCGGCGATCACGCCGATTTCGTTTCCTTCGAGATGAAAGCCGTTCGCCATGCTCAGCCATATTGTCATTTCCGTTCTACTCTGCACGGCATCCTGTGAACCGGCCGAAATCCGCGTCTGGGACGGGGATTCCATCCGGCTGGGCACGACGCGGCAATCTGATGCCGTCCGGATCTTCAACATCGACGCTCCCGAGATCGAGGGGCAGTGCGCGTATGAATCCGACCTGGCGCTGCAATCGAAGAACAGGCTGGCCGAGCTTCTGAATGGCCAGCAGATCGAAATCCTGCGTCAGGGCACAGACCGCTATGGCCGGACCCTGGCGGCGATCCGCGTCGAAGGCCACGACGTCGGCGATATTCTCGTCGGTGAAGGGCTGGCGAGAACCTGGGCCGGACGGCGTGAACCTTGGTGCTGACCTTCGGGACATCCTGGCGCAGGCAGGAACCATCCTCCATCGCGAAGGGAGAGTGAGAGTGCGGGCCGGTTGGCCGTGACGGTTGCAGGTGGGAGAGAAGCTTCCGCCGTCCGTCGCGGAGTATTCCCCATGACCCTATCCCGCCAAACTACGTTCGCTCCCATCGGTGAAATCGTCGCGCGGCAAGTGCTGCCCCGGCTGCATCGCGCCCAGAGGCTGCCCCTGCGCATCTCCTGCATTGGCACCGTTACGATGGCCTCGGTGATGCCGATGGCTTCGACCGCACGGTCGTCATCGGCGAGTGCCCATCCCCCGAAGACGCCATGATCTTCGCCAGCCAGTGCATCGCACGCGGCGACGTCCGCATCGGCTCGGACGATACGCTGCGCTTCCGCCCGCGTATCATGATCATTCAGGACCGTGACAAGGGCCTGGTTCTCGCCGGAGAGGTCCGGGCCGGGATCGTCCTCTGGCAGCAACCCGTCGCGTCCGATGCCGAGGTGTCGTGACCGAAGCCAGCCGGCTGCGCGGCGTGGCTTTCGCGGCCTCCGGGCGCGGCGATGCGGCATCCGCCCGCGATCACCGCTACCGCGCCAGCCTGCTCGAGGCGCAGTTGGTCGATCCTTTCTGGCGCGAGACCGCCGCCGAACTTCTGCGGCTGCCGCAAGCAGCCTGATCGCATCAACCAGTTTCCACCCATCCTCGCCCGGCCTTCCGCCGGGCTTTGTCGTTTCAGGAGCCTGACATGGCCAACTATTTCACCCATTTCTCCTGCCTGCTCGATGTGGGCACGCCCGAGAACGCCGCCCGCGCGCTCGACCTCTACAATGCGTTGTCCGAAGAAAACGCTGCGGAAGACCCTCCGTCCGAGGGTTTCCTGCTCTCCATTCAGCCCGAGCACGGCGGCACCCAGCTCTGGATGCGCGACGACGAAACCGGCGATCCCGAGCATGTCATCCAGTTCGTCAAACGCTGCGCCGCCGCATTCGGTCTGACCGGATTGTGGGGATTCCAATATGCCACCACCTGCTCGCAAGCGCGGGTCAACGCCTTCGGCGGCGGCGCGCATGTGCTCGATCTCGCCACCGGAGAGACCATCGCCTGGACTTATACCGGTGGCTGGCTCCCCGAAGTGCTGGATGGAGGTGATCCCGATGCCTGAAGTCATCGAAACCACGGTCTATCGCCTCGACGAGCTTTCCGGCGAGGCAAAGGACAAGGCCCGCGCCTGGTATCGCGAGGGAGGCTTCGACTACGACTGGTATGATGCGGTCTATGAGGATTTCCAGCGGATCGCGGAAATCCTCGGTATCCGCTTCAAGACCCGCGCCGTGCGCCTGTATGGCGGCGGCTCGCGGCAGGAACCGCGCATCTTCTTAACTGGCTTCTGGTCGCAGGGCGATGGCGCCTGCTTCGAGGGCTACTATTCCTACCGGAAGAACGCCTCGGTCGCGATCCGGGCCTATGCACCGCAGGATACCACACTGCATGGCATCGCCGACGCCATCCAGGCCGTGCAGCGGCGGAATTTCTACCAGCTTCGCGCCGAGGCAACGCATCGTGGCCATTACCATCACGAGTATTGCATGGCGATTTCCGTCACCCGCGACAGCCCGACCTGGCAGGACATGACTGCCGATGCCGAGGAGATCGTCACCGAGGCGCTGCGCGATCTCGCCCGCTGGCTCTATCGCCAGCTTGAACGCGACTACGATTACCTGACCTCGGACGAGGTGGTCGACGAGAGCATCATCGCCAACGGCTACACCTTCACCGGCTCTGGCCGCCGGTTCGGCTGATTTCGACAAGCGCCCCGCCTGACGGCCGAGCGCTTGTTTCATGCCAGCTATCGCCACGGTTTCAGAGGGAGAGTGGGGCCGGAAGGGATTTGAGCCGGTGCGGTCGAGAGAGAGTGCTGCGCGGTTCGATCCTGTCCCACTCTCCCGAGGAATCCCCGATGAACATGATTTCCGCATCCGCGGCGGCATCCGCCACCGCGCCGCTTCCGTTCAATCATGACGCCGAGACTGTATCCGGCGTCTTCGTCGCTGCCGGGCTGCTGCTGCCGCATCTCGAGCGCGGCCGGCGCATCGACGCCGCCACGCTTCGCGGCGCCATGGAATCTGCCTTCGGAGCGTCCGATGCCACCGGCGCATGGACCTGGAAGACGGCCTATGACGCCTGCGAGGCGGCAATCGTCCTCTTCCTGCACAAATACGGAAAGCCGCTTTTCCGTAAGGCCGGAAATCCGGCGGCCATCCTGCCGCAGCTCGGCAAGATCGCCGGCCTGATGCCGACGCATACGCGCCGGTCGGAGGAAGCCCAGACCTTCCAGCAGTTCTCCACGCCGATCCCGCTCGGCTTCGCGGCGGTGACGGCGGCGGCGATCACCCAAGCCGACCGGGTGCTGGAACCCTCGGCCGGCACCGGGCTCCTCGCCATCCTGGCCGAGATCGCGGGCGGCACGCTTATGCTCAACGAACTCGCCGAGGCCCGCGCCAGTCTCCTGTCTTCCCTCTTTCCGGCCCTCGCCGTCAGCCGGTTCGACGCCGCCCAGATCGATGATCACCTCGATCTCGGCCTGATTCCGACCGTGGTGTTGATGAACCCGCCGTTCTCCGCCGTGGCCAATGTCGAGGGCCGCATGGCCGATGCCGCCTTCCGCCATGTCGCCTCGGCGCTGGCGCGCCTTGCGCCCGGCGGCCGGCTCGTCACCATCACCGGGGCGAGCTTCGCACCCGACAATCCGGCCTGGACCGCCTCCTGGGCCCGGCTGCAGGAACGCGGCCGCGTGGTGTTCTCTGCCGCCATCGAGGGCTCGGTCTACGCCAAACACGGCACGACCATAGACACCCGGCTGACCGTCATCGACAAGCTGCCCGCCGCAGACCCGGCGGTGTTTCCGTCGGCACCCGGTGTTGCGTCGGACGTGGCGACGCTGATGGGCTGGCTGGCGGACCAGCTTCCCGCCCGGTTGCCGGTCGATCCCGGCGTCGCCGTTCGGGTCCCACGGCCTGCCGCACCGCGCACCGTGCGCGGCTATGTCAACCGCGCGGCCCGCACGGTATCCGCAGCGCCTCTGGCTGAGCCGGAGGGCGTACCGCTCGCCTATGAGGCCGTCGATTGGGCACCGGCCGACGCTGACCGCCTGTCGGATGCAATCTATGAGGACTACGGCCTCCAGACGATCCGTATCGCCGGGGCGCAGGCGCACCCGACCCAGCTCGTGCAGTCGGCCTCGATGGCGAGCATCGCGCCGCCCAAGCCCAGCTATCGGCCGACACTGCCGAAGGATATTCTCGGCAAGCTGTCCGAGGCGCAACTGGAAACCGTGATCTATGCCGGCGAGGCCCATGGCGGATTTCTCGCCGGGGCCTGGACGATCGATGACACGCTCGACAATCTCGCCGCCGTGCCGGAGGACGCGAAGGACGCCATCCGTTTCCGCCAGGGCTTCATGATCGGCGATGGCACCGGCGTCGGCAAAGGTCGGGAATCCGCCGCCATTATCCTCGACAACTGGATGCAGGGCCGCCGCAAGGCGGTCTGGATCTCGAAGTCCGACAAGCTGCTGGAAGACGCACAGCGCGACTGGTCGGCCCTCGGTATGGAGCGCCTGCTGGTCACGCCGCTGTCGCGCTTCCCACAGGGCAAGCCCATCACGCTCAACGAAGGCATCCTATTTCTAACCTATGCCACGCTGCGCTCCGACGACCGCGGAGAAAGGGTTTCCAGGGTCAGGCAGATCGTCGAATGGTTGGGTTCAGACTTCGATGGGGTCATCATTTTCGACGAGGCGCATGCCATGGCCAATGCCGCCGGCGGCAAGGGAGAACGCGGCGATGTCGCCGCCAGCCAGCAGGGTCGTGCCGGGCTGCGCCTTCAGCACGCGCTTCCCGATGCCCGCGTCGTTTACGTTTCGGCCACCGGCGCCACCACTGTCCATAACCTCGCCTATGCGCAGCGCCTCGGCCTCTGGAGCGGCGAGGATTTCCCGTTCTCGACCAGGGCCGAGTTCGTTGAAGCGATCGAGGCCGGCGGCGTCGCGGCGATGGAGGTGCTGGCGCGCGACCTGCGGGCGCTCGGCCTCTACACCGCCCGCTCGCTGTCCTTCAAAGGCGTCGAATACGAATTGCTCGATCATGAGCTGACCCCGGAACAGGTCCGCATCTACGACAGCTATGCCGATGCCTTCGCCATCATCCACAACAATCTCGATGCGGCGATGCAGGCCGCCAACATCACCGGCGGCGATGGTGGCTCCGGCACGCTGAACCGGCAGGCCAAATCCGCTGCCCGCTCGGCTTTCGAATCCGCGAAGCAAAGGTTCTTCGGACATTTGCTCACCAGCATGAAAACCCCGACGCTGATCCGGTCGATCACCGCCGATCTGGAGGCAGGTCATTCCTCCGTCATCCAGATCGTCTCGACCGGCGAGGCACTGATGGAGCGGCGGCTGGCGGAGATCCCCACCGAGGAATGGGGCGACCTGAAGATGGACCTGTCGCCGCGCGAATACGTCCTGGACTACCTCGCCCATTCCTTCCCGGTCCAGCTCTACGAGCCGTTCACGGATTCGGAGGGCAACCTGTCCTCGCGCCCTGTCTATCGCGACGGTCAGCCAGTGGAGAGCCGCGAAGCCGTGGCGCGGCGCGACGAGATGATCGCCAGCCTCGCGAGCCTGCCGCCGGTCCCCGGCGCGCTCGACCAGATCGTCCAGCATTTCGGCAGTGACACGGTGGCCGAGGTGACGGGCCGCTCGCGCCGCATTGTCCGCAAGCGCGGCAATGGTGTCACCATCGACCGCCTCGTGGTGGAGAACCGCGCCGGTTCGGCCAATCTGGCCGAGACGCAAGCCTTCATGGACGATGCCAAGCGCGTGTTGGTGTTTTCCGACGCCGGCGGCACCGGCCGGTCCTATCACGCCGAGCTTTCGGCCAGGAACACGCGGCTGCGCGTCCACTACCTGCTCGAGGCGGGCTGGAAGGCCGATGCCGCCATCCAGGGCCTGGGCCGCACGCACCGCACCAACCAGGCGCAACCGCCGCTGTTCCGGCCGATCTCGACCAATGTGAAGGCCGAGAAGCGCTTCCTCTCGACCATCGCCCGCCGCCTCGACACGCTCGGCGCGATCACGCGCGGCCAGCGCCAGACCGGCGGTCAGGGCCTGTTCCGGCCCGAGGACAATCTGGAGAGCCATTATGCGCGCGATGCCTTGCGCCAACTCTATCTTCTGCTGGTGCGCGGCAAGGTCGATGGCTGCTCGCTGGAGCGATTCGAAGCGGCGACCGGGCTGAAGCTGATGGATTCGAACGGCATCAAGGATGATCTACCGCCGATCACCACCTTCCTGAACCGGCTGCTGGCGCTGACCATCGAGCTTCAGGGCGTGCTCTTTTCCGCCTTCGAGCAGCTTCTGACCGCCCGCATCGAGGGTGCCATCGCGTCAGGCACCTATGATGCCGGCTTGGAGACGCTGCGCGCCGAAAGCTTCGTCGTCACCGACCGACAGGTGATCTACACCCATCCGCGCACCGGAGCCGAGACCAGCCTGCTGAGCATCACCGAGCGCAAGCGCAACCAGCCGGTGACGCTCGACACGGCGCTGGCCGAACTCGATGATCCGCGTGCGAAGCTCCTGATCAACGAGCGCTCAGGCCGCGCGGCGGTGCAGATCCCCGCCACCAGCGTCATGCTGGACGATGGCGAGATCGAGCGCCGGGTCCGGCTGATCCGGCCGATGGAGGCGCACAACGTGCCGGTCAGGATGATGGGCGAGACCCATTGGGTCGAGGCCGACCGGGATGCCTTTGCTGCGGCTTGGGAGGCGGAACTCGCCGAGGTGCCGGAGTTTGCCGACAGTACATTGCATATGGTGACGGGCCTTCTGCTGCCGATCTGGAAGCGGCTGCCGAACGACTCCACCCGCGTCTATCGCCTCCAGACTGATGCGGGCGAGCGCATCATCGGCCGCAAGGTCTCGCCGGCCTGGGCGGCCAATGCGACCGAGACCGGCATCACCTCGATCACGCCGGAGGAAGCCTTCGCGGCACTGATGGAAGGCCGCACGATCCTCGATCTCGCCGAAGGCCTCCAGCTTCGCCGGGTCCGGGTCATGAGCGCGAACCGCATCGAACTCTCGGGCTTTACCGACACGATGCGCCGGCGCCTCACGGCCTATGGCCTGTTCCACGAGATCATCTCCTGGAAGCTGCGCATGTTCGTGCCGGTCGATGCCAATGGCCCCATCGTGCTGGCCAAGGTTCTCGACCGCTGGCCGGTCGAGCGCATCGGCGAGCGGGAGGCAGCCTGATGCCGCGTCACGACGCCTCCGAACTGGCGATCCGCCTTGGCCGAGAGGCCGAGGCGGTTTGCCGCCACTACCTGTCGGCCGGCCGGCGCGCCGGACGATACTGGCTGGTCGGCGATGTGCAGAACACCCCCGG
This sequence comes from Aquamicrobium zhengzhouense, assembly GCF_016124105.1. GTDB lineage: Bacteria > Pseudomonadota > Alphaproteobacteria > Rhizobiales > Rhizobiaceae > Aerobium > Aerobium zhengzhouense. Next base: position 649,250 of record NZ_JADGMQ010000001.1, read on the forward strand.
CCGGTCGATGTTCGTCCGCCTGACCGGGCCGGAATCCGGTAAGGGCGCGGCGGGGAAATGGACCGATATGGCCACGGGGGAGCATGGCGATCTTCTCGACATCATCCGGCAATCGCTCGGCCTTGTCGACTTCAGGGACCTGGCCGAGGAAGCGCGTCGCTTCCTCTCGCTCCCGTATCCCGAGCCGGAAAAGACGAGGACGCCGCCCGGCAGCACCTCCAGCGCAGCATCCGGTTCGCCTGAAGCGTCGCGCCGCCTCTTTGCCATGGCGCAGCCGATCCACGGCACCCTTGCGGAGATCTACCTGCGCGGGCGGGTGATCACGCGCCTCTCGGGCACCATCGCGCTGCGCTACCATCCCCGGTGCTACTACAGGCCCGACGAGCATTCGCCCACCGAGATCAGGCCGGCCCTCGTCGCTGCCGTCACCGACCTCTCCGGCCACCAGACCGGCGCGCATCGCACCTGGCTCGCCCCGGACGGTTCCGGCAAGGCGGCTGTCGAGACCCCGCGGCGGGCGATGGGCGACCTTCTCGGCCACGCTGTCCGCTTCGGCACCGCCGCTGAGGTTCTCGCCGCCGGCGAAGGCATCGAGACCGTGCTTTCCCCCCGCCAGGTTCTGCCCCGCATGCCGATGCTGGCGGCGCTTTCGGCCGCCCACCTCGCAGCCATCCTGTTCCCGGCAACGCTACGCCGGCTCTATATCATCAGGGATCGCGACCCGGCCGGGGACGGTGCAAGGAGCAACCTTGTCGCCAGAGCAGCGAGCTTCGGGATCGAGGCGATATCGCTCACGCCGGTCGAGGGGGATTTCAACGATGATCTGCGACGCCATGGCGCCGATGGCCTCCGCGCGGCCCTGAAGGATCAGCTTCATCCCGAAGACGTCCGCCGTTTCATGGAGTGACAGCGTGATCGGCCCCGGAGGCGTTGCTCTGCTTCATCCCTGCCGGTTTCGCTCTCCCGTCATCGGCAGGCGCGTCCCTTGTCGGAGAGTCCCGCACCCACGGCCTTCTGAGAGGGCGATCGGCGCACGAACGGGCCGGGCAGGCAATGGCGGCGCCCGGCTATTTTCCGCCGCGCCCTCCGGGCGCTTTGCAGCGCGAAACAAAATAGCCGGGCTTGGCCATCAAGGCCCTCGCGGAGGGGCGAGGGCTGCCAGCCCGTCTCGCTCGTGCGCTTCGACGCCTGCGAAGGCCGCGATGGGCGCGGTCTCCAGACGAAGGACGCTCCCGATGGAAAACGAAACCGAATACGCAGGGACCGAGCCGGTCCACAGCTCTTCCCAGACCGATCACGCTCTCACCGAACTCCAGCTCTATGGCTGGCGCCCGTTCCAGGACGAACCCGATCCCCGGCCGCTGCCCGAGGGCAACACCGTCGCCGCCGCCGTCACCGACATCTTCGACGCCCTGGTCGCGACGCTCAGTGACACTCGCCTCGAACCCGATCTCGAAGAACTGCTCTGGGGAACCGTCAATCTCTTCCACCGCGCCACCAGCCGGGTCGAGCGCGATCTCGACGACAACGAGCAGGCGCAGCGCCGGACGCAGCGGGAACAGGATGGCAGCGAGGTCAAGTCGGTCGAACTCGAACGTCTCACGGCAGAGGGACCGACCCTGATCGAGCGGCGCGGCAGCATGGAACTCTTCCGCGATCTCGCCGCCGAGGCTTTCGAGCACCACACCGGCAGCGCCTGGCGGCCGCGCACCGGCTCGATGGTCAACCATCGCAACCTGACCGCGGCGATGATCGACAGCCGCGACTTCCTGGCCGCGAAACGCCGGGCCGAGACCGAGGTGATACTGCCCGCCGGTCCCAAGGTGGCCGTGACCGGCGGCGCCGACTTCAACGATCACCGGCTGATCTGGGCGAAACTCGATCAGGTCCATGCCAAGCACGCGGACATGGTTTTGCTCCACGGCGGCACCCCGAAAGGCGCGGAACTGATCGCCTCCCGCTGGGCCGATCACCACAAGGTACCGCAGGTCGCCTTCCGGCCCGACTGGACGAAGCACGGCAAAGCCGCGCCGTTCAAGCGCAATGACGCGATGCTGGACGTGCTGCCGGTCGGCGTCCTCGTCTTCCCCGGCACCGGAATTCAGGAGAACCTTGCGGATAAGGCCCGCAAGCTCGGCATCCCCGTCATGAAGTTCGACGGCGGCGCGTAAGCGCCGCCGTTCCGCGGCTGTTTCAGCCGGGTGTGAATGCCCTTGAATCTCTGCTTCCGACCTCATTGTCGCCGTTCGGAGCGCCGCGTTCGGCGCCCGAAACCTGCCGTTCATTCACTTCCACCCGACGGCAAAGTCGGGGCCGTCTGCTGAAGAGGTCATCAGGGAAATCAAGCGGCTCTTCAAGATTGAAAAGAACCCACCCACTGTTACCCGCGCCGAAGGTCGCCTCACGCGGCGCGGTGGCTTCTTGAAGAGTACGGCCTCGTCACCGACGACTATCACCGCACACAATGGGTGTGGTTCGCTGTGACCTTCACCGCAATCTGGCGCAATTTCTCCAGCGCTAAGTGGCGGATTGCGGGCGAGATCTCGAAGAAAAGTAGAACGGACGTTCGAGCGTGATGCCGCGAAAGTCTGGTCTGAGCCCAAAGTGACGAATGCTGCACGATGGGCGAATGTCGATTACCGACCTCACTACGCCAGCGTGCGCGCCATCTCACGGATCAGATCATTTGTCTCTGGTCTCGTCGTTTGGTGCCGATATCGAAGGGCCAAAACAGTTCTTGATATTTCAAGGCCATCGATGGGTTTCGACACCAGGCCCATGTCCGAAGGAATAGCGGTGGCTGGCAGGATCACCGCACCTGACCCTTGCCGAGCAAGTTCAACTAACCAATCCACGCGATTTGACCGATAGGCCGCGTAGAGTTCGTGACCATGATCCGCGCAGGTCCCATGCAAAACATCCCGCATTTCGCAATTTAGGCGGTCAAGCATGTCAGTTTTAGCAAGAGCCGAAAGAGAGATCGCATTTAGTTCAGCCAACGGATGCGACTTTGACACCACGACCTTGTAGTCCTCTTCATAGAGATGGTCTATACGATAGAGGTCTTCACTGACCTTCTCTGCGGTGACTACAACGTCAAATTCACCATCTCGTAACCCGGCAAGAAGCTCGGAGGTTGACGCAACGATCAATTCGATTTCGGCTTGCGGCAATCGCGTACGAGTACGCTCCATAGCTGCCGAAATCCTGTTGTGGCCAATCGTTTCGCCGACGCCGACAGAGATTGGAACCCGCTCCAAGCGCATATGACGGACCGCCTCTGCCTTAGCCTGTCGCGTCTCATCGTGAACCTTCTGCAACCTTGGCTGCATGAGTTTACCGAGGGACGTAGGCCTGCATCCCGCACGGTCCCTGACAAACAGGTCACCTCCAAGCTCGTCTTCAAGTTTCTTGATCGCAGTCGTCAAGGAAGGTTGGGAGACATTGGAGGCACTGGCTGCGTGGGTGAAGTTTCGGTGCTCGCAGACGGCGAGAAAATACCTGATCTGGTTCATTTCCATCGCCACATTCTCCGTCACATCTCATTTCAGGCCATCAAAACAAGTTCGATAGTCCACGTCTATCAAAGAATAGAATTTCGGAATTGGAGCCCGGCGCACCCAGCATGGGACAAGAGTGCATCGAAACCAAACACGATGCACTTCAAATCAGGAGACGACCATGAAAGCGCAAATCCTTCAGACATTCGCCGCACTGGCTCTGTTCACAACTTCTGCAACTGCACAGGACAACGCAATGGAAAATCATACTGCCAGCTACATCGCCATGCCCGCCGCCGAAGGCCAGACCGGAGCCTTCGCGGAGTTTCTGGCAGGTGCCGCACCTATCGTGCGGGAAACAGAGACGGGAACTGTACTTTGGTTTGCTCTGCAAGCCGACGATATGCTCGCAATCTTTGACATCTTCGCAGATGAAGAAGCACGCGACGCTCACTTCTCAGGAGCGGTTGCTGCGGCTTTGAAGCAAAAGGCCGACGCGCTGGTCGACGGAGGATGGGACGACGGTGTTGTCGCGAATATCAACAACTCCGATGTCCTGTCGGTAAAGGCGCCGGTTGATCTCTACACGGCAACGACCGCAACTTACATCAAGCTCGAAGCTGCTCCAGGTAAAGGCCCCGAATTGGCAGCCTTGCTGACCGCCGCCGGCCCCATCGTCGCAGAAACTGAACCCAAGACATTGTTCTGGGCGGCGCTGCAGATTGACGGGAACAACTTCGCCATCTTCGACATCTTTGCCGACAACTCTGGCCGCGAAGCGCACTTTGCCGGACAAGTCGCCGGACTCCTGAATGAAAAGGCTTCAGAATTGATCTTAGGTGGATGGGACGACGGTGTGGTGGCAAACGTCCACAATTTCGAAATCCTCGCTACCAAGTAATCTCGAGGTGACTTGAGAAAGAAGTGCCCGGTGCAATCCATCGGGCGCTTTGCTGTTTGAATTTAGATTCACGCCAAAGCGGCCGTGCCGGAACTGGCAAGCGAAGCTCGCACTCGCCTCCGGCTTGGAAAGGGCGGCTATCGGCGGGAACATGTCCGCGCCTTCGCCCAACACGCCGAGATCGCGGACGACGCGATCTACATCGAGGGCAGCAAAAAACACCCTATTGAGGACGCCGGTAGCCACCAAAGGAGGAAAGTCGGCGGGAATCGGCGTTCCCGGTTTTTACCAAAGTGGCGGACCGGGTGGGATTCGAACATATACGCCGAAGTAATCGGCTTGCGCTTGGCTACGCCGTGAGCAATGTCGGCTTTCGGGACGCCGCAAGCGGCAGTCGAACGGCCGGAAAGGTGGCGCATTGCGGTCAAAGTACAGTAGCCTGCTGAACGGCCGCTTTCCCGGCTTGGGCGCCCAGAAGCGGTCGGGCAGCTTGCCACCCCATGCACGAACCCGCTTCGCGGGAGGGGTGCCACGGCCTGAGATGGCATAGTATTCTCAGCCTTTGAGCGGTAGCGGCGGTCGAGCCGACCGTGGAGT
>NZ_JADGMQ010000010.1 GCF_016124105.1 Aquamicrobium zhengzhouense
TGACGACGATCTTCAAAGGCGTCCTGCCATTCTGGTTCGCCATGGCCGTATCCCTGTTGCTGATCGTCATCTTCCCGCAGATCGCAACATTCATCCCACAAGCAATGTTCTGACGAACATCGGGGCCGCGCGGAGCATCGTTTTCGCGCGGCTATTTCTCTCGCTCTACCTAACCTGACGGTTGAGAGTTGGGATCGTTGCTTCCAAGATCAGGCAACATCCCGGTACCGGGGGTCGCATCGGGATTGTTTAGCGCAGGATCGTTCAGCGCCTGCAGCTTATGCCCATCCGCCTGGTCTGCTTCCCTAGCACCGAAAACATGACTGACATGATCGAAGCTGTCCGCCGCGTAGGCAAACAGGAAGACGAGCTGCACTTCGTCGGTATTGGATATGCGGTGAGCCGCGTTCCCGGGGATGAACACCACTTGGCCTGCCTGTAGCTGGCTAACCGTCCCGTCGACCTCACACTCGCCGCTGCCGGATAGCACTATGCAAGCCTCAGCCTGTCGATGAGTGTGCGCCGGCAGGGAGTGTCCGGGCTCCAGAGACACCATCCCGAGGGTGAGTTCAGCTGAAGGCGTGCGTCCTCCCGACAGAAGCAATTTGACACGTGCGGGAACGTCCTCCCGCCAGTCTTCCCACTGCACTTTTGCTGGATCGATCAGCGTTGTCACGATTTTGATCTCCTGTTCGTGCGTGACAACCCGCATCTCGTGTGACCGTTCCATCGCGGCCTCACCCACACGAACGTCGGAACCTTCGAGCCCGTCATCTTGTTAGCCGCAAGCCCCGCAGCTCTGGCCTGCTCAGGCATCAAAAGATCCGCCAGATCTGGAGAAGACGATGAGCCCGCGTGACCCGAATGAGCTGATACCTGACCCAAACCCCGAGGATATTGATCTCGATCCCGATCTGCCGGATCCGAATTTTGAGGGACCAGAACTGGAAGAGCCGGATTGGGACGATCTGGAAGGAGCCGAGATTACCCCCGACAGCGTTCCGGAGAATGGCGACTTCCGGTACGAGGAGGACGAGGACGCCATCGAGCCGTTAGGCGAAGATGACGACAATCCCTATCAGAACAGCGATGAAGCGCTTCCCGACGATGATGAGGAAGCTGCAATCAAGCGCGATCTGAGCGCGCCGGACTGAGAACGAGGTGCCGAATAGCCCCCCAAGCCCGGCACTCACTCCATCGATCGCCTATTCGCTTTGGATCGTCGTGTCCTCCGGAACAGCCTCCGGGCTTTCTGGCTGCAGGTTCATAACCACTCCAAGAACGACCACAGCCGCCAGGAGCACGAGGAGCATCAAGCCTTTTTTGTTCATGCAGTCTCCAATGTAAAACCTTTCGCCTCCTACGGTCCCGGCATTCCGCCGTCACGGTACACTAACCTCCGGTCAAGACCGTTGTTCCGGAACAATGCCTGCACCATGTCGTTGGAACGAGCGGCGGTAGCGAAAGGATAGGGCATGTTGAGACTGATCACGGCAACGATTTTGGCGACCACACTGGCCTATCCGGTCGTGGCACAAACCGACACGCAAAGCGGCGATCCTCTGACGACGGAAAAGACCGGCCGAGTTGGCGTCAGCGGCGTTGGCAGCGATACTGGAAGCTTGCCCCCCGATTGGGATGGAGAGATCGGGGACGCACTTTTCAGCGACACAGGGACCGGCACGCTGCGACCGGAAACCGAGTTCCGCGCGAACTTCTCAGGCCTGTCAGCAGAGCAGCAAGCCGCCGTGCGCTTTCACTGCAATGCCGGTGGCAGTCCTTCGACCAGCCAAGCAGAAGGCCAGGAAAGCGCGCCAGAAGTCACGCAAGGCCCGCTTATTCGGCTATGCGAATGGGTGGGCAGCATTTAGCTGAGCCGAGCGCAACTCGTCCGCTGAACCCTCGCTGGGCTCCTTGATCCTGAACCAGGCGACGTAAAGGGCAGGCAGAAAGAACAAAGTGATCCGCGTGCCGGCCACGATGCCGCCCATCATCGCGTAAGCCATCGGTCCCCAGAACACGTCCCGTGAAATAGGGATCAGGGCTTCGATCTGGATTATCAGGATGAAGGAATTTCGGATGAGAATGCCGACGAGGGCGAGAATGCCGAGTATTGCCACGAAGCCGAGTGGCTTTTGGCTCAACAACATTGCAGCCACGACGCCAATGACGCCAAGCGGGGCTACAGATACGACGAGCAAGAGCTTCTGAAAGCTCTGCAGCTGAACCATCAAGATGGTCGCAGTTACGAACATCATCAGCGGAATGACGGCAAGGATTGTAGATATGTCGGGACTCGCGGGACATCTCCAATAAGCTCCCAATTCTGGGACGAAGGAGGTGTTCATGAGCAAGGTTCGACGCGAGATCACACGCAAGCTTCGTATTCTTCAACATGCTGAAGAGACCGGTGACGTTTCGAAGACCTGTCGATATTTTGGCGTCGGCCGCAGCAGCTTCTACCGGTGGCAAACAGCCTACCGAAAGCATGGTGATGCCGGTCTGGTGAATCGGCCGCCGATTCCGAAGTGGCATGCCAATCGGACGCCGGTCGAAATCGAGGAGAAGGTCCTTCATCTTCGCAGCAAGCACCACCTCGGCCCAATGCGGATCGTCTGGTATCTGGCGCGCTACCACGGCATCAAGATATCAGACGCAACTGTCTCCCGGATGCTCAAGCGCAATGGCGTCAACCGCCTTCCGCGAGGTACCCGCCTGCGGAAGGTGCACATGGGGCGGCCGGGTGGTTGGACCGGAGAGGGGTGCTTCCTGACGCGGCGGCCCCGGCGTCTGGGGCTCCATTGCATCCTCGACACCTGGCTTTTTCACGTCCCGCTGAACGTTCTGGACGAGATGGCCGCGAAAGACCCCAACGTCATTCGGTACATCAGCCAGATCCTGCTGCTCAATTCCGACATGCTGGTGCATGTCGTGCATGACCTGCAGATACCTCAGGCCGAGCGGCGCATCGCAGCCATCCTTTGGCGCACCGCATTTCACGGCAATCAGGCGGTACCTCTTTCCCAGGAAGAAATTGGCGCGATGTCGAACACCTCGCGAAAGCAGGTGAACGCGGCTCTCAGAAAATTCGCCGAACTCGGCTGGTTAACCGCCAGCTATCGTCAGGTGACCGTCGAAAATGCAGCGGCGTTGAACGCGTTCGCGAAAGAGGAGGATTAGCCTCGGATACACTTAGGTCCCGTAGCTGGACCTTCGACGATCGCCTACGCCTTCTGAGTGCTGGACAAGGATCGAAAAGTGAGGCCATGATTGGCAAGCTTCTCGATAATAATGAACCAGAACAGAGGGAACACCTGATGAGAAAGATGGCGACGCTTCTTGCAGCCAGCGCAATGTTCGCGCTGGCTTTTGCTCCCGCCAAGGCAGATACCCCGCCAGATACACTAGTAATGGCGTGGCAATTTGACGACATCATCTCCCTTGACCCTGCTGAGGTGTTCGAATTCTCGGCCGCCGAGATCATGGGCAACACCTACGAGCGGCTGTTCGGCTACGATCTGAAGAACGTCTCCGACCTGTTCGGCGTGGTGGCGGAAACATGGGAGGTCTCCGAGGATGGCAAGACCCTCACATTCAAGATCCGCGAGGGGACGAAATTCGCGTCTGGTAACGACCTGACCGCCGAGGATGTCGTCTTTTCGCTGCATCGCGCCGTCAAGCTCGACAAGTCACCGGCTTTCATCCTCACCCAGTTTGGCTTCACCACGGAGAATGTGGAGGAGAAAATCGTCCAGACGGGCGATTATGAATTCACCTTCGAGATGGACCAGGCCTACGCGCCAACCTTCGTGCTGTACTGCCTGACTTCAACGGTCGCATCGGTCGTCGACAAGAATCTCGTCCTCGAAAACGAAGCAGATGGAGATCTGGGCTATGAATGGCTGAAGCGCAATTACGCCGGTTCTGGACCGTTTGCGCTGCGCCAATGGAGGCCGAATGAAGCTGTCGTCCTGGAGCGAAACGACAATTTCTCAGGTGACAAGGCCCCGCTGACGCGCGTGATCTACCAGCATGTGCCCGAGAGCTCGACACAGCGACTGATGCTCGAACGAGGCGACATCGACATTGCGCGAAACCTTGGACCGGAGGAGATCGCCTCGCTGAAGTCTGCCGAAGGGATCAAGATCGAGACCGGCGACAAAGGCGGCATTTACTATCTCGGCCTAAACCAGAAGAACGAAACGCTGGCTATCCCGCAGGTTCGGCAAGCCCTGAAATATCTCATCGACTATGAGGCGATTGCCGACACGATCATGGCCGGACAGGTGCAAGTCCACCAGGCATTCCTTCCCAAAGGGTTCCTTGGTGCCGTTGAAGACACACCCTTCCAGCTTGATGTAGAAAAAGCGAAGGAACTGCTTGCAGAAGCAGGATTGGCTGATGGTTTTTCAGTCACCATGGACACCCGCAACACACCGGATATCACCGGTATGGGTGAAGCAATTCAGCAGACTTTTGCGCAAGGCGGGGTGAAACTGGAGCTGATCCCCGGCGACGGCGCTCAGACCCTGACCAAAAATCGCGCCCGCGAGCATGACATCTATATCGGCCGCTGGGGCCCGGACTATCAGGACCCGAATACAAACGCTGATGCGTTCGCTGCCAACCCGGACAATTCGGACGATGCTTCAGCCAAGCCGCTCGCCTGGCGCAACGCCTGGGACATTCCGGAACTGACGGAGAAGGTACGCGCCGCAGTATTGGAGACCGACGGCGAAAAGCGCGCGGCGCTGTATGAGGAGATGCAGCGTGAGGTAATGGAGACGGGGCCCTTCGTCATCATGTTCCAGGAAATCGAAGTCGCCGCGATGCGCGACAACGTCGACGGTTTCATCATCGGCCCATCCTTTGACGCCAACCAGTACGGCGCAGCGACAAAGAACTGATCCCGGCTGATGACCGACGCCACCAATGATATTGCCTCAGGAGAGCGTTCGCGCGCGCTCCTGAGTTTCACATTGGCTACCGGCCGTTTTCTACTCATGCTGGCGGTGACCATCTTCGGCCTGCTTGCAGTCACCTTTTTCATCGGCCGCATCGTTCCGGTCGATCCTGTTCTAGCTGTCGTTGGGGATCGTGCGCCCGCTCATGTCTACGCTCGCGTCCGCGAAGAGATGGGCTTGGACCTTCCACTTTGGCATCAATTCGCGATCTATATCGGCAACGTCTTTCGCGCCGATTTTGGCAACTCGATCCTGACATCGCGCCCGGTTGTCGAAGACGTTATTCGTTATTTTCCCGCTACAATGGAACTTGCGACGCTTGGAACGTTCCTTGGCACGCTCTTCGGGGTCCCGCTTGGGGTCGCCGCTGCAGTCAAGCGCGGCAAGTTCATCGATCACGTCGTGCGCGTCATTGGGCTTGTCGGTTATTCAGCACCAATCTTCTGGCTTGGCCTGCTTGGCCTGCTGGTTTTCTATTCCAAGCTCGGCTGGGTTGCGGGCCCCGGGCGCCTCGACGTCACATATGAGTACATGCTGACGCCGGTAACCGGGATGGTCCTCGTCGATTCTGCGTTGGCCGGTGATTGGGCAGTGTTTCGCAATGCCGTCTCCCACATCGCACTGCCCTCGGCGCTGCTCGGCTATTACTCTCTCGCCTATATCAGCCGCATGACCCGGTCGTTCATGCTGAACGAGTTGTCGCAGGAATACATCACCACGGCCCGCGTAAAAGGACTTTCGGAGACGCGGATCATATGGTTTCACGCGCTTCGAAATGCAGCGGTGCCGCTTATCACCGTCATAGCCCTCTCCTATGCGCATCTTCTCGAAGGTTCGGTTCTGACCGAAACTGTCTTCGCCTGGCCGGGACTTGGCCGCTACATCACCAATTCGCTGCAAAATGCTGACATGAACGCTGTGCTTGGCGGAACACTGGTGATCGGACTCGTTTTCGTTGCCGTGAACACGTTCTCCGATCTGTTGTATCGGCTGTTCGATCCGAGGACGCGCTGAGATGGGTAACCTCGCGACATCATCCCGGCGAGGCAGACTGCGGAAATGGCTCACCACAAACGAGCCGATCTCGCGTGGGCAAGCGCGTCTTGGCAGTGCATATCGCTCATGGCTCGCATTTTCGCGCAATCCGCTCGCAATGCTCGGCCTGATCATCGTCCTCGCGCTGATCATCATTGCAATCTTTGCGGATCAAATAGCCACGCCCTCCCCGGTCGTCGGAGGAGATCTGCGCACCGAACGCTTGCAGCCTCCAGGTGAAAACCATTGGCTCGGGACGGACAATCAGGCGCGAGATATCTTCTCAAGGCTCGTGCACGGATCGCGATTAACCCTCATGGTCGTGATGCTCGTAACGGTCATAGCCATGCCCATCGGGCTGCTTATCGGCACCGTCGCAGGGTATATGGGGGGCTGGGTAGACGCGGTCCTGATGCGGATCACTGACATCTTCCTCGCCTTTCCCCGCCTGATCCTCGCGCTTGCTTTCGTCGCGGCACTCGGTCCGGGCATCGTCAATGCGGTGATCGCCATAGCGATAACATCGTGGCCGCCCTATGCGCGTATTGCCCGAGCAGAGACGCTGACGATCCGCAACAGCGATTTTGTACTGGCGGTCAGGCTGCAAGGCGCTTCACCGTTCCGGATCATCACCCGCCACATCGTGCCGCTTTGTATCCCCTCGGTGATCATCCGGGTCACCCTCGACATGGCCGGCATCATTCTGACCGCCGCCGGGCTTGGTTTCCTCGGCCTTGGTGCTCAGCCACCGACGCCGGAATGGGGCGCGATGATCGCCGCCGGCCGCCAGTTCATCATCGACTATTGGTGGGTCGCGACCATGCCCGGAATTGCGATCTTCGTTGTCTCGCTCGGCTTCAACTTGCTTGGAGATGGCCTTCGCGATGTTCTGGACCCCAAGGCCGAAAAATGACCCAAAGATCCCTCCTTGAGGTCGAAGATCTGAGAGTGCGCTTCCATCTGCGTACCGGCCTGGTTGAAGCCGTGCGCGGCGTGTCCTTCAAGGTGGGCAAGGAAAGACTCGGGATCGTGGGAGAGTCCGGGTCCGGGAAGTCGCAGACCGCACGGGCATTGTTGGGGCTCACGCCACCGCCTGGGGAAGTTCTGGCCAATCGCCTGACCTTCGATGGCATTGACCTTCTTGCCGCCTCGCGCCGAACCCTCAGGGCACTTCGGGGCGGGCGCATGGCGATGGTGATGCAAGACCCCAAATATTCGCTGAACCCGGTCATGACCCTCGGCGCGCAAATGGTGGAGACCTATCTGGCCCACACGCGAGCCGGAATACGCGAGGCGAAGGAGAAGGCACTCGCCATGCTCGAGGCCGTGCGGCTCAGAGATCCCGAGCGAGTGTTTTCGCTTTATCCGCATGAGGCCTCCGGCGGGATGGGTCAACGGGCGATGATCGCAATGATGCTGATCACTGATCCGGATTTCCTGATCGCGGACGAGCCGACCTCGGCGCTGGACGTAACCGTCCAACAGGAGGTTCTGCGCATCCTCGATGCACTCGTTGATGAACGTGGGATGGGATTGATCTTCATCAGCCACGATCTGCGGTTGGTCTCATCGTTCTGCGACCGGGTTCTGGTGATGTATGGTGGCAAGGTGATGGAAGAGCTGGCCACCGGGAACCTGTCTGACGCGCAGCATCCCTACACGCGCGGCTTGATGAACTGCCTGCCTGCGATCAGCGGTTCGGCGCATCCGTTGCCAACCCTGGAGCGCGATCCGGAGTGGGCACGGTGATGATTGACATCAAAGATCTGTCTATCGTGTTCGGTAGTGGCCGCCTGAGGGTAGAAGCCGTTAAGGGGCTCGATTTTCATGTGGAGGAGGGCGAAGCATTCGGCCTCGTCGGCGAGTCCGGTTCGGGCAAATCGACCGTATTGCGGGCCATTTGCGGCTTGGCTCCCATTGCACGGGGCTCCATATCCATTAATGGCAATAAGGTAACCGAACCCAGGGGCCGCCAGTTCTATTCTACGGTCCAGATGGTTTTCCAGGATCCTTACGGCTCACTTCACCCTCGCCAGACGATCGACCGGATACTGTCTGAACCGCTGTCGATTCACGGACAACGCGACCAGGACCTTCGCATCGTTGCGGCCTTGGAGGAGGTCGGGCTCGGTCCTGCTTATCGCTTTCGGTATCCGCATCAGCTTTCTGGCGGACAACGCCAGCGCGTAGCAATTGCACGGGCTCTGATTTTGAACCCGAAGATCGTTCTGCTTGATGAGCCGACGTCAGCCCTCGATGCTTCCGTGCAGGCGGAAATTCTCAATCTTCTTGAACGGCTACGGACAGAGCGCGGCCTCACCTATATTCTCGTCAGCCACGATCTCGCGGTCGTCACACATCTTTGCCGGCGCCTCCTCGTGATGCGGAATGGCGAAATGGCGGAATTGACCGACTCGTCCACCCTTCGTCGGGGCCAGCCTGCTTCCGCATATACACGCGAACTCATCCGCGCCACGCAAGGATTTGCAAGGGCGAAAGCCCTTTCAGCTGTACCACGGCGGATCTGCGGAAAAGCCGCGGACCCACTGAATTCGGCGGAACATATGCATTCCGGTGGAAAGAATACTCGACCCAGATCCCCTTAGTTGACTAGTATGGAAGTATGGCTGTAAGGAGGTTTTAGGGAGAGGCACGAATGCTCGATTTAAAACAACAAGACTGGACGGTGGACCAAAGCGCCTCCTTGACGCCGCAGCTCTATCGAATCCTGCGTGAGCGCATCATTAGCGCGGACCTGATGCCCGGAAGCAGAATCTCGGAGGCGGAGATCGCTTCCAGCTACTCGCTGAGCCGCCAGCCGGTTCGGGAGGCATTCATTAAACTTGCGGAAGATGGCCTTCTTGAAGTGCGCCCGCAGCGCGGCACTTATGTGCGCAAGATTTCAGCAGCGGCCGTCACAGACGTACGGTTCGTGCGCGAGGCTATTGAGGCCGACATTGTGCGCCTTGTCGCTGAGCAGGCTGACAGCGCTCTGGTGAAGGAACTCCAGGCCCAGATTCGTGAACAGCAAGAATTGCCGGAGACTGAAGCTAGCCGGTTCATGACGCTCGACGAGCGCTTTCACCGCACCCTCGCTGAAGCAGCGGGCAAAGCGTATGCGTGGAAGGTCATCGAGCAGGTCAAAGGCCAGATGGACCGTGTCCGTTACCTGAGCGCACTACAGTTTCCGAAGCGCGACCTCGTCGCGCAACACACCGAGATCGTCAAGGCTATTGCAGAGCATGACCCTGACGGTGCCGCCACTGCCATGAGAGCACATCTACGCAAGATCCTTACGGATCTGCCGGCCATGGCAGTCGCGCGTCCAGACTTCTTTGAAACTGCAACCTGAAACTCGTTTTGACTGGGAGGTCATTGAAATGCAATTCCGGAAACTGACGACAGCCTTCTTGGCAGGTATCACCGGTGCCATGCTCGCCACCTCGGCGATGGCGCAGGAGCTGACGCTTAAGCTTGGTCACCTCGCAAATGAGCAGAACTCGTGGCACAAGGCTTCCCTCAAATTCGGTGAGGAGCTCTCCGCGCTGACGGACGGTCGAATTGCCGTAGAGGTTTTCCCGAACGACTCTCTCGGGCGCGAGATTGACCTGATTAACGGCATGCAGCTGGGCACGGTCGAGATGACCATTACCGGCGAAAGCCTTCAGAACTGGGCGCCAATGGCGGCTTTGCTGGCAATCCCTTACGGCTATACGTCGCTTGAGGAGATGGATGCCGTTGCCCGCGGCGAAATCGGGAAGCAGATTGAAGAACAGATCATTGAGACCGCCCGGGTCCGCCCGATTGCGTATTTCGCTCGCGGCCCGCGCAACCTGACCACCAACAAGGCTATCACCACCCCTGCTGAACTCGAGCGCATGCGTATGCGCGTACCGAACGTTCCGCTCTTCGTTGACGTCTGGACCGCACTTGGCGCGCTCCCGACACCTATGGCGTTTTCGGAGGTCTTCACCTCGCTGCAGAACGGCACCATTGCTGGCCAGGAAAACCCGCTTGCCTTGATTCAGTCGGCCTCGTTCAACGAGGTACAATCGCACGTGAACCTGACCGAGCACGTCCGCTCATGGATCTACCTGACGATTTCCGAGCTGGTCTGGGCGCAGCTTTCGGAAGAAGACAAGGGACACGTTCTCGAAGCTGCCAAGCGCGCTCAGGCTTACGAGCGTGAGCTGTTCCTCCAGGACGAGCAGGCCATCCGCGCAGACCTTGAAGCGAAGGGCATGACCTTCGTTGAAGTCGACCAGCAGGCCTTCGCGGATGCATCACGAGATGCAGTCATCAAGAATGTCGATGAGAGCATCCGTCCAATCGTCGAAGATCTCTTCAAGCGCTAATCGCATGTCGCTCCAACGGCGCGGAATTGCTCCGCGCCGTTGCGCAAGAAAGGAACGGCCAATGCGATATCTGGCACTATTAACCCGTATCATTGACGGAACCAGCAGAACTGCACTCGGACTAATTTTCTTAGCCCTGATCGCTGTCGTCAGCCTGCAAATATTTACCCGCACTTTCGGTCTTTATTCGCCGGTCTGGACCGAGGAGCTGTCACGCTACCTGCTGCTTTACATGACCGCCTTTGGCATTGGCCTTTCCTTTGTGACGGGTGAACTCGTCAACGTAGACATGCTGCAGGAAGCCGTGCCGGCGCGAGTTGCCTGGTGGATGCGTCTCTTCGCAGCAGTAGCTACCGCTGGCATGTGCATCGCAATGATCTACCCGTCCTGGCTCTTCACCTCGATCGGTGCGTTCCAACGTTCACCAAGCCTACGCTGGACGATGGATTACCTCCACGCCAGCATGCTGATCTTGTCTGTTCTCCTGCTCATTTTCGCAGTGGCTCGCGTGGTCGGCATGCTGGTCGGCATTGATGACGGCCACCCGCAGCGTCCCGAGGAAATCTGATTATGGACATTCTTGTTCTGCTGGCGACGTTCTTGGGGACGCTGGCGCTGGGCGTGCCTGTAGCGATCTGCCTTGGCCTCTCCTCGCTCGCTTACATCATCTTCGCCGGTCTTCCTGTCGTCATCATTCCTCAGCGCATGTACGCGGGTATGGACGTCTTCGTCCTCCTGTGCATCCCCGGCTTCATCCTCGCCGGCAATCTGATGAACTATGGTGGGGTGACCGAGCGCATCATCCGTCTGGCCAATGCTCTGGTGGGCTGGATGCGCGGCGGCCTTGCCATGGCAAACGTTGCCGATTCCATGATGTTTGGCGGCGTCTCCGGAACTGCAGTCGCTGACGTCGCGGCCACCGGCGGCGTAATGATCCCGGGCATGAAGAAATCCGGCTATCCCGCCGATTTTGCCGCCGCTATTACCGCTGCCTCCTCGACCGTCGGCCCGATGCTCCCCCCAAGCGTCCCGATGATCGTCGTAGGCGCGCTCTCGGGCATTTCCGTTGGTCAGCTTTTCCTGGCCGGCGCAGTTCCAGGCATCCTGATGGGCGTTGCCATGGGCATCACCTGCTACGTCATCTCCGTTCGCCGCAATTACCCGCGCCAGCCATGGCAGGGTTTAGGTGAACTAGCACGCGCATCGGCTTCGGCCTCGTGGGCGCTTGCGATGATCGGCCTGATCATCGGCGGCTTGATCACCGGCGTTGCCACACCTACCGAAACCGCGATCGTGGCGAGCATTTACGCGTTTCTCGTCGGCACCTTGGTCTACCGCGAGTTGCCACTGCGCGCTGTGCCGAAGATCCTGATCGATAGCGCAATTTCCTCGGCAGGCATTCTCGCTCTGGTCGGTTTCGCTAACGTCTTCGGTTCAATCCTCGCCGCAGAGCGTATTCCCCAGATGCTGGTGACCGCTGTTCTCTCGATCACGGAGAACAAGTATGTCGTGATCCTCCTGATCAACATCCTGCTGCTCTTTGTGGGCATGTTCATGGAGACAATTGCAGCCCTCATCATTCTGTTCGTCCCGCTGCTGTCACTCGCCACCAGCGTTGGGATTGACCCTCTGCACTTCGCAACCTTTGCGGTTCTGAACCTGATGATTGGCCTGACAACACCTCCGGTTGGCGTCTGCCTGTTCGTTGCTTGCAACATTGCCCGCCTGCCATTGCTCCCGGTGATCAAGGCAATCGTACCGTTCCTGCTCTCGAACTTCATCGTGCTGCTACTCGTATCGTACTACCCGCCATTCGCGACGTGGCTGCCCACGACGGTGCTGGCACCGTGAGGATTATTATGAAGACACGCGTTTGTAGACTGCACGCCAAGGGCGACATCCGCATCGAGGAGATCGATGTCGCCGCGCCTGGCGAAGGCGAAGTACTGATCACTATGGGAGCAGGCGGCATTTGCGGCTCCGACCTCCACTATTATCAGGATGGTGGCTTTGGTCCCATCCGGGTGAAGGAGCCGATCATACTCGGCCACGAGGTCGCCGGAACCATCCGCGCTGTAGGCTCGGGCGTAGTTGGCCTGGCTGAGGGCGATCGGGTTGCAGTCAATCCAAGCCGTCCCTGCAATGAGTGCAGCTACTGCCGGGAAGGCTTGCGCCAGCACTGCCTAAGCATGCGCTTCTTTGGCTCTGCGCTTCGCTTTCCGCACGAACAAGGCGGCTTCCGCGACTACCTCGTTGCCCAGTCGTTCCAGTGTGAGAAGGTCGGGTCGCAGACCAGCCTTGCCGAAGCGGCCGTTGCCGAACCACTTGCAGTGTGTCTGCACGCGCGAAATCGCTATGGCGACGTCGCTGGCAAGCGGGTCCTCGTCACCGGTGCAGGCCCGATCGGCGCACTGATGACTGCTGCGTGCGCGCAGGCCGCCGCGAGCGAAATCGTCGTCACCGATCTGCAGGACGCTGCGCTTGCGACGGTGTCGAAGATGGGGGCCACCGCCACAGTGAACGTTGCAAGAGACGCCGACAAGCTTGCTCCTTACCAGGCAGACAAGGGCTACTTCGACGTGGTCTTCGAGTGTTCGGCAGCAGCCCCGGCAATCCGCACATCTATCGAGTGTGTGCGCCCTCAAGGCACGATCGTCCAATTGGGCGTGGCAGGCGATCTGCCCATCCCGGTGAACATGCTGGTGGGCAAGGAAGTCAACTTGGTTGGCTCTCATCGCTTTGACGCGGAATTTGCAGAGGCGGTGAGGCTGATCGACAGCCGTGCCATTGATGTTACTCCCATCATCTCGGCGAGTTATCCGCTCGAAGAAGCACATGCCGCTTTCGAGATCGCGGGAGATCGCAGCCGCGCGGTCAAGGTTCAGCTCACTTTCGCTGAATCCTGAAAATGACCATCAAGCACATCAATCAGGCGGCGATTGCCGCCTGATTGGTTACTCCGACTGCAATTATCTGGCGATCGGCAACAGTTCAGCGCGCTTTACCTGACCAAGCGCGAAGCTCGTTTCAATGGATGCGATGTTGTCGAGGCGCGTGAGTTTGTCCTTGATGAAGCGCTCGTAGGCCTCCAGATCCGCGGCAACGACACGCATCAGATAATCTCGCTGTCCCGTCATCAAATAGCAGTCCAGAACCTCCGGCCAGCGTGAGACCGCGTCTTCAAAGCGGTCCAGATCCTCTTCTCGCTGTCTCTCCAATTTGATCGAAGCGAAGGCACTGATCGGCAGCCCGACCTTCTTCTGGTCGATGATCGCTGCATAACCTTTGATGATGCCAGCCTGCTCCATCAGCCGCACCCGACGTGCGCAGGGGGAGGGAGAAAGGCCCACCTTTTCGGCAAGCTCGCCAATCGAGATCTTGCCATCCTCCTGAAGAGAACGAATAATTTTACGGTCGATAGCGTCCAGTTTCGGCATTGGCTGCAATCATCATTCTTGAGCAATATCTTGGTCAATCAAGCTAAACTGCAGTCCACTTTCTAGCAAGATTGATCTGTTTCACCTCCTGAACAGGAGTAGCATCTCCCAAGGTAATGGGGAGCGAGTTGATGACCGATCTGAAGATGCTGTCGGAGCTGGAGCGCAAGGTCCTTTGGCTATCGACGTGGATGATTCACAATGCCAACCATGTTCGCGACAATGGCGACGGCTTGAAGGTGGGCGGCCACCAGGCTTCATCAGCGTCACTCGCAACCATCATAACCGCGCTGTACTTCCACGCTTTGCGCCCGGAAGACCGCGTCGCCGTAAAGCCGCATGCAAGCCCGATATTCCATTCGATCCAATACCTTCTGGGGAACCAGGATCGAGCGCGGATGGAGAACTTTCGCGGCTATAAGGGTGTGCAGTCATACCCTTCACGAACAAAAGACATCGACGACGTCGACTTTTCCACGGGTTCTGTGGGGCTGGGCGTCGCGCAGACTTTGTTCTCCTCCTTGGTGCAGGATTACGTTCAGGCCAAAGGCTGGAAACCCGGCATGCCTGAAGGAAAGATGGTTGCTCTCGTCGGCGATGCCGAGATGGACGAAGGCAACATCTTCGAGGCCCTTCTGGAAGGATGGAAGCATGGTCTTCGCAACACCTGGTGGGTGGTAGACTACAACCGCCAGAGCCTTGACGCTGTGGTGCGGGAGGGTCTTTGGGCGCGTTTTGAAGCGATTTTCCGCAATTTCGGCTGGGACGTTGTGGTACTGAAGCACGGAAAGTTGCAGCAAGCCGCATTTGCAGAACCGGGTGGCGAAAAGCTGCGCGACTGGATCGACGCTTGCCCCAATCAACTCTACTCGGCGCTCACCTTCCAGGGGGGCGCTGCATGGCGCAAGCGCTTGATGGACGAGATCGGCGATCAAGGAGACGTCACCCGCCTTATTGAAGCCCGAAGTGATGACGAACTCGCGGCGCTGATGGGCAATTTGGGCGGACATGATTTACCGACCTTGATTGAAGCCTTCGAAGCAGCGCGCGAGCACGACCGACCCGTCTGCTTTATCGCCTACACTGTCAAAGGATTCGGTCTGCCGCTTGCCGGCCACAAGGACAATCACGCCGGTCTGATGACGCCAAAACAGGTTGAGGCACTGCGCCAGTCCATGAATGTGCGTGTCGGGCACGAATGGGAAAAGTTCGAGGGACTGCATGTGCCGGAAGAGCAGGTTACATCGTTCCTGCAAAAGGTACCTTTCGCTGCCAAGGGCAGACGCAGGTTCACCGCAGCGGAAGTAGCCGTTCCCGCCAAGCTCGAGTTCAGCGCACAGCCTGCCATGTCTACCCAGCAAGGTTTCGGCTTTGTGATGCATGAGATTTCAAAAGGCGACAGCGAACTTGCTGAACGGATCGTCACAACGTCTCCCGACGTCACGGTTTCGACCAATCTCGGGGCGTGGGTAAACCGGCGCGGACTATTCTCCAAGGAGACCATGGCCGACCTGTTCAAGGCAGAGCGGATCCCCTCGACCTATAATTGGTCGTTCTCCCCGAAGGGCCAGCACATGGAACTTGGCATCGCCGAGATGAATTTGTTCATCATGCTGTCTGCCCTGGGGCTGTCGCACTCGATCTTCGGCGAGCGGCTGCTGCCGGTGGGCACGCTGTATGATCCATTCATCGAACGCGGTCTCGATGCGCTCAACTATGCCTGCTACCAGGACGCGCGCTTCATGATCGTCGCGACGCCGTCGGGCGTTACGCTCGCACCGGAAGGCGGAGCGCATCAATCTATCGCGACACCGCTGATTGGCATGGCTCAGGATGGCCTCGCCAGCTTTGAACCTGCGTTTGTCGATGAGCTTGCGGTCATGATGCGCTGGGCGTTCGAATACATGCAGCGCTCCGGAGAGGCCGATCCTGACGAATTGACCTGGCTTCGCGACGCAACAGGCGGCTCTGTTTATCTTCGCCTGTCCACCCGCTCGGTTGAACAAATCAACCGGGAAATGACGCCAGAATTGGAGCGCGACATCATCAATGGTGGCTACTGGCTGAGAAAACCGGGCCCGAACGCTCAGCTTGTTGTCGCATATACGGGCGCTTTAGCCCCTGAGGCTATCGAAGCGATTGGCCTCATGGGCGAGGACCGACGCGATATCGGTCTGCTCGCAATTACATCAGCCGACCGCCTCAACGCAGGCTGGACCGCGGCACAACGCGCTCGCGAGGGTGAGCTCGTCCACGCTACCAGCCATGTGGAACGGTTGCTCGCGGATGTGCCGTCTCATTGCGGCCTCGTCACCGTGATTGACGGACACCCCGCGACGCTTGGGTGGCTGGGCTCGGTACACGGCCACCGGACCCGTTCTCTGGGCGTCGAGCATTTCGGTCAGACCGGATCGATTGCAGATCTCTACCGCCACTACGGAATCGATGCACAAGGTATCGTACGAGCGGCTGCAGCGCTCACCCCGGGCCGACCCATCCGCAATCTGCGAGCGGTTTGACCATCCGATTGCCAGCTTAGATCAGAGGGTGCTCGCTCCCTCTGATCTAAGAAATACCGACCGTTGTCAGACCCGGCTGCGAGCCGCGAGAATTTCAACCTCGACCTTGAACTCTTCCCTCGTAAATCCGGAAACGATCATCAAGGTGGAAGCCGGTGCTGGCTGCGGAAACAGGCGGTCGCGAACATCCATATATGGACGCATGTAAGCGCGGTCAGTCACATACGCATTGATGCGCACGACATCAGCGAAGCTCATTCCTGCAGCCTCCAGAATGGCCTTCGCATTCGCAAAGCAGAGTTCCGCTTGGGCAGCCGCATCCTCCGGAACATGAGCCTCAGGGCCGATCCCGAGCTGTCCCGAGCAAAACAGCATGTCCGTTCCTGCCTGCACGACGACTCCGTGGCTGTAGGCCGCAAATGGAGCAGGCATGGTCGAGGGAACGAGGTGTTCGAGTTGTTTCACATCAGTCATGAGATTATCCGATAGTCGGGGTCAGGCAGGTTTGAAGTTGCTGAGCCAGCCAAGGCCCGCAGCCGTCCCGTTACGCGGCTTGTATTCAGCACCGAAGTAGCCATTCCAGCCCGCTTTCTGCAATTCCGGAAGGAGGGAGCCGAAGTCGATCTCGCCGCTGTCAGGCTCTCCGCGATCCGGCACGGCTGCAAACTGGACGTGACCGACATTCTGTCTGTGGCGTACGAATTCCGCCATCGGATCGCGGCCAATCCTGCCGACATGGTAGCAGTCGAACATGATCTTGATGTTCTCGCGTCCTGCCTCGGCGATGATTGCGGATGCCAGGTCGTTATCGAGGAGAAAATAGTCCGGAGCATCGAACGGGTTCAGCGGCTCGATCAAGATTGTAATCCCATGTGGAGCCGCGTTGTCTGCTGCGTAGCGCAGGTTCTCGATGAACGTGTCTCGCGCTTGCGGATCGGCGGTCTTGCCGGCCATGACATGTATCGCGCCTGCGCCAATCTTCACCGCATAGGCCAAGGCATCGTCAATCGCTGCACGGGCATCTGCCTCGCGACCGGGCAATGCAGAAAGGCCGAACTCGCCCGCCGCAAGGTCGCCGCGGGAGGTGTTGAGACCAAGCACGGGAAGTCCGCTTTCATCGAGCGCAGCCTTCACCGCTGCCGGGTCGACCTCATAAGGCCAGTGCAGCTCGACTGCCTTGAACCCGGCCGCCTTCGCCTCGCGGACGGCGCCCGGAAGGGAGTGCTCCGTAAACAGGAAACCCAGATTGGCTGAAAAATCGATTGGCAAGGGTCAGTCCCATTCTACATTGAAGTGGTCAACGACATCGCGAACTTGCTCAGGCGTCAGGAGGCGAGGGCTCATGCCGCGGGTGAGCAGTGCCAAGCGCGCCGTCTCCTCAAGCTCCTCCATCGAATAGACCGCAGCCTCCAGATCCTTTGCGGCTACAACAGGCCCGTGATTGGCCAGAAGAACCGCACTGCGCTTGCCGGCCAAGCCGCGAATAGCTTCGCCGATCGCCGCATCGCCTGGTCGAAAGTACGGCAGCAATTTCACCTTGCCGAGCCGCATGATCGAGTATGGTGTCAACGGTGGCAGGACATTGTCCGGGTCGGTGTCCGGCAGCATCGAGAGCGCTACGGAATGGCAGGAATGGAGGTGAACGATCGCTCCCGTCTTCGCGCCCCGAGTTTCATAGAACGCCGAGTGGAGCGGCATCTCCTTCGTCGGCGCATCACCCCCTATGTGGTTCCCCTTCTCATCGAAAAGGGACAGGCGGGCTGGATCGAGCGCCCCTAGAGAAGAGCCAGTGGGCGTGACAAGCAGCCTACCGTCTGAAAGGCGCGTCGAAATGTTGCCTGATGCTCCCCCCGTAAGACCGCGCTCGAAGATCGACCGCGCCATCGAGCAGATCTGCTCGCGAAGGATGGTTTCTTCGCTCATCTTCCATTCGCCATTGTTCTGAGGGCCCTGACGAAGAAGTCCTCAGTTCCGAAATTGCCGGACTTCAACGTAAGTGCAAAGTTCTCTCCGGCCAGCCTTAGCGCAGGCACTCCCGGAGCGATCTCCGGGCCAACATCCATCGCTGTGCAGCCGAGGCCCTTCACCACAGCGCCGGATGTTTCGCCACCGGCGGAGACGAGACGGGTAATGCCGATTTCCCTAGCTGCCGCGGCAATCTGGGCAAAAAAATCCTCGATCTTTTCAGCTATGACTTCGGTGCCATATTTTGCCTGAGCATCCCGGACCTTGTCGGGATTTGCGGAGGAGTAGACCAAAGGCTCCTTGCCCAGATGTTCCTTGATCCAGGAAATCGCGAGGTCCGCAGTCATCTCCCCGGACATCAGCGCATCGGCCTCAATCTCAAGCGCGGGGTGATCAATTCGGTAGACGCCCACCTGGCCGCGGGTCGCGTTTGAGCAGGAGCCAGAAAGGATGAGACCCGGTCCCTCTGTTGGCTCGAAATTGACGCGACGATGTCCAATCAACCCCTTGCGACGGAAGTTTTCCGGCAAGCCGAGGGCAATGCCGGAACCCCCGGTAACGAGGGGTTGGTCGGCAACCGCTTCGCCGATGGCGTAAAGATCGTCATCGCTCAACGCGTCTACCACGATAAAGCGGTGACCGTGCTCTTCCTCGCGTGCAAGCGCCTGCCAGATCACACAGCCGCCGCCGCGAACGTCCGAAAATCCTACATGGCCAACAGACGCACTTGTCTGCCTTTGCAGCCAGCGCCGGATGTCCGGGTCGGTCATCGGCGTCAGCGGATGGGATTCCATGCCCGATTCATTGAGCAGCCGGTCATTCACGAAGAGATGCCCCTGATAGAGGCTTCGGCCTGCACCGGGAAACGCCGGACAGAACACGACGCGGCGCGCGCTCAGCGCGTCCGCCAGAGCCAACGCGACCGGGCCGATATTGCCCTGCGGCGTTGAATCGAATGTCGAGCAGTACTTGAACAGGAACTGCATGCAGCCCTGCTGCTGAAGCCAGCGCATTGCATCCAAGGATTGCGCGACAGCCTCCTCAACAGGAAGGCTCCGCGTCTTGAGCGCTACAACCGCTGCTTCGACACCTTCCTCGGCACGCCCGGTCGGCACGCCGCTGTAAAGCGTCGTCGCCATGCCACCTTTGACCAGCGTGTTGGCCAGATCTGAAGAACCGGTGAAGTCATCGCCGATACAGCCCAGCAGCATTTACTCTCCCCCGTTTGTCGGCGACGGAAGTTCAAGACCGGCCTGATCGCGATAGAGCTTGACCACAGCGACATCCCCCTCTCTTCCGAGCCCCTTTTCCGACGCGTCCCTGAACCGGGCGAGCGCTGTTTTGGCGACAGGCAGCTCCAACGAAGATGCTGACGCAGCGGAAGTTACTATCCCGAGATCCTTAACAAAGATATCGACAGCCGAATGTGGCCTGTAATCGCCTGCCGCGATGTAAGGTCCCCGGTTCTCAAACATCCATGAAGAGCCGGCACAACGCGGGATGACCTGCATGATCTGCTCGGCATCAACGCCCTGAGAAAGGCCGAACGCAAATGCTTCCGCAGTGGCAGCGATGTGAACTCCTGCGAGGAGCTGATTGACGCTTTTCATCGCGGATCCCGGTCCCGCCTTGTCCCCAAGGCGAAATACCGTTTCGGCCATTGCTTCTAGTGCCGGCTGCGCTTTGGTGAAGGCCTCGGGCTTGCCAGAAGCCATGATCGAGAGTTTTCCTTGGGCCGCTCGTGCAGAACCGCCGGAGATCGGGGCATCAAGATACATGAGACCGAGAGCCTCGGCCCGCGCCTCAAAATCAACAGCCTGCTGAGCCGAAATGGTCGCGCAAGAGATGATCACCGCGCCCGGCTTCAATTTCGAGGCGAGGCCCTCGGTTCCAAAAATCGCTTCCTCGGTTTGGGCGGCATTGACGACGACGATGATCGCCCCAGCAGCCGTTACGGCCGCAGCGTCGATATCGAGACTGCGCCCGCTTTCCTGACGAAAGCGAGATCGCGTCTCGGCGTTCAGATCGAAGCCGTCAACTTCTATGCCTGCACGAAGCAACGATTGGCCCATTCCGTAGCCCATCGCGCCGAGTCCCATGAGAACAAAGCTGTTCTCCATCATCAGCCCCCAATCTTTGGCGCGTAATCTTCCAGATACGCCTCTATGATGGCCTCAAAAGACGAATCCGCCTCGAAGCCAAGATCAAGCGCGCGTTTGGCATCAAAAGCCTGCGGCCAGGTCGAGATAATCGCCTCGATCGCCGGATCGGGCTGGTGATTGATCAAAGCTACCGCCTCATCCCCGGCGATTTTGCGCAATGCCTCGATCTCATCAGACACTGTGGCAGAGACGCCCGGCATCGTCATGTTCCGACGCTCGCCTATGAGGCTCGTATCGACCATTGCGGCATGTACCATGAATCCGATGGCTGCCCGCGGGCTCGCGAACCAATGGCGCACTGACGTGTCGACGGGAAGCACCGCCGCCTGTCCGGCTAGCGGCTCGCGCAATATGCTGGAGAAGAAGCCGGATGCCGCCGCGTTGGGCTTGCCCGGACGAATGCAGATCGTCGGGAGACGGATGCCGATTCCGTCAAAGAACCCCTTGCGACTGTAATCTGCCAGCAGCAACTCGCCGATAGCCTTTTGGGTGCCGTAGCTGGAACGGGGCGTGATGATGAAGTCATCGCTGATCACCTCTGGCAGCGGGGATCCGAAAACCGCCAGCGAAGACGTGAAAACGATGCGCGGAAAATATCCATCTTTCTCATGCGCGGCCCGTACCGCCTCGAAGAGGTAGCGGGTGCCGTCAAGATTGATGCTGTAGCCCTTGTCGAAGTCGCGTTCCGCCTCTCCAGACACGATGGCCGCGAGGTGGAAAATCACATCAGGCCGCGCTTCGATGAGAGCAACCGCGGCCGCGGGATCGGCGATGTCTGTCGCCCCCGTGGCGATCTCGACGTCGCCACCCTCAAGCTTCTTCGGCTCGATGATGTCGAATAACGACAGCTTGGCGATCTTCCGCGTTCCGACTTTGCCCTCGCGTATCAGCCTCTTCGCCAGACCGTCGCCGAGCATCCCCGCTGCACCAATGATGAGGCAGTGCACCATATCGTTCCTCCGAATTCCCCCCAGATCTAGCGGGCACGTCCGCCAGACAATTCCTTCATACGCTGCGGCCCAGCGGCAATGTCCGCTTCCGTCGGGCTGACGCCCGCAGCGAGCAGCCGTCGGGCGACCATGTGATCTGCCGGTTTGTTGACCGAGTCGACCGCAATCAGTTCGTCACCACGGAAGTGGTAGACGGAAAAGGCACTATCCTCAGGCGAGCCGCTGACGAGCGCGCGATCTGCGTCAAAGCACAGGCCGGCCGTCTGGAGCTTCATGTCACCCTGATCCGACCAGAACCATGCCACCTCGTCATAAGCTGTCTCACGTCCGACGAGCACACGCGCCAGGTGGCGCGCCTGATCGGTGGCGTTCTGGACCGATTCCAGCCTAACCCGTCGTTTTGCCTGCTTATGGTCATAGCTGACGCAGTCACCAATAGCCCAGATGCCGGCGGCAGATGACTGCAGGCTTTCATTAACGACGATGCCATTATCCAGCAAAAGCCCGGCGTCACGAGCAAGTTCGACATTCGGGATAGCACCGATACCAAGCACCACAAGATCGGCAGCAATTGTGCGTCCGTCGGACGTTGTCACGGCACTCACACGCCCGTTTTCGCCCTCAAGGCCTGCAAGCTGCACATCTGTAAGGATGTCGATCCCTGCCTCACGGCTGCGCCGTTCAACATGTGCAGAGACGATCGGCGCAACCGAACGGGCAAGAACCCTAGGCGCAGCTTCGATCAACGTGACCTTCTTGCCCAGGCCGACGAAGCTGTGGGCCATTTCCATGCCAATAAAGCCACCGCCGACAATTGCGACGGAGTCGATCGAGTCGATCCTCTCGCGAATGCTCCTCGCGTCCATAATTGTACGGAGCGTTACGACGCCTTCCAGATCAACCCCGGGCAAATCCGGGATCCGCGCCCGGGCCCCTGTTGCAAGTACCAGCTCGGAATAAGGCAAGACTTGGCCATCTGAGAGCTCAACCGTTTGAGCTGCAGCGTCAATCTTGATCGCCCGCACGCCGGAAACCAGCTCGACATTCGCATCCCGGTAAGCGTTTTCCGCCCGCAGTACCAATCCACCCGCGTCTGGCGACTTCAAATAGGACTTTGACAACGGAGGGCGGTGATAGGGAAGATCCGGCTCGTCGCTGACCAGCACAATTTCCCCATCGTAGCCTTCCTGCCGGAGGCTGACGGAAAGCTGTGAGCCTCCATGTCCGGCGCCAACGATCACACTTCTTCTAGTCATGTCACCTCATCCGCGGGACGCACGCCACTACACGAGCGGCCCCCCAAGTTCTCCAGGCTTCGCCCTTGGATGACGGTTCTCCACCGCTCTCTAATCTTCGTTACATATCTCCCGCCAGATTTAAACAATTAGTTTGACCAATTGATCAGATCGTTTAGTAATTATCGGGGAGTTGCTAGCGACGGACGGGGAACCGGGGAGTCTCACTGGCAAATGGGGAACATCTTGCCGGCCATGGTGCCGGTTGCGACTGCTGTCGACCCGAACGCGTCGCATCGCATGACAAAGGGGAACGCATTTGAAACGTTACTGGGCCGAGTATACGAGCGAGGAGTTTTCTCGTCTCGACCATGAGAACATTGTAGCCGTCCTGCCGGTCGGCGCTATCGAGCAACATGGCCCCCATCTGCCCCTGAATGTCGATGCTGCAGTGGTCGACGGGATGACGAAAGAAATCGTCAAGCGCCTGCCAGACACCAGCAAGGTGCTCTTCCTGCCCACGCAGCCAGTGGGCAAAAGCAATGAGCACAGTCGCTATCCCGGTACGCTCACCTTCTCAGCTCAGACCCTGATCTCGATGTGGTGCGAGCTCGGCGCCTGCGTCGCGGCGTCCGGCGTGCGAAAACTGGTCCTGTTCAACGGACATGGCGGCCACATCTCGACGATGGATATCGTCGCTCGCGAGCTGCGCGTGCGACACGACATGCTGGTTTTCTCCGTCAACTGGTTCGGCTTTGGAATGCCGGAGGGCGTTTATTCGGCCCATGAGGACAAGCACGGCATTCACGCCGGCGACATGGAAACCTCGGTCATGCTCGAGTTCCACCCTGACCTCGTGGACATGAGCAAGGCGCAGAATTTTGCGACACTCACCGAGACATTCGAGAAAGAGTTCAAGCACATCAAGCTCGCCGGAGCGAAGCCGGGCTGGCAGATGCATGACATGAACCCTTATGGCGCCGCTGGCAATGCGCTCGCCGCCACCGCCGAGAAAGGTCGCAAGACCATCGATTTTGCAGCTGATCGGCTGGTGGAAGTCCTGGAGGAAATCCAGCGCGCTCCGCTGTCCTGGCTCGACAATACACCAGCTTGGAAGGTGAAGTGATGACGCAAGCGAACGCCACGGCCACTTCCCGCCCGCTGATCGAAATCCAAAACGTCTATAAACAGTACAATACCGGCGTTATCGCAGTCAGCGACATGTCGCTTGACATTAAGGACGGGCAGTTCGTCTCTTTCCTCGGACCATCGGGCTGCGGCAAGAGCACCGCGCTACGCATGATTGCCGGCCTTGCGGAAGTCTCGGCCGGCAAGATCCTCGTAAACGGACACGAGCCCGGCAATGCTGCGGGCCCGCAGGATATCGGCTTTGTCTTCCAGGAGCCGACACTGATGCCCTGGGCCACAGTGTTCGACAATGTCTACCTGCCGCTGCGTCTTGGCGGCATTTCACGCAAGGATGCGGCTCCGCGCGTGGAAGAGGTTCTGTCGCAAGTCGGCCTGTCCAAATTCGCCGACGCCTATCCTCGCGAACTCTCTGGCGGCATGAAGATGCGTGTTTCGATCGCCCGCGCCGTCGTCACCAAGCCGCGCCTTCTTCTCATGGACGAGCCGTTTGCCGCTCTCGATGAGATGACCCGCTTCAAACTGAACAACGACGTCCTGCGCCTGTGGCAGGAGAATGGGCTGACCGTCATCTTCGTTACCCACTCGGTATACGAGTCGGTCTACCTGTCGAACCGTGTCGTCGTCATGGCTGCACGACCGGGGCGTGTCGTCGCCGACATCGCGATCCCCGGCACTTATCCGCGGGCGGAAAATTTCCGCACCACACCTGAGTATAACGACAGCTGCAAGATGGTGGCGGACGCGCTCAACGCGACGCTCGGCAGCGACGACATCGATCACTGAGGGCCGCGAACATGACCACCCAGACACCGATCCTCAACTCATCGCAGAACCGCCGGGCGCGCATCGAAAAGCGCAAGGCTGTTATCATGCCGACCCTGGCAATCGTCTTGGCGCTGCTCGTATGGGAAGCACTCGTCCGTTATTACGAAGTGCCACATTATCTCATTCCCGCTCCGTCACTGATCGCTCAAACGCTGATCAAGGATGGTCCGTCGCTGCTGAACTCAATGATGTTCACAGTGAAGCTGACGCTGATCTCGCTGGCGCTTGCCATTATCGGCGGGGTGCTGATCGGCATGGTGTTCGCGCTTTCGCGCACCATCGAGATGAGCTTCTTCCCGTTTGCGGTCATCTTGCAGGTCACGCCGGTCGTCGCGATTGCGCCGCTGATCCTCATCTACGTCCATGACACATTTTCCGCGTTGCTGATCTGCGCCTGGATCGTCGCCTTCTTCCCGATTCTGTCCAACACGGTGATCGGTCTTCGCAGTGCCGATCACAATTTGCGCGACCTTTTCAAGCTCTACCGGGCGACCCCGTTGCAGCGCCTGCGCTTCCTGCTGGCACCTAGCGCATTGCCGTACTTCATGGCGGCCCTGAAAGTCGCCGGTGGCCTCGCTCTGATCGGAGCGGTGGTTGCCGAGTTCGTCGCCGGTACCGCTGGCCAGAACACCGGCCTTGCCTCGCGCATTCTGGAATCCAGCTTCCGCAACGAGATTCCGCGCATGTTCGCCGCGCTACTTCTCGTATCCGCACTGGGCATCGTCATCTTCCTTGTCACCAGCTGGCTGTCGCGTCGTGTCCTCGGACATTGGCACGAGAGCGAGATCCGCCGGGAATCGTGATCGTGCAGCAAGAGGGCGCAACAACCACTTTCATCGGCGTAACGATCGCAGGTCTTGCAGGAACGCATGATCTGACCGTCGAACGCGGCAAGATCGTCGCGCTCGCGCCCTCTCGACAAGCGGGTGGTGGTTTCATCACCCCGCTTCTGGCCGACTGTCATGTCCATCTCGACAAAACCTACACGATCGAACGCATACGCAGGTCCGGTCCGGCGAAGGTCGATTGTCTGTTCGACGCAATTGACCTGATGGAAATGGACCGGCCCAATTGGGATGGATCCGATATCCGTGAACGTGCCTCGCGTGCCCTCGCAACCGCCTATGAAGCCGGCGTTGGTGTCATGCGCACGCATATCGACTGGACGACACCTGAGGTCCCCACCGCTTGGCACGTCCTCAACGACTTGAAGGCTGAGTGGAAGGGACGGATCCACATCGAGACCGCCGCGCTCGTGCGCGGCGATATCGTTCTGGCAGCAGGCGAGGGGATAGCAAGGCGAGTTGCACAAGACGGAGGCGTCTTCGGTGCATTCTTCTACCGCAATCCGGATATCGTGGATGCTGTCGAGGCTATGTTCAGCCTTGCTTCCCGCCACGATCTGAAGCTCGACTTCCATGTCGATGAAGGTTTAGAGGCCGAAGCCGACGGCTTTTCATTGATCGTTGACGCAACCAAGCGACACAAGATGGCCGGACGGGTGCTTTGCGGGCACGCCTGCTCCTTGTCTCTGCGCGATGATGACGAGCTTGAACGTATCCTAAGCGCAGCGGCAGAGGCGGGTGCGGCTCTCGTCTCCTTGCCGACCAGCAATCTTTATCTCCAAGACCGCATCGGCGGGCGTTCGCCACGCCGCCGCGGCCTTGCGCCAGTCAAAGAAGCCCGCGCTGCGGGAATGGACGTGATGCTCGCGTCGGACAACGTCGGAGATGCCTTCTATCCCTGGGGCGACTATGATCCGCTTTCGATCCTTCGCCTTGCAGCTCCCGTTGCCCATGTCGATCCAGACACCTGGATCGATGCAATTACCACGCTGCCTATGAAAATTTGCGGTGGCGATGATGGCGCTTTCCTAAGGGTTGGAGGCGCTGCCGATTTCATCTGGCACGAAGCCGAGGACGCCCACGATCTGACGATGAAGCCGCAGGCGCGGCGCGTTGTGTTTCGCGACGGGCGCAGCTCAGGTGATGCCACAACCAATGGAGACAAGCATGAACGTGGCAACTAAGCCTGCTCGCGCGTATGACTGGGACGCTTTCCGGGCGGCGATCGAGGGCATCCGCATCTATGACGATCCCAAGGCCGTTGAGCTGCGTTCGCGCGACTATTACTGGTACAGCCCGATCCTGACGGACGACATTGGTCACTGCAAAGGTGACCTCATCGTGATTCCTGCCGATCAGGAGGAAGTTGGCCGCGTTGCAGCTGCGGCTGCGCGCCTTCGGATTCCGATCACGCTGCGTGGCGGCGGCACAGGCAATTACGGCCAGTGCATCCCTCTCGAAGGGGGTATCGTTCTCGACATGACCAAGCTCGACAAGGTCATCTCGATCGAGAAAGGCCGCGTGCGTGTCGAAGCTGGTGCCCGCATTTCGCGCCTTGATGACGCTGTTCGGGAAACCGGGCAGGAACTGATGATGTATCCGTCCACCCGCCGGATCGCGACGATCGGCGGTTTTCTCTCGGGCGGCTCCGGCGGCATTGGCTCGCTTCGCCACGGCATGCTGCGAGATGACGGAAATGTCTTCTCGGTGAAGGTCATGACCGTCGAGGAGGAGCCGAGGATCATTGAGCTCCACGGCAATGACATCCAGAAGGTGCAGCACGCCTACGGAACCAACGGCATCATCCTCGAGATCGAGCTCGGCCTGACGGACGCGACGGACTGGATCCACACTGCCGCCCTCTTCCCGGACTACGACGCGACGCTGCGCTTCTGCCTCAAGGCGATGGAAGACAAGCTGGACTGCTATCTTCTGACGACCGTCGATCGCCGCTTTGCACGCTTCTACACGAAATTCGGTGATCTATTCCCGTCGGACCGGGACGCGGTGTTTGCAATGATTGCGCCGCAGGAACGCGAGCGCTTTGCAGCCCTCGCTGCAGAGTTCGGCGGTACGATCTCGTTCTCCATGACCTTGGACGAACTCCATCAGGCAGGGCTTCAGCCTGCCTATGAATGCGGCTGGAACCACACGACGCTGACAGCCCTTAAGGCTGAAGAAGGATGGACGTACCTTCAGGTCGAATATCCGCGTCCTTTTGATCCCGAAATCGTGCGCGCCCAGATGCAGCGTTACGGTGACGAGCAGTACATGCACCACGAAATGGCGCGTCTACAAGGCGAACAGCAAATCTTCGGTCTCCCTCTCGTGCGGTACAAGAACCGCGCGGAGATGTACCGTGTCATACGTGAAATTGAAGAGCTTGATGGTTGCACCATTTACGATCCGCACGCCTACACCATTGAAGATGGCGGCATGAAGCAGATCGACACGGTGCAGATCGACTTCAAGCGACAGGCAGATCCTTTCGGACTTCTCAATCCAGGGAAGACGCGAGGCTGGACGGCTGACATGGCCTCCACAGGTTGAACTGGGCTATCTACGGGAGACAAATTCTAATGAAGACTGTATTCAAGGCGGCGCTTGCTGCCGCATCGATGATCGTGTCGGCGCAGGTCGCCTACGCGCTCGACAAGGTGACCGTCGGCACCAACTGGCTGGCTCAGGCTGGCCACGGCGGCTTCTATCAGGCGCTGGCGGACGGCACCTATGAGAAACACGGCCTGGACGTGACCATCGATATGGGTGGCCCGCAGGTCAACAACCGCCCGATGCTGGCGGCTGGGCGCCTCGACTTCCTGCTCACAGGCAACCTCTTGCTGACGTTCAACAACGTC
Organism: Aquamicrobium zhengzhouense; assembly: GCF_016124105.1. Taxonomy (GTDB): domain Bacteria; phylum Pseudomonadota; class Alphaproteobacteria; order Rhizobiales; family Rhizobiaceae; genus Aerobium; species Aerobium zhengzhouense. The sequence goes on from NZ_JADGMQ010000010.1 coordinate 28,300, forward strand.
GCCAACGACGTTCCGACCACGGTGGTTGCAGCGTTCTACCAGAAGGATCCGCAGGTCCTGATGGCGCATGAAGGTGCATACAAAGATTTTCAGGACCTGACGAACGCACCGGCAATCCTGCTCGCCAAGGACGGTCAGTTCTCTTACTGGCTCTGGCTGGTCAAGGAGTTCGGTTTCCGCGACGAACAGATCCGCCCATATGGCTATAGCCTCGCCCAGTTCCTGAGCGACGAGAAGATGGTTCAGCAGGCATACGCCACTGCGGAGCCGCTTTATGCAGCCAAGGAAGGCGCGAAGCCGGTCAGCTACCTGCTTGCTGATTATGGCTACAACACCTATGCGAACACCGTAGAAACGCGCACTGAACTGATCGAGAAAAACCCGGATCTCGTCCAGCGCTTTGTCGATGCGACCATCATCGGTTGGTACAACTTCCTCTATGGTGACCGCAGCGCTGCATACGAACTCATCCTTAAGGACAACCCGGACATGAAGGCCGAGACCCTCGATGCAGAGCTCGCGCGCATCATGGAGCTGGACCTGATCGACAGCGGTGAAGCGGCTGAGAACGGTATTGGCGCAATCTCGATGGAGCGCGTGAAGGATTTCTACGACCTGGCCGTCGCTTCGGGCATCGTGGAGAAAGCCGATCTTGACCTGTCCAAGGTTGCCACCGACCAGTTCGTCAACAAGGGCGTTGGCATTGACGTCAAGAAGCAGTTGAAGCCATAACGGAAGAAACGGAGCGGCACCTTCAAGGTCCGCTCCGCCTTTTTGGGCTATGAGCAAGGTTCTGAGCGAAGATAATAACGACCCCGAACTCAGCGCACGCGACAAGATTGTCGAGCGCCGAAAAGCTATACTTGCTGCTATTCATGAAGCGGCTATCGAAGAATTTGCCACCCGCGGCGTTGAGGGCACATCAACCCAGTCAATCGCGCGACGTGCTGGTCTGACAAAACCGCAACTCCATTACTACATCGCCTCCAAGGAAGACCTTTACGAGGACATTCTCGTGCAGATCCTTGAGGAATGGCGCGAGTTGTTCATCGATGCCACCACCGGTGAAGGCCCTGGCGAGATCATTCGTGCCTATATCCGCAAGAAGCTCGAGTTCAGCCGTTCCAAGCCGAAGGCTTCTCGGGTCTTCACCAATGAAATCGCACGCGGCGCTCCCGTTTTGGGCAAGCACTGGGCGCCCCATGTTGATGCTACCCGCTCGGGCGTCGCACTGATCCAGTCCTGGGTCGATGAAGGCAAGATTCGCCCGATCGACCCGCTCCTGTTCCATATGCATATGTGGGCAGTGACGCAGCACTACGCGGACTTCGACGCTCAGGTGCGCCGCATGATGGGCATCGAAGAAGGCCAGGAGATCGACTTTGATCGGGTCGAAAAAGAGGTGACAAGCCTCTTCCTTCGCAGTTGCGGACTGGAATAGTCCGACCGTCCACTGCGCGTTCTTGACGAAAGCCTGCCGCTGGGTGAGCCGCACAAGGTCACCCCGTAGAACAATTTTTGTTTACCTTTTGCCTCGTTTGTAGGATTTTCGTTCCGCTTCAGCCTCGAAATATGGTTGCTGGGAACTCATCTTTTCTCCCGACCTCGTGCATATTGGCGCTGTTCTTGGATAGGATTTTTGCTGTGCCGATTTTCAACGACCTTATGCCACGGGCTGTCGCAACGCACCGCCTTTGCGCGCTCATGTGTATGCGTTGAACTGATCGTACAATTTCGATACCGCATGGCCCCGCGGTGTCGAAACCGGCAGGACGCGGCAGAACTTGCGTCCAAACCCTATTCAGGAACGGCTTCCCTCGCACAGGTTCGAGCCGAATTGTAAGCATAGCCCGACGTCAACGGGCGTTGCGCAGATGGAAGATGGAAATGCTCAACACAGTGCAGACGAATTCACCGCCACAGTCGGCGTTGGCAGATAGTGATAGTGTGCCCGATATTGTCAGACTCGAAGGTGTCGGGAAGGTTTTCCCCGCAACCCGCAAGAGTTCTGCCGTCACCGCACTTTCTTCGATCGACCTTTCCGCACCGAAAGGCTCCATCACCGCCATCATCGGGCGATCCGGCGCCGGCAAGTCGACGCTTATCCGCCTGGTAAATGGGTTGGAACGACCAAGCTCTGGCCGGGTTCTCGTAGATGGCGAAGACATTGCGCAACTGCCTGAAGACCGTCTGCGCCACATCCGCCGCTCTATCGGCATGATCTTTCAGCACTTTAATCTTCTGTCCTCGCGAACCGTCTTCGACAACATTGCCCTACCGCTGGAAATTGGCGGCATGGCGAGGAAGGAGATCGCCGAACGCGTGACGCCTCTGCTGGAGCTTGTTGGCCTCGCTGACAAGCGTGATCGCTACCCGGCCGAATTGTCGGGCGGACAAAAGCAGCGCGTGGGCATTGCAAGAGCCCTTGCAACGCGCCCGAAACTCCTGCTTTCCGACGAGGCAACCTCCGCTCTCGACCCGGAAACGACCCAGTCCGTTCTGGAGCTTTTGAAGCGCATCAACAGCGAACTTGGCCTGACGATCCTTCTCATCACCCACGAGATGGAAGTCGTGAAGTCGATCGCCGACAACGTCGCGGTGATTGACGGCGGCAAGATTGTGGAGCGCGGCTCGACCTTCGATGTCTTCACACATCCGCAGCATCACACGACAAAGGTCCTGTTGTCAGGCGTGCCAGGCATGCAGCTCCCTGCCTATGCGCAAGCGCACCTTTCGCAAGAACGCAGGGAAGGGGCAGAGGTTGTGCTCCGCATCGTTTTTTCCGGACCACACGCGACCGATCCGGTATTGTCGCGGCTCACCGGCGAGCTGGGCGTGAGCCTCAACATCCTTGGCGGCGCGGTGGACGAAATCGCGGGCAAGCCATTTGGCACTCTTTTCGTTTCCTTCCTTGCCGACGAAGCTCGTCTCGAACGCGTCCGTTCAACTCTTGCCGGCCTTAACCTGACCACGGAGGTGCTTGGATATGTCGCCTGAGATCGCCTGGCTTATCGTTCGCGCCACCATTCAGACGCTGCATATGGTGGCGGTCGCCGCGGTCATCGGCTCCATCATAGGCGTCCCTCTCGGGGTCTTCCTCGCGACCAGCGAGAAAGGCGAGCTCTTTGAAGCACCGATCACCAACAAGGTGCTGGGTGCAATCGTCAACGCTGCGCGCTCGACGCCGTTCATCATCCTCGTTGTGGCCATTATTCCGTTCACCCGACTTGTCGCGGGCACATCAATTGGCACCACCGCCGCGATCGTGCCTCTGACAATCGCCACCATCCCGTTCGTCGCCCGCCTTGTCGAAGCATCGATCCGCGAGGTCGACCCCGGCCTGATCGAGACCGCTCGTTCGATGGGCGCGACACCGATGCAAATCGTACTGAAAGTTCTTCTCGCGGAGGCTCGTCCGGGCATCACGCTCGCCCTGACCCTCACCATCGTCAGCCTCATCGGCTACTCGGCGATGGTTGGTGCGGTTGGCGGCGGCGGCCTTGGCGATCTTGGCATCCGCTATGGCTATCAGCGTTTCATGCCGGAGGTGATGCTTGCCGTTGTCGTCGTGCTGATCGTCCTCGTCCAGATCGTCCAATCCATCGGCGACGGCCTTGCCCGCCGCTTCGACAAGCGCCAGCGTTCGCGCTAGCTGCCATCCAAAATACTGCTCACTTCACTCACATGGAGCTATTACATGCTTAGCAAGATCACCATCGCTGCCGGCCTCGCGCTGGCCCTTCTGACAGGCACTGCTTCGGCTGAATCCATCAAGATTGGCGTGACCCCGGGGCCGCACGCCCAGATCATGGAAAAGGTGAAAGAGATCGCAGCCCGGGACGGCCTGGAAATCGAGATCCTCGAATTCTCCGACTATGTCATGCCGAACCAGGCGCTGAACGATGGTGACCTCGACGCCAACTCGTTCCAGCACGAGCCCTATCTCATCAACCAGGTAAAGGATCGCGGCTTTGCGATCGAAAAGGTCGCCTTCACCGTGAACTTCCCGATGGGCGTCTACTCCAAGAAGTACAAGAGCTTCGAAGAACTGCCGGACGGTGCAACCATCGCGGTCCCGAACGACCCCACCAATGGCGGCCGTGCACTCCTCGTGTTTGCCAATGAGGGCCACATCAAGGTCAATGAGGAGAAGGGTCTGGCCATCGGACCGGCTGACATCACCGAGAACCCCAAGAACTTCAATTTCATCGAGCTCGACGCTGCCCAGCTGCCGCGTTCGCTGGATGACACCGACGCTTCTGCCGTTAACACCAACTACGCGATCCCGGCGGGTCTGAACCCTGCAAACGACGCGATCCTGAAGGAAGGCGGAGACGCTCCATACGCGAACCTGATCGCCGTCCGAGGCGAAGACAAGGACAAGGAGTGGGTCAAGCAGCTGGTCAACGCCTACCACAATGACGAGGTTAAGGCGTTCATCGATGAGACCTTCCAGGGCTCGATCCTCGCTGCCTGGTAAGTTAAAGCCGCTCTTGTAGGGGGTGACCCCTGTGGAAACGGCCCTCAGAAACTGGAAAAGCCGGCGGGAAACTGCCGGCTTTTTTAGTTGCGCTGAGCCTCGAGAAGGCACGGCACTACTTTCTGAAGGGGAAGCCCGCCCTGAGGCAGCGCGGGCTTCCGTTAGCAATGGGCTTAGAAGTCCATCCCGCCTGGCATTGCCGGCGCAGCTTCCTTCTTCGGCTTTTCGGCGATCATCGCCTCTGTTGTGACGAGGAGGCCAGCAACCGACGCTGCGTCCTGCAGCGCAGTGCGTACCACCTTGGCCGGATCGATCACGCCCTGCTTGAACATGTCGCCATATTCATCCGTCTGCGCGTTCCAGCCATAGGCGAGGTCGGAATTTTCACGCAGCTTGCCGACGATGATCGAGCCTTCTGCACCGGCATTGGTCGCGATCTGACGCACCGGCGCCTCAATAGCGCGGCGAATGATCTCGACGCCATGCTTCTGGTCCGTATTGTCGGTCGTCACATTGTCGAGGGCCTTCGCCGCACGCAGCAATGCGACACCACCGCCAGGCAAGATGCCTTCCTCGACGGCTGCGCGGGTTGCATGCAGCGCGTCATCGACGCGGTCCTTCTTCTCCTTGACCTCGACTTCGGTCGCGCCGCCGACGCGGATCACGGCAACCCCGCCCGCGAGCTTGGCAAGGCGCTCCTGCAGCTTCTCGCGGTCATAATCGGAGGTCGTCTCCTCGATCTGTGCCTTGATCTGGGTGACTCGGCCCTCGATCTCCTCTTTCTTGCCAGCGCCGTCGACAATGGTGGTGTTTTCCTTGTCGATGACGATCTTCTTGGCACGGCCCAGCATGTCGAGGGTGACATTCTCGAGCTTGATGCCGAGATCTTCGGAAATCGCGGCGCCGCCCGTGAGGATCGCGATATCCTGCAACATCGCCTTGCGGCGATCACCAAAGCCCGGCGCCTTGACAGCCGCAACCTTCAGGCCGCCGCGCAGCTTGTTGACAACGAGCGTGGCGAGCGCCTCGCCCTCGACATCCTCGGCGATGATGAGCAGCGGCTTGCCCGACTGCACGACCGCCTCGAGCACCGGCAGCATCGCTTGAAGGTTGGAGAGCTTTTTCTCGTGGATCAGGACATACGGATCGTCGAGCTCGACCCGCATTTTATCCTGGTTGGTGATGAAGTAAGGCGAGAGATAGCCGCGGTCGAACTGCATACCCTCAACGATTTCGAGTTCAGTCTCGGCAGTCTTGGCCTCTTCGACCGTGATAACGCCCTCGTTGCCCACCTTCTGCATTGCCTCGGCAAGAAAACGGCCTATCTCGCCATCGCCATTAGCCGAGATCGTGCCTACCTGGGCAATCTCGTCATTGTTGGTGACCTTACGGGCGTTGGTCTTCAGCTCGGCAACCACGGCCTCGGCCGCCTTGTCGATGCCGCGCTTGAGATCCATCGGATTCATTCCCGCGGCGACAGCCTTGGCACCCTCCCTGACAATCGCCTGTGCAAGCACCGTTGCGGTGGTCGTGCCGTCACCTGCCAGATCATTGGTTTTGGACGCTACTTCGCGCACTATCTGTGCGCCCATGTTCTCGAACTTGTCCTCGAGCTCGATTTCTTTCGCGACCGAGACGCCATCCTTGGTAATGCGCGGCGCACCGAAGGATTTGTCGATCACTACGTTGCGGCCCTTGGGGCCAAGGGTCACCTTGACCGCATTGGCAAGAATGTCGACGCCGCGCAGCATCTTCTCGCGCGCTTCAGCTTTGAACTTGACGTCTTTTGCAGCCATTTTTCACTCCTCAATAGGCAGCGTGGCTTGTTGGTGTTGGATGAAGCCGTCAGGCGGCCGTCTTCGCTTCGCTCTGGGCTTCAATCACGCCCATTATGTCGCTTTCCTTCATGATCAGGAAGTCTTCCCCATCGAGCCGGATCTCAGTGCCCGACCACTTGCCGAACAGGATGCGATCACCCGCCTTGACGTCGAGTTCGATCAGCTTGCCATTTTCATCGCGGCGGCCAGCACCGACAGCAATGACTTCGCCCTCGCTTGGCTTTTCTTTGGCAGTGTCCGGGATGATGATGCCACCAGCCGTCTTTTCCTCGGCTTCAAGGCGACGCACGAGAATTCGATCGTGCAATGGACGGAACGTCATATCGTTCTCCTCAAGGACAAACAATTGTTGAGAGGTTCCACCGCTCCGGCCGGATGTCCGGAACGGGGCGCGGCCCTTCAGGCACCGCGCTATCGAGCTAGGGGTCTCGAAACGCTCTTTCAAGAGGCTCGGCACAAATTTTTGGCACTCACACTCACGCGCTGCTAGTGCCATGTTTTTGAACGATAAATTTAGCTCATTCGACTTGAAAATGCAGGTACTTGAGGCATGATCTGAACACGCAGATGACGCTTCATGGAGGTATCATATGCCCAATCAGGTCAGCCACGAATTTCGCAAACAGCTGGATGGTTACGGACTGACGACTGCAGAGATCCATTACCACATGCCGGATCATCCAAGTTTGCTGCAGCTATATGTCTGGCAGGAATATGATCTGGCACCCCATTTTCCAGAGCTGCGGGGTTTCCTGGGATTCTGGACCAAAAATCTCGAGGGTGCCCTCCACTCCGTACGCGTCGCGCATCATCAATTGATCAAGCCCTCGGAGTGGAAAGCCGTCGAGGGCATTTTCACCTTGCATTAGCGCCAGCGCTAAAGCGGAGATCGTGCCCACCCTTCAAAATCCTGGTGCAATAAAGCCCGACCAACGCGCCGAACATTTCGCGCCATTGCCGGTTGTGGAGGTAGCGCATACGGCGATGAAGGCAGGACATGACACGCGAAGGCATCCCCACCGGCAATCCGGCTGGCAACGACAAGCAGCGTGATCCTTGGGAAAAGCGTCATAAGAACGATGGAAGGGGGCCTCTGGCTGAAAATCCTACCGGAGTTCCGGACCGTGACGCCGCTCTGCCTGAGGGCACCGCGGGCGAGGCAGCTCCCTTAACCGGCGACGGATTCCAGGTCCGCACCGAAACAGTGCATCCCAGTTTCCCCGATCAGGCCCCAGCGGAGCAAGAGAGTACTGATGCTCCGGCAGGCTCAAAAAAATGAATGTCGGAGGCTCCCAATGAGCCGGGTCGTCTACGGCGCGATCGCCGGACTTTGCGCCACAATGGCAATGACCGCGACGATGCGCGCACTGCACTCGACGCTGCATCATCAGGATCGCTATCCACTGCCTCCGCGTGAAATCACGGAAACTTTGCTGCCCGTTTCGCAGCGATCCGCTGCCCTCGCCACCATCATCTCGCACTTTGCTTATGGGGCGGCGGCAGGAGCAATATTTGGTGCTTTGCCGCGCAGCACATCGGGACTTGTGTTCGGCCCTTCTGTCTGGCTGGCAAGCTATCTTGGCTGGATCCCGGGTGCCGCGATCCTGAAGCCTGCAACCCAGCACCCGCATCAGCGAAACGCGCTGATGATGGCGGCGCATCTAGTGTGGGGCGGCTGCCTCGCCTGGGGGATAAGAGAACTCGAGGCCTCCGCTGCATCAGCCTTCTCTTCCGGCCCATTGAAGGATCGACAGGAAGGACGTCTGCAATGAGTATCGAGTTCCCATCTTTCAGCAATGTTTTCTGGCTCGATGCGGCTCAGCCTCTACACGCGTATCCTGCTCTCGACGGCCCTCTTTCCGTGGATGTAGCGATAATAGGGGGCGGCATGGCGGGTCTGCACTGCGCTTGGTACTTGCGTAACCGAGGGCTGAGGGTCGCACTGTTCGAAGGCTCCAGGATCGGCACCCAGGCAACCGGGCGGTCAACGGCCAAGATCACCTCACAGCATGGCCTTAGCTACCAGACAATCACACAGAAATTTGGTGCGGATCACGCGGCTCTCCATGCGCATCACAATCAAATGGCTGTCCAGCATATACGCCAGATCGCCCAGTCAATCGGGCCGGCAGCGGCGCATGAGGTGCGCGATGCCTACGTCTATGCGACCACCGACGAGGAGGTCGAACAGCTGGAACGCGAGGCGGCGGCTGCGAGACAGGCGGGCATCAAGGCCGAGATCGTTGATCAGGTGCCTTTGCCATTAAAGGCGTTGGGAGCACTCCGATTTCCGGCCCAAGGGCAATTCGATCCTTTTGGATATCTTCAGGGATTGGCCGACCTCATAAGCGAAAAGATCCAGATCTTTGAGGAAAGTCGGGTGACCTCCATCGACTACGGCCAGCCGTGTGTCTTGACGATAAATGGGCAGGAGGTGAGGGCAGCGCATGTGGTCGTCACGACCCAACAGCCGATCATCTCCCAAGGGCACTTCTTCGCCAAGGCCTTCCCCTTCGCACATGTCGTGGCGGCGGCCCCTATGCCCGCCCGACTGGATATCAATGGCATGTTCATCAATATCTCCGAGCCAAGGCGCTCACTTCGTACCACTCGCTTTGAGGACGAACGATACCTGATCGTATCAGGTGCTGAGTTTCGACCGGGAGAACCAGACGAACTTTATGAGGCGATCGACGATCTGAGGAGGCTTCTCAAGGATAGCTTTGGGATCCGTGAACCCACCCATCTTTGGACCAACGAGGATTTCCGACCAATGGACGGCGCTGCGTTTATCGGTGCCGCGGACAGCAATCATCCGCGTCTGCTGATCGCGACAGGGTTTGCCGCGTGGGGTATCACTCAGGGAGCGGTAGCCGGAGACATCCTCGCCAGTTGCGTCCTGGGTGAAGAGCATCCCGCCCTGCCTCTGTACGATGCAACCCGCCATAAGCCGATTGCGGGCGGAGCGCAGTTCGTCAAGGAAAACGTGAAGGCGGGAATTCATCTCTTGGGCGACCGCATACTAGGTCGAAAGACTGTTGATCTGACCGCCATAGGACCTGGCGAGGGCGCGGTCGTCGCGCATGGTGGTGAAAAGCTTGCGGTGAGGCGCGATCCTTCCGGTGAGGTTGTGGCACTGAGTGCGATCTGCACGCATATGGGCTGCGTCGTTGATTGGAACGCGGTAGATCGCACTTGGGATTGTCCCTGTCACGGATCACGCTTCGATCAGGCTGGAGATGTGCTGACCGGTCCGGCCCGGGAGCCACTACAGCCACGGACCGTCCACATCGAGGTAACCGACGACGTCTCGGACTAGAGATCCTCGATTGAAAGTGAGCCGGCCAGTAAGGGGAGGGCAGCTCGCGACCCTGCCGCGTAGTCACTTGTTCCCGGTCCATCACCAAGGGGAAGGAATAGGAAATAGCATCTGAGCGCAGTTCGACTTATGGCTGGCTGATGATCGGTTTCGCTCTCGGCGGTTTCTTTGACGGGATCCTCCTTCACCAGATCCTGCAATGGCATCACCTTTTGTCAGGGCTCGACGATCCGGCTGCGTCCGATCTCCGGTTTCAGATACTGATGGACGGGCTATTCCACCTTTTGATGTATCTCCTTGCCCTGCTCGGCATCCTGCTTGTGCTGCGGCGCAGACAGAACGGGCTTCGACCCGATGGCTGGCAGATATTCAGGCTCTCCCTTCTCGGCTTCAGCACCTGGCACATCACAGATGCAGTTCTGTCATACTGGTTGCTCGGCATTCACCGGATCCGCATGGACAGCGCCCAGCCAATTGTCTGGGATGTCGCGTGGCTCATCATGTTCGGGATCCTCCCGCTCCTTATCGCTCTACGCCTGCCTCGGCTCGGCGGCCCGGCATCTTTCGCGCCTTCCATTCTCGTCACAGCCTTGGCAACCGGTTTGATGGCAGGCTTTGGCCCTGCCCTTTCCAACCCCAACGAGACGATTGTGGTCTTCCGCGGAAGCATTTCCGAGGAAGCCAAGATGAGGGCGGTTCTTCGCGCTGGTGCCGATCTACGCTGGAGTGATCCCAGCGGCAGCATCTGGGGCGTCAGCGGCATCTCCTTTGCAAGCATTCTCAATCTTTATCTCGATGGTGCCGCGCTCGTCAGCACAACGCCGATGGTTGCCGGTTGCCTTCGCTGGACCCAAAAAAGCTAGGCGCGTGCTCCACCGCTAGTTTCGCTGGCACCTCTTGCTACCCGTCGAAGATGATGGTCTTAGAGCTCTACAAGATCAGCTGACCAGCCGGGGATATCCGCCGATGAGCGTTTCCGCCCTTTTTGACAGTTCCGCGCCAACGCCTCAGCCGCAAGAACTTACCATCCGCCGGCCTGACGACTGGCACGTCCATGTGCGCGACGGCGAAATGATGAAGGCTGTACTGCCGTTCACCGTCGCTCAGTTTGCACGCGGCATCATCATGCCGAACCTGACGCCGCCGGTCACAACTGTTGCCGCTGCGATCGCCTATCGCGAACGCATTCTGGCAGCGCTCCCTGAAGGGGCGGACTTCACCCCGTTGATGACGTGCTACCTTACCGACAACACCGATCCGGACGAGATTGAGCGTGGCTACCGCGACGGCGTCTGGCTTGCTGCCAAGCTCTATCCGGCAGGCGCAACCACCAACGCGCATTTCGGCGTCACGGATATTGCAGCTTTGGCACCTGTGCTGGAGCGAATGGAGCAGATCGGGATGGCCGTCCTGGTACATGGCGAGGCAGTCGATCCGGATGTTGACATTTTTGACCGCGAAGCCGTCTTCATGGAGCAGAGCCTGCTCCCGCTCCTCAAGCGCCATCCCGGCCTCAAAGTCGTCATCGAGCACGCAACAACTGCGGAGACCCTCGATATTGTTCGCGAGCACAGCTCGCGTGCGGCCTGCACAATCACCGCGCATCACCTGGTCATCAACCGCACCTCCATCTTCCAGGGTGGCCTTCGTCCGCACCTTTACTGCCTTCCTGTCGCCAAGCGCGAACGGCACAGAATTGCACTGCGCAAAGCTGCCACATCGGGCGAAAGTTGCTTCATGCTTGGCACGGACACAGCGCCGCATCCGCGCGCGAGCAAGCAAGCCGAATGCTGCTCAGCCGGTATTTTCAGCGGTGCCACCGCGTTGCAGACTTACGTCCAGGTGTTCGATGAGGAAGGCGCGCTCGACAAGTTCGAAGCCTTCGCCTCACTGAATGGCCCCCGCTTCCATGGCATCGTTCCTAATGAGGGAACCATCACCCTAGTTAAGAAGCCATCTATGGCGCTGGCTTCGGTAGCGGTAGATGGCGAGGATGTTGTGGTGTTCCAAGGCGGGCAAATGCTTCCCTGGTCGATCGCCTAAACCAGTTCGACACTGTATTTTTCGGCTAACCGACAGTTCAAAGTTGTCTTGAGAGCAATAAACGGAAAAATCACGCAGCGTAATTGAATAAACACTTAACTTATCTATGGCCCTATCCGTGAGCAGGAACACTCAAGGGGGGGTTGCCTTGATCCGCGTATTTTCCTGCCTGGCCGATGAACACGATCATTCGTTTGTTCTGGTAGCTGCATTGGTCTGTCTCGCCGGCTCGGCGATCACCCTGCAGCTCTACGACCGGGCAAGGCGTCGCGATACCGATCGCGTCATTTGGACTATTTTGTCAGGTATCGCAGGTGGGACTGCTATTTGGAGCACGCACTTCGTCGGCATGCTCGGTTTCAACCCGCCCGTGGATCATGCATATGAGCCCGTACTTACGCTCACCTCTTTGGCAGCCGCAATCCTCTTTACAATCTCTGGGCTCCACATCGCGATCTCGTCCACCAACGCTCCTGGCTTCGCAATCGGCGGTGCGCTTATTGGGGTCGGCATCTGCGTCATGCATTTCCTCGGCATGGCCGGGCTGACAGTCGCGGGCACAATTGAGTACGATCCCGTGCTGGTGCTGCTTTCTCTCTGCTTTGCTGTGGGGTTCAGTTCCCTTGCCCTCGTCAAAACAACCTATGCCCGCAATGAACGTGGCAAATGGATCGGCTTTGGAGCGCTGGTCCTTGCAATCTGCACGATGCATTTCACAGCCATGGGTTCGGCCACGTTTCTCCCTGGGCCGGATACTGCGCTGGTAGCGCACTCCGTATCGAGCGAGTTGCTGGCCATCACCGTCGTCGCCGCAATCTCGGTCGCTACTGGAATTGCGATCTACGTGCTGGATGTGCGCTCTCACCAGGATATGGTCGAGACATATCGGCATGCGTCACTTCACGATCCGCTAACCGGCCTGCCAAATCGTGGGCATCTGGCAACATTGCTCCCCGAAGTTCTGCACGCGGCCGAGCGGGCGCGGGAACGTGTCGGCCTGCTTGTGCTCGACCTGGACCGCTTCAAGCAGATCAATGATGTCCACGGACACCTTACCGGCGACGAGATGCTGCGGCATGTATCTGCGTCGATGATGCAGGCGCTTGAGCCAAACGAACTCCTCGCACGCCTCGGCGGCGACGAGTTCGTGACAATCCGATCCGGCAATCCGACGAACCAAGAGCTGAACGAACTCGCGGCTCGTTTAAGTCGTTCGGTCTCAACGCCGCTTCCGCACACGCGCCATCATTTGTCGGTCGGTGCCAGCATCGGCATCGCGATTTTTCCCGACCACGCACAAAGAGCGGAGGAACTTCTCGCCGCCGCCGACCTTGCGATGTACCGCTCGAAGGCGATGCGAGGTCGCGATCCGATGCTCTATGATCCGTTACTCGACGAGGCGAACCGCGAAAAATCCTGCCTGGGTTTCGAGTTGCAACGGGCGCTCGCTCGCGATGAATTCGACCTGTATTACCAGCCGCTTGTCGACACCGCGACGCGTAATGTGATCGCTTTGGAGGCACTGCTACGGTGGCGCCACCCGACCCGCGGCTTGTTGCAGCCTGGACAGTTTCTCCCAGTCGCCGAAAGGCACGGCCTGATGCTGGAAATCGGCAATTGGGCTCTCCAACGAGCTTGCGCTGATGCTGTAAAATGGCCGGCTGACCTGAGAGTGTCCGTCAATATCGCTGCAGCGCAGATCCTGGGGCAGGATCTGCCAACTATCGTCTCCACCACCCTTGAGCGAACTGGTCTTCCTGCTGACCGGCTTGAGATAGAGATCACCGAGGACTGCATCACCGGAGATCCGGTTCGAGCGCTGGAGGTGGTCCGTCGTTTGAAAGCTCAAGGCACAACGATCGCCATGGACGATTACGGAACAGGGTATTCGTCGCTCGCGAATTTGCGGATTTTTCCCTTCGACAAATTGAAGATCGACCGCGCGTTTGTGATGGATGTCACCGAAAATCACATCTCCAGCGCCATCGTGAAGTCGACGGTCGCACTTGCGCGGGACCTTGGTATTCAGGTGACTGCAGAGGGCGTCGAACGCGAAGAGCATTTTCTCTTTCTGCAGTCCATTGGATGCACCAGTGCGCAGGGATATCTGTTCGGAAAGCCTGCACAGCTCAGCAGCCTGGATGTGATTCAGCGAGAGACGGCGGCTGGGGCCAATCCTGTTGCAGCCCGGCGCGGCATCCTGGCATTTGCTAAGGCTCGCTAATCCTCACAGCTTGATCGGGAGCATACGAATAAGCCGGCGTTTCCGCCGGCTCTCCAACACGTGGTCGTCACACCACCTACCAGGTGCCAACATTCTCCATCGAGACCCACGGCTCGGCTGGCTCGAGTGATCCACCGCGATGCAGCAGTTCAATGGAAATCCCGTCAGGTGACTTGATAAAAGCCATTCGACCATCACGGGGAGGGCGGTTGATGGTGACGCCTCGATCCATCAGCATCTGGCAATACTCGTAGATATTCTCGACCTCGTAGGCGAGGTGACCGAAGTTCCTGCCTCCGGTATATTCCTCGGGATCCCAATTGTAGGTGAGTTCAACAGTCGGCGCTCCGCCAGAACGCGTAGCTTCGACATCATCCGGCGCAGCAAGGAAGACAAGGGTGAACCGCCCCGCCTCGTGATCCATGCGTCGCACTTCGACCAGGCCCATGATGTCGCGGTAGAACTCGAGCGACTTGTCGAGATCGGTGACGCGCACCATCGTGTGTAAATATTTCATCGTGAGAACCCTTCCACGTAAAGCCACTTGAAGGCTGTCCTCACCAGAATATAAGTCGCAACACCTAAGAACCAGCCTGGGATATCAATGTCCTGTGGCTTAACGCGCGATGGAGAACGGCTGGAACGAAAGCATTAACCAGACCCGCGTTATTCCGCCTCTCGGCTACCTCCAATCACAGGAAAGTCAGTGCCGCGCCCTCACGAATCCGTTGACAATATTGCGGTGCACACTTATCAACCAACCGGTTGGTTACTATTGGAAACAGCATGTCACGCCCCAGAACGATCGACCAAAGTCAAATACTTGACGCCGCGGAGGCGGTGGTCGCCAGGGATGGTGCGGCGCGCCTGACCCTTGATGCCGTTGCTATAGCGGCCGGTATCAGCAAGGCGAGCGTGATCTACGACTACAAATCCAAACAGGCTCTGATCCGGGCGGTGATTGAACGCCGCGTTTCTGAAGAGCAGGAAAAGCTGCGCCTTGCAACGGAGAAGCTTGGTACAGGAACCGATGTACACCTTCGCGCGCGGATTAACGTCATCAGCGACAATGCGAGAGATTTGCCGGAGGCAGTGGCCTTCAATCTTCTTTCGGCGATGGCGCAGGATGCGGATCTGCGCAGCCTCATGAATGATACCTACCGCGCCGAGCTGGAGGCGATCCTCGAGAGTTCGACCAACAAGCGCGCGGCAATTGTCGCTTTTCTTGCACTTGAAGGAGTACGGTGTCTGGAAGTTCTCGGCTTCGTCCGTTGGCCGGACGACAAACGTGCCGAGATCATGCGCGATATTGAGGGTCTGATTTCAGAGAAAATTCCTGTCAGACCGCCGAGGGACCTGTCTCCCGTCCCCGTCAAAAACTGACATTCCGCTTCAAACCATTTCCATTTTTCATACGCCAACCAGGTCCGAATCCATGAAGGCTTTTTCACGTCCAGTCCAACTGGCAGGTTCGCTGTTGTTACTTTTGTCGGTCGCAGCCTGCGGTGAATCCGAGGGCAGTTCGGCAGCAGCTCCCGCCATGCCGCCAGCTGCGGTCAGCTTTGTCGAAGCGAAGCCGGAACCGATTGCAGTAACGAACGAGCTTCCGGGCCGTGTCGCTCCCGTGCGCATCGCCGAAGTCCGACCACGAGTGTCGGGGATAATCACAGAGCGCGTGTTCGAACAGGGCAGCATGGTCTCGGAGGGCGACGTGCTTTACCGCATCGATCCCGAACCGTTCCGCGTTCAGGTCGAAAGCGCCAAGGCGACGCTTCTGCGTGCCGAGGCCTCCCAGCTCCTTGCCAAACAGCAGGCTGATCGTCAGCAGGAGCTGCGTGAGCGCAAAATTGCGAGCGACCAGCAGCGAGACAGCGCAGTGGCGATGCTGGCGCAGGCCAACGCCGATGTAGCCGCCGCCAAGGCCGGCCTTGACGCCGCACAGCTCAACCTCGAATACGCTGAGGTGAAAGCGCCGATCGCGGGCCGAATTGGCAGGGCAATGGTCACCGAAGGTGCCTTGGTCAGCAGCAGCGTGAGCCTGGCTACCGTTCAGCAGATCGATCCGGTTTACATCGATTTCACCCAGTCATCCTCCGACCTCATGCGTCTGCGCCAGGCGCTGGAAGCTGGAGTTCTCAACAGCCCAGCTCCCGGTGAAGCCAAAGTGAAGATCCTGATGGACGACGGCAGCGCTTACGAGCATCCGGGGACGTTGCTGTTCTCCGAAGCCACGGTCGACCCAACCACCGGGCAGATTACGCTGCGTGCCGAGGTTCCTAACCCTGACGGCCATCTTCTGCCCGGCCTATACGTTCGCATCCTCATCGAACAGGGAGTTGAAAACGCTGCCATCGCAGTACCTCAGCAGGCAATTCAGCGCGACGCCGGCGGCAACTCTTTCGTTTACGTCGTCAATGGTGAGAACATTCCTGAGGTGCGGCAGATCCGAACGGGCCGCAACATCGGCGACCGTGCGGTGATCGATCACGGAATCGCTGAAGGCGACAAGGTTGTCGTGGAAGGCTTCCAGAAGATGCGTCCCGGCGCGCCGGTTGCCCCGCAGGAGTGGAACGCGACGCCCCAAACCTCAGCTACGGCTGAAGACGCCAACGAGGGATAAGCCCAGATGGCACAATTTTTTATTGGCCGACCCATCTTCGCATGGGTCGTCGCAATCTTCATCATGCTCGGCGGTATCATCGCGATCCCGATGCTGCCGGTCGCGCAATATCCCAACGTCGCGCCGCCACAGATCAGCGTCTACGCGACATATCCGGGTGCCTCTCCTGAGGAAATCTATCAGAGCGTCACCCGCCTGATCGAAGACGAGCTCAACAGCGTCAACGACCTGATCTATTTCGAATCGACCTCGGACTCGTCTGGTCTCGTCAATATTACCTCGACCTTCGAGCCCGGGACCGATCCGAGCCAGGCTTCGGTGGACGTGCAGAACGCGATCAAGCGCGTCGAGCCTCGCCTGCCGGAAATCGTTCTGAATCAGGGCGTTTATGTTCAGGAAGCCGGTGCCGGTTTCTTGATGATGGTCGGTCTCATTTCCAGCGATGGCTCGGTCGACCAGATCGGACTTGGCGACTATCTCAACCGCAACGTTGCGGGTGAGCTGCGCCGTATCGAGGGCGTCGGCCGTGCGCAGGTATTCGCTTCGCAGCGAGCCATGCGTATCTGGATCGACCCCGACAAGATGGTCGGCCTGAACCTGACCACTGATGATGTCATCGGAGCGATCCGCCAGCAGAACGCGCAGGTGGCAGCAGGCCGCATCGGCGCGCAGCCTAACCCGATCGACCAGCAGACCACGGCAACCGTTCTGGTACGGGGTCAGCTATCGTCGCCTGAAGAGTTCGGGCGCATCATTCTGCGCGCAAACCCCGACGGCTCCACCGTCCGCCTTTCGGACGTTGCCAAACTCGAAGTTGGTGCGGAGACCTACAATTTCGGCACCCGCATCAATGGCAAGCCGGCAGCCGGTATCGGCATTCAGCTATCGCCGACTGCGAACGCCATGGCGACCTCGGAAGCCGTGCGCGCCAAGATGGCAGAGCTTGAGCCGTATTTCCCGGCAGGCGTCGAATACGTCATTCCATATGACACCTCGCCGTTCGTAAAGGTGTCGATCGAAAAGGTGATCGTGACGCTGATCGAGGCGATCATCCTTGTGTTCGCGGTGATGTTCCTGTTCTTGCAGAACTTCCGCTACACGATCATCCCGACGCTTGTTGTGCCAGTCGCACTGCTCGGCACCTGTGCGGCAATGCTCATCACCGGCTTCTCGATCAACGTTCTGACGATGTTCGCGATGGTTCTGGCCATCGGCATCCTCGTCGACGACGCCATCGTCGTTGTCGAGAACGTCGAGCGCATCATGGCGGAGGAAGGCCTTCCTCCGCGGGAAGCCACCCGCAAGGCTATGACGCAGATCTCCGGCGCCATCATCGGCATCACGATGGTGTTGACGGCGGTGTTTGTGCCGATGGCGTTCTTCCCCGGTGCGGTTGGTGTTATCTACCAGCAGTTCAGCCTGACCATGGTCGTCTCGATCATGTTCTCCGGCTTCCTCGCGCTGTCTCTGACCCCTGCACTGTGCGCCACCTTCCTCAAGCCGCTGAAGGCCGGTCACCACGAAAAGCGTGGTTTCTTCGGCTGGTTCAACCGCGTATTCGATCGCACCACCCGTCGCTATGAGGGTATGACCCGCTTCGTCTCGAACCGCGCCGGCCGCTTCATGGTCATCTACGGTGCGTTGCTGGTTGGTATGGGCTGGCTGTTCCTGCAGCTGCCATCATCGTTCTTGCCGAACGAGGACCAGGGCTTCGTCATTGTTGATATTCAGGCCCCGGCGGAAGCGAGCAGCAACCGTACCCGTAATGTCATCGACCAGATCGAAGCGATGACCAACAATGAGGACGCGATCACCAACAGCGCGTTCATCAACGGCTTCTCGTTCTCGGGTGCTGGTGAAAATGCGGGCCTCGCCTTCCTCACCTTCTCCGATTGGGAAGAGCGCGACGACAATAATTCCGCGACCGCTATCGCAAACCGTCTGAACGGGCAGCTCTTCCAGTTGAAGGACGCGATGTCATTTGCGCTGTCGCCTCCGCCGATTCAGGGTCTCGGTACATCAGACGGTTTTGCGTTCCGTCTGCAGGACCGTGCCGGGCTCGGACAAGAAGCCTTGTCGGCAGCAGCCGGTCAGCTGATGGCTCTTGCCAATGAAAGCCCGATAGTCGGTGGCCTGCGCATCGAAGGCATGCCCGACATGGCGCAGATCAACCTGATCATCGACCGTGAAAAGGCGAATGCGTTCGGCGTGTCCTTCGCCTCGATCAACTCGACGATCTCGGCGGCAATCGGCTCCAGCTATGTCAACGACTTCCCGAATCTGGGACGCATGCAGCGGGTGACCATCCAGGCGTTGCAGGACAAGCGAATGCAGACTGAGGATCTGCTGAACCTCAACGTTCGCAACGTCCACGGCGGGATGGTGCCGATTTCCACCTTCGCCAAGATCGATTGGCGCAAGGGCCCAGCGCAGGTCGTCGGCTACAATGGCTATCCGTCGATCCGCATCAGTGGCTCGGCAGCTCCCGGCTACTCTTCGGGTGCAGCGATCGCTGAGATGGAACGTCTCGTAGAGCAACTGCCAAACGGCTTTGGCTATGAGTGGACCGGACAGTCACTGCAGGAAATCCAGTCGGGCTCGCAAGCACCTCTGCTGGTTGGCCTGACAATCATCGTCATCTTCCTGCTGCTGGCAGCCCTCTACGAAAGCTGGGCGATCCCGCTGTCGGTGATGCTGGTGGTGCCGCTCGGCGTGATCGGCTCGGTGATCGCCGTCACCTGGGCGGGAATGCCGAACGACGTCTACTTCAAGGTCGGCCTGATCACCATTATCGGCCTTTCGGCAAAGAACGCGATCCTGATCATCGAGTTCGCCAAGGATCTATACGAGGACGGCATGCCTCTGCTCGACGCGACCGTTGAGGCCGCCAAGCTGCGCTTCCGCCCGATCCTGATGACCTCGCTTGCGTTCACTCTCGGCGTCGTTCCGCTTGCGATTGCCAGCGGCGCCAGTGCCGCCAGCCAGAACGCCATCGGCACCGCCGTGCTGGGTGGCATGATTTCCGCCACGGTACTCGCCGTGTTCTTCGTTCCGGTGTTCTTCGTCTTCGTGATGAAGCTCTTCGGAAAAAAGCCGCGCTCCGGCCTTGAGAAGCCCTCAGCCGACAACAGCTTGGCTGCTGCCGAGTAACGATGGGTGGTTAAACACTTCGATCGCCGCGGGACATGACGTTCCGCGGCGATTTCTGTTTGTGCCATCCAACTGCTTCCAAGTCCTGGGCACCGAACATTAGATTGAGGTATCAACCGGCTCAACGCGACGCTAACACTGGAGCGTTGCAGGGGAGGTGCCTTGGTCTACGATTTCATCATCATCGGCGGTGGTATCGTCGGTCTCGCGACAGCAATAGCTCTCCAGAGCGAGGCGCCAGGCGCGAAGCTGTTGTTGCTGGAAAAAGAAACCGACTTCGCCCGTCACCAGACCGGCCACAATAGCGGCGTGATTCATGCGGGGATCTATTACCAGCCCGGATCGCTGAAGGCGAAGCTATGCAAGGAAGGCGCGGAGGCGACGAAGCAATTTTGCCGAGACCACCACATACCCTTCGAGACATGCGGCAAGCTTCTCGTCGCTACAAATGAGGCGGAAGTCTACCGGATGGAGGCGCTGGAAGAGCGCGCCGTCCAGAACGGCATCCAATTCTCCCGCTTGTCCAAGGCTGAACTTCGGAAGGTCGAACCCGCCATAGCTGGTCTTGGCGCATTGCATGTCCCAGCGACCGGCATCGTCGACTACGCGCAAATTTGCCGCGCCATGGCGATCAAAATCCGTGAACAAGGCGGCGATATACGCCTCGGCACCGCGGTCACCGCCATTTCCGAAACCGCAACACAAGTGAGCGTGGTCACTCCGGAAGAGAGGATTACCGCACGGAAGCTGATAAGCTGTGCCGGCCTGCAATCCGACCGCGTCCTTCGTATGGCAGGACTTCGTCCGGATTTCCGTATCGTCCCTTTCCGCGGTGAATACTTCACACTGCGACCCAGCAAGGCGAACATCGTCCGCCACTTGATCTATCCCATCCCGGACCCGGACCTCCCGTTCCTTGGGATTCACCTGACCCGCATGATTGACGGCTCAATCACGGTCGGCCCCAATGCGGTCCTGGGATTTGCACGCGAAGGCTACGAAAAGGGAAGCGTGAATTTTCAGGATGTAGCTGACTTCGCAAGATTTTCCGGCTTCTGGAAGATGGCGAAGAGCCATATCCGCTCAGGCATCATCGAAATGCGCAACTCGCTGTCGCGCAGGCACTATCTTGAAGAATGCCGAAAATATTGCCCCGAACTTACCCTTGCTGACCTGGGCACACCGGGAGCAGGCATAAGAGCGCAGGCGGTGATGGAAGATGGCAGCCTTGTCCATGACTTCCTGTTTCGCCAGAGCGACCACTGCCTACATGTCTGCAACGCGCCATCTCCAGCGGCCACATCATCGATCCCGATTGGCAAGATGATCGTGGAGCGCCTGCTCAATACAGCTTGATCATCATGGTCATTGATCCCGTTTTACAGGACGTGAAGTTCGTCCTACACACATCTGAGCAGCATTGCCTGAAAGGACTTTGTGACCCATGTCGACCACTCCGAACTCTCCCGAAGCCCGCGACGTCGCCTATCATCTGCATGCCTACACCAATGCCAAGAAGCATGAAGAAGTCGGCCCGCTCCTGATCGACCGGGGCGAGGGGGTCTATGTCTACGACAACCACGGCAAGCGCTATCTGGAAGCCATGTCGGGACTGTGGAGCGTCGGGCTGGGCTTTTCGGAGAAGCGGCTCGTCGAGGCCGCAACCCGCCAGATGGAGCGGCTGCCCTACTACCACACCTTTACCCACAAGGGGCACAACCCCGTTGCCGACCTGGCCGAGAAGCTGGTCACGATGGCACCGGTGCCGATGAGTAAGGCGTTCTTCACCAATTCCGGCTCTGAGGCAATCGACACCGCCCTCAAGATGATCTGGTATCGTTCGAACGCGCTCGGCAAACCAGAAAAGAAGAAAATCATCGTCCGCAACCGCGCCTATCACGGCGTGACCATCGCTGCTGCCGCGCTCACCAGCCTTCCCGCCAACCACAATTCATTCGATCTGATCGTTCCGGACGTTATTCGCCTGACGGCACCGCACTTCTATCGTGAAGGAAAGCCGGGTGAGACAGAGGAACAATTTGCAACGCGCCTTGCCGAAGAACTCGACGCAGCAATTCAGGCGGCGGGTCCCGACACAGTCGCGGCCATGTTCGCCGAGCCTTTGCAGGGTGCGGGCGGTGTGATCGTTCCGCCAGCCACTTATTGGGAAAAGATCCAGGCGGTTCTCGCCAAATACGACATCCTGCTCGTGGCTGACGAGGTCATTTGCGGATTTGGCCGCACTGGCAGCATGTTCGGATGCGAAACGTTCAACCTCAAACCGGACATGATGGCGCTGTCGAAGCAGATCTCATCATCCTATATCCCGGCGTCAGCGCTGCTCATCAATAAGCGCGTCTATGGGCCAATCCGCGAGCGGTCCGGCGAGATCGGCACGTTCGGCCACGGTTTCACCGCAGGCGGTCATCCGGTCGCCTCTGCGGTGTCGCTCGAGACCATCCGCATCATCGAGGAGGATGGTCTCGTTGAGCGGGCAGGCGAGGTCGGCGCTAAACTGCAGGCCGGTCTGCGTTCGCTGGCGGATCATCCGCTCGTTGGCGAAGTGCGTGGCATGGCGCTGATCGCAGCGATCGAGCTTGTCACCGACAAAGAAGCCAAGACTGCCCTTCCAACGCCAGGCCAGCTGGGGGCGATGGTGAATGCTAATTTGCAGGAAGCAGGCATCATCAGCCGCGCGATGGTAGATGCACTGGCCTTCTGCCCTCCTCTCATCATCACTGAGGCTCAAGTCGAAGAACTCGTTGCCGGTGTCCGTGCTGCTCTCGACAAGACCTACAAGGAGCTCGGAGCTTAGAGGACAGCGATTTTAGCTAGACAGGGGGAGGGGGCGGCTCGACCTTCTCCTCTCCTCGCTTCATCTCGCGAGCCGGGTTTCCGACCAGGACCATCTCGTTTCCAAAGCTTTTGGTCACGTTGGCACCCATGCCGACGAGGCTGCGCGGCCCGATCGTGACGTTGTTCTTGATCGTGCTGCCGCTGCCGACATAGCAACTGGCGCCAATATGGACGTGACCGGCGATAATTACACCGGCGCCAATTATCGAGTAATCTTCAACAACGCTGTCATGATGGATGACCGTATTAGGCAAAATCAGAACATGATTGCCGATACGAGCGTTTGACGGGATCACGACCCCAGGCAACACAACCACTCCGTTCCCAAGCACAGCTTGCCGGGAAACATAGGCACGCGGATGCAGGATCGTTGAAAATCGCCCGGTAGCGATACCAAAACCATCTATGATTTGCTGGCGCTTTGCGAAACTTTTCTCAGATCCGATCAACGCCACAGCTTGGGCCTGCGGGAACTTCGCCAGCGCCGTGCGCGACAAGATCGGGATACCTTCTATCGATTGTCCCTGCCGCGTTTCATCATCATCGATGAACCCGACAACCTCATGCTCGGCCTGCAGCGCATCGAGTGCATCAAGTGCATTGCCGCTTGCTCCGAGGACGACAAGCTGAGTTTGAGACACATCATTCTCCGGCGATCAGGGCCCTTGAGAGGGTGAACGTGACATATGCGGCGCCCTCCGCTCAAGCCGTCCAATAGTCGGTAGCGCGCATCCACCCAACTCAACAATGGTCGCGTAATACGCATTATGGAACAGACCAGTCGGGCGGTTCGCGTATGTGACCCGGCAGATAATTTGGAAGTCAAATCGGGAACATAGCTAGCATCAACATGTTCGGGAGGTCCGGTCGGCTTGGCCGAGCGGCAAAAAAAGCTTTCGTTACAGGCGAGGTACCGCGTGTTACAGCAGGTCAGAGGCGCTCATCGATACATCGGCTCTAGCAGTTCGAACGCAAAGCGTGCTGTTCAGCACCTCGACCCTGCAGAGGTTCCCCCTAAACTACTTTTCGTAACCTCGGAGATGACGGACTTCGTCAAGGTCGGCGGTCTTGGCGATGTGTCGTCTGCGCTGCCACGAGCGCTCCGCCAAACCAACGATATCCGCATCCTCATACCCGGCTACCGTCAAGTCACGGGCGGCCGCGAGATTGCGCTGGTGGCTGAGCTAGCTCCGTTCGCCGGCTTGCCCGCCTGCAGCCTCGGTCGCATCGACATGGCGGATGGGCTGGTTATCTACGTCCTGGTTTGCCCCGACCTCTTTGATCGGGAAGGCACGCCCTACGCCGACAAAAATGGCTCCGATTGGGTCGATAACGACGTCCGTTTTGCACGTCTCAGCTTTGCGGCGGCCGAAATCGCGTCGGGCGTACCGGACCTCGGATGGAAGCCGGATTTGCTCCATCTTAACGACTGGCCCGCATCCCTTGCCCCGGCCTATCTGTCCTGGCGGGGTCTTGACGTGCCGACCGTTCTCACCGTTCACAATCTGGCTTACCAGGGCTTGTTTCCACGCGAACGTTTGCCTGTGCTCGGCGTGCCGGATTCCTCCTTTCAGATGGAAGGGGTGGAGTTTCACGGTAATCTCTCTTTCCTGAAGAGCGGTCTATACTACGCCTCGCATGTCACCACGGTCAGCCAAACATATGCGCGTGAGATCACTACGCCCGAATTTGGCTGTGGCCTTGAAGGTCTCTTGCAGACGAGGGCACGACAACACGCACTCACTGGCATTTTAAACGGAGTCGATGAAAGCTGGGACGCAAGTCGCGATCCGGTTTTGCCAGCGTCCTTTACGAGCACCAATCTCAAAGGGCGCAGCATCAACGCTGCCCAAGCTCGCGAGGCATTCGGCCTGGGTGTTTCTCGTGGCCCACTCTTCGCAATCATATCGCGATTGGTGCACCAGAAAGGTATCGACCTGGCCATTCGTGCCGCTGAAGATTTTGTGCAAAAGGGCGGCCAGCTCGCCGTCACTGGTCAGGGTGATCCTTCGCTCGAGAACGCGATGCTGGACCTCGCCAAACGCAATCCTGGGAAGGTGGGCGTGAAAATTGGCTTTAACGAAGCGGAAGCCCGGTGTCTTTTCGCCGGCAGTGATTTCCTGCTCATGCCTTCACGCTTTGAGCCATGTGGCCTCTCTCAAATGTACGCGCAGCGCTATGGCTCCCTTCCCGTTGCCTACCGAACCGGCGGGTTGGCGGACACAATCGAGGATGGCGAAACCGGCTTCCTCTATTCTGAAATGAACCTGTCCGCACTGATGAACGCCGTTTCACGGGCCCTTGGTGCCTTTGCGTCGCGCTCGATGCTTTTACGCATGCGCCGAAAGGCGATGTCCCGTCCGCACAACTGGCTACACTCGTCGCGCCGATACAACCATGTCTACGAGGTTCTACTCGGGGTTCGCTGACGGAACAAAGGAGGGAAAGGGCTGTTCGCAAGGAACAATTTCCGCGAACAGCGAAATGACGAGAACGTTCAGGAACCGGAACGCCACTAATACCCCCTAGAACGGGCGGCTCGGACGCCGCCGTTCTCTTGTTCCCCGATCCCTAGGATTTTGCGGGCTTCTTTTTCCGTGACAACTGCTTTTCCACCGTAGCGCGGCTTCCCTCCGCCGGATCTTGCGAGTGTTCAGACTGCACGTCCTCCTCGCCTGCGGGCTGCTGCCCCACTGTGAGGCCGATCGCCTCTGTCACCACTTCTCCCAATCCGACAGCGTCTTCGTCCTCCACCTCGATTTCCCGACGAGCCTGGTCCCAGTTCTCGTCTTCCTGCCCTTCGCGCCGCCCTCCCCTCTCCCAGATCTCGTGCGCGCGGATACGGATACGTTTTTCACGATCAATGTCTGTCATGTGCCTCATCCTGGTCCCGAAACATGCCAAACCCGCTTCGCGCGGAATTGTTCTTGCCATCCAGCATAGCCGGCATGGAACAATGACCTTGAGAAGCTGTTCTCTAGATCCGGACACCCGGAAAGCATTTTCTTGCGAGAAGGAAAACAATAATGGCCAAGGAAAAGACCCTTGAAGATCTGTTTCACGACACCTTGAAGGACATCTATTACGCGGAACGGAAAATCCTGAAGACGCTGCCAAAGATGAAACGTGCGGCCCAGTCTGATGAATTGAAGGCCGCTTTTGAGAAGCATCGTGAGGAGACCGATGGCCAGATCGAGCGCCTGCAGCAGGTTTTTGAGCTTCTGGGCAAGCCAGCCCGCGGAAAGACCTGCGATGCAATCGAAGGCATCGTGGCTGAAGGCGAAGAAATTATGGACGAGTACAAGGGCACGGCTGCTCTTGATGCGGGCTTAATCTCTTCCGCCCAGGCCGTGGAACATTATGAGATCACTCGTTATGGCACGCTGCGTCGATGGGCCGAAGAACTTGGTATGAAAGACGCGGCCAAGCTTCTTGAAGAGACCCTCAACGAAGAAAGCAAAACCGACAGCGATCTTTCTGCACTCGCAGACGCTTCCGCGAACAAGCGGGCCAAGTCCAAGGCTGCCTGAGCGGCAACGAGGCGCGGCAGAGCCGCGCCTTCTTACCCTCCATCGCGGCCCGACTAAACCGTCTGCGGTATGTTTACTTCAAAACCATGTGGTGTAGACCCGCCACACCAGCGTAAAATTGCCGGATTTTCCGGTGTTTGCTGGTGGGGTACTTGAACCGCGAGCGATTCGCTGGAATATCGAATGTTGGGGTGGCCGTACGACAGTGGGGCAGGAAATGCCGAAACTGAATAATTCAGGCATCCGCGAAAACCAGGCTACAGGCGACAATTGCAGCCCGGGCAAAAGCGAATTTGAACTACTTCTGCGCGAAATCGAGAAGGAGCCGATCCCTGAGCGGCTTCTTGATCTTGCAATGCAGCTTCAGCGCGCGCTGGTTGCGCAACGACAGTCCGAATCAGAAGACAAGAAACCCGACCAGCATCCGCAGTAAATCCGGACACCGAGCGCCGTTGGTCGCCATGTGCTCCTCAGATCAATTGAGCAGCGGACGCGTAGTATTCTTGTAAGGTTACCTGATGGGAAGAACCCCCTCTTCCACACCAGGTGAGACGCCTTCGAAACTCCGCTTACGGCTTCTCAGTCAGCGTGTTTTCAATCGCAGCGATATTTAGTTCAAGCTGCGCCACACGCTGTAACGTGCTGTTTGCGGGTAGATCTCCGTTTTTTGCGGCCGAGAGCAAAAGCGATCGCTGCTCACTTTTCAGCCGATCGGATAGGTCCCTCAGCAAGGAGTTTTCGTCATGTTCTGTCGTTTCAAGCCCAATTAATGCCCATTTACCCCAAATCAGTAAGGCTCTCTATAGACATATTTTCGTCTCGTTCAAACGCCTCTGTATTGCTTGCAAAGGAGAATGTAGGCCTTTCGATTTGATGGAGATCATAATTAGAATCATGCTAGCGGTAAACATACAGCTTGATATTCAGCGCCGTAGATCCTTCACTTTTCGTATCTATCTATAGAGAAACCGGAGACTTTACTTGCCAACATCGGGCGCAACCTCATGAATCAGGAACACGAGGGCCAAGAAATGAAAGACACCGACAACATCCTGCTCAGCAAGGCCGAAGAAGTGACGCTAACCGCGAATATCGTCTCGGCATATGTAGCAAATAATCCGGTTCCAGCGCAAAATCTCGGGAGCTTGATCGAGGCTGTCCACGAATCGCTGAAGCGGCTGGGGCAGGAGGCTCCTCTCGTCGAGGAGCAGCAGGCACGCCCGGCCGTGAACCCGAAGCGCTCTGTCCAGAGGGACTATCTCGTCTGCCTCGAAGACGGAAAGAAGTTCAAGTCGCTCAAGCGTCACCTGATGTCACATCATGGCCTGACGCCGCAGCAATATCGCGAGAAATGGAACTTGCCCGCAGACTATCCGATGGTCGCTCCCGATTATTCGGCGCAGCGCTCGGACCTGGCGCGCAAGGTGGGACTTGGGAAACGAGCCGGCGAGGAGCCGGAGCCGGTCAAGCCCAAGCGTGGCCGTCCCAAGAAATCGTCCACCTGACCGCGCTGGCAGCACTCGCATTCCTCAGCATCGCTGCAGGGCAGCAGCGCTACGCAATCTGGATAATCTCTAGCTCGTGCTGCCCAGCACGAGCCACGTCTCCCACTCCCTTGCCGAGCAGCGCCAAAGCCACCGGCGAACCGTGCGAGAGAGTGCCTTGAGCCGGGTCTGCCTCGTCTTCCCCAACGATCTGGAAAGTCTGTACGCGACCGTCATCTCGCTCGAACGTCACCGTATGTCCGAAGGAAACAATTTCGTTTGAGGCTGGCAGCGGGATCAATTGCGCCGTGCGAACTCGTTCGGCGAAATATTGCGCGTCCCTGTAGGGCACCGCCGACATGCGCCGGCGCTCATTGACGTCCTCGACGCGGTTTGCCTCTTCCAGTAGTTCCTGCGCGCGAGCAAGCTCACCCTGCAGCATCTTCAGCCCCTTCTCGGTTACGAGATTTGGGCGACCGGAAATTGGCCTTGGAGGCAAAATGGTCTCCGACGCAGCTTCCGCACTTTCTTCCTTCACAAATGCAACGCTCACATCGATTCTCCTTTCGCATTCAACGCCAGCGAAGAAACGCTGAACGCATCTGATCAAAGGACCACATAGGACGAGCGCGCAATGTTTTTCAAATCCGGTTCATTTTCGCCGCTTCAGAAAACCCGCTGCGCCGTCCTCGGATATGCCAATTGCGGTGAGCCGGTCCTCGCTGAAATCATCTCCGTTGATCGGACAAACGGTTGAGAACCCGCTGACCAGCACATCCGCCGTCCCGAGATAATCCACGACGTCCTTACGCTCCAGCGAGGGGCTGGCAGCACAGGCAAATCTACCGTTTGAAATGAACGCCACAAGGCGCACCGCTTGCTTTGTATCAGTTGCAGCGCTCCAGCCGATCAGTCGCAATGCACCGGCGTCCAATGCAATGTGCTCGACATAACCGAACGAGGCATTCGCGACCCTATGTGCTTCACCGGACGCTGAAACCAGCATCTTGCCGTCGTCCTCCAACCGGAAGCTCTCGGCCTCAACCTCCACAGGAAGCATGACGACTCCCTGGCCGGCCTCGTCAGCGAGAAGATAGGCTTCAATCTTGTTGCCGCCCTCCTAGAAAATCTCCGGCGGCAACAGCATGCTCACGTACGGGGAGCCAGCCTTTGCAGGTCGAGGTGATGCAAGGCGGCCGCCTTCAACTCGGAGAATGACCACTCGTAGGGGTACGAGATGAACGGAACACGTTCATGCTCAATGAGGTAGGCGGCACCGGGGAACGCGTAAGGCCACTCGGCACGGGGAACTTCACGGCTGTTCACAATTCTGCCTTGTGAAGTAAATTCTTCAATAACACCCGAGTCGCGGACCACTTCATAAGCGTCACGCGCGACTTCATTCACCGTTCTGAAGATCCGCGAGCCTATTGTATAAACACTTCCTGATCAAAAAAATTTGGACCGGGGTAACATTCCGCAGTTCGCCGGCGAACCTGAAAAACAGTGAATGACTGTTTCGTCGTTGTGGCTGCGGTCCCGTTGAAGAAAATACACGAAACCCGGGAGCCGCTTTCGCTGCCCCCGGGTTCGCTACTTCGTCGATAAGGTTTGTCTAGGCCTCAGCCACGCCAGCTGAGGAAGCGCTTTTCGATCAGGCCAATGATCCAATTCGTGATCAGGCCCATCACCGACAAAATGGTCACGCCGGCAAAAAGGCGCTCAAGATCATAAAGCGACCCGGCTTCAAGGATGTAAGAACCCACGCCATATTCTGCACCTAGCATTTCGGCAGCGACCAGCAGGATGATGGCGATGGAGATTGAGACACGCAATCCGGACAGTATTGCAGGGAAAGCTCCCGGCAATACGATCTTGCGTACGATCGACCACCAGGAAAGACCAAAGCTTTGCCCCATACGGATCAGGCTGCGATCAACGTTATCGACAGCGCCATAGGTTGCCACGACGGTTGGCGTGAACGTGCCAAAGGCGATCAGCGCATATTTGGAGGCTTCATCAATGCCGAACCAGATCACAAACAACGGCAGAAGCGCGATCTTCGGCACCGGGAAAAGGGCAGCAACCAGCGGCACCAGGCCGGCCCGTACAAAGCTGAACAGCCCGATCAACACGCCCAGCGAGACGCCTGCGAGGATCCCCAGCAGGCCACCGACAAACAGCCGCTCCAGAGAGGGAAAAAGGTGCTTCCAAAGAAGGCCTGTCGTGTAGAGATTGCCGAAAGTCTCCAGAACCGCCGACGGACGGGGTAGCGTGAGAGAAGAGATGACGCCACTGCGCGTGCCCAACTCCGCCAGCGCAATCAGCACGACGAAAACGATCAGTCCTATTCCGCGAACATGTTTCGGCTCAAAGCCGCGCCCACGGAACTCGACAGGACGAACTACCGCATCAGACATCCACCAACTCCTGATCTGCTGCTGCCGCCTCTTCGTGCATCAGGTCCCAGAGCAGTTTTTGCTTGGCGGCAAGTTCCGGATTGGCGAGATCGCGCTCGGACAGCGGAATATCGATATCGACGATTTCGCGGATGCGGCCCGGGCGGCGCGACAAAACCACGATGCGATGCCCAAGGCGTACGGCTTCGGCAAGGTTGTGGGTGACGTAGACGGCAGTAAATGGCTGGCGCTCCCACAGCGTCACCAAGTCGTCCATCAACAGCTCGCGCGTTTGGCTATCGAGCGCCGAAAGAGGCTCGTCCATCAACAGCACTGCCGGGCGCACCGCCAGGGCTCGGGCAATGGCAACACGCTGCTTCATGCCGCCAGACAGCTGCTTTGGAAGTGCACGCCGGAAATCAGACAGGCGGGTACGCGCCAACACGTCCGAGATGATCGCCTCACGCTCGGCCCCGGAGAGCCTGTGCTCTTCAAGCGGCAGCGAGATGTTGCCCTCCACCGTACGCCACGGCAGCAGCGCAAAATGCTGGAACACGTAGGTGAGCGGGTTGAGTGAATCCGCGGGCGGCTCCCCTACCTGCACGATCGCCCCCTTGGCCGGCTGCTCGAGCCCGCCGAGAAAGCGCAGCAACGTGGACTTCCCGCAGCCGGAAGGCCCGATGACGCAGACAATTTGTCCCTGAGGGATATCAAGTGAGATGTCATGCAACACTTCGAACGATCCGTAAGTGTGGCTGACGTTTTCGATCCGCAAATCCATGCAGGTCTCCAGCGGAGGCCGATCTACGGCCTCCGATTACCAGTTTCAGTGAACGAGATCAGATGACGTCGACGTAAGAGGTGTCGAACAGCATCTCAGGGGTGATGTTGCCCTTGACCATTCCTTCAGCCTTGAACCAATCAAGCTGTTCGGTGACCGAGTTCAGCGAGAGGGCCAGGTTGCTGTTGATCCGCATCGAACCTTCAACGAGATTGTTCTTCGCCTGCTCGAACGGGAGGTCGGACTCGACATATTTGTGGCAGATCTTGGCGATTGCATCGACCTCATCCGCATCAGCGGTCCGGTCGACGAAAGCCTTGTTGTAGTCTTCGACGGCGCGGGCATAAGCCTTGATGAAGGCCTGTGTCTTCTCACGTTCATTGGCAGCGTTGTTGGTCGAGGTAAAGACCGTCGTGACCTGATAGTCGGGCGCGTAGTCTGAAACCAGACCGATCTGCTTCGCGGCATTCTCCGCAATCATCTTCTTGCTGATTGATGGCTGGATAGCCCACGAGTCGATCTGGTTGGAAGACAATGCGCCAACAATCGCGCCGACCTTCTGCAGCGGACGCAGGGAGATGTCGGAGAGCGAAATGTTGTTTGCCTGCGCAATCTTGTGCGCCATGAAGTGGAAGGATGAGCCCGTCGTGGTAATGCCGAACGTCTTGCCTGCCAGTTCCTTCGGATGGGTGAGACCTGCCTCATATGCCTTGTTAGAGGCAAGGATGATGGCGCCCACCAGTCCCTTTTCTTCGGTCAGCGCACCGCCAATGACCTTGACGGCTTCCTTCTCAGCCAAGCTGATCAGGCCACCGCTCATTGCAGTGATGCCAAAGTCCGCATCGCCCGAAGCAATCGCGACGGCCATCGGCTGGGCAGCTTCGAAGTACTTCAGCTCAACGTCAAGGCCAGCTTCCTTGTAGTAGCCACGCTCAAAAGCGATGAAGCTCGGCGCATGGCTGGCGAGGCGCATGACGCCGACATTGACCTTCGTGTTTGCACGCGCGGGCAGACCAAAACCAACCAAAGCGGAGGTCGCACCGAGGCCCAGCAGCGTCTGACGGCGGTTAAGGGTAAATTTCATCTAAGTAATCTCCTTCCCAAGAGCGGATATGGACGTCATCTTATCGGGGGGTGGTCGCCTCCTAGCACGATTATCAAGCAATCTAGAAGACTTCGTCGTCGCACCCCATAGGCTGACTTTACGTCAGCGGTGAAAAGTCTGTCGGCTTCAGGACAGATGACTTTAGGTCAACCACCGCGTCGAGTTCCTTGTTCTTGGCGCTGAACGCGGCCCAGCGCGGGTCAGCTGCCATCTTTGCGCGTCGGGCGGCGCGATCATCGAGGCTTTCATAAGCCCAGATGTGAACGACCTGGTTCACTTCTCCGAACTCGGTCGTGAAGAAACCGACCAGATTGCCCAGGATCTCCTTTTGCACCGGAAGCGCCTCGGCTTTGTAGAGAGCCAGCCAGTCGCCCATCTTCAAGGGGCGCAGTGTATAGGTGCGCATTTCGTAAATCATCGCATTTCCTCTCAGTTGCGAGTGGTCTTCTTCGCTGCGTCGAGCGCCGCGAGATATCCGAAAGTGAGTGCCGGCCCCAGCGTGATCCCGGGCCCGGGATATGTGCCGTTCATCATGGAGTTCATATCGTTGCCGACCGCGTAAAGCCCAGCAATCGGCACGTTCTCGCCATCAAGAACCCGCGCGCTCGCATCCGTCCTCAGCCCACGCGCAGACCCCAGATCGCCGGTAAAGATTCTGATCGCGTAGAAGGGCCCCTTTTCCAGCGGCGCGAGGCAGGCATTCGGCTTATGGTCCGGGTCACCCATGGAAACGTTGTATGACGTCCCACCACGGTTGAACTCCGGATCGGTCCCCTTGACGGCACTGGCATTGAAATTCTCGACCGTTGCGCTCAGTGCGTCGGCGTCGACCCCGATTTTCGCGGCTAGTCCCGAGACGGTGTCTGCTTCAACGAGATAACCAGATTGGATCAACTCCAAATTGGACACCGGAGCCGGACGCGCTAGGCCCATGCCGTAAGCACTGAGTGCGGTTTGATCGCAAATCAGGAAGCAGGGAGAATTCGCGGCCTGGTTGGCCTGCATCGCCATGACGAAGCGGTGGTAAGAATCCGCCTCGTTTACGAACCGCCGTCCAAGTTTGTTGACAGCGATAATGCCCGGTTTCGCACGATCTGTGACAAGATGAGGAAACAACTCCTCCCGGCCGTCAGCGTGGACGCGTACCGAAACGGGCGCCCAGTAAAAATTCGAAACCAGGTCATCGCCAACAACGCCACCGACCACGCTGGCAAGCTCGATGCCGTCGCCGACATTGCCGGCAGGGGACATGGAGCGATGGGACCTGTCCGTGTGATCCCGCCATCTTTCAGCGCCTGAAGAGGCACCGAAGCCGCCCGTCGCAAGGACAACGCCGCAGGTGGAGCGAATTTCCTGCCCATCCTCAAGGACGACACCACAAATTGCGCCATTCTCTTCAATCAGGCGGGCCGTTCGTATTTTCGTTTTGAGCTCAACGCCGAGGTCGAAGGCGGAGCGAACCAGGCGCGCGACCAGCGCGTTACCCACCACAAGGCGCGTGCCCCTGTCATAAGACAGACGATCCTTGGCATAGCGTGCGATCAGTTTCATGCAGTGCATGAAAGAGGCCAGGGACCGGCGCATGTTCAGGAAATGCTGAACATCGACGCGATTGACCATCATACCGCCAAATAGCAGCATGCCCTCCGGTGGCTTGCGCAATTCCCGAAACCGTTCGCCGAGATTACTGCCGTCATATTCGAGAACCTCAAGCGCGCGTCCACCATCGGACGAACCCGCAATCTCCATATGATAATCCGGCGAGAAAGGCCGTACCTTGAACTTAAGCTCGGTGCTCTTCTCCAGGAAAGCGAGCGCCTCAGGCCCACGCTCAAGAAAGGCATCGACGAGTTCCGTGTTTGCGCCATCGCCGATGATGTTGCGAAGGTAAGTTCGTGCCGTAGTCGTTGCGGAATCCAGTCCGGCTGCAACCGCCTGCTCGTTACCTGGGACCCAGATTGTCCCGCCCGAGATCGCCGAAGCCCCGCCAAAATGGGCTTCCTTCTCAAGCATCAGAACGCGAAGACCTTTATGTGCAGCCGTTACTGCAGCTGCAAGGCCACCCGCACCGCTTCCCAGCACGATCAAATCGTAGCTACGCGCCGTTTCAATGCCGCTCATATTTGCTCCCCCAAAGGCTCCTCGTCAGATGAGAGCGCCCTGCTCTTTTAGCCGTGCCTGCAAGGTCGCGACATCCAACCCGCCATCGGCTTCCAACGCAGCTGAAATGCCTGCGGCATGGCCAGTGGCAAACGCGGTGCCCATTACTCGGACCGAGCCATAGGCCTTCGCATCCGCGCCAATCACACGCCCTGCGAGGCGCAAGTTTTCGATTTCGGCTGCTTCAATTGCCCCGGCCCGGATATCGAAGAAGCCCTCGCCACCGACCTCAACGAAGCGCGCGCGCCCTGGCGCTTCATGCACTTCCATCGGCCAGCTTCCGCGAGCAATGCCGTCAGCATGACGAAGGCCTTCCACGACGTCCCGTTCTGTAACGTCAGCGCGTGAGAATGGGCGCCGGGTCTCTCGGATACCGATCTGCGGACCGCTCGAGGCAAGATAAGCCTTCTCGAAGCCGGGATGACGACGCAGAACTTCCAGGTTCGTCCAGGCCAGTTCTCGCGCCTCGAACTCGGCATTCGTCAAGCTTTCGCTGGTGACGCCATCGGTCTCAAGGTCGATCGCCATCCACCACGTCTCGCCTGAGATGGGCAGTGTAACCAGAACGCCGCCATCGGCCCGAAGGATCGGAAGGCGCGCGGTCTTGTTGTGCTCTGCAATCAGCTCGGCCATCAGCTTGCGATCGAAGATCGTACCGTCTTTGACGCCACCAATGCGGATTGGCATTGATGCTGCCTGGACCGCAGACGGCGATCCGCCCGGCTGGCTGAGCGGGACGCCCGCCAGCGTCGCCAGCGTTGCCTCGCCGCTTGCATCCACAAACGCACCCGCTTCGACCGTGACGATCCCGGAATGATCAACAATATCGACGCTGCGGATCCGACCATCCGATACGTTCGCGCCGATCAGACGGGAATGCAGACGAACTTCCACATTGTTCTTGCGCGCGAGCCGGTCAAAGCCAAGCTTTGTGGCTTCCGGGTCAAGCATCACCACCCAGTATCCGCTCTTTGAGACGATGGGTGCGGTGTCCGCCCCGATCGCCGCCAATTCCTCGAGCAGCGCCTTTCCTACGCCAAAGACGGTCTGCCGCTGCTCCTGGCCACGCGCATAAAATCCGCAGTAGGCCAGGACGAGCGAGTTGGTCGCCGCCCCGCCCATGAAACCGTAACGTTCGACCAGAAGCGTGCGCGCTCCCGAACGAGCCGCACCTACCGCTGCAGCGATACCGCCTGCCCCTGCACCGGCAACAACCACATCGTAAGTCTCGGTTTTTCTGCTCATCAACCTATCCAAATCTACATTCCGGCGCGCTAGAGCACACCCATATGCCTGCCCAGCAGGCCAAGCTGCGCGCGCGCCATCTCGGGTCCGGTCTGGATCTTCAGACCACGTGCCTTCGCGGCTTCGAGGAACGGTGTCATCTCCGGAGACGTGACCACGTCGGTCACCAAAGCCGTATCCTTGAGCGCCTCTATATGAAGCCGGCCAATCGGAAGTGGGTCGCTCGCCTTCATGCCAAGCGGCGTGGCATTGGCGACCAGGTCATAATTACCTATGTCGCCGCAGACGGTTGAGATGTTGGCACCAGGGAAGTCCTCGCGGAGACGCGCGGCCAACTGTTCGCCGCGGGCAACGTCAATCTCGGAGATCGCAAGCTCTGCAACTCCTGCCTCACAGAGCGAATAAGCGATTGCGCTTCCCGCTCCGCCGCTACCGACGAGAAGCGCCTTCTTGCCGGCCGGTTCAAAACCGTTGTTTTGAAGGGCAGCCAGATAGCCGAGGC
Source organism: Aquamicrobium zhengzhouense (assembly GCF_016124105.1). Classification (GTDB taxonomy): domain Bacteria; phylum Pseudomonadota; class Alphaproteobacteria; order Rhizobiales; family Rhizobiaceae; genus Aerobium; species Aerobium zhengzhouense. Next base: position 64,036 of record NZ_JADGMQ010000010.1, read on the forward strand.
CGTCCACCATGTCGGCGACCAGGCGACCGTCCTGCTCACGACGGACCACATTGGCTGCACCAAGCGCCTTCACCCGCGACGTGACATCGTCAGCCAAGGCAGCGACAGCCTGCTTGTGAGGAATCGTAACTACGAATCCGTCGAGATTATCCCATCGCCGCGCAAGTTCTACAAAGCCTGCGACTGCTTCTGAAGAAATATCCATCGCAATCATCGCGTGATCACGGTCCATCTCGGCAAAAGCTCTGTTGAAATTTTCTGGAGATTTTACCTGCGCAATCGGCGTTCCGATTATCGCTACAAGGCGCGTGCTACCCTTGATCATGCGCAATTCCTCCACGAGCTTATCAAGCCATGATGCCCATCCAGCTATCGCCCATCTTCCACCATCATTTCCAATACGATATGAGGGCACCTATATAACGTGAAGTTATCAAGCGAATTGCAGGCGGAAGCGGGAATGGCACGGCCAAAGCTCAAAGAACGTCAAATCGAGGTCTTCCGCACGGTCATGGCGACCGGCTCACTGACGGCCGCTGCCCAGCAATTGGGGGTATCCCAGCCCAGCCTAAGCATGACCATTCGTCGCTTCGAAGACGAATTGTCCACGACGCTGTTTGAACGCATCGGCGGCCGCCTGGTCCCCACTGACGAGGCCAAGCTGATCTTTGTCGAGGTAGATCGCGTTTATGGACAGTTCGACCGCCTGTCGGATGCAATCCACGCGATCGCACGGGGCGACAATTCCGTTTTCCGCTTCGGAACGACCCCAAGTATTGGGATGCGACTCCTTCCCAAGGCGCTGAGCAAGCTTCGCGGCGACGCGCCATCACGTGTCTTCTATTGTGATTTCCTGCCTCAAAAGGACATCCGCGATTATCTTCTTTTCGGACAGGGTTCCTGTGTAACGAGCATCGCGCCCGCCGAAGATCCCAACCTCGACTGCACCGTCTTCGCGAAAGGCGGGCTTTATTGTGTAATGCCAAAAGGCCACCGTCTCGCAGGCGAGAAAATCATTTCACCTAGCGACCTCGAGGGAGAAGTGCTGATCTCCTTCAATCCGAACACCACGCATGGGCGTTACATTGACGCAACGTATGCGCGCGCAAACGTAGAGCGCGAGACACACGTCTATGTCCACTTCGTCGAGGCGGCGCTGTCATTCGTGGCCGAGAATATCGGGGTCGCGATCCTTGACCCGTATTCGGTCCTCGACTGCGAGCGGTCCGGGCTGGTAGCGCGCCCGTTAAAGGACAGCGTTGACGTACCTGCCTACCTCTATTGGTCGAAATTTCGCCCCCGGTCGAAGGCTACAGACGAACTCGCCGCCGCGCTCGTGGATATGGCTCGTCAAAACGGAATCGAAACAGCATGAAACGCTGATCTCCACGCCTTTCCGCTTCATTCTGGGCCAAACGGTAACCCAAGTTCAACCCTTCGGGTCCAAGGTCATCCGGCCCCCTTCCCGTGTCCCGTGTCACAAGCTCCGGTTGCCATGATCAATAAGCTCAACGCCCTGCCCCGCTACGCTATTTTCATCAGCCTCGGCATCGTCACCGTGCTGTTCCTGATCGCTGCTACTGGCGAAATCTGGTGGCTGGTGCCGGCTGCGATCTCCGGTGCCCTCTTCGGCCTCGGGGTCCACGACGTGACCCAGCGCCGCCATTCGATCCTGCGCAATTATCCAGTCGTCGGCCATATCCGTTTCGTACTGGAGAATTTTCGGCCGGAGATCCGGCAGTATCTCATCGAAAGCGATCATGACGAGATTCCCTTCAGCCGTCAGGCAAGAGCGCTTGTCTATCAGCGCGCGAAGGGTGACGAGGACAAACGGCCATTTGGGACCATCGAAAACGTCTATACGTCGGGCTATGCCTGGCTGACGCATTCGGCGGTACCGACGCACATCACCGACACTGATTTTCGCATCACCGTTGGCGGGCCAGACTGCAGACAACCGTACCGTTCCTCCCTTCTCAACATCTCGGCGATGAGCTTCGGTTCGTTGTCAGCAAACGCCATCCTCGCGCTTAACTCGGGTGCGAAGAAGGGCGGGTTTGCACATGACACTGGCGAAGGCAGCATCAGCCGCTATCACCGGGCTGGCGGTGGTGACCTGATCTTCCAGGTTGCATCGGGATATTTCGGTTGCCGCAACGACGACGGGACGTTCTCGCCCGAGCGTTTCCGCGCCTTGGCTGCCGATCCGCAGATCAAGATGATCGAAATCAAGCTGAGCCAGGGAGCGAAGCCGGGTCATGGCGGGATGCTGCCAGCGGCAAAGATTACGCCCGAGATCGCGGAAGCCCGCGGCATCCCGATGGGCATCGACTGCATATCTCCAGCCGCCCACAGCACCTTCTCCACGCCGACCGGGCTGATGGAATTTGTCAGCCAGCTTCGCGAGCTCTCGGACGGCAAACCTGTTGGCTTCAAGCTGTGCATCGGTCACCGCCGCGAATTTATGAGTATGGTCAAAGCCATGCTCAAGAGCGGCATCGCTCCCGACTTTATCGTTGTTGATGGTGCAGAGGGAGGAACCGGCGCTGCTCCGGTCGAATTTACCAACCGCGTCGGTATGCCTATGCTGGAAGGATTGACCTTCGTCCACAACACCCTCCGCGGAGCCGGATTGCGTGACCGTGTCAAGATTGGCGCGGCAGGCAAAGTGGTCTCGGCCTTCGACATTGCGCGTGCCATCGCGCTGGGAGCAGACTGGTGCAATGCGGCACGAGGGTTCATGTTTGCCATTGGCTGCATCCAGGCTCAATCCTGCCACACCAATCGCTGCCCGGTCGGCATCGCTACCCAGGATCCGAACCGGCAGAAGGCGCTCGACACCGGTGACAAGAGCGATCGAGTTGCGCGTTTCCACAGCAATACAATGAGGGCGCTGGGGGAGATTGCAGGAGCGGCCGGCCTGAGCAACCCAAGCGATTTCATGCCTTATCACTTCATGTTCCGGCAAACGGATCATGAGTTCCTGGATGGCAACGAAGCCTATCCGTATCTTCCCGAAGGCTTCCTGCTCAGCGAGGATGCGATTCCGGAGCTGGCGGATTGGTATAGCCGCTGGGATCGCGCCAATCCGGACAGCTTTGCGCCGCCTGAAATTCCTCACGGGCCTTTTCAGGTCCGCAGCGCGGCCTGAGCGGGCGGGGCTGACTCTTCAGGTAAACTGATCGGGGTTCTGGTTCCGATCAGTTCACAAGCCACCCGACCCTACGATCCATCGCCGGGGATTGAGCGCGCCGGCATGAACGTGTCGCGACCTCAGATCCGGATCGACTTGACCTTGGATGCTAGGCGACGCAGTTCTTCGCCATCCGGATGTGCATCGGCTACGTCGGCGATCCGCTGCCAGACCGCACGAAGATAAAGCCCTATGGTCTGACCCGCGAAGTCGTGCGCGAGTTCTGCTGGATTGTCGCTCGAAACAATCATCGCACGACGAGCCTGCCACTCCGCGATAGCCCGCTCAGCCCAGTCACCACCATCTGCCAGCCGCTCGATCAGCGCGATAAAGGCATCTGCGCCTGCCCCGCCCTTCTGCGTCAGGCACCTTGTTGCAAGCTGAAGGGCATGAATGCCGTTCGCACCTTCATAGATGGCGGTAATGCGAGCATCGCGCCAGCACTGTGACAGCCCATATTCGGTGAGATAGCCGTATCCGCCAAGGATCTGAATTCCAAGATCAGAAGCCCGGATGCCTGCCTCGGTGCCAAAGATCTTGCAGATCGGCGTCAGGAAATCGATGAGTTCCACCGGTGCACCGCGCAGGGACTCCACCAGAGCTACGTGGCTCATCGCGCGTGCGCCGAGCGCAAGAATTCGCTGCTCATCCAGCATGCGGCGCACATCTGCATGATCGATAAGATGAGCCGGGCTACGATCGGCGCGACGGCCTTGAACCCGCGTCGCCGCATAGGTCGAAGAGATCGCATGGGCGCGGCTCGCATGAGCAACCCCTTGCATCGCAACGTCAATGCGCGCGTGGTTCATCAGAATGAACATGGCCGCGAGCCCCTGCCCCTCAACGCCGACCAGCTCCGCACGGGCATCGTCAAATCGCATCTGGCAGGTAGGAGAAGCGTGCAGGCCCAGCTTCTCCTCGATCCGCGTGATGGTGACACCGTTGACCTTGCCATCGACATGCGCCGGAACAAGGAACAGCGACAGCCCCTTCAACCCGGTTTCCATCGGCGCAGTCCGAGCAAGCACCAGATGCAGAATGTTCTCGGACATGTCCTGATCACCGCCCGAGATGAAGATCTTTTCGCCGTCGATGCTCCAGCCGGCGGCATCCTGCGTCGCAGCACAGCGGATGCGCGCAAGATCGGAACCGGCCTCCGGCTCCGTCAGGCACATGGTCGCCAGATATTCTCCGGAGATCAGGCGAGGGATCCAATTGTCCTGCTGCTCTCGGCTTCCCTGGTGCAGAAGGGTCGAGACAGCACCCGGTACGAGGCCCGAGACCATCTGAAGCGAGTGGTTCGCGCCCGCGAATATCTCCGTGATCGCCGCTGCAGTCACAGCGTCGACGTTCTGACCGCCAAATTCTTCGGGCGCGGCGAGGCCGAGCCAGCCATCACCCGAAAGCTTTTGATAAGCTTCGCGGAAGCCGTCCGGCATGATCACACGGCCATTTTCCAGACGGCAACCTTGCGCATCGCCCAGAGCATTTATCGGTGCGAGCACTTCCGCCGCGAATGCCGAGAAATGCGTGATGATCGCCTCACCGGTCTCGCGATCCCACTCCGCTTCTTCAGCCCGCGCCACATGGCTTAGTGAAAAGAGAATGTCGTCAATCGGTGCTTCAAAGGGGGTCATGTCGCTCAGCCTCCACTGCGAGTTGCCGGCATCGCAATGTCGTGCGCGCACGCTTCATCGCCCGACGGACTGAAAGATGCCAACTCGCCTCATCGATACAGCAGCAGATAGTTATGCGCAATAATAGTTTCCTCGGACACCGATAATTCGGTATCGTCAACTTCATGCTCGCTCAGGTAGCGATGGCAGTTCTGAAAACGGATCGAAGCACTCAACACCCAGCGGTTGGAAATGGCGGATATTTCGCGTCACAACCGTGAGACCCATGACCTTCGCGGTGGCTGCAATCGCAATATCCTCAAAACCCGGCTGATGGGCACGCGCTTCGTCCATAATGGCACCAGCCGCCGCCGCGCACCGAACATCGAAGGGCAGGATACGATCCGCATAGATGTATTCGATGCTCGCCCACCAGTCAGAAAGAAGGGCCGACTTGGTCGTCGCCCCTTCCCGCTTGGCCTTAGCAATGCCAGCCTGCGCCTCCGCGGCAGTGATTACCGAGAGGTAGAGGAACGGGCTCGCTCGATCGAGCCAATCGACAAGTTCAGCCGCAGTAGCGCGCTTTGAAGGAGCAAGCGCGGATATAACGTTGGTGTCGAGGAGAAACATGCCTTCAATCACGCTCCGCGCGAAATCATCTGGGGCCCGGCAGCGCTAGAGGTCGATATCGCGCAAGCCCTCACCACGCGCCGGAAGGTCGCTATCCTCTCCCGGAAAAGCCGCCAGCAATCGCCCGAGGCTCGGGACCTGCGACAGTTTCTCGTACTCTTCGAAAGACAGGACCACGACTTCCTTGCGACCGTGCCGTGTGATGATTGCCGGGTTTCCGCGCACTGCCTGGTCAACCACGGCGGAAAACGTCGCCTTGGCGTCCTTTAGCTGGATTTCACGCATGAGCGCCTCCTGTGACCACTGTGGTCATATATAGAACTGGCGAGGACGCACCGCAAGACTTCAACGCATCAACGGCATGAATCTTTGGCGCGAAACCGATTCATCCTTTGCGTTGGACAGAGCGCAGGTAAATTTTCACTCTGCGCACATGAATATCCCAGCCCCACTTCTCCTTTACCGCCAGGACCCGGCGCGCAATATGGCCCGCTTCTATCATCTGTCGATCGAGCCGACCTTATTCGGCGAGATTGCACTTGTGCGTGCTTGGGGCAGGATCGGAACGAAGGGCCGCCAGCTTCTCGAGTTTCACGACGATGCCCTTCGAGCGCAGGAGGCATTTGAAAAGCTCGCGCGCAGGAAGGAAAGACGTGGCTACACAGCCTGCCGCAGATAACTTCTTGATGCTGACGACGCCACCCAGCGTTACAGGTCTTTCAGAGCCAAGATCTGGCTCATCCCGCCTACCTGATCTGCAAAAAGGTCCCAGACGCCGCGCGCGCCCTTTTCCCACGCACCCCGGTCCTCTGCAGCGTAGAATATTGCGCCTTCCTTGCTGACCGCTTCGACAGAACTGCGCTCATCCGCTTCCATCAATTCATTGAAGTAGGTTGCCCCCTCGACAGCCGCAGAAGTGAAAACCTCCTGCTCTTCGCGACTGAGCCGCGACCAGAACTGACTTGAGAAGACCACTGAGCCTGCGGCGTGGATATGAGCTGTTTCCGTCACGTGAGGCACAACTTCATGCAGGCGGAAGCCGGCATAGGCTGACTTCGTCAGGTCCATTGCATCAACATGGCCGGTCGAAAGTGCATTGTAGGTTTCGGTGATCGGCAAAGCGATGGGCAAAGCGCCAAGATCTTCCCACAGCTGCGCGTGAAGCGGGCTCTGGATGATGCGGATACGCTTGCCTTGGACCGATTTTGGCGTCGGCAGCGGTTCCGTCGAGAGCAGATGCCGCGCACCGTAGTACACGAAGGCTGGGGCGACGATCCCTTGCGCCGCGAGTTGAACCTGCAAGCTCGTTCCCGCGTCCGCGGCCAAGGCAGCGTTGAGGTGTTCTACGTCGCGGAACAGGAAGGGCAGATCGAACAACTGGGTCTCCGGCACCCATGTGGACAGGTTAGAGAGAGTCGAGAGGCTTGCTTGGATCGAACCAAGGCGGATTCCCTCCACAACCTGCTTCTCACCCCCCAACGCAGCATTCGGGACGATATTGAAGGCAAACCCGCCCGGCAGTTCCTTCTCGACAGCATCCGCGATGTGACGCCAGATCAGCGTCTCCGGCTTGTCCTCACCCAGCAAGGAAGCTGCGACGATCGTGGTAGCTGCGTGTGCCCTTCCGATCACGGCCGGCGCAGCCAGCCCGAGTGCCAGCGAACCGAGAAATTTGCGGCGGCTGTGGTTCATGTGAGTTCCTTTCATCAGAAGATTTTGGGCAGTGCGACTGCCGCCACGCTGAGGCACAGCAAGGCCAAGAGGAGCGCCAGAAGGTAGGGAAGAACCGCGTAGAACAGGCGGACCGCTGGAAGGTGTGTGGCCGCGCTCACCACTTGAACCAGAATGCCGACAGGAGGCGTCAGACCACCAATCATCAAATTGACGACGAGAATGACGCCGAAATTTACCCGGTCGATCCCAACTGCAAGTGCAACTGGAAGGAGAATAGGAGCAAACAGCAAGATTGCAGCGCCGATATCGAGAACAAGGCCGACCACAAGCAGCAGGAGACTGGCTGCCAGCATCACCATGTAAGGGTTATCGCCGAGCGAGCGTGCCAGCACAGCGGCTGATGCTGCCACACCGTCGACTGCGATCAGAAAGGCAAGCGGCGATGCAGCACCGATCAGCATGACGATTGAGGCTGCCTCCGTCGCCGACTGCCGGAATGCCTCGAGAGCGCGTCCAAGGGAACGCTGGGCGAGAAGAACAGCGCCAAGCGTGTAAAGTGCCGCCATTCCGGCTGCTTCAGTCGGAGTGACAATTCCGAAGCGGATCCCGAGCACGACCAAAAGTGCGAGACCGAACACTGGCAATGCCCGGAATGCCAACGTTCTGCGAGGAAGAGGGTCCACGGGCGGAGGCGCGACATTCCCGGACGCCAGGCGAATAGCGATTGCGAGTGCAGCGGCCAAAAACAGCCCGGCGACCAACCCACCTATCAACAACGGACCAACGGGCAGATTGGTGGCCGTAGCGAGGATGAAAAAGGCGATCGAAGGCGGGATGATGTTGTCGAGCACCGCGGTAGCCGCAATGATCGCCGCTGCGCGTTCAGGAAGATAACCATTTGCAACCAGCGGCCTCTGGAAAGTCTTGGCGCTGAAGGCCGCATTGGCGATCGACGAGCCGGAGATCCCCGAGAACATCACGCTGGTCAGCAAGACGGTCTGCCCGAGCCCCGCCTTGCGCCTCCCAACAAGCGAAGCAGCGAACCTGACAAGGTCGTCAGCGAGCCCGGAAACGATGAGCAACCCTCCTGCCAGGAGAAAAAATGGAATTGCCAGCAAAAGGTACCGACCGATTCCGCCCAACAGCGAAAGAGCCAGCGCAGGTTCGACCAACGGACTACCGAAAATCAGCGCGACATGGCCGGCCAGAATGAAAGCGTGAGGCAGCGGCGCAGCTACAATAATCGCCACTCCAATCAAACATGCCGCAGCCGCGCTGGGTGGAAGGGTGCTGATCGGCTTTCCAAAAGCGACGGTCAAGGCCGGTATCGATGCCAGCAGAAAAACCACAGCCAGGTAGCGCCAACTCACTTTTTGCGACACGAGCGTCATCAGTCGGATAACAAGTGCGAGGCCGCCGCCTACCGCGAGTGCCGCAGGCCTCAGCCACTCCCCGATGCCGAGAAGCGGAGAGGTTCCCCCTACCTGCATCGCTGCTTTCACGCCTGACAAGAGAAGCGTCAGGCTTGCGGCCCAGACAATTGCCTCCGCGATCACATCTCGGACCAATTGGAATGTCGAGCCTTCGCGCGGGCGGAACAGTTCGATCCGCATCGCCAGGGGGCCTCCCGCGACGAGCGGGAAGCCGAGACACGTTAGCAGGACGAGCATCCACACCAGCGATTCCTCAGTCCCGACGTGACCGGTACCGAAGCCATAGCGCATGACGATCGAAGTCGCAGACAGCGCCAGCATTGCCAGCAGCGTCAGACCGCACGCATCGGCCAGCATTCTCTGGAGCCGGGTGTGATTGCTCGTCACAGCGATCCTCAGTCCCACCAGCGATGGAAGTGATGAACGGGACCGCTGCCCTTGCCGACCTTCATATGCTGCGCGGCATCAAGCGCGGAGTGAAGAAACGACTTGGCTTCACGAACCGCATCAATAAGTGAAAGCCCCCGGGCCAAACCTGCGGTTATCGCTGCCGAAAGTGTGCAGCCTGTTCCATGGGTGTTCCGTGTATCGATCCTCGGAGCAGAAAGCCTGGCAATATCTTGCCCGTCAAACAAGATATCGACGCTTTCAGGCCCCGTTCCATGGCCGCCTTTGACCAAGGCCGCCCCGGCTCCCATGTCCACCAGGGCGCGCGCCTGCACGATCATCTCGTCTTCTGTCCGGGCAACCGGCAGCCCCGTAAGCAACGCCGCCTCGGGAAGATTGGGGGTTACAATCGCCGCTTGCGGCAGAATCTCGGCTTTCAGCGTGTCGATCGCATCCTCTTGCAGAAGACGATCTCCCGAGGTTGCAACCATGACGGGATCGACAACCGGCCGAAGCCGGTAATGACGCAGCCGCTGCGCGATCGTGACGATAGTCTCCGCCCTCGAAACCATTCCGATCTTGGCTGCGCCGACATTCATGTCGTCTAAGATTGCATCGATCTGAGCCGCGATAATCCCGGACGAGATATCTTCAAGCGCCGTCACACCTTGGGTGTTCTGGGCGGTAATGGCCGTGATGGCGCTGGTGCCGAATACACCCAGCGCAGAGAAGGTCTTCAAGTCAGCCTGAATGCCGGCCCCGCCACCACTGTCGGAGCCAGCGATCGTTATGGCAATGCACGTCATTTGCCGCGCGCCTCCAGTGCCGCATCAACGGCGCTGCGCAGTTCGGACGTTGCAACCGCAACATCGGGTGCTCTGAAGATTGACGCAATCGCCGCGACTCCATCGGCACCGGCACGCACGACCTCTCCAGCACGTTCCGCATCGATGCCGGCAATGGCTCCAAGCGGCATATTGGGGCGAGCCGCGGCAATCCGCTGGCTCAGCGCTGAAAAGCCGTCGATCCCTACCGGCGCATCGGCGTTTTTCTTTGACAATGTGTCGAACACCCCGCCGATGCAGGCGTAATCGATCGGCGCTGCGATTGCTGTGTCCGCATCCGCCTCGTTTTTCACCGTCAGGCCGATGATTGCGTCTGGCCCAAGCAGCCTTCGAGCAATCTCGGGGGCCATGTCATCGCGGCCGATATGTACGCCCTCAACTTCGGCCGCCAGGGCAACATCAATGCGATCGTTGACGAGGAGCGGAACTCCGGTTCCTGCCAGCGCTTCGCGAATTGCCTTGGCCTGAAGGATCATCTCGCGCGTAGATGCGTCCTTGTCGCGATACTGGATGATTGTCGCGCCGTTTCGGGCCGCAATTCCAGCAAGTTCTGCGAGATTTCCAACGTCACGCAGGCTGCCATCAATGATCGGGTTCAGCCTGTAATCAACCTTGGTCATGACTAATCCTTGCCCTTTTCAAAATGTCGTCGGGAGAAATTGCGTGCAGCGCATCGAGGAGTGCCGGTTCGAAGCTGCCTGGCCCACGCGCGTGGTCAGCCGCCAATTCAGACGCCACCCCGAAAGCCAGCAAAGCCGATGCAGCACTAAGGTGCGGATCCTCACCCAGTGCGAGAAAGGCCGCGATCACGGCACCTGAAAGGCAGCCAGTGCCGGTCACCTTGGCTGTGAGCGGATGGCCGTTCTCAATGGTGATGGATTGTGCCCCCTTGCGGACGACGTCATGCTTTCCGGTCCGCACACCCACCACATCATCGGACACTTGAAGCAGCCAGAACTCAGCTTCGTTCGCGCGCAGGATGGGCGTACCTTCTCGCAGCAATTGCTGTGCGAAGGTGGCTCGCGAAGCAGAGTAGTCGCAATGCGCGGGGTCGAGCACCCATGGGCGGCCAAGCCGTGCAGACGCGCTGACACCCAAGGTGATCGAGGTTCTGCGCTGACTGTCCAGCGTTCCAAGATTGACGCTAAGAGCATCGGCCTTTTCGACGAATGCCTCCACTTCCTCCGGTGAAGAGGTCATGGAAGGAATAGCGTCAATCGCTGAAAGGCCGTCCGCGACAAGCTTTTGAACGACAGTGTTCATGAGGCAGTGAACGCGCGGGCGAGTATTGCGCACGCGTTCCAGCGCTGCCGCGGCGTGGCGCACAAATTCTGAAGACGTGAGCCCGCTCATGGCAGCTCCACCGCAATGTCCTCGACTTGAGGCGCGGCAGGGATCAGCCCGCTTTCAGCCATGAACGCACCGAAGCGTTCGTAGCGTGCATTGTCCAGTGCCGCCGGACGCTTGGCAAAACGTGGCAATGTGTCGATCCACGCCTGACGGTTGAGCTCATCATCAAGCTCCGGATAGGCGCGGATGAACATCTGCCACGCCTCCTGCGGGTGGTTCGTCAGGTAGATTGCCCCCTGCTCAACCGCCTCCAGGAAACGCTTCAGCCGATCATCGCTTAACAGATCGGTCCGCGTGACGAAGATGAGTTCGTCGTAGACAGGAACGCCATTCTCCTCAGGAAAGAACGAGCGGCCCTCATGGCCTTCAAGGCGCATCTGCGTCAGCTCGAAATTTCGAAACCCGCCAATCGTCGCGTCGACCTGACCGGAAAGAAGCGAAGGAGTCAGCGCAAAGTTGACGTTGACGAGTTCGACGCTGGAGAGGTCGATCCCTGCCCCTCCAAGCATGCGCTTCAGCATCGCGTCCTCAAATCCGGATACGGAAAAGCCGATGCGCTTCCCCGCCAGATCGGCAAGCTCCTTCACCGGACCATCTGCGAGAACCGTCAGTGTGTTCAGCGGTGTCTCCACCAAGGTTCCGAAGCGCACGATCGGCACGCCCGCCGCGTGATCGAGGTAGAGGTTCGGCTGATAGTGAACGCCGATTTCGGCCTGCCCCGCACCAACTGCGCGCGGCACCATGGATGGATCCGCAGGTGGCAGCAGCTCCACATCCAACCCAGCCTTTTCAAACAAGCCAAGTTCTTGCGCAACGACCAGCGGCGCGTGATCGGGGTTTACAAACCACTCCAGCAACACAGTCAGCTTGTCGTCCGCATACGAGCTCCCCAGAGAGGAGAGGAGCAGCGCGGCGGCTGCAAGGCTTCGACGGATCATCTTCTTTACTCCACATGCTCGATAAGAACCTCATTGCTCGCGCGACCACGGGACGAGCGCGGGTGCAGCCATGTCGACAGCAGCCCGCAGCAAGAGGGTTAAGATCGCCACGATTGCCATCGCGGCGAAGACGATGTCGGTTTGCATCCTGGCGTTGGCCTGAACCATTACAAAGCCCAGTCCTGCAGAGGCCCCGACCCATTCGCCGATGACGGCACCAAGGGGCGCGAGGGGCGCAGCAACTCGCAAACCTGAGACGAGCGAGGGCATTGCCAGCGGAATTCGCACATAGACGAATGCCTGCCACATCGATGCCTCGGTAAGCGCGGTGGCATCGAGTAGCTCCTGAGGAATTCGTCGAAGCCCGTCTGCAAAGGACGACGCGACGGGAAAGAAAATGATGAGCGCCGTCATCACCACCTTCGAGACCAAACCGAAGCCGAACCACAACACCAGCAAAGGTGCGAGAACAAAGACCGGAAACGCCTGCAGGACGAGAACGATGGGCCAGACCAGACGTCCCAGGCGAGGAAGTGCGACCACGGTAAGGGCGGTTACAATGCCCGCTCCCGCCCCAGCCAGAAAGCCGATCGCGATCTCGCTGAGGGTGACGAGCGTATTGGATAGCAACCACTCGCCCTGCCGGTGAGCGGCGGCAAGCACATCCAGGGGCCCGGGCAAAATGTAGCGGGGCGGCGTCAGCAACCACACAAGGGCTTGCCAGCCGAGCAAAAGCGGCAACAGCGCGCGCGCCAACCGTCCAATACTGCGCATTTTAATCGCTCAGCGATTTGCGCGGTTTCTCTGGCGTATCTTGTAGTGAGTGAACTGCATTGGCGATCTCCCGACTTTCATCACGGAGATCCGGTTTTGCGCGAGGTAATGGGAATTGCGGCCTTGAGCCATTTTTCCGTTCCTACGCCGGCATGATCCGGATCAGGTTCAAGGGTCCAGCTCACTGCCATCTCAGCGCCGTGCGGCGCTCCCCTCGGAATACGCAACAGCTAGTTGGGGTGCCGGGCAAAGTCAAGCAGCCTTCCCCCGCGGGACAGAACCAGCTACTCACGACCCCAGATTTGGCTGCCGCCTCGGTTTCTTCCGCTACGAAAGGATAGAGATTGTACGAACCCTCTTCTTCGCGCCTGATCTCGTTCGAACGGTTCGTGTGGCGCGTTGGCAAGCACGTAGGCTGCGTCGTCGCGATCATGGCACTGTCCGTGCTCGCCGGTTCCGCGGGGTTTGCCTTGATTGAAGGCTACAGCTTTGATGAGGCGATCCTGAGCGCCGCTCACATTCTTGCGGGTCTGGGCCTGATCCAGTTCCCCGAGACCTACGCCGGGCGCCTGTTTGCCGCGATGTTCGGACTATACGCCAACCTGTTTTTCCTTGCCGCGTTCAGCGTGATCTTCGCGCCGATCGTGCATCGTATCCTGCATAAGCTGCATCTGGATACGGACTGAGGAAGAGCACCCGCAGCAAGGGGTGCGGGTGCTCTGATGGGCCTGTCTTAGCCGAGACGCTCTGCGTGCCAGCGCAGATGGTCGTCCATGAAGGTCGAGATGAAATAGTAAGAGTGGTCGTACCCTTCCTGCATGCGCAGCGTCAGCTTGATGTCTGTTCCCTTAACGGCTTCCTCAAACAGCCATGGACGTAGCCCCTCATCAAGGAAGCTGTCTGCCTGCCCCTGATCGATCAGAAACTCGGGGAAACTTTTTCCATCCTTAACGAGAGCGCAGGCATCATAAGCGCGCCAGTTCGTCTCATCAGCGCCGAGATATCGCTCAAACGCGCCCTTTGACCAACCGGCCGTCGACGGCTCAACAATCGGTGCAAACGCCGAGCACGACTTGAACGTGTCAGGGTGCTTCAGCGCGATCGTCATAGCACCATGTCCACCCATCGAGTGACCGAAAATGCCCTGCCGGCTCATATCTGCCGGAAATTCCTTTTCGATGAGCGCCGGCAGTTCCTTGGTGATGTAGGAGTACATCCGGTAGTTCTTGGCGTAGGGCTCCTGCGTCGCGTCGACGTAAAAGCCGGCGCCCTTGCCGAACTGCCAGTTGTCCGCCTCGTCGGCGACGTCGTCGCCACGAGGGCTCGTGTCGGGGCAAACGATGATCAGCCCCAGCTCTGCCGCCATACGGCGATATTCGCCCTTCTCCATGACGTTTGCATGGGTGCAGGTCAGACCAGACAGGTACCAAAGCACCGGAACCTTGCCGTTCTTGGCCTGTGGCGGGACAAACACTGCAAAGGTCATGTCACAGGCGCAGACTTCAGACGTGTGGGTGTAAACGCCCTGGGTGCCGCCGAAGGATTTTGCTGTGGAAACGGTTTTCATGACTACCTCAATTGCTCAGGGTAACTGCTGCGTTGACCGCCGCAGCCACCAGGACGGTGTTGAAGAAAAAGGAGACGACGCTGTGCACGAGCACGCTGGGCCGTATCTTTGACGACGAGACTTCGATGTCTGACGTCTGCGCGCACATTCCGATTACGAACGGATAGTAGACGGAATCGGCGCCTCCCGGTGTCGCATGACCTGGGAACTTCAGACCCCGCGTCGAGTGCCCATCGCGCCGATGTCACGATATAGGTTGCGAAGAAGGCGTTTGAGGCAAGGATCAGAACGTTGAGAGGCGGGACGGCCGCAGCACTTACGCTAGCGGTAACAGCCGCGAGTGTCGCGGCATAGAAGGGTCCGTGCCTGCCTCTCGTCATCATTCCTTGCTGGATCTCATAGCCCTTCTGACGATCTGATCGAGAGCGGACAGGAATGCTGAACGATCCCGCGCCGAGAAGCCGGGATTGTATCCCTTGATCTCACCGGTTTCACGCAGATGCTGCTTCAGATCCCGCATCGCAACCGCCATTCCTATCGTGTTCGGCGTAAATGCGCGGCCTGATGGGCCAAGCACATGCACGCCCTTTTCGATAAGCCTCGCTGCCAACGGAATATCGGCAGTCACGGCTACATCGTTCTCAGCTGCATGATCTACGATCCAGTCGTCTGCGGCATCTGCTCCAGCTGGTACCACCACATGGCGCACCATCGGATCGCGAGAGGGCCGCAAACCACCGTTCGACACGAAGGTGACAACCAACTGATGACGGGCGGCGACTTTCGCCGCCTCGTCTTTCACCGGACATGCATCCGCATCGATGTAAATAGCGGTCATTTATCCGATCAGTAGATCACCACCGAACGGATCGACTTGCCCGAGTTCATCAGGTCAAAGCCCTTGTTGATGTCTTCCAGCGGCATGGTGTGGGTGATCATCGGATCGATCTGAATCTTGCCCTCCATGTACCAGTCAACAATCTTCGGAACGTCGGTACGGCCGCGTGCTCCGCCAAATGCTGTGCCCTTCCAGGTACGACCCGTGACCAGCTGGAACGGACGCGTGGAGATTTCCTGACCAGCACCCGCGACACCGATGACGATCGACTCACCCCAACCACGGTGGGCGCATTCCAACGCCTGGCGCATGACCTTCACGTTGCCCGTGCAATCGAAGGTGTAGTCAGCGCCGCCAATCTGATCCGCGCCGCGCTTCGTCATGTTGACGATGTGCTGGACGACGTCTCCATCAATCTCGGTCGGGTTGACGAAATGGGTCATGCCGAAGCGCTCGCCCCATTCCTTCTTGTCGTTATTGATGTCGACGCCGATGATCATGTCGGCGCCAGCGAGCCTGAGGCCCTGAATAACGTTAAGACCAATGCCGCCAAGACCAAACACGGCCGCAGTTGCGCCAATCTCGACCTTTGCCGTGTTGAAGACGGCACCGATGCCGGTCGTCACGCCGCAGCCGATGTAGCAGATCTTGTCAAACGGGGCGTCCGGATTGACCTTGGCCAGGGCGATCTCAGGCAGAACCGTGTGGTTCGCGAAGGTCGAGCAGCCCATATAGTGGAAGATCTTGTCCTTGCCGATCGAGAAGCGGCTGGTGCCATCGGGCATCAAGCCCTGCCCCTGGGTGGCGCGGATCGCGGTGCAAAGGTTGGTCTTCTGCGACAGGCACGACGGGCACTGGCGGCACTCTGGAGTATAGAGCGGGATGACGTGGTCACCCTTCTTCAGCGAAGTCACACCCGGACCAACGTCGACGACAACGCCTGCGCCCTCATGGCCAAGAATCGCCGGGAAGATACCTTCCGGGTCAGCGCCCGACAGAGTGAATTCGTCTGTATGGCAAATGCCGGTCGCCTTGATCTCGACCAGGACCTCGCCCTCGCGCGGACCTTCAAGATCGACTTCCATGATCTCCAGCGGCTTGCCAGCAGCAACGGCAACGGCGGCACGTGTCTTCATAATCAACTCCTCGTCCGAAGGGACCGAATCCTGAAATTGGGTTGTCTAAGCCTACCCGCATCGAAGGCAGGTCTGCCATAGCCCAAAAGTCTACCGACTGTCCAAAGTGGCGACCGGCAGGTGTTAATTTCAGATGGAAATGCGATTGCCGTATGAGGCCGCGATCGCGTGAATGACCCGCTCGAAGTGCAGGGCATCGGCAAATGAGGGATAGGCATCTGCTTTATCCGCTATCGCCCGCAAGAAACTGGCGGCTTCGATCGTTTTCAAATCATTGAAGCCCAGTTGATGGCCTGGAGCCGGGACGAAATGTCCGTAGGGATCATGAGACGGCCCGGTCAGGATCGTGCGAAAACCCTGCGTGTTGCCGCCGGAGTTCTGGTACAGACGTAGTTCGTTCATCCGCTCCTGGTCAAAGCAGATCATGCCTTGCGTGCCATGCACCTCCACGGCCATGTAGTTTTTCCGCCCCCAGGCAGAGCGCGACGTCGAAAAGACCCCTTGAACTCCGTTGTCAAATTCAAGGATTGCGGAGGCGATATCTTCGTTCTCGACCGGCCTGTGCATCCCGTCCTCAGCTGAAGGTCGAGTTGCATGAACGGTGCGGACATCGCCGATCACACTGCGAACTTTGCCCATAAGCTCGACCGCCATGCTGATCATATGGCAGCCGAGATCACCCAGCGCCCCCAGTCCAGCTTCCGCTTTCGTTGCCCGCCATGTCCAGGGCAGGTCCGGGTCTGCCTGATAATCTTCGTCGACAAATCCGCGGAAGTGGATCGGGCGGCCGATTGCACCCTCCTCGATCAGCTTCCTGACATGCTGGAATGCGGGATTTCGGATGTAATTATAGCCGACTATCGTCTTCCCAGCAGAACCCCGGGCTGCGGCAGCCATTGCCTCGGCGTCCTCCAACGTGAGTGCCATCGGCTTTTCACAATGGACGTGCTTGCCTGCTTCAAGAGCCGCGATGGCGATCTGGGCATGCAGCTTGTTTGGTGTCGTGATACAGACAATGTCGACAGCGGGATCAGAGACGACATTTTGCCAATCATCCGTCACGCGGGCAAAGCCAAACTGGTCGGCCATCGCCTCTGCCTTGTCCCGCGGCATCTCGCACAAAAGCTCGAGCCGCGGCGTCGGAACATCGCCGAACACCGCCCTCACTGCGCCATAGGCCAGCGCATGGCATTTTCCCATGAAGCCGGTGCCAATGAGACCAATCCCGACGCTCGCCACCGTCAGCCTCCGATTTCCTCGAGCCGCACCGCCCTTCCCTCGTTCACAGACTTGAGCGCAGCTTCCGCCAGCAGGAGAGCCGCAAGGCCATCTGCCCCGGATGGTGACGGCTTCTTCCCTGCCTTAACCGAGGCAATGAAAGATGCGATTTCGGCTGCGTAAGCTTCGGTGTACCGGGTCATGAAAAAGTCGTGCAGCGGCGGCCGCTCGTAACCGGCGCTCGTCGCCACTTCGATGGAAACGGGACGTTGATTTTCTGCGGCCACCGAGCCCAACGAGCCATGCACCTCGACACGTTGGTCATAGCCATATGCAGCGCGGCGTGAATTCGAGATGGTGCAGTGCTTTCCGGAAGCGGTCGCCAGCGTGACAGAAGCACTGTCGAAATCTCCGAGTTCGCCAATTTGCGGATCAACCAGGACGGAGGCGGTGGCAAAGACAGTGTCCGGCTCTTCGCCGAGGAGAAACCGTGCCATGTCGAAGTCGTGAATGGTCATATCGCGGAAAATGCCGCCAGATGACGTGATGTAATTGGCAGGCGGCGGCCCTGGGTCGCGCGAGACGATCTGAATCATTTCAACATTACCGATGCGCCCGTCGTCGATCGCGCGGCGCACAGCGCGAAAGTGCGGGTCAAAGCGGCGATTGAACCCGATCATCAAGGTTGCGTCGGTCTCCTCCACCGTCTGGAGGCACTGGCGCACGCGCTCAATCGTCAAATCCACGGGCTTCTCGCAGAAGATCGACTTCCCGGCCCGTGCAAATTTCTCGATGAGATCAGCGTGCGTATCCGTGGGTGTGCAGATTACCACCGCATCAATATCGCCAGCCGTCTCGATCTCCTCCACCGTTCTGGCCTCGCCGCCGAACCTGCTGATGATCGCGTCGGCAGCTTCCTTGAATGGATCCGCAACCGCCACAAGAGTCGCGTCTGGATTGGCCGCAATGGCTTTCGCATGAACGCGCCCGATACGGCCTGCGCCCAGAAGTGCAAATCTGATGCTCACGATTTCCTCCCTGTTCCTGTCCAACACTGTGCATCATCGGGGCAATCGATCCCGGCACGCTTGCGCTAACAGAATGAATATTCCAAAATCAGGGAAAGTAGATCATGTCAAGGTACCAGCATGCCGACAGACGGAATCCCAGCTCCAAGAAACCTCGCCGAATTTGAAGAGCGATTGCGTCGGGTCGGCGGAACCTTGCCGAAGCGGCTCAAGCAGTGCGCCGAATATGTGGCGGCGAATCCGGACAAGATCGCCTTCGCCACAGTTGCAGATATAGCTGCGAGAGCACAGGTACCGGCCTCAGCATTGATGCGCTTTTGCCAGGAGATGGGCTTTTCCGGCTATTCCCAGATGCAAAAGCTCTACCGCGAAGAATATTCGCAAAAGTGGCCCGACTACACGACGCGACTTGCGAGCCTGCGAAATGGCGGCGGCGAGACGCCTTCCGGCCTCCTGGCGGAGTTCTCAGAGGCTGGCCGATCCTCCATTGAAAACCTTGCGCGTTCAGTCGATCCGGAGCTTTTGCGCAAGGCGGTGACTGTCCTTGCGGGGGCTCGAACGATCCATATTGTCGGACTGCGACGGACCTTTCCCGTTGCAAGCTATCTTGCTTACGCATTCGAGAAGATGAGCATCCCGGCCATCTTGCACAGCGGTGTCGGGAATTTGACGCAACATCACATGCTTGGCGAAGGCGATGCGCTAATCGCCATCACCTTTGCCCCTTACACGGCTGACACTGTCGCCCTTGCGGAAGCTGCCGCGCAACGCGGTGTGGAAATCGTGGCCATTACGGATCTCCCCACAAGCCCTCTGGCGGCTCTTGATGCGTTGCATTTGCTTGTATCGGAAATTGACGTCGGAAATTTCCGCGTCCTTGCAGCGACCATGACGCTGGCAATGACCCTGTCAGTCGCAGTGGGGGCGCGGCGCCGGCTTCTTTAATATAGAACAACACTATTGCAAATCCCCCAAAATGGAATATACGTTCTGCTTACGGTAGTCACGAGAGGACATCGGCAACGATGCGTGGCGGCACCCGTGATCTTCAGAGGGAGGAGCAAATGAAAAAGTCCATTCTTACGCTGGCAGCTTCGCTTGCCATCTTTGCCGGCGCTGCGTCGCCTGCTTCGGCCGAGGGTGAGCGCTTCGTCCTTGTCAGCCACGCGCCTGACAGCGACAGCTGGTGGAACACGATCAAGAACGCCATCAACGTTGCCGGAGAGCAGATGGGCGTGACGGTCGAGTACCGCAATCCGCCGACCGGCGACCTTGCAGATATGGCCCGCATCATCGAACAGGCCGCCGCATCGAGCCCCGACGGCATTATCTCTACGATTGCCGATTTCGACGTTCTGTCCGGCCCGCTAGGCAACGCTGTGGCCATGGGCATCCCGGTCATCACGATCAATTCTGGCACCGAGGAACAGTCCAAGGAAATCGGCGCGCTGATGCATGTCGGGCAGCCTGAGAAGGCCGCGGGTTTTGGTGCAGGCGAGAAAGCAAAGGCTGCCGGTGTCACCAAGTTTTTATGCGTCAATCACTACATCACCAATCCCGCCTCTGTAGAGCGCTGCCAGGGTTATGCTGAAGCACTCGGCGTTGAACTGGGCAACCAGATGATCGACGCAGGCCAGGACCCGGCGGAGATCAAGTCGAAGGTGATGGCCTATCTGCAGACCAACCCGGATACTAACGGCATCCTCACGCTTGGACCGACATCCGCTGAGCCTACGATCGCCGCCCTCAACGAAAACGGGCAGGCGGGTACCATCCATTTCGGCACCTTTGACATCTCCTCTGAAATTGCTGCTGCCATTAAAAGCGACGTTGTTGCCTTCGCGATCGACCAGCAGCCATTCCTTCAGGGCTATCTACCCGTCGTGATCCTGACCAATCTCGCGCGTTACGGCGTGGTGCCCGGCAACTCGATTAACTCCGGCCCGGGCTTCGTGACCAAAGACAATATCGAGCTCGTCGAAAAACACGCCGGCCAATACCGGTAACGGCTCGCAAGGGAGAGGCTCTCGAGCCGCCTCTCCCCCCAATCGTACCCAGTACTCGGCAGAAATGCGCACTTCGCGAGTGACCAGGCACGCCTATTTTCCGGAGATCACTGATGTCAGAGAGCACTCCACGATCCCAGACTGTCGCCCCAACAGGCCCGGCAAATCTTGTGAAAGATGAGCGCGTCAAGGAAATGTCCGCGTGGCGCAAATCGCTGGTTCGCCCCGAACTGGGGGCTATTTGCGGCACCATCCTCGTCTTCTCATTTTTTCTGATCATCGCCCGGGGAACCGGCATGTTCGCGCCGCAGGGCATTCTCAACTGGGGCGTGGTTTCAGCACAGTTTGCGATTATCGCGGTCGGAGCCTGCCTGCTGATGATCGCCGGCGAGTTCGATTTGTCGGTAGGCTCGATGATTGGCTTCTCTGGTGTCGTCATCGCGTTGATGTCCGTCACCTGGGGCTATCCCGTGTGGTTTGCGATCATCGTTGCGTTCGCAATCGCAGTCGCGATCGGCGCGCTCAATGGCTATCTGGTCATCAAGACCGGGCTGCCTTCCTTCATCGTCACCCTCGCCTTCCTCTATGTGCTTCGCGGTCTGACGATCTACGGATCCATTGCCACAACCCGCCAGACCATCATCGGTGGCGTTAGCGAGGTTGCAGCAGGAGATCCTATCGCGTGGCTGTTCGGCGGGAAAATCCTCGGCTTCCTCTTCGTTTGGCTGGCCGATATCGGTCTCATCGGCAAGTTCGTGGCAGGTCCGCGCGCCGGGCAGCCGGTCATCGAGGGCGTGCCGATGCTCATAGTCTGGGCCTTGGTGTTGATCGCTTTCGCGCACATTCTTCTCACACGGACACGCTTCGGCAACTGGATCTTTGCATCTGGCGGAGACGCGCAGGCCGCCCGCTACGTCGGTGTCCCGGTGAACCGCGTAAAGATCCTGATGTTCATGTTCTCGGCATTCTGCGCGACCGTCTTTGCAACTTGTCAGGTGATGGAGTTCGGCTCTGCCGCAGCCGATCGCGGGCTCCTCAAGGAGTTTGAAGCCATCATATCCGTTGTCATCGGTGGCGCCCTGCTCACCGGTGGCTACGGCTCGGTCATTGGAGCAGCCCTCGGCGCCCTCATCTTCGGAGTTGTCCAGCAAGGCCTGTTCTTTGCCGGTGTGGAGAGTTCACTCTTCCGCGTGTTCCTCGGCGTTATCCTTCTGATGGCCGTCATTTTGAACACCTACATCCGACGCATGATCACGGGAGAGCGTTGAAATGACCAAGCCTCTGATCGAGCTCATCGACATCCAGAAGCATTTCGGCCCGGTCATCGCCCTCGCTGGCGTTTCGGTCTCGGTTCTTCCTGGCGAGTGCCACTGCCTTCTTGGAGACAATGGCGCGGGTAAATCGACTTTCATCAAGACGATGTCAGGCGTCCACAAACCCACCAAGGGCAAAATCCTGATCGACGGCGAGGAGGTCACCTTCTCAAGCCCCCGCGACGCGATGGAGGCAGGGGTCGCCACCGTGTACCAGGATCTGGCGATGATCCCTCTCATGTCGGTGACGCGGAACTTCTGGATGGGCCGGGAGCCGGTCCGCAAATTTGGCCCGCTTCAACTGTTTGATTTTGACAGGGCAAATGCCGTCACCCTGGAGGAAATGGCGAAAATGGGCATACGCCTGCGCTCGCCGGATCAGGCGGTCGGAACGCTCTCTGGCGGAGAGCGGCAGACGGTCGCTATAGCAAGAGCTGTCTATTTCGGCGCTAAGGTCCTGATCCTCGACGAGCCAACTTCGGCACTTGGCGTGCGACAGACCGCCAACGTTCTCGCCACCATCGACAAGGTGCGCAAGAACGGGATCGGTATCGTCTTCATCACCCACAATGTGCGCCACGCTATGGCAGTCGGTGACCGTTTTACCGTGCTCAATCGCGGCCGGACACTTGGAACGGCAAAGCGAGGCGAGATTCAACCGGAAGAATTGCAGGACATGATGGCTGGCGGCCAGGAGCTGGCAGCCCTTGAGGGGTCGCTGGGCGGAACAGTCTGATGAAGAAGCTTGATGTCATAACAATTGGCCGATCCTCCGTCGATCTGTACGGGGCACAGGTCGGCGGCCGATTGGAGGATATGCGATCCTTCAACAAATATGTTGGCGGCTCTCCGACAAACATGGCGGTTGGCACCGCGCGTCTTGGGCTGAAGTCCGCCCTGATCACGCGGGTCGGCGACGAACATATGGGCCGCTTCCTGCTCGAACAGCTGGCGGCCGAAGGGGTCGATACACGAGGCATCGTCACCGATCCTGAGCGCCTGACCGCTCTGGTGCTTCTTGGCATTCGAGATCAGAAGCAGTTTCCACTGATCTTCTATCGCGAAAATTGCGCCGACATGGCGCTGTGCGAAGACGATATCGACCCTGCTTTCATCGGCTTGGCACGATGCGTCGTCGCGACCGGCACCCATCTGTCTCACCCACGGACCGAAGCTGCCGTCATCAAGGCGCTCCGTCTTGGTCGCGACGCAGGAGCCCGGACCGCCCTCGATATCGACTACCGACCCAATCTTTGGGGCCTCTCCGGCCACGGTGATGGCGAGAACCGGTTCATTGAATCTGCCGCCGTTACGAAAAAACTGCAGTCCACCCTGCATCTCTTCGACTTGATCGTCGGCACGGAAGAAGAGTTCCATATTGCCGGAGGGACGACTGACACCATCGCTGCTTTGCGCGCAGTGCGGACCGTGTCGGACGCCGTTCTCGTCTGCAAGCGCGGGCCGATGGGGGCGTCTGCCTTTACCGGCGAGATCCCGGACACGCTCGATGAAGGACTGTCCGGACAGGGCTTCCCCATCGAGGTCTTCAATGTGCTGGGTGCTGGTGATGGCTTCATGTCCGGCCTCCTCAAAGGGTGGCTGGACGGCGAGGATTGGTCGACCGCGTTGAAATACGCGAACGCGTGCGGCGCCTTTGCAGTCTCGCGCCATGGCTGCGCGCCCGCCTACCCCAGCTGGAACGAACTGCAGTTCTTCTTGTCGCGAGGGATCAAGAACCCCGCGCTGCGCCTCGATGACGAACTCGAGCAGCGGCATTGGTCAACCACCCGCAAGGGCGCCTGGCCGATCATGCGGGTCTTCGCATTTGATCACCGTAAGCAGCTGGAGGATCTTGCCGAGGCTGCGGGAGCTTCCCGGGACAAGATCGCTGAGTTCAAGCAATTGTGTCTCGAAGCAGTTCTTCAGGTTGCCGGCGGCAACGAAGGCTACGGCCTCCTTTGTGACGGGAGGCTGGGAACAGAGGCGCTGTTTCGAGCCGCTGGACAAGGTCTATGGATCGGCCGGCCGGTAGAAGAACCGGGCTCACGGCCACTGCGTCTCGAGATCGGGCCCGATTTCGGCTCTGACCTCGCCGAATGGCCTTCAGAACACGTCGTCAAGGTTCTGTGCTTCTACCACCCGGACGATGACGATGCCATGAAGCGCCAGCAGGAAGAGACCGTGCTGCGCGTCGCTGACGCAGCCCGCCGGAACAATCTTGAATTCCTTTTGGAAGTGATCCCGTCCAAGGTGGGTCCGGTCGATGACAAGATTACCGCGTCGATCATCCAGCGCTTCTACGACCTTGGTGTTTATCCGGATTGGTGGAAATTGGAGCCGATGACTTCCCAGGCGGCTTGGGCGAATGCGTGCGCCGCCATCGAGCGAAATGATCCGCTCACGCGGGGGATCGTGGTCCTGGGGCTCGAAGCGGAGGTGGATGCACTCGATGCTTCTTTCCGCCAGGCAGCACGCTTTCCTTTGGTAAAAGGCTTTGCCGTGGGAAGATCGATATTTCAGGCCGCAGCGAAAAAGTGGCTTGCTGGCAACATCGATGATGCCGCGGCAGTCGCAGAGATGGCTGGCGTTTACGCCGATCTTTGCGCACGTTGGGACCAAGCGCTTGCCGCAGCTGACAGGGAGGCAGCATGACGACAATCAGACTGACGGCGGCACAGGCGATGGTCCGCTATCTGGCCGCACAGAAGAACGGCGACGGAGATATGCTGATCCCGGGATGCTGGGCCATCTTCGGCCATGGCAACGTCGCCGGGATTGGTGAAGCGCTGCAGCAGGCCGGCGATACTTTCCCGACCTGGCGCGGACACAACGAACAGAGCATGGCTCACGCAGCAATTGCCTTTGCCAAAGCCAAGAACCGCGCCCAAGCAATGGCCGTCACCACATCCATTGGTCCCGGAGCGCTGAACCTTGTGACAGCGGCCGCATTGGCCCACGTCAATCGCCTGCCAGTCCTGTTCATTCCGGGCGATGTGTTTGCCAACCGCGCTCCCGACCCCGTGCTGCAACAGGTCGAGGATTTTGATGACGGCATCGTCTCGGCCAATGATTGCTTCAAGCCGGTCAGCCGCTATTTCGACCGCATTTCCCGGCCTGAGCATCTCCTGAGCGCACTTCCCCGCGCGATGCTGACCTTGACAGACCCCGCACGCTGCGGGCCCGTCACCCTCTCCTTCTGCCAGGATGTTCAGGCAGAGGCCTTTGGCTGGCCTCAGGATTTTTTCGCGGAGAAGATCTGGCATCAGCGCAGGCCCCGGGCAGATAGGGAAGAGCTTGAACAGGCATCGAAGCTTATCCGAGAGGCAAAGCGCCCGCTCATCATTGCAGGTGGCGGTGTTCTCTACTCCGGTGCAACTGACGCGCTGAAAGCTTTTGCTGAGAAGTATAAGCTTCCTGTTTCAGAGACGCAGGCCGGAAAATCTGCTCTACCTTGGGATCATCCCCTGAATTTCGGATCTGTTGGCGTCACCGGTTCATCCGCGGCCAACGCAATTGCAACTGAAGCCGACCTGGTGATTGGCATCGGCACCCGCTTCCAGGATTTTACGACCGGGTCATGGGCGCTGTTTGCGAACCCGGAACGAAAGGTCGTCGCGATCAATATCGAGCCGTTCGATGCGCAAAAGCATGGGGCGTTCGGTGTCGTCGGTGACGCCAGAGCGGTGCTCGAAGAGCTTGATGCACTGCTCGATGGCTATGCTGCTGCGCAGGTGAATCCCTCATTGCGTGAGGACTGGCTCGCTGTCGTTGACGAAGCCACGGCCAATCCCGGAGACAATACCCTTCCTTCTGACGCCCATGTGATCGGGGCGGTGCAACGCAGCGTCGATGAAAATGCGATCGTACTCTGCGCCGCTGGTGGCTTGCCGGGCGAATTGCACAAGCTTTGGAAGGCCTCGCGCCCTAACGGCTATCACCTCGAATATGGTTTCTCGACCATGGGGTACGAGATAGCCGGTGGCATCGGCGCGAAGATGGCTCATCCAGACCGGGAGGTCATCGTCATGGTGGGCGACGGCTCCTACATGATGATGAACTCGGAACTGGCGACATCGGTCATGCTCGGCCACAAGCTGATCGTCGTTCTGCTCGACAATCGTGGTTTTGGCTGCATCAACCGGCTCCAGATTGCGACAGGCGGCGAAAGCTTCAACAACCTCCTTGATACTGCACGTCACGTTGCTCCAAGCCAGATCGACTTCGTCGCCCACGCTGGGTCGATGGGCGCGATCTCCGAAAAGGTCGGTTCAATATCAGAGCTTGAAGCGGCGTTGCAGCGCGCGAGGAATTCGGAGCGCAGCCATGTGATCGTCATCGACACCGACCCGATGAAGACCACAGAAGCAGGCGGACATTGGTGGGACGTCGCCGTTCCCGAGGTCTCCGCGCGGCCCGAGGTCAAAGCTGCCCGCGAGAATTATGAGGCGGCGCTCGTTCGCCGTCAGGCAATTTGAAGGACTGAGAGCCAGACATGATCCTCTACGGCACCAATCCCATCGCCTGGTCAAATGACGACGACCAGACCCTTGGCCAGCACATCTCGTTAGGGACCTGTCTTCAACAAGCCAGCGAGATCGGCTTCGACGGCATCGAAAAGGGCCATAAATTTCCGACCGAGCCAGAGGCATTGAAGGCGGTTTTGGACCCCTACGGGCTGCGCTTCGTCTCGGGCTGGCATTCGCTGAACCTGCTCACGCGCACGGCAGAAGACGAAAAGCTCGCTATTCAGCCGCATCTGGACCTTCTAAAGGCCATGGGTTCAAGCGTCTGCATCGTCTGCGAATGTTCGAACGCGATCCATGGCAACGACGCCACCGCCCTCAACCATCGACCCAGGCTTTCCGAAGATCAGTGGCCGGCATTCGCGGCTGCCCTTGAGGAGCTTGCTCGCTATTGCGAAGACCAGGGCATCAAGCTCGTTTATCATCACCATATGGGCACGATCATCGAGGCTGAAGCCGAAATCGACCGTCTGATGGAGTTGACGGGGCCTTCCACCCGTCTGCTACTGGACACCGGCCATGCCTATTTTGGGGGTGGAGATCCGGAGGCACTGGCAAAGCGTCATATGGGCCGCGTTGCACATATTCACGCCAAGAACGTTCGCGCCGACATCATGGAGCAGGTGCGCAAACAAGGGCTCAGCTTCCTCGAAGGCGTGCGTCGGGGCGTGTTCACCGTTCCAGGCGATCCGGAAGGCGCGGTCGATTTCGAGCCGGTTCTGAAAGTCGCTGCCGACCACAATTATTCAGGCTGGCTGGTGATCGAAGCAGAGCAAGATCCGGAGGTTCGCGATCCCGTTACCTACCAGTCAATGGGACTGCGCGCTCTTCGGCAAATGGCCAAGACCACGGGGCTGGACCCTGCCTGACAGGAACATCTGGATGCGCATTCTCGACACTGAACACCCATTCTTCCAACCCTTATGGGTGCGCGTCGCAATCGTGATCCTCGCCTTTACCTGGGCAGCATTCGAATTCGCGATGGGTGAAGATCTCTGGGCGCTTATTTTCGGAGCCATCGGCTCTTTTTGCACTTGGGCCTTGCTCATCAATTACAGGAACTCACACGAAAAGGGCGGACGGGATGGCTGAGCTTCTTGTCAAACCACGCGGATCGAGCGGCAAGATTCATGACATCACGCCCGAAAGCGCGGGGTGGGGCTATGTTGGCTTCGGGCTTTACCGCCTGAAACCGGGAGAAAAAGCAGCCGAAATAACCGGCGATCGTGAAGTCATCCTCGTGCTGGTTGAGGGCAAGGCCAAGTTGTCTGCGGCGGGCCAGGATTTTGGTCTCATGGGTGAACGCATGAGCGTTTTCGAACGCCTCAAGCCGCATTGCCTATACGTCCCGAGCGGCGCGAAATGGCAAGCATTTGCCGAAACCGAATGTACACTCGCCGTCTGCTCCGCGCCGGGCAAAGGTGGCCGGCCTGCATCGATCATCGCCGACATCGGCTTTGAAGAGCGCGGCAAGGGCGCAAACACACGGTTCATCCATCCTATCGCCATGGAAGACAAGGATGTCGCCGACAGCCTTCTTGTCACCGAGGTATTCACGCCTGCCGGAAACTGGTCCTCTTACCCGCCGCACCGGCATGATGAGGATGATTATCCCAATATGACGTATCTCGAAGAGACCTACTATCATCGCCTGAACCCCTCACAGGGGTTCGGCGTTCAGCGTGTCTTCACCGAAGACGGCTCGCTGGATGAGACGATGGCGGTTTCAGATGGCGATGTGGTCCTTGTCCCCAAGGGGCACCATCCATGCGGGGCACCGTACGGCTACGAAATGTACTATCTGAACGTGATGGCCGGCCCGCTGCGCAAATGGCGGTTCAAGAACCATCCTGACCATGACTGGATCGTTCACGCGCCATAACGACCGGGGTTTCAGACTGCGTAGCGTTTCGCAGGTCTGCAGGGATCGGATAGATCATCCGCGCGCCTCTGTCATAGGTGAGGTAGCGCCATAGCCAGCTGAGGGACACTGACATCCTGTTCTGGAAGCCGACCAGCAGGTAGACGTGCACCAGCGCCCATAGCATCCAGGCAACCCAGCCGCTGAAATGTACGCGTTCGCCCTCGAATACGGCTGCGTGCCGGCCGACGATCGCGGTATTGCCCCGGCTGTTATATTTGAAGTCCGGGACCCGCGTCCCGTTTTTGATCGACGCTGGCAGATGTTTGCCAAGGTGAGCCCCCTGCTGCTTCGCCACCTGTGCCAGACCTGGCAGCGGCTTACCCTCTTCGTCTACAAGGTGGGCGAGATCGCCTATGACGTAGAGATCATTGTAGCCGCCCACGGAGAGATCGGGACGGACAATGACCCGCCCATGACGATCAAGCGGGACACCCAGAGCTTTTCCCAAGGGCGATGAACCGACCCCCGCCGCCCAAAGCGACAAACCGGTTGGCAAGACCTCATCATTGAGAACGACATGGTCGTCGCTGATATGTTTGACCGAGGCGTTTGTGCGAACCTCAACTCCGAGGCGAAGCAGACGTAGCCGCGCATATTCAGAGAGCGATTCCCTGAAACCGCCAAGCAAGCGAGGCCCGCCCTCGGCCAGTATGATGCGCGCTTCCTGAGGTGAAATATTTCGGAAATCGCGCACAAGCGTGTGCCGCGATAGCTCCGCAATTGATCCGGCAAGTTCAACGCCAGTGGGGCCACCGCCAATGATGACAAATGTCATCAATCGACGCCGTTCCTGCGGATCTTCCTCCTGTTCAGCTCGCTCGAAGGCGAGCAAAAGACGCGACCGTATAAGCCGTGCATCCTCAATGGTTTTCAGGCCGGGCGCGAACTGCGCCCAACTGTCATTGCCGAAGTAGAACGGTACACTTCCCGCCGCGATCACGAGGTGGGAATAGGAGATAGACCTTCCGTCGGTAAGCTCGACGCGCCTTGCATCCTTGTCCACGCCGATCACTTCGCCATAAACGACCCGAAGAGACGGATAGCGGCGCAAGACCTTGCGAATTGGCTCTGCGATGTCGGGAGCTGACAGCGCTGCTGTCGCGACCTGATAAAGGAGGGGCTGAAACAGATGATGGTTGTTTCGATCGATCAGGATGACCGGCACGCCGGCTTCGCCAAGATATTTGGCGGTCTCCAGACCGCCAAAACCGGCTCCAACAATCACGACTGCTTCAGCATCTTCGCGAACTGGATGAGCTACACCCTCATTCATGAACCCGCACCTTCCGCATCTGCGAGCGCACAGGCCCACAATATTGACGCTTCTCTTGCCAGGTTCAAGCGGCTGGGAGCGAGATTGTTCCCTACGACAGGATGTGGTTGCTCCTTAAATCTTCAGGAGCTTTGCCAACGAACCCTCGTCAACCAGGCGCTCGGCCATGTCGATCATCGGCTGCAGCGGATAGTGCGCCGCATTGCCGCGAAGGGCGCGGATGTGGTCGATGGCGGAGGCCAAAGTCGGCCACTGATCCGGAGCCGTCAGGTGCATGTAAAGGCCAAGCACGGTGACCGAGCGCGAGCGCCCGCCACGGCAATTGACCAGCACGTTGCCATAGCGATGCGCAGGATAATGCGTCTTGCCGGGGCTCGCCTGATTGAGAAGACCATGCAGCGTAAGCACTGCACCCGCAAGGTAAGAGGCCGGATTGCCGTTGCCATCGATGAGGCCGACATTGGCGCGGCGAACATTCGTGCCGTCGGCAAGCTGCATTGCCGGCACGATGATGTTGACCGACACGTTCAGCGTCGACGTGATGTTCAGCGCAAGCAGCGTATCTGAATTACAGGCCGCAGCCTGATTGCCGACATAGAGCATGGCCTTGCGGCCGTCAGCGTGGGTGACTTCGTGCACCGGAACGGCAACGGACTTCTCGTTTTCAGCGACTTCGAGGTCGCTTTCCTGAATGTGGAACATATTACTTCCTTGGAGGGGCGCTTAGAGCGCGAGAGGGGATGAGAGAGAGAGCCGAGCGCCAAGCCCGGCAGCCAGATGCGGTGCATCAGCGATCGCACCGAAGGCCGGCAAGACGCGTTCCGCGCCGACAGCATCCGCGAGCCAAAGGTTGCAACCGCGCGGTGGATGCACATTCCAGGGCATGCGCGAGGCACGCTTTTGTTGCAGCAAGATATCGCCAAGCGAGTTTGCGGCGACGTGACCGGTGAGGATGAAGTGACGGCCTTTCGCCTGCACCAGCGAGGGCAGCATACTTTCGCGATGATCTGCTTCCACAACGACGATCAGCCGGTCGGCTTCCGCTTCAGCCGCACGGCCAAGACGCGGCATAAGCTGCGTCAGAGCTTCGCGCGTCGCATCACTGACATGACCTTCGCGGTCGCTAGCCAGCATGCGGATTTCGCTGGCGACGACAGGGCAAACAGCAACCTTTCGGCCAGCTTCGGTCAGACGGAGTGCAAGTTCGGTTCCTCGCCCCATCTGTGGAACGGGTAGAACCGCACCTGCCGGCGCATCCTTCGCCAAGTCATCGATCTGCTCGGCCAAAGTCTGCGGGCGATCGCAATAGCTGACATCGGTGATGACGGCTGCAGCTTTGGGCGGTGTATCGAAGGCAAGGATCGTGGTCTCGCGGCTCCAGTCACCCATGTAAAGAATGCCGCCATCGTCTGGCGTATGCAGCCACAGACCGCCAATCGCGTGACCCGACCTTCCGACTGTGAACGGAATACCGATGATCTCGACCGCACCAACGAGTTGCAGCGCATGGCACGCAGCGTCCGGCAGGTTGATGCCTTGCGGCACAAGTCCCCGGAAGGTGGCAGCGCTGGCGTAGACTGGAGGAGAGCCCAGGCTCTCCCAGAGGTCCATTGAGCCAACATGATCGCCATGCGCATGCGACAGGAAGATCGCGTCGATGCGGCAAAGCTTGGTCGCATCCGGGCGCACGCCGGGCTCTGGACCTTCACCTAGGTCGAGCAGAATGCGCTTTCCGCGAAGTTCGAGCACGAAAGCGGCCGGCAGCTTGCCATTCAGACCGCTGACACTTGTCAGAACTGCCATGGCAAAACCCTTTCCGGCAGGTAGCGCGAGAACATGCTGGTGATGAGCATGATCGCGAGGATGCCGAGCACCATGAGGCAGCCCACCGCTGCGGCCAGCGTCGATGCGCCACCATCTTCGAGGAAGATGATCATCGGGCCGAGCGTGCGAGCCGAGGACGAGATCAGCATGATCGACGTCTGGATCTCGTTGATTGCGCTCATGAAGACGAGGATGGCACTTGCCGTTGCCGCAGGTGCGACCAGCGGGAAGATGATCTCGACCATGCGGCGGCCCCAGCTCGCGCCAGCAACCTGCGCTGCTTCTTCAAGGTTGCGATCGATCTGCTGATAGCCCGAAAGGACTGGCCGCAGTGCAAGCGCGAAGAAGCCGGCGACATAGGCGATGAGGATGATCCAGGCTGTGCCGTAGAGCGAGACGTCGAAGATCGGCAGCGGACGCAGGAAGATCAGGATCAGCGCGACACCCAGCGACACGCCCGGCAATGCATAGGCTGCGTCAGTGCAGAATTGCAGCACGCGCACCAGCGGTCCCTTGCGCCAGGTCAGGAAGTAGCCGAGCAGAACGGCGATCACGGTCAAGATCACGACGCTGACGGACGTCAGCCACAGCGACGTCTTGAGCGCATCCCGCAGGATCGGCTGGTTGAACAAAGCTGCAGTGTAGTTCTTGAGCGTAAAAGTTTCGGCCGAAAGCGAGAGGCCGAAAGCTGGCACCAGCGAGGTTTGCACGAGAGCCGAGAGCGGCAGGAGCAGCGAGACGATCATGTAGCCCCAAAGGAGGCTCATGACCGGCCATGTGTATACGCCGAGCGCGACGGTCAGCCGATTGGTGCCAAGATCAATTCGCGTGTCAGCGCGGCTTGCAGCCCAGTTGGCCATCAGAACGGCCGTGACGGTCAGCGCGACGAGCACGATCGACAGCATCGCCATGTTCGGCAGTGCCGAGGGCCCGATATTGTTCACCTGCTGATAGATCTGCGTCATCAGCGTCGGGACGCGGCCCGGAATGCCCAGCATGGCCTGAATGCCGAAATTGCCAATGGCGGAGACAAAGGAGAGGCTCGCTGCGGCGAGAATGCCGCCACGCGCCAGAGGCAAAAGGACGGTGAAGACGGTTCGCGCAGGGCTCGCACCAGCCGCACGTGCAGCCTCAGCGAGGTTAAGCGGCAGACGGCGAAGGCTTGCCTGCAGCGACAGGTAGACCAGCGGCGCATTATAGACGCCAAGCAGGAGAACCATGCCCGTCATGGAATAGAGCGGATGCCTGCTGCCGGGCTCCATTGCCATTCCCAGCATGCCAAGCACAGGGCTCGACGGGGAGAAGGCTTGAATCCACGCCATGGCAGTGACCTGCGGCGGGATCATGAGCGGCAGGACGAAGGCGAATACGAGAGCCGACTTGTGCTTCAGGTCGGTGAAGACCATCACGACGGCGAACACGACACCGATGACCAGCGAGGCGATGGTCGACAAGGTCGCGATGATCAGCGTGTTGACGAGAGCGGCGCTGGTCTGGGGTCGCGAGAACAGCTTGGTCAGGCGCTCAACCGCAAAGCCATCGCCATCGAACAGCGCTGAAAGCGCGAGGCGACCGAGCGGCGCGACGGCAATTGTGCCGACCAGAAGCGTGAGGAGCACGAGGACAGCGTTCTGACCGGTGAACCGGGAGAAGACTGACAGCGCCACCTCTCGGTGGCGCTGCGCAGGCATGGAAGCAGATAAGGGCAAGGGATTAACCGCCGAAAATGTCGATGAACTTCGCCCGCTCGACTTCGTCGGCAGCGACGGCTGCGTCGGCGTCGAGAGGCATGAGCTTGATTTCGGACAGCGACGGCATGCCCTCAGGAGCGGCAACGCCTTCCAGAACCGGGATGTAGCCCTGCGAGGCAGCCAGTTCCTGACCTTCCTTCGAGAGAACGAAGGCGACAAATGCCTTCGCGGCTTCAGCCTTCTCGGTGCCGTTGACGATGGCGACCGGCTCGGCGAAGTAGCTTGCGCCTTCGGCCGGGTAGACGAACTCAACCGGCGAGCCGGCACGCTTGGCGCGCAGAACGTCGGCGTCGATGTTGATGCCGTACTTCATCTGGCCGCCAGCGACTGCCTTCAGGACTGGGCCGTTGCCGCCTTCAGGTGCAATGTCGAGCTCAGCAAGACGTTCGTAGTAGGACCAGCCCAGCTTCTCGTCCTGAAGCACCGAGTGCATGTGAACGAGGGCAGCGCCCGAATAAAGCGGGCTAGGAGCCGCGATCTGGCCGGCGTTCTCGTCAACCAACAGCTCGGCGTAGCTCGTCACCGGCTTCGCGTTCTGCGTGTTGTAGACAATACCCGTGGTCGACAGCTTGGTGCCGAAGAAGGTGAAGTCCTTGTCGTAGACCTGGCTATTGACGCCTTCGACCGGCGCTTCCGGCCATGGCAGAAGGACCCCGTCACGCTTGAGCATGCCCAGATTGATCGGATCAGCGATCAGCAGGATGTCGGCCTTGATGCCGCCAGCTTCCCGCTCGGCGCTCATGATGTTCATCAGCTGCGAGGTGCCGTTACGGGTCCACTCGACCTTGATGTCGGGGTGCTTGGCGTGGAAGGCGTCGACGGTCTGCTGCGCCACTTCCGGCGACTGCGAGGTGTACAGCATCAGCGTGGTCTCCGCGTGAAGCGCGGACGACCCCAGAAGAAGCGCGAAAACGGTGGAGGTGATCAGACGCATTGGAACACTTTCTTTTGGTCTGTTGGGGAGGATTGATTGGTTTTGGTGAAGTCGAACTGCGTTCCCTGACCTTCAGGGAGAAGCCAAAGGTCATCGAACGCGACCCGGGCGTCTTCGCCGGGTTGAGGCAGCGATCCACCGTGATCCGGCAGGTCAATTGTGTAGGTCAGCGAAGGATCGGCATGCGGTCGGATCTCGAACGACCAGCGGCCACCTCGGTAAACCCGGCTTGTGATGACGACATCCAGCCCGTTCGCCTCGTTCGGACCGCTGAGGCGAAGATTGCTCGGATGACAGGTCGCGATTGCCATAGGCACGGGTCCCTGCGCCGCCTCAGCCCGCAGAGCAACCTCGACACCCAGGAGCGTGGCCCGAACCCGGCCGGCATGTTCCGGGCGAACATTTTCAACCGGGAACAGAAGCCCGTCACCGATGAACGACGCGACAGTCGCGCTCGCAGGCTCCCGGTAAAGCTGGCGAGGGCTGGCGCATTGCAGGATGCGACCTTTGTCCATGACCGCGACACGATCCGCCAGCGCCATTGCCTCGGACTGGTCATGGGTGATGTAAACAAGCGTTGCCCCGCTTTCGCGATGGAAACGTCGGAATTCTTCCTCCATCGTCGCGCGCAGATGCACGTCAAGGTTAGCAAGCGGCTCATCAAGCAGAACAAGATTGTTGCGGGCTGCCAGGCAGCGAGCGAGCGCGACGCGCTGACGTTGCCCCCCCGAGAGATCTGCGGGGCGCCGCTCTGCAAAGGCGGCCAGATCCACGGTCGCGAGCGCCTCACCAACGCGCTCCTCGCGAATGGGCCGCGGCAGACGCGCCACCTTTAACGCGTAGCCGACATTTTCGGCGACCGACATGTGCGGCCACAGTGCGTAGTTCTGGAAGACGATGCCAACGCCACGCTTTTCTGGCGGCACCATAAGGCCGTGAGCTGCGACAGTCTGATCGCCAAGCTGAACTTCACCCGCGCTCGGCGCTTCGAAACCCGCAAGCACGCGCAGCAGCGTTGTCTTTCCGCAGCCTGAAGGGCCAAGAACCGCCAGGAACTCACCTGAATTGATTTTCAGGTTGATGTTCTGCAGCACGGGGGTCCTACCGTACGACTTGCTTACATCCAGCAGGCTTGCACTTGTCATAAATCTTCACCCGACATTTCGTCTGGGCGAGGAAATGACGGGCTTTGATGACAACTGCGTAACGGTACGATTGAAGTTTTACGACAATCCTCAGCGGGAAGCGCGCATGGGTGTGATCGCAGCCGCCACCGGCATCAAGCTGCGACGTGTAGCTGCGCGCGGCGCGGCGCCCTATTGCGCCCAGATGTCGCCGCGCAAGAGATAGTCACGCGTGGTCCTGTCGATCGGATAGGTCAGGACGCCATCACGACCGAACCATTTGTCGTAAAGCTGCATATAATCGCCCCGGTAGTCTCCAAGACCGCGAAGCAGGTCAACGATGATCGCATTGATGAAGTCGCGCCATGCGCTGTCGTCTTGCGGCAGGATACATGCCATCGCCTCGCTTCCAAGAGGCTCGATCCTCGGAAGGAGGACGACGCTCTGGTCGGGCGTCAACTGTCTGGACAAACCCAGCAGGATAATGCCCACATTGGCCACACCATCGATCTCTCCCTTTCGCAGGGCATCGAAAGCTTGGTCCATCGAGGCATAAGTGCGTGTCTCCACCCCCGGCAGAGCGTCTGTAAGGATCTGGCCGGTAGTCGTGCCCTGGGCAATCCCGATGATCATGTCCTTAAGCGCCGGCTTTTCTTTCAGGGTCTCTCGAAAAGCCAGAACGCGTGTTCCATCACGGAAAAACGGGATCGAGAAATCAACGACGGCCTCACGCTCCCATGTCGGGGTAGCGATCTCGCAAACGATGTCGAGTTGTCTCTCCTCGATCATCTTGATCCGATTGCTCGGCGTTACGACCGTAAGCTCCAGTTCGATAGGCCGGCCGTGCTTTGCCTCAACGGCAGCACGGATGCGCTCAAGCAAATCCACTGAAAAGCCGGCGGGTCGCTGAGTTTCGTCCATGAAACCAAATGGAGCGGCATCCACTCTGGTACCTGCGCGCAAGACCCCTGAATCGCCAAGACGAGCCAATACGTCAGCACCGGCGACGTTAGGCAAAAAGGTCGTCAGCATCCCACCTACGAGTGCCGCGAATTTCAGTTTTCTCACCTGCGCCCCCAAAATCAGATCATTCCAGCGTGCCGTATAAGTGTTCATAAATCCCTATCCGATACTGTACCCCTCAATATCGGCGGGGCGCTGAGTTGCTAAAAAGAAATATCATTTTTGGGCTCATTTTGATGATCCCGTTGCTGGCATCCCCGAGCGCTCGGGCAGATGACCTCGCTCCTGTCCTGCAGACCGGTGAACTGGTCGTTGGTGTAAAAGCCGACTATCGCCCCTTCGGGTATCGCGACATGGAGGGGGAGCTTGCGGGTTTCGAGGTCGACGTTGCCAAGCGAGTTGCACAGCTGCTTGGAGTAAATCTCCGCCTGATCGCCGTTACGAGCTCCGACCGCCTTCAAAAGCTTGCGTCCGGCGAAATCGATGTCCTCATCGCAACCCTTGGTGACACGATCGACCGCCGCCGCCTCGTTCGCATGATCGAGCCCGGCTATTACGGTGGCGGTGCCAGCGTACTGTTGGAAGAGGCGAGCCCCATACGCAGTTGGGATGACCTCAAGGGTCGCGAACTTTGCGCAGTGCAGGGTGCGTTGTGGAACCGGTTGGCAGCGACCCGCCTTCTCGCCGAAATCAAGGCATTCGGCTCGGTGCGTGACGCAGAGCTTGCTCTCCGCGATAAAAGCTGCGCCGGCTGGCTCTACGATGAGGCAGCCATCATGCATCTTCTTGGCAGAGCGGAATGGTCAGGCTTCCGGATGCTCCCCCCGCAATTCGTCGCGCCATGGGCGATAGCGGTCGCAAATGACGGTCCCCTTGCCACCTTCCTCGACGAGACAGTCGCAATGCTTTTGCGGGAGGGGTGGCTCACGCAGTTGGAGAAGACGTGGAACCTACCTCCCTCATCTTACCTGGAGCAGGCCGAACAACGCTGGACCCAGCGGGACGCAAACGGCAACTGGCTCTGTCGGCAAGACGAAAATGGCAAATGGCCAGTCGAATGCCGGGACCTGGATTTGATCGAGGCTCAGGACTTGCGTGGGATCGGCACCGCATTCGTTATGTTGCGGGATCAATTCGGCCTTGACCTTACCCCGTTTTACGACCCTTTCAGCCGGGCCGGATTCTTGAAAGCGCTCGCGACGACGATCCTGCTCGCGGTTGCCGCGGTGCTCGGCAGCCTGTTGTTCGGGATAGTGGGCGGCAAAATGCTACA
Source organism: Aquamicrobium zhengzhouense (assembly GCF_016124105.1). GTDB lineage: Bacteria > Pseudomonadota > Alphaproteobacteria > Rhizobiales > Rhizobiaceae > Aerobium > Aerobium zhengzhouense. The sequence goes on from NZ_JADGMQ010000010.1 coordinate 101,571, forward strand.
GAGCGAGAAGCGTCTTATTCGTTCCCCTGCGCAGATGCTGGCCACGTTGTTCCGCATGACCCCCCCGCTGCTGCAACTCTACCTTGTCTTTTTCGGGATTGGCGGCCTGCTCGCCGCCCATGGAGTGACCTTGAACGCACTTTGGGTCGCGGTGCTGATCCTCTCCCTTTACGCTGGTGCGTCTAATGCGATCGCCATCTCGGAAGCTTCTGCTGCGATTTCAATCCGCGCGGAGGACCGGGCCAGGAAGGTAGCAAGGCTGGCATACCCGACGGTGATGGGCAGTTGCATAAACATTGTGAAGGCAACAGCCATGGCAAGCGCCATTGCGGTCGGTGAACTCTTACACGCCAGCACGGCGATCATCGCAGATTACGGCAATGTTGCCGTCATGATGAACATACTGCTCGGCTGCTATGTCGCGCTCGTTCTGGCAGTCGTTTATGCCTTCGGGCAGGTCGAGAAGAGGCTGCTCGCGCGATGACGAACGCAGAAGCCGCCGAAATGCTGTTCGTCTGGACGCCGTTCCTGGCCCAAGGCTTCGCATGGAATATCGTCATCTCTCTGGCAGCCATGGCAATCGGAACTCCTATTGGCATCTTCCTTGCACAGCTCCGCCTATCCGGTTCACGCGCCGCATCCTGGCTTACCGCAATGGCTCGCCTGCCTCCTACATTCGTTTTGCTCTTCTATTTCGCCTATTTGCTGCCTGGTGAGTTCGCATTTGGCAATCTCAAGGTCGAAGTCCCGGCCTGGCTAAAGGCCTCGCTGGCGCTTTCTGTGGCGGTTGTAGGCTTTGTTTCTGACAACGCTCAACCTTGCATCCGCCATCTGCGTCGGGGAGAGCGCCTCGAGGCGCTGTACTTCATTCCGGCATGGACGACCTACTTCCTGATCATCGTGATGGCTTCTTCGACTGCGTCTGTGATCGGAGTGCCGGAACTCGTAAATCGTGCGAACACGGTGATTGCGGCCGCAGGAGAACACGCGGCAACACTTTGGGTCTACAGCTACGCAATGCTGTGGTTTCTTGGATTTTGCCTGCCACTATCGTGGCTGATGAACTGGCTTAGGGTCGGCCTTGCAGCTCAAGGCAACAACGTTGACCCAAGCGGAGCAAACGTCAAAGTTGCCGTTAGGGCAGATGGGAGGGCGGATCAATGACAGGTACCGACACTTCCGAGGAGCGATTTGAAGTTGAACCTCGGCTTGAATCGATCGCCCTCATCCAGGATGCGATTGAAGACGCTGCGCAGGGCGCCCTGGATACGCGCCGCCTTTTTCAGCTCAACATGTCGGTAGAGGAGCTGGTCACCAATGTCGTGCGCCACAGTGGAACTGCCGACCCGGTCGGCGTGGTGATCCGCAAGGGACCAGGCCACATCTCGGTTGAGATTGTCGATCACGGGGTGGCATTCGATCCGTTCAAGCAAGCGCCCAAGCCCGCGATAGACGCCGAACTCGATCAGCGCCCTGTAGGCGGTCTTGGCGTGCACCTTGTCCAGGTCATGCTTGATAAGGTGGAATACCGCCGCGAGAGCGAGCGAAACCACGTCATCCTCACCATGAACACGCAGACGGGCGGGACCGGCACATGACGCTCACAAGACGCCTTATCTTCATGGTCGCCGCATGCATAACAATGGCGGTCATTACCCTGAGCCTTGTTTTCGGCTGGCTCGGACGCTCCGCGCTTATCGAACAGGCCTCATCACAGGCTCAGACTGTTGCGCGGATCGTCGCTGAAAGCGCGCGTTTGACCGAGATTTCGCTGGAGGAAATGCAGCAGGTTATCTCCAACGATCTGTCGAATCTTGCCTTTGCCGTCTCACGCGTTCCCGCGCCTGAGAAACAGGGGCACGGTACCCTGCTTGCGGAGATTGCAGCACGGGGAAATCTACCGGCCCTCTGGATAGTGGACGAAGATCTGCAGATCGTGGCCAGCTCTGTCGGCGATTACAAGGCGGTCGTGAACGGCGAAAGCCTTCCGGCGGGCCTGTCAAAGCCTGCGCTTGAAGCCCTGGCTCAGGGTGGCCGCTTCACCTTGCCGCTGGGTGGTTCAGCTGATGGCGCGCAATTCGTCGGGGTACGCATCGAAGGTGGCGGCGCAATTATTGCTGGCCAGTCCATGGAGATTTTGGAGACCGTCCGGACGGTGAACAGTCTGCCCGTGCTCCTTGGCGCGTTGCTGAACCAGAACGAAATGCAATCGATCATCGTCTTCGATGATGATCAGAAGATGCTCGCCTCGGTCGGCGAGGATGTGCAGGACAGCCAGGCCAAGGGGCTTGCCGCAGCCGCACTCGTCGCCACTGCCCCTCGTCTCGATATCTCTGCCGATCGCGTATTCGTTGCGGCACCCATCCTCGACACCGCCGGAATCGCAATCGGCTCCACCGTCATTTCGCAATCGCGAAATCGCCTCAACCAGATGCTCTTCGACTATCTGGTGTATGGGCTGGGCACTATCGGGCTGGTGCTTGCAGGGGGCATTGGAGCCGCCGCTGTCTTCGCGAGCCGGATCGCACGCCCTGTTGCCGAAATGACGAGGGCCGCCAGAGAAATGGATGGCCGCAAGTTCAAGCCGGAGAGCCTAGATAGCCTCGCCTGCACCCCGGACGAGCTGGGGGTTCTCGCCCGTGTATTCCAGAACATGGCGATCGAAGTTCAGGCGCGCGAAGAACATCTTGAATCACAGGTACGCGCGCGCACTGCCGAGCTTCACCAAAAGAACCTCCTGCTTGAAGAAACGCAACGCCGGGTCGAGGCTGAACTTGATGCTGCGCGGACATTGCAAGCGGCAATTCTTCCGCAGGACCTGCCTGATCATCCAGCCTATGTCGGCAAGGCCACCATGGTTCCAGCAAGGGAGTTGGGCGGCGACTTTTATGATTTCTTCATGATCAACGAGCGAGATTTGGGCATCGTGATCGCCGACGTTTCGGGCAAAGGCGTGCCTGCCGCGTTCTTCATGGCGATCTCCCGCACGATCCTCCAGGCTTGTGCGCGCGATTCCATCTCCGCTGGCGAATGCCTGGGCGCTGCAAATGACGCACTGTGCGCGCAAAACCCGATGGACCTGTTTGTCACAACCTTCTACGGCATCCTCAACACCGAGACAGGTGTCCTGACCTACGCCAATGGTGGGCACAATCCACCCATGATAGTCCGCCGCGGCGATGGAAGCGTTGCGGATCTCCCCCGCACGGGCGGCATTGCCCTCGGCGTCTTCCCCGGAGCAAAATACAAGCAGGCCAGCGTCAACCTCAGCGAGGGCGATACCCTCTTCCTCTACACCGACGGCATATCGGAAGCGATGGATTCAGCAGGCAAGGAATTTACCGAGGAAAGGCTCCGGGCAGCGCTGCAAACTGCAGACCGCGTAAGCGTCGATCGTGTGCTGGACGACGTGACATCAGCAGTTGAGACGTTCGTAGGCGGAGCCGAGCAATCCGACGACATTACTTGCCTGGTCGTGCGCTACAATGGAACGCAGCGCACGGATGGCGACAACGGATCAGATGGCAGCGAGAGCGGCCTCGCGGTCGTCCGCAGTCTCGAGAATGCTGAGGAAGCCTGAGATATCGAAGACGTCGCGAATGTGCGGCTGCAAGCCTGACAGAACAAACCTGCCGCCTTCGCGTTGAAGTTTCTTCGCAACGACTAATACGACCCGCAACCCAGCACTCGATATATAATCCAGAGAACTGGCGTCCATCACCACGTTTGCGCTTTCGATATTCTCGAAAATTTCCTTTTCAACCGCAGCAGCATTGGTGCTGTCCAATCGCCCGTTAAGGTGAATCACGACAGCTTTTTCTGTCTTATCGAATTTTATGCTCATGAACGTTCTCGCTGTTGCGGTTGCGGGCCCGGAAATTAGGATGGAAAGGTAAATATTTTAGCGGCCGCAACGCAACACTTACCAGAACATTAGATAATGATAATATACACCTTACACGGCCGACCTTTATGCAGTTAGATATAGAGCTTGTTCATATTTTTCGTGCAAATGTCTTGCTGAGTTTCAGGAACGATCACATTCCACGGGTCTCTGGTTCAGCGCCCGGGCCCCGCATTCACATTGGGAGGGGCCCGAATGACAGATCACCATCAGCCCGGTTGCGGTTGCCGCGACATCAACCACCTCGTTGAAGGTGTAAAGACGTTCAAAAGCACCAATTACGGCCAAGAACTCGACATGATGCGCAAGCTCGTCGAAGAAGGTCAGTCTCCAGCCACGCTGATTATTTCTTGCTCAGATAGCCGTGTAGATCCTGCGTTGCTGACCGGCGCAAAACCCGGAGAGCTGTTTACTGTCCGTAACGTCGCCAATCTCGTGCCACCCTATGCACCGGGTGCATCTCTGCATGGGACCGGCGCCGCTATTGAATACGCCGTGCGCGATCTCAAGGTCGACCACATCGTCGTCCTGGGACATGCGCATTGTGGAGGCATCAAGGCGCTGATCGCCGGCGCCGCGGGCAATCGCATGGAACGCGACTTTATCAATGACTGGATGGATATTGCCCTGGATGCGACCGAGCTGAAGGTGAACGATCCGACTGCCGAGTCCGGCCGCCGCACTGTCACGCTGGAATGGCTGCAGCACAACACCTTTCTGGTCGAGCGCTCCGCGATCATGAACTCCATCCGAAACCTCATGAGCTATCCCTGGCTGCGTGACCGCGTGGAGACAGGAACGCTGCAGCTTCACGGATGGTGGTTTGACCTGGAGACCGGAGATCTCTGGAAAACGCAGCCCGGTGGCGATCAACTTATGCCAGTCCTTTAATTTTCTGACGAGGCAGAACCGTGCGTCGTCCGGAAGCAATTATATACTGGACCAATGAGGTCCCCCCAGCCCGCATTGCATTCGGGCTGGCACTGCAGCAGGCCGCCTTCCTGGGCGCCCTCCTCGCGGTGCCCTCGCTGATTGGGCGAGAGCTCGGCCTGAACCATGAGCAGCTTCTGGCGCTCGTCGGCTGCGGCTTGATTTATTCGGCAGTTGCACTCCTGTTGCAGGCGTTTGGACGTTTCGGCATCGGGGCCGGGATATTCCTGCCCGTGCAGGGCACCACCTCTGTGCTACCACTCCTTCTCCTGGCCGGCTCAACGGTGGGGCTTGGGGGTGGTTTCGGCATGTTCGCTGTCAGCGGACTGTCCATGATCGCCTTCTCGTTCCTGATCAGACGTTTGAGAACCATCTTCACGGTCGAGGTCGCGGGCCTTGCCATGCTGCTCATCGGCGCGGGCATCGGCATGATCGGCCTGAGGTTGATTTTCAGCCTTGATGACACCGAGAGCACGTCCCCACTCGAGTTTACTGTCGCGGCCATCACGCTTTCTGTGATGATCATCTGCAATGTCTGGGTAAAAAGCCGGCTCCGACTGTTCGCGACAATGACGGGTCTTGGTGTCGGGCTGGTTCTCAGCTGGATATTCGGCCTCCTGACACCTCAAGATGTGCTCGTCTTCCATCAAGCGAGTTGGCTCGAATTTCCTGACATCCAGCAATTTGGCTGGCAATTCGACGCCGATCTTCTCGTGCCGGCAATCATTACGGGCTTTTCCCTGTCCCTGACATCGATGGGTGTTCAGATCACCGCGCAGCGTTTTATGGATGCCGACTTTTCGCATCCGGACTTCCAGTCCATCGGGCGGGGTGTACGTGCTGAGGGACTGGCGCAGATATTCGCCTCTCTGATCAATGCCCTGCCGATGTCGGCAAGTGGTGGGGCAGCGAGTTTGGCTCTGGCATCAGGCTGTACGAGCCGTTACCTCGCGCCATGGACCGCAGCTTTACTGCTTATGATCGCGATCTGCCCAAAGTTCATCGTGGCATGGCTTATCCTGCCCGGAGAAGTTCTGGGAGCGCTGTTCCTGTTCTTGTCGTCCTTCGCCGTCATTGGCGGCATGCAGATGATCGGCTCACGGATGCTAGATAATCGGCGAACGCTCGCCATCGGCATCCCCTTGCTGATCTTCCTTGCCTATGGCGACGTCCGGATTGGTCTTGAAAGCCTCCTCTCTGCAGCCCGCTATTTCGACTTCTCCTCTTTCGCGCTCTCTCTGACGACGGCCGTCCTCCTCCAGGCGATTTTCCGTATCGGCGTTGGACGACGAACCCGTGAGGTGTTTCAGGTCGCAGATACACATTTCGATGAGATGCGAAATTTCATCGAGGGACAGGGCAAGGTTTGGGGTGCGCGGCACCAGTCCGTAAAACGGGCGGAACTTGCCTCATGGCAAGCCCTTGAACTTTTGATGGACAACGCTCTTCTGGCACCGGACGCCAAGACGGTTGAACTGGAAACGCGTCTGGATGAACACAACCTCGCAATCATCATGCGTTATCAAGGCGTTCTGCCGGAGATCTCCAATCGGCGTCCAAGCCCCGAGGAGATGATTGAGGACGAGCATGCTCCTCAGCGGATGGCAGGCTATCTCATTCACCGGCTGGCAGACCAGGTGCGTACACGCAAGGACGGTGAGCACGCTGAGCTGCGCCTCACCTTCCGGGATTGAGCGTCATGGCAAAATCGCAACCCCGGCGGACGAGCGGAACGGAGGCGCCCGAACATCACGACGCGACCATGCGAGAGGCGCGCACTCCCCCTCCTGGACTAAGTGGTGTCGGAGTCACAGCGTTGATAGCGAAAAGCTATGACCGATACTTCAGTTCCGGTCTTTACCACTCACGTTATCCGCGCCCCAATCGACGAACTTTGCGCCTGATCGAGCGCCTCGTTCCACATGGGGGACGTCTCCTCGACTACGGCGCTGGCGAAGGTCGCTACGGCCTCGCCGTTGCGCAGTCACGTGCGGCAAAGGTGGTCGCGGTCGACATCAGCGAGACAGCACGCCATGCTCTTGCCGCTCAAATAGATCGGGCCAAGCTTTCCGATCAGTTCAAAATCTGCAGCCCCGGAGACGCCGTCTATCAGGAGGAAGTGGTTCTTGCAGGCAACTTCGATGTAGTCCTGTTTGCGTTCGGAGTTTTAGGACATATTGCAGGACGAGAGAGGCGAGTTGCGCTGCTTCGCGGATTGCTCCCTTCACTCGCGCCAGACGGCCGGCTGGTGTTGGGCCTGCCCAACAAACGACGGCGGTTCCGCAACGAACAAGCCGCAATGGTTCAGTCAAGCCGCCCACCTGATTTTGAGGAAGGCGACCTTTACTACCACCGCTACAGCGAGGAAGGCAGCGTCGAGCTTTTCTATCACCTGTTCGATCGCCAGGAGGTTATTCGCGATCTGACAGATGCTGGCTATGAAATAGAGCATCTAACGGGTGAAAGCCTGCTCCCTGAAACAGCGGTAACGAGGTACAAAAGTCTCGGCTGTCTCGACGACGCTTGCAGCAGCGTCCTGCCGTCGGATTGGAGCTACGGATTTCTCGTCAGCGCCAAAATCGCAGGTGCTTAGTTGGAAGATTTGGGCGCGGACGTTCTAACTAAGCCCCGGCTTCAACTTGATCCGTCCGGATCAAAAGCATGACCAGGGTGCCTCCTGACAGGAGAACAGCTGCAAAACCCCACGAGACCATCTCATAATTACCGGTGTAGTCATAAAGATATCCGGCAGCCATCGGCGCCACCATGGTCGCTGGTACCTGCATCAGCATGAGGCTTCCCTGAATCGTGGCGAATTTGCTCTCACCGAACAATTTGCTGCATAGAACAAGAACCAGAAGAGTTGGTGCGCCAGCAGCAACGCCCATCGCGCCAATCAGCGTGATCAGGCTCAAAAGACCAGGCTCCCAAGCAAAGCTCGCAATCGCCAGTGCTTCAAGAACCAGCAACAGTCCAAGCACGATCGGCAATATCCTCGTCGCGAATTTATCGGCGACATAGCCACTGAGTATCCGCACCGGGATTGACAGCAAGATCATGAGCCCAAACAGGCTACCAGCCGAAGTGGCGGCCAGCCCATGGTCCGTCATGATCGAAACAAGGTGTACCGATAATCCGGTCGTCACCCCGGCTTGCGCAGCAAGGGCAAGGCCGATCACCCAGAAGTTGCGATCTCGCAGTACGCTTCTTTGAACCGGGACCGCGTCGGTCAGTGCCGGTCCTATGCTGGTGGTTTGGATGTTCTGCTCACGGAACCAGACGAGTGGCACAGCTACCATCGCAAGCAGTACGAAGCCCCAGACAATGCTCGTCTGACGCCAGCCTACGGTATCCCCCATGTAGGAAACAATCGGAACGACAAACGTCGATACCACGGCCGCGATTGAGAAGCGGATGGCAAGCGCCATGCCCCGTCGCTCTGACAGCGTGGTCACCACCAGCTTGTCAAGCGTAACGGTAAATCCAATCGCCGTTCCGATCGAGAAGACTACCGACCAGGCAATGTAGAGCTCGAACTCGTTACGAACGAACCCAAGCAGCAGCAGCCCGATCGCCGCGACGATGATACCAACAATCGAGATCCAGCGCGTGCCCCAGCGGTCCGTTGCACGCCCGACCAGTGGCGAGGCGAGACCCGACACGAGGCGGCCAAGGCCTATCGCCGTCGATACGGCCCCTCGCCCGGTATCAAGATCTACGGCCAGCGGCTTCAGGAGGGCCGAGACGGCAAACGCTCCAAAGCCGTGGCCAAGACCGGTGAGCACGCCGGTTGCCGAAACGACAATCCAGCGTGCCCTTGCCGTTGCTGTCACAGATAAGGCAACCAGAGCGACAGAGCCGGGAAGATCAAGAGCAATGCGACGTGTATAATGTCCATGCACACGAACGGCAGCGCACCCTTGAACATCGTCGTCAACGGCACATCCTTCGCAACACCGGAAAGGATGAAGATACTCATCCCGACCGGCGGTGTGATCAGAGCGATCTCCGTCATGCGAACCACAAGAACGCCAAACAAGATCGCATCAAATCCCAGAGACGTGACCAATGGGAAAAACAGCGGGATCGTCAACGTCATCATTGCCGATGCGTCCAGCACCATTCCTAAAAGGAAATAAACGCCAAGGATTAGCAGCATCACGCCCATCGGCGACAAGCCACTTTCAGTGACCATATTGACGATGTGAAGCGGGATCGTGCTCGCAGTCACGAAGCTGTTGAACACCATCGCGCCAAACAGGATACCGAAGATCATACCGGTCGTCTTCAGCGTCGCGTAGATGGCATCCTTAAAACTTGCGATGGTAAGGCGTCCGCGAACCGCCGAAATGATGATTGCACCCAAAGCGCCGATGGCACCAGCTTCAGTCGGCGTGAAATAGCCGAGGACAATCCCTCCCATCACGAGACCGAAAAGAGCGATCACCTCGCCGGTCTTCGAAAAGCTACGCAGTTTCTCCGACCAAGAATATTTTGGTCCGCGTGGCCCGGCGTTGGGATTGATGCGGCACCAGATCGCGATCATCGCAATATACAGGATTGCGAGCGTGATGCCCGGCATGATGCCTGCGGCAAACAGCTTGCCGATCGATGTCTCGGTCAGAATACCATAGATGATGAACATACCGCTTGGCGGGATCAGCGACCCGAAGCCGCCTCCAGCGACGATCGAGCCCGATGCAAGCGACAAATTGTACTTATGCTTGCGCATTTCTGGCAGAGCGACGAGACCCATCGTAGCCGTGGTGGCGAGGCTCGACGCGTTCACAGAGGAAAAGCCGGCAGACGCGCCAATCGTCGCCATGGCAAGTCCGCCTCGCCTGCGGCCTACCCATTTGGCCGCGAAATCGTACATGTCTTTGCCAAGTCCCGCGGCGAAAAGCAGATGCGCCATAAACAGGAACAGCGGGATCGTTCCAATCGCGAGGTTTGTCGCGAGATTGTAGGTCGTTACACCGATCCTGACGATTGCGGCATCAAAACTGACGAGAAGTGCGAAGCCACCGAAGCCGATCAGTCCCATGGCGAAACCAATGGGCATACCGAGCGCAATGACTGTGAAAAGCAGAGCGAGCCCCGCAAAGCCAATGGTAACGGAGGTCATGTCTGTTTTTCCGGCGTGTGATTTTCCTCTTCAAGCTTCATGCCACGCAGGAGCTTGTAACCCTGCCAGAGGATAACAATGATTAGAAGGATCATGGCGGCGGCCATCGCCCATCGGAACGGCGCCACAGGCACATTAATGATTGGCGACAATTCGCCTTGTGCGCCTTTGCGGATCGCCTCCCGGAGCGTCGCCCATGCAACCGCCACCCAGAAGAGCGAGCCGATCATCAGCATGATGCCATGCAGAGCTGATCGAATTCGCTGGTTCTTGATGCGGTCCACGAGAAGCACGACACGCGTATGCTCGTTCTTCACCGCGGCGTAAGCCAGAGAAAGGCTGACTGCTGGGATGAGGAGAAGTTCGGATAGCGAGTAAGTACCGGGAAAAGCGATATGGAGCGCACGGAATACGACCGTCACGACTGTCAGCGCCATTAGCGACAGGATCGCCAGCACACCGACGACACCCACGGCCTCGCAAATTCGCTTTAAAAAAGTATCGATAAACTGCATGACAGCCCCCAGCTGTTCGGTGCTCCTCCGCGCCTTGTCTGGCGCGGAGGAGCACCGGATTGCTACTTGTTCAAGGCAGCGCGGATCTTGTCGTGGATCTCGGTACCGGGGATGCCCTTTGCATCAAGCTGCTTAGCGGTTTCGCGCGCAGCAGGCTCAAACGCTTTCGCATATTCTGCGATCACCGCGGGGTCGACGGCATTGAACTGAACTCCGTGCTGCACGCCGTATTCGCGCCCGGCATCCTCAGACTCCTGGGCGTAGTCGAAGGTCGCTTTCGTCCACCAGTCGATATTGTCTTCAAACACCTTCTGGATGTCTTCCGGCAGCTTGGCCCATGCATTCGCGTTGATTGCGCGGGACGGATAAGCACCGCGGCTGTGGGGCAGCTCCGAGTAGTATTTGACCACTTCAGCGAAGCTGAGAGACTTGAGGGCTTCATAAGGAGCGATAACGCCATCAAGAACTCCGCGCTGCAGCGACGGGTAGGTGTCGGTCATCGGCATGGTCACGCCTTCTGCCCCGTGAGCGGTCAGCGCGCCAATGAAGTCTACCGCCGAACGGATGCGCAGGCCCTGAAGATCTGCGAGCTGGTTAAGCGCCTTGTCGCGAAGCATCAGGTGCATCGGCGTGCCGACATTGTAGCCAAGCACCTTCGCGCCTTCGAGTTCCTCCGCAAATTGCGGGTACTCGTCCCAGAGCTTTTTGTAGACCTCAAGGACCTCAAGCGCGTCATCGTAACCGTAGAAGAACTGCGGGGTCAGGCGGCTCAGGTCGTAGCCAGAGCTCGCATAAATCGGCGCGATGTAAGAGATGTCAGCAACGCCGGCATTGAGTTCGTCAATGCCCTCTCGGCTGTTGATGAGCGAGCCGCCCCAGAATGCCGTGATGTTGACGCGGCCGTCGGTCTGCTCATGGATCCGCTTGATCCATTCCTCGTCAGCCCGCCCATAGGGATGGGTTGGCGTATAGGTGGTCGAAAAAGTGAGCTCGATTTCAGCTGCCACCACCGTTCCCGAAGAAAGACCGAGGCCCGCTGCTGCAAGCAGTGCAATAGTCCATTTTCTAATAGTCATGGGTTCCTCCCGCTTTAGATGCAGTTCCGCCCGGGCCTCCGACCCGGTCATTCAGATGGTATGAGTGCTTCCAAAAGGTGTGCCTCCAATGTCAGACCTGCCAGAATTTCCTTGGTGTCCGCGCCCGGCGCGCGGCCGAGGTTGCGAATCTCGGTGCCGCCGCCAAGGCGTACAGGCTGGCCGATCTGACGGACAACACGTCCTGTAGCGGTCTTGCGCTCCACGACCATCCCTCGTGCACGGTTGTGTGGATCATTCAGAGCTTCAGCCACCTCATAGACGGGTGCGAATTGGGTTCCCGCAGCGCCAAGTATCTCGAGCCACTCGTCCCTGTCCTTCGTGACAAAGATCTCCTCAAGCGCCGCGCGAATGGCGGGCCGCTGCTCCACCCTATTCTGCAACGGGATGAAATCAGGTCGGCCGACGGTCTCGCAGAAACGTTGCCAGAACCTGGGCTCCATATCCGTGGTGCAGATGAAAAGCCCGTCGCGCGTCTTCCAAAGACCTGTGTCCGCGCGCCGGGCGCCCCGAGGCGGTATCTTCGAAACATCGGGATGGCGAGACAGGACATTTACCAGAAGCGACATTGCACAATCACTCATTGCAACGTCGACATGCTGCCCTTCACCTGTTGCAGTCCGCTGATGCAAAGCCGCAAGAGTGGCGAATGCCGCATGGGTACCGGTGATGACGTCGGCGGCGGGGATGCCGGAAAAGGAGGGGGCCTCCGGATCTTCGCCAACACGCGACAAGACCCCGGCAATGGAAAGCGCGATAGGGTCATGTCCCGGCTTGTCGCGATAGGGACCACTCTGTCCGCACAATGTAAGGCTTGTGAAGATAAGCTTCGGATTTACCTCCCTGAGGGAAGCGTAGCCGAGCCCGACCTTGTCGAGCACACCCGGGCGGTAATCTTCAACGACAATATCGGCTGTTGCGACCAAAGCTTTGATCGCAAGTTGGGCCTTTTCATCGCCTATATCGAGCACGACTGACCGCTTATTGCGGGCAAGGATGTCATTCTCCCGCAGTGCGTCGCGTTCCTCCCGAGACAGACGGTCCCAACCGAAGACCTTCGCCTGCTTCTCAAGCTCGCGCGGGTTCTCGATCCGGATTACCTCCGCGCCCATATCTGCAAGCAGCCAGGTGCAATATGGGCCTGGCAGAAACTTGGAGAAATCTATGACGCGACAGCCTTCAAGCGGTGCGGACATTACGCGCTCCATCGCTTGAACGAGGCAGACGGGATCGGAGCGCTGAAGTTTCGAGATGGCGTTGCATTAGCAGGCGTCTGAAAGAGTGGCCCGGGCAATCGCTTTGTCTCCCCGGTGGTCTCATCCGAGATATCCACGAACAAGCCGCGCTCCCTGAGATGTTCGCTCTCGCGCACCTCTTCGGGTCCGTAGACCACAGAAAGCCCCCAGCCGCGCTCCAGCGACCACTTTCCGAGTTCTTCGCGGGTGTGGTCAGCAAAGAAACGCTCCACCACGCCTTGCCAGCGCTCGATTGTTTCCTGAGGCGTGTCCGCGACGAGGGTGTTGTCCCAATCGATTGACAGGAGCTCCCCAGCAGCACCGCATTCATTCATTACAGCGACGACCGCGCGCATCATGGAGGGGTTGTCGATCATCGACCAGGTGACATAGCCATCCTTGCACGGCCAGATTTGCCGTACGCCCGATTTGCCACGCACCAGCATGTTGCCCATGCGCCGCCCGATCCGGCCCGTCCATTCGTACATGATGGCTTCACGGTAGTTGGAGAGCGTTGCGCTCTGGAAAGCCGAAACGTCGATATTTTGGCCTTTGCCCGTACGTCTACGTGCCTGCAGCGCAAGAAGCGCAGCTGTTGCCGCCTGGATTCCAGTCAGAGCGTAAACCTGCTCCCCGGGGAAGCGCAGCGGCGGCTGGGATGGCTCTCCCGTCACATGAGCAAGGCCCGAAAGCGCGAAAAGTGTGAGGTCGGTCGCCGGCTTGTCTGCGTATGGTCCGTGTACACTGAACGGCGCTACCCGGACATAGATCACCTTGTCCGAACCGGATACGGCAGATGCGAGGTCGAACCGGTCGCCCTTCCGCTGTCCATCAAGAACAATATCAGCGTCACGCGAGAGGTTGCGGATAGCTTCTGGGTCATCCGCCGACAGACCCGTCTTGCCATGATGCCAGGCGAGCTGACGTGCGTGGTCACGGTTCTCGTCCACAACGACGGTGACAACATCAGCACCAAGCTCAGCCAGAATGCGACCACCGAAGTCGGTCAAACCGTCCGCCACCTCAAGGACGCGGACGCCTTCAAGCATCTTCATGCCAGTGCTCCTTCCGCCTGCAGCTGCTCAAGCTTGGCGCGATCCAGCCCAAGCGTTCCGGCAAACACATCCTGATTATGCTCGCCGAGAAGCGGCGCGCGGGTAACCTGCCATGGAGTCTCCGCCATCTTGTAGGGCGGTGTCGGCATCATCGAAACCCCAAGCACCGGATGCTCAAGCTTCACGAAATGGTCGCCGGCCCGGAGCTCCGGATTTTCAAATACATCCTTGCCATCCAGAACGGGTCCAGCCGGCACCCCTACCGATGTCAGCTTTTCAAACAAATCGAACTTGTTTTCCAAAGCGGTGCGCTCTGAAATCTCCGCTGGATCGAGCGCCCCATCCTTGAGCCCAAGGGCGCTGCGAAGGCTTTCCGCCTGCTCTTCGGTTTCCACTGCGATAGCGATCCACTGATCATCACCCGCCGTCGGAAACACTCCGTGCAGGAGATAACTCTCGTCCTCGTTACCGGTCTTCCTGATCTCGTCCTGCGCGTAGATGTCGGCGATGACGTGCACCATCGGTTCTATTTGTGAGATGTCGAGATGCTGGCCTTCGCCGGTCCGCTCCTTGTGTTCCAGCGCTGCCAGGATCGCCACAGTCGCAAACATCGGCGCCACGACATCACCGTAGGCGAGCGGCGGCATGTGGGGCAGCTGACCTTCATCACCGGTCAGCCAGGCATGGCCGGAATGCGCTGCCGCGCTGTTGCCGTAACCGCGAAAACCCGCCATCGGCCCCGTCCGGCCAGCCACAGAAACGCTTGCCAGAATGATGTCCGGCTTGATTTCACGCAGCTTTTCGTAGCCAAGGCCGATCCGTTCCATGAAGCCTGGGCCGAAATTTTCGACCACTACATCCGCCCAAGCTACAAGCTTCTTTGCAATTTCGATTCCGCGAGGATCGGACAGATTGATCGTGACACTCTTCTTGGAGGTGTTGGTCTGCGCGAAAAACGCAGAGCCGTCATAGTCCTTGGAATTGCCCGCAAAGGGGGGCGACATTCGACCGAGGTCGAGACGCTTGGCCGATTCGATCTTGATGACCTCAGCGCCGTTGTCCGCGAGATCCTTGGTGGAGCGGGGACCCGCCCCCACCCAGGAAAAGTCGGCAATCTTCAAGCCGTCCAGAGCGCCCACTATCTACCTCCCACATTCAACCGCCAGCTTGAGGCCAGTCTCGTTTGCAACAATGTTGGTTCACAATGTGAACTATGTCAATTTTTTTCCGCAAGCACGTCATCGAGTACGGGCGTGACTTTTGCGACCATGGCATCCCGATCCCATTGGCGAGGATCAACCATGTCAGACCACACCTCGATGACCCTCACGCCGGCCTCTTCCAGTGCCTGCTTGGCATAAAGAGACCCGTGGCCCGAAAATCTGTCATGCTCCGGAATGAGCATCAGCGCGACGTCGATGCGGTACCTACGCGCCTGCTCAACCATCCAGGCATTGATCCATGGGGGCTGGTGCAATTGTTCATTCATCGCAGATACCCGCGCTGCGAGGGTGCGCAGTGGATCGCCTTTATCCTCGCGAATGTAGCCGTCGGCTGCAAAGGGCAGATACATTGACCAGGCAAAGACTGCGCCGTGGCTTTCCTCGAAGGCGGAATAAAAGCCGGTATCGAACCAAAGCCCAGCTCCGATCCACATCATGCGGATACGCTCGTCCGGAACGACGGCAACACCCTTTTGCACGCGCTCCGTGAGTTCATCTCGAAAGCGTTTTGCGTGCGATATCGCCCAGTCTGAACCGCGGTGCCATTGGGGAATCATGACGTTCGGCATCTGCTCGGAGATGCGGATCGGACAGCGAGGAGCTTGTGCAATCAATGCGCTTGCTTCTTCGAAAATCCGCTCCTGCTCGTTGATCGCCTCCATGTAAGAGGCAAACGAACTGCGGTCGAACGTCCGTCCGGTGATCTCTTCAAGCTGAGCGATCAGCACCTCAAACTCGGCGACCATCAGGTCCAGGCGGTCAGAACCGTAAAGCGTCTCCCAATCATCTCGGGCAAGGCGCCACCAGTCAGGCTGAGGGTCAGGAACTGCGGGTGACGACAAAAGCGCCAACGGCGCGCCGGTCCGTTCCGCCCAAAGCGAGAATATCTTCTGATGGTCATCCGCGCTCTGGCGCGCGCACAGGATAGAGGGCGTCGGCAGCCCTCCCCATGGCTGGCGCGACGTGTCGCCTTCAAGCTCTGCGATCAAAGGGAGGCTGGAATAGCGAGCCAGGCGCTCATGGAAGCCACGACTTTCCATGTAATCGAAGTAGAATTCGGAAAGCTGCTTCGCCGCAATGATCGCTGACCACCATTGGTTGGTAACGATGGGCATACCCATGTGGTGAAACAATTCGTGCGGGGTATCGGCGTTCACAAAGGCATAGCTTTTGCCCGACGTGATATCGCGCCGCAGCCCTTTGGCCCACTCGCGCTGATAGTCAGTGGCTGCGCGGGAGCATTCGAGAGGTAAATATTCACTCATTGACGTGCTCCCAGCGCCGCTGAAATAGCCGCTGCCGCGTCTGCAAGCCATGCCTCGTCGGGCTCTGGATCGCGGAAGCCAAGATTGACGAATGCGGTGCCGCGCGATGAGAACGCCTCGGCGAGCGCAGGCACCTCCCAGCCGATTGTGTCATCAGTCTGCGCGAGCTGGCAGATGACGACATCGCAGCCTGCATTCGCCGTAGCTTCAAGAATTGCCTGTCGATAGGCTTCGCTGGGCACGATCCTGTGGCAGGACCTATCTGCTGCGGTTGATACCAGCAGCTCATCGAGATCTTTTGCATCCCCGAAGTTCCCCGGCCACACGTCGCCCCAGGGCTGCAGATCACATGTGACCACCCCTAGGCGGTCGAACATGTCGTAGGTTTTGAGGCTGAGCAGCGGTGAGCCAATGACTCCGATGCGGGGTCGCCCGGCCGCAGGCGTCTTCTCAATGAGAGACAAGGCAGCATTGAGAAGTTCGCCATGTTTGGGGGCCGGCATGAAGCGGCCCGCATTTCTCAGACGCAAAGCTTGGGCGGCGGGCACCCCCTGCTCGCGAGCTTCGGACAGTTTCACCAAGGACGCTGCACGCATCTTTTCATCTGCTATAGCTGCAGAGATCTGCGCGGGCCCTGGACGTCGCAGCCCAATCGCTTCGAAAAAGCCGAACAGCTTGTCAGCCTGAACCCTATTGAAGTGGCGGGTGGGCTCGGTATCCGTGTGGACAAGGTTCCAGAGGAACAGCGGCGGAACTGCAGAGTTGGCGCGGCCCTGTCTGACCCACTCAATTGCATACTGGTAGGCGATTAGCGCTGGCGCGTCGTCTCGGGCGAAGATGATGCCCTGCAGATCTGCAAACTCACCACGGGAAAAGCGGTTCAGGAACGTGCTGACCGATGCATCCAGAAACGGTTCGATAACCACATCGATCGGCGAGCCTCCCCCGGTAGTGACCTCCGCCAACTCGACATGCACAGCGCAGGCGCCCGCAGCTTCGACAAGCGCGGTCGGCATCCCATTGCCAAAGATGCCGACGCGCGTCCGTTCGCCGGTGAGGTAACGGTCGCGCTGCGCAAAGGCAGTTTCAAGCTCGGCTCGCGCAGCGTCGGATGCGCTGGAAGCGTCAATTTTCGGCATGTACCCTCCCAAATATGGTTCATCTTATGAACTATTCGAAGAGGTCGTCAAGAGGCTTTGAATGTTTGACACCCCTCCCCCTCACCGCTACTCAGTTCGGCAAAAGTGGAGGGACGCGGGTATGAATGATGCCGCACAAAGCGACAGGACGGGCAGTGTGGAGCTCGGGCCGCTGCGGGAAAATCTTCCCTTTCTGACCCGCGCGATCCGCGCCTACATCCGTGGCGAAAACACTGAATTCTATGCGGAATTCCAGGCCGAGCAGGGTGAGATCGCAATCCTGTGCCTGATAGGCCTGAACCCCTCGATCTCTCAAAACGATCTCGCAGCGACGCTCGTTTTCAAGAAGTCGGCCATCACCAAGCTGGTGAAGGAACTCGAAGCCCGCGGTGTCATCAGGCGCAGCAAGAACGACCACGACAAGCGCTTCAATACGCTCGAGCTCACCGAGAAGGGACAGGCCCGTTATGAGCGTTTTCGCGAGCGGGTCGCACTCCAGCATGAAGCGTTTCTGGAGCCGTTCAGCCAGAAGGAGCGGGAAGAGTTTTTCTCTTATCTGAACCGGCTGCACGCCCATCTTGAAGAGCGGCATGCACTTCGCACCGGAATCCCGACGTCCATATCTGGATCCTCTGACGACTGAACGCCTTGACAGCCCTCGTCATAATTAGTTCACTAAGTGAACGAATATGGAGGAGATCGTCTTGGCACAGCCGCTTGCCGGAGTCCGCATCGCCGACTTCAGCCACGTCATCGCAGGACCGCTTGCAACACATTTTCTTTGTCTGCTGGGGGCAGAGGTCATCAAGATCGAGCCACCCACCGGCGACGTGTTACGCAATTACACGCAGCGAAAAGAACTGCGCGGTATGGCCGAACCGTTCATCGGCGCGAATGCCGGAAAAAAATCGATTGTCCTCGATCTCAAGAGCCAGGAAGGGCAAGCTGCAGCCCGTAAATTGATCGCATCTTCCGATATCCTAGTCGAGAATTTCCGTCCCGGTGTCATTGATCGCCTGGGGCTCGGCTATGAGAGCCTGAAAGACGAGAACCCTTCCCTCATCTTCTGCTCCATATCTGGCTATGGCCAGAGTGGCCCGATGCGTGATTATCCCGCGATTGACCAGATAATCCAGAGCGTGTCTGGCCTGATGGGTCTTTCGGGCGAACCGGACAGTGCGCCGATGCGCGTTGGCTTCCCCATCGTCGACACCTATAGCGCGCTTCTGGCGGCCTTCGCGATCCAGTCGGCCTATATCCAGCGTGAGCGGGACCCGGAACGAAGGGGCCAATATATCGACATGTCGATGCTAGACGCGTCCATCGTCATGATGGCCTCGGTCTTCAACCCGCTCATGATTTCCGATCAGGAACCGCGCCGGACCGGAAATCGTGGCTTTTCCCTCGCCCCAACCGCTGACACGTTCGACACTGCGGAAGGGGCAATCACGATCGGTGCCGTGCAGCAAAATCAATACGAACGGCTTTGCAACGCACTTGAAAGGGGTGACCTGCTGCTGGACCCAAGATTCGCGACCCCGGATGCTCGTATGGCGCATGATGTCGAGCTTCAAGCCGAACTAGTAGGAGCATTCAAGTCGAAAACGGCGATGGAATGGGAAGAGATCCTGGCATTAGCCGGTGTTCCGGCCGGTGCCGTACGACCTGTCAGACAGGTACTTGACCTGCCTCAGATCGCTGATCGCGGGTTGATGCTGGATGTCGACGTGCCTCATCAGGATCTGAAGAAAGCAACCATCCTCAATGCCGGCTTCCGCTTCGAGCGAGATGGTCCAGGGGTCAGCGCTCCCCCACCCAAACTTGGTGAGCACACCGACGAAATCCTGCGGGAACTAGAAGGTAGAACCTGACCTCTCCCTGGAGCGTCTGACCCTGCTCCTCTGAAGCTCCTGCCGCAGCCACAGGCAGGAGCCGTGTGCGCAACATTTCTTCGCACGAGCGGTGGTTTGTCGATCCGGCCCGTGGTCGCTTTGATGATGACCCGACAACTATACCTTTTTGATGAGGTCCGGCGCATCTGATCGACCAGAAGTGTGCCTGACACCCTCGACTGGCTCTGTATGCCGCTGGCCGTGGCTATGTCATGAATTTCTGCCTGTCCCTCGGTGGCATCTTCTGGACAAGCGGACATTTTCCGATGGCAGATGCCTACAGGTTCCTGGCGAGTGGCAGATTTCACCTGCGCTCATCTTTTGGAGTCGTCGAATGAATGCGGATATCAGGGAGCGGCTGCGCCGCGTCTTATCTGAAATGCTCGTTGCGCGCGGCCATACTGGCGTCATCGATGACGGGGAATCCCTGTTCATCAACGGCCACCTCGACTCCCTCGCTGGCACAGAAGTCATGCTGATGCTTGAATCCGACTTCAATGTGGACTTCTCCGATCCCGAATTCGAGATTGATGCCCTGGATACCATCGATGGCATCGCGACAATTGCGGAACGTGCGGCCGCCCGCGTCTGATTTGAGTCAAGGGTGGGGAGCACGCCCTTTATGCATTCTCCCGGAAGTCCTTACCTCCTGCATCATCTTCTGGCACAGTGCCCGGGCCGTGCTAGCGAGCCGGCGATCGTTGATCGTGCCCGCCACTTCACCTTTGGCGATCTGTCCAACCTGGCCGCATCTTATGCATCGACGCTGAGGTCGCTCGGCCTGCAAAGTGGCGATCGCGTTGGAATATTTCTGCCCAAGTCGATAGAGGAGTGCGCCGCAATCTTCGCGGTCAGCATCGCTGGTGGCGTCTTTGTGCCAATCAATTCCAATCTGCGCCCCATACAGGTCCGGCACATCATCGATGATTGCGATGCGCGCTTCCTGATCACCAACGAGAAGGGCTGGGAGGAAACGGGCGAAATACCGGGCGTCTCGTTTCTCGACGCCGCTCGAGCGCACGTCGCGGATGAAGCCACCACAAGTTGTGACCGGATTGGTGAAGATCTCGCAGCCCTGCTCTACACCTCAGGTTCGACCGGATCGCCGAAGGGGGTGATGCTCAGCCATCGAAATCTGGTTGCAGGCACACGGATCGTCCGTACCTATCTTCGGATCAATTCATCAGACCGGATCCTTTCGGTTCTTCCCTTCAGTTTTGACTACGGCCTGAACCAATTGCTTACGTCCGTTGAGCAAGGCGCGACGCTGATCCTGTGCCAGTTCCAGTTCGGTGACGAGATCGTCAAGGCGCTTGATGAACATCAGATCACCGGCCTGGCGGGCGTGCCAGCGATCTGGGCGTTGTTGACGAGACTGGCCCCGCGACTGCGCAACACACCGCTACCGCATCTGCGCTACATCACAAATTCCGGCGGTGCGGTACCCACCGAAACAGTCAAACGGTTGAGGGAACTTCTGCCGCAAACGCGCATCTTCCTTATGTACGGCCTAACCGAAGCCTTCCGCTCGACCTACCTTCCACCCGATGAATTGGACAGAAGGCCGAACTCCATCGGACGAGCGATACCTGAAACACAGGTGTTCGCTGTACGGGATGATGGTCAACGCACGAAGCCGGGCGAGCCGGGGATCTTGATCCACCGTGGCCCGACCGTTTCTCTCGGCTACTGGAACCGCCCCGAAGCTACTGCCGCAGTGCTCCGCCCTAACCCGCTGTTACCCCAGCATGCGGGAGCTGACACCGTCTGCTACTCGGGCGATCTTGTCACCGAAGATGAGGACGGCTTCTTCTATTTCGTCGGCAGACGCGATGCCATGATCAAGTCATCCGGATATCGCATCAGTTCGACCGAGGTGGAGGAAGCGCTCATGGCGAGCGGAGCGTTCCGCCAGGTCGCCGTGATCGGCAAGCCGGACCCTTTTCTGGGGCAGGTTGTCCACGCAGTCGCCGTGCCCATGGGCGAGGACAATGATATTTCCAAGGTTCTCGCATCAGCCGCTGGTCGCCTCGCACCTTACATGATGCCCCGCGAAATCGAACTTGTTCCGGCACTCCCGATCACGCCCAACGGAAAGGTCGACTATCTCGCTTTGACCAAGGAGCGATCAGGTGGCTGAAGCTGTGCGCAAGTTGGCCTCAGAGCTCATCTCTGAAAACTTCTCGGTCATTTCCGATACGCTCCACATCGGAGGCATGAGCGTCGAAGATCTTGCACGCCGTTTCGGGACACCGTTGTTCCTCTATGACGCTGGCATTTTACGCGCCAGGCTTGCAGAACTTCGATCGGCACTCGGCGGCTTTGCCGACATCTTCTACTCCGTGAAGGCAAATCCAAACCAGGAAATCCTCCGCTGCTTTGTTCAGGAAGGCACTGGGCTGGAAATTGCTTCGGGAGCAGAATATCTGCGCGCCCGTGCCGCAGGATGCCCATCCGAGCGCATCTTTTTTGCTGGACCGGCGAAATCCGACGCGGAACTACAACTCGTTCTCGCAGAGGGGATCGGGGAGATACACGTCGAGAGCTTCGAGGAAATCGAACGCCTGGATATTCTCGCGCGCATGGCGGGTCGCCGCGCGCATATCGGACTGAGGATCAACCCGGAAGCATCCGCGCAGGGCGGCGCCATGCGCATGGGCGGACGCGCCGCTCCCTTTGGCTTTGACGAAGAAACTCTTCCCGAAGTCTTGGAGGCAATAGGGAAACGTTCCTCGCTGCTGCTGCAAGGTCTCCACCTTTATTCCGGGACACAAATTCTTGATGCCGGAACGCTCGCAAAGCAGTGGCGTCACGGTCTTGACGTTGCCAGACGCGTGGTAGCCAGTCTTGGCCGCCCGTTGCAGACACTTGATCTCGGCGGCGGCCTCGGGATCCCCTATTTCTCCAACGATCGAGCGCTATGTCTGGAGACGCTGAAGGATCATGTTGCCCAACTACGCCATGAGGTCGCCCAATCCTCCGAGCTGACAGGCATGTCGATCGTCATCGAGCCTGGCCGCTACTTGATCGGGCCCGCAGGTATCTATGTCTGCAGTGTGCAATCGTGGAAGATATCGCGCGGAACCACGTTCGTCGTCACCGATGGCGGTATGCATCACCACCTCGCCGCCAGTGGAAATCTCGGCCAGTTCGTCAAGCGGGATTATCCGATCACGTCAGCTGCAAACCTCTCTGCCAGCGAACTCACGCAGTGCAGTGTGGTAGGCCCACTTTGCACTCCGCTTGACACATTGGGCCGAGACGTGGCGCTGCCGAAGATGCGGCGCGGTGATCTCGTCGTGGTGCTTCAATCTGGAGCGTACGCATTGTCGGCCAGCCCAACCGGGTTCTTGAGCCACCCAACCCCCGCCGAGGTGATGTTGGACCAAGGCGCTGCACGCGAAATTCGCTCCCCGGGGACGTTCAGCCAACCATTAAGTCAGCTTCCCTTGGGATGAAGCAGCGGCTTGGTAGCGTTGCTCCGATCAAAGCCCATCCTCCGTAATGGGTACGCTCAGTCAATTGCGAACCGTACTCCCCGTGCCGTAAAAAACCAATTGGCGAACCAACGGCGGATGATGAAATGGATACGGCAATCGATAAGCCCGCCGACCCTGCTCAGCGAACTGCTCACGTGAATATACGCGAGATCGGGGCAAAGGATCTCGACGCAATCCATGAATTGCTCTGTGAGGGTTTCCCACGGCGTACACCCGAATATTGGCGGTCAGCAATCCAATGCCTTTCGGAGCGGGCATTGGTGCCGGAATGTCCTCGCTACGGATATTTGCTCGAGGCTGACCGCCAACCGCAGGGCGTCTTGCTGGTGCTTAACGCCATCGTCGACTCATCAATCCGCAGCAATCTATCCAGCTGGTATGTCAGACAGCCCTTTCGCTTCTTGGCCACGCGTATGGTTCAGGTAGCGACCCGACCGAACGGAGGTGTCTACCTGGATCTTTCCCCCGCAGCGAAAGTGCTGCCGATCGTCAAGGCTCTTGGATTCAAGCCGTATTCGGATGGGACCTTGTTCTTCACCCCGCGCCTCTTACTCTCCTCCGCGCCCGGTGCACGCGTGACGGATTGGTGCAAGGAGGGCAACTGCGACGGCTTCTATCTTGAAGATCGCCTCGGTCGAATAAAGGTTCTCTACCGTATCAAAACTCTCAAGAAAGCGATCCCCGCTGCCCGCTTCGTCTACGGCGATCCAAAAAGGCTCAGTGCTGCAGGTGGAGCCGTCGCGCGGGCCTTGCTAAAAAAAGGCATCCCGCTTGCCATGGCCGACGCACCCGTCGGGTTTGTCCCCCCGCGTGGGATTATTCACATGCCACAGCATGAAATCAGATACAGCAAGCACGGGATCCCGCCTAAGGTAGGCGATCTGCGCGAAAGCGAAATTGCTTTGTTCGGCCCATAGGAATCAGAGACGCTTCTTGATTTCACCCTTGATGCGCCGCTTGAGGCTCTGGAAAATGCCCTCCGGATCGAACAGAGCCCGCATCTCCCCGGGAGACATATCGCGGCGTAGTGAAGTCCTGGCGATCGGCCAAGCGCGTTCTCGCGCGGTGCCACCGTCACTGCTGTAGATACGCTCGAAGCCCGCCCGCCGCGCCTCCGCGAGGACCCTGCGGTTATATCCGCCAAAGGGCAGCCCCGCAGCGGTTACACACTGCCCGGTCAGATCCTGGAGCCGCTGCTGCGGAGCATGAATCTCCTCAACCAGCTGATCCTCGCGTAGCCGCTTCCAGTCTCGGTGCGCGTGTCCATGGGAACCGATCGTGTGGCCCATGGCCATGAGATCGAAAAGAGCGGAGCGATCCAGCGATCCTCTTTGTCCGATCCGATCTGTAAGAACAAATATTTGCGTGCTGAAGCCCATCTCCGCAAGATGTGGGCCAGCAATTGTTGCATCGGACATATTGCTGTCGTCGATGGTGAACTGACAGGCGACCTTGTCGCGCATTGATGCGGCGATGCTCACAATGTCGCGAAACTGTTCGACAGAAAGCCAATAACGCGCTTCCCCAGGCTCAAGCTGCCTATCCGGCGTGCCGACGCCGTGGAGGTTGAGTATAATGCTTTCCTGGCGCATCCCAACTCCCCTCCTATGGCAGCGAAGATTAATTATGCGGGAAGTGGAACGCCCGGCAATTCCTCCAAAAGGTGAGCCGTTTGCCTCGCTAAGCGACTAGCACTGGCAAGTCGGCCGGGTTCAGGTTCCGCAGAAAGTCTGCAGAACCCGCTCTTCATGCGTGGGCGGTTGCGCAAACAGCTCATTTTCCACCTGCTCGTCGAACGGGCGGGCCAACACCGCTATCAGCCGCTGGAACGGATCAAGATCACCATTATAGGCGGCTGTAATGGCCGCTTCGACCTGATGGTTTCGGGCAATGTATTTGGGATTGATCAACCGCATCCGGGAAGCACGCGTATCTGCATGCTCCGGTTCACGCGCAAGACGCTCATGCCAGCGCTGCTGCCAACCATCGAAAGCAGTCGGATCGATGAAGAGATCGCGGGCACGTCGCTCACCGTCAAACTCGTCGGCAAGAGTACGGAACGTCAATGTGAAATCGGCACCGTTGCGCGCCATGAGGTCAAGCAGGTCCGCCGCAAGGTTCAGATCATCAGGCTGTTCGGTAAACAGTCCGATCTTGTAGCGCATCCCTTCGTGGAACCTCGCCTCGTAACGCGCCTGAAACGAGCCAATTATAGCTTTCGCCTGCTTGAACCCCTCATCGTCTTCCCCCTCACCCTCGCTCATAATGGGAAGCAGCGCCTCGGCCAGGCGCGCGAGGTTCCACACGGTGATGCGGGGTTGGTTGGCGTAGGCGTAGCGCCCCTGCCGGTCGATCGAACTGAAGACGGTGGCAGGATGATACGTGTCCATGAATGCGCATGGACCATAATCGATTGTCTCGCCGGAAATCGCAACATTGTCGGTATTGAGAACGCCATGAATAAAGCCGACCAACATCCAACGCGCGACCAGTTCCGCCTGCGCCGTCACAACTGCATCCAGGAAACCCAGATAAGGCTGAGACGTCCCGGCAAGGTGGGGATAATGGCGCTTGATGGCATAGTCGGCGAGAGCCTTTAGGCCGGCAATATCATCGCGCGCAGCAAGGTACTGGAAAGTGCCGACACGAATATGGCTGGAGGCGACGCGTGCGATCAAAGCGCCAGGAAGCCGCGTTTCACGGTAGACGGGTTCGCCCGTGGCAACCAGCGATAAGGTCCGTGTCGTCGGGATCCCCAGCGCGTGCATCACTTCGCTGACAACGTATTCGCGGATCATCGGTCCAAGCGCGGCACGCCCATCGCCATTTCGTGAAAATCTTGTCGGGCCAGATCCCTTCAACTGAACGTCCCGAAGCCTGCCCTCGACATCAAGCACTTCGCCCACGAGCAGCGCGCGGCCATCTCCCAGTTGCGGCACAAAATTACCGAATTGATGGCCCGCATATGCCTGAGCGATCGGCGCCGTCTCCGCGGGGAAACGAGCACCCGCCAGCATCTCAACGCCTTCAGCGCTTTGCAGCCAGCCAATATCCAAGCCGAGTTCCTTCGCAAGCGCCTCATTCAGCTGAAGCAGCTGCGGTGCCGCCGTTGGAGCGGGTTCAACACGCTCGTAAAGACGTTCGGGAAGCTCGGCGGCATAATCGTGAAAAAATCGGACGCTGCTCATATCTTCCTCGAAAGCTCGCTCTGTCGCCAGTTACATAGGCGAGCCGGGTGGCGGCGGCCAGTCACGAGACCCGTCCGCATAAGCCTATCGGCGCAACGCCCGGACATGCCAGCGTCTGACCGCAAACCGCTTTTTGCTTGAACCTGCCCCTGTCACATCCCCGTAATGAACGGCGGCTAGTTATTGACACTAACAAATCCCACTGTCATCGTCGTTGCACAGCTGTGCAATGGAGGGCAGAGCTGTCTTTCGGAAGGATTAAAGTGAGCGTAGAAGAGTTTCTTCGCGTCGATGATGTCGTCGTCGGCTACGGATCTTCGGACATCTTGAAGAGCCTCAGCCTCTCCATCCGCAAGGGTGAGTTCGTCGCGCTTCTAGGCTCGTCTGGCTGCGGCAAGACTACGCTTCTGCGAGCCATTGCTGGTTTTGCTCGTCCGAAAAGCGGTGCCATCCACGTCAATGGCAAGGATGTCACTCTCTTGCCCCCCGACAAGCGGGGGATGGCACTCGTTTTCCAGTCTTATGCGCTGTGGCCGCACATGACAGTGGCGCAAAATATTGGCTACGGCCTTAAATTGAGGGGCATGGCGCGGGCCGACATTACCCGCCGGGTCGAGGAACTTCAGGACCTGCTCGGCCTTGCGGGTCTTGGCCAACGCAAGCCGGGCGCGCTTTCGGGTGGCCAGCGCCAGCGCGTGGCACTCGGGCGAGCTCTCGCAATTGACCCGGAAATCCTTCTGCTCGATGAGCCTCTCTCGAACCTTGACGCCCGAATCCGCCTGAAGGTTCGCCACGACATCAGCGCCCTCCAGAAGCGCCTCGGCATCACGGCGGTCCACGTAACCCATGATCGCGAAGAAGCGATGGTGATGGCCGACCGGATCGTCATCATGGAAAATGGCAACATCGCTCAGCAAGGGGCACCGGAGGAAGTCTTCAACCGGCCTGCTTCGCCTTTTGTCGCCGCGTTCATGGGCGCTGAGAACATGATTCAGTTGCGCGGCACCGTCGGCGGCGGACACGTAAAGATCGATTCAAGCGCAACCAATCGGGAGGCAGTGCTGCCGCTGGACGGTCGCGCTCTTTCCGACGGCGTTTACGAAGCTCGGTTTCGCGCCGAAGGGGCGCATTTGCTGGTGAACGATGGCGCAGCAGATGCTGCAGACGCCGGGCTCGATCTTGTCGGCCATGTCGAAGCTGCAAGCTATCCGGGCGGAACCTGGCGACATTCGGTTCGCGTAGGCGACGAGATTCTGCTGGTCGATTCACCGCAACCTGTTGCCCAGGGAGAGGCCGTCCGCGTGCGGATCCCCGCGAAAAACCTCTTCCTATTCAATTTGGGTGGCTCCTTTTCGCGCCCCCGACAAAGTTCCCTGAACGAGGGTGGCGCCGCCCGAGTCCTGGAAGCATCCCACGCATGACTACTGTCCCAAGGAGACATCCATCATGAAGACCATCCTTCAGGCATCGTTGGTTCTGGGTCTTTCAGCCGCTCCGGCTGCTGCCGCAGAACTCACGGTCATGACTGCCGGCGACCAGAACATGGTCGATTACATCAATGAATATCTGGCTCCGCTTTTTGAGGAGCAGAATCCGGGCAACACGGTCCGCGCCGTCGGCACCGGTCCAGGCGATTCCGGCTCGCAGAAAATCGTCGAGCGTTTCGATGCGCAGAGCCAGGCAAAGACAGAGACCTGGGATACCGACGTTGCGGTCGTGCATGAAAAATTCGTCGGCCCGATGGTGGAAGGCGGCTATCTGGACGCCTATCGCGATCGCATTCCCACCGGAAAGCTCGTGACGCGTGCCAATGCCGACATGGCCTTGGGCGCGAACGTCAAGGGCTACGTCATGCCCATGTTCAACAGCCAGACCGCTCTCGCATACAACCCAGCACTGCTGCCCAATCCTCCGAAAAGCTACGAAGAACTCGCTGAGTGGGTGAAGGAGAACCCGAAGCAGTTCGGTTACAACGGCATCAAGGGAGGTGCCTCCGGTGTCAGCTTCGTGATGGGCTGGATCTACGCGTTCGGCGAAGGCGACGCCAACAAGCTGATGAACGGCCCCTTCGAAGAAGGAGAGGCAGAGAAATGGACCAGCGCCTTCGATAAGCTGGCCGAGTTTACCACCAACGCAATGCTGACCCCCGGAAACGCCGGCACTCTCGACCTCCTGTCGCGCGGAGAGATCGCAATTGGGCCGGTTTGGGTCGACATGTTCTATTCCTGGCAGGCCAATGGACAGCTTCCGCCCGAATTCAAGCTCGTTCTGCCAGCCCCCGGCATGCCTGGTCAGCCGATGCACTACGTGATCCCGGAGCGCGCCCCGAACAAGGAGCTCGCCGAGAAGTTCGTCGAGTTGGCGACGAGCCCCAAGGTTCAGGCCGAAGGTATCGTCGAACGCTTCAACTGGTATCCGGGTATTGACGCGCAGCATGTTCAAGCCGAGCTCGATGAGGAAACCTGGAACAAGCTCTTCACGGATGTAACGCCAGAAGAACTTGCCAATTACGGCAAGCCGTTCCCGATCGCGCCGTACAACAACGCGATCCTCGAAGCCTACGAGCGCCACGTCACCAACTGATCCAGCTTCAGTGCAAACCGTCTGCCTCGAGTGAGGCAGGCGGTCATTATCTACGGGACAATGATGAGCAACACAGCGCCGAACCGCATACTCGGTCTTCTTCTTGTGCTGCCAGCGCTGGCAGTGATCGTGCTTTTATTTGTGGTTCCGCTCGCCAGCTCCGTGATCGGCGCCTTCGAGACAGGCGACGGTTTCGGCCTGGATAATTTTGCCAAGGCGTTCGAACTCTACACTTCGGATATCATATTCACGGTTGTGATCGTCTCGATCTCAACCGTCCTGATCGGCCTCTTATCGGTTGCCATAGGCGGCTATCTTGTTCTCGGCGAAAATCCCCGCGCTGTTGCCATCCTCCGCTGGCTCTATCGCTGGCCGCTCTTCATCCCCTTCATCGTCGTCGGCCAGATTTTGCGAACCTTCCTCGCCAAGAACGGCTTGATGAACAACATCCTCATCGAGGCGGGACTCATCACTCCCCTGCAGGCAGTCAGCTTCCTGGACTGGAGGGGCATCGTCATTGCCTTCGTCTGGAAGCAAACGCCCTTCGTCGCTCTTCTCGTATCGGGTGCCATGTCCGCGCTTGACCGCAGTACAATTGAGGCAGCACGCAACCTTGGCTCATCGAGACTTAGAATTCTGTTCGAGATCATCGTTCCGCAGGTTGCGACGACCATGATGGTCGGTCTCGTCCTTTCCTTTGTCACCATGATGTCGGTGTTGTCGGTTCCGCTGATGATCAACGCACAATCCCCGACCATGATCACCGCAGACATTGCCTTCCGTATCAATGCCTATGGCGATTATGGCGTCGCCAATGCACTCGGCTTGATCTCGCTGGTCGCCAGTGGCTGCGTAGGCTGGTTCTATCTTCGCCAGACCATGAAGGAGCGGGCATGACGACCACGGCTGCAACCCGCCCGACGTTTTCCGTCGACTTGTGGTGGATCCCCCGCGCGATCGTCCTCGGGCTCCTGGCTTTCGCGATCTTTGGGCCACTGGCCAACCTTGTCTTGTGGACCGTCACCGAACGCTGGTATTTCCCACACGCGCTCCCGCTGGAATATGGCGTCAGCTATTGGGGGCGCGTATTCTCGCCGCGCGGCACCGCGATGGAATCTCTTACAAATAGCGTCGTCGTTGCCTTTCTAACTGTCGCATTGGCGATGGCTCTCGCAGTGCCCGCGGGCTATGCACTCGCCCGGTTAAAATTGCCGTGGCGAGCCCTGATCATGCTGGCTTTCCTCATTCCGCAGGCCTTTCCCAACCTGCCGGTTTATGTAAACATTGCCCGTCTGTTTTATCAGTTTGGCCTGAACGGCACGGTGGCCGGCGTGGTGCTGGTGCACGTCACACACGGCCTGGTCTACGCCGTGTGGATTGCGACGGCTGCCTTTTCCGCCATTGACCGGGAGCTCGAAGACGCCGCTCGTTCTATCGGAGCGTCGCCGCTTCGCACGTTCCGCGATGTCACCCTGCCACTTGCAGCTCCGGGTCTTCTTGCGAGCGCTATCTTCGTGTTCTTGGAGTCTCTCGATGAGTTCACCGGAAGCTATTTTGTTGGCGCGCCGGATGTGAATACGATGCCACTGCTGCTTTACACGGCAAGTTCGGGAGGCAATTACCAGATCGCCTCGATCACCGCTGTTCTGCTGCTTATCCCTTCGGTTGGTTTCATGCTGGTGGTTGAGCGCTTCTTGAAATCGGATGTGCTTTCGAAGGTCGGACATTGAGCAGAGAGAGCAGGCAGAAGGCGCAAGGTTTTGTCAGCGCGCAGCAAGTGGCGGAGCTTGCTGGTGTCTCCCGCTCGGCCGTCTCGCGCGCGTTTACCCCTGGGGCCAGCATCGCGCCCGAGACGCGGGACAAGGTCATGGAGGCCGCCGCCGCGCTTGGCTACCAGGTCAACGATCTTGCACGCGGTCTCCTGGCCAATCGCAGCCGTCTCGTGGGATTGGTCACGACCAAGCCCGAAGTTGGTTTTCGCGCCCATCTGGTGGCCGCACTCAGCCGCGCCCTCATCCGGCGAGGGAACATTCCGTTCCTCATCAACACCGGTAGCTCCGAACAAGAGCTGAAGGCTGCACAGACAGCGCTGTTTGGATACCGTGCCGAGGCGACGATCATCCTTTCGGGATCTCCTCCCGCATCATTCGTCGAATTGGCACGGCAAAACGGCCAGCCGCTCGTGATGTTGGGACGCTCCGAAACCGGCTGCGATCACATCCGCATTGACAATGCGGGAGCGGCTGAAAGCGCGGCGAGATATTTCAGCCGAGCCGGCTTTACTCGGCTTGGACTGGCAGGATCGGAGTCCGCCACACCGAGCATCATCGAACGCGAGCGGGTTTTTACCGAAACCGCTCGAAGCCTTGGGTGCAGCGTGATGGTCGCACGCGGACGAGATTCCGACTATGCCGGCGGTCAAAGGGCTGCAATGTCCCTCTTGAGCGGCACCGAACGTCCCCAAGCAATATTTTGCGTCAACGATCTGATCGCCCTCGGCTTGCTTGATTTTGCCCGAAGCACCGCCGGGCTTCGCATACCCGCCGAGCTGTCTGTCATTGGTTTTGATGACATCCCCGAAGCGTCCTGGGATTCTTACCGTCTTACGACCTTCAGACAGGATCCCGAGGAAATGGCCAGGCAGGCGATTCTGCAAATGGAGCGCCGCCTGGAAAATCCGCAGCTTCCCCCCTCTGTCGTCCAGTTGGACGCCGTGTTTGTGACCCGCGACAGCGCAGTGTGCGAGCCTTCCCATGAATATCAATGACACAGCGATCCAAAGTCGCTTCGCAAACGCCAGCAAAATCATCCGCCGGGCGGGTGAACTGGCGAGCGTCTATTTTAGCCAGCTGTCGACGATAGTGGTCGAGACCAAGGCCAACGGGCAGGACGTCGTCAGCCTTGCTGACAGGGAAGTTGAAAAGCTCATCCGAAACCTGATCTCCGACGCTTATCCCGAAGACGGTTTTCTGGGCGAAGAATTCGGCCTTGATGATGGTTCTTCGGGCTTCACCTGGGTCGTGGACCCGATCGATGGAACGAGCTGCTTTGTCCACGGACAGCGCAACTGGTGTGTGGCCATGGCGCTTGTGTTCGAAGGGCAGACCGCCGCCGGGCTTGTCTTCGACCCCAATGCAGATGAACTGTTCTCGGCAATTGCAGGGAAAGGCGCGCATCTCAACGGCGAAGCGCTGTCGGTAGACCTTTCCACGGATCTGCAGCATGGCCTGACCTCGGTCGGCGCGAACGGACGGGTACCGCCGAAAGTTATCTCCAGCTTCATCCACGAGCTTCTAGAAGCCGGAGGAATGTTTGTGCGTAGCGGCTCTGGGGCGCTCAGCCTTGCCCATGTCGCCTGCGGGCGGCTTGCCGCTTATTACGAGCCTCACATGAACGCTTGGGATTGCATTGCGGCCCAGTGCATCATCCGCGAAGCCGGTGGTTGGGTGAACGATTTCCTCAGTGAAGGAAGCCTTTCTGCGGGTGGCCCTGTGATTGGCTGCGCGCCACAGCTGCGGGCACCAATTCTCTCCCTCATCGATAAGGCCCGGGACACAACATGAAGCTGATCCTCGTTAGCGACCCGCATCTGGTAAAACCTGGCGAAGAACTGTTCGGCTCGGATCCGCTCGCGAATTTCGAGGCGTGTATCGCCTCCATCAATCGCGAGCACGCAGACGCGGACCTGGTCGTCTTTGCTGGTGATATCACCAATGACGGTGAAGCCTCCGCCTATGCCGCTGCTGCAGACCGGCTTGAAGAGCTCGTCCCGCCCTATCGGCTCATCCCTGGAAATCACGACGAGCGGTCCGGCTTCGCGCGCGCTTTTCCCACTTCTATCAATGAAGATGGCTTCGCCCACGCTTCGCTTGAAGTCGATGGGACGAGGCTCATTCTTCTGGACACGCTGTGGCCGGGCAACGTGGCGGGTAAACTTTGCGAAAAGCGGCTGGCTTGGCTCGACGGGGAGCTAGCTGCAGCATCCGATGCCCTGCTTGTAATGCACCATCCGCCATTCGAGATCGGCATACCATCTATGGACGATTGCCGCTTGCGAGAGCCGGTGTCGATTTATGTTTGAAACCGGGACTCGCGCATTGAGTGTTATCAATGGGTTGCATGAGACTGAAGTGTAACGCCTTACGCTTCAAATGAGACTCCAGCGAGCATTCATTACACTCAAATTGAGATTGATCGACCGGTCGATCGACCGTAGTGTCGCGTATGATCTCATCCTCGGATTTCCCCGATCACGATGACAGCCCGGAAGAGTTCCTTCGATATCTGCTCCGCCGCACAGGCGGGCAAGTAACCGCTGAGGTTGTTGCGGCCGCGCGCGAAAGGTTTGGCATCCCGCGATCAACACTGTTTCGGCTGGCTGCGCGGTTCAGAAAGACGCAACGTGCATCAAGTTTGCGACCTAGGAAACGTGGTACGCACGAAGGCGCGGTCAGGCTCGACCCGAGAACTGAGCGCGTCATTGCCGAGCAAGTGGATGGCTTCTGGCTCAAGAAGGAGAAGCCAAGCCTTGCAGCGCTGTTGCGGCGTATCCGGGAAGTCTGCCTCACCGAAGGCCTCTCCCCGCCTCACCGCAGCACCGTCCAGCGGAGGGTCTCGGAACTTATTCCAATGTCAGCGGCCCGCAAACGCGGGGAGCGCGAGATCGAGGCCGCATCCACGCCAAGCCCTGGTCAGTTCAATGTCGCCAAGCCGAACGCCCTTTGGCAGATCGATCACACCATTGTCGACGTCATCGTTGTCGACGGACAGTTTCGTAAACCCATCGGTCGACCTGTTCTGACAATTGCCATCGACGTCTGCACGAGAATGGTCGCGGGGTTCCATTTATCACTGGAGGCGCCATCAAGTACGTCTGTAGGCCTCTGCCTTCTGCATGCGGTCTACGACAAGACTGCCTGGCTGGATGAGCGCGAAATCGACATCCCCTGGCCTGTCGCTGGATTGCCCGAGGTTCTTCACTGCGACAATGGCGCGGATTTCAGGTCACGGGCATTGTCCGATGCCTGCAAGGAGTATGGGATGAGACTCCAGTTCCGACCGTCGGCAACACCGCGCTTTGGGGGGCACATCGAGCGGCTGATTGGGACAATGATGGGCGCCGTGCATCTGCTGCCCGGCACAACATTCAGCAATGTGAAGATCCGGGGCAGCTACGATTCCGAGGGCCGCGCCAGTCTCACATTGCGAGAATTGGAGAAATGGATCGCCCTGGAAATCACAGGCAAATACCATCAACGCATCCACTCATCATTGTTACGCCCTCCCCTTGCGGTCTGGCACGAGCGGCAAGGTGAAGTCGACTTCAATCTGCCATCTGATCGAATGGCATTCTGGACCAGCTTCCTGCCTGGCGACCGGCGGCGCTTGCTGAAGGACGGCATTCATCTGGAAAAGATCCGGTACTGGTCTGACGCCCTATCGCGCGATGTCGGCCGCGGCGCCGAACTCGAGATCAAATATGATCCACGAGATCTTTCCCGAATATTCGTTCGCCAATCCGATGGTCGGTTTGTTGAAGCACGGTACCGCAATCTCGCATTCCCGCCTGTTTCCTGGTGGGAGTGGAAGCATGCCAAGAAAATGCTTCGAGACCAGGGACGGCTTGAGTTGCAGGAAGAGGTTATCTTTGCAGCCATCGCGCAGCAAAGGCAGATAGAGGACATCGCGGCATCCTCAAGCGCAAAAGCGCGCCGTAATATCAAGCGCAGACCCATTGAATCGGGGCATCAGGAACATCGCCCCATTGCAGCAATCGATATGGCGAAACCAATCCATTCAGACGACGACACGGAATTTTGGGATCAATGATTGAACTCCCGCATCTTGCTCTAGGCGCTGCAGCACTGGCGAATGGACCGAACCATGCTAGGATACGTGCCATTCGATCTGATCGCTGGGTCGGCTTTGATCGCGCTCGTCGGGTATTACGCCATCTTGATGCGTTGTGCGACCATCCGCCAACAACACGGCCGCAGGGCCTCGCGATCTATGGTCACAGCGGCATGGGCAAGACAATGCTCGTGGAGAAGTTCAAGCGTGATCATTTGCCGACGATCAACCCCAGCACAGGCGTAGAGAGCATGCCGGTGCTGGCGATTACATTGACGTCGCGCCCAACAGAGCGCCGGATCTACGGGCAGTTGCTCATGGCTATGGGAGCCAGCATCAACGAACGTGTGACCCTTATGGAGCTTGAGATCCGAACCGTTCTCTTGCTGAAAAACAACAATGTGCGTGTTCTGGTGTTTGACGAGGTCCATAACCTCCTCGCCGGCACCCCGAGGGAACAGCGCGTGATACTTCAGCTTCTGCGATATCTGAGCAACGAGATCAAAGCCTCGCTTGTCTGCCTCGGCGTATCGGAAGCGCGTGATGCGATTGCCGGCGACACACAACTGGCCCGACGTCTGGATCAGTTTGTTCTACCCAGATGGAAGGCAGATGAGGAATTCCAGGAACTTGTAACAGCCATCCTGCGCAGCCTGCCACTCAGGCTTCCATCGGCTTTGTCGAGCCAAAGCCTACGGCACCTTTCCCATCTCGGTGACGGCATCACAGCTCGCGCATTCGGGATACTCAACGAGCTCGCAATCGAGGCGATCCAGAATGGTATCGAGCGTATAACCGACGACAGCATCGAATCGTGGAGGCCAGCCTTGGAGAAGGAAGCGGCGTTCGCATAGCCGCCCAAGCTTTACACTTCATTTGAGACTCAGCACAAGCGAATCTCAATTGAAGTGTAACTTTTTTACGGAAAACGCCCGAGTCCCAGATTGAAGTGTAAATCGACACCACGCATCTTCAGACAAGCGTAGGGTGGAGATTTCAGGACGCTTTTTTTCCACTGCAGTAAGCCTCTAATCAGGATCATGAAGGAAAATGATTTTGAGCAACGTGCCAACGACTTGATCTAAATCGCCCGAACGTTGTTTCACCTTGCCGCCAACTCCTTCCAAGATGCCGGCAACTCATCTCAGGTCGAAATAAATTGCGCAAACCCGATTCAGAGTTCGAGATTTGCGATTCTGGATTGGTTGTAAACGATTCCGAGTTCTGGAAAGACGCTACAAGCGCAAACGTCGTTTGCATGTGAATCGCCTGCCTAGCTCCCAGCCAAGCAAACAGGCGAGGAGGCGCAGCAAAATTGCTGCGCCTGTCACGCATCCTGCCTATGCATAGCGTCGTGAGCTTGCTCTGGTTATGCCGTCAACAAGCTCGCCGAGTAGGCTTCATCATCATTCTCCCGCTCAAATGCTTCCATTTCGGCCGCGACCCTTGGAATATAAGAACCGGGGGTCGTAGACGCGCGTGACAATCACCTCGTCCACGATAAGCCTGCACAGCAGGCCCGAATACTCAGCTTCGTTTTAGTCGCTGAAGATGGTGTCGGCTGAAGTGTCTCGCACAAGATCTCGCGGTACTTCTGCTCCAAATAGGTTGGTTACCGAGACGTTACCCGCGGGATGCGCGAGCAGCCAGGGCTTATCCGCAGGGGAAGACTTGTTGGACCGGCCTTAGCGTCTCATCTAAACGCCGCGCAATGTCCATCCTCTGGATGCTCCCTTCACCGGAAGAACCGCCTCGGCCACTGACCGACGCCAGCGCTGCACGGAGGTCAAAGCTCCGATCCGCCGGCATTACGCGTCACCTGAACAGCCTTATCAAGATGCTAGCCTGGAAGATTAGGTGTCTAGAGGATCATCAAAAAAGCCCCACGCCCGGACAAAAGCCGAACGCGGAGCCTCTGGCCGCAGGGGGTTGGATCTAGGTGCGGCCTGCTCTTCCACTATTGGAAATCGGGCGCGCATGGAAGCAGGCAAAAAGCCCCCCCATGGGAACTTGGCCAGGCGAAGTACCGAACGTGCGCCTGCGACCACGAAGGACCATCTCTTTTTCAGAAGCGGGCATGATAATCTTCATCTGTCGGGTTCGCTACGGTTCCAACGCCCCACAATCCGCTCATCGTCGTGGTTACGTTTTGCGGCTCCACTCGGTTTCGCTGGCCCGCGCAGGCGGTGGTGCATTCACCAGTTCCCCGATGAAGGTTGCCAGTGGGCGAATGTCCTCGTGCTGGCTAGCCTCCTCAAGGGCGGCCATGTAACGGTCGCGCTGGTCCAGCGGTATAACCGTCCATGGAAGCCCTGCCTCTGCAAGAAGCACATTCATGAGGAAACGTCCGCATCGTCCATTCCCGTCGGGAAAGGGGTGGATGTAAGTGAAAAGGAACGGCGCGACGACTGCTTTCACTCTGGGATCGGGTTCTTCTCCGATGCATTCAAAAAGCGCTTCCATGGCGTCCAGAATCACATGAGGAGGCAGCGGCACGTGGGATGACCCGCGAAGGTAGACGTTGTGATCGCGATAGCCCGCAAGCCTGTGCGCAGCGATGATACCGGCCTGGACCGACGGCTGGAACATCGCGCGAAACCAATCCTGATGCCTGACGGAGAGCAGTTCGCCCGATGGAGACCCATCGAGGATCTTCTGGACATCCGCCTTCACCTCTTCAAAAGCCAGGCGGTAGCCTTTCGCGGCCAGGGCATTTCGAGCGTTTGCGTCACCCGCATGCTCTTGGGGGTTCCAGGCCCCTGACTGTACCCGCTCGATGAGCTCTTGCGACACCTGGTAGCCCTCGATCGAAAGCGAATTCAAGGCATCTGCCACATACCGCTCCTCGATCTCATTCATATAGCCATTGATGTCGTTAATGAGCCTCGTTTCAACGTTTATGGCGGCGACCGCATCGGGGGCCATGCGCGCCCACATGTTCTTTATCCGAATTGCAGCCGGCGCTGCTGCCTTGCGATTGTCCAACTGCGCGTGAGCACGATCATCGAAGGGGTTCTCCTCGAAAACAGAGTATCCAGCCGCTTCCATCGTCGAGAGAACCTCGTCAGCATCGCGGACGCGACCGAGGTGTCGAAGAGCACCCGCAATACGCCCTGCGACCGTACTCATCCCATTCCCAAGCAGGATGCGGAGCAGAGGCGCAGTCCCCCTCATCGAGCCAATTACTGCGATGAAATCAGTCGGCGCTGCGACCCAGTTGACTTTCGCGCTGTGGACGACAGCCGCCTCCTTGGTCATTACGCGCAATCCACCATGTTCGACCGCATCGTCAACGTCAGAAACACGCAAAAGGTATAGTGAGGTGTTCCCAGGAAGCTCCACTAATTGATTGTTCGCCGCTGGACTCCGGACGATGACCTGCTTCGCGATCGACCAATTTTCTGCCCAGAGGGCCACCGAACTTTCTGCGGAGAGACACCAGTCCTGACCAAACCGATCTGTCAGGTATTCACGGACAAATTCCCAGTAGACAGTGCTCCAGGCAGCGTCGACGCGTCGTCTGTCCGAAGGACGCGAGTTGACAGCAAGCCAGCCACGCATGATCTCTTCGACGAAGCCAGCCTTAGTCAGGCGTTCCCTATGTACCCGACTTAATGCACTACTTCGTATTACTGACCTCGTTCCCTTCTCGGTGATACCGTGCAATTCGTTAAGGGATGTGGCGAGAAGTTCGTTTGGTCTCATGCCTGGCATACCGGCTCCAACGGACATAGCAGCGGCCAGTGTCCTACACTAATTTAATGCATTCCTCTAACAATAATTTGCTGCATCGTCACGGCACTAATTTGATGATGTCGGCATGCACTAATTAAATGTCGCAGCACTCGGACGTTTCCAGCACCGGGTTCAATTCCGGGTTAGCAGCAATATGACACAGCTGGCTTCGGGACACTGAAGGTTGTTCAGAGAACTCCTAGTCCAGACTTCTAGCGTCCAAGCCTTTTAAATTGGTACAGGAATCGACATCACTTCGCCGAGACAGTCGGCGTATACGGACCATGACTTTGGCGAGGCACCTTGCATTAGCGGACAACGTGCCAACGACTTGATTTAAGTTGCGCGAACGTTGTTTCACATTGCC
This sequence comes from Aquamicrobium zhengzhouense, assembly GCF_016124105.1. Lineage (GTDB taxonomy): Bacteria > Pseudomonadota > Alphaproteobacteria > Rhizobiales > Rhizobiaceae > Aerobium > Aerobium zhengzhouense. The sequence continues at coordinate 140,171 of NZ_JADGMQ010000010.1, forward strand.
GCCAACTCCTTCCAAGATGCCAGCAACTCATCTCAGGTCGAAATAAATTGCGCAAATCTGATTCAGAGTTCGAGATTTGCGATTCTGGATTGGTTGTAAACGATTCTGAGTTCTGGAATGACGCTACAAGCGCAAACGTCGTTTGCGGACAGGAAGCGGAGGGAAGCAGCTGTGACTAAAGAGAGGGCGCGACTGGAGAAGCAGCGCGTGCGGCAGAGGGAACTGCGCGAGCGCAATCGGGCTCTGAAACGGCCTTCGCGGGACGATTTTGCCCGGATGCTGCTTCACATCGCGTTTGAAGAAAATGTCCGCAGCGGAAATTTTGCCGAGCTCGAGCGATTGCAGGACGGCCTCGTCGATAAACTCGTCAATCAGGGTTTCGACAAGGACCAATGCGATCTCGTCTTTGAGGATTTAGTCGACAAATATAAACGTGGCTGGGATTTCCTCAAAAAAGTCCATCTGAGGTCAGGTCAGGACTAGACCGACGCGGTCTGGATGACCGTCAGTTTTCCTTTAATCTCGTACTGTTCCCCCCATTACTTCCTCAAACGTCGTTTGCATGTGAATCGCCGGTCTGGCTCCAGTCAGGCACGCAGGCGAGGAGGCGCAGCCAGATGGCTGCGCCCGGCACGCATCCTGCCTGTGTATAGCGTCGTGAGCTTGCTCTGGTTATGCCGTCAACAAGCTCGCCAGGTAGGCTTCATCTTCATTCTCCCGCTCAAATGCTTCCATTTCGGCCGCGACCCTTGGAGTGGGCCGGCGCAGAAATGGCCGGGTAAACAACGGGGTCTCCATCATCTTCTTGAAGTCCTCCGATGAGCCTGTGATCGCAAAGCGAATGGCAAGGCCGATCACAAGCGCCATCGGCGGCGGGAAGGCTGCCTGTGGCAGCACTACACAGCTGCTGCTTTCTTCTTGCGCCGTACGCCTGTCGGTTTCGGTTCTTCCATGATGCCTCGCCGTTCCCGGAACTTTTTCCAGAATGCGAAAGCATCAGGATCGCGCACCTCGCCTGCGGGCAATTCAAGTTCCTGAGCAGGCAAAGTCGTCCGGTAACTCGCGCGATCGTTTCCGCGCGGATAGTCGATCAGTTCCGACTTAAGTTCTTCTTCGATGTCGAGATCTGCCTCGGCTAAAACATTATAGATTGCAACGCCAACAGCCCGGGCCATGATCGGTGGAAACGCGTTCGCAATTTGCCGTCTTTTTTGCCGGTCCGAACCGCAGAACTCCCATTCCCTGGGGAAGCCCTGCAGGTGCGCACCCATTTCCAGGGTGAGCTTAGGTATGTGATCGAGTGGCGCGTCGGCCGCAGGTGCCTCAGCTGCAAGTGACTCACCGTCCATGCCGAGCTTAGCCCATTGGGGGAGCTGCTTTTTGGAAGAAAACCCCTTGATGCCACTATCTGAGCCTCCCACGAGGGTTGGGCTTGGCTTATTGGCCCGTTTCGCCCAGGCCTCGGCTCCCTTCCAGCCATTTTCAGCCATCATTGGCAAAAGGGCTTCACCCAATGTCTTTCGGCCACCCTGAAGTCCAGTTGGCATCCTGAACCGTGACATCAATCCATCACGAAAGCCGATGACGACGACACGCGGACGGTTCTGTCCCAGGCCATAATCGGCTCCTGCTATAGGGAAAGCCTGCACATCATATCCCGCACTTTGAAAGGCGCTGAATAGTTCGGCGCGGTAGGCGGAGTTGGGCGAGTCGCTGAAACCGGACACGTTCTCGAACATGAACGCCCTCGGACGAACCACTTGAACGATCTCGACCGCTTCACGGAAAAGGTCCCGCTTGTCGTCACCGCCCTTCTTGCTACCTAGAGTGGAGTGCGGCTGGCATGGTACGCCTCCCGCAATCAGATCGACATGGTCTCGATAGCGGTCAAAGTTGAAACCTTTGATGTCCCGTGTGAATAGCGGTCCGAAGGTAAAGTTCTTCTTGAGCGTTGCGGTGGCGTGCTTATTCTTCTCAAAGACGCCCAGCGGACGGAAGCCAGCTGCATGCAAGCCGATCGCCTGACCGCCGGCTCCCGCGCAAATCTCCAGCGAGGTCAGCGGCTCTCGCTTCCTTTGGCCGCCACCCCTCCAATCATCCTGGTCATCATCGCGCCGTGCATCAATACTCTCTTTTAGACGGGTGATGTCCGCACCGCTCAGCCAGGCGACCTTCTTGATCAGGTCAGCTTCAATGTAGCGGTCGGTCGCGAGATTGATCAGCTTTTCGTCGGCGAAATCCCTCGCACTCAGCCGCTCCAACGCAACCTTTGCCTTCGCCAGCCGGATTGAATTGGAATTACTGTAATCGAAGAACCATTCTTCAAATTCAACATGCTCGCTGCCGAAGAGCTCATGGAACTGACTAAGCAACTGTTCTGCCCGTGCCGACAGTGCCAATATTTTCAGATCCAGCAGCGCATCTTCGAGTTGATCGATTTCGTGAAAATCAATCAGTTCTTCGACGTATTCATTAAGCTCGGCACGGTAGGAGGCAAGTTCTGCCTGCGCGCGTCTCGTGATCTGGGCAGCAAGGAGTCGGTTACGCTTCTTCAGCTGCTCACGCGCAGCCACCTCTTTGTCTTTCAGCTCCAACTGGACCAGCGATTTGCGGCTGATGCTCTTGCCCGCCTCAAGCTGTCCAATAGCCTCTCGTCTTGCTTCGGGGGTTGTCTTGTGAAGGGCTGCGATCATATCGAGGTCGACGCCGCTTCTGATTAGTAGATCGCGGTGCTAGATCTCCGTGGCGGCAGCGCCAAGAAGTCGGCTCGCCTCAGCTGACGTGAAGCCGCAGTCGTGGACAAGAACTGCGTGTCTTTCCTTGCGTGGCAGATCATCCAGCTCCCTGAGCCTGTCAATAATCTGAAAAATGGAATTCGTGCGCGACTTGCGAAAGCTGCGCGCCCTGGTACGCAGATCACGCAGAAGTTTCGATTTGTCTTCACCTACCATGCCAGCCCCCTAGCTTTGCTATAGATGTCAAAGTTGCACTTAACCCGCCTGCGAATGAACAATACCTTACTTTAGGTGATGACGTTGCGTCATGCTGGATGTGCATGGCCATTCATCACTGCTGATCCAGAGCGAGAGATGTACGACAGAATTAGTGGTGGCGTGTGCTCGTCGCGCGGTCGAGGAAGCGACGTGCTGCGTCTGGCTGCTGTGTTGCCAAAGATTGACCTGTCCGTGCGCAACGCTTGCCTGGCTCGAGCCGCCAGGCGATATCCAATCTCGGTGAGTGCCAGGCTTGCGATAGCGCTTGGTGATAAAGGACCACCAGCACAAGGCGTTCCGGTCGGGCAGCGAATGAACCGACCGCTACAACCGCAAGGCTATTACGCGAGAATATCAAACGCCGATACGCCACCTGCTTTGTTGGCCTCAGATTGAGACTGAGGTGGACCCGTCTGCTGAGACAGTTTGGCGGCTTGGCTAAGGTGGATCAGGTTGGTTTTTACGCCGCCAGTTGCTCCATCATTTCTGCGGTAGCA
>NZ_JADGMQ010000011.1 GCF_016124105.1 Aquamicrobium zhengzhouense
ACTTGCCAGCCTCGATGACGAGATGGACGGCCACATCCGCAAATCACCGATCTGGCTGGTGCGCCGACAGTTGCTCACCTCCATGCCGGGCGTGGGCACAGTGACCGCACGCACGCTCCTGGCCGAGCTTCCAGAACTTGGGCAGCTTGACCGGCGTCAGATCACGGCGCTGGTCGGACTGGCACCCTTCACGCGCCAGTCAGGCAAATGGCGCGGCAAGAGCTTCATTGGCGGCGGGCGAAGCGGGGTGCGAGCGAGCCTCTTCATGGCCGCCCTCAGCGCCGTCCGCGATCGGCTGGTCGCTGCCGGCAAGCCCAAACTCGTCGCGCTGGTAGCTGCCATGCGCAAACTCGTCACCATCCTCAACGCCATGCTCCGGGACAGCAAACCATGGAAAACAGCTTGACCCCCAACACAGTCGCTCCCCCTCACGAGGGGGAGGATCCGTGCGGGCGGGGATCGTACCGAAAGCTTTTTGGACGGCCTGCTGAGACGTCCAGAGCTGGGCGGTATGCCTCGATGATCTTGGCACTGATGATCCTCCCCTCGCGAGGGGGAGGTGGCGCGAAGCGACGGAGGGGGCTGAGGGTGAGAACCTAAGCAGAGGCAGCTATTTAGGGATCTTCTATGGAGACGACGGCCCCACCTTCGACGACAACAAGCAGCCTCATCGACATCGCTGTTCAAGGTTCCGAAGTCTGACGCGCTTTGCATACCATCGCCTGCTGACGGCCGCCGCCCAGAACATCGCGACAATCGCTCAGGCGCTGACAATGCCCGCCCAATCCGGCCTCGCCTACGTGCTTCCAGCGCCTTGCGGCTGGCCCGAAATACCAGACCGTCAAACCCGTAAAGCAAAACCCCGCCAAAAAATGACGGGGTTTATGCATGGTCTGACGGGCGCATGTCGCGCCCGTCTTGGAAAGAAATATCTGTAGCTTCTATCAGCCGCGACGCATTGCGCCGTTTTCCCAGCCTTCGAACTTGCCGGTGAAGAAGTCGACGTTCTTGAAGCCGAGGAGCGACAGGACCGTGTAGGAGTGCGTCAGCTGGACGCCACCGCGGGTGAACAGGATCACCTGCTTGTCCGGCGTCACGCCAGCTTCCTGATAAAGCTTCTTCAAATCGTCTGCGCCCTTGAGGACACGGTTCTCATCCAGTGTCGTATCCCAGAAGACGTTGACCGAGCCGGGGATCTGGCCTGCGCCATAATCCGATGGCGAGCGGACATCGACGATCACGACGTTCGGGTTGGCAGCCAGTTCCTTCACTTCTTCGGCGGTCAGGAACTTCGGACCTTCCTCACCAGTATTCTCGCCGGTGAACCCGTAGTTGTTCAGAGCCAGGGCCTGCCCAGCCTTCGGATCACGGCTCCACTCGTCCCAGCTCTCGTCATAGATGCGGACGTTCTTGTAGCCGAGGTTGCGCAGCGCAATGTAGTTGTTGGCGGCAGCAACACCCGAACCGCAATAGGAAAGGATTTCCTTTTCCTTGTCGATGCCACGCGAAGCAAGCAGACCCGACAGAACGTCCTCCGGCTGAACCTTCCTGTCTTCCGCCAGAAGTCGGGATGCCGACAGCGATTTGGCACCCGGAATATGGCCATCGACGAAAGCATCTGCGTTGCGGCCGTCGACGATCACGGAGTCATTGGCCCTGATCTTGGTCTCGACATAGGCTTTGTCGACGCGCATATCGAACTTGTCGGTGATTTTGAAATCGGTCTTTGCGACTTCGACGGCTCCGGTTTCCAGCTTGTCAGTGAAAGCGCCGATGCCCCCATCCAGAACGTGGATCTTGTCCTTGAAGCCGGCATATTCCAGCGCAATGAAGGCACGGCCCGGAAGCGAATTGGTGTCGTAGATGACGAGCGTGTCGCCATTCGAAAGACCGGCTTCGCTGACGATCTGCTCGATCACCTCATCGGCCTCGAATTCGTTGCGGATGCCGTCGCGCTCCGAAACGTTGAGCTTTGCCCAGGGCAGATTGACTGCACCGGGAATGTGACCCGCCTCAAAGGCAGCCGGCTGGCGCACGTCCACGATCTTGGCACCGTTGCCAATCAGCTCCTTGAACTGTTCGAGATTGACGATGATCGGGTGCGCCGCTTCCTGCGCCTCGGCGCGGATGCTGACGATGGAGTTTGAAAGCCCTGAGCCAAGCATCGGAGCAGCGACCGTCAGCGTCAGGACGGACAGGGCACCGGCTGCAAGAAGGCGACGGGTGAAGGTGCGAAGCATTGAATAAACTCCAGAAATGCGAATGCGCTGAAAATCACAGAAGACGGAGAACGAAACAATCAACCGATTGCCAATTGCAGCCACCGTTTGAGAATATTTTTCTAAGATCGATCGAGGGGCGACAATCAAGGAGTGACGGCCCGCTCCCAACCCGTAAGTGCGGCCTCCCAGCCAGGGAACGCCTTGAAGAGAAGAATCTGGATCGACCTGTCGATGCCGAACCAGATACCAAGCCCGACGAGTAGGATGATGACGCCCATCAGCTGCTGAATGCGAGCACTGTTGCGCTTCAAAAAAGCCGTGCGCGAATAAAGACGCTGGCCGAAGAGGACGGCAGCGCCCATCGGCAGCGCGGTTCCGAGGCTGAACGAAATCGCCGTCAATGTGGACGAGAGCGTGGTCTGCTGGTTGAGCGCCAGCGTGATGACCGCTGCCATGATCGGCCCGACACAAGGCGTCCACGCAAGACCAAGGCCCGCGCCGGTGAAGAGGCCGCCGAGGAAGCCTTGCGAACCATGTCTTGATCCGCCAGCAAATCGGGACAAAAAGCCGGATGTTGCGATTTCGAAGCGCGCCTTGAATGCAGGAACTGCCAGCACCAGCCCCATCAGGATGAAGATCAGGGCAGCGGCGGTGCGATGCGCATCGGGAGAGATCGAAACCTGCCGAACGAGCAGGCTCAAAAACAGCGTGATCCCGGTAAAAAAGACCGCGAAACCAACGATGAGCCCGGCCGGCCGCCAGCGCCCTTCAATCGAGGAACTTGCCAGAATGACGGGTAGCAGTGGCAACACGCAAGGCGACAAGACCGTCACGATGCCAGCGATGAACGCGAAAAAGAGGCTCATTTAGCGGGTATTGGAATTCAGCCCGGCAATGCCGCCCGCATTCCACAGCTTCACGCCATTTGCTTGCCTGTCGAGCAGAACGAACGTGTCCTGATAGGTGACGCCGTATTCGGACTTCAGCGCCGTTTCGGTATCATAGTCAGCAATCACCAGTGTGATATCCGGTTCAATGTCGGACCACTTTTCAGAAAGTTCGGTCAATGTCAGAATGCAGTTCGGGCACCAGGCCGCGAAGAAGAAGACGACCGTTTTATCGCTCTCGGCCGCGATGGCTTTGAGATCGGTATCTGCGGAGTACTGGACAAGCGTTGCACGCTGTTCTGCTTGCTCGACACCGGCAGCCAATGACTGCGGCACCGCCAGAGGCGCCGAACCAACGAGCAGGGAAAGCGCTAGAAGCGCCGGACGAACGTACAGGGTTTTCACGGCGAAGCCTTCGGGAAGATGATCTTGGCCGCAAACTAGACGAGGCCCCTGCGCCATAGAAGGAATATTGTTCCACGCACGGCCTGTTTGACGGTGTAGATTTTCGCCGGCGCGAGGAATGCGGGTACGCGGTCCGTTCTGCCGCGGGCCGGCATATGAGATAAGCAGGCACCTTAAAATTCGGGCCCAATCCAACATGGCATACATATCTCTCGATTCCCGGCCGCAAGGCCTCAGGATCGACACTGCTCCACTGCTGGTGGTCGCTGGCGCGATCATTGCCGGCTTTGCGGTTCTGTCCTCCATCGTCAGCACGACGCAGGCGCTGCTATTCCTCGTCGGGGGCTTGCTCGGCCTTGCGCTATACCAGGCCTCGTTCGGGTTCACCGGCGGCTGGAAGCGCTTCGCCACCGAAGGGCGCAGCCGCTCGATGCGGGCGCAATTTGTGATGATTGGCCTGACGGCTATCGTCTTCATCCCGCTGATGAGCGGGCTGGTTCCGATCGACCGCAATCTCGTCGGCGCCTGGGCGCCGGTTGGCGTCTCCGTCGTTCTCGGCGCGCTGATATTCGGCCTTGGCATGCAGCTTGGCGGTGGTTGCGGCTCCGGTACGCTCTTTACCGTTGGCGGCGGCAGTGCCCGCATGCTGGTGACGCTTGCAGGCTTCATCGCCGGCGCGACGATCGGCACCGCGCATCTGCCATTCTGGCTGAGCCTTCCCTCGCTTCCCGTTGTCCGTCTGGGTGAAACCTTTGGCGGGATTGGCGGAACGCTTGTGACCCTCGCGGGCATTGCAGCAATCGTCGGGGTTCTTGCCTTTCTCGAAAAGCGCCGCCACGGCAATGTTGAGTCGATCTTCTCAGGCCTCAAGGACCTATCGCCATCGAGCTTCCTGCATGGCCCCTGGCCGCTGGTTCTTGCTGCACTTGTTCTGGCACTCGGCAACGTTTTGACCCTGCTTCTTGCCGGGCACCCGTGGTCAGTCACCTATGGCTTCGGCCTGTGGGGCGCGAAAATCGCTCAGGCCAGCGGTGTGGACGTGGCAAGCTGGGCATTCTGGGCCTCCCCCGCGCAGTCTCGCGCCCTCAACCAGAGCGTCCTCTTCGACGTTACCTCGGTAATGAATTTCGGCATCATCCTTGGTGCTGCGCTGGCTGCAGGCCTTGCGGGCAAATTTGCGCCGAAGGTCAAAGTCCCGCTTCTGTCGTGGGTTGCAGCAATTATCGGCGGGCTTCTCATGGGCTATGGTGCGCGCCTTTCCTTCGGCTGCAACATCGGCGCACTCTTCAGCGGGATTGCGTCCGGCAGTCTGCATGGATGGGTCTGGTTCGTCATGGCCTATATTGGAAGTCTGGTGGGCATTGGCCTTCGCCCCCTGTTTGGTCTCGACGGGTTCAAGAAGTCATGAGCAATAAAAAGAACACCGCCCTCTTTGCCGCTTCACTGCTCGTCGCCGTAGGTGCAGTTGCAGCTGACCATGTAACGAGCGAAGCCCCTGCCCCGCTCACAGCGGCAGAAGAATCGTTCAATCCGTGCGCAGCCGCGCTGCCGCCTCCAGCGCCGGGACAGCGCAATTATGACGATCTTGCGGATGAGTTCAGCGGCGGAACCGCTGTTCCGGCAGCCCCTGCCCCGGCTCCTGCTCCTTCGCCCGACATCAACCCCTGTTCGGCAGGTCTTCTGTAATGAGTGAGGCGAAGCAGCGCGCGGCGCAGGAGATGGCCTATTGCGAGCAGATACTCACAAAGTCCAGCACGTCCGTCCTGCTGCGCGTGCTTCCCGCCGAAGGTCTTGTGACCTGGAAGCATTATCCGGAACCGGAAGTCTTTGATCCGTCATCCGGAGCGCAGTGGTACTACCATTGCCACACCGACAGCGCTGAACTTGGCGAACACGGGCATTTTCATTGTTTCGTTCGCCCGGACGGGCGCAAGAGCGAACCCGTGCATCTGGTCGCCGTCGGCGTCACCGGACATGGCAAGATTACACGGCTGTTCACGGTCAATCAGTGGGTGGTGGGCGGTGAGTGGCGCGATGCCGAAGCCACCAACGCCCTTCTCGACCAATTCAATGTCGAAATGGCACTGCCGGACTATCTGGTGAACCGCTGGGTGACAGCGGTCCTGACCCGCTACGAGGACGAGATCGTGAAGCTGAACGTCGCCCGCGACGAACGCCTTCGGACCGACGGCCGCCCACACGAAGAATTCCACGCCGACCGCTCGATCGAGGTTCTGTCGGAGTTCAGGGTGGGGTGAAAAGGGCGCGGCAGGCGCAAGCCCGATAACGTCGCACCCGCCCCGCAGCACCCCACAATGCCCCCTCCACCATAAACGGGGGAGGTCCTCAGGCAGAGCCCTTCAATAGCTCCACCTTCTGACCTGTGGCTCGAGTGATCTGCCGCCGCGCAGGCAAGCGCTCAGTTCTTCCACCAGCACCGCCAGGTTCCTCCCCCTCATGAGGGGGAGGTGTCGCGAAGCGACGGAGGGGGGCTCGCCGAGCGCGGGGTGTAAATGCGGCGAATGAGAAAGGCCTAAACAGGGTCCGTGCAAACGAGGCAGGGCGTAGGCCCGATAGCGTCGCTCCCAAGACCAGCACTCCAACGCCCCCTTCCACCATGCTCCGCATGGTCCCCCTCCCCCATAAATGGGGGAGGATCCTCAGGCACGGCTCTTCAACATCCCTGCCATCTTATCTGGGGCTTCGATGACCTTCTGCTGCGCAGGCAAGCGCTCAGAACTTCAACCAGCACCGCCAGGTTCCTCCCCCTCATGAGGGGGAGGTGGCGCGGAGCGACGGAGGGGGCTCGCCGAGCGCGCGGTGTAAATGCGGCGAATGAGAAAGGCCTAAACAGGGTCCGTGCAAACGAGGCAGGGCGTAGGCCCGATAGCGTCGCTCCCAAGGCCAGCACTCCACAACGCCCCCTCCACCATAAATGGGGGAGGTTCCTCAGGCACGGCTCTTCAACATCCCTGCCATCTTATCTGGGGCTTCGATGACCTTCTGCCACGCAGGCAAGCGCTCAGAACTTCAACCAGCACCGCCAGGTTCCTCCCCCTCATGAGGGGGAGGTGTCGCGAAGCGACGGAGGGGGCTTGGAACCAGACTGCCGCAAACAAAAACGGGCCCCCGCGGGCCCGTTTGCGTCTTCGATGACGTTTCGATCACACGTCGAGGTTTGCGACCGAAAGCGCGTTTTCCTGGATGAAGTCGCGGCGCGGTTCGACATCGTCGCCCATGAGGCGGGAGAACAGCGAGTCGGCGTTGGTCGCGTCGGCGACCCTCACCTGCAGCAGCGAGCGGACGTTCGGATCAAGCGTCGTTTCCCAAAGCTGCTCGGCGTTCATCTCACCCAGGCCCTTGTAGCGCTGCATGGTCAGGCCGCGGCGGCCGACGGCGAAGATGATGTCGAGAAGCTGCATTGGACCGGACATTGCAGCTGATGTATCGCGACGGCGAAGAACCGGGCTTTTGCCGAAGACTTCCTGGAGCCGCTCTGCATAACGATCAAGTGCGCGCGCATCAGCCGAACCGAGAAGTGCCGCATCAAGCGTCACCGTCTCCTTCACGCCACGTACCGTGCGCTCCAGAACCAGCCCGTCAATTACGCCATCGATCTGGCTGACCGACCCGATCCAGCCGCGCTCCGTCTCCTCGGAGATCATGTCGAGGCGCTGCGCAACATAGTTGGCGGCCTCCTCGGCACGGCCCATATTGGTGAGGATTTCAGAGTTCAGCGCGCCGGCGATCACCGCCTGCTCCACGACCGAATGCAAGTAGCGGGTGTGAAGACCGTTGAGGAGCGTGCGAACGTCAAGCGCATCTTCAATTACGCTGCGCAGATCCTGGCCGGCACGCACTTCACCGCCGTCGAGTTCGAGCGTCGCATCCTCAAGGCCGGTGTTGATGAGGAATTCCTCAAACGAACGCTCATCCTTGATGTACTGGGCGCTCTTGCCGCGCGTCACTTTATAGAGCGGTGGCTGGGCGATGTAGAGGTGGCCGCGCTCGATCAGCTCCGGCATCTGACGGAAGAAGAAGGTCAGCAGCAGCGTACGAATGTGCGCACCGTCGACGTCAGCGTCAGTCATGATGATGATCTTGTGGTAGCGCAGCTTGTCGATGTTGAATTCGTCTTTGCCGATGCCCGTTCCAAGAGCCGTGATCAGCGTGCCGATCATGTCCGAGGACAGCATCCGGTCAAAGCGCGCACGCTCGACGTTCAAGATCTTACCGCGCAGCGGAAGGATCGCCTGATTCTTGCGCGAGCGACCGGATTTGGCCGAACCACCTGCCGAGTCACCCTCGACGATGAAGATTTCGGACTTGGCCGGATCGCGCTCCTGGCAGTCGGCAAGCTTGCCGGGCAGCGAGGCGATATCCAGCGCGCCCTTGCGGCGGGTAAGCTCGCGCGCGCGGCGCGCGGCCTCGCGTGCGGCAGCCGCTTCAACGACCTTGCCGACGAGGATCTTCGCTTCCCCTGGATGCTCCTCCAGCCACGTATTCAGACCTTCATTAACAAGGCTTTCAACGACAGGGCGAACCTCGGACGAAACGAGCTTGTCCTTGGTCTGCGACGAGAACTTTGGATCCGGAACCTTGACCGACAAGACCGCTGTCAGACCCTCACGGCAGTCATCGCCGGTAAGCGAGACCTTCTCCCTCTTGGAGATGCCCGAGGTGTCCGCATAGCCGGTGATCTGGCGCGTCAGCGCACCACGGAACCCGGCAAGGTGCGTGCCGCCGTCGCGTTGCGGAATGTTGTTCGTGAAGGCGAGCACGTTCTCGTGGTAGCTGTCATTCCACCACATCGACACTTCGACCGTAATGCCGTCCTTCTCGCCCGTCAGGTGGATCGGACGCGGGATCAATGCCTTCTTCGATCGGTCGAGGTACTTCACGAACTCCTCAAGACCGCCCTCATAATGCAGCTCCTGCTGCTTGATGTCGGCATGGCGCGCGTCAGTCAGCACGATGCGCACGCCCGAATTCAGGAACGCAAGCTCCCGAAGGCGGTTTTCAAGCGTGGCGAAATCGAATTCGATGTTGGTGAAGGTCTGCGGCGACGGCAGGAAGCTGACCTCGGTTCCGGTCTCCTCGCCGGCATCGCCGATGACAGCGAGCGGTGCGTCCGGAACGCCGTGCGAGAACTGGATCTGATGGATCTTGCCAGCGCGACGGATGGTGAGCCGCAGCCAGGTCGACAGTGCATTGACGACGGAAACGCCGACGCCGTGCAGACCGCCGGATACCTTGTAGGAGTTCTGGTCGAACTTACCGCCTGCGTGAAGTTGGGTCATGATGACCTCAGCCGCAGAGACGCCTTCGCCCGAGTGGATATCGGTCGGAATGCCGCGTCCGTTGTCGGTAACCGTCACCGATCCGTCGGGGTTGAGGGTAACCGTCACGCGAGTGGCATGCCCCGCCAGCGCCTCGTCGACGGCGTTGTCCACCACCTCATACACCATATGGTGGAGGCCGGATCCGTCATCAGTGTCGCCGATATACATGCCAGGACGCTTGCGGACAGCATCCAGGCCCTTGAGAACCTTAATGGAATCGGCGCCGTACTCAGATACCCCGCCGTTGACGTTCTCGGTCTGGTCGCTCATAAAGTTCCAATCTTGCCGCTCAGAAAAAAGGTGCGCTGTGACGTGTCGAATCGCGCACCTGAACTGCACTGAATATAGGCATGAACGCATTCTTTTCCAAGTTTTGGGGTTTACTCGGATGGGGATGAGAAGCGCACGCACAGATGCACACACACCGTAATCCAATTTGATGGCGGATAATACCGTCGCCGGAACAATCGCCTTACTCAATCGTTTAAAGGCAGTTCCGTAGCCGTCTATGCGCGATGCAGGCCGAAGACCAATTTGTCACGGCTTTTCGAGAGATATTGTCTATGAACGTGAATGCCGGTCCTTTGCCGGGGCGGGAAACCCTTCCCTCGTCGACACGGGGAGAATTCCCCATCAGGTCAGGTTTTCAACATCAGGGCGATCTGCACGCACTTGGCAGGAGCGTTGCAGAGGGCTCGTGCCCGCTGATCGCTAATGTGAAGAGTTTCGACCCAAGGTTGCGTACAAAGGAAAACGCGACTCACATCAGAGAAGTCGCCCAGGCGCTGGCCCGGGCGCAGCAGGCAGGCGAATTGCTGACCCCGGCCGCCAATTGGTTGCTCGACAATTCCCATGTCATTGAAGCGGCGATTGCAGGTATCCGCCGCGATCTGCCGCCCCGTTTTTACCTTGAATTGCCGGAGCTTGCCGGGGCAGGCATCCCGCGTGTCCAGGCCATCGCCTGGGCATATGTCGCCCACAGCGACAGCGCCGTCACAGCTGACGGCTTCAGAGAGATCGTTGAAGGCTTCCAGCAGGTGCAGCCGCTGCGAATCGGCGAATTGTGGGCGCTCCCATCGATCCTGCGCTTTGTCCTTGTGGAAAATCTGCGTCGCCTTGCACTTCGGGTAGCGGGCGCACGAGACATGCGCCTTGCAGCCAATGCCCTTGCGGACCGGCTCGCAGCCCTCCCCGCAGATGAGGCCACCAAGCTTCTCGGTGAGCACCGCCACCATGCAATGGATCGCGTCTTCTCCACCCAGCTTCTGTTTCGGCTGCGTGACGGGTCTGTCTCGTCAGGCGCTACGCTGGGCTGGCTGGAAAGCGAGCTCGAAGCCTCGGGAACGGATGCGGAAGAAGCAACGCTCGCCGAACACGCCAATCTTTCCGCCGGGAACGTAACCACCGGCAACATCATCAAGGGTCTGCGGCTGCTTGATGACATCGACTGGACAGACTGGTTCGAGACAGTCAGCAGTGTCGACAAATTGCTGCGCGAAAACACCGATTTCGCCGCGCTGGATTTCCAGTCCCGGGACACCTATCGCCGGGCGATCGAAAATCTGGCGAAACGTTCGGGCAAGGAAGAGACGGACGTTGCGCGCGCTGCACTCAATTTCGCGCGTGAGCGCAACGAGGACATAGGCTGTGTCCTTGCGGGCGATGAGCAGGAGAGCTTCGAAAAAGAGCTCGGCTACAATCCGCCCTTCACCCTGAAGCTCTACCGTGCCTACCGACGCTCCGGCTGGCTGGGGATGGTAGTGCCGGTTGCCCTTTTGTCGTTGGCGCTGATCGCCGCCGCCGCCTGGGCACTGACATCTGCGGGACTTTCGGCGGGAACGGTGGCGCTCCTCGCCCTGCTCTTTGCCTTCCCCGCGTCCGAAGCCGCGATGGGGTTGTTCAATACCATCGTCTCAACCTTCGTGCGCCCAACCCGGCTCATCGGCTTCGAATACAAGAACGGCGTTCCGGCTCATGCGCGCACGCTGGTCGCCGTGCCCACCATGTTTGGCAGCCGCGACGACGTCGACGAGGCGGTGCGCGATCTTGAAGTGCACTATCTCGCCAATATGACGGGCGAACTGCATTTCGCGATCCTGTCGGATTGGCCTGACAGCGATGATGAGCAGGGCCCGGCAGATCTCGCTTTGCTGGATTATGCGACCAAGCAGGTCGCTTCGCTCAATGCCCGCTATCCCAAGGAAGGGCACGACCGCTTTTTCCTGCTCCATCGCAAGCGGCTCTACAACCCGTCCGAGGGGTGCTGGATGGGCTGGGAGCGCAAGCGCGGCAAGCTGCACGAACTCAACGCGATGCTGAGGGGAGATCAGGACACCACCTTTTTCCCGGCTGCATCGCCTCTGCCGACCGACATTGTCCACGTCATGACGCTGGACTCTGACACCCGCATGACCCGCGACACGGTGGCCAAGCTCGTCGGCAAGATGACACATCCCTTGAACGTGCCGGTGCTGAACAAGAAGGGCGACCGGGTCATTTCCGGTTATGGCATCCTGCAGCCGCGCGTTACCGCTTCGCTGACAAGCGGTGAGGAATCGTCGGTATTTCAAAGGGTCTACTCCGCCAATCGCGGCATCGATCCTTACGTCTTTGCGGTGTCTGATACTTATCAGGACCTTTTTGGCGACGGCACATTCACCGGCAAGGGCCTTTACCACATTGATGCGATGGAAGCGGCGCTCAAGGGCCGTATCCCGGAGAACGCCATTCTCTCGCACGATCTCATCGAGGGCTCCTTTGCGCGGGCCGCGCTCGTCACCGATGTCGAGGTGATCGAGGATTACCCGACACGATATATCGTCGACGCTTCGCGCCACCACCGCTGGGCCCGCGGCGACTGGCAGCTCCTGCGTTGGATCTTCAACCCGGGTTCAGGCGTACCTGCCCTGTCGCGTTGGAAGATGATCGACAATCTGCGCCGTTCGCTGCTGCCGATTTTCTGGGTCGCGGCTTCGATTGCTGGATGGACGGTCCTGCCGTTCACCCAAGCTGCGCAGTGGCAGGCCTTGATGGTGCTGAGTCTGTTCCTGTCCGCAACCTATCATCTTGTCGATTCGATCATCCCGCGGGACAGTGAATCGCGCATCAAGGCGCATCTGGCCTCCGTTGGTCGGGACATCGCGTTCTCAAGTGCGCTTGTTGCCTCAAAGATGGTGTTGATGGCGCATGCGGCTGCGTCCTATGCGGATGCCATCGTGCGCACGCTGTATCGCCTGTTCGTGTCGCGCAAGCAATTGCTGGAGTGGAGAACGGCATCGAGCGTTGCCCGCTCGGGTGATCGCGGTCTGATCGGTCATTATTTCCAGATGTCCGGCGTGGTGCCCGTCGCCCTGATTGCAGCGGCGATCCCGCTTGCTGGCGGCACGACCGGCGCCTGGATTGCGGCATTCTTCTCCTTGTTATGGGTCGGCTCACCCGCCTTTGCCTGGTTTGTCAGCCAGTCTGCCGAAACCGAGGACCGTCTTGTGGTCGCCCCCGAGGACAAGGCCGAACTGCGCGACATTGCTCGGCGAACCTGGCTCTATTTCGAGACCTTCGTCACGGAAGAGCACAACATGCTGCCGCCGGACAACTTCCAGGAGGTGCCGGCACCGGTGGTCGCGGCGCGCACGTCGCCGACCAATATCGGCATGTATCTTCTTTCCACCATCGCAGCGCGAGATTTTGGCTGGATCAGCCTCGCGGAAACCGCTGACCGCCTCGATCGGACGCTGACGACGATGGAGAAGATGGAGCGCCATCGCGGTCATCTCTACAATTGGTATGAAACGCGCACGCTTCGGCCGCTTCACCCCCTCTACATCTCGTCGGTCGACAGCGGCAATCTTGCAGGCCATCTGATTGCCGTCGCAGCGGCGTGCGATGAATGGACCCACGCGCTCGCAGCCCACCTTCAGGGCGATTTCGAAGGAATCATCGACGTTACGGGGATCCTGGAAGAGCGGCTGGAAAACCTGCCGGATGACCGGCGCCTTCTCAGGCCGCTTCGTCACCGTCTCGCCGAGCGCATAGACGGCATGCGGCGCGCGGTGAACACCATCCGGTCCGAGCCGGAGACGGCCGCCATCCGAACCATCAACCTCACGGTTCTTGCGGCCGACATCATGCGTCTTGCCCGCGGGCTTGATGAGGAGATCGGATCTGCAGCTTCGAAGGATGTGCTGCTCTGGGCCGGTAAGCTCGAAAAGGCATGCGAGGCTCACCTCAACGATTCCCATACCGCAGGGAACGGCACGCCGCGTCTGCGTGAACGGTTTGCAACGCTGCGGGACCGTGCGCGCAAATACGCATTCGAGATGGATTTCTCGTTCTTGCTGCGCGAGGATCGCAAGCTTCTGTCGATCGGCTACCGCGTTGAAGAGCGCCAGCTCGACGAAGCCTGCTACGACCTTCTCGCCTCCGAAGCTCGCCTGACGAGCCTCTTCGGCATTGCCAAGGGCGATCTGCCGACCGAGCACTGGTTCCGCCTAGGCCGTCCCGTTACCGAGATCGGATTTTCGGGCGCGCTGCTGTCTTGGTCGGGCTCGATGTTCGAATATCTGATGCCGCCGCTGGTGATGCAGGAACCCGCCGGCGGACTTCTGACCCAGACCAACCGTCTGATCGTCGCCAAGCAGATGGCATATGGCCGTTCACGCGGTGTTCCATGGGGTATCTCCGAGGCGGCATATAATGCGCGCGACCGGGAGATGACTTATCAATACACCAATTTCGGTGTCCCGGGTCTCGGCCTCAAGCGCGGCCTTGCGCACGATCTGGTAATTGCGCCCTATGCAAGTCTTCTCGCGGCGCAGTTCCGCCCTGCCGCTGCGGTTGCGAACCTCAAGCGGCTGCGCGCGCACGGCGCACTGGGGCGCTACGGCTTCTATGACGCAGTGGACTTCACGCCCGATCGTCTGCCGGAAGGCTATCGCCGCGCGATCGTGAAGAACTTCATGGCGCACCACCACGGCATGTCGATCGTGGCGGTAGACAATGTGGTGTTCGAGGGCCGGATGCGCGAACGCTTCCACTCGGACCCGGTGATCAAGGCAGCTGAACTGCTATTGCAGGAGAAGGCTCCGCGCGATGTGCCGGAAATGCCGATCCGCGCCGACACGGCCGAACGGATCAAGCCTGCGCTTGTTGACGAGCGCCCGGACTCGCGCTCGATCAGCGACCCGCTTAACGCAACTCCCGCTCTCGCGCTCCTGTCGAACGGCCATTACCACGTGATGGTGACCGCTACCGGCGCGGGCTACAGCCGGGCTGATGAAGTGGCCGTTACACGCTGGAATGGCGATGCCCTTGAAGAGCAATCGGGCACCTTCCTGTTCATATCGGACCCTCAAACTGGTGAGTGGTGGTCTGCGACTGCTGCGCCGAAAAGAGCGCCCGGAGAGGTCTGCCACACCACATTCCATGACGACAAGGCGGTGTTCCAGAAGACCGTTGGCACGCTGCGGTCCGAGGTCGAGTGCATAGCCGTGCAGGAGGGCAACGGTGAAGCACGCCGCATCACCCTCTTCAATGACAGCGATCGCGACCGCCATGTCGAGGTGACGTCGTTCGCCGAGCTTGCTCTCAACTTCGATGCCGCAGATGACGCGCATCCGGCGTTCTCGAAGATGTTCGTCAAGACGGAGATCGATCTGTCTTCATCAACGATCTTTGCTGAAAGACAGCGCCGCTCGAACTCGGACCCGACCATCGCCCTCGCACATTTTGTGACGTCGGCAGAAGGCGTGGCGCGTGAAGTCGAAGCCGAAACCGATCGACGCAACTTCATCGGCCGGGGCCGTTCGATTGTCAGCGCCGCTGCTTTCGATCCGGCGGCGCGATTGACGAACTCTGCAGGCTTCACGATGGACCCGGTCGCTGCCCTTCGTGCGAGGGTGCGCGTTCCGGCGCGTCGCAAGGTGTCCTTGACGTTCTGGACGGTAACTGCAGCAAACCGGATCGATGTCGGCCGGGAAATGCTTCGCTTCCAGCAACCGGACAGCTTTCAGCGGCAGGCGACCTTGTCATGGACGCGCTCGCAGGTGCAGACACGTCATGTCGGGCTCAGCCTTGCGGAAGCGGCAGGTGTGCAAAAGCTCGCCCGTCACCTCCTCTTCGCCGACCCGACCCTGCGTGCCACCGCCGACAGCATCGCCACCGGTCTTGGCCCGCAATCATCGCTGTGGCCGATGGCAATATCCGGCGATTTCCCGATCTTCGCGCTGCGCATCGGCCTGATTGCCGATCTGCACATTGTCGCTTCGGCGCTCAGAATGCAGGAGTATCTGCGATCGCATGGTGTCGTTGTCGATCTGGTGATCATCAACGAGCAATCGTCCTCCTACGTGCAGGACCTGCAGCAGGCGATCGAGCAATTGTGCGAAAATGCGCGACTGCGTGGCCGCGAGCTGGGACCTCGTCAGCACATTTTCGCGGTGCGCCGCGACCTGATGGATGAAGCGTCCTACCGGACGCTGATCGCCTCTGCGCGCGTCGTCATGCACACACGCAATGGCGAGGTCCTCGATCAGGTTGAACGTGCAAGCCAGAACTCGCGGTTGCTTGCGCCAGCACGCGTTCCCGACGCCATGCGCTCTGCGCGGCTGCCGCAGCGCGCCAGCGGCGATGATTTGGCCTTCTGGAACGGCTTTGGCGGCTTCGCCGATGGCGGACGCGAATATGTTGTGCGGCTCAGCGGGCGGACCACAACGCCCCACCCGTGGATCAATGTGATCGCCAACCGCGAATTCGGCTTCCACACATCCGCCGACGGCGCGTCCTTCACATGGAGCCGCAACAGCCGTGATTTCCAGCTGACGCCCTGGTCAAATGATCCGGTCACGGATCGGCCGGGGGAGGCAATCTACATTCACGATCTGGCGTCCGGCGAGGCCTTCTCGCCTCTCGCCTGCGTTCTGCGTGATCCGGCCATTGTCTATGAAGCCCGCCATGCGCGCGGAATGTCGAGATTCAGCATCATGCGCGGGGCGCTGTCTGCTGAGCTG
The DNA here is from genome assembly GCF_016124105.1 of Aquamicrobium zhengzhouense. Lineage (GTDB taxonomy): Bacteria > Pseudomonadota > Alphaproteobacteria > Rhizobiales > Rhizobiaceae > Aerobium > Aerobium zhengzhouense. The sequence goes on from NZ_JADGMQ010000011.1 coordinate 15,861, forward strand.
ACGCAGCTGGTAGATTGGATGGAGCCGGTCAAAATTCAGCGGCTGACGATCCGGAACTCCGGCTCAAGCCCGGCAAAATTGCGCGTCTATGCTTATGCCGAATGGGTCATGGGCACGAGCAGGGCCAAGTCGGCTCCCCTGATCGTACCCGGACATGATGCAGATACGGGAACGCTGTTTGCCTGCAATCCCTATCATCTCGATTTCGGCGACCGCGTTGCTTTCCTTGCATGCAACGGGAATGCGCAGCATTTTACCAGCGACCGGGCCGAGTTCATCGGTGCAGGAGGCTCCAGCCGGATGCCGGCTGCGCCACTTTCAGGCGCGGTGCTCTCTGGCTCGGTTGAAGCCGGCTCGGACAGTTGTGCTGCGCTTTCCTGCGATATCGAAGTTGCAGCTGGTGAGACGGCATCCGTGCTTTTCGTGTTGGGCGATGCCGATTCTCCGGATGCCGCAATAGCCCGTGCGCAAAGCCATCTTGCCCGTGATTTTGACCAGAGGGTGAGCGACAACCGCGAGAGCTGGGAGACGTTTGCCAGCGCGCTCCAGGTCGAAACGCCGGATCCGGCATTTGATGCGATGGTCAATGTCTGGCTTCCCTATCAGGCCCTTGCCTGCCGGCTACGGGCGCGTTCGGCCTTCTACCAGGCGAGCGGTGCCTTCGGGTTCCGCGATCAGCTGCAGGATACTCTGGGACTGCTTCTATACGACCCTTCACTGGCACGGGAGCAGATCCTCAATGCAGCGTCGCGCCAGTTTTCGGAGGGCGACGTGCAGCATTGGTGGCTGCCGCGGACCGGTGCCGGCGTGCGCACCAGGATCTCGGACGACGTGGTCTGGCTTGCCCATGCGACGCAGCACTATATCCGCTCAACCGGCGATCACTCCATCCTCGATGAAGAAGTTGCCTTCATCGAAGGACAGCTGCTCAAGGAAGATGCGCATGATGCCTTCTTCACGCCGGAGACCGCAGCCGAGAGCGCCAGCCTTTACGAGCACTGCGCGCGTGCACTCGATCTTGCCATAGAGCGCACCGGCGAAAACGGTTTGCCGCTGATCCTCGGCGGCGACTGGAACGATGGCATGGACCGCGTCGGCGAAGCAGGACGTGGTACCAGCGTCTGGCTCGGCTGGTTCTTGTTGATGACCTTGCGCGATTTCGCTGCCATTGCATTTGAGCGCGGCGACACAGCGCGGTCGGCGCACTGGCAAGACCATGCCGACCAGCTCAGAAAAGCGCTAGAGGATGCTGGCTGGGACGGTGAATGGTATCGCCGCGGGTTCTACGATGACGGTTCTCCACTCGGCTCAAAAGACGCCGACGAGTGCCAGATCGATTCGATCGCTCAATCATGGGCGGTTCTTTCTGGCGAAGCTGACCCTGAGCGGGCACAACAGGCGGTATCAAAGGCCGTCGAACTCCTGGTCGATGACAAGCTGCGGATCGCCAGGCTGTTTACCCCGCCCTTCGAGAAGACCGACAAGGAGCCGGGCTACATCAAGCGTTATCCACCGGGTGTGCGTGAAAATGGCGGCCAATACACGCACGCCGCGACCTGGCTGGTCATCGCGCTTGCGCGTCTTGGACGAGCCGATGAAGCCTGGCGGGTCTTCGAGATGCTGAACCCTGTCAGTCATGCGCTGAATGCCGATGACGCAAAGCAGTACCGTGTCGAGCCCTATGTCGTGGCGGCCGATGTTTACTCCTCGGGGGACAAGGGCGGGCGCGGCGGCTGGACCTGGTATACGGGCTCGGCCAGCTGGCTCCACCGGGCTGCCGTGGAGGGAATTCTGGGTCTTCAGCGTCGGGCCGATGTGCTGCACCTCAATCCATCACTACCGAGCGCATGGCCGGGCTTTTCTGTGCGGTTGCGCGTCTCGGACGCGGTTTACCGGATCAAGGTCCATCGGGGCGAAGAAGCGTCAGTGGAAGTTAACCGGCAAAAGGTTGACGCAATTCGTCTTGAGCGACACGGCGTACACGAGGTGATTGTGACGGTGGCCGACTGAGTTCGGCCACCCTCCTGCCATTTTCTCAAATATTTCAGTCTGTTACACGATCACGAATCGTAAAGGCTTGTCGCCGTTGTTGTTGGGGCTGACGCAACGGAATCGCGCTTTTCGCATTGTCGGCAAATGTGCCAAGGCGTAGCGTCCGCTCCCGATGCTGCGCTGCAGCAAGCGTGAGGTCTTTTGCGTGACACTTGTAGAAATCTATAGCCGGGCCCTGACATATCTGGCGGCCGACAAGCGACAGGTTACGGCGATTTGCGCCGCGAACGTCGTTCTTGCGGCTATCATGATTGCCGAGCCCATTCTTTTCGGGCGGGTGATCGAGTCGATCGCCCAGGAGAAAAGCGTGATGACCGAGATCAGCCTGTGGGCCGGGCTCGGGATCTTCAACGTAATCGCGTTCGTGCTGGTGGCTCGGGCGGCCGACCGTCTGGCGCATCGTCGGCGCGCCGAGGTGATGGCAGCTTCGTTCGAGAAGGTCATCACGATGCCGCTCGCCTGGCACCACAAGCACGGCACTTCGACGTCGCTGCACACATTGCTGCGCGCGTTGGAAACCCTGTTCGCGCTGTGGCTCGAATTTATGCGACAGCATCTGTCGACAGCGGTGGCTTTGCTTTTCCTTGTTCCGACGGCGTTGTCGCTGGACTGGCGCATGGCCTGCGTTCTGCTCGGCCTCGGCATTTCCTACGTCCTCATCGGACGTGCCGTCATGGAGAAGACCCGCGAGGGCCAGGCCGAGGTCGAGACGCACTACCATCAGGTCTTCGCCCATGTGAGCGACTCGATCAGCAATGTATCCGTGTTGCAGAGCTATGGGCGCCTCAATCAGGAAACCCAGGCGCTGCGTCGTTACACGTCCGACCTGTTGAATGCCCAGTTTCCTGTTCTGAACTGGTGGGCGCTGGCAAGTGCCCTGCACCGCCTGTCTGCGACGATCTCCATGATGGTCGTCCTGGTGATCGGCGCTGTTCTGGTCGAGCGCGGTCACCTCAACATCGGTGACATCGTTGCCTTTGCAGGTTTTGCGACGCTGCTGATCGGCCGACTCGATCAGGTAACTGCGTTCGTCACCCAGGTTTTCGAGGCACGGGCCAAGCTTGAACCTTTCTACGCCATGGAAGACGCAGGCGGGGAGCGCCGCGAACCTCTTGGCACCCGTCCGGTTGGCCGGGTGGCCGGGGATATCACCTTCGAAAATGTCTCGTTCCAGTTCCCGGACTCCGGCTCGGGTGTCGAGAACATCAGCTTTCACGTTCCTGCGGGCAAGACAGTCGCGATCGTCGGACCGACGGGTGCCGGCAAGTCTACGCTGATCAATTTGCTCCAGCGGGTCTATGATCCAAAAGTGGGCACGATCCGGGTGGACGGCATTGATACACGTTCCGTTACCCGGAGTTCGCTCCGCTCACAGATTGCGACTGTGTTCCAGGATGCCGGTTTGCTCAACCGCACGATTGAGGAGAACATCCGTCTTGGCCGTGAAGATGCCGGTTATGGTGAGGTCCACGCGGCTGCCGTTGCGGCCGCGGCTCAGGACTTCATCCTTTCCAAGAGCGATGGCTATGACACTGTGGTCGGCGAGCGCGGATCGCAGCTTTCGGGTGGCGAGCGCCAGCGCCTTGCAATCGCACGCGCCATTTTGAAAGACGCGCCAATCCTCGTCCTCGACGAGGCAACCTCGGCGCTCGACGTTGAGACCGAGATGAAAGTGAAGGATGCGATCGACCGCTTGCGGGCCAACCGCACGACCTTCGTCATCGCGCACCGTCTTTCGACCGTGTGCGACGCTGATCTCGTCATCTTCATGGACAAGGGCCACATCGTCGAGATGGGCGGGTTCCGCGAACTGGCTGAGCGCGAAGGCGGAAGGTTTTCGTCGCTGCTGCGGGCAGGTGGGCTTGGCAGCCTGACGCAGACCCCGGCGAAGGTCGCCGTGGCGGCCACCCCGGAACTGGCTCCCGAGGCGGCCTGAAGTGGCTTATTCAGCCTGGTCTGCTGACGCGGCGTTGAGAAGGCCGTACTTCTCAGTGCCGAGCTCTTCGAGAAGCTGCAGCTGCGTTTCGAGGAAATCGATATGACCTTCTTCGTCCGCCAGCAATTCTTCGAACAGCTTCATCGTGACGTAGTCGCCGACCTCGTTGCAGATCTCACGCGAGCGCTTGTAAGATGCGCGCGCGTCATATTCGCCAGCAAGATCGGCCTCCAGAACTTCCCTGACGTTCTGACCGATGCGAAGCGGCCCCACCTTTTGCAGGTTCGGGTGTCCTTCAAGGAAGATGATGCGCGCGATGATCTTGTCCGCGTGGTGCATCTCCTCGATGGATTCCTCGCGTTCCTTCTTGGCAAGCTTGATGTAGCCCCAGTCCTCAAGAAGGCGGTAGTGCAACCAGTACTGGTTGACGGCGCCCAGCTCGAGGTACAGCGCTTCGTTAAGCCGCTCGATGATCTGACTTTCGCCCTTCATGGCTCATGCTCCCGAATTGGCCGCGCAAACCACGTACACGGTCCAAGAATGGTACGATCTCGGTTTCACCTGCGCCATTGCGCAGATGGTAGTCTTCGGTGACCCGAATGATCGTTTCCACCACATTTGGGAAGCAGCCGCAACAGCGTCCTCGCTGTTTCAGACGATGGTACACCTTTGCAGGAACGATCAGCTGCCACGGATCTTCATCGAGAAGCGAGATGATCGTTTCCTCGATTTCCTTGGCGGTAATGAGATTGCAGTGGCAGACCAGCATTCGCATACTCATGGCTGGGCCGTGCTCATTCACGGCCGGGCTCGACACTCTCAGGACCGTCCGGCGTAAGCTCGTTCGGCTCGATGCGGGATATAGGTTGCCGAAGGCAGGCCCGCACCTGCCATCGCAATTGCTGCCCTTGCTGAGCCCAAAGAAGAATGAAGGAAGGCTGCGGCTCGAAAAGCCAGAGCTGCAGGCAATGGCGAGCGCCGAAATACAGTGCGGGCCTGCCGCACATAAAGGCTCTCCGTCACTGCTACCTCCAATCAACCGGGTTCAAGGCCCAGACATCAAAGGATCGCGTCAGATAACGCGGCCGCATAAAAGCGCCGCGCCGTTCCGCTGTCAATGGAAACATGACAAAAAACCTCATACATCAATAGTTTAGAATCGTTCTAACTTCACTCCGGCAGCGACATCTTGTTCAGCCGGAACCTATTCGGGCTCCACTGATTGAATGACATGGCAAATTTGAACAAAAGCGTGCGTGATACCCGGATCGACGTCATCAGAGCAGTCGCGCTGATCACGATCTTCATCAATCATGTGCCAGGCAACCCGCTTGAAGCCTTGACCTCCAAGAACTTCGGCTTCTCGGACGCCGCAGAAGCCTTTGTTCTTATCTCCGGGATTTCCGCCGCTTTTGCCTATGGGCTGAAGTTCAATTGGGACAGCGCGCTGCCTTTGACGCTCAAGATGTGGCGGCGGGCGGGCGTCCTCTACATCGCCCAGCTCGGCACGACGATGGCAACGCTCGGCATCTTCTCCTACTTCTCGCTTCAATTTGCCGCGCCGCATCTTCTGGAGAAAATCAACATCGGGCCGGTGATGGATGATACCGCGGCCGCCCTGTTCGGCATTGTCACGATGGGGCACCAGCTCGGCTACAACAACATCCTGTCCATGTATGCTGGCGTCCTTCTCCTGTTGCCGATCTTCCTGTTGATCGGACGGGTTCGCCTTTCGCTGATGGTCGCCGCGTCAGGCCTGGTGTGGCTGCTTGCAGGCATCTACCGGGTTGGTCCCCTCAACTATCCGAACGACGGCGTCTGGTTCCTCAACCCGCTGTCGTGGCAATTCTTGTTCGTCATCGGCCTTGCATCGATGATTCATATCAAGCGCGGTGGCTCGCTTCCCAAAAGCCCGCTTCTGATCGGTCTCGCCGCGCTCTACCTCATCATCTCCATGGCATGGGTGAAGATCCCGCTCTGGGGCATCAACACGTCGATGGGGCTTCCGTCAGTCCTGACCGGCTTTGACAAGACCTTCCTGTCTGCCCCGCGCCTCCTGCATGTGCTGGCAACTGCCTACCTGATCGCGAGCCTCCCATGGTTGAACGGACTTGCACGGCTTTCCGAAAGCAATCCGCTGGCGCTGATGGGACGCCACGCTTTGCCTGTCTTCGTGGTCGGCACCATCCTGTCGATGGCTGCCCAGGCGTGGCGCATGGTTTATGTCACCAATTACAACGTCGATATCGCCATCGTGGCAGCAGGCATCGTGCTGCAATTCGGCGTTGCGTGGTACATTGAGTGGTACCGCCGTGTCGTGAACGGCTGGAAGCCGGCGACAAGTTCGGGCATACCGGCGCGTGATGTCGAAACCACTGCCCGAACTGCCCGTATCGAACGTTCTACCCCAAGTACTGGACGCGCTGGCTGATCGCCAGTCCGCGGTTCTCGTTGCGCCTCCGGGCGCAGGCAAGACCACATTGGTTCCCCTCGCGCTCCTCGATCAGGAATGGCGGGGGGACGGCAAGATCCTGCTTCTTGAGCCTCGACGCCTCGCAGCCCGTGCCGCCGCACGGCGCATGGCAGCCCTTCTGGGTGAAGAGCCGGGCGAAACGGTTGGCTATGCCATGCGCATGGACAGCCGCAGCTCGGCCAAGACGCGCATTCTCGTCGTCACGGAAGGGATTTTGGCGCGCATGATCCTCGACGATGCCGAACTGCCCGGCGTCTCGGCGATCATCTTTGACGAATTTCACGAACGCTCCCTTGATGGCGATTTCGGCCTTGCGCTGGCGCTTGATGTGCAAGGCGCTCTGCGTCCAGATCTTCGGCTCCTCGTCATGTCGGCAACAATCGACGGTGCGCGGGTTGCCAGCCTTCTTGGTGACGTACCTGTCATCACCAGCGAAGGCCGCACCTTCCCGATCGACATTCGCCACCGCGAGCGACCAGCCGAGCAACGCATCGAAGATGCGATGGCTGAAGCCTGCCGCGCGATGCTGGCTGAGGAAGAAGGCAGCATCCTCGCCTTCCTGCCGGGACAGCGCGAGATTGAACGCACGGCCGAACAGCTGCGAGACCGCGTGCCTGCTAATGTCGACATCACGCCGCTTTATGGCGGGCTCGATGGCAAGGCACAGGATGCGGCGATCAAGCCTGCGGCCAGTGGGCGTCGCAAGATCGTGCTCGCAACCTCGATCGCGGAAACCTCGATCACCATCGACGGGGTTCGCGTCGTCATCGATTCAGGGCTGGCGCGACTGCCGAAATATGAGCCTGCTACCGGGCTGACCCGGCTGGAAACGGCTCGTGTGTCACGCGCCTCGGCAGACCAGCGTGCTGGACGTGCCGGGCGAACCGAACCGGGCGTCGCGTTGCAGCTCTGGCGCGCCGAACAGACCGCTGCGCTTCCGGCGTTCAGCCCGCCCGAGATCCTGGAAGCCGATCTGTCTGGTCTTTTGCTCGACTGCGCTGTCTTTGGTGTCGTGGATCCGGCCACGCTTTCCTTCCTCGACAAGCCGCCCGCGCCTGCCCTTTCCGAAGCACGCAGCTTGTTGCGCGAACTTGGCGCGCTGGATGAAAACGGCCGCCTCACCGAAACAGGCGAGGCGATGCGCAAACTCGCGCTGCCTGTGCGGCTGGCTCATATGGTTGCGCGGGCTGACAATCCCCGTCTTGCGACGCAGCTTGCCATTTTGTTGACTGAAAGGGGGCTGGGTGGAAATTCGCTAGATCTCGAACGTCGCCTCAGCGCATTTCGCATCGACAAAAGCCCCCGCGCCCAGGCTGCGAAAGGCATGGCGGATCGGCTGGCGAAGGCGGCGCGCGGCACTCCCCCCACTGGCGCGGACAATTCCGCCGGAGCTACCCTCCTCCTCGCTTATCCTGATCGTGTCGCCAAGGCGCGCGGCGAGTACGGGCGGTTTGTGCTGGCGAACGGGCGCGGTGCGATGCTGGATCCCGCCGATCCACTGGCAAGGGAGCCATTTCTGGTGGTCGCCGACATTCAGGGCAAGGCGCAAAATGCGCGAATCGCCTCGGCAGCCGCAGTGTCTGAAGAGGATTTGCGCCGCGTTCTTGCCGATCGGCTGGAGATCATCTCGGAAAGCTCCTTTGACCCCGAGCGCGGCGCAGTGCGGGTGCGAGAGACAATTCGGATCGGGGCTATCCGCCTTACGGAGCGGCTATTGCCGGCTCCCAAGGGTACCGATGCCGACCACGCCGTGATTGAGGCAATCAGGTCACACGGCCTCGATATTCTGGAATGGGGTAAGGGCGTCGGCACATTGCGCCGACGGCTGGCCTGGCTTCACACCGGTCTTGGCGAACCATGGCCTGACATGAGCGATGAAGCCCTCATCGCCAAGCTTGATGAGTGGCTGTTGCCATTCCTGTCGGGCGGAGCCTCGCTGGCAAAAATCGATCAGCAGGCGTTGAGCAACGGGCTTATGTCGCTGGTGCCGTACGACCTCCAGCGCAAGGTGGGCGAACTTGCGCCGACACACTTTAGTGCCCCGACCGGAAACTCTCTGCCAATCCGCTACGATGAGGAGCGGCCGGTTCTGGCGATCCGCGTCCAGGAACTGTTCGGCCTCGACAAGCACCCGTCGATCGCCAACGGAACGGTGCCGCTGACACTTGAACTTTTGTCACCGGCCCATCGCCCGATCCAGACAACCCGCGACCTTCCCGGCTTCTGGCGCGGGTCCTGGGCAGACGTGCGATCGGACATGCGCGGGCGCTACCCCAAGCATGTCTGGCCGGAAAATCCGCTCGAGGCTGCACCTACCGCACGCGCAAAACCGCGGGGTCAATAGCGTTCGGCACTTGGCGCAGCGGGAGGCCGCGCGTATACCCAATCTCATGCTGATGAAGATGGGCAAGCCCGACCCCCTGCAGATCCACCATCTGCGCCTCAACACGCTGCTGCGCTTGCGGTGGCTTGCCGTTGTTGGCCAGAGCGCCGCAGTTCTGTTTGTCGCCTATATTCTTCAGTTCCCGCTGCCCGTCAGCCTGTGCTTCGCACTGATTGCGCTGTCAGCGGGTCTGAATCTTCTGCTGGCCTTCCGCTATCCCGCGACCCATCGCCTGCCGCCGACATTCGCCCTTGCGATCATGCTGTTCGACGCCCTGCAACTGGCAGGACTTCTCTACATGACCGGCGGGATGACCAATCCGTTTTCGCTGCTGATGACCGTGCCGGTGGTGATCTCGGCGACGTCGCTATCAGCGCGTTGGACCATGCTCCTAGGTCTTCTGGTCGTCGCCATGGCCACGGTCTTGATGTTCTTCCACCTGCCGTTGCCGTGGTTTCCGGGCCAGACGCTGCGCATGCCCTTTATCTATACTTTCGGCATGTGGATCGCGGTCGTATCGTCTATCGCCTTCACAGCCGTTTATGCCTACCGCGTGGCGGAAGAGGCGCGCCTGCTTGCGAACGCATTGTCGGCGACCGAACTCATCCTCCAGCGCGAGCAGCATCTGTCGGCGCTCGACGGGCTAGCCGCAGCGGCCGCCCATGAGCTTGGCACGCCGCTGGCCACCATCGCTTTGGTTGCCAAGGAGATGGAACGAGCGCTCGGTGAAGATTCCCGTTTTCGCGAAGATGTCGTCCTGCTGCGCAGCCAGTCCGAGCGCTGCCGCGACATTCTCAAGCGACTGACGAGCCTGTCGAGCGAGGGAGAAGTTCACCTTGCCCGCCTGCCCTTCACCTCGCTGATCGAGGAAGTCATCGATCCCCATCGCGAGTTTGGTATCGAGATCCTTCTGCGGCCAGGAAATCTTCTGGGGTCGGAACCTGTCGGCCGTCGCAACCCTGGCGTGATCTACGGCCTCGGCAATCTCGTTGAAAACGCCGTCGACTTCGCGCGCGAAAAGGTCGAGCTCAGCTGGGAATGGAACTCCAGCACGATCGATATCAAGCTGACCGATGACGGACCTGGATTTCCAGCGGAGATTGTAGATCGCATCGGGGAACCCTACATGTCGAGACGACCACCCGATGAGGGGGGACGGGGCCTCGGCCTGGGACTGTTCATTGCAAAGACGCTTCTGGAGCGCTCGGGAGCCAGCGTTAAGTTCGGCAATTCCAGCGAACCCGGAAGAGGCGCGGTGGTTAAGGTGTCGTGGCCTCGCGAGGCCTTTTTGGCCCGCTCGCCTGTCGCCGACGACGCCTATTGAGCTGGAAGACATTTGAAGCGGTGTTTTAGCGCCGCCAAACTAGAAGATCGGAGCGGCAATTATGAGCGACGAAGTATCCCCCGATGTGACGGAAATCCTGGGTGAGGATCGTACCTTGCTCATCGTCGAGGACGACAAGCCGTTTCTGACGCGCCTGGCGCGTGCCATGGAAGGTCGCGGCTTTCTGGTGGATACTGCAGAATCCGTCGAAGAAGCGATTTCCAAGGTTAAATCTGCTCCTCCGGCCTATGCGGTCGTTGATATGCGCCTTGGCGACGGCAATGGTCTCGACGTGGTCGCAACGCTTCGGGAAAAGCGGGAAGATGCCCGCGCAGTCATCTTGACCGGCTACGGCAATATCGCGACAGCCGTGACGGCGGTGAAGCTCGGTGCCATCGATTATCTGTCAAAGCCCGCTGATGCCGATGATGTCTACGCCGCGCTGACTAGCAGCGGCGCAGAGAAGGTTGCGCCTCCCGAAAACCCGATGTCAGCAGACCGGGTCCGCTGGGAGCACATTCAGCGCGTCTATGAAATGTGCGACCGTAACGTCTCGGAAACGGCACGACGCCTCAACATGCATCGCCGTACGCTGCAGCGCATTCTCGCCAAGCGCGCCCCGCGCTAATCTACTCGCCTTCGTTGGCTAGCGTCGGAACGGAAACGCCCGCCATCTCGGCTGCCGTGAGGCGGGCAGCACCTGCACGTGCGATCCGCAGCATCAGCGCCTTGCGTGTGGCCGCCGACAGGCGATGCTCCGGCGCATCGCGGATCATCTCGGCTCCATAACCGTCTGCAAGGATGAAACCGCACTCGTCCGGGAAAATATCCGCCGGGACTTGCGGATGGGTCGCAAAGAAGAACCGGTCGCAATAGAGCCGGTATTCCGGCCATTTGCGGTCGACACGGAAATCCTCAACCGACGACTTGATCTCGATGATCCAGATCTCGCCTTTTGCCGTGATCGCCAGAAGATCGGCACGGCGGCCGTTTGCAAGGCACAGTTCCGGTATCGACGTGACACCCATCTGTGCCAGCAACCGCTGAACGCCACGGCGGACCAGCATGGCACGCTCGGATTGTCGTCCATCGATGAGTGGATTGAGAGGAATCGGCGAAACTATCGGCATGGCCCAAAATGGCATTTAACGCTCTTCCCGCAAAGATGTTCAGACACGGAAGCTGCCATCTCCGGACATTCACAACGTGACGTTGCGTCCTCCTGTTCTTCGCCAACATAGCCGCTGACAGGCATTCCGTTGCTCTTTTGCAATAGGGTTAAGAAAGAATGCGCTGAACCGCAGGTTGAGATCGCTGTGTCCACTTGGCAATTCATGAAGGGGCGCGTAGGGAAACATGACGAGAATGTGGCGCTCGTTGGGCCACATTCAGGAACTCGCTTTCAGGCAGCACATGCAGTCGAGACGGACTTTTCTTCTGGGCGCTCTGGGAATGACGGCGGCGATGGCTGGCTGCACCACGGGCGAGCTTAACATTTTCACCGCTGAGTACGGTGCCCGCAAAGACCATGGCTATCAGTTGCCATCCGTCCCGATCCATCAGATTGCGCGCAAGTACCACCGCCAGATCGTCCGCTACAAGACGGATGAGAAGCCGGGGTCCATCATCGTCGATACCAAGGACAAGTTCCTCTACTTCGTGATGCCGGACGGCAAGGCGATGCGTTATGGCATCGGCATTGGCCGCGAGGGCTTCGAATGGAAGGGCACCACGCGCGTTGCCATGAAGCGCGAATGGCCTACCTGGACGCCCCCGGCAGAGATGATCAAGCGCCAGCCCGAGCTTGCCAAATGGCGAGGCGGCCAACCCGGCGGCCTTTCCAATCCGCTTGGCGCACGCGCGCTCTACCTGTTCAACAGGAGCGGCGACACCGGCTACCGCCTGCACGGCTCGCCGGAATGGAATTCGATCGGTCGTGCCGTCTCGTCGGGATGTGTGCGCCTGATCAATCAGGACATTATCGACCTCTACGACCGCGTCGAAATCGGCGCCAAGGTCATCGTCATCTGAACTTGTAAGTTTCCGCGAGCCGTCTGGGCAACACTGACGTCGCAACAAAAAACCGGGCGAGAATGCCCGGTTTTTTCGTCTCTATGGCCTGAACCGGTCGAGATCAGACGATCTGTTCGACCTGCTGAACTTCCGGAACGAAGTGGCGAAGCAGGTTCTGGATGCCGTGCTTGAGCGTTGCCGTGGAGGACGGGCAGCCAGCGCAAGCGCCCTTCATGTGCAGGAAGACCGTGCCGTTCTCATAGCCGCGGAATGTGATGTCGCCACCGTCCTGAGCAACAGCCGGACGAACGCGCGTATCAAGCAATTCCTTGATGGTGAGAACGATCTCCTCGTCATCCTTGGAGTAGAACTCCTCACCCTCGTCATGGGCAGCACTGTCAGCAGCATGCGAAACTGAGGTCATGACCGGCTGACCGGACATGAAGTGCTCCATGATCGCGCCGAGGATTGCCGGCTTTAAATGCTGCCAGTCGTAATCGTCGTTCTTGGTGACGGTGACGAAGTCATAACCGTAGAAGACACCGACAACACCCGGAACATCGAAAAGCCGGCCCGCCAGCGGAGAGGCAGAACGCGCGCTTTCGGCGTCGCGGAAGTCTGCAGTGCCCTCATCAAGCACGACCTTGCCGGGCAGGAATTTCAGCGTCGCGGGATTGGGCGTGGATTCAGTCTGGATGAACATAAGCGCTCTCCGCGTCTACAGTTTGGAATAATTCTAAATAGCGATCAAATGCGGCGGCGGCAAGCCGCAATGATCCGGTCGCGTAAAACGTGATCGCTACGAATATGGGGCTGACGCCCTCAATAGGCAAATCTGGCCGTGCCGAGCAGAGGTCAGGTGAAGCTTTCGAGCTCTTCGTCCGAGACGCTCAGCGGCACAACTGTGACCGGGATGGGGAATGCCGCGCCCTTGCCGGCAACTGCTGCTACCAGAGGGCCAGGCCCCTCCTTGGTGCTGCCTGCTGCGAGGACCAGAACCGCAATATCCTGATCTTCCTCGATTAGCTTGTGAATCTCTTCCTTGGTCGTGCCTTCGCGGACCACGAGCTCGGGTTCAATCCCGACCGCCTCCCGGACCTTTACCGCTTGCGCATGAAGGGCATTGCTCGCAGCCGTATTGGCTTCCTCGCGCATAATCTGCTCGACGCCCAGAAAATGCTGAAAATCACTTGAATCGATTACGTGCAACAGGACCAGTGCACCATTCGTCGCGGCGGCGCGGTGCGCTGCATAGGAGATGGCACGTTCGGACTCCGGCGTTCCATCTGCAATGGCCAGGAATTTGCGCCGGTGACCAGCCTCACGGCTGAGACGTTTTGAAACCATGAACTTTCCCGTTTTGGCTGCGCCAATCGGGTGCAATCTGCCATTCGGCAGGTTCCGGGGCAAGCAGAATGCAACTTCCGCCTGCCCCGATACTCCATCAGTTGTCGAGAAGACCGATGATTTCTTTCACGGACTTCATGGTGTCCTCGGCGATCACGCCCGCACGCTCGCCACCATCGCGAAGCACGCTGTCGATATAGGCAGGATCGGCCTCAAGCTTGCGCATTTCCGAAGCGATCGGCGCGAGCTTTTCAACGGCAAGATCGGCAAGCGCTGGCTTGAAGGCCGAGAATTGCTGACCACCAAACTGGGCAAGCACCTGCTCGCGTGTCATCTCGGCGAGAGCTGCGTAGATGCCGACGAGGTTTTCCGCCTCAGGACGGCCTTCAAGGCCCTCAACTTCCGACGGTAGCGCCTCGGGGTCGGTCTTGGCCTTCTTGATCTTCTTCGAGATCGTGTCGGCATCATCAGTGAGGTTGATGCGCGAAAGGTCCGATGGATCCGACTTCGACATCTTCTTCGAGCCTTCGCGCAGGCTCATGACGCGTGTGGCGGGGCCCTCGATCAGCGGCTCAGTAATCGGGAAGAAACCGTTGACGCTCTCGTCACCAACCTGCATCTCGACGCCAACGCCCAATTCGCCGATGCGCGCCGAGAAATCGTTATTGAATTTGGTAGCGATGTCGCGCGTCAGTTCAAGATGCTGTTTCTGGTCATCGCCAACCGGAACGTGGGTGGCGCGGTAGAGCAGAATGTCAGCGGCCATCAGGCTCGGATAGGCGAGCAGGCCCAGCGACGCGTTCTCGCGGTCTTTGCCAGCCTTGTCCTTGAACTGCGTCATGCGGTTCATCCAGCCGATGCGGGCGACGCAGTTGAAGATCCAGGCGAGCTCTGCGTGCTGCGGCACGCGCGCCTGATTGAAAACAATGTGCTTCTTCGGATCAATGCCGGAAGCAAGGAACGCTGCGGTGATCGAACGGGTCTGGCCGGCGAGATCGCCATGGACGAGTTGCGCGGTGATCGCGTGCAGGTCGACGACGCAATAGATGCACTCATGGCTGTCCTGCAGCGCGACGAACTTGCGGATAGCGCCGAGATAATTGCCGAGATGCAGATTTCCGGTTGGCTGGACGCCGGAGAAAACAAGTGGCTTGAAACTGGTCATGATAACGGTCCAGGGCTGGTGGAGGGCCTCGTTGGACGAGGGCTGGAATGCCTCGCGCTTATGCCGGATGCTGCGCTACTCTTCAAGTGGCGCAGCCTGTCCGGTAGCCGGCTTTCGCTTGCGTCGCAAGGCTCCGAGGAGCTCGTCGCGATCAATCGCTCCGGTCGCGATGACGATTGCGAAATAGACGATCGCGGCGAGCCCGATGATGACGAGAACGGTCAGCGCACGAACTCCGAGCGAGGGATTGTGCACGTGGGATGCCAGGGCTGCATCAAGGCCCAAAACCACCGCACCCATCGCAACGCTTGCCAGAACGATGAAGACAATCCGGCGGAGCGTTTCCGGGGACGGGCGAAAATCACCGCGACGCCACAGGACGACTGCCAGCAGAACGAAATTCACCCACGCGGCAATCGAGGTTGCGGCGGCAATGCCCACATGCCCGTAAGAGGGAAACAACGCCACGCTGCCAACGATATTGACGACCACAGCCACGATCGAGAACCACATCGGGCTCTTCATGTCGAGGCGGGCAAAGAAGGCCGGTGAAAATACCTTGATGAGCACGTAGGCCGGAAGACCGGTTGCAAAGGCGGCAAGCGCCGCAGCCGTGAGTTCCGTGGTCTGTGGCGTGAATGCGCCACGTTCATAAACGATGTTCACCAGCGGGCCCGCAAACAGCATGAAGCCGACGGCCGCAGGCAATGTCAGGCACAGTGCAAATTCAAGCGAGCGGTTCTGCAGGTGCTGAGCGTCATCATGGTCACCCGCCTTCAGCGAGCGGGCAAGTTCGGGCAGGAGCACCACCCCCACCGCAATGCCGATGATCCCGAGCGGCAACTGGTTGATACGGTCCGCATAATTCAGGAGCGCGATCGCACCTTCCTGCGATGAAGCGATGATCTGGCCAACCAGCAAATTGATCTGGGTGACGCCGCCAGTGAGAACTGCAGGGCCCATCAGGACGAGCAGTTTCTTGACGTCCGGTGTCAGCCGGGGCACGCGCAAGCGCATTCCAAAACCCTGGCGGCGCACCGCCCAGTAAAGGCATCCAAGCTGCGCGAAACCTGAAACCAGAACACCCCAGGACAGCAAAAGCCCGGTATCCCGCTCGTTCATGTCTGTGCCGAGACTGATGACCAGAGCGCCGATCATGCCGGCGTTAAGCAAGATCGGAACGAAGGCGGCAAGGAAATAGTGCCGCATCGAGTTCAGCATGCCGGACAGCATCGCCACGAGAGACATGCAAAGCAGATACGGGAACATGATCTGCGTCATCAGGACGGTCATGTCGAGTTTTTCGGGATCGTCGGCGAAGCCAGGCGCGATGACCCATCTCGTCAGGAACGGCATCGTAATCATGGCCAGCGCCGACAGGAACAGAAGCCACGCAGTCAGGACGGAAAGAACCTGCTCGGAGAACTTTCGCGCAGCTTCCGGCCCCCCGCCTTCAAGCTCCTTGGCAAAAAGCGGGATGAAGGCAGAGTTGAACGCCCCTTCCGCAAAAAGGCGGCGAAACAGGTTTGGGAACCGGAATGCGGCATAGAAGGCATCCGCCATGGGACCAGCACCGAGCGCAGCACCGATCAGAGCTTCGCGAACGAAGCCGACCACACGGCTGAGGGTCGTCGCGCCACCGACGGTGGCGAATTTCTTGATGAGGCTCATCGTTCTGCTCTGGATTGAAGCTTCAACACCAACTCATGCCGCCGCGGTACTGGAGGAAGAGCCTGCGTGCCCCTCGCCTTCCATGACTGCAAGGAGGTTTTGCTTGATCTTGGCCTGCCGCGTGGGATTTTCGATCTTCTGGCCCGTCAGATCGGTGACATAGAACGTATCGATCACCTTCTCGCCGAAGGTGGTGATGTGGGCCGAGGCGATGTCGAGTGACAAATCCGATATCGCGCTGGTTATCTGCGACAACAGGCCGGGCCGATCCAGCCCCTTCACCTCGATCACCGAAAAGCGGTTGGACAAGGTGTTGCCGATGTCGACGCGTGGCTGGATCTGGAAAGTCTTCGCCCCGCGTTTGGGTTTGGTGCGCTTCTCGATCATTTCCGGCAACCGTGTCTTGCCTGACAGCACATCTTCAATCAGCTTGCCGACACGCTCGCCGCGTCGGGTTTCGTCCTCATCCATGTCGAATTCGCGGCTGATCAGGATCGTATCCAGCGCGCGGCCATCGGCCGTGGTGAATATCTGCGCATCGACAATATTGCCTCCAGCCGCCGCACACGCACCCGCGATGATCGACAAAAGGCGAGGATGGTCAGGTGCAAGCACCGTGATCTCGGTTACGCCTTCAAACTCATGCGCACGCACCGCCGTGGCGAGCCTGCGACCAGCCTGGTCGGCGCTGCGGATGAAATTGGCATGGCGCACCTGGTCTGGCAGTTCGACCGTCAGCAAGTAATTGTCATAAAACAGCTTGGTGAACGCCGCGCGTTCCTTGGCATCCCATTCTGCAAGCGCCCGATCAAGCTCCTCACGTGCAATATGCGCCCGCTCGGATCGCGACATTTCCGAAAATCCGCCGGTCAGTTGCAGCTCTGTCTCGAAATAGAGGGTGCGCAAAAGCTGGCCCTTCCAGCCGTTCCACACGCCCGGCCCGACACCGCGAATGTCGCAGACGGTCAGAACAAGCAGCAGCTTGAGCCGCTCGACCGATTGCACGACATCGGCAAAGTCCTGGATCGTCTTGCGGTCGTTCAAATCACGCGTTTGCGCGGTCATCGACATGACAAGGTGATGCTCGATGAGCCAGGCAATCATCTCTGTTTCGGGAGGCGAAAACCCCATATGCGGGCACAGGCGGCGCGCGATCTTGGCTCCTGCCTCGGAGTGATCCTCCGGCCTTCCCTTGGCGATGTCATGGAACAGGACCGCGACATAGAGGAGTTTGCGATGTGCCTTCAGGCTTGGCATCAGCCCATGGGTCAGCGGGTGGATGTCTTCCGCCTTCCCCTTCTCGATCTGCGACAGGACGCCAACGCAGCGAAGCAAATGCTCATCCACCGTATAGTGGTGGTACATGTTGAACTGCATCATCGCCACGATCTTGTTGAAGTCGGGGATGAGCTTTCCAAGAAGCCCCGCCTCGTTCATGCGGCGCATATTGAGCTCTGGGTCTCGGTCAGAGGTCAGCACGTCCATGAACAGACGATTGGCTTCCTCGCTGCGGCGCAGGTTCCGGTCCACCAGCTTCAGTGACCGGGTCAGAAGCTTCAGCGCGTCCGGGTGAAACTCAAGACCATGCTTGTCAGCGAACCAGAACAGACGCAGCATGTTGACCGGATCCCGCTTGAAGACCTCCTCATCCGCCACGTTGATGCGATGGTTATCGATGATGAAGTCCGACGTGCCCGCCAGCTTTCGCTTGCGCCTTGAATAAGGCGCCTTGATCGGGTCGAAGCCTGGTGCGTGCTTGGCCTGCTCCTCCTCAAGCGCTGCGCAAAAGATACGTGTCAGGTCACCGACGGTCTTGGCGGTCAGGAAGTAATGCTTCATGAAACGCTCGACCGCCAACAGGCCGGGGTGTCGCGTGTAATCAAGACGCTCGGCAATGTCGCGCTGAATGTCGAAATGCAGGCGTTCCTCGGCTCGGCCGGTCAGAAAGTGCATGTGGCAGCGCACTGCCCAAAGGAAATCTTCCGCCTTGCGAAACTGGTTGAACTCAGCACGCGTGAAGACGCCCTTGCCGACCAGCTCCTCAGCTGTACGGACCCTGTAGAAATATTTGCCGATCCAGAACAGGGTCTGCAGATCGCGCAGGCCACCCTTGCCCTCCTTGACGTTGGGCTCGACCCGGTAACGGCTTTCACCGACCCGGGCATGCCGCTCGTCCCTTTCGGCAAGCTTTGCCTGGACAAAGGCGGGACCCGTGTCCTTGACGACTTCGTCGTCAAACCGCTCGACCAGCTCGGCAAAGAGCTCATCGTCGCCGATGATGAACCTTGCTTCCAGGATCGAGGTTCGGATTGTGATATCTGTCAGCGAAAGGCGGACGCAGTCATCAAGATTGCGGGTCGCGTGGCCAACCTTCAGCCCCAGATCCCAGAGCATGTAGAGGATGTATTCGGCAACCTGTTCGCCCCAGGGCGTCTGCTTGTATGGCAGCACGAAAAGCAGATCGATGTCGGAGCCGGGAGCAAGCGTACCGCGACCATAGCCGCCCACCGCCACCACGCTCATGCGCTCCGACGATGAGGGATTCATCGCCCGATAAACATGATCGCAGGCGAACTGATAGAGCGCGGTGATGACCTCGTCCATCAAATAGGACAAGCGCTCGGCGCATGCGGTGCCGCTGCCGTCCTCACCCAGCATCTGTTCGGCAATTTCCCGGCCCTTGAGGATGTACCCTTTCAGCAGCTTTATCGCAGATCTGCGCACCTCTGGCGCAGAGCCATCGCCACCGTAAGGGGCCGCCAGCTCGCAAAGCTCCCGCCGCAGCGATGCGCCGTCGATGACTTTTTCAAGGTTGAGGGGAATCTTTGCCATGCGGTCCGGGGTCCGGGTAGATGCGGCTCTATAGCGCGAAACAGGCCAGAGTAACAGCGGGCAGCTTTTGCGCAGACATCAACAAAAATATGACGAGCCGGCTAACGTCCCTGAAACAGATTTTCGACGTGAACCGGCCAGCGCCACGGAAGAACCGCGACCATATCGAAACGAACCGACAGGCGCGAATAGTCAGGCTGACGTGCAAGCCAGAGATCTGCCGCCGCTTCGATGCGTCGTTCGCTGGCTGGGCTGATCGCTTCCATAGCCTGCAGAAGGCTCGGCCGCACCTTGACCTCGACGATCGCGACCAGGTCGCCACGACGCGCGATGAGGTCGATCTCGCCAAGCTTGGTGCGGTAACGCCGCTGGATGATGCGGTAGCCTTTCACCATCAGGGCAAGGGAGGCGACCCATTCGCCGCGATGTCCGCGACGCTCGTGATGCTGGCGCTTGTTGCGGGCGCTAACTCGCATCGCCTTTCAGTTCCATCAGCCGGCGGTATAGGTCCGACTTGCGGCCCCCGGTCATTTTGGCGGCTTCGCCAGCTGCTTTCGAAGCGCCAAGCTCCTCGGCCAGCGAAAGCAGGAGCGCATCGATATCTTCAACCGGATCGTTTGCTCCTCCGGGAGGCGCAACACAGACGACGATCTCGCCCTTGGGCGTGTCTTCACCTGCATAGGCAGCCGCGAGCGCAGCAAGGGACCCCCGGCGAAACTCTTCATAGGCTTTGGTCAGCTCACGTCCGACAGCCGCCGGACGATCGCCCAGCACTTGCGCCATCGATGCAAGGCTTTCGGCCAGTCGGCGCGGCGACTCATAAAAAATCAGCGTGCCGGGGATGTTCTTCAGTTCCTCAAGCCGAGTGCTTCGCTGGCCGGACTTTGAGGGAAGAAAGCCGGCAAAGAAGAAGGCGTCGGATGGGAGCCCCGCAGCCGAGATTCCCGAAAGAAGGGCTGATGCCCCCGGTATCGGGATTACGCGCCCGCCTGCGGCAATGACTTCCGAAGCGAGGCGGTAACCTGGATCTGAAACCAGCGGCGTACCTGCATCCGAGACGAGCGCAACGCTTTGCCCGGACAGGATCGCTTCCACCAGCTTCGGCCCTGCCTCGGCGGCGTTATGCTCATGGTATGGCATCGAGCGGCGGCGAATGCCGTAGCGGTCCAAAAGCTTGCGTGTGACGCGCGTGTCTTCACAGGCAAGCACATCCACCGACGCAAGAGTTTCCAGCGCGCGAATGGTGATGTCGGCAAGATTGCCGATCGGCGTTGCCACCAGATAGAGCGCAGGCTCCAGAGGACGGGCCGTGAAGCTGCTCTGTCCGATGACGTAGCTGCGGGATCTTTCTTCGTCGCTCATGACCTATCGTGCCAGATCGGCAACCACCGCGTCGAGCACGATCATGCCCGCAGGGGTTGCACGCAGACGTGAATTGCCGACCGGAGCGACGACGCCCTCCTCCTGCAGCACGGAAATCCGGCGCGAAGACAAGGACCGACCGGCCAGCGTCTCGTAGCGGACAAGGTCGATTCCCTCAGTTAGGCGAAGGCCCATCAGCAAATATTCGTCGGCTTCCTCAGAACGGGTCAGCACTTCGCCGCCAATCACGCCGTGGCCCTTGAGCTCGACGAGGTCGAGCCACCTTTCCGGGAGCCGCTCGGTGAAGGTGACGGTCCGACGGTCGTTCTCAATGAAGCGCCCGTGCGCGCCGGGTCCGATGCCGGCATATTCGCCATAGCGCCAGTAGACCAGATTGTGCTGGCTTTCCGCGCCCGGGCGGGCGTGGTTGGAAATCTCATATGCCGGAAGACCGCGTGCCGCCGTCACTTCCTGCGTCAGCTGGTAAAGATCGGCCGCATGATCCGGCTCAGGCATGACGAATTTGCCGGCCGCATGCAGCTGGAAGAAGCGCGTGCCCTCCTCCAGCGTCAACTGGTAGAGCGACAGGTGGTCGGCAGCATGATCGATAGCAGCGTTAAGCTCGGCTTCCCAAGCCTCAAGGCTCTGGTTTGGCCGCGCATAGATGAGATCAAAGGACAGACGCGGAAAGGTCTCCCGTGCAAGGCGAATCGCGCCCAGCGCCTGCTCGACATTGTGCAGACGGCCAAGGAAGCGCAGATCGGCATCATTGAGCGCCTGCACACCAAGGGAGACGCGGTTGACGCCTGCATCGCGATAGCCGCGAAAACGTTCGGCCTCGACCGAGGATGGATTTGCCTCAAGCGTGACTTCGATGCCAGCCGGGACAGTCCAGTGGCGAGCAACACTTTCCAGAACCGCGCCCACCGTCTCAGGCTTCATCAGCGAGGGCGTGCCACCTCCAAGGAAGATCGAGGTGACGGTGCGTGCGCCGGTGCGCTCGCGCATGGTTGCCATCTCGCGATCAAAGGCCGCTGCATAGCGCTCCTGATCGACCGGCTGATGGCGAACATGGCTGTTGAAGTCACAATAAGGGCATTTGGCCGCGCAAAACGGCCAGTGAACGTAAATGCCAAAGCCAGGATCGCTCAATGGAAAGCTCCGGTGTTGCCGCGCCCGCAAATCAACCTATGCGGCTCCCAGCCTGGTCCTGGCGAAGAGCGCGAAGGCGCGGGCGCGGTGGGAGAGGCCAAGGTCTCCTCGCCCTGCTTCCCATGAATGTTTCTGCGAAGCCGGCATTTCGCCGAAGGTCTCCTCATAGCCGTTTGGCTGAAAGACCGGGTCATAGCCAAAGCCTTTCTCACCACGCGGCGGCCAGACCAGCGTACCTTCGACTTCGCCACGGAAATACTCGGCGTGGCCATCTGGCCAGGCAAGGCACAGCACGGCCACGAACCTGCCGGTCCGCTTGTCCGGCGTCGTCGCCCCCTCCTGCTGAAGCAAATGTTCGACCTTGCGCATTGCCATGTCGAAATCGCGGCCATTGCCGGTCTCAGCCCAGTCGGCAGTGTAAACGCCCGGCGCGCCACCCAGCGCGTCAACGACGAGACCGCTATCGTCGGACAATGCGGGCAAGCCGGTCGCGGAGGCGGCTGCAAAAGCCTTGGTGTAGGCGTTCTGCTCAAATGTGGTGCCGGTTTCTTCCGGCTCCGGCAGATTGTATTCGGCGGCTGATTTCGCCTCGATGCCGAAGGGACCGATCAGGTCGGCAATCTCGGCAATCTTGCCCTTGTTGTGGCTCGCAACCACGAGCTTTCCGCCTTCGAATTTGCGCATCAAAGTCCCCATATTCTCGGTTCGGCCATTTCCAGCGAGTTGCCGGCCGGGTCGCGAAAGTAGATCGAGCGACCGCCATTGGGCCACTCGAAGTCCGTTTCGATTTCTACGCCATGCGCCTCAAGATGCGCCTTCAGACGCACGATCTCATCGGCAGTCCCACGGAAGCACAGATGGCCCGGACCTCGTGCCCCATGCGGAGGCACCGGCAAAGGCGCATCCGGCGCCGGCGGGCGTGACGTCATCTGAGCGTTAAATAGAAGAAGCACGCCTTCGCCACAGCGGAAAAAGGCATGCCGTCCCTCGGCTCGCACGATATTTTCCAGTCCCAGCACCTCGCCATAAAAAGCCTCCGCCTTGTCGAGATCATCGACATAGAGCGCGGCTTCGAGGATGCCGGTTGGTGTCATACCCTATGCTATCGCCATCTTCTGCAGGTTGACCAGCCGTGCGATGCCATTCTTCGCAAGCCCCATCAGCGCTGCGAATTCCTCTTCCGAGAAGGGCTCGCCCTCTGCGGTGCCCTGCACCTCAACGATGCCGCCCTTGCCGGTCAAGACGAAGTTCGCGTCGGTCTGGGCCGAGGAATCCTCATCATAATCGAGGTCGATCACCGGAACGCCATTGTGGATACCGCAGGAGATCGCGGCGACATGGTCCTTGAGAACCCGCTGCACGCTGATCATCTGGCGCGTTTCCATCCATTTCAGGCAATCGTGAAGTGCGACAAAGCCGCCGGTGATCGCCGCAGTGCGGGTGCCGCCATCGGCCTGGATCACGTCGCAGTCAACCGTGATCTGAACTTCGCCCAGCGCCTGCAGATCGACGACCGCGCGCAGCGAGCGGCCGATGAGACGCTGGATCTCCAGCGTGCGACCGCCCTGCTTGCCAGACGAGGCCTCACGACGCATGCGCTCACCGGTCGAGCGCGGCAGCATGCCGTATTCAGCCGTGACCCAGCCCTTGCCGGAATTGCGCAGCCAGGACGGGACGCGCTCCTCGAGGCTTGCCGTGCACAGCACATGCGTATCTCCGAAGCGCACGAGACATGACCCCTCGGCATGCTTCGATACGTTGCGTTCGAAGGAGATCGCCCGCATCTCGTCGGGCTGGCGCTTTGATGGCCGCATGGTACAGATCCTGTTTGATATGCTCCGGCTTGTAGCCGTGCCTCGCGTCAGGCGCAATGCAAGAGCGTCAAGCTTGCTTTGCTTAAAGCCGGCAGCTCATTATATCTAGCTCATCAGAAGCAGAGACAAGCGATGACGAAACCGTTGGTCGATCAGCAATTGCAGTCGCTTGACGCCCGGTCTCGCGAAATCTTTCGGATGATTGTCGAATCGTATCTGAGGGATGGCGAACCGCTGGGCTCGCGCAACATTTCTCGCTTGCTGCCACAGGCGCTGTCGCCGGCTACCATCCGGAACGTGATGAGCGATCTTGAGCATCTTGGGCTCGTCTATGCGCCACACGTTTCCGCAGGGCGTATGCCGACGCAAGCCGGGCTGCGCTTTTTCGTCGATGCCTTCATGGAGATCGGTGATCTTGCCGACGAAGAACGTCGATCCATCGAAGCGCAAGTCAAGGCGTCCGGAGAGGGCTCCTCGCTTGAGCATATGCTGACGGAAGCCAGCCAGATGCTGTCCGGCATGTCGCGAGGCGCAGGACTGGTTCTAGCAACCAAGGCTGAGGTTCCGCTCAAGCATATCGAATTCATCCAGCTTGAGCCGACAAAGGCTCTGGCCGTTCTGGTCTCGCAAAATGGCGAAGTGGAAAACCGGGTTCTGGAGCTTCCTGTCGGCACGACCGCATCACAGCTGCACGAAGCCTCGAACTTCCTGAACGCCCACATCCGCGGACGCACACTTGCGGAAGTAAAAACCGAAATCTCGCGACTGAAGGAAGAGACGAAAGCGGCACTCGACCTCCTTTCGCAGGACCTTGTCGAGCGCGGGCTTGCAGTCTGGGCAGGAGCTGAGGGCGGACTTCCGGCGCGACTGATAGTACGGGGCCGCGCCAACCTCCTGGAAAACATCTCCGCGCAAACGGATCTGGATCTGGTCCGGCACCTCTTTGACGATCTGGAGACGAAGGAAGGGCTTCTCCAGCTGCTCGGCCTTGCCGAGGATGGTGAAGGGGTCCGCATCTTCATCGGCTCGGAGAACAAGCTGTTTTCGCTGTCAGGGTCGTCTCTGGTGGTCGCACCCTACCGCGACAAGGATTCGCGCGTAATCGGTGCGCTTGGCGTCATTGGCCCCACGCGATTGAACTATGCCCGGATCGTGCCGATGGTCGATTACACGGCGCAGATGATCAGCCGAATGTTGCGCTGATCATCCAGAGCGCGTCTAGCTGCACCACTGTGCCTTGCGACCAGCCCAACGCTGCGCAAGGCCTTCGCGCACCAAAATCTCGCCCGCTTCGCCAGCGCCGGTTTTGACGAGGGCGAGTGTGCGGCCATATCGGTCAGTCCCACTGCGATCGAGGAGCAGATCCTGGCTTGCGAGGATTTCGCTAAGGCGCTGTGTTGCTTGCTGGGCAAGTTCACGCTCGCGCGGGCATGCCCCCCTCACCTCCGGCGCATCGATGCTCTGAATGCGCACCTTCTCACCGTTGATCCAGAACGTGTCGCCATCGACAACGCAGGTGGCCCGCTTGCCGGCACCGCAGATCGGCATCGGTCGCATCCTCGCGACAAGCGCGACGGGTTCAGCTCGCTGCTCTGGGTAACCCACCAATTTGCGCGAAAAATCCACGAGCGCGGGTGCATAGCGCTCGATGCCTGACGCGCCGAACACGGCAAACCCAACACCACCTAACAGAAGAAAGCTGACGAGCGCCCCGCGACCGCGACGTCCCCGCGACCTTGTGGAGGCGAAATTTCCCCTAGGGGCCCGGCGGGCCTTGTTGCTGCGCATGCACTGCTCCTTTGTTGAAGCAGCGGTAGCAGCGCGAAGTTGACCAAAGCTTATGAAACAAAACCGCCCCAACCGCGACGCCTTCGAGGCGGCTCGCCCCTTGATTTTCAGCCGACGAACCTCGATATCGAGCGCAACTTGTAAAACATTCAGGACGGGATCAGGCGATGAGCGAACAGCCAAAAGACGAACGCACGCCCGAAAACACTGCGGCGAAAACCGAATACGCAGAGACGGCAGCGACCGGTGAGGCTTTCCAGGCCGACGAGGCCGCTCAGGCGCAGGCACAGGATGCCGATTATGAGGCAGTCGTGCGCCTGATGAAGGAAAATGAAGAACTGAAGGATCGCGCGCTGCGACTGGCAGCCGAGATGGAGAACCTGCGCCGCCGCACGCAGCGCGACGTGCAGGACGCCAAGTCCTACGCGATCTCGAACTTCGCTCGCGACATGCTGCAGGTTTCCGACAATCTCGACCGGGCGCTGGCAGCAATTCCTGCCGAGGCGAAGGAAAGCGGCGACGTTGGCTTCAAGGCGCTGATCGAGGGTGTCGAACTGACCGGTCGCGCCATGCTTTCTGCCATGGAGCGTCATGGCGTGAAGCGTCTCGACCCCGAAGGCGAGCGTTTCGATCCCAATTTCCATCAGGCAATGTTTGAGGTCCCGAACCCGGAAGTTCCGGCCAATACGGTCGTGCAGGTCGTTCAGACCGGCTTCATCATCGGTGACCGCGTGTTGCGCCCGGCAATGGTTGGCGTATCGAAGGGCGGCCCGAAGCCGGCTCCGGCGGCAGAACCTGCTGCTCAGGCAGAGCCCGGCCCCGTTAACGGCAACGCCGAAAAGGACGCCTAACTTTTCTTTAGTCGCGGCTTCCGGTAACCAGTCACCAGGAGGCCGCGATGGACCGGATTGTCTTTCTAGATTACGCTGGCGTAGCCGTCTTTGCGGCGACCGGCGCACTTGCCGCCTCGCGAAAGGAGCTCGACATTATCGGGTTCCTTTTTTTTGCGGGTCTGACCGGAATTGGCGGCGGTACGATTCGCGACCTCATCCTTGGGGTGCCGGTCTTCTGGGTGCCCAACCCTGACTATCTGCTCGTCTGTACGGGGGTTGCCATCCTCGTCTACTTCGCGGCGCATCTGATCGAATCCCGATACAAATTGCTGCTCTGGCTCGACGCGCTGGGGCTGGCTGCCTACTGCGTGTTTGGCGCGTGGAAGGCTCTGGTCGTAACGGGATCGGCTCCGATAGCCATCGTCATGGGGATGATCACGGCAACGTTCGGCGGCATATTGCGCGATCAGATTGCAGGCGAACCTTCGGTCCTGATGCGTCCGGAAATCTATGTCACTGCCGCAATGGCAGGAGCTGTCGTTTTCACGGCGTTGCACATTATGGGAATGCCGCTGTTGGGTTCGGTCATGCCAGCATTTCTGACTGCCTTCGTAATCCGGGGGGGAGCGCTGAAATTCGGCTGGTCATTTCCGCCCTATCGGAGCCGCCCAGGCAGGCGGCCCGAAGATATTCCGTGAGCCAACGGGTCAGAGCAAGCCGCGCTGCTGCGCTTCTTCGCGCAAATTCTGACGCGGACGTGGCCCGACCTGCTGAATGACAAGGCCGGCGGCAAGCGAGCCCAGCGCACCGCATTCGGCAAGGCTGCGCCCGCTCGTATAGCCGAACAGGAAGCCGGCTGCGTAAAGGTCTCCTGCCCCGGTGGTGTCCACCAGTTCAGCAATCTCCAAGGCATCAACTTCAACCGTTTCGTCGCCGCGCACCACGACAGAGCCCCGCTCCGATCGCGTGATGGCCGCAAGCTTGCAGTCCTTGCGAACGGCATCCAGAGCCGCCTCGAAAGATTCCGTCTGGTAGAGCGACTTGACCTCGCTCTCATTGGCAAAGACGATATCAACGATCCCCGCGCGCATGAGGTCGAGAAACTCGTCGCGGTAGCGGTCAACGCAGAAGGGATCGGAGAGCGACATCGCAAATTCGCGCCCCGCCGCATGCGCGTGGGTTGCAGTCAGACGGATCGCATCCTTGGCGCGGGGCGGATCCCACAGATAGCCCTCGAAATAGGTGACGAGCGCGCCCTTGGCCTTTTCTTCCTCGACATCCTCAGGCCCAAGCTCGACGCAGGCACCAAGATAAGTGTTCATTGAGCGCTCGCCATCGGGCGTCACAAAAATCATCGAGCGTGCAGTTGGCGGGGCGGAATTCAGCGGATTGGTGTCGAACGCGACGCCTTGCGCACGAATGTCGTGCGTGAAAATCTGGCCCAGATGATCGTTGCTGACCTTGCCGAAATAGGCTGAGCGAGCGCCAAAGCTGGCCAGTCCTGCCGCTGTGTTTCCGGCGCTGCCGCCTGACGTCTCGATCGCCGGACCCATGCGGCTGTAGAGCAGCTCTGCGCGCTCGGCATCGATCAGGTTCATTGCGCCCTTGATGATGCCGTTCTCCACGAGAAAGGCTTCATCACAGCGCGCTATGATGTCGACAATCGCATTGCCAATGCAAAGCACGTCGTACTGGCTCATTTGATACTCCGGAAGATCCCGCAAACGGTCGTTTCCGGGTTTTGAATTGTCTGACGGATTTAACCGCTGAGGCTTTAATTGCAAGGTTTTACGATCTGACCCTTCGCAAGGTGCAACCTTGCCGCGCGGCAGGCCGCCACCTATTTCCTCTTGAGCATAGGAGATGCCATGATCCTGGAAGCCGCGAGTGCCGCCGCCGCCCGACTTTTCACTCCTGAGTTTCGCTCGGTCCTCTACAAGTCTCTGGGCCTGACAATCCTAGCGCTTATTGGCCTCTGGTTTCTCATTACCGGCGCCTTCGAAGCTCTTGCCTTGCCGCCTCTTTTGAGTTTCTTGCCCGATCTTCCCGATTGGACCAGTTGGCTTGGCTGGATTGCCGCGATCTTTGCAGGCATAGCGCTTGCTCTCGGTCTTGGCTTGCTGATCGCGCCGGTCACAGCGCTCATTGCGGGGCTTTTCCAGGATGATGTGGCGGAGATCATCGAGAGGGAAGATTATCCGCAAGATGGCCTAGGCCGAGCCTTGCCGCTGGTCACCTCGATTATCGTCTCTCTCAAATTCCTGGGTCTCGTCATCGCCGGCAATCTGCTTGCGTTGTTTCTGCTTCTGATCCCCGGCGTCAACTTCATCGCCTTCTTCGTCGTCAACGGCTACCTGATCGGGCGCGAGTTCTTCGAGTTCGCGGCCATGCGCTATCGCAGCGAGGCGGAGGCCAAGGCGCTGCGGCGCAGGCACGCCGGCACGGTGTTCATCGGCGGCCTGGTGATCGCGGCCGTTCTTTCCGTCCCGATCCTCAACCTGCTCGGCCCGATCTTTGCCGCGGCGATGATGGTGCATCTTCACAAGGCGGTGTCTGCGCGCGAAAGCGCCAGCCAAAGATCGCTGCCCGGTTGAGCAAATTGCTGTTCGCTGCTAGCCTCTGGCGGTCAGAAAAGGAGAGGCTGGTGCGGTTAGCCCAGCCCCCGCGAGGCGGGTCCTGGCCATCGGATGATCGATGAGCCCCATGGCCTTGAACGACGCTGCACTTCCGCAGCGCGGATATGGGGTTATGGACATGCAACAACAGATTTCCGTCATCACGCTCGGCATCGCAGATCTCGTACGTTCGCGCCGCTTCTACACGTCGGGATTCGGCTGGACGCCTATCTTCGAGAACCAGGAGATCATCTTTTATCAGATGAACGGCTTTGTCCTCGGCACCTTCCTGCAGAGCTCCCTCGAAACGGACATGAACCGCGATGCTCTTTCCACCAGAAGCGCGTTTGCCTTGGCGCATAATGTAGCCGGACAGGACGACGTCGCGCCGCTGATGGATGCTCTCGTTGCCGCCGGCGGACAGCTTTTGCGCGCCGCTGATGCACCGCCCCATGGCGGTTGCAGAGGCTATGTTGCCGACCCTGACGGACATGCTTGGGAGATCGCGTGGAACCCGTCATGGCGCATCAGCGCGGAGGGGTATGTGACCTTCGCGGTCTAGGCCAGCAGCGGACCGTGGGTTGACGCGAGGCAGGATCTGCATGAACCTCCCTGCCCGCGCCTGCCGCGCGGAAGGAAAGCAGTCATGCTCGCCGATCTTACCCTTGCGATCTTCCACCACGTCGTCGTCTTTGCAATTTTCGCGGTTTACGCGATCCGGGTCAGTTTCGTGCGCCCCGGGCTGCAAGGCGACGCGACAGCACGACTGGCGCGGTTCGATGCCGCCTATGGCGGCCTCGCACTACTGGCGCTCGTCGTCGGTTTTGCTCGTGTGTTCCTTGGCCTCAAGGGCTGGGAGTATTATGGCGGCTATTGGGTGTTCTGGGCCAAGGTCACCTCATTCGCCGTTGTCGGGCTGTTATCGATCAAGCCGACGCTCGAATTCCGGAAATGGCGGAAGGTAAGCCAGTCCATCTCGGCCAGCGAGATCGCTCAGGTACAGCCGTGGATGCGCGCAGAAGGAGCCTTCCTGCTTCTGATCCTTGTCTTCGCAGCCATGATGGCAAGGGGCATCGGCTATTAGGATCTAAACCGTCTCCGACACCTCCTCGAGCGGCACGAGGGGGGCAGGAACATCTGTCGTCTTCTCTGCTGACTTGCAGATATCGGCGATCACGCATTTTTCGCAGTCCGGCTTGCGCGCCTTGCAAACATAGCGCCCGTGCAGGATCAGCCAGTGATGCGCGTGGCGCATATATTCGTCCGGGATGCTGCGAACCAGAATTTCTTCGACCTGATCCGGTGTCTTGGCAGGCGCCAGTCCGATGCGGTTGCCGATGCGCAGAATATGTGTATCCACTGCCATCGTATGCTGGCCGAAGGACATGTTGAGCACCACATTCGCGGTCTTACGGCCAACTCCGGGCAGTTTCACCAGATCATCACGATTGTCCGGAACCTCGCCACCATGGTCGCGGATCAGCGCTTCGCTCAGCAAGATGACGTTCTTGGCCTTGTTGCGCCACAGACCGATGGTGCGGATATATTCGCCGACCTGTTCCTCGCCGAGCGCCAGCATTTTTTCCGGAGTATCCGCAACCGCGAACAAGCCGCGCGTCGCCTTGTTGACCCCGGCATCCGTTGCCTGCGCCGACAGGACGACGGCAACGAGAAGGGTAAAAACGTTGACATGCTCCAGTTCGCCCTTCGGCTCAGGACGCTGGACAGCAAAGCGGCGGAAGATTTCGTGAATCTCCGCCCGCGTGTAACGCGTACGCACACGCTTGCGAGCCGGACGCGTGGTCGCCGGTAACGCGGTTTTTCTCTTGGGCTTTTCCATGGGGCCTCTATACTTCGGGCCATGCAGGAAACAAATGCCTTGGACGAGCCGATCTTTCGCGCGCTTTTGACCCCCCATCGCTCGATGGGCCGGAAGGGCTTTGCGATCGTCATGAGCATATTCGCCGTTACCTGGCTTGGGACCGGCGCATTCTTCATGTCACTCGGTGCGTGGCCCGTATTTGGCTTCTTCGGGCTGGACCTTCTCTTGCTCTACATCGCCTTCAAGATGAACTATCGCGCTGCGCGGGCGCGCGAGGAGGTTTCGGTTTCGCGTGTCTTGCTCGAAATCCGCAAAGTGGAGCCCTCTGGCAAGACCCAGAGCTTTTCCTTCAATCCTTTCTGGGCAAAGTTCCGTGTTGCGCGTCATGAAGAGATCGGCATTACCGACATGGCGGTCGAGGGCGAAGGACGACGGGTAACGATCGGCTCCTTTCTCAATCCGGACGACAGGGAAAGTTTTGCCGCAGCCTTTGGCAACGCCCTGGCTACAGCTAGACGATAGACGAGACGGAGATAATTTTGGGCACGGATCGTTTCTGCCAGAATCGGGTGGCAGAGGAAGGCGCTGCGTCCGATAGTACCGTTCAAGGAGTTGGTTCCATGAACGTCCAGACAGCCACACTTGAACGCGACATCACCCCGACGGGCAGCGATTATGAAATCGTTCGTCAGGCCATCGAGATGATCAGCCTGGATTACCGCGAGCAGCCCTCACTCGAAACGCTCGCGGAAGCGGTCGGCGAGACACCCTCCTCGCTGCAGAAACTCTTCACCCGTTGGGCGGGTCTGACGCCGAAGGGCTTTCTCCAGGCGGTGACGCTCAATCATGCGCGCAGACTTCTCGACGAGGGGGCGCCGCTTCTCGATGCCGCCTTCGAACTCGGCATGTCTGGCCCCGGGCGTCTCCACGATCTCTTCGTGACCCATGAGGCGATGTCGCCCGGCGACTACAAGAGCCGCGGGCGCGGCCTGACGATCCGCTACGGCTATCATTTGTCCCCGTTTGGCATTGCGCTCGTGATGGCGACAGACCGCGGGCTGTGCGGCCTGGCGTTCTGCGACGCGGGCGAAGAACGAGAGGCCTTTGAGGACATGGCGCGGCGTTGGCCCAACGCCGCTTACGTCGAAGATGTGGCCGCTACCCTTCCCTATGCGTCCCGCATCTTCGATCCGTCGCGCTGGCAAGCCGATCAACCGCTGCGCGTCGTGCTGATCGGCTCGGATTTCCAGATCCGCGTCTGGGAGGCGCTGTTGCGCATTCCGATCAACAGGGCGCGGACCTATTCGGCCCTTGCCGCCGAAATCGGCAATCCCTCTGCCAGCCGAGCCGTCGGCGCGGCGGTGGGGGCGAACCCTGTCTCCTTCGTCGTCCCATGTCATCGCGCGCTTGGCAAATCCGGCGCATTGACCGGCTATCATTGGGGCCTCACCCGCAAACGTGCCATGCTGGGCTGGGAAGCTGGGCATTTCCAGCCGCAAGCTACCTGACGCGCCCCGGGAAATCGGCTAAGCGGTCACGCAAAGCAGAGGAGTTTGCCGTGATCGTCGTCATCGGTTCCATCAATCTTGACCTGATCGCCAATGTGGAGCGGCTGCCCCGCCCCGGCGAGACTGTTCCTGGCACCGTCTTCACCACCTCACCCGGCGGCAAGGGCGCCAATCAGGCGCTGGCGGCGCGACGCGCGGGTGCCGAAGTCAAGATGGTCGGAGCTGTGGGCAACGACCCCTTCGCAGGTCAGGCGCTCGCGCTTCTTCGCGAAAGCGGTGCAGACCTGTCGACCGTGCGAACGACCGAGGGCGCGACGGGCATCGCCTCGATCATGGTCGGCGCAGATGGCGAGAACATCATCGCGGTCATCCCGGGCGGAAATGGCGAGGTACAAGAAGACGACATTGCTGCGGCCAGGCTGAAGGCAGGCAATCACGTCCTTCTTCAGCACGAGATCCCGCTCAACATAGTCAAAGCCGCGATTGTCGCCGCCCGCGAGGCTGGTGCGGTGTCGATCCTGAATACAGCCCCCTTCCGCAAGGAAGCTGCCAGCTTCCTCGCAGAGACTGATTATGTCGTCGCCAACGAAACGGAATTCGACCTCTATGCCGATGCGCTGGCACTGGAAGGCGATGATCGTGAAGCCAGGATGCGCGACTTCGTGGCCAGAACCAGCCGCACCGTGGTCGTCACACTTGGTGGGGATGGCGTCGTAGCTGCAACGCCGGATGAATTTCTGAGGGCGCAGGGCCTCAAGATCGAACCGGTGGATACGGTTGGTGCCGGAGATACGTTCTGCGGCTATCTGGCGGCAGGACTTGCCGACGGGCTGCCCCTTGAAAGCGCGATGCGCCGCGCCGCGATTGCCGGATCGCTCGCTTGCCTTGCAGCAGGGGCACAGCCCGCAATCCCCCACGCGGCGGATGTCGACGCGGCGATGTGACGAACAGCCGACACTCAGGCTGAAAATTTCGGCATAGAACAGCGCGGCGTTAGAGCCGCGCCAGACGTTCGGTCAGAAGCGCGAAAAAGCCGTCGGCATCGATGTCGCGCATGACCAGCGCATTTTTTGGTCTGTCCGTGATCCCCCACCAGTCGACCACTGTGGCCCCCATGGTCAGCTCCGACGCTGTCTCGATCTCGACATTGCATTGGCGGCCGGAAAACAGATCAGGCTTCAGCAAATAGGCGATGACGCAGGGATCATGCAGCGGGCCGCCATCGGTGCCGTATTTTTCCTCGTCATAGCGGTCGAAGAAGTCGAGCAACTCGGCAGTGGCAACCGCCACCGGCGTTCCAAGCTCACGGATCGCTGCCACGCGCGCATTTGTGGTGAGCGCCTTGTGGGTCACATCGAGCGGCATCATCACGATTGGCGCGCCCGAACGAAAAACGACATCTGCGGCCTGCGGATCGACATAGATGTTGAACTCTGCCGAGGGCGTGACGTTGCCCTGCTCGAAATAGCCGCCACCCATCAGGACGATTTCACTGATCCGCCCCGAGAGAGCTGGTTCGCGGATCATGGCGAGTGCAATATTGGTGAGGGGACCAAGCACGCACAGCGTCACCGCGCTGTCCGGCTCATTCATGATCGTCTCGACGAGATAATCGACCGCGTGCTTTTCCTGCAGCGGCATGGACGGCTGAGGAAGATCTGGCCCGTCGAGGCCCGTGCGGCCATGCACATGTTCTGCGGTGACGAGGCCCCTCGTGATCGGCCGAACCGCTCCGGCATAGACCGGAATGTCCGTTCGTCCGGCAAGCTCGCAAATCTTACGCGCGTTCTTCTGGGTCAGGGAAAGCGGGACATTGCCCGCGACCGCGGTGATCGCGAGCACGTCGAGTTCCGGGCTGGCGAGGGCGAGCAAGATGGCGACCGCATCGTCCTGGCCGGGATCGGTGTCGATGATGATCTTGCGTGGCTCGCTCATGATGCCCCCCTTGCTGACTTGAACTCGAATTCAAGGCAGACCATATCAGGGGCACGGGCGAGAATGCCATCCGGGTTTTCGCCCCCTCCAAGTCGCTCACTGAGGACAAGAGATGACCCGTATGACGCCCTTTTCGAGCCCGCTTCTGCTTGGGTTCGACACGATCGAAAAGACGCTGGAGCGCGTCGCCAAGAGCGGTGACGGATACCCGCCCTATAATATAGAGCGACTGCGCGCGACCAACGGGTCCGGAGACAAGCTGCGTATCACGCTCGCGGTTGCGGGTTTCTCCGAGGCGGATCTGGAAGTGACCGTCGAGGACAGCGAACTTGTGGTGCGCGGCCGCCAGGCTGACGATACCGAGCGCGAATATCTGCATCGCGGGATTGCAGCTCGCCAGTTTCAGCGGATCTTCGTACTGGCAGACGGCATGAAAGTTGCAGGCGCGGAGCTGAAGAACGGGCTTCTCGCGATTGACCTTGACCGTCCGGAGCCCGAGAGGCTCGTACGAAAAATAAACATTTCGGTGACAGACTAGAACAGTCGTGACCGGAACCAACGGCTCTAATGCGGGTTGGTCATGATGACACTCCGCAGATTCAGGAGGCTGACATGAATGCCGATTTTGAAAAGAACGTCCTGTCAGACGCGGAAATGGCGGGTCTGGGTGAAGGCTCCGTCGCTTATCTGCGTGAGATGAACAGCGAAGATCTCGTCGGAAAGTTTCCGGGGATGCCCCAGATGGAGCCGGGCATTCGGCTCTGGGCGGTTTTTGCCGCCAATGGCACACCGATCATGCTGACGGATGCGCGCGATGCCGCGATCGCCGGAGCCCGTCAGAACGACCTGACCCCGGTGAGCATCCACTAAGCGGAAGAAAGATGATGGCCCCGGCCGGATGCGCGGGGCCAGAGAGCTCAAGCTGCGTGCGAAGCCGGCGCCTGAGCGAGGAACGTATGGATCGCCTGCGCGTCCTTGGTACCTCTGATTTTTGTGACTGTGTCCGGATCACGCAGCACGCGCGCAATCCGTGACAATGCCTTGAGGTGATCTGCGCCTGCGCCTTCCGGCGCAAGCAGCAGGAACACCAGGTCTACCGGTTCGTCATCCAGCGCCTCGAAATCAATCGGTGATTCCAGCCGCGCGAAAATGCCGGTGATCCGGTCGATCCCGGGCAGCTTGCCATGCGGGATCGCGATGCCATTCCCGACACCGGTCGAGCCCAGACGCTCGCGTTGCAGGATCGTGTCAAACACTTCCCGCTCCGGTAGGCCGGTAACCGCCGCCGCTTTTTCAGCTAGCAATTGCAGAAGCTGCTTCTTGGAATTGGCCTTCAAGGCCGGCATCACTGCCGAAACCCCGATCAGGTCGCTGAGATCCATCTTGCTGTCCTTTGCTCTGCCAGTTTACCGCGGTGCAAGCCCCCCGCCTGCGGACGGCCGAGTGGGTATTTCCGTCAGAATTTTATGCTTTCAGTGCTGCCGAAGACGTGTCGATCCAGCCAATATTGCCATCCGCTCTGCGATACACCACGTTGACATGGTCATTTCCTGCATTTCGGAACACAAATACCGGGCTGTCCTTGATATCCAGTTCGATAACAGCCGACGCAACGCTCATCGTTTGCAACGCCATGGTCGATTCTGCAACGACGGTCGGGGCGTAATCCTCCGGGACTTCCTCGTCCTCATCGGCTACCGGCGCTACCACCTTGTAGTCCAGATCGATGATTTGTGCACCTGCTCCGTTAGGCGCATAGGACTTTAGGCGGCGCTTATACCGCCGCAGGCGCTTGTCTATCCGCTCTGCAGCTGCATCAAACGCGATTTGAGGGTCTTGTGCCTGACCAGTCGCCTGAAGGGAAATTCCTGTGTCGAGCCGCACCATGCAGTCCGCAGTGAAGCGGGAGCCGGACTTTTCTACAGTCACGTGGCCCGCATAACCGCCGTCGAAATATTTCGTGACAGCATCTTCGATCCGGCCTTCGATCCGTAAGCGGAATGCGTCGCCGATATCCATATGCTTACCCGAGATACGCAGGTTCATGAGAAACTCACCTTCTTGCGGATTATCGATACTGATGAGTTTATACCGGAAGGTGGCGCTTACAAGGTTCTAACGCCATCAAACCAGTTCGAACTTTGTCAGATCCTCAAACCCGCTCGTTCCAGGTGGCTTGCTACCGACGTGTCGCTGGCCGCCTTATGGGGGCGGGCTTCTAGCCACTTCATATCGGCTTGTCAATTGAAGGTGGCTGACAGACCCCGTCAGCCAACCGCCGCACGCGCACGCTTTTCACGCCTTCTCTGAACCGATGAAGGGATATTCATCGCTTCGCGGTACTTGGCGACCGTGCGCCGGGCAATATCGATTCCATCCTGATTGAGGATCGCAACGATCGCATCGTCGGACAGAATTTCCGCCGCAGTCTCCGCGTCGATCAGCGCACGGATGCGGTCGCGAACCGCCTCCGAGGAATGTGCATCACCCCCCTCAGCCGAAGCGATCGCGACGGAAAAGAAGTAGCGCAACTCGAACAGCCCCCGCGACGTCATCATGTATTTGTTTGCCGTGACACGGCTCACCGTCGATTCGTGCATGCCTATCGCGTCGGCAACAGTGCGCAGATTAAGCGGGCGAAGATGACGGACGCCGTGAAGCAGAAAGGCGTCCTGCTGGCGCACGATCTCGGAGGCCACTTTCAGGATCGTCTTCGCGCGTTGATCAAGGCTGCGGGTCAGCCAGTTCGCGCTTTGCATGCACTCGGCAAGAAATTCCTTCTCGGCAGTGCTCTTCGCCCTGGTGGAAACGCTCGCAAAGTAAGTCTGGTTGACCAGCACGCGGGGCAGTGCGTCCGGGTTGAGTTCCACCGACCAACTGCCATCGGCGGCAGGCTTGACGATAATGTCCGGCACGATCGGATCTGCCGTGCCGTATGTGAAAACCAGAGCCGGGCGCGGATCCAGACCGCGGATTTCCGCCAGCATGTCGATCAGATCGTCATCATCGACGCCGCACAAGCGGCGCAGCTGGACAAAATCGCGGCGCGCCAGCAAGTCCAGATTGGCCAGCATCGCCTGCATGGCAGGATCCAGTCGGTCCTTTGAACGAAGCTGGAGCGCAAGACATTCGGCCAGATCACGGGCAAAGAGGCCGGGCGGATCAAAGCGCTGACAGACCTCCAGAACAGCGCAAACATCCTCCACATCTGTCCCCAGCCGTTCCGCAACCTCCTCCACTGACGCGCGCATATAACCAGCTTCATCGAGCGCGTCGGCAAGCTCGTGTGCAATCATCAAATCGGACGGGTGGCGCAGCGAAAAGGCGATCTGCTCGGTGACATGGTCGAAGAGCGTTATTTCCGCGCGTGCCATCTCCTCCAGATTGTAGCTCTCACCAGCCGATGCGGTGCTTGCTGACGAAAGCTGGGGCCGATCCGGCGCGTGAACGGCGTCGGCTGCCGGGTCGTCTGGAAAGACGTTTTCCATAGAGGTGTCGAGCTGATCTGCAAGCGTCTCGACGCTTGTCTCTGCCACTTCAAACATCTGGTCGATGGATGTATCCGCGGCTTCCGCCTCGCTCAGACTGCTGCGAACATCCATCTCCGGTTCGTCGGACACGGGCTCAGGGCGTTCGAGAAGCGGGTTTTTCTCGATCTCCTCGTCGATGAAACGTTCAAGCTCGATATGGGTAAACTGCAGCAGCCGAATGGACTGCATGAGTTGAGGTGTCATGACCAGCGACTGCGACTGACGCAATTGCAGTTTGGCGCTGAGACCCATCCAGTACACGACCCCCTGTAGCGAACGCGGCTGTTTTAGCAGCGTCTCGCGAAGTGCCGGATCAAACTGGCCCGGCTTTTGCTTGTCAAGGGAAAGTGCCTGAGAAGGATTAGCCGGCCATTAATGCCGGACGCCGACGAAGACTAAAGCGTGAAGCCTTCGCCGAGATAAAGACGGCGCACGTCCGGGTTGCGAACGATTTCGTCGGGGACGCCGTGTGTCAGCACCTGACCTGCATGGATGATGTAGGCGCGCTCAACCAGCCCGAGCGTTTCGCGCACATTATGGTCGGTGATCAGGACGCCGATGCCGCGCGCCGTCAGATGTCGCACCAGCTGCTGGATATCCGACACGGCAATCGGGTCAACGCCTGCGAACGGCTCGTCGAGAAGCATGAAATTCGGGTTGCTCGCAAGTGCGCGGGCAATCTCCAGGCGGCGTCGCTCGCCGCCCGACAGGGCGACCGAAGGCGATTTGCGCAAATGGGTAATGTGAAATTCTTCCAGCAGCTCATCGAGCCGCCTTTCGCGCTGCTTGCGGCTTTTCTCGACGACTTCGAGGATTGCACGAATGTTGTTCTCGACCGTCAGGCCTCGGAAGATGGAAGCTTCCTGCGGCAGATAACCGATCCCGAGCCGGGCGCGCCGGTACATGGGCAGCGCGGTAACGTCATAGCCGTCAATCTCGATGGTGCCCTGATCAACCGGCACCAGCCCGGTGACCATATAAAAGCATGTGGTCTTGCCGGCACCGTTCGGACCGAGCAAGCCGACGGCCTCGCCGGCCCGCACGCCGAACGACACACCGCTGACGACCTGACGGCCCTTGTAGCTTTTGGTGAGGCCGCGCGCGATCATCGTGCCGCGAAACCGCTCGCGGTCCGTTGCGCTCACTGCCGCCGCCGGAGTGCCGGAGCGCTCAAGAAATGCCGGGCGTTTCAAGAATCAGCGCCCCTGCGAACTCGGCTTGAGAAGCATTTTCACCCGGCCGCCAGCCTGATTTCCGCCGCACCCGTCAAGCTGAGCCTGACCGGTTGCCATCTGCACAGTCAGCTTGCAGCCAACGACCACGTTTTCGCCCTCGGTCAGCACGACTTCCTTGCCGGTGAGCACCAGAACCTCGGTGCGCATGTCGAAGCTGCCGGCATCGCCAGTGGCGACCTGGCTTTCGGAACGGACATAAACCTTGCCCGAGACTTCCAGCCGGTCGATGTCGGCCGAACCGGTGGTCGCTGATCCATCATCGCCGGTATTGTAGTAAACCGTCATCTGGCCGGCTCGCAGAAGCGTCGGACCCTGCACGACAGAAACGTTGCCGGTGAACAGCGCCAAGCCATCGGCCTCACGCACCTCAAGCCGGTCGCTTTCGATCTGGATGGGTTTGCCGCCGTCGAGCTTGATGCCAGTCAGCCGTCCCTCCTGCGCAGAGGCCAATCCGCCGAATGGCAGAGTCAGCGCAGCAGCCAGCATGACCGCGCGGGTATCAATTCTCATCGGCTCCTCCCTCGCCCGATGCAGCAGTCTGCAATCGCTTCGGCTCGATTTCCATACGTACCCGCTTGTCGAAGATCATCACAGCCCCGCGATCGCGGACCTGCAATGAATCTGCCTCGATGCGTGCACCGGACAGTGTTATGTCGACTGGCGTGTCGGAGTCCAGATTTCCGCCGCGAAAATCCACCTTCGCCGACTTCAGCAAAGCGACGATCCCCGTGTCGGTGGTCAGCTCGATCTCGTCATTGAGGTTCAACGTGTTGGCTGCCCGGTCGAGGATGCCGCTCTTTGCCGCGACATTTACCCAATTGGCGTCATCAAACGGCAGTTTTGCTTCGATACCCTCAAGATCAATGACATTGGTATTGCCAAGGTCCTGCATCGCCCGCGAAGCCGCCATGGAATAAGGCCTGTCATTGCCCGTGAACCCGTCAAGGCGCGGATCGGACATGACGATGCGGCCATCTTCGATCGCGGTTGCGCCGAGATCAAAGGAGACGCCGCCCGGCGCCGAAATCCAGGATGCGCCAAAAAAAGCCGCTGTTGCCACCACGGCCAGTGTCGGCAGCGCTATTTTGAGCAGGCGCACGCGCCGTGAGTGCTTCCGGGCCCGATTGAAGGCCGCCTCGACGCGACCTGCATCGGGCTGCACGCTTCCAGTGCGGCTCGTCCGCAGCCGCGATTCGGGCGACCGTTCCGTTGCCGTATGGGTCATATTTGCTATCCGTTCTCCGAGCGTTGCGCTCGCTGTGACGATACCACGGTCGTCCTGTTCAGCGTCCCCTTGGCGCGATCACACGTTAATATGGTGTTTTTTGGATAAGTTTGCGAGTGCGCAATACTCTTGCGGACGACGTTTGGGAAGGCTCATTGCCAATTGAGGGTGAATCCACCCTTCCAGCGTGAAGCTCCTTCGCTTAAAAGCAGGAGTTCTGGATGGGGCCGAACGGAAAGAGACGGACCATGGCGCAGCGCGCAGACGACATTATCGACCGACGCAGATTGCGGCGAAAGCTGACATTCTGGCGGGCCTTCGGGCTTCTGGCACTCGTTCTCGCAGTCGCCGCGCTGGCTTCGTGGACAATGCGGGACACGCTGGGCGCGAGCGCGCCGCATATCGCCAAGATCAAGATCGAAGGCACGATCACTGAAGATGACGAATTGTTGAAGCGCATCAAGCGAGTCAGCGAGAACGATCAGGTTGCAGGGGTCATCTTCTGGATCAACTCGCCCGGCGGCACCACAGCAGGCGGTGAGGCCCTGTTTGAGGCGATCCGGACGCTGTCTGCCAAGAAGCCGGTTGTCGCGCAGGTCGGCACGCTGGCAGCTTCAGCGGGATATATGATTGCAAGCGCGACCGACCATATTGTCGCGCGCCAATCTTCAATCGTCGGATCGATCGGCGTTCTCGTCCAATATCCCGACGTCACCGGCCTCATGGACAACATCGGCGTCAAGGTCGAGGGCGTTAAGTCTTCGCCGTTGAAGGCTGAACCCTCCCCCTTCACTCCGACGACCGAGGAAGAGCGCGCCATGATCCGCGCGCTGGTTATGGACAGCTATGACTGGTTCGTTGGTCTTGTCGAGGATCGCCGCGGCATGTCGCGCGAGGAAGTGCTGCAGATTGCCGATGGCTCCATCTTCACCGGCAGGCAGGCTCTGGAGCGTCGCCTGGTTGATACGCTCGGTGGAGAGGAAAAGGCACTTGAATGGCTCGCCAGCAAGGGTGTCGATGCTGAGCTTTCCGTCATCGAGTGGAAGTCGACCGAGAACCAGGGGCTGTTTTCACCCTTGGCACTGGCGCGGGCGGCAGGTGCCTTTCTGGGCCTGGACCAGCTCGCTTCGCAGCTCGTTGCCACGACCGGAGCCGACCGCATGTTCCTTGACGGGCTCTTGTCGGTCTGGCAACCTGCCCACGGGCTGGGCGACTAAAAAAGTCAAGTAAATCACCTGGATAGTAAGACCAAGGCATTCGGCGGGAGCTTCCTACGATGATCAAGTCTGAACTTGTACAAACCATCGCCAATCGAAATCCGCATCTTTTCCTTCGCGATGTCGAGAATATCGTCAATGCGATTTTCGATGAGATCACCGAGGCTCTGGCCAATGGAAACCGCGTCGAACTGCGCGGCTTCGGGGCATTTTCGGTAAAGAACAGACCAGCCCGCGTCGGTCGCAACCCGCGCACGG
This sequence comes from Aquamicrobium zhengzhouense, assembly GCF_016124105.1. Taxonomy (GTDB): domain Bacteria; phylum Pseudomonadota; class Alphaproteobacteria; order Rhizobiales; family Rhizobiaceae; genus Aerobium; species Aerobium zhengzhouense. Next base: position 57,351 of record NZ_JADGMQ010000011.1, read on the forward strand.
GTGAATCCGTTGAAGTCGAGGAAAAATGGGTTCCCTTCTTCAAGACCGGTAAAGAACTGCGTGAACGACTGAATGCTGACGACGAATAAGTACGGCAGCCGACGCGGCGCAGAGGATATGAAATGCTGAACCGCTTCATCACCGTCGTCATCCTGATACCACTCGCAATCGTGCTGATTTCGCTTGCCGTGGCAAACCGCGCGCCAGCGGATTTCACGATTGATCCGTTCAACCCGGGCAATCCGGCGCTGACGATCACGCTGCCATTGTTTGTCCTGCTGTTCCTTGCCCTTCTGACGGGGCTCGTCATCGGCGGCGTCATCACTTGGCTGCGGCAGGGCCGCTATCGCAAGCTGGCTCGAAAGCGCGACGCGGAACTTGCCACGGTTCAAAGAGCTGCACCTGCGCCGAGCGAAGTGCCAGCCCTTCCCCGCCCCAACGTCTGAGCAGGCTTCATGCTGAACATTTCCACCGCTGATGTCGACCAGAGCCTTACCTATGAAGGTCTGGTCGAGACGCTTCGTGATGCCTTTCGCCAAGGCGCGATCCAGCCGGTCCGGCATCACCATACGATCGAGCACCCGCAAGGAGCGGATTCGACCCTGCTCCTCATGCCGGCATGGACCGACTTTTCCAAAAGCGCGTCCGGCAAAGGCTATATCGGCGTCAAGATCGTCACCGTTTCGCCGGACAACAACGCCATCAACAAGCCTGCTGTCATGGGCTTGTACCTGCTTTTGGACGGCAAGACCGGCGAGCCGATGGCCCTGATCGACGGGCAGCGCCTGACGACATGGCGCACGGCCTGCGCCTCCGCTCTGGCTGCAAGCTATCTGGCCCGCGAAGACGCGTCGAAGCTTCTGGTGATCGGCGCGGGTGCACTTTCCCCGTTTCTGGCGCATGCACATTCGGCGGTTCGCCCCATAGACGAAATTCGCATCTGGAACCGCACGCGAAGCAGGGCGGAAAACGTCGTCGAAAGCCTGAAGGCCGACGGGTTGAACGCGTCGGTTGCGGATAATATTGATGAGGCGGTCGGCTGGGCCGATATTGTCTCATCGGCGACAATTTCCGATGCCCCATTGGTGAAGGGCAAATTCCTCAAGCCCGGCACCCACGTCGATTTGGTCGGAGCCTTTACGCCCGACTTGCGTGAAAGTGATGACGAGGCTGTCGCCAGGGCTCGCGTCTATGTCGACACCAGAGCGGGCGCAACCAAGGAAGCTGGTGACATCGTACTGGCGATCGCTTCCGGCGCACTGACCGCAGATGCAATTGTTGGAGACCTCTTTGAGCTGACGCGTGGCGAGGCGTCTGGCCGGCAGAGTGCAGAAGATATCACGCTGTTCAAGTCGGTGGGGGCTGCCCTTGAGGATCTCGCGGCTGGAATTGCGGTCTACGAAGCCAGGAAAGCCTGACGCGTTGCGAGGCGGCCAGCACTGTGGCAGAAGCGCGAACCGCCATCTTCCGGAGCAGAATTCTTGAAAGCCCCGCGCGACAAACGCAATGACAGCCAAAATGCAGCCCCGCGACGAGAGATCGTGCGCAGGCAAGGCGCATTGCCTGCTGAAACGCTGCCGCTGATCCTGTCGGTCGACCCGAACTCAGACTACGCGCTGCTCGATTCGGGAGACGGTCGCAAGCTTGAGCAATACGGACCCTACCGCATCGATCGCCCCGAGGGGCAAGCGATCTGGAAGCGCGCGCTTCCGGAAAAGGAATGGGCCAAAGCGGACGCCGTCTTTACCGGCGACACCGACGAAGAAGGCATGGGCCGCTGGCGCTTTCCAAAGACGCCGCTCGGCGAGACCTGGCCGATGCGGTTCGATGGCACGGACTATCTTGGTCGCTTCACCTCATTTCGCCATGTCGGCGTCTTCCCTGAACAGGCGCCCCACTGGCACCATATGGAAGGCCTGATCCGCAACGCGAAGCGCCCCGTACGCGTCCTGAACCTCTTTGGCTATACCGGTCTCGCCTCGCTGGTTGCAGCACGTGCAGGTGCGGAAGTCACCCATGTCGATGCCTCGAAAAAGGCGATTGGCTGGGCGCGCGAAAATCAGGAGCTTGCCCGTCTCACCGACAAGCCGATCCGCTGGATCTGCGAAGACGCGATGAAGTTCGTTGAGCGCGAAGAACGTCGTGGCAGCCGCTATGACATCATCCTCTTCGATCCACCGGCATTCGGGCGCGGCCCCAAGGGTGAGGTCTGGCAGCTGTTCGATCATCTGCCGGCAATGGCGGACATATGTCGCGAGATCCTGACCCCTAAGCCGCTCGGCGTCGTCCTCACCGCCTATTCGATCCGCGCATCGTTCTTTGCGATCCACGCCTTGATGCGCGACACCTTCGCCGGAATGGGCGGCAAGATCGAATCGGGCGAACTGATCATCCGCGAGAAATCAGCAGGACGGGCGCTCTCCACCTCGCTGTTCTCGCGCTGGGTGGCGGAGTGAACCAGATGAAGGCAGGAATGCAGCTTACCCCCGCCCCGGCATGCACCTCTTTGTGTGGTGGGCTTGGGAGTGGGAGTTCTTGCAAGGAATGGAATTCATGAGCGGAGACGACAACCGCCGCGTTGGGCAGGTGAAGGAAGTCACCAGCCTCTCCAACCCGATCGTCAAAGACATTCGCGCGCTGGCGATGAAAAAGTTCCGCGATGCGCAAGACGCGTTCATGGCGGAGGGGTTGAAGCTGGTCATTGACGCGATGGATCTGGGCTGGACCATCCGCACGCTGGTGTTTGCCAAAAACCAGCGCGGCACGCCGGCTCTCGAGAAACTTGCTGCCAAGACCAAGGCTTCAGGCGGCCTTGTGCTGGAAGTTTCGGAAAAGGTCCTGGGCGCCATCACTCGCAAGGACAACCCGCAAATGGTGCTCGGCGTCTTCAAGCAGCGCTGGATGCCGCTCAAGGACGTTCGGCCGACCGGCAACGACGTCTATGTCGCGCTCGACCGCGTTCGTGATCCGGGCAATCTGGGAACCATCATCCGCACCGCTGACGCCGTCGGCGCAAAAGGCGTGATCCTGATTGGCGACACCACCGACCCGTTCTCTGTGGAAACTGTCCGGGCCACCATGGGCTCCATCTTTGCCGTCCGGGTGACCAAGGCCAATGCCGAAGCATTCCTTGCCTGGCGCAAGGCAAGCGGCGCACGGCTGTTCGGCACGCATCTGAAGGGCTCTGTCGATTACCGTCAGCCCAAATATGACGGTGGGCCGGTGATCCTGATGATGGGGAACGAACAGCAGGGACTGCCCGAACAACTCGCCGATGCCTGCGATCAGTTGATCCGCATTCCGCAGACAGGGCGAGCCGATTCATTGAACCTTGCGGTGGCCACGGGCGTTGCGCTCTATGAAATCAGGCGGCACGCGCTGCCCTCTGGCGGCATATAGGTATTCTATGAAGGCGTTCCTCATCCCCTACGGTCTCATCGCAATTCTCGCGGTCATGCTTGATCAGGCAATCAAGCTGGCCGTGGAGGCGTATCTGCCGATGCATGAGGGACTGCCTGTCCTTCCGTTCCTGGCCCTCTACCGCACGCACAACACCGGCATCGCCTTCTCGATGATGGCGGATTTTGGCAGTATGGGTCTTGTGGCGCTCACTCTGGTCGTAACCGCCTTCATCGTCTGGATTGCTGCGCGGACCGACCCCAGGCAGGTTCTGGCGCGGTACGGCTTTGCGCTGATCATCGGCGGAGCGATCGGCAATCTGATCGACCGCGCCTTTCTCGGCTATGTCGTGGATTATATCCTGTTCCACCTGCCGAACTGGTCTTTTGCAGTCTTCAATATGGCTGACGCATTCATTTCGGTCGGCGCCGCGATGGTGGTGCTGGATGAATTCCTGGTATGGCGGCGAGCCCGTTCGGCAGAGCGGAACGGTTGACCGCGGCATAGCAGCCAGCCAAACTCACGGACAAACGCCTCATCGAGAGAGAGCCCCATGTCCGAGAGTTTCACTGCGCTGCTGGCTTCACAGGATGAAGCGAAAAACCAGACCAACTCTTTTGTCGAACTCACGGACGCGGATCTGATGGATGGCGATATCACCGTCGCCGTCGAGGCCACCACGATCAATTACAAGGATGGCCTGGCGCTGACCGGCAAGGCACCCGTCATCCGGCGCTGGCCGCTGATCCCCGGCATCGACTTTGCCGGCACGGTGATTTCCTCGGAAAATCCAGACTGGAAGCCGGGCGACAAGGTCATTCTCAACGGCTGGGGCGTCGGCGAGACCCATCATGGCGCCTATGCAAAGCGCGCACGCGTCAAGGGGGAATGGCTCGTCCCGCTGCCCTCAAGCATGTCTGCTATCGATGCGATGATCGTCGGCACCGCTGGCTATACTGCGATGCTTTGCGTCATGGCGCTGGAGCGGCACGGCATTACACCCGATCGCGGACCAGTGGTTGTGACGGGCGCTGCTGGCGGCGTCGGATCCGTCGCGATCTCGCTCCTGTCCAAGCTCGGCTATGAGGTAATTGCCTCCACGGGCCGTCATTCAGAACATGCCTATTTGAAGAGCCTCGGCGCTACCGATGTGATTGAGCGCAGCGAGTTGGCAGGCCCTGCCCGCCCGCTTGGCAAGGAGCGCTGGGCAGGCGGCGTCGACACAGTCGGCAGCAACACACTCGCCAATGTCCTGTCGATGACGAAATATGGCGGGGCGGTCGCCGCCTGCGGTCTTGCCGGAGGGATGGACCTGCCGTCGAGTGTCGCGCCGTTCATCTTGCGTGGTGTCTCCCTCCTTGGCATCGATTCCGTGATGGCACCGCGGGAGTTGCGGATCGAAGCATGGCAGCGGATCGAGAAGGATCTCGATCGCGAGCATCTGCGCGCGATCTCCACCTTGATGCCCTTCGATGCTCTCCCCAATGCCGCGCATGACATCGTCGAAGGAAAGGTACGCGGCCGCCTTGTGATCGACATGAGCGCCTGAGCTTCGGTAAATACTGATGGACGAAAGCTCGGGCGAAAAGCAAACTGCCTGAACTACTAGCCCGTCTACTCAAGAAATCATCAAATTAACCCCTCATCAACCAAGCCTTCCTACGGTCCGCGCGTCCTTGGGCTGGCAGGCATTTTGGGGGGTGTGATGTCGTCCATACACACGAATTCTGGAGCAATGACCGCGCTGCAGACTTTGCGCGGCAATGCAAAGGCTTTGGCGCGCCTGCAGGATGAAGCTGCCACTGGATTACGGGTGGCAGAGGCCGCGCATAACGCCTCCTACTGGTCCATATCGGTCGCGATGAAGTCGACGATGGGCGCGAACCATGCGGTAATGGATTCGCTCGGGCTGACCACGGCTCTCGTTGACGTGACTTACGCTGCACTCACCCAGGTTGAATCCAACCTCTCGCTGATCAAGGACAAGCTGGTCCTCAGCGAGGGGGACGGCGCTGACACTTCCAAGATACAAAATGAAATCCACGAGCTTGCGCAGCAAATCCTGACTGCCGTCGACAGCGCCCAATTTGCTGGGGGAAATCTCCTTCGCACCAATGTCGAGCACATATGGGAAGCGCCCCTTGATGAGCGTGCCAGAAAATACACCGCGTCCTACATGCAGACGGATCAAGGGATTTCCATCGGCACGATAGATATCGACCTTTTGAAGACCTCATTGGTGAACGGGCACGGCGGAGGCATTCTCGAGCCCGATCCTCGCAGCCCGAAAAGTCTCGGCGGCATTCGTTTGCCCGCCATACCCGCAGAATTTCAGGTCTACGACGATACGAACCACCGATCCGGTGGCCGGGCGACTTCGCACTTCACCTTCGTCGGACCGTTCACGATGGGCGACGATGCCTATATCCGCTTCGAGCTCGAGGTAGACAAGGAAAGTCCAGACCACGGCCTTCCCGGTCCACTGCTGGACGGCACAAAAACCCTTATCAATATAACCAAAAGCGACATAGTCAGCGCATTGCCAGGCTCCAACGGCACGGTCTCTTCATGGGGCCAATGGATGACTGTCCTTAATACTACGCTAGGCAGTCACGGCGTCGCGGTTAGCGACGTCGTGGATTGGCTAAGAAACGTCATTCCCAACCGCTACGCGCTCTCTTCAAGCGAAACGACTGGCCATAACGGCTCCAGCATCATCATCAGCAATCTGGAACAGAGTGCCGGAATTGCACGGCATGGACTGGTTGAGTCCGCTTCTTATGGAAGTGCCCCACGACAAATCCACCTCGCCTTCGAGCCGTTTAAAATCTATCGCGACGTTGTTGCGACCATGCGGTTCCACATCAACGGACAGGAGCAAGCGCTGACAATCGATCGTGACACCGTCGATCAGGTTCTTAGAAGGGACGACGGCAGGGTCGATACACCAGCACATATGACGGCACTTCTCAGCCACCTCGTTGGTGATTTGTGGAATATCAAGATCGAGGAGAGCGGAGCAGGTGTGACGCTTTCAGTCGATACCGACGTGGACAGGACTGCAGGACGACGCACGAATATCGGCTTTTCCGGAATATCGGTAAACATCGAGCCGATCATCTCCTACGGACTTCTCGACATCGACGTTGAAACCAATCCGGATCTGGTGACGGCCTACCTGAGCACCATTGATGTCATGCACGCAAAGACGGTCTCGGCGGCTGCTTACATCGGGTCCATCAAGACCCGCGTTGAACTGCAAAAAGAGTTCACTTCAAAGCTTATCGACGCATTCGAGCGTGGCATGAGCCAATTGGCGGATGCGGACATGGAGACACCCGCAGCGCGTCTTACGGCTGAGCAGGTCAGGCAACAACTGGTCCTGCGGGCGCTGTCGATCTCAAACAGTGCGCCGCAGAATTTGCTCAGCCTGTTCCAGTGAATTTCTTTCACAATATTGCTGCAGATAATGCCTCCGGCCTCTGATCGGTAAAATTCTAACTTCTCTTCCAAGCGTTCCCTAAGCCTTCCTCGCTAGGTTGAAGGCATGTTGGAGGAACGTAATACAAAACGGAAGAAGGGCGACCGGCTGGGCGCGCAGCACACGCTTAGCAATGGACGCTTGCGCATCTCCCCGCCATCGTTGGTTCCGGAGGTAACGGGAAATGCGCGCCCCACCCTATTGCGTCCAGCGCTGGTTTTGGCGCTGCTGACACTCGCCGGGGTTTCCTATCTCACCGGCTCCCCGACGCTGGTCGCGATGGCCCTTATCTGCATCAGCCTTGTCGCAATCTTTCTTGAGGTCGCCGAGTTCCGTGAGAAGTCGCGACTTGCCAGCCTCCTTGATGATGCCGCCAGCCGAAACCGTGTCGAACTGGAGCATCTCGCCGACCGCGTCTGGGAGATGGAGGAGAGCGAAGAGCGCTTCCATGAGCTCATCGACGCGCTGGGCGACATCATCATCCACCGCGATCGTGAGGGCAGGATCGTCTATGCCAATCGCGTGCTTGCCGATCTTCTGGGGTGCAAGCCGGACGAACTGATGGGCAAGAATCTGCGCGATGTCGGCGTGGATGTGGGCCTCGTTCCCGACAGCGCGTTTTCCAGCGGCGAGCACTTGTCGTCAACCGATGTCGTCATCCGCGCAAAGAGCGGAATACGATGGTTTTCCTGGATCGAACTGTCGGCCCGCGACAAGACTAACAACGCAGTCTCTCACCGGGCAATCGCGCGCGACATCACCGCGTTGAAGCGCGCAGAGGAAGCGGCAAACTCCGCAAGGGAGAGAGCAGAATCTGCCAATCAAGCGAAGACTCGCTTTCTGGCGACCGTCAGCCATGAAATCCGCACCCCGATGAACGGCATCATGGGAATGGCGAAGCTGCTGGCAGATACGCGGCTGTCGCCCGAGCAGCGCACCTATGTCAGTGCCGTATCGACATCAGCGTCCGCGCTTCTCGCTCTCATCGAGGACCTGCTTGACTATTCCAAGATCGAATTTGGACGCTTTCAGCTGAGGGCCGAAGATGTATCGCCGCGTGAAATGGCGGAGAACGTGGTTGAGCTGCTGGCTCCCCGGGCGCACGCCAAGTCAATCGGCCTTGGCTGCTACATCGATCCGCGCGTTCCACATACGATCAAGGCCGACCCGGATCGGCTGCGGCAGGTCTTGTTGAACATTATTGGCAATGCGGTGAAGTTTACGGAAAGCGGCGGCGTGCTCGTTGAGCTGTCGGTCGAACGCGGCATGTTGCGGTTCGACGTGACCGACACCGGTCCAGGACTTGAAACCGGCGACCTTGACCGCGTTTTTGAAGAGTTCGAGCAGGCCGACGGGACTTCAACCCGCAAGCATGGCGGCGCCGGGCTCGGCCTTGCGATTTCGCGACGTATCATCGATGCCATGTCGGGATCGATCACCGCGACGAGCGAATTTGGGTCCGGCTCGCGTTTCACCATCAGTCTTCCTGCTGCCAGGCCACAGCGGCCGGCGAGCGTCCAGAAATCGCTTCAGGATCGCAACTGCATCATCATATCGAGGAACAGCACCGAGGCGGAGGCGATTGCCTGGACTGTCATCGCACATGGAGGGCTTGCGACAATTGTTGGAAGCGCTGATGAGGCTGCCAGGATCAGGCAGGACCGGACCTCCTTCGATGCAGTTTTCATCGATGCCGAGCTGGAAAGCGTCGATGGACGTCTGTTGAGACAGCTGCGCGCGAAAAAGACGGACCTCGCAAAAGCAATCATCCTGATCGCACCTTCCGATCGGGGCAAACTCCCGCGCTATCGTGCGGAAGGATATGATGCGTTTTTGGCGCGGCCGGTGCGCAGCGAGACGCTGGTTCGCGTCCTCGCCTCATCGTCCGACGACGCAAGATCGCTCACCGCAAGCCCAGAGAATTCTGCCCTGCCGAAGCCCAGCGCTCCAGGGGCGCTCTCAATCCTCGTTGCCGAAGACAATGACATCAATGCGCTGCTGGCGCGCTCGGCCCTCTCCAAGGGCGGCCACAAGGTGAAGATTGTCGGCAATGGCAAAGCAGCAGTGGATGCCGTGCGCGCCGAACATTTTGACGTCGTGCTGATGGATCTTCATATGCCGGTGATGGATGGTCTCGACGCGATCACCCACATCAGGAAATATGAGGAGGGCAATGGAAGCCCCGCTGTTCCTATCCTTGTTCTGTCGGCGGACGGGCAAAAGGAAACGCGCCAGGGCGTCATCGCGCATGGTGCCACTGGGTTTCTGACCAAACCGCTTGACCCGCAGGCTCTCCTTTCCCACGTCGAATATCACGCGCTTGAACCTGCTGGCGGATATCCACGCCGTCAACGCGGTCATAGTTCTGTTGCAGATTTCTCCTAGACCTTGAGCCACGGACCGACGGCAAGATCGAGACCGCAGCGGAACTGCCCGGCGCGTTTCGTCGCAGCAAACATCTTCGCCGTTTTGAGTGAGATGGTTTAGGACGGCTGTTGCCAGCCGAGGAGAATCGACCATGCAGGATGTGATGCTGGAAGCCTCGCGCGGACAACCTTGGATCATCAACGTACGAGGCCACGAACTGCAGCCCGGAACCGTACTTGGACGTATCGCAACCCTCGAGGTTCGCCTCGCAAGCGGACGGCAGGACATCGAGACAGCCCAGAAGCTGCGATATCGCGTTTTCCATGAAGAGTTGGGTGCCGCCGCAGGCCTTGCGAGCGCAGCGGACCAGCTCGATGCCGATCGCTATGACGATGCGTGCGACCATTTGCTGGTCATCGACCGAGGCGCAGACGGCACGCAGGAAAAGGCTGTCGGCACCTACCGCCTGTTGCGCGATGACGTGGCGGTCGCGACCCGCGGCTTCTATTCAAGTGCCGAGTTTGAAATCGAGCGCCTGGTCGCGCGCCATCGCGATATCAAGTTCCTCGAACTTGGCCGCTCATGCGTGCTGCCGGAATACCGCTCGCGCCGCACGATCGAATTGTTGTGGCAGGGCATCTGGGCCTATGTGAACCATTACGGCATCGGCGCGATGACCGGATGCGCGTCATTTCCCGGCACGGTGCCCGCGGCGCACGCGCAAGCGTTGTCATTTCTTGCCCAGAACAGCCGGGCCACCGGACCCTGGCAGGTCAATGCCGTGCCGTCGCGCTACCATGAAATGGATCTGACCCCGGCAGAGGCCGTCGACATGCGGGCTGCGCTGCAGGAGATGCCGCCTCTCATCAAGGGCTATCTGCGCCTTGGAGCGAAGGTTGGCGATGGATGCGTCATAGACCGCGAGTTTGGCACCACCGATGTTTTCATCGTGCTGCCGGTTGCGAGCATCTCGCCCCGCTACATCAATTATTACGGCGCCGATGCCGAGCGTTTCGCTCCGCGCCTGTCGTAGATACAACAGCAATCAATAGAAGAAGCCCCGGCTCACCGACGCCGGGGCTTCTTTGTTTCAAGGCGTTATGCGCCGGTATAGGCCGCGATTGCGGCCATGTTGACGATGTCGCTGTCCTTGGCGTTCAGCGGCACGATCTGGACAGGCTTGTTGAGGCCAACCAGCAGCGGGCCGATAACGGTCGAGCCACCCAGTTGCTGCAGCATCTTCGTGGCAATCGAGGCCGAGTGATAGGCCGGCATGACCAGAACGTTGGCCGGACCCGACAGGCGGCAGAACGGATATTGGCGCATCAGTTCCGGGTTCAGCGCAACGTCAGCAGCCATTTCGCCGTCATACTCGAAGTCGACGCGGCGTTTGTCGAGGATGCGGACCGCCTCTGCTACACGCGCCGAGCGCTCGCCCTGCGGGTGGCCGAAGGTCGAGTAGGCGAGCATCGCAACACGCGGCTCGTGGCCCATGCGGCGGGCAAAGCCTGCTGCCTCTTCGGCAATATCCGCAATCTCGGTTGCGTCGGGCATGTCATGGACCGCTGTGTCGGCGACGATCACCGTGCGACCGCGTGCAATGACGATCGACACGCCGATGACGCGGTGCCCCGGACGGGTGTCGATAACGTGGCGTACGTCATCGAGTGCGGTCGAGTAGTTGCGCGTGACACCCGTGACCATCGCGTCCGCATCGCCAAGCGCCACCATGCAGGCGGCGAAATGGTTGCGATCATTGTTGATCAGACGCTGGCAATCGCGAATGAGATAGCCCTGACGCTGCATGCGCTCGTACAGGAAGTCGGTGTAGATCGCATTCTTGCGCGACAGGCGCGCATTGATGATCTCGATGCCCGGGCGATCGAGATCGATCCCGGCTGCACGGGCATTGTCCTTGATCACATCGTCGCGGCCGATCAGGATCGCGCTTCCGAGCTGCTGGTTCACATAGGACACAGCGGCGCGCATGACCTGCTCTTCCTCGCCCTCGGCAAAGACGACGCGCTTTGGCTGACGACGCACGCGCTCGTAAATGCGCTGCAAGGTCGAGGCCATTGGATCGCGGCGTGCGAGAAGCTCCTGACGGTACTTTTCAAGGTCAAGGATCGGGCGGCTGGCGACGCCGGAATCCATTGCCGCCTTGGCGACCGCGAGCGGGATTGCCGAGATCAGACGCGGGTCGAACGGCACCGGGATGATGTAGTTCGGGCCGAACTTCGGACGGTTGCCGCGATAAGCTGCAGCGACATCATCCGGCACATCCTCGCGAGCAAGCTCGGCCAGCGCATTGGCGGCGGCAATCTTCATCGCGTCGTTGATGGTCGTTGCGCGAACGTCCAGCGTACCGCGGAAGATGTAGGGGAAACCAAGCACGTTGTTGACCTGGTTCGGATAGTCCGAACGACCGGTGGCGACGATGGCGTCCGTGCGGATCTCTGCGACTTCTTCCGGCAGGATTTCCGGATCCGGATTTGCCATTGCGAAGATGATCGGGTTCTTCGCCATGGACAGGATCATCGGCTCTGTAAATGCGCCCTTGGCAGACAGGCCGAAGACCACGTCGGCACCATCGAGAGCATCGGCAAGCGTTCGCTTGTCCGTCTCGACCGCATGTGCCGACTTCCACTGGTTCATGCCCTCGGTACGGCCCTTATAGACCACGCCCTTGGTGTCGCAGAGGATGACGTTTTCCGGGGCAAAGCCCATCGCCTTGACGAGTTCGATGCAGGCGATGCCCGCAGAGCCTGCGCCGTTGCAGACGAGCTTGGTCGTCCTCATGTCGCGGCCGGTGATTTTTAGCGCATTGATGAGGCCGGCTGCAGCGATGATGGCGGTGCCGTGCTGGTCATCATGGAACACCGGAATGTCCATGAGTTCGCGCAGGCGGTCCTCAATGATGAAGCAGTCCGGTGCCTTGATGTCTTCGAGGTTGATGCCACCAAAGGACGGGCCAAGGTAACGGACGCAGTTGATGAACTCGTCGACGTTCTCGGTGTCCACCTCAAGGTCGATCGCGTCGACATCGGCAAAGCGCTTGAAGAGGACGGCTTTGCCTTCCATCACCGGCTTCGAGGCAAGTGCACCCAGATTGCCAAGGCCGAGGATCGCGGTACCGTTCGAAATGACTGCAACCATGTTGCCGCGTGCCGTGTAATCAAACGCGCGCGTCGGATCTTCCGCGATGGCCTTGACCGGGACGGCAACCCCGGGGGAGTAGGCGAGCGACAGGTCGCGCTGCGTCGCCATCGGCTTGGTCGGGGTGATTTCGAGCTTGCCGGGGCGTCCGGTTGCATGAAAGTCTAGGGCTTCTTGCGGCGTGACCGAAGGCTCACCCTCGGGGGCTGTGTCTTTCAAAGGCATCTGATGCTCGCTTCCTTCCTACGCCAAGCTCGTTTCTGTGGAGTTTTGCCGACCTATATCGATTAAGGCTACACTTGCAAAAGTTAAATCGCCAAGCAGGCTATCGGCTTATAGCGAAGGCAAGCACCCTTGAATCAGCAGACGCCCATCACCCCAGCTCCCACGTTCCAGCTTTCGACCGAAGGCGCAACGCCCATGATGGAGCAATATATCGAGATCAAGCTGGCGAATCCGGATTCGCTCTTGTTCTACCGCATGGGGGATTTTTACGAACTTTTCTTCCACGACGCGGAGGTTGCGGCACGCGCGCTTGGCATCGCCCTGACGAAGCGGGGCAAGCATCAGGGCGAGGACGTTGCCATGTGCGGCGTACCTGTCCACGCGGCGGACGACTATCTGGAAAAGCTGATCGCCAAGGGCTACCGCGTCGCGGTCTGCGAGCAGATGGAAGACCCGGCGGAAGCGCGCAAGCGCGGTTCCAAATCGGTGGTGCGCCGCGATGTCGTGCGCCTTGTAACGCCAGGCACCATCACCGAGGAAAAGCTGCTTGCGCCGGGCGAAGCCAATTATCTGATGGCAATCGGCCGCGTGAAGGGTACGTCCGAGAATAGCTACGCCCTTGCCTGGATCGACATCTCCACCGGCGCCTTCAAGGTGGCGGAATCGGCGGCAGACCGCCTGCTGGGTGACATATTGCGGGTCGATCCGCGTGAGGTGATCGTTGCCGACCCCGTCTTTCACGATCTGGAGCTGCGGTCGGTCTTTGACGTGTTGGGACGGGTCGCGAGCCCGCATCCAGCAACGCTGTTCGACTCCGCAGCCGCCACCAGCCGGATTGCGCGTTTTTTCAACGTCGCCACACCGGAGAGCTTTGGCCAATTTTCCCGCGCGGAGTTGTCGGCAATTGCTGCGGCGATCGCCTATGTCGAGAAGACCCAGATTTCCGAGCGCCCGCCGCTTGCCCGGCCCGAGCGTGAAGAAAACTCATCAACCCTCTTCATCGACGCGGCCACCCGCGCGAATCTCGAACTCGTCCGCACCCTTTCGGGCAACCGGGACGGTTCCCTTCTGAAATCGATCGACCGGACGGTCACCGGCGGCGGCGCACGGCTCCTGGCCGAGCGACTTACCGCCCCTTTGACCGATCCTGCCGAGATCGAGGCACGGCTCGACTGCGTCTCCTTCCTGCAATCGGAAACCCGTCTTTGCGAAGAGCTGCGCGCCCTTCTCAAGGGCGTTCCCGACATGCCGCGGGCACTGTCGCGCCTTGCGCTCAACCGCGGTGGACCGCGCGACCTTGGAGCCCTTCGCACCGGCATTGATGCCGCGCGCCAGATTGCCGATCTATTGTCCTCTGCGATGCTGCCGCAGCGTCTTGCGACTTGCTGCAGCCAGCTTGCCGAATTGCCGGAAACGCTGCGCGAACACCTGAACCTCGCACTCGCCGAAGAAATGCCGCTCCTGAAACGCGACGGCGGTTTTGTGCGCGAAGGCTATCACGACGAGCTCGACGAAATGCGCGCGCTTCGCGACCAGTCGCGCCGGGTGATCGCCGAGATGGAGCGGGATCTGATCGAAGAGACGGGCATCCGCTCGCTGAAGATCCGGCACAACAACGTCCTTGGCTATTACATCGAGGTGACGGCGAACAACGCCGAGGCGCTGACGGGCACGGATGAGGCAAAGGCCCGTTTCATCCATCGCCAAACCATGGCGAACGCCATGCGCTTCACCACCACGGAACTGGCGGGACTGGAGACGAAGATCGCCAATGCAGCCGATCGCGCTTTGCAGATCGAGCTCTCCATCTTCGAAAAGTTGCTGGCTGAAGTGGTTTCCCACGCCGATGCCATTCGCGCCGGTGCGGCTGCGCTTGCCGAACTCGACGTGTCGGGCGCCCTAGCCATTCTTGCAACGTCCGAAAACTATTGCCGGCCGCGCGTCGATGACAGCCTCGCCTTTGCCATTGAAGGTGGCCGCCATCCGGTGGTCGAACAAGCGCTGCGCCGCCAGCTGGGCGATCCTTTCGTGGCCAATGACAGCGATCTTTCACCTGAAGGCGACGCCAGCCACGGCGCCATCTGGCTGCTTACCGGTCCCAATATGGGCGGTAAGTCGACCTTCCTGCGCCAGAACGCGCTGATCGCCATTTTGGCACAGATGGGCTCGTTTGTGCCTGCGGCCAGCGCCCATATCGGCATCGTTGACCGCCTGTTCTCGCGCGTCGGTGCATCAGATGATTTGGCGCGCGGGCGCTCGACCTTCATGGTCGAGATGGTCGAGACGGCAGCAATCCTCAACCAGGCAGGCGAGCGCTCCCTCGTCATCCTTGATGAGATCGGCCGCGGAACATCGACCTTTGACGGCCTGTCGATTGCCTGGGCTGCGGTTGAATATCTGCATGAGAAGAACCGCTGCCGCGCGATCTTCGCAACGCACTTCCATGAGATCACCGCGCTCGCCGGCAAGTTGCCGCGCCTGCACAATGTGACGATGCGGGTCAAGGAATGGGAAGGCGACGTTGTCTTCCTGCACGAGGTCGGCAAGGGTGCGGCGGACCGGTCCTACGGCGTCCAGGTCGCGCGCCTTGCAGGACTGCCGGACGCCGTGGTCGAGCGTGCCCGCGAAGTCCTTCGCCAGCTCGAGGAAGGCGAAACCTCCGGCAAAGCCGAGCGGCTGGTCGACGACCTTCCCCTGTTCTCGGTAGCCGCCAAACGTGAAGCGACAGCACCGAAGGCCAACGACGCACTCGTCGAAGCAATCGCCACACTGCAGCCGGACGACATGACCCCCAGAGAAGCGATTGACGCGCTTTATCGGCTCAAGGAGCTAGCCGCCAAAGGCTAAGCGCCCCCCCGCCCCCTTCGTCGCTTCGCGACACTTCCCCCGCACACGGGGGAAGATCCCCGGAGATGCCGAGCTCGACGCTCGGATCCTCCCCCGCGAAGCGGGGTGAGGGGGACCACCGAAGGTGGTGGAGGGGGCTATGGTCGCACCCTTCAAATCTAGGAAGAACACAGTCAGCAGCCCTTCCCTTCCCCGTGCACCCATTCCTCACGCGAGGAGAGAAACGCCCCTATCGACTCACGCAGGGGCTGCAAAAGGCTGAGCGCCCCGCCCCCTTCGTCGCTTCGCGACACTTCCCCCGCACACGGGGGAAGATCCCGGAGATGCCGGGCTCGACGCTCTGATCCTCCCCCGCGAAGCGGGGTGAGGGGGACCGCCGAAGGTGGTGGAGGGGGCTATGGTCGCACCCTTCAAATCTAGGAAGAACACAGTCAGCAGCCCTTCCCTTCCCCGTGCACCCATTCCTCACGCGAGGAGAGAAACGCCCCTATCGACTCACGCAGGGGCTGCAAAAGGCTGAGCGCGCCGCCCCCTTCGTCGCTTCGCGACACTTCCCCCGCACACGGGGGAAGATCCCGGAGATGCCGAGCTCCACGCCCGGATCCTCCCACGCGAAGCGGGGTGAGGGGGACCGCCGAAGGCGGTGGAGGGGGGCGTAGCGAAAACTTAGACCGTCGCGCCACCCCTCATCGCCCTGCCAGGCACTTCTCCCCGCAAGGGGGAGCAGAAGCTGTGGCTATCTCTTCAAGTAGCGAATATCGCTCCTCGCCCCGTTTACGGGGAGAGGATGCCGGCAGGCAGGTGAGGGGCAGCACTGTGCCCTCACCTGCCCTACCTCACCGAGACTTTCATCGGCAGGCCGCCTTGCGGTTGGGTGGTGAGCTTCTGGACCGGCCAGGGCTTTGTTTGCGGCAAGGTGTCGAAGCGGAAGCGGGACATTAGGGCGCCGAGGGCGATCACGGCCTCCTGCATTGCGAAGGCCGCGCCAATGCAGATGCGTGGACCAGCTCCAAATGGCAGATATTGATAGCGGTCGATCTTGTCGCGATTTTCGGGATGGAAGCGCTCGGGCAGGAATGCATCCGGATCTGTCCAAAGCTTGCGGTGGCGGTGGATCGTCCACGGCATGATCTGGATCTGCGCGCCTTCAATGATCTCAAGATCGCGCCAGCGTTCGGGCTGGATTACCTCGCGGCTGATCGAAGCGGCAGGCGGATAAAGCCGCATCGCTTCTTCAAAGGCGGCGCGCGTGTAAGGCATCTTGCCGAGCCATTCGTAGGGATCGGGCGTTGCCGCCAGCACCTCGTCGATCTCGGCCTCGATGCGGTCGCGCTCCCAAGGCGCTTCGGCAAGGCAATAGAGCGCCCAGCCCAGCGCACGCGCCGTTGTCTCGTGCCCTGCCCCGATAAACGTGATGATGTTGTCTTCAATCTCGGCTCGGCTGAGCCCGTCAGGGCCCTCAGCCTTCAGAAGCAGCGTCAGAAAATCGTTGGGCGAACCTTCCGGATCGCGGGCCAGCTTGTCCTTGCGCATCTGCATCGTGTCGGAGACGAGCTTGCGAAAGAAGGCCATCGTCTTTCGGCCGCGCAGGCGCGTGATGCGCGGGATCCAGTCCGGCGCGCCGATCAGGTCGAGCGGATCGACCCGGCCCATGGTTTCGAACAGGTGATCGACCTGATGCGCGAACTCGTCGGGATTTCCTGCGATCTCACCCGAAAACAGTGTTTCGGCGAGGATGTCATAGGTCAGCATGGTCATGTCGCGGGCGACGTCGGTGACCATGCCATCGTGATATTTTGCGACGAACTTTTCCGACACGCTCAGCATCGGCGCAGCAAAGCCCTGAATGTGGCGCGGCGTAAATACCGGGGCCATCGCCTTGCGCGAGCGTTTCCACACGTCACCTTCAGCGGTGAGCAGGCCGTCATGCAGGATCGGGCGCAAGATCTTCTGGCGCACCCGCGCCATCCGGTAGTTCTTGGCGTTGTCAACGAGAATGTGCCGGATCAGTTCGGGATCGTTGGCAATCAGGAGCGGGCCACCAATCCCGGTACCGATCGAAATCCATGGCTCGTTGTAGGAGGGCTGGCCCCACAATTCGAGCGGATTGCGATAGACGATCCGCATCATCTCGATGGTGGAGGGCGGCGACGTGCGCGGTTTCGGCGCGGGCGGAACAAAGGGCGTCGGCTTGGTATCCATCATCAACACCTAGGAAGGGGCATGTAGAGGTTCAATCATTCATTGTCATTCACGAGATCACATAATCTGGACCAAACACGGATCTGACCAAATCGCATCTAAGTCAGCCTTACTGCCCTATCAATGCAACAATACTTAACGAGTGCATCAATTGCGCGACGGATGAACTGAGTTTTCTCAAAAATCCGGTCGAATAATGCGATGTGTTTCTTGCGTTGGCGATTCCTTTGTGCATCCTCAAGGAGTGGAACGAGCGACGGCAGATTGCTCGGCCAAGGGGAACGACCAGCCTCGGAGGAGGCGCACGAGTTAGGCGGGGCGTTCGCGCGCCTGCTATGTGTGAGGTGTGCATGGACGACGGCGTCATTCTGGCCGCAGACGACCTGACCAAGGAATTCAAGGGCTTCTTCGCTGTCGAAGGCGTCAGCCTTAAAATCAAGAGGGGCCAGATCCACGCCCTGATCGGTCCGAACGGAGCAGGCAAGACCACCTGCTTCAATCTACTGACCAAATTCCTGCCGCCCACGCGCGGCCGGATCATCTACAAGGGCCAGGACATCACCGCGATGTCACCTGCCGACATCGCCCGGCTCGGGCTGGTCCGCTCATTCCAGATATCTGCAGTCTTCCCGCATCTGACGGCGCTCGAAAATGTTCGCATCGCGCTGCAGCGCCAGCGCGGCGATTCCTTCGATTTCTGGCGCTCGCAAAAGGTGCTGCTGCAATTCGACGAGCGGGCGCGGGCCTTGCTTGCCGAAGTTGGCCTGTCCGAATTCGAGCAGACGGAGGCCGGTGACCTGCCCTATGGGCGCAAACGCGCCCTCGAGATTGCCACCACGCTGGCACTTGACCCGGAAATGCTGCTGCTGGACGAGCCGATGGCGGGAATGGGCCATGAAGATGTCGACCGGATCGCGGCGCTTATCAGGCGCATCTCCGCGGACCGCACCATTTTGATGGTCGAGCACAATCTTTCAGTCGTCGCTTCCCTCTCGGATACGATCACCGTTCTGGCGCGTGGCAAGGTGCTGGCCGAGGGCGATTATGCAAGCGTTTCCAAAGATCCGCGTGTGATCGAAGCCTATATTGGAGCTGGCCATGGCTGAGGCTGCAACTGCAACCCGCCCGGAAACGGCGACGCGCCAGCCGCTCCTTGCCGTTCGCAACCTCGAAGCCTGGTATGGCGAAAGCCACGTCCTCCACGGCGTCAACTTCAACGTCTTCCCTGGCGAGGTGGTGACGCTGCTCGGTCGCAACGGCGCCGGAAAAACCACGACGTTGAAGTCGGTCATGGGGATCTTGACGAAGCGCAAAGGCTCGGTCGTCTTTCAGGGCAAGGAGCTAATGCATGCACCAGCGCGCTATATTGCGCGTGAAGGCATCGCCTTTTGCCCCGAGGAGCGCGGCATCTTCTCGTCGCTATCGGTCGAGGAAAATTTGATGCTGCCGCCGCAGGTGAAACCCGGCGGCATGAGCGTCGAGCAGATTTTCGACCTGTTTCCCAACCTCAAGGAGCGGCTCAACAGCCAGGGCACCAAGCTTTCCGGCGGTGAGCAGCAAATGCTGGCAATTGGCCGCATCCTTCGAACCGGCGCAAAGATGCTTCTGCTGGACGAGCCTACCGAAGGGCTTGCACCGGTCATCATCCAGCATATCGGGCGCACCATTGCCCAACTGAAAAACGAGGGCTTCACCATCGTCCTCGTCGAGCAGAATTTTCGCTTCGCATCCACGGTCGCCGACCGTCACTACGTGGTCGATCAGGGCCGCGTGGTCGACGAGATCGCCAATGCCGACATCGAAGCGAATCTTGAAAAGCTGCACGCCTATCTCGGCGTGTAGGGAGCAAAGCGCCGCAAAAAGCGCTCAACCGGAGGAGACTGACATGAGGAAGACTGGATTTTTACTAGCATCCCTCGCCGCCTCGCTTATGGCATCGAGCGCGTTGGCACAGGAGGTTTCCGTCAAGATCGGCGTGCTGAACGATCGCTCAGGCATCTATGCGGATCTGTCGGGCGAGGGCTCGGTGATAGCTGCGCGTATGGCCGCTGAGGATTTTGGTGCCGAGGCCAAGGGGATCAAGGTCGAGATCGTCTCGGCAGACCACCAGAACAAACCGGACGTCGCCTCTACCATCGCCCGCCAGTGGATCGACCAGGATGGCGTCAATGTCATCGTCGACGTTCCAACCTCCTCTGCGGCGCTCGCAGTTAACGAGATCGTCAAGGAAGCCAACGTCCTGTTCATCAATTCTGGCGCCGCCGCTTCGGATCTGACCGGTCCCGCCTGTACCCCCCACACCGTCCACTGGACCTACGACACCTGGGCGCTCGCCCATGGCACAGGATCGGCGATGGTGGAAAATGGCGGCGATTCGTGGTTTTTCCTGACGGCCGATTATGCCTTCGGCCATGCCCTTGAGCGCGACACGACCGCTGTTGTGGAAGCATCCGGCGGCACGGTGGTCGGTTCGGTTCGCCACCCCTTCCCCGGAACCGATTTCTCCTCGTTCCTGCTGCAGGCTCAAGCCTCGGAGGCCAAGGTGATCGGCCTTGCCAATGCGGGCGGCGACACGATCAACTCGATCAAGCAAGCAGCCGAGTTCGGCATCACACAGGCGGGCCAGGCTCTTGCGGGCCTTTTGATCTTCATCACCGACGTTCACGCGCTTGGCCTTGAAACGGCTCAGGGGCTCGTCCTCACGGAGAGCTTCTACTGGGACCTCAACGACAGCACTCGCGAGTGGTCCGCCCGGTTTGAAGGCATTGACGGCGATAAGCCGACCATGGTGCAGGCAGGCGTTTACGCCGGTGTCCTCCACTACCTGAAAGCTGTCGAAGCCGCGAAGTCCAACGAGGCCGATACGGTCATCGCCAAGATGAAGGAAATTCCGACCGACGATCCGCTGTTCGGCAAGGGCGAAATCCGGGCCGATGGCCGCAAGGTGCACGACATGTACCTCTTCAAGGTCAAGGCACCAGCCGACTCCAAGGGGCCGTGGGATTATTACGAGACGCTGGCGACCATCCCTGCCGACAAGGCATTCCGCCCGCTCAATGAAGGGAACTGCCCGCTCGTCCAATAAGCGTTCGTGGTCGCGCGCCGCTCTCTTTGATTGCGGCGCGCTCCTCACCTGAAACAACCGGCAGGACGGCTCGATGTTCGAACTATTAGGTATCCCGCCCCAGGCGCTTTTCGGGCAATTGCTGCTCGGGCTTATCAACGGATCGTTCTATGCGATCCTGTCGCTGGGGCTCGCAGTGATCTTCGGCCTGCTCAACATCATCAATTTCACCCATGGCGCTCAATATATGTTCGGCGCGTTCGTGGCGTGGATGCTCCTGACCTATGGCGGCCTCGGCTATTGGTGGGCGCTCATCCTCGTTCCGATCATCGTCGGCATTACAGGGATCATAATCGAGCGGCTGCTTATCGCTCGGCTCTACCATCTCGATCACCTTTACGGGCTGCTGCTTACCTTCGGTCTTGCCCTCATCATTCAGGGGCTGCTGCGCAATCAGTACGGCATATCCGGCCTGCCCTACGCCATCCCGCCACAACTTGCCGGGGGACAAAATCTCGGCTTCATGTTCCTGCCGAACTATCGCGGCTGGGTGGTGGTGGCATCGCTGATCGTCTGTTTCGGCACGTGGTTCGTCATCGAGAAAACCCGGCTGGGAGCCTATCTTCGCGCCGCCACCGAAAACCCGACGCTCGTCGGCGCCTTCGGCATCAACGTGCCGCGCATGATCACGCTGACCTACGGTTTTGGCGTTGCGCTGGCGGCCTTTGCCGGTGTGCTTGCCGCGCCGATCTACTCGGTCAATCCCAATATGGGCGCGGACCTCATCATCGTCGTCTTCGCCGTGGTCGTCATTGGCGGAATGGGCTCGATCCTCGGAGCGATCATTACGGGGTTTGGCCTTGGCCTCGTCGAGGGCCTGACAAAGGTGTTTTATCCTGAGGCCTCCTCCGTCGTGATATTCGTCATCATGGCCATCGTGCTTCTCTTCAAGCCGGCTGGTCTGTTCGGGAGGACTGCGTGATGAGCGCCGCTGTCGAAACAGACAATTCGGGCATTTCGGTCCAGCAGGCGCGTGGCGGCATGCCCGCCCATCACGCGGCAATCTTCATCGCCCTGCTCGCGGCGGGGCTGGTAGCACCTTTCCTGCTTTACCCGGTCTTCGTGATGAAGGTGCTGTGCTTTGCGCTGTTCGCCTGCGCCTTCAATTTGTTGCTTGGCTATGGCGGACTTCTGTCGTTCGGCCATGCCGCCTATTTTGGTGGGGCGGCCTATATTTCTGCCCATGCAGCAAAGGTCTGGGGCTTTCCGCCCGAGCTTGCAATCTTGTCGGGCACATTGGCGGCAGCCATATTGGGCACCGCCATTGGCGCGCTCGCCATCAGGCGTCAGGGCATCTACTTCGCGATGGTGACGCTCGCCTTTGCGCAGATGGTGTTTTTCTTCTCCCTGCAAGCACCCTTTACCGGCGGCGAAGACGGTATTCAGGCGGTGCCGAGAGGCATGCTGTTTGGCCTCATCAATCTGCGTTCGGACATCACCCTCTACTTCGTGGTCTTGGCGATCTTTCTTGGCGGCCTCCTGATGATCTACCGCATCATCCACTCGCCGTTCGGACAGGTGCTGAAGGCGATCCGCGAAAACGAGCCAAGGGCGATTTCGCTCGGCTACCGCACCAACCGCTACAAGCTCGCGGTGTTTGTCCTGTCGGCGACGCTGGCGGGGCTGGCGGGCTCGACCAAGGCGATCGTGTTCCAGCTGGCTTCGCTCACCGATGTGCACTGGTCAATGTCCGGTGAAGTGGTGCTGATGACGCTGATCGGCGGGATGGGAACCGTCTTCGGCCCGATCGTCGGCGCAGCCGTAATCGTTACGATGCAGAACTACCTCGCCACCATGGGCGCCTGGGTGACCGTCATCCAGGGCTGCATCTTCGTCATCTGCGTGCTGCTCTTCCGCGAAGGCGTTGTCGGCGTGATAGCAAGATGGGTGAAGCGGCCGTTGTAACGCGGGGCGCCAGACGCCCCCTCCACCACCTTCGGTGGTCCCCCTCACCCCGCTTCGCGGGGAGGACCCCAGCATCAAGCTCAGCATCTCCGGGATCCTCCCCCTCGCGAGGGGGAGGTGGCACGAAGTGCCGGAGGGGGCGGCCGGGCTTTAACTCGCCAGCCTGTCGCGCCGGATCCAGATGCCGACGCCGGCCCTAATCAACGTGGTAGCAATGGCGAAGATGCCGTCTAACGCTGGTAGCGCCACACGCCCCCTTCGTCGCTTCGCGCCACTTCCCCCGCAGGCGGCGGAAGATCCCCAGAGAAGCCGCGCACGACGTTTGGATCCTCCCCTGCGAAGCGGGGGAGGGGGACCATCGAAGATGGTGGAGGGGGCGGCCGGGCTTTAACTCGCCAGCCTGTCGCGCCGGATCCAACGCCCGATCAGCAGCGCTCCGACCACAGCAAGACCGCTCGAAAGGCCGATCCAGATGCCGACGCCCTTCAGCCCGCCCCAGAAGGCGAGGCCGGCTCCAAGCGGCATGCCGACGCACCAATAGCCGATGCCGGCATAGATCATCGGAACCCGTGTGTCCCGCAGCCCTCGCAGCATCCCGCTGCCAACCGCCTGCGCGCCATCGGCAATCTGGAACAGCGCAGCAAAGGACAAAAAGGTCACTGCCATGGTGATGACGCCAGCATTGGCCGGATCGCCAACATCGATGAAGCCCATGATCAGCCAGTGCGGCACCGTGACCATGGTGATTGCCGTCAGCGTCATGAAGGTGAGGCCCATGGCAAGCGCCGTCCAACCTGCGCGGCCGACACCTTCATGGTCGCCAGCCCCGTGAAAGCGGCCGACCCGCACTGTTGCCGCCTGCCCTATGCCCATCGGCACCATGAAGGTGATCGCGCCAATTTGCAGCGCAATGGCATGTGCGGCGAGTGAGACAGTGTCGATCAACCCCATCAGCAGGCCCGACGCACTGAAAATAGCGACTTCGAAAACGAGGATCCCGGCGATCGGCAGGCCAAGGCGCAGCATGTCGAAAAAGCGGGGCCAGTCCGCGCGCCAGAAGCGACCGAACAAGTGATAGCGGCGGAAAACGCGGTGGCGCAAGATAACAAGCGCCATGCCGCCAAACATCAGCGTTGCGGCAAGCGTCGTGCTGATCCCCGCGCCGAACAGCCCCAAGGCAGGAAAACCGAAATTTCCGAACATCAGGCAATAATTTGAAAGGGCGTTGAAGGCGACGGCAACGAAGAC
Organism: Aquamicrobium zhengzhouense; assembly: GCF_016124105.1. Taxonomy (GTDB): domain Bacteria; phylum Pseudomonadota; class Alphaproteobacteria; order Rhizobiales; family Rhizobiaceae; genus Aerobium; species Aerobium zhengzhouense. The sequence goes on from NZ_JADGMQ010000011.1 coordinate 81,305, forward strand.
GATGACCAGCGCCCAGCCCGGCCGCTCCAGCGCCGAGATGAACGAGCGCAGCACGACGAACCCGTAGAAGGGGAGGATCGACCATTGCATCGAGCGCATATAGACGCCCGAGCCTGCGGCCAGATGCGGCTCCTGCCCCATGGCGACGAGGATCTCTTCCGTGTGCCACAACAACAGCCACAGCGGCAGCGCGACCATGCAGGCGATCCAGAGGCCTTGCCGCACGGTTCTGCGCACATCGCGCACGGAGTGGCGATTGCGTCCGATCTCGAAGGCGACCATCGGCGAGACCGCAAGGATCAGGCCGAGCCCGAACATCATCGGCGCAAAATAAAGATTGGACCCCAGCGTGCCCGAAGCAAGTGCGTCCGGACCCAGGCGTCCCATCATCATGACGTCGGTGGTGTTCATCGCCGTCTGGCCGAGATTGGTGAGGATCATCGGCCAGGCGAGCGCCAGCATGGCCTTGGCCTCGGATAACCAGGTGCGGCGGGTTGGTGATGGAACTGAGTCGCGAGCAAGTGAGGTCATTGCAGGTCAATAGCGCCTTATCCGCCAGAATCCAAAACCAGCACGGCGGCATCCTTGGCGCAAGCAATTGCCCGGGCATTTATTTGTCGCTAAGACCCCTGCCAGCAATTGCTCGCCAACGCCCGAGGTTTTGATGACGACCGATCAGCTTGCCACCGCCGAAGAGCAGGCCCGCCTTCTTTCGGCAGCCCTGCCTTTCATGCAGCGCTACGAAAACAAGACCGTCGTGGTGAAATATGGCGGCCACGCCATGGGCAATGTCGAACTGGGCCGCGCATTTGCCCGTGACATCGCTTTACTGAAGCAATCGGGGGTCAATCCGATTGTCGTTCATGGCGGCGGCCCGCAGATCGGCGCGATGCTGAACAAGATGGGCATTGAATCGAAGTTTGAGGGCGGCCTGCGCGTGACCGACCAGAAGACGGTCGAGATCGTCGAGATGGTTCTGGCCGGCTCGATCAACAAGGAGATCGTCGCGCTCATCAACGCCGAAGGCGAATGGGCGATCGGCCTCTGCGGCAAGGACGGCAACATGGTCTTCGCCGAGAAGGCGCGCAAGACCATCAAGGACCCGGAAAGCAATATCGAGAAGGTGCTCGACCTCGGCTTCGTCGGCGAACCTGTCGAGGTCGACCGGACCTTGCTCGACCTTCTGGCTCGCTCCGAAATGATCCCGGTGATCGCACCCGTGGCACCGGGCCGTGACGGCCACACCTACAACATCAATGCCGATACGTTTGCAGGTGCCATTGCCGGTGCGCTGAACGCGTCGCGTCTGCTTTTCCTGACCGACGTTCCTGGCGTCCTCGACAAGGACAAGAAGCTGATCGACGAGCTGACCGTTGCCGAGGCACGGGCATTGATCGAAGATGGCACGATCTCGGGCGGGATGATCCCGAAGGTCGAGACCTGCATCGAAGCCATTGAGCGCGGTGTCGAAGGCGTCGTTATCCTCAATGGCAAGACGCCGCATTCTGTCCTGCTCGAACTCTTTACCGAGCACGGCGCCGGAACGCTGATCGTTCCATAAGCAAATCAAGGAGTAGAGCATGATCGATCTGACGGGGCGGGTGGCGATTGTCACGGGCGCAGGGTCTGGCCTGGGACGCGAACATGCCCTGCTTCTTGCCAGGCGCGGCGCGAAAATCGTCGTCAACGACATGCATGCCGAACCAGCCGGAAACGTCGCTGACGAAATCGTCGCGGCCGGTGGTGAGGCATTCGCCTATGCAGCGTCGGTAACCGATTTCGATGCCATCCAGGCCATGGTCGCCGAAACGCTTTTGCGTTGGGGCCAGATCGACATCCTCGTCAACAATGCCGGCATCATCCGCGACAAGAGCTTCGCCAAGATGGATCTGGCCGACTTCCGGCTGGTGCTGGACGTGCATGTGATGGGCGCCGCCAATTGCACCAAGGCGGTTTGGGACCATATGCGCGAGCGCCAATATGGCCGTATCGTCATGACGACCTCGTCGTCCGGCCTCTACGGCAATTTCGGGCAGGCGAATTACGGCGCGGCCAAGATGGCGCTGGTCGGCCTCATGCAGACGCTCGCAATCGAGGGCGCAAAGTACAATATTCGCGTCAACAGCCTCGCACCCACAGCCGCCACCCCGATGGTGGGAGATCTGTTCCCAGCCGAGCAATTGTCGCTGCTGGAAACCCACCGCGTCAGCCCCGCCATTCTGGCGCTGGTGCGCGAGGATGCGCCATCGCGCGTGATTCTAACCGCTGGCGGCGGCGGCTTTGAGAGCGCACATGTGACGCTCACTCAGGGCATTTATCTCGAAGATGGCCCGGATGCTGCGGAACGCCTTGTCGAGCGTTGGGATGAAGTGATCGACCGTAGCGACGAGACCACGCCTGACACCGGCTTTCGTCAACTGGAACGTGAACTTGCCAAGGCGGAAGCTGCGCGCAAGGGCTGACATCGGATGGCCGCGCCAGCGGCCTCATGGTGGCGCCGCTAGCGCAGCAGCACCAGCACGATGATCCCCAATACGATCAGGATGCAGCCGATTGTTTCGTAGCGGTTGATCTTCTCCTTGAAGAAAAACACCGTCGCGGCAAAGGTGAACAGCATCTCGATCTGCGCCAGCGCCTTGACGATGGCAGCTTGCTGCAACGTCATTGCCATGAACCAGCCAAAGGATGCCGTTGCGCCAACAAAGCCGGTGAAGAGCGATATCCTCCAGGCTTTCACGATGCGGCCGATCTCGGCGCGATCCTTCCACAGCATCCAGCCCAACATCACCAGCGTCTGCAGGCAGATGGTCCAGACGAGCGTGACCGCGGCCTGCACCGCAAAGTTGGGGCCTCCGAGCGCCAGCGACGCTGCGCGATAGGCGACCGCGGAAATTCCAAACAAGGTGCCGGACGCAAGTCCGATCATGGCGTTGCGCGCAAAGACGGACGTCACCAGGTTGCGCCAGCTCATCTGCATGTGAGCGACCGAGATCAGCATCACGCCAAAGACACTGATCGCGATTGCTGCCAAAGCCCCGGCGCTGACCGTCTCGCCAAAGAAGATCAGCCCGAAGAGAGCAGCCTGGGCCGGCTCCGTGCGCGAATAAGCAGTGCCGACCGCAAAATTGCGATGCGAGAACAAGTGGATCAGTAGGAAGGTCGCGCCAATCTGGCCAAAGGCGCCTATCACCACCCAGAAAAGAAAATCGGCATTGACCGACGGGACGCTATAGCCCCCGACCGAGCCCAGCAGCCACAGATACAGGCAGGCGAACGGAACACCGAAGCCAAAGCGCACGAAGGTCGCGCCGGTCGTTCCCATGACGCTTTTCAGATGCTTCTGCGCTGCCGAACGAAGGTTCTGCAGAAATGCCGCCGCGACGGTTATCGGTATCCAGAGTTCCATGCCATCTCCGCTGATTGCGTGGACTTATGCCGTTCGACAGACAGAAGACAAGCCGGGGGAAGCCACCGGGTCGGAAGTCGGGCCTCCCCCCGGCCTTCTTTCCGCGCCAGATTTCGGCTAGGCAAAGAACATGACAAACGCACCTGATCCTTCCCGCTTCGCCCACGTCACCGATTGGGTGTTCGATCTCGACAACACGCTCTATCCGCATCACACAAATCTGTTTGCGCAGATCGATGTGAAGATGACCGCCTATGTGTCGGAGCTGCTCCAGCTTTCGCGTGATGATGCGCGCAAGCTGCAAAAGGAGCTCTACCGCGAATACGGAACGACGATGAATGGCCTCATCCAGCGCCACAACATCGATCCGGACGACTTCCTCAACAAGGTCCACGACATCGACTATTCGTGGGTGCAGCCGGACCCGGAACTTGGCGAAGCCATCCGCGCCCTGCCGGGGCGAAAGTTCATCTTCACCAATGGTGACCGCAAGCATGCGGAAAACACCGCACGCCAACTCGGCATCCTTGACGATTTTGACGACATTTTCGACATCGTCGCCGCCGGCCTCGTTCCGAAGCCTGCGCGTGAGCCCTACGACAAGTTCATGGGCATCCACCGCGTCGACGCGCCCAATGCCGTGATGTTCGAAGACCTTGCAAGGAACCTGTCTGTCCCCAAGCAGCTTGGAATGACGACGGTTCTGATCGTTCCGAACAATTTCGAGCCGACCTTCTCAGAAATCTGGGAGCAGGACCCCGAGCACGAGGATGATGTCGACTACGTCACCGACGACCTTTCGGCATTCCTGAAGACGATCCTGCAAGAGCTTTAAGCTAGACGAGCCTCACTGCGCTCGCCCCCTCCACCACCTCCGGTGGTCCCCCTCCCCCGTCAACGGGGGAGGATCCGAGCGCTGCGCCCTGTTTTCCAGATCAAACTCGCCCTCTCCGGGATCTTCCCCCGCCTGCGGGGGAAGTGGCGCGAAGCGACGAAGGGGGCAGCCCCCAATCCGCCCCACATGAAGCTGATGTCGCCTACGAAACCTGGGCTCTCTCCGAGTTCCTGAAGACGATCCCGCAAGAGCTTTAAGCTAGACGAGCCCCACTCTGCCCGCGCCCCTCCACCACCTCCGGTGGTCCCCCTCCCCCGTCAACGGGGGAGGATCCGAGCGCTGCGCCCTGTTTTCCAGATCAAACTCGCCCTTGCCGGGATCTTCTCCCGCCTGCGGAGGAAGTGGCGCGAAGCGACGAAGGGGGGCTGGCTGCTACGCCGCGCACCAAGCTCTTCCTCTCCTCCAGAAACAAAAATGGCGAGCCGGGGCTCGCCATTATCGTTTGTGCCTGAAGGCAGGTGCTTACTCGGAAGCAGCTTCTTCAGCCGGGGCAGCGGCAGCAGCGGCCGCGGCTTCTGCTTCGGCAGCAGCCTTGGCAGCAGCTTCTTCCTCAGCCTGCTTGGCAGCAGCGATGCGCTCCTGAGCCTTCTTGCCCGGAAGACCCTTGGTCGGGTTGCTCTTCGTGTCGCGGGCGACGAGGCCAGCATCAGCAAGGAAGCGAGCAACGCGATCGGTCGGCAGCGCGCCGTTTGCGAGCCAGTGCTTGACGCGCTCTTCGTTGATCTTGATCCGCTCTCCATCCTTGGGGAGCATCGGGTTCCAGGCGCCGACCTGCTCGATGAAGCGGCCATCACGCGGCGAACGCTGGTCAGCGATCACGATGTGGTAGTAAGGACGCTTCTTCGAGCCTGCGCGCGAAAGACGGATTTTCAGTGCCATGTTCGTTCTCCTAGAAAGTCTGGCCTAAGGGCATTTCGTTGAATTCAGGAAAGGGTTTCCGCCTCAGAGGCGATTGCCTCATGGTGACGGATGACTTCGCGAATGATGAAGTTGAGGAACTTCTCCGCAAAGTCAGGATCCAGATGCGCGTCCTGTGCCAGCTGGCGCAAACGTGCGATCTGCTCTGTTTCACGAGCCGGGTCTGCCGGAGGCAGATTGTGTCTGGCCTTGAGCACGCCGACTGCTTTGGTGCAGCGGAAACGCTCTGCAAGCATGTGAACGAGCGCCGCGTCGATATTGTCGATCGATATGCGGTACTCGGCAAGTTGCTCGCGTGCCGATTTGGCCGTGTCCTCAGTCATCGCCCCCTCACTTCTTCTTCATACCGCCCGGCAGGCCGGGAAGCTTCAAACCGCCTGGCAAGCCTGGCAGGCCGCCGCCCGGAAGCCCCGGCAAGCCACCCGGCAGCCCCTTGGGCGAACCAGCGCCAAGGCCCGCGGCTTCGGCCTGCTTCTGCAATGCTTCGAGCTGCTTCGGATCCATCTTTGACAGGTCAGGCATGCCGCCGCCCATCATGCCGCCAAGGCCCATCTTGGAGGCGAGGCCGCCCATGGCCGCGCGCATAAGCCCGCCGCCTTTGCCCTTGCCGCCCATAGCCTTCATCATGTCCGCCATCTGGCGGTGCATCTTCAGCAGCTTGTTGATCTGCGCGGCATCGGTGCCGGATCCGGCAGCGATGCGCTTCTTGCGCGAATGCTTCAGAATGTCGGGATTGGCACGCTCGGCCTTGGTCATCGACTGGATGATGGCGATCTGGCGCGAGAACATCTTGTCGTCGAGCCCGGCGGCCGCAACCTGATCCTTCATCTTCGCCATACCCGGCATCATGCCCATGATGCCGCCCATGCCGCCCATCTTCTGCATCTGGCGCAGCTGATCGGCGAGATCGTCAAGATCGAACTTGCCCGACTGCATCTTCTTGGCCATCGCCGCGGCTTTTTCCGCGTCGAGGGTTTCTGCAGCCTTTTCGACGAGCGAGACAATGTCGCCCATGCCGAGGATACGGTCGGCGATACGCTTGGGATGGAACTCCTCAAGCGCGTCCATCTTTTCGCCAACGCCGATGAGCTTGACCGGCTTGCCGGTGACGGCACGCATCGACAGTGCTGCACCGCCGCGGCCATCGCCGTCCATGCGGGTAAGCACGAGCCCGGTAACGCCAACGCGTTCGTCGAAATTGCGGGCGAGATTGACGGCGTCCTGACCAGTCAGCGAGTCGGCGACGAGAAGGATCTCGTGCGGGTTCGACGCGCTCTTGATCTCGGCCATCTCGAGCATCAGCGGCTCGTCGATATGGGTGCGGCCGGCGGTATCGAGGATGACGACATCATAGCCGCCAAGCTTGGCCGCCTGAACCGAGCGACCGGCAATATCGACCGGCGACTGGCCGGCGATGATTGGCAGCGTCGCAACACCGGTCTGCTCACCAAGCTGGCGCAGCTGTTCCTGCGCGGCCGGGCGGCGGGTGTCGAGCGAGGCCATCAGGACTTTCTTGCCCTGACGATCCGTGAGACGCTTGGCGATCTTTGCGGAGGTGGTGGTCTTACCCGAACCCTGGAGACCAACCATCATGATGACGACGGGAGCCGGCGCATTGAGGTCGATCGTCTCGCCCTCGGAGCCCAGCATCTCGACCAGTTCATCATGAACGATCTTGACGACCATCTGGCCGGGCTTGATCGACTTCAGAACCTCCGCGCCAACAGCCTTGGCGCGAACCTTGTCGGTGAAGGAGCGGACGACTTCGAGTGCAACGTCAGCCTCGATCAGCGCGCGACGAACCTCGCGCAGCGCAGCCGAAACATCGGCTTCGGACAGAGCGCCACGGCCGGTAAGGCCGTTCAGAATAGAGCCAAGGCGTTCCTGAAGTGATTCAAACATCCGCTTTTCCCGTTCCCTGCCGAACAATCTCGCCAGAGAGGTAATACCTCAGCGGCAAGAAGCCAAACCCAAAGCCAAGAAGCACCCGGGGGCGCATCGCGCTGCCGGATGTTGACCTCCGGGATCGTGATCTTCACCTTGGAAGAGCGTCCCGGTCGGCGGCTCAGAGCTTCCACTCGTCGCTGAATTTCAAGGCTGTAGACAGGAAAACGGGCCGCGAGTCAAGAAAAATGGAAAACCGCCGGCTGGCAACCAGCCGACGGCTCCCACACCGTCCGTCAGTTTGAGGGGCCTATCGGACGATGTAGACAATTCGCCGCGTGTCGGGCTCGACCAGAACGGGTCGATCGTTCACATACACGTAGCGATATTCGTAATCGGGGATCGCGTGGAGCTCGATGTCTCCAGGCAAAATCTCACCGACGCTGATCTCCGACTCTATGACAACCGGGTCATAGCGGTTAGATTCGATGTAGCTGATGACCGGTGGCGCGGGATCGATCACAGCGTCAATACTGCCAGAGACCACTGCACCATCCACCGGCCCTTCATTCACATAAATGTCCGGGCCAAGCTCATCGAGAAAATCGGAATTCACCCAGCCAGCGACAGTGCCGGCCTCGACCTCGCACCAGCCGCTGACGCGGTCGCATCCAAGGACGGTCGCCTGGCTGTCGATGGCAATGATGCCGACAACAGCATGTTCAGCGCCCGGTCCCGCACGCACATCGAGGTCCGATGCAGCGACCACCGTCTGCTGCGCGTGAGCAGTACCCGCCATCGCCAACATCGCAAGAGCCGCAGCCGAGGTGATTAGCTTCGCTTTCATCTTCTTCTCCTTTGGCCTCCCTCGAGCCACCAAACGAGCAAAAAGACGCGATGTTCCACCCCACGTTCAACGCGCGTTCACATTTCTAAATGGTTGGAAAAGGACTTTATCGGAGAGGCACGATGCCGGGGTTGCCCCCTTAACTGCCGACTTCTGCGGCAAGCGCCTTCTCGATCTCGGGCAGGATCTGCCTAGTCATGATTTCAGGCGTGAATGGCCCGACATGTTTATAGGCAATGCGGCCATCCTTCCCGACAAGAAACGTCTCGGGCACACCATAGACGCCCCACTCAATCGCGGCACGTCCGGCATCATCGGTGCCGATCATCGAATAGGGGTTTCCGAGCTCATTGAGAAAGCGACGGGCGTTCTCCGGCTTGTCCTTGTAGTTCAGCCCGGCAATTTCGACGCGCCCATCTTTGGCAAGCTGCATCAGAACCGGATGCTCCACACGGCATGGCGCGCACCAGGACGCCCAGACATTGACCAGCGTGACCTTGCCGGCAAATGCCGCCGGGTCGAAACCCGGAAGATTCATTCCCTCAAGCGCAGGCAAGGGCGTCTGTGGCGCTTCCTGTCCGATCAGCGCCGAGGGAACGACTGAACTGTCCTTCCCTGACAAAAGCTGAACCAGGAAGATCCCCGCCAGCACCATGAACAGGATAAAGGGCAGCAATGGCAGCCAGCGACGGCGCGGACGGGCTTCGTCTTGAGCGGTCATGAGGCTGCCTTTGCTGAACGGCGCCGAATGCCCGCAGCTTCTAGCTGTGCGAGTTCGCGCCGACGCGCCCGCTGGTCGGCGATGATCCAAAGCGCAAGCCCAATAAGCGCGAGCGCTGACACGCCATAGGCCGACAATACATAAAGAGCGTGGGCGCTCATCGTCCCGCCTCCCGCGCAGCGATCTTGCGCATTGCCGAAACACGGCGGCGCCAGATCTCGGTGCGCATCGCCATCAGGTGGAGCGTGAAGAAGACCAGCGAGAAACCAACCGCGCAGATCAGCAGCGGCCACAGCATCGATGAATGGATTGTCGGGCCGTCCAACCGGATCACCGATGCCGGCTGATGCAGCGTGTTCCACCAGTCGACGGAAAACTTGATGATCGGAATATTGATGAAACCGACCAGCGTGACGATCGCGGCGGCACGAGCACTCTTGCCCGGATCATCCAGCGCGCGCGTCAGCGCAATGATGCCGAGATACATCAGGAAGAGGACAAAGACCGAAGTCAGGCGCGCATCCCACACCCACCAGGTGCCCCACATCGGCTTGCCCCAGATCGACCCAGTTGCCAGCGCAAGCAGCGTGAAAACGGCGCCGATTGGTGCCGCGGACTTCACGGAAACATCGGCGAGCGGATGACGCCAGACCAGCGTTCCAAGCGATGAAAGAGCCATGATCGAATAGCACATCATGGAGAGCCAGGCGAACGGCACATGAATGTACATGATGCGAACGGTAATGCCCTGCTGGTAGTCCTCCGGCGCCGCAAAAGCGAGCCCGAGGCCAGCGGCCAACACAATGGCAGAAAGCAGTGCCAGCCACGGCACGAACCTGTCGACCAGCGCCACAAAGCGCGTCGGATTTGCCAGATCCCAAAGTTTGCTGGATGTCGCCGCTGTCTCGCTCATGGCCGCCTAGATAAACTGGAGCTGGCGCGGGCGCAATCGACGCCGATCAAACCCTCGTGAGACCTTTTCGCGCGCTTCGTCAGTCGGCACCTGCCTTGAGGGCCATGGCCGCCGCAAGCGGGCCGAGCACCAGAAAGAACATCGTCAGCGCACACAGGATCAAGAAGGGCGGCAAAAACGGGTTGGGGTCGTTCACCGCACCATAGGCTGCCGAGACGCCAAATATCAGGACGGGGATCGCAAGTGGCAGCACCAGCACGGAAACGAGGAGGCCACCTCGCGGCAGCGCCACCGCAACTGCTGCGCCCACGGCACCAATGAAGGCAATCGCCGGCGTCCCAACCAATAAGGTGAGGCTCGTCGCTGCAATCCCAAGCGGCTCCATATTCATAAAGAGGCCGAGCAGAGGCGATGCAATGACAAGCGGCAGCACCGCCGCCACCCAATGCGCCAGACACTTCACCAGCACCGTCAACGCCAGCATGTGCCGGCTTTCGCTAAGGATCAGCAGGTCGAGCGTGCCATCTTCACGATCGTCCTGAAACAGGCGATCGAGCCCAAGCAGTGAGGCCAGCAATGCACCGATCCACAGGATCGCCGGGCCGATCCGGGCCAAAAGGTTGAGGTCCGGGCCGACGCCAAAAGGAACAACCGCCACCACGGCGAGGAAGAACAGAACGCCAACCAGAGCCCCGCCGCCGGCACGAATGCCAAGGCGAAGATCTCGAAGAAAAAGGGCTAGCATGGGCGGCCTGATATCAGCTGGCTGGAAGGTGGAGTGCGCAGAGCCGCTTTTAGCATGGCTTTGCGATAAAGAAACTCGAAGGTCCCCGCTTACCGCTGTCCCGTCATTGTCAGATGCTGCACACCTTCCAGTCCGAGCGGGATATGGGTCGCTGCGACAATGATGCCGCCATCATCCAGGTGCGCGCGCATCAGCGCGGCGAATTGAGTTTCGGAAGCCTTGTCGAGCCCGGCCGTCGGTTCATCGAGCAGCCAGATCGGGCGATAGCTGACAAGAAGCTTGGCAATGGAGATACGGCGTTTTTGACCCGTAGACAGATAGCCATAGGGAAGGCTTGCCACCTCAGGCAGGCCCACCATCTCGATCGCCTCGTCGATCCCCAGATGGGTCGAGCCATGAAATTCCTGCCAGAATTTCAGGTTCTCCTCGACGGACAGCGCTGTCTTCATGGCATTGCCGTGGCCAAGATAGTGGGAGGCGGCTGCGACCGACGGAAATTCTTCCGCGTCGGCTGCCTCGAAGCGAATCGCGCCCGATGAAGCGGGGAGCAGGCCAGCAACGATTCGCAGGAGCGTTGACTTGCCCGAGCCGTTTGCGCCGGTGACGATCAGCCCCTCACCGGGTTCAACCTGGAAATTGATATCATCGAAAACCGGCTCCCCACCGCGCTCTCCGCCCAGTTTCTCGGCAATTAGCCGCATCGTCGACCCGCTTTCCTTGAAAAACTCGCGAAATCCCCCGCAGGGGATAAATCAGCCCAAACGCACTGGAATCATTTTAAGAACTTCTCTATATCCGGGGCAACCGTGCCAGCGGTCGGCACGGAAACTTATTTGCGCCGAACCAGCGCGCGCGCCGCCTTGAACGGCCGGGTCGCATGGGAGCGGACAGCGGAAATGACCGTACCCGCACCTTTGCGCGTGTTAGCATGCCACAGGCGTCCGTTACCCGATCGGCAAACGACGTTTTTGAGGATCGCACGTGTCCAATTCACTCGACAGCTTCAATTGCCGCCGCACGCTTACCGTGGGCAGCAAGGAGTATACCTATTTCAACCTGATCGAAGCCGAGAAGAACGGCCTGGATGGCGTCAGCCGTCTGCCCTTCTCCATGAAGGTTCTGCTTGAGAACCTGCTTCGCAACGAAGATGGGCGCACCGTCACCAAGGATGCGATTGCCGCTGTTGCCGCCTGGCTGGTCGACAAGGGCACCGCAGGTGTCGAAATCGCGTACCGCCCGGCACGCGTTCTGATGCAGGACTTCACCGGCGTTCCGGCCGTTGTTGACCTTGCTGCAATGCGTGACGGCATCGCCGCTCTCGGCGGTGACCCGCAGAAGATCAACCCGCTGGTCCCGGTTGACCTCGTCATCGACCACTCGGTGATCGTTGACGAATTCGGTACACCGCTGTCCTTCGCCCGCAACGTGGAACTGGAATATGAGCGCAACGAAGAGCGCTACAAGTTCCTCAAGTGGGGCCAGCAGGCGTTCCGCAACTTCCGCGTTGTTCCGCCCGGCACCGGCATCTGCCACCAGGTGAACCTTGAATATCTCGGCCAGGTCGTCTGGACCAATGACGAGAGCGGCGAGACCGTTGCCTACCCGGACACCTGCGTCGGCACCGACTCGCACACCACCATGATCAACGGCCTTGGCGTTCTCGGCTGGGGCGTCGGCGGCATCGAGGCAGAAGCGGCCATGCTCGGCCAGCCGGTTTCCATGCTGCTGCCGGAAGTCATCGGCTTCCGCCTGACCGGCAAGCTCAAGGAAGGCGTCACCGCGACCGACCTCGTGCTCACCGTCACCCAGATGCTGCGCAAAAAGGGCGTTGTCGGCAAGTTCGTCGAGTTCTTCGGCGAAGGCCTGTCGAACATGACGCTGGCTGACCGCGCGACCATCGCCAATATGGGCCCGGAATATGGTGCAACCTGTGGTTTCTTCCCGGTCGACAAGGAAACCATCCGCTACCTGACCACGTCGAGCCGTTCGGACGAGCGCATTGCACTCGTCGAAGCCTATTCGAAGGCACAGGGCATGTGGCGCGACGAAAGCACCGCAGACCCGGTCTTCACCGACACGCTCGAGCTCGACATGGGCACAGTCGTTCCGTCGATGGCTGGCCCGAAGCGTCCGGAAGGCCGCGCTCCGCTAGACGACATCGCCAAGAACTTCGCCGTTGCGCTTGAAGCGGAGTACAAGAAGACCGTCGACCTCGCAAAGCGTTACGCTGTCGAGGGCGAAGCGTTCGACCTTGGGCATGGCGACGTTGCCATTGCTGCGATCACCTCGTGCACCAACACGTCGAACCCCTCGGTTCTGATCGCTGCCGGCCTTGTGGCGCGCAATGCCAACCGCCTTGGCCTGAAGCAGAAGCCATGGGTCAAAACCTCGCTCGCACCTGGTTCACAGGTCGTTGCCGAGTACCTCGAGAAGGCCGGCCTTCAGAAGGAACTCGACCAGATCGGCTTCAACCTCGTCGGCTTCGGCTGCACCACCTGCATCGGCAACTCCGGTCCGCTCCCGGCTCCGATCTCGAAGACGATCAACGAGAAGGGTCTCATCGCTGCGGCCGTCCTCTCGGGCAACCGCAACTTCGAGGGCCGCGTGTCTCCGGACGTCCAGGCCAACTACCTTGCTTCGCCGCCGCTCGTCGTTGCCTATGCGCTTGCAGGCACCGTCACCAAGGATCTGACCACCGAGCCGCTCGGCGAAGGTGCAGACGGTCAGCCGGTGTACCTGAAGGACATCTGGCCGACGGCACAGGAGATCAACGAGTTCATCGAGCAGTACGTCACCCGCGAAATCTTCGCGAGCAAGTACGCTGACGTCTTCAAGGGCGACGAGAACTGGCAGGCTGTTCAGGCTCCGGCAGGCGAGACCTATGCGTGGGACGACAAGTCGACCTACGTGCAGAACCCGCCTTACTTCGTGGGCATGAGCTCGCAGGCATCTGCAGTCGCTCCGATCAAGGGCGCACGCATCCTCGGGCTCTTCGGCGACAAGATCACCACCGACCACATTTCCCCGGCCGGTTCGATCAAGGCTGCATCGCCGGCGGGCAAGTACCTCACCGACAATGGCGTTGCTGTCGTCGACTTCAACCAGTACGGCACGCGTCGTGGCAACCACGAAGTGATGATGCGCGGCACCTTCGCCAACATCCGCATCCGCAACCACATGCTGGGCGAAAACGGCAAGGAAGGTGGCTACACCATCCACTACCCGTCCAAGGAAGAGCTTTCGATCTACGACGCAGCGATGCGTTACAAGGCCGAGGACGTTCCGCTGGTCATCTTCGCTGGCGTCGAGTACGGCAACGGCTCCTCACGTGACTGGGCTGCCAAGGGCACCAACCTTCTCGGCGTTCGCGCCGTGATCGCGCAGTCCTTCGAGCGTATCCACCGCTCCAATCTCGTCGGCATGGGCGTCATCCCGTTCACCCTCGAAGAGGGCACGAGCTGGGCATCGCTCGGCCTCAAGGGCGACGAGACGGTCGAGATCGAAGGCATCGAGGACATCAAGCCGCGTCAGAAGATGGTGGCCAAGGTCACCTACGCTGATGGCAACGTGCTTGAAGTGCCGGTCCTGTGCCGCATCGATACGCTGGACGAGCTCGACTACTACAAGAGCGGCGGCATCCTGCAGTACGTCCTGCGCGGCCTGGCTGCCTAAGCCACTTCGCGAAAAGCGATCCAAAACGATCCCTCTCCGGGCAACCGGGGAGGGATTTTTCGTTGTAGGGATGCGGTGCTCAAGCGCCCCCTCCACCACCTGCGGTGGTCCCCCTCCCCCTGAACAGGGGAGGATCAGAGCGTCGAGCGCTACATCTCAAGGGGATCCTCCCCCATCCATGGAGGAGGTGGCGCAAAGCGACGGAGGGGGCGGCGGGAAGTTAGGGCCGGCGAAACCCTGTCGGTCTTTCGTAGATGTAGGCAATGCGGTCGACGGCCTGCCGCAGGGGTTCCCTGGCGACTGTCATCGTGTGGCCGTTGGCGTGAATAATCGTTTCCGCATCGACCATGATCGCGACGTGGCCTTTCCAGAAGACGAGGTCGCCGCGTTGCAGACCAGCAAGGTCGGTGCCGATTGCGAGCGGCTTGCCGATGGTTGTTGCCTGCATGTCCGTGTCGCGCAGGACGGTTTGACCCGACATGCGCATCGAAAGCTGGACCAGGCCGGAGCAATCAATGCCGAAGGCGCTGGCGCCGCCCCAGAGATAGGGCGTGTGTTCAAGTGTTTCCGCCACAGAAACATAATCCGACACGGTGTCACCGATCGGGCGCAGATGCGAGGCAACGAGAGCTTCGCCAGAAGCCAGAAGCGCGTAGCTTAGACCGCGCGTCTCGGCGGTCCCCACCACCTTAAGACGGCTTCCGAGCGAATAGGCAGTCTTGGCCGCCGTCTTCATGTCGGCTTCGCGATAGGAGAAGGTGCGCGGGACGGCAATGACGTGGGTGGCATCGTCTGGCTCAGCGCTGAGCCAGGAGCCCAACGCATAGCCGACATAGCCATCGCGCTCAGCCTTCAGCCAGGCGTAACCTTCAGCTTCTTCGAATACCGTCACGCGCTCGCCAAAGAGAAGCTGGGTGTCCTGTCCGGCATCGCTGCGCGGGGCGCTCCTCACGTCGAGAACGGGTGCGATTACCTGCATTTCACGCCCCTCGACATATCGCGCTGCTTCCACCTTTCCCTTTAGGCGGATGTCCGCAAGATCAGGCCTGTACGCGTTCAGCCGTCGGTCCATATTGGTCAAATTGGCAGCTCCGAAGCCTTGTCGATGATGACGTCGCCGATGCGCTCAACATAAAGCGCCCCTTCGACGGTACGACGAATCAGAACGTTGCGCTTGTCTTTCTCGTCACGGTGTCGCGAAACAAGCTTCATTGCTCCCATCGTGTCCAGAGCGCGCGTGATCACAGCTTTGCTCACATTGAGTTTTTCAGCCAGCGCGCGGACCGTGTGCGGCGGTGGATCGAGATAGATGGTGAGGAGGATCGCCATCTGCCTTGTGGTCAGATCGTAGAAATCATCCCTCACCTCCGCCAGCATCACCTGCTGCCAGAGCCGCAGCGACTGGCTGGGGCGCATCTCGATAGGCATGCCATTACGTAACGTCAATTCGTTTCGGTTCCGTTTCCAACGCGACCGCAGAGCAGTCGGGCCACTTTACATTCAGAACGCTCATTCTTATGTTTAGAACATCATAAACGAGGTTCAGGACGTTTGTTTTGATCACTTCCACCCAAATGCGAGCGGCCCGCGCGCTGGCGCAGATCGACCAGAAGGCACTGGCGGAAATGGCTGGCGTCTCCTTGCCGACCATCCAGCGCATGGAGGCCAGCGACGGCGTGGTGCGTGCCAATGTCGACACGCTGATGAAGGTGATTGATGCGCTCGAACGCGCGGGAATCGTTCTGATCGGCGAAAACCAGACCAGCGAAGCCGCCGGCCGCGGCGTTAGATTGAGGGAGCCTTCCTTAAAATGAAGCATGACAGTCGCGCAGCACATCTCGCACCTGCCGCGAGCTTTCGCGACCTGTTCACCCCGAAACTCGTGACGGTGCTTCGCGAGGGGTATGGGCTGACGAATTTGCGCGCCGACGCCATCTCCGGCCTCACCGTCGCAATCGTGGCACTGCCTCTGTCGATGGCGATTGCCATCGCCTCGGGCGTTTCGCCGGACCGGGGGCTCTACACCGCGATCGTCGGCGGCTTTCTGGTCTCACTTCTTGGCGGAAGCCGCTTTCAGATCGGCGGCCCGGCGGGGGCATTCATCGTCCTGATCGCAGCCAGCGTTCAACGCCATGGCCTTGATGGAATGCTGCTCGCAACCTTCATGGCCGGCGTCATCATGCTCGCCATCGGCTTCCTGCGACTTGGCACATTCATCAAATTCATCCCCTACCCGGTGACCATCGGCTTCACTGCCGGAATTGGCATCATCATCCTGTCGAGCCAGTTGCGCGACCTGTTCGGCCTGACGCTTTCGGGGCCGGAACCCGCCGAGTTCCTTCCCAAGATGCAGGCGCTGGTCAGCGCTGCAAATACCGTCACGCCCGCAGCCGTCGGCATTGCGATCGCCACGATTGGGATCATCCTTGGATTGCGTCGTTGGAAACCAAGCTGGCCGGGCCTGCTGATCGCCGTTGTCGCGACATCGGTCGCCGTTCCGCTGTTCGGCCTTGGCGTCGAAACGATCGGCTCCCGCTTTGGCGGGATCCCCCGCACGCTGCCGGCCCCTCACCTTCCGGAATTCTCCATCGCGAAGATGCAGGCGGTGCTGCCGGATGCGATTGCGTTTGCACTGCTCGGTGCCATCGAGTCACTTCTTTCGGCGGTTGTCGCGGATGGAATGAGTGGCAGACGCCACCGCTCCAATTGCGAACTGGTGGCGCAGGGCGTCGCCAATATGGGGTCGGCGATGTTCGGCGGTGTGCCGGTTACCGGGACCATCGCCCGCACCGCAACCAATGTCCGCGCCGGTGCGCATGGGCCGGTCTCCGGCATCCTGCACGCCGCTTTCCTGCTTGGCTTCATGCTGATTGCAGCGCCCCTAGCGGCACATATCCCGCTTGCAGCCCTCGCCGGGGTTCTGGTGGTGGTTTCCATCAACATGATCGAACGCGAAGCAATCAAGGCGCTGGTGTCGTCGTCATGGGGCGACGCCGTCGTTCTTGGGGTGACCTTCTTGCTGGTGGTCTTCCGCGACCTGACCGAGGGTATCGTCGTCGGTTTTGTCCTTGGCGCGCTGCTGTTCATTCATCGCATGTCTACGGCAATTTCTATCGATGCCGACCAGCCCGACAGCGCCAATAGACGCAAGAAGCCCTATGATCCGCATGATGCCGACGACCCTGAGACGGTGATCTACCGGATTTCCGGCGCGTTTTTCTTCGGCACAGCCTCGATGGTCAGCTCTGTGCTCGACAGGATCGCCGATCAGCGCAAGAACTTCATAATCGACTTCAGCAACGCGCCGATGATCGATTCCACAGCTGCAAATGTCGTGGAAGGGGCGGCTCGCAAGGCCCACAAGGCTGAAGTTCGCATCCTGATTACCGGCGCCTCGCCGCAGATCCGGCGGATGCTGGTCGCCAATGGCGTGCACCATCCGCTCGTCGAGTTCTTCCCCTCAATCGAGGATGCCTTGGCCGAAGTGCATCACGCGCCGGGATAAACATTGCGTGAAAGGCGGATCGGAAGCCAGAATGCGGGCTTAGGCTAGATGAGCGTTACCCGCATGAAAGGAAGTCTGATGCGTCGATCCATTCTCAAGGCCGGTGTTTCTCTAGCGATGATCCTGGCAGGAGGTGCTGCCTCCGCCAAGGAGGTCACCTTCGACACGGAAAATGGCTCCATACGGGTCACCACCCTTGCCGAAGGCCTGGAACATCCTTGGGCAATGGCGTTCTTGCCGGACGGGGACATGCTCGTGACGGAACGACCCGGCCGCCTGCGGATCGTCTCTTCGGAAGGCGAGGTTTCAGAGCCGATCTCCGGAACGCCCGAAGTGGATGCGCGTGGACAAGGTGGACTCCTGGATGTCGCGCTCGATCCGGACTTCGCGGAAAATCGGCTTATCTATATGAGCTTTGCGGAAGCGGGAGATGGCGGAAACAGCACCGCCGTCGCACGCGGCCGTTTGAACGAGGATCGCACGGCGCTCGAAAATCTCGAGGTCATCTTCTCACAGAAACCCAAGGTGGACAGCAAGGCCCACTACGGTTCGCGACTGGTGTTCGACAATGATGGGCACCTGTTCATCACGATGGGTGAGCGCAGCGCGCGACAATTTCGCGGCCACGCCCAGGATCTGACGACCCATCTCGGCACCATCGCGCGAATTCTTCCGGATGGCAGTGTGCCCGAAGACAACCCGTTCGTTGGCCGCGACGATGCGCTCCCTGAAATCTACGCCTATGGCATCCGCAATTCCCAGGCTGCGGCGCTCCATCCTCAAACGGGGGAACTTTGGGCGATCGAGCACGGACCGCGGGGCGGCGATGAGCTCAACATCATCAGGCCGGGTGAAAATTATGGCTGGCCGGTCGTTACCTTCGGGCGTGAATATATCGGCCTGACCATTGGCGACGGAATCACATCTGCGCCCGGCATGGTGGATCCGATTTATCAATGGACGCCGGTGATCGCGCCCTCCGGGATGATCTTCTATGACGGTGATGCCTTCCCCGATTGGCAGGGCAACCTTTTTGTGGGCGGCCTCGCCTCCACAGCTCTGGTGCGACTGGAACTCGATGGGGAAAAGGTCACGCATGAGGAGCGTATGCTTGAGGATCTGAGCCTTCGGATCCGCGATGTCGAGCACGGCCCCGATGGGGCGATCTATGTGGCGACCGACGAGGACAACGGGGCGGTTTTGAAGATCACGCCCGCCGACTGAACTCCCATCCCAAAAAGCAATGAACCCCGCCACTCCTAAGGGATCAGCGAGGTTCGTTGCCTGAGAATTCGGGTTTTACTCAGATCGGTTACGTTTAGTCAACAGTCTGTCAACAAACGTCGAACAATGTATGCAAATGTAAGCTTAACCACCCTTTAAAACGCCCTCATTAAGCTGCATTGCGACCGACTCGTGGGTCGCAATTGGATACCGGGGCGGATGGCCAACCGTAAAAAACCTGCACGAATCGAGCCGCGCTTCGACGCGTTCAGTTCCGAACAGCCGCGAGACGGCTTCTTCGTAAGTGAAGAAGACCGCGTGGTGCCGGCAACTCGCAAGCCCAAGACCAAGACAGGTGCCAAGTCTCGTGAGAGAAAGCCTGGCAGCGCGCCACGCAAGGGCCGCCGGAACCAAAAGCGTCGTGGCTTTTTCGGATTTGTGCGCGGGGCGGTCTATTGGTCTATGGTACTGTGCCTCTGGGCCGGGATCGCGGGGATCGGCATCGTTGCCTATATCGGCGCGAAAATGCCGGCCGCAACCACCTGGTCCATCCCGGACCGTCCGCCAAACGTGCGCATCATCGACATGAACGGTCAACTTGTCGCCAATCGTGGCATGACCGGTGGCGAGGCGGTTGGCCTTCACGAAATGTCGCCTTTCATCCCGCAGGCGGTGATGGCCATCGAGGACCGGCGTTTTTATTCGCACTTCGGCGTCGACCCGATCGGTCTTGGCCGCGCTGTTATCTCGAACATTGTCGATCGCCGCGTCAGCCAGGGCGGCTCGACACTGACCCAGCAGCTGGCGAAGAACCTCTTCCTCAAGCCCGAGCGGACCATCGAACGCAAGGTGCAGGAAGTGCTGATGGCCTTCTGGCTGGAGCGAACCTACACCAAAGACCAGATCATGGAGATGTATCTGAACCGCGTCTATTTCGGTTCAGGCTCTTATGGTGTTGAAGCGGCATCGCGGCGCTATTTCGGTAAATCCGCACGCGATGTCTCGCTCTCGGAAGCTGCGCTTCTCGCGGGTCTTCTCAAGGCACCTTCAAGACTTTCCCCTGCCCGCGATCCCAAGGCGGCGGAAAACAGAGCGCGTCTCGTTCTGGCCGCCATGCGCGAGGAAAACATGATCGGCGAGGCGGAGCTTGCACTCGCCCTCAAGGCTCCTGCGGTGCGCGCGCCAGCCTTCTGGACCGGTTCCGAGCACTACGTTGCGGACCGCATCATGGAAGAGCTGCCGCAATTGATCGGTGAGGTGCGCAACGACCTCATCGTGGAGACCACGGTCGACCTGGTCCTGCAGACCTATGCCGAGAGCGCGATCCGCAATGTGATCGACAAGAATGGCAAGAAGCACAATGTCAGCCAGGGCGCTCTCGTCTCAATCGATGCCAGCGGCGCCGTGCGGGCGATGGTCGGTGGCTATGACTACGCGACCAGCCAGTTCGACCGGGCCTCGGAAGCGCGCCGCCAGCCGGGCTCGGCGTTCAAACCGTTCGTCTATATGGCTGCGCTGGAAAGCGGGTATTTCCCCGACACGATCGTCAATGACGCGCCCGTCAAGATCGGCAAATGGGCGCCAAGAAACTACAACGACAAATATTATGGCCAGATCCCGCTTTCGACTGCCCTTGCGCGCTCGGTCAATTCGGTTGCCGTTCAACTAACCCAGCAGGTCGGCCCCGCGGCGATTGTCGAGGCCGCATGGCGCATGGGCATCCAGTCGGATCTCGAGCCCAATCTGTCGCTTGGGCTTGGGACCTCGGAAGTGACCCCGCTTGAGCTAACCGCAGCTTTCGTCCCCTTCGCCAATGGCGGGTTCAGACCGGAGTTACATTTCGTACGCCGGGTCACCACCGCCAAGGGCGAAGTGCTGTATCAGCACAGACCATCCACTGGCCCGCGTGTCGCGCGTGCCGAAATCATCGGCATGATGAATTCCATGATGGCTGGCGCGGTGCGCGAAGGCACGGCGCGCCGTGCCGCCTTCGGCTGGCCGGCAGCGGGCAAGACCGGAACTTCGCAAAATTCCCGTGATGCCTGGTTCGTCGGCTACACCGCCAACCTGACCACTGGCGTCTGGATGGGCAATGATGACGGCAGCGCGACCAAGGGGCTGACCGGCGGCCAGCTTCCAGCGGAGACGTGGCACGAATTCATGACCGCAGCACATGAAGGCGTCCCGGTCGCGCAATTGCCGGGAAGCTGGAGCGGCAGGGTCCTAAACGACATAGAAGGCATTCTCAGGCAGACCGGAAATTCCGGTTCACCTCAACGGGACACCGCCACACAGACCGGCGGAGTTGCCCGTCCGGTGCCACCTGGAAATGTTGGCGAGCCGGCTGCACAAGGTGGGCGCGTCGGGTCGATCATGGACATCATCGTTGGCAACTGACCTTTTGCCGCTCTCGCCTTCCATCCCAGCCTCGGCTACATAGCGTGGCGGGAGAACGTATAGATGGCTGAAGATACACGCAGGAAAACGTTGGTTCTGACAGGCGCAAGCCGGGGGATCGGCCACGCTACCGTCAAGCGTTTCTCGCATGAGGGTTGGCGCGTGATCACCTGCTCACGCCAGCCCTTCGCCGAAAATTGCCCGTGGCCGTCCGGGCCGGAGGACCACATCAAGGTGGATCTGTCCGATCCGGAAGATGTAGGCGCCGCCGTTGCGGAGATCCGTCACCGGCTGATCGCCGATGGTGGCGCGCTCGATGCGCTGGTCAACAACGCCGCCATTTCGCCCAAGCTGGAGGGTGGCAAGCGAATGAACTCCATCGAGACGCCGATGCATGTCTGGCGCGACGTCTTTCAGGTGAACTTCTTTGCCCCGATCATGCTGGCGCGCGGTCTGTTTCGCGAACTCGCTGCCGCCAAGGGCTCGGTGGTGAACGTTTCATCGATTGCCGGCGGACGCGTGCATCCATTTGCTGGAACCGCCTACGCGACCTCGAAAGCCGCGCTCGGCTCGCTGACACGAGAGATGGCTGCAGACTTTGGCCCGCATGGCATCCGCGTCAACGCCATCGCGCCTGGAGAAATCGACACATCCATCCTGTCACCCGGCACGGAGAAGATCGTCGAGACGATCCCGCTTCGCCGGCTCGGCGGAACCAGCGAAGTTGCGGACATCATCTACTTCCTGTGCTCTCAGCAAGCCTCTTACGTGACCGGCTCCGAGATCCACATCAATGGCGGCCAGCACGTCTGACGATCAATCCTCGGTCAGAAGCTTCTCTATATCCTCGATGGTGTGATTGGTCAGGGTTTTCGGGACTTCTCCGATGACCCTGTCTGCCACCGCCTTGTGCATTTCCTTGCGCATCTCGCCGAGCACCAATGGTGGCGCAACGATGACGATCTTGTCGAAGTCGCCGCGGTGAGCGGATTTGTAGAGCCGCTCGACAACATGCTTGGCGAACCGCTCCTTGCCGATACGCTGCCAGTCCGTTTCTTCCAGCGCGCTGCGGTGTGGGCTCGCGCCTGAATTGAAGCGCCCGGGCTGATCAACTCCCTGCTCACGCGTCGGCGGATTGTCTTCTGCCATCTCGCGGAAGACCTGCAAATTCGGATGTCGCACATCGCCCTCGTTGCGCAGGAACAGCGCTTTTTCTCCGTCGGCGACAACAACCCACGCGTCGTGATCCAGGCGAATTTCGGACATGATCGGCTCCTTTGTGCTTGAAAACTCCTGAGACCAACGCTGCCAAGCCAATGGATGTTCCGCAGTCGTTTTTCATAAGCGCCGGCACTCCTTTTCCGTCGCGGGGCTCAATTTAAGAAAAGCGATTTCCCCAATCAGGAAGTTGCGCGAGGCGATACCTTCAGAAAATCTTGCCCAAGGGCGAGTATTTTCCTCATGCGTACTCGCCCTTCCCAATCCCTGCCGGAAACTGAACGGCTCAATACCTTCCCGATCTTCCTTCGGGTCGAGGGAAAAATTGTGGTGATCATCGGCGAAGGCGATGAAGCGCTCGCGAAGGCCCGACTTATCGGTCAGAGCTCAGCGTTGATCCGCATTGTGGCCGAAAAACCTGCCGCTGATTTGCATGCCTGGGTAGCCGAGAATGGCGCAGAACTAATATGCGAAGCATACCGGCCTGCACATCTGGCCGATGCCGTTCTGGTCTTTGCCGCAACCGGCAGCGCCGAACTTGATGCGGAAATCATCGCTGACGCACGCGCGCAGAAGATCTCCGCCAACGCGGTCGATCGTCCCGCACTCTGCGACTTCCTCACCCCCGCCCTCATCAACCGTGCACCGGTGGCGATTGCCATTGGCACCGAAGGCGCAGGTCCCGTTCTTTCTCAGATTATCCGCTCGCGCATCGATCGCATCCTCCCGCCCGCCCTCGGCGCGCTGGCGCGTCTGGCCGCTTCCTGGCGTGATGCTGTCGAGCGGCTGGTACCCAAAGGTGCTGCGCGCCGCGACTTCTGGACGTCGTTCTTCGAAGGCGCGCCGGCGCGCGCCGTCGCAGCTGCAGACTTCGATGCTGCCAACGCTGCGACCGAGCAGCTGCTGGCGGGTAGGCCCATGACTGGGCATGTCGCTCTGGTCGGCGCGGGTCCTGGGTCGGCGGACCTCATCACGCTTCGGGCCCATCGCCTTTTGATGGAAGCCGACGTCATCGTGCATGACGCGCTGGTGCCGGAGGCCGTGGTCTCACTTGGAAGGCGCGATGCGGAACGTGTCTTCGCGGGGAAGCGAAAGGGCTGCCATTCAAAAAGCCAATGCGAGATCAACGCGCTGCTCGTTGCACTTGGCCGCCAGGGCAAGCGGGTCGTGCGCCTCAAATCTGGCGACCCGCTGGTTTTTGGCCGCGCCGGCGAGGAAATGGCCGCCTTGCGGGAGGCAGGGATATCTTACGAGATCGTCCCCGGCGTCACCGCTGCATTTTCTGCAGCTGCGGATTTCAACCTGCCGCTGACATTGCGCGGCGTTTCATCGTCGCTCGTCTTCACCACCGGACATGACCTTAAAGGTGCTGCCCTCCCCGATTGGGCCAAGCTCGCGATCGAGGGCGCTACGGTTGCTGTCTATATGGGCCGCTCCAACGCAGCCGAGGTTTCTCGCAATCTTGCAGCCGCAGGACTTTCGCCAGACACGGCCGTCGCCATTGTGGAAAACTCCAGCCTGCCGAACCGTCGGCTTTTCCATGGCTCGCTCGCCGATCTGGCTGGCCTCCAGGACCGCGAAGATCTCGCCGGACCCGTCATGACGATCATAGGGGATGCGGTCGCAGGCGCTGACTTTCGCCATTCGACGCCGCTTACTCAGCGCACCAACACTGAAACACGACTTGAAAGGACGATGCGATGAAAGTTCTGACCGCCAACCGTCTGACCAATGGTGAAGCTGTGTGGCTTGCCGGGGATCATTCCTGGGCCGTTACGCTTCAAGCCGCGGAAGTCGCGCTTGATGAAGCCACCGAAGAAAAGCTCGCTCGCGCCGGCACGGCCGCACTCCTCAAGAACGAAGTAGTCGACGTCGCTCTGATCGATGTCGAACTGGATAGTGGTGCCCTGCGCCCCGTTCGACTTCGCGAGCGCATTCGTGCCGCTGGCCCGACCAACCGACGCGATCTCGGCAAGCAGGCCGAACTTCAGATCGCAGTAGCAGCCTGAGGCGACGGGAAGACCAGCATGTACCGCTATGACGAGTTCGACCAGGGTTTCGTAAAAGCACGTGTTACGGAGTTTCGCGATCAGGTCGAGCGTCGCCTCGCGGGCGAAATCACCGAGGACCAGTTCAAGCCGCTCAGGCTGATGAACGGCGTCTATCTCCAGCTGCACGCCTACATGCTTCGCGTCGCCATCCCCTACGGCACTCTCAACAGCACCCAACTTAAGATGCTGGCTCATATCGCGCGCACTTACGACAAGGGATATGGCCACTTCACCACACGCCAGAACGTTCAGTTCAACTGGCCGGCTTTATCGGACATTCCGGCGATTCTTGATGAACTGGCCAGCGTCGAGATGCATGCCTTGCAGACGTCAGGAAACTGCATCCGCAACGTGACCGCCGACCATTTTGCCGGCGCAGCCGCCGATGAAATTGCCGACCCGCGCCCTTATGCCGAGATTTTGCGGCAATGGTCCTCCGTGCATCCGGAGTTTTCCTATCTGCCGCGCAAGTTCAAGATCGCGGTGACAGGGGCGGAGCGCGACCGGGCGGCAATCCAGACGCACGACATCGGCCTCCACCTCAAGCGTAGCGCCGCAGGGGAACTGGGCTTTGCCGTCTATGTAGGGGGCGGTCAGGGCCGCACGCCGATGATCGCCAAGAAGATCCGCGACTTCCTTCCGGAGCAGCATCTTCTGGCGTATGCGACTGCGATCTTGCGTGTTTATAACCTCTACGGGCGTCGCGACAACAAGTACAAGGCACGCATCAAGATCCTCGTCCACGAAACCGGGACCGAAGAGCTGACGGGTTGGATTGAGAAGGAATTCGAGGCGCTCAAGGATGGTGAACTGACACTGCCCGATGCAGACGTCCAGGCCATCAAAGCCTATTTCGCCCCGCCCAATCTGCCCTCGCGACCCGATGGCGATGCGCTCTTGCGCGAGGCACAGGCCGATGATCGAAATTTTGGTGCCTGGCTGAGACGGAACGTCACCACACACCGCAATCCGGAATATGCCGCCATCACCATCGCCCTCAAAGGCACCGGAGAGGCACCCGGCGACGCAACCGCCGAGCAGATGGATGCCATCGCACAAATTGCCGAAGAATATGGTGCCAACGAGATCCGCGTCAGCCACGAGCAGAACCTGATCCTGCCACATGTGGCACGCGCAGACCTGAAGGCTGTTTATGATCGGCTGGTTGAGTTCGACCTTCACGCAGCCAATGCGGGGCTCATTACCGACATCATCTCTTGCCCCGGCCTCGATTATTGCGCGCTGGCAACAGCCCGCTCAATCTCGGTGGCACAGGACATCTCGCACCGTTTTGCCTCGCTTGAGCGCCAGGAAGCGGTCGGCGAACTCAAGCTCAAGATCTCCGGTTGCATCAATGCATGCGGGCACCACCATGTCGGCCATATCGGCATATTGGGTGTCGAGAAGAAGGGTTCAGAGCTTTATCAGGTCACGCTCGGCGGGTCGGCGGATGAAAACACCTCCATCGGCGAAATCGTCGGACGCGGCTTCAGCGCGGAGGAGATCGGACCAGCAATCGAGACGATCGTCGAAACCTACATTTCGTGGCGCGAGAGCCCTGAAGAGACCTTTCTGCAGGCCTATCGCCGCCTCGGCGCAGCGCCATTCAAGGAGGCCCTTTATGGTGCTGACGCAAAGGCTGCCTGACCTTCCGGCCACCGCGTCGAATTTGGATGAGAGGCTCGGAGCGGGAACGCCACAGGAAATCATCACCGCGACGCTGGAAATGTTCGCGGAAGGCCAGGTCGCGACCGTGTCGTCTTTCGGAGCAAATTCCGCAGTGTTGCTGCATATGATCGCCCAGATCGATCGCAGCCTTCCGGTGGTTTTCCTCGATACAGGCAAGCATTTCGAGGAAACTCTCCGCTATCGTGACGAACTCGTCGCCGATCTTGGTCTCACCAACGTCCACATCGTCAGACCCGACGATCAACGACTGGCGCTGGCCGATCCTGACGGAACTCTTCACAAGGTTGACGTCGAGGCCTGCTGCGCCGTGCGCAAGGTAGAGCCGATGGCCCGCGGCGTTGCGCCGTACAGCGCCTGGTTCACCGGGCGCAAGCGGTTTCAGGCGGGAACGCGCGCATCAATGCCGGTCTTCGAAATCGTCGAAACCCGGCTTCGCGTCAATCCGCTCGCCCATTGGGATGCCGACATGCTGGCCGACTATGCGCAGCGACATGGTCTGCGGGAAAATCCCCTGGTTGCTTTCGGCTATCGCTCAATCGGCTGTTTCCCCTGCACCCGACCGTCGCAACCGGGCGAGGATCCGCGCGCCGGACGCTGGGCGGGACAGGCAAAGACAGAATGCGGGATCCATCTAGGCGGCTTGAGCAACTCCCTGGCCGCAAAAAACTTTCGGGACAGGAACAGATGAGCGATGCAGCGGAGACGTCACGGCGTCTTTGGACCGAACATGGTTTCACCGACGATCTGTGGATCCGGGCAGAGGGCGTAGACGCACTTGCCGGCAATCGCGGCGTGATCTTGCCGCTGGAAACGTATCTTGCGCTTGATGAAGAGGTCCGGGCCGCAAATGCGGGCCGACTCAGTGTTCATTTGGAGCCAGGCGATCAACTTGACGCGATAGTGACCCATCTTTCCTCGCTGCCCCTGATCTCTCTCGGCTTTCCCGCTTTTACCGACGGCCGAAGCTATTCGAAGGCGCAGCTTCTGCGCAGCCGGTATCGATATGGCGGGATCGTGCGCGCCTCGGGCGACGTCCTCCTTGATCAGCTGGAATTGATGCTGCGCAGCGGCTTTTCCGAGTTCGAGATCCGCAACGAGACCGCACTCCAGCGGTTGACCCAAGGCAGAGCTCCGAGCCTTGGGCGCTATTATCAGCCGGCCGAGCGTGCTGAGACGGAAAATGCCGGATTTTCCTGGCGCAGGGTGCCGTTAAACTGAGGTTTTGCCGCTTCAAGGGTTGCATCCTTAGCCAGCGGGTTTATATCCACATTATCCACGACGCCGTCGGGACCGAACCTCTATTTTCGCTCCGACTTCATTCTCATGACCAGGCGTCATTCACTGGTCCGCAGATGTGCGGTCCTATCCATGTCCTCCATGTCAGATGAACATGCCGGGCGAACCCGTACTTGTCAGGATTTGATTTTGCAGGTCATCGTACGAGATAACAATGTTGATCAGGCGCTGCGCGCGCTGAAGAAGAAGTTGCAGCGTGAAGGTGTCTTCCGCGAAATGAAGGCACGTCGCTCTTATGAGAAGCCGTCGGAAAAGCGTGTCCGCGAAAAGGCTGAAGCCGTTCGTCGCGCCCGTAAGCTGGCCCGCAAGCAGGCTCAGCGTGAAGGTCTTCTGCCTGCGCCGAAGCGTAAGGCACCTATGCGCCCTGCCCGTCCGGCAGTTGTTGCACCTTCGGCTGCAAACGCAGCCTGATCAATTCTGGCGACCGGACGCATCGAGGTGTACCCGGTCAGCCATCGCTCTTTTGTGAGTTAATCGCGGTTATTCCGGGCTGCGATCTCCGCGAGATCCAGACGCGCAAGCAAGTTGCGTATATTATCCGGCGTATCTGCCGATGGCCTGAAATCCTGATATCGGGCAAGGAAACGGCGGTTTACATCCGCACCAAGCTCCCTACGGATCATCTCAGGCAACCCCCCCTTGCCGCTGGTCATTGCGTTAGTCTGGGTCATTTATCCATTCCGTAGTTGCAGTGCGAAATGCCTCAGCATTGTGAATGGTTCCGAAGACAATTTCTTCGCCACCATCAAACCGCCCGCAAGGTAAAGTTTTACTTAAATCCGGATCAACTTGCGCCGAGACTGCGCTTGGATAGATAGACCGGGCCGCAAGGCAGCCCGGTCTGGTCCCGATCATGCGCGCCCAAGCTAAAGCTCAAGCACGACATATTCCTCATCAACCGAGATCTTGTAGACCTCTGTCTGATACGGCCCCTCAACAAGCCGCTTGCCCTGTTCGACCGCCACATCAAAGCTCTTCACGCGGGTACGGGCCGGGTCGCACCATGACTTTCCAGTGCGCAGGTCAAACTCCCAGCCATGCCAAGGGCAGCGCACCAGCTCGCCGTGCCGGCTGAGCTTGACGACGCCCGGATCGTCCGACTCGATCAGCGGGACGACGTTGCCCTTGCAAAGATCGGCACCTTCATGCGGGCATCGATTGGCAATTGCGAGGAACTCACCCTTGACGTTGAAGATCGCAATGTCGCGACCCTCAACATGAACCAGCTTCGACTTGCCTTCGGCAATCTCATCCACACGCGCTACAACGTGGCGCGCAGGCTCGCGCTTTGGTCGCCCGGTTGCGGTCATCTGCACGGCGCTCATTTCTCGAGCCCGAACAGCTTGATCGCATTGTCACGGAAGATCGCGCTCTTCTCGGCCGGGGTGAGCGGAACCTTGAAGGCATAACGCGGATCGTCGAAGTCCCAATGCGGGTAATCGGTCGAGAACATCAGGCGATCCGGACCGATCCAGCGCAGGATGTCGAGCAGGTGCGTGTTCTTCTCCGGCTCTTCAATCGGCTGGGTGGTGTACCAGAAGTTCTCAGCCGCATATTCCGACGGCTTGCGTTTGACGTGCGGAACCTCGCTGCGCATGCGTTTCCATTCGCGATCCATGCGCCAGAACAGCGACGGGAGCCACGAAAAACCGCCTTCGACGAGCACAATCTTGAGCTTCGGGAACTGCTCAAACACACCCTCCATGATCATGCTGCTCATGACCGTCTGAAGGCTGTTCGACGCGGCGAAATGTTCTTCAAGATAGAAGGACGACCAGCCGGAAGGCGTGTTCGGCCGGTAGCCGAAAGCGCTGGTGTGGAGACCGATCGGCAGCCCATAATGCTCGGCTGCTTCATAAATCGGCCAGTAGCGGCGACGACCTGCCGGTTCGATGGTACGCGGCGGCATTGCGATCTGGACGAAACGGCGGTCGGTGACGCGCTTGTCGATCTCGGCCACCGCGTCCTTGGCATCTTCCTGCGGAATGCAGATTGAGGCGCGCAGGCGCGGTTCTGGACCGGCGAACTTGTCAATCTGCCAGTCGTTGAGCGCGCTGCATAGCGCGGCACCGAGCTCCATGTTGAACGCGACGCTGCCCGCTGCCAGCGGCTGCAGGATGCCATAGTCGATATTGCACTGCTCAAGAAGCTGTTCGCGCAAAAAGTCGAGGTCGGAGGCAGGCGGTCCACCCGCCGGCGGCCAGGAATCGCGACGCATGCCATTGCCCGGCGTCAGCCGCGGATAGGGCAAGGTCCCCAGGAGCGGGTTCGCGGTCCGGATGGCGTATTCGCGGATATGCTGCTTCCAGCGCTCCGGCAGATAATCGCTGAGCTGGTCGGGCCGGCTGAATGCCGGGTGAACGTCACAATCGACGACGCCAAGCGTTTCCGCCTTGTCGTCAGTGCGTTCGAGTACGGACGTTTCCATGGTCAGCCTCCAAGTCTGGGATAGGTGGCAAGAACGTTATCGCGAAGAAGCTTGCTTACCGCGGCTTCGGGGAAGCCCTCCGGCAACACGTCGAGACCCTCGAAATTCCAATGCGGATAATCCGAGGAGAACAGCAGCATATCGTCGCTCAGCATATGGTCGAGCGCCTTGGCGACGTCCGCCGGATCGTCTGGTCCATCGAACGGCTGCGAGGTGACACGAACATGGCGTCGGATGATTTCTGCCGGTGCATCCTTGACCCACGGAACTTCAATACGCGCGCCACGCCAGTCTTTCGACATGCGCCACATCAAAGGTGGAACCCAGGTGACACCCGACTCGATCGCGATCGCCTTGAGACCCGGATATTTGGTGAAGACACCTTCCGAGATCAGGCTTGCGATCTGGGTCGCAAAGCCCTGCGTATGCGCGATGTGATCCTCAATCAGGAAGGAATGGAAACCGCTGTGGCTTGGCGAGTTGCGATAGTTCGACCCCGCATGGATGCCAAGCTGAAGCCCGTGCTTTTCTGCCGCTTCGTAGATCGGCCAATACACTCTGCGTCCGAGCGGCAGCTCTGTCGCCGACAGCGTCAGGATCTGCACGAAGCGCTTGTCACCCGCCAGACGCTCGATCTCTTCAACCGCCGCTTCGACGTTCTGGAACGGGACCAGCATCGACGCGCGCAGGCGCGGATCGCGATCCAGCCATTTGTCGATCAGCCAGTCATTGGTGGCGCGGCAGATCGCGGCAGAAAGATAAGGATCAAATAGTGCGTGTGCACCTGACACCACGTTGAGGATGGCGTGATCCAGCTTCAGCGGGTCAAGCAGGTTCCGCTGCATCGCCTCTAGCGGGTCGCCGCTCGTCTTCCAGTCCGGGCGCATATAGGGAAGCGTACGCTCTGGAAAAGCGTTCAACTCGAGGATGTCGACCTCTCGCGTGACGACGATCTCTTTCCAGTAGTCGTCAAGATAGGGATAGAGGTCGTCGCGACGCGGTGATGGAGGATGGACGTCGCAGTCGATCGCCCCGGTGGTGTCAAATCTGGACATTCTTGTATGCATCTCGTGTGTGTTTAACGTATGAAATAATTTAGGTTCAGATTCGGCTCCTCATGCAGCCTTCGCCTCCATCGCTTCCTCTTGAATGAAATCTGATGCCTTTTCGGCAATCATCACCGTTGCCGCCTGGGTGTTGCCCGAGACAATCACCGGCATGACCGACGCGTCAGCAACGCGCAGTCCTGACAGGCCGTGAACACGCAGCCGATCATCGACGACGGCCATATGATCGCGGCCCATCTTGCAGGTGCCGACGGGATGGAAGGTCGTGTAGACGCTCTCGCGCGCATAGGCGATCAGCTCGTCACGCGACTGAACCTTCTGTGTCGGCGTGATCTCGTCTGGCTCGAAGCGGGCCATTGCCGCTCCGCCGGCGATCTTTCTCACCAACTCTACCGAGCGAATGGCAATTTCGATCTCGGATTCGTGCTTGAGATAATTGTGCAGGATCTTCGGCTGCCGGGCCGGATCCGAAGATGCAATGTGGCTGTGGCCGCGGCTCTCAGGTCGCAAGATGCAAACCGAAGACGTGATGCCGGGAAACTTGTCCGGCTCGCCGCCGAAGGTCGATGAGGTCGCACCGGAAACGTGGATCTGAATGTCCGGCGCCGGTGCATGCGGATCTGTCTTGGCGAAGACGCCAAGAAGGGTCGGCGAACCGCCAAGCGGACCCTTGCGCGTTGCAAGATAGCTGGCGCCAAGCATCATCCTGCGCAGCGGCGAGCTGACATGGTCGTTCAGCGTCCGCGTGTTCTTCAGCTTGTGCTGAACCTTGATATGCCAGTGATCCTGGAGATTTTCTCCAACGCCCGGAAGCTCGTGATGCGTCTCGATGCCGAGCGCCGACAGGGTTTCGTGCGCCCCCACGCCCGAGCGCTCCAGGATGGCCGGGGAGCCGTAAACGCCAGCTGCCAGAATGATCTCGGCCGAGGCGGAGACGTCCACCTCCCGCTCGCCCAGCCGGAATTTCACCCCGGTTGCGCGCGTTCCGTCGAAGATAACGCGATCAACCAGCGCCCCGGTAACGATGTCCAAATTGCGTCGATTGCGCACGGGATCAAGAAAGGCGCGCGCGGTGGAGTGGCGGCGTCCCTTGCGGATCGTCGCGACAAACCAAGCCACACCTTCATTGTCTCCGGAATTGTAATCTTCATTGGCCGGAATGCCGAGATCGATCGCAGCTTGGCGGTAGGCCTGCAGCGCTTCCCAACGGACCTTCGGGTCAAGCACGGACCACTCGCCGTCATTGCCATGCGCCTGGGCCGGGCGGTGAAACGCCTCCGAGCGACGGAAATAGGGCAGAACGCTTTCCCAGGACCAGCCGCGGTTCCCCAGCTGCGCCCATTGATCGTAATCATAGGCGTGGCCCCGTACATAAATCAGCCCGTTAATGCTGGAACTGCCCCCCAGCATCTTGCCCCGCGGCAGCGCAAGCGAGCGGCCATTCAGGTAGGGTTCCGGTTCGCTCTTGTAGCACCAATCAAAGCGGGGCCGGCCAAGCATGTATGCAACACCAAGCGGCATGTCGACGTAAAAGCCGCGCCCGCTGCCGCCGCCCTCAATGAGAAGAACTTCGTTTTTGGGGTCCGCCGAGAGCCTGTTGGCCAGAACACAGCCCGCGGTGCCACCGCCCACAATGATGTAGGTGTAGGGGCGAGAGCGCTCAAAAATGCTCATGAATCAAAATTCCTCCTCCGCTCGGCTCGCCGGTCCCTCCTTTGCCTCAGCACCTGAGGCGACCCGCTTTCATGCCGCTTCGAGCTACTGCATCCTCACATGCAGCCCGCCACGGGGGAAGCTCGCACCGACAACTTAACGTAATAATGTATACATTGAAACGCCCTTGTTATAGGCTCCACATGTGCGGAGGCTGCGGTCCGGGGGGAGTCTGGACACGTCCGCTGCACTGTTCCGTCTCACGGGCTTCATATGCTTATCTGGGAGGTGTTTAGATGAGCGATATTCGGGACGCCGGTGCGTCCTTTACCCATTTCAATATCAGCCGCCGCGCTCTGCTCGGTGCAGGTGCCGCAATTGGCGCGTCGATGATGCTGCCCGCGGCGGCGCATGCTCAGGCATCCGAGCCTGTTTCCGGCGGCACCTTGCGTATCGCAATGCCGTTCAATCCGGCGGCGCTCGACCCGATTACCGGTCGCAACATCCCGGACTTCAATGCACTTTACGCGCTGTTCGATGCGCTGGTCGGCTATGATCCGGACACGCTTGAACTTGAGCCGATGCTGGCAAAGGACTGGACCTTCGCCGACGGTACGACGCTCGTGCTCAACCTTGTTGAGGGGGTTGAATTCCACGACGGAACCCCGCTCGATGCCGAAGCAGTCAAGTTCAACCTTGAGCGTTCGATGACGCATCCGCGGTCCAACGTGCAGTCTGACCTGGCCTCTGTCGAAAGCGTTGAGGTCAGCGGTCCGCATCAGGTAACGCTGCGTCTCAAGCATGAGAACTACTCGCTTCCGACGATCCTGACCGGACGTGCCGGCTGCATGGTCTCTCCGGCATCGATCCAGGCAGCAGAAGAAGGCAATGTCGATCGCGCACCGGTTGGAACGGGACCGTTCAAGTTCATCGAATGGCGGGACAATGACCTGATCAGGGTCGAGAAGAACCCGAAATACTGGCAGGCGGGCCTGCCCTATCTCGATGGCATCGATTTCAGGATCATCAACGAACTGAACACCGGCGCACGCACGGTCGGCGCTGGCGAATCTGATCTGGCCCTGAACCTCGCAGCGCAGCAGATCGCTACCAACCAGCGCAACAGCGATCTGGTCGCCGAGGCCAAGCCCTCGATGATCTTTTTCTCCCTGATGCTCAACTTCGCCAAGGCGCCACTTGATGATGTGCGTGTGCGTCAGGCCATGAACTACGCCATCAACCGTGACGAGTTGAACAAGGTGCTGATGCTGGGCCTTGGTGAGCCGACGTCGACCATGTTCCCTTCAGATTTCTGGGCGGTGAACAAGGATACGGCCCATTACTACCAGCATGATCCGGAGAAGGCGAAAGCACTTCTTGCCGAGGCGGGACATCCGGACGGCGTCGAAATCGAAGCGTGGAGCTGGCCGGACCAGACCTCGATCCAACGCATCGAACTCGTCGGCAATCAGCTGGAACAGGTTGGCATCCGGCTGAAGATCAACCCCTCCCCGCCGCAGGTGGTGAACCAGCATTTCTACATTGAAGGCCAGGGCTCCCTGATCCTGAACCCGCAAGGTGGCTGGCTTGATCCGAGCCAGACCTACGACCGTCTGTTCGGCGCTGCCGGCCAGTTCAATGCGGGCAAGGTCGAAGATCCGAAGTTCCGCGAACTGCTCGACGCTACCGGCAAGTCACCAGATCTTAAGGAGCGTCAGGAAGCCTTCGCCGCCTTGCAGAATTTTGTTGTCGAGCAAGCGCTGCATGTGCCGCTATACACATCTTCGGCAATGTCGGTCCGCACCAAGAAGGTTCAGGATTTCCGCTATGACCGGCTGCACTCACCGCGTTTCCACCGGGTGTGGTTGAGCAACGACGCCTGAGAATAAGCATCACGCAAAGAAAAAGCCCGGTTCGAAGCCGGGCTTTTTTGGTTGGTGCAGCGGGGCAGAAGCTGCCCCATTGACGATGCTTGCAGATCAGTTCTTCTTGACCGTCGGATCGAGCAGCACGCGGATCGATTCACCCAATGTGTTGAAGGCGAGCGCGGTGAAAAGGATCGCGAAGCCTGGTGCATACATCTGCTCAGGTGCCACCTCCACATAGTGGTAGGCGCGTGCAAGCATTCCGCCCCAGCTCGATTCTGGCGGCTGCACACCAAGCGAAAGGAAGCTCAAGCCAGCTTCCGCCAGCAGCGCGACCGCCAGCATCAGCGTGATCTCGACGATGACCGGCTGGATTGCGTTGGGGATGATGTGACGAATGATCAGGTGAAGCCGCGATGCGCCAAAACCTGTTGCCGCTTCGACATAGAGTGCGTTCTTCACCACCAGCGTCTGTGCACGCATCGTGCGTGCGAGCACGGGCGCGAAGGCAAAGCCCACCGCGATCATCGCATTGGTCAGGCCGATGCCCAGCGCTCCTGTCACCGCAACGGCGAGAACGATCGGCGGGAACGCCAGCACGCCGTCAATGATGCGGCTGCCGGCTTCATCGACCCAACCGCCGACGAAACCGATGAATACGCCCATCGGCACGCCGATGATGACGCCGATGCCCACCGCAAGACCAGCCGCGTACAATGCATTGTAAGAGCCGTGCATGAGACGGCTCAGCGTGTCGCGGCCAAGATCGTCCGTTCCAAGCCAATGCTCGGTGCTGGGCGGCGCCAGCATGTTCATCAGGTCCTGCTGGTTCGGTGCGTATGGTGCGATGAACGGAGCAAGCACCGCCGCCGCGACAAGCACCGCAATATAAGCAAGACTGACCATTGCGCGCTTGTCCGACCACATCCAGCGCCAGAAGCTGAAACGCGTGGGCGGAGGAAGACCGGAGGCGGCGGCAGTTGCCGGATTGGGCGTGTTCATGGAGGTCACAGTGCTATCAGTCATGTCGTAGCCGCCACTCTCGGATCGAAGATCGAATTGAGGACGTCCACCAGCAGGTTTGTCAGAATGACAACCAGGACGAGGACGAGCGCGACGCCCTGAACGACAGGGAAGTCCTTGTTAAGTGCAGAATAGCTGATGAGGTTGCCAACGCCGGGGATGGCAAACACCGCCTCGACGATGACCGCGCTCGAGAACAGGCGGTTCACCTGAAGGCCTGCAATGGTCAGCATGGTGGCTGCAACGTTGCGCAGTCCGTGCTTCCAGAGGATGGCTCCCGAGCTCAGGCCCTTTGCACGAAGCGTTCGGATATATTGCGAACCGAGAACCTCAAGCAGAGCGCTTCGCACCTGGCGAGCCAGCACGGCCACCACGCCAGTCGACAGCGCTATGGCTGGCAAAGTCGCGAAATACAGCGCCTTTACAGGATCCTCGAAGAAGGAGGTCGCTCCCGTCGCCGGGAACCAGCGATAATTCAGCGAGAACATGGTGACAAGGATGATACCCAGCCAGAAGTTGGGGATGGCGACACCCAGCGACGCGACGCTGGTGATGACCTTGTCCAGCGTTGTGCCCTGGCGGGTAGCTGCCAGAATGCCGAGCGGAACGCCGATCAGGGCACCGACGATCAGCGCGTAGACGACGAGAAGGATGGTATGGGGCAGACGCGCGAGGATGAGCGTCAGCACGGACTCGTTTGAAAACAGCGAGCGCCCCAGATCACCGATGGCAACATTGCCCAGCCAGGCGAAATATTGCACCAGCATAGGCCGGTCAAAGCCATAGATACGGCGGATTTCTTCTACGCGCTCTTCCGTCGCATAGTCGCCAGCGATGGTCACCGCCGGATCGCCGGGCATCAGGTAGACAAGGGAAAAGACCACGAAAGTGGCCACGATCATGACCGGCACGAGCTGAATAAGCCTTCGTGCGATCATCCCGGGTATGCCGTTCATCATCCTGCTCCGTCGATCGGCAGTTTTGCAACTCGAAGAGCCCTTCGAGCGCTGGTTCACCGGGCGGTATGGCCCGATGCAAGCAAGCGGAAAGCGGGCGGAAAATTTCTCCGCCCGCGAATGTTAGAAATATCAGGCTTCGAGCCAGACCTTGTGGAAGCGCGGACGCTGCAGGAGGCTGAAGTTGAAGCCGTGAACCTTCGGCGTGCGCACGATGATGCCAGCCGAGGTGAACTGCGGCAGGTGCAGTGCGTTCTCGAGAACAAAGCGCTGCATCTTGTAGAGAACCTGCTGACGCTCCTTGAAGTGGAACGTGCTGAGCGAGGCATCTGCAAGCTCGCGATATCCCGGAAGCTCGCTCTTGGCAGCGTTGCGATAAGCGGTCGCCGCGAAGTGACGATCATAGGCGGTTGCCGGGTCCGGGTTGCCGCCGGTCGGCGACAGAAGCATGTGGCCCCTCTTCTCATTGAGGAAGAACTGCATCGCCTGTGCCGGCTGCGACGGGGTCACCTTGAGTCGGATGCCTGCTTCGGCCAGCTGTGCCGCAATGACTTCCTGACGCTGGACTGCAGCCTGGTCTGCCCAGGTATGCGTCTCGATCTCGATACCGTCTGCGAAGCCTGCCTCCTTGAGGAGAGACTTCGCCCGATCGATGTCCTGCGTGTAGTAGTTCTCAGTCTCCGGATCGTTGGCCCAGAAGCCTGACGGGAACATCGAGCAGTTGCCACCCCCAAGACCACCCCACAGAACCTGGTTCAGAACCTGGCGGTCGAGTGCCCAGTTCATCGCCTGACGCACGCGAACATCGGCCAGCGGGCTGCCCTCGCCATAGTTCAGGAATGCGGAATAGTAGATCATCGACGGGGTTGCTTCCGCGACGACATTCGGGTCGCGGCGGGCAACGGCCATCTGCTGAGCGCTCATGTTGAGGACGAGGTCGGCCTCACCGGCAGTCACCGTACGAACGGCAGTGTTGAATTCATTGATGATGCGCACGTCGATGGCATCGAGGTACGGCGCGTCACCCCAATAGTTGGAGTTGCGCTCAACCTTGATGAGCGTGTTGTCCTGCCACTCGACGAACTTGAACGGGCCTGTGCCGACAGGGGCACGGTCGACATTGCCGTCTGCCGTGGCTTTGACCGAGGCCGGCGAGACGATGCAGCCAGCGCGGTCCGCGAGCGTCGCAGGAAGCGTTGCGTCGGGATGCTTCAGCTTGAACGTGACTTCGTACGGGCCGGTTGCCTCACACTTGTCGACGACGGTCAGGTCCGACTTGACGTTGGACTTGTCGTAGGTGCGGCAACGATCGATGTGAAAGACCACCGCCTCCGCATTGAAGGGCTCGCCGTCATGGAATTCGACCCCTTCGCGCAGCTTGACGACCAGTGTGGTCGGATCGGGGAAGTTCCACTCCGTCGCCAGCATTGGCTGGAGTTCCAGCGTCTCTGGATCGAACGCGATCAGCGCGTCGTACATCATCAACAGCGTGTTGAAGTCCGGATTGTTGCGACCAGCGATCGGGTCGAGCGAAGCCGGGTTGTACGGCACGACGACGCGCAGCGTGCCGCCGGAACGCGGCTGCGCATCCTGCGCGCGCGCCATGGCGGGCACCATCAGCGAGCCGCCAAGCGCAGCCGTTCCGGCCATCAGCGACCGTCGTGTCAGGTTCGGCAGTTTGCCGTAAAAATGGGTGGTCACGTTTCTCTCTCCTCCATCAGAATTCAGCCGCCCCAAGCTCCTCAGGTCGGCAAGGTCTGCGCTGCGGCAACCGATGCCCCTGCCGGTTGTACGACAGTGTTTTGCGCCACCTCGCTGAGCATCTCCTCCGCGAAATGGCAGGCCACGAAGCGTCCTGGCAGCAATTCCCGCTGAACCGGTTCCTGCGCGCTGCAAGCCTCGCGTGCTCGTGGGCAACGGGTATGGAAACGGCAGCCGCTTGGCGGGTTGATCGCGCTCGGGATTTCGCCCTGCAGGATGATCCGCTGGCGCGCATCGTCGCCGAGCGCGGTAATCTCAGGTTCAGCCGAGCGCAGCGCGCTCGTATAGGGGTGCAACGGCGTCTCGATGACTTCACGCGCCGGCCCAAACTCGACGATCTTGCCGAAATACATCACGGCCACGCGGTCGCTGATGTGGGAGACGACGCGCAGATCATGGCTGATGAATACGTAAGTCAGCCCGAGTTCTTCCTGCAGACGTGCGAAAAGGTTGAGCATGTCCGCCTGGATCGACACGTCGAGCGCTGCAACCACCTCGTCGCAGACGATGACGTTGGGGTCGAGCATCAGGGCGCGCGCGATGTTTGCGCGCTGCTTTTGACCACCTGACAATTCGTGCGGGTAGCGATTGGCAAGCTCAGGCGAGAGCGCCACTCGATCAAGCATCGCGAACGCTTTGGCGCGACGCTCGGCGCGCGTTCCCTGCCCGGCAATGCTGAGCGGTTCCATCACGCTCTGCAGGATGGTCATGCGCGGATCAAACGCTGCGTTCGGGTCCTGCGAAACGATCTGGTACTTGCGCCGATGGCGGTTGAGCTCACGGCGCGACAGTGTGAACGGGTCAAGATCGTCATGCAGGATCTTGCCTCCGCTTGGCGTCAGCAGGCAGACCATGGAGCGACCAAGCGTCGATTTTCCCGAACCGGACTCGCCGATCACTCCAAAGATCTCGCCCCTGCGTACATTGAAGCTCACGCCATCGACCGCGCGGATCTGCGTGCCACGCTTGCTGCTGCCGAAAGTGACACGCACGTCCTCGACAGTGACGGCGGGGCGGGCGGTGGACACATCGATCGTCATGCGCCGAGCCTTTCCAGTTCAAGTGAATCCCAGCGGTGGCACCGCACTTCACGGTGGCCGGAAAGTTCAATTGCCTGCGGTGCCTGGCATGGCGGCACAGCGTAACCACAGCGCGGACCGAAGCGGCATCCCTCGGGCATGGCGCGCAAAGACGGGACACGGCCCGGGATCGACGGCAAGGTGCCACGAGCACGGCGGCTATCGGGAATGGAAGACAGGAGCCCCGCAGTATAGGGGTGACGCGGCTCGGCAATCACTTCCTTGACCGGTCCGCTTTCAACCACCTGCCCCGCATACATCGTAACCATGCGGTGGCAGCTCTGCGCCACAAGACCGAGATTGTGGGTGATGAACATGATCGCAGTGCCGGTGCGCTCGCCAAGATCCAGCAGCAGATCCATGATCTGCGCCTGAATGGTCACATCAAGCGCCGTTGTCGGCTCATCGGCAATCAGAAGCTGCGGCTCGCAGACCAGCGCCATCGCGATCATCACACGCTGACGCATGCCACCCGATAGGCTCATCGGATAGAGCGTCGCGACGTGGCGGGGCGATGCAATGCCGACGGAATCCAGCGCTGCGATTGCGCGCTCCTGGGCCTCCTTCTTGCTGATGCGGAAATGGCGCATCAGCGTTTCCTCGATCTGGTAACCGACCGTGAAAACAGGATCCAGCGCGCTCATCGGCTCCTGGAAGATCATCGAAATGTGGCGTCCGCGGATGCGGCTCATCTGCGATTCGGAATTGGTAACGAGATTTTGGCCGCCGAACAGGATCTGGCCACCGAGGCGCGCATCGCGAGGCGGCAACAGACGAAGGATCGACAAGGCCGTCATCGACTTGCCGCAACCGCTCTCACCGACGACTCCGAGGATCTCCTTGGGCTTCACCGAGAATGATACGTTGTTAAGGACTTCGACCCAGCCATTCTGATCGCGCAGCGACAGAGTCAGATTCTGGATGTCCAAAAGTGATTCCTGGCCACCCGAAATGGTCCCGGCAAGCTGATTCATCCGGCGCACTTCCTCCCTTGCTGCCCGCATCATCGTGCTGTGATGCAGGTGGCTCTGTTTCGCAGGAACACTCTGTGAGTGTCAGGCCTGGCGCCTCCGCACCAACCCGCTGCCCCTCCCGAAACCTTGGTTCATGTATACAATACCCATCCCCATGGGGAAAGAGGCTTGCATTAGAACTCCGAAAAAAAGCGTTGCTTGACTAATGGGCGACAAAACGAGCCTCAAACGGGCCAAAACGGGCAAATCCAGCTGATGCACCGTATACAGGACGCGGTTTTAGGAGATTTTGCCCACACCGCGCCGCTCATTC
The DNA here is from genome assembly GCF_016124105.1 of Aquamicrobium zhengzhouense. Classification (GTDB taxonomy): domain Bacteria; phylum Pseudomonadota; class Alphaproteobacteria; order Rhizobiales; family Rhizobiaceae; genus Aerobium; species Aerobium zhengzhouense. The sequence goes on from NZ_JADGMQ010000011.1 coordinate 121,805, forward strand.
GCAACCCAACATACGCGACAAGGTGAAGCCTCACCGCGACAAATGCACACAAAAAATAACCTGTTCAATAAATGCGGGCGGGAAACGGCTGGCGACCGCTCTCTGCCTGTTTGCGAATGGATCGTGCCATCCGGCCCGCCAACCTCCGGCGCCGCCTCACTCCGCCCTGCGCGTGAGGATCTGGCCCTGTCGCATGAACGACAGGCCCTCTCCCGACATCCCGTTGCGAATCAGGCGATCACATCAGCGGGTCGGCATGCCCTTGGGGCGAAGGTGCCTTTTTTGGGCAGCGATCCGGAACGGCGCATTGGGGCCACCATATCCTGAATAGTTGTCGCGGCGCTCGATGATCTCGAAGATCAGCCCATCGCCCCAAGTCGGCGCATAAAGCTGGAAGAACTCGCCCTTGTCGTCGCGGTCGTAAAGAATGTTCTCCGCGCGCAGAAGGTCAGCAAGCTCTGGCTCGAGGCCAAAGCGGGCTTCGACGTCGTCATAATAGTTCGGCGAGATTTCGAGCGGGGCGAAACCCGCTTCTTTCAGCGCACGCGCGGTGGCGAAAATATCGCTGGTCGCGAAGGCGACGTGCTGAACGCTAGAGCCAAAGCTTTCGCTGATAAAACGGCCGGCGAGCGTGCGGCGATTTTCCGCGCCGTTCAGCGTCAGGCGGAACGCGCCGTCTTCGCTTTCGATCACCTGACTGCGCACGACACCTGCCGGATCGATGACGTCGACCATCGGCGTTTTGCGGGTGCGGAAAATGGAAGTGTAAAACAGGAGCCAGGACAACATCTCACCCTGCTCCATCGTCTGACCGATGTGGTCGACCGTGGTAAGCCCTGCACCGGGTTTGTCGCCTTCGACCCGCTTGAAATCAATGTCCCAGACTTGGCCAAGATCATCGCTGGAATCGAGAAAATAGATGACGCTGCCGCCAACGCCGCGGATCGCCGGGATCGTCAGTTCGCCGGCCCCGACCGGCTGCTCGAACGGCTCGACGCCCAGCGCGCGGGCACGTTCGACGGTTGCCCGCGCATCCTCAACCTTGAGCGCGATCGCGTAGACCGACGTGCCGTGGACGAGGAAGGACGAATGGGCAAAGCCCGAACGCTCGGTGTTGATCAGAATATTGATGTCGCCCTGACGCCAGAGCACGACATCTTTCGAGACATGGCGACCAGCTTCGACAAAGCCCATCGACGATAACAGCTTGCCGATCGAGGCAGCGCCAGCCTCGTCAGCCGCGAACTCGATGAAGGCAACGCCCTCGACGCCGACAGGCGCTGGCATCGGCGGCAGATTGACCGGCAGCGCCGGCTCGTCGCGACGCACCTTGTCCATCAGCCAGATCAGCGAGCGGTGGCCGTCATCGGCAATCGCGCGTGGCGAGCCGCCACGGAACTGGTCGTTGAAGATCTCGAGTGAGATGTAGCCGTCATAACCGGTCGCCGTGACCGCGCGCATGAATTCGGCAACCTGGAGGTCCCCCTCGCCCGGCATGTTGCGATAGTGGCGGCTCCAATAAAGAAGGTCCATGTCGATCGCGGGCGCGTCAGCCAGCTGAACGAAGAAGATCTTGTCCTTCGGGATCGAGCGGATCGTGTTCGGATCGATCTTACGCGCCAGCGTATGAAAGGAATCGACGATCAGGCCGATATTCGGATGATCCGCGCGCCGCACGATCTCCCACGCATCGCGATGATCGCTGACGTGACGGCCCCAGGCCAACGCTTCGTAGCCAATGCGAATGTTTCGCTTTGCAGCCCGTTCGCCAAGTTCGCGAAAATCGTCAGCGGCGCGGTCGATGCCGCCGAGCGACACAGGTGAAACAGAGGAGCAGACCAGCATGAGGTCGGTGCCAAGCTCGGCCATGACGTCGAACTTGCGCTCCGCCCGGTCAAAGGCGCGCTGTCGTTGAGGTTCAGGCAGTCCCTCGAAATCGCGAAACGGCTGGTAGAGCGTGATTTCCAGGCCCACATCCGCGGCCATCTTCGCGACTTCGCGCGGCGAGCCGTCGAAGGCGAGAAAATCGTTCTCGAAAATCTCGATACCGTCAAAACCGGCCGCGGCGATTGCAGCAAGCTTCTCACTGAATTCGCCGCTGATGGAAACGGTGGCGATAGACGTCTTCATCGCTTCCCCCAATTCAAGTCCGGACCGATATTGCCTCGGTCGAGAAATAACGGCAAATACCGATTTCAACTTCCACGTAACATCACGTTAATCAGTATGGGGTGGACCTTACGGTGAGTGAGCTTACGCTTCGGCAAGTCGAAGCCATCCGCGCGGTGATGTTGGCCGGGACAATTCAGGGGGCAGCGCGTCTCCTCAATGTGTCTCCACCGGGCATCTCACGCATCGTACGCCATACGGAAGACAGCCTTGGCATTCGCCTCTTCGAACGGAAGGCCGGGCTTTTCGTTCCCTCTCCCGAAGCGACATCGATCTTTGAGCTGGTGCATCAGGTGCACCGGCAGATGGAAAATCTGAACACGGCAGTGGCATCGCTCAGGAAAGGCAGCGATGTCAGGCTGACCTTCGCATGCGCACCTTCCATCGCGCAGTTCATCGCTGCGCGTGCGGCGCGGCGCATACGCCAGCGCTTTCCCGATCTCTACATCGACATGAACATCCTCAAGATCGAGGAAACGACGGATTATCTGCTGCTGGAACGGGGCGAGTTCGTCATCATGAGTTCCGCAGTAGAAAACCCCGCCCTGGAAAGCGTCAAACTGGCGGAAGGCCGTTTGGTGGCGATCGTCCCCGACAATCACCCTTTGGCCAAAAAGGAGGTGATTTCAGTTCACGATCTGGCCAAGGAGGATCTTGTTGGCGTCGATTCCGGCGATCCGTACGGCGCAACCCTGGCGCGTCCCTTTGCTCAACATGGTCTCAGCCCCACTTACGCGATGCGCGGCCGCTTCGCGCAGACGGTTGTCAGCTTCGTGCGCCATGGCCTTGGCGTCGCCGTCATCGATGAATTTTCGGTGGCTGAGGTCTACATGCCAGGCATCGCGCGTCGGCCGCTTGCTGAAGCCGCCAGCATTTCGGCATTTGCAGTCAGTCGCAAGGGAAGCCAGCTCTCCTCCTTCGCGGAACTGGCGATCGCGCAGTTTCGCCGCGAATTGCTGAAAACCACATCAAGGCAAGGGTTCGAGACCGACTAGATCACCGCTCTGGACCAGACCAGAGCCGTTTCCTGCCATCGCCACAGCCCTGATCACCGCACTATGCTGCCCCGCGAGGATGCATAAGGGAGGTTGATGGATGGCTGGTCAGATACCCGCTTCGGCACGTGCCGTCATCATCGGCGGTGGTGTTTCAGGCTGTTCGGTTGCCTATCACCTTGCCAAGCTTGGCTGGACCGACATCGTGCTTTTGGAGCGCAAGCAGCTGACTTGCGGCACGACATGGCATGCGGCGGGGCTTGTCGGCCAGCTTCGCGCCTCGCCCAACATGACCCGCCTCGCCAAATATTCCGCCGACCTCTACGTGCGGCTGGAGGAAGAGACCGGCGTTGCAACAGGCATGCGGCAGGTCGGCTCAATAACGGCTGCTCTGACCGATGAGCGTATGCATGAACTGCGCCGCCAGGCTTCAATGGCGCGGGCGTTCAAGGTCGATGTCGGTGAATTGTCGCCGTCCGAGATCAAGGCGATGTACCCGCATCTCAACATTGAGGGCGTGGTCGGCGGCGTGCATCTACCGCTTGATGGCCAGTGTGATCCAGCGAATATCGCGATGGCTTTGGCCAAAGGCGCTCGCCAGCGTGGCGCGGCGATCATCGAAGGCGTCAAGGTGACGTCTGTTGCCAAGAAGAATGGGCGCGTTTCCGGCGTTTCTTGGCAGCGCGGCGAGGAGCACGGCACGATCGCCACGGACATCGTCATCAATTGCGCCGGCATGTGGGGCCGCGATCTTGCCGAACAATCGGGCGTGACCCTGCCGCTCCATGCCTGCGAGCACTTTTATCTCGTCACCGAGCCGATCGAGGGCCTGTCGCGCCTTCCGGTTCTACGCGTTCCCGACGAGTGCGCTTATTACAAGGAAGATGCCGGCAAAATGATGCTCGGCGCCTTCGAGCCGGTCGCCAAGCCATGGGGCATGAACGGCATTTCCGAAGATTTCTGCTTCGACCAGCTGCCCGAAGATTTCGCGCATTTCGAACCGATCCTCGAAATGGGCGTCAACCGCATGCCGATGTTGGCGAGCGCTGGCATCCATACATTCTTCAACGGCCCTGAGAGCTTTACGCCCGACGACCGCTACTATCTCGGCGAAGCGCCGGAGCTTGGCGGCTACTGGGTTGCCGCCGGCTACAATTCGATCGGCATCGTCTCGTCAGGCGGTGCCGGCATGGCGCTGGCACAGTGGATCCACGATGGCGAGCCGCCCTTTGATCTGTGGGAAGTCGATATTCGCCGGGCCCAACCATTCCAAAAAAATCGGCGCTACCTGAAAGAGCGCGTCACCGAGACGCTTGGCCTGCTCTATGCCGACCATTTTCCCTATCGCCAGATGGCCTCGGCGCGAGGCGTGCGGCGCTCGCCCTTGCATGAGCATCTGAAGGCTCGCGGTGCCGTCTTCGGTGAAGTCGCTGGCTGGGAACGCGCCAACTGGTTTGCGCGCGAGGGTCAAGAGCGAGACTACCGCTATTCCTGGCAGCGCCAGAACTGGTTCGAGAACAATCGCGACGAGCACATGGCGGTGCGCGAGGGCGTTGGCCTCTTCGACATGACGTCGTTCGGCAAAATCCGCGTCGAAGGCCGTGATGCTTGTACGTTCCTGCAAAAGCTCTGCGGCAACGATATCGACGTCCCCGTCGGGCGCATCGTCTATACGCAGATGCTCAACACACGTGGCGGGATTGAGTGCGATCTCACCGTCAGCCGCCTTTCCGAAACTTCCTTCCTGCTCGTCGTGCCGGGTGCCACCTTGCAGCGCGATCTTGCCTGGCTGCGCAAGCATGTGGGCGAGGCCTTCGTTGTCATCACCGACATGAGCGCGGCGGAAAGCGTGCTCTGCCTTATGGGACCAAAATCGCGGGAGCTTCTGCAAACGATCAGCCCGAACGACTTTTCCAACGCGAATAATCCCTATGGCAGTTTCGTCGATATCGAGATCGGCATGGGCATCGCCCGCGCCCATCGCGTCACCTATGTCGGCGAGCTTGGCTGGGAGCTTTATGTCTCCACCGATCAGGCCGCGCACATCTTCGAGACCATCGAGGAAGCCGGCGAGGCGTTGGGGCTGAAACTCTGTGGCCTTCATGCGCTCGATTCCTGCCGAATCGAAAAGGCGTTCCGCCATTTCGGCCACGACATCACCGACGAGGACCATGTGCTGGAAGCCGGGCTCGGCTTTGCCGTGAAGACCGACAAGGGCGATTTTCACGGGCGCGATGCAGTGCTGCGCAAGCGCGATGCGGGACTATCGCGCCGGATGATGCAGTTCCGGCTCAAGGATAAGGAACCGCTGCTCTTTCACAACGAACCGATTCTGCGCGACGGCAAGATCATCGGGCAACTTACCTCGGGCAATTATGGCCACGCGCTCGGCGCTGCGATCGGTCTCGGCTATGTGCCTTGCGTTGAGCCGGGTGAAAGTGCTGACGCGATGCTGTCATCTCGCTACCAGATCGAGATTGCTGGCGAGGTGTTCGATGCCGAGGCGTCGCTCAAGCCGCTCTACGATCCAAAAGCCGAACGCGTCAGGCTCTGATACGCCGGCGCTTGGCCGTCAGTGCCAGAAGATGATCGAGCAGCGCCGTGTAACGCGCCGTGCGCGGCGCACCTGCCGGCCGCGCCAGCCCCACCACCGTTCCCGGCACATCGTCCTCGATCTCCAGCATGACGATCTCGTGGCCGTCATAGGTCGTCGTCGCTGCCGGGCGCTGGAACAGAAGCCCGTAACCAAGGCCGCGCCCGACGAGGCAGCGGGTGAGCTCGAAATTGGTCGTCGTGTGCCCGACCTTTGGCCTCAGGCCGATCTTGGCGAAGATGTTTTCGGTGTTCTGGCGCGTCGGGTTGCGGTCAAACAGGATCATCGGCTCGTCCGCGAGCTCCTCCAGCCGCACGCTGCCCCGGTCGGCGAGCGGATGCATCTTGCCAACGAGGACATAAGGCAGAAGTTCGTGGAGCGGGTCAAAAGCAAGCTGACTTGAGACGTCAACGCTGTAGAGCAGCGCCACGTCGATACGGCCTTGCAGCAGCATTTCATCCAGCCACGGCGCATCAGCTTCCTCGATCTCGATCTCAAGCGCCGGATGCGCGCCTTGAAAGTCTTCCATGATGCCGGGCAGGAAAAACGGCGCGAGCGAGGAAAAGCAGCCGATCGCAAAACGCCCCGACAGGCTTTTCGCCGTCTGCCCTGCATCGGCGGCCAGACCATCTGCGCCGGAGAGCACACGGCGGGCATGCGAGAGAAGCCGGGAGCCTGCATTCGTCAGAATAACGCCCTTGCCCTTGCGCCGCACGAAAAGCTGAACGCCGAGATGATGCTCCAGTTCATCAAGCGCCAGCGCCAGTGCCGAGGCGCTGACATGGCACCGCAGCGCCGCTGCCGCGAGCGACCCCTCGGAAGCGACTGCATCAAAATATTCGAGCTGACGGATCGTGAACGGGATCGTTGCCATACCACGGTTTTCCTTGGGTGTTTCGTCTCCAAAACATGTTTTACATAATAACTATCTCGAAGGAAACTCATGACCGTGTTTCAGACATCAATCCTGGGAGGATTAGATCGTGGTCAAAAATCTCGAAGAGGCGATTGCAAAGGCCGGCGGCCCGGTTCAGCTCATGTGGGAATCGCAGCAGGCTCCGTCGGTGGTGCCGCGCGTTGCACAGGAACTCCGCAACTGGCGTGACGAGCAGCTCGCATGGCGCCGCACCGCGGTTCTGTACGATCAGTGCCACCACATGGCCGACCTCAACATCAAGGGTCCGGACGCGCTCAAGCTGATCAGCGACCTCGCGATCAACAGCGTCGCCAACTTCCCGGTCGACATGGCCAAGCAGTTCGTGGCCGTGAACCATGACGGCTACGTCATCGGCGACAACATTCTCTTCCACCTTGAAGAAGATGAGTTCCAGGCGGTCGGCATTCCGACCTCGATCAACTGGATGCAGTTCCACGCCGAAACCGGCGGCTACGATGTCCGCGTCTGGCGCGATGACAACTCGGCTGTCCGTCAGGGCGACCCGGTCAACTATCGCTACCAGATCCAGGGCCCGGGCGCGATGGACATCATCAAGGAAGTCACGGGCGAGGAAGCTCCCAAGCTCAAGTTCTTCTACATGACCCGCTTCAACATTGCCGGCAAGGTCGTTCGTGCGCTGCGCCACGGCATGGCAGGCGAGCCGGGCTTTGAAATCTGGGGTCCGTGGGAAGACCGCGAAGCGGTCCACTCGGCAATCCTCGAAGCTGGCGAGAAGCACGGCATGGTGCAGGTCGGCGCACGCGCCTACCACACCAACGCGCTGGAATCGGGCTGGCTGCCGCGTCCGCTACCGGCAATCTATTCCGGCGACAAGATGAAGGCCTATCGCGAATGGCTCGACGAAAAGGCCTACGAGACGACCGCTCCGCTCGGTGGCAGCTTCTACTCGGAAAACGTCGAAGACTATTACTTCACGCCATACGACCTCGACTACGGCCGCATCGTTGCCTTCGACCATGACTTCATCGGCCGCGAGGCGCTGGAGAAGATGGTTGCCGAAGGTCGCGACAAGGCACGTGAAAAGGTCACCTTCGTCTGGAACGGCGACGACGTCGGCGCAGCCTATGCCTCGATGTTCAAACAGGGCCCGGGTGCCAAGTTCATCAACCTGCCGATGTCGCTCTACGACACCTTCCACTTCGACCGTATCGAAGTTGACGGCAAGATTGTGGGCCTGTCGACCTGGACCGGCTATTCGGCAAACGAACGCGCCATGCTCTCGCTCGGCGTCATTGACGCGGCATTTGCCAAGCCGGGTACCGAAGTCGTGCTCATCTGGGGCGAAGACAAGCCGTCGTCTAAGCTGCAGGTCGAAGACCACGTGCAGGTGAAGATCCGCGCCACCGTTCAGTCGGCCCCGCTGGTCACCAAGGCCCGCACCGACTACCGCTCCAACGCCGGTCTCTAAGCTCCCCACTTCACGAGACTGCGTTCAAGGCCACGGCGAGATCCGTGGCCTTTTTCTTTAACGCGAAAAGATCCCGCGCGGCCGTGCGGTCTGTTCGACGATAAGCAGATTCAGTCCGCCATTCACGTAGCCTGTGACGTAGTTGTCGACACCGCTCTGCACCACAAGGCTGCGCGAGATACGTCCGGACTGAAATAATACGGTTTCACTCACGCCACCCATTTGACGGATGTTCGCGCTGCTGGCGCCGCCTTCCTGGCTCACATCGGCGAAATTCGAGTGGCCCATCTGCAAGAGCGAGACAGAATTTTGCTCGCCCTTTTGCCTGACCGCCGCGATGTTCTGGCGTCCGAACTGATTGACTTCGACGACATTCACCTTCGAAGCCTGATCGGCATGAAAGACGTTGAGAATGCCCGTCTGCGTGCGCCGAATGACGCTGGCATCGTTGGCATGGACTGCGTGTGCACCAGCCAAATGCAGCACCGCGCTTATCATGGCCGTTTGAAGTATCGTCTTCATGACAAATCTCCCAAGGCGAAGGGCCGGCTAACGCCGACCCTTCGTTGCAAATGCGGGCCAGCCTCCAGAGGTGAAAGTCTGGTTCACCGCGGCTGACTGGCGTGTACCGAGCAACGCTGAGAGGGCAGAATTCGATTGCCCCGTCTGGTTGATCGCGTATTTGCCCCCGCTGCCAAAGCTTGCGATCGAAGCCGCGTTTGCGATGCCCGCCTGATTAATGGTGACATCCCGATCATCGCCCTTCATCAGGAGAACAGCCTTCACGTTGATCGCCCGGTTTTGGTTGAATGTGAGATGATCACTGGCAATCGCCGCGCCAGCGGTCGCAAGCGTGACCGCGAGCATGCTGGCGATCGCCATGCCGAAACGCCTTGCCTTCATGAGTACAGCCTTTCCGGCCGGCCTTCGCGGCCAATGGGACCGCGAAGTATACCGGCTTCTGGATTAACGCTGGAAACCGGCGAAGGTATTGCCACGGCCGCCGAGACTTCCCTCGATGACGTTCATCAGCCCTTTCTGATTTGCATCAATCAGGCCCATCTTACCGACCGCATCACCTGCGATCAGATTGACCGCCCCAACCTGGCCAAGGCGTGCGACATTGCCGCTACCCCCCTGAATGGCATGAGCTTCGTTTGTGAGGCCCTGCTGATAACTCACAGTCGTGTTGCCACGGCCAGCCTGGCCGATTTGGGTGAGGTTGCTGATGCCCGACTGGTTGACAGACGCGGCACCGGACCGGCCAAACTGACCGATCAGCGCTGTGTTTGAAGCGCCAGTCTGAGAGACCCGGCCAACATTGCCTTTGCCGCTGTCGATAAGCGTGAAGGTGTTCGATTGTGCCCAAGCCGATGCACTCATCGACGAGAGCGCGACGAAGGCGACGAGAATAGTCCTACGCATTTGATACTCCCTGTTTACTTAAGCCCCGGAAGCACCGGGAGCAGGGGCAAAGTATTCGCAAAACTGTACTCATCAATACTTTAGTAACGATTCCTTTATTTACCTGACATTAACCCTAACCTGTAAAATTCTAAGCACCCAGCGTAACGGATGCGCCGGTAACCAGACGATTTTCTCACGCTGTTTCGCCAGCCACACGGAGTTGGCAAGTCGATGTTCTCTCTGCCCAAATATTCCAGAACCGCTTTATTAGTCTTCTCTTGCTTATTTAAACCCGTCGACTCCCTTGGAGCAGCTTCTGAACCAAAAGATACCACGCCCGCTGGAGCTATACTCGTTTGCGCCGGAGCTGGAGAAGGTTTCTTCTTGATACCTGGCACGGAAATCTGTCTTCGGGTGGGCGGGCAGGTGGTGGCGTGGCAGGAAGTAAATCATGCAAAAAAAGATCTTTATGTTGAGACTACTTACCTGACTGATGAACCGTTTCTAATATATGACACAGTCAATTCGCGAGACAGACCTCCGAAAAATACAACTGAAGTTGTAACGGCCTTCACCACTGTCTCACTGACGGACTATGGACCGCTCTTGACCCATGCCAGCATCAAGGCGCTGCAGGCTGCCGGCATGTCACTGCTGCATCTCGATCAGGCGTTCATCGTTGCTGGCGGCTTTACCGCAGGACGGCGCAAATCATTTTTCGATTATTCAACCGGTTTCAACTTCACCGAGGGGTACGCCTCGGATGTGACGACGAACCTTATCGGCTACACCAAGGCAATCGGAGAACGCGCCAAGATCTCGGTCTCGCTTGAAGAAAACGAAAGCCGGCGTATTGATGACGCCGTCTGGTCATTGCGCGGCTCTCAAAGCCTTCCGGATCTCGTTGTTTCGGCCCGGGTGGACGACCGCAGATGGGGCAATTCGCAGATCAGCCTGGCCGTACAGAAGCTCTCTGACGACCGGATAACCAATTGTTGCGGACCGCTGAGGTCAACGCTCGCCTGGGCAGCCTCCGCCGGCCTCGAGCTTTCCCCTGAAGTCCTTGGCCATCAAGGCCGCCTCCTCCTTTCCGCCGCCTATGCGGACGGGGCGATGGCATATCTTGGCAATCTGCCATTTGTGACAGACTATGTCGTCGACGCAAATGGCAAGATCGTTAAGACCAGCGGCTTTTCGCTTCTCGCTTCCTACGAATATCTCTGGAGCCCGCGCTTCAAGACAATGGCGACCGTGTCCGGCCTTTTCGCCCGGACAAAGACACGAGATCTGGAGTGGACCCCCACCGGCTTCATGGCCTCAATAGGCGCGGAGTACAGCCCGTTTGCCGGAAGCCGCCTTGGCATAGAGGGCAACTATTACCGAGACATCGGCCGCGCCAAATATCTCGGCATCAAGGGCGAGCGCAGCACTGCCTCACTCGCAAAGCTCAAGACCTATCTCGCGCGCAGTTTTTGAAATTTTTTCACGACGCACAGTCCTTGGGCCGGAGCCGCAGAAGACCCATCCGCTGGATAAACGCGGCAATGAGTCGAAGCTCATCGGTTAATCCGCGGGTCGCTCCCTAGACAGCCTGATAAACATAGCCTAGGTGCCCGGCGTTTTCTACGCCTGATGAATGCCCCGTCCTACTATACTCCTAGCTCGTCCGGTACGCGCGCCAGGGTTCTCGCACCCTCCCATATGGCCGCCGCGCCGCCTGGGCCACATCCCTCCGTCCTCAACATGTGATCGGGGCATCCACACCTGCAAAGACGACGATCTACCTCGCCAGGGACGCATCGCTTCCCGCCAGCCGACACTGAAGTGCGCGGCATTGAATGTTGATTGCTGAGAAGCTGGTGTTTGGTTGCGGGGGTTGGATTTGAACCAACGACCTTCAGCTTATGGTCCGCAGGACGAGGAGCTACCTCGGCCAGGGACGCATGCGTCCCGCCAGCCGACACTGAAGTGCGCGGCGTTGAATGTTGATTGCTGAGAAGCTGGTGCTTGGTTGCGGGGGTTGGATTTGAACCAACGACCTTCAGCTTATGGTCCGCAGGACGAGGAGCTACCTCGGCCAGGGACGCATGCGTCCCGCCAGCCGAC
>NZ_JADGMQ010000012.1 GCF_016124105.1 Aquamicrobium zhengzhouense
TGGCGAACGAGCGCAAGGTTTCGGTCTCCACGCATCGTCAGGCATTGGCGGCCTTGCTGTTCTTCTACGGCAAGGTGCTGTGCACGGATCTGCCCTGGCTTCAGGAGATCGGAAGACCTCGGCCGTCGCGGCGCTTGCCGGTGGTGCTGACCCCGGATGAAGTGGTTCGCATCCTCGGTTTTCTGGAAGGCGAGCATCGTTTGTTCGCCCAGCTTCTGTATGGAACGGGCATGCGGATCAGTGAGGGTTTGCAACTGCGGGTCAAGGATCTGGATTTCGATCACGGCACGATCATCGTGCGGGAGGGCAAGGGCTCCAAGGATCGGGCCTTGATGTTACCCGAGAGCTTGGCACCCAGCCTGCGCGAGCAGCTGTCGCGTGCACGGGCATGGTGGCTGAAGGACCAGGCCGAGGGCCGCAGCGGCGTTGCGCTTCCCGACGCCCTTGAGCGGAAGTATCCGCGCGCCGGGCATTCCTGGCCGTGGTTCTGGGTTTTTGCGCAGCACACGCATTCGACCGATCCACGGAGCGGTGTCGTGCGTCGCCATCACATGTATGACCAGACCTTTCAGCGCGCCTTCAAACGTGCCGTAGAACAAGCAGGCATCACGAAGCCCGCCACACCGCACACCCTCCGCCACTCGTTCGCGACGGCCTTGCTCCGCAGCGGTTACGACATTCGAACCGTGCAGGATCTGCTCGGCCATTCCGACGTCTCTACGACGATGATTTACACGCATGTGCTGAAAGTTGGCGGTGCCGGAGTGCGCTCACCGCTTGATGCGCTGCCGCCCCTCACTAGTGAGAGGTAGGGCAGCGCAAGTCAATCCTGGCGGATTCACTACCCCTGCGCGAAGGCCATCGGTGCCGCATCGAACGGCCGGTTGCGGAAAGTCCTCCCTGCGTCCGCTGATGGCCGGCAGCAGCCCGTCGTTGCCTGATGGATCCAACCCCTCCGCTGCTATAGTGCAGTCGGCTTCTGACGTTCAGTGCAGCCGTCTTCTGAAAACGACAAGTCGAAATATGGAGTGTGCTCAATAGCTCATTTAAGCTGTAAAAATGAGCTAGGCGCATTTAGATCGATATGTGATAAATTGGCCTGCCAGTTTAAGATGGGTGCATTTGAGTATGCCCAAAGGAGCCCGCAAGTATGCGCAGGACGAAGCCAGTAGCCGCGCCGATGGTGGCGCGGGTCTATCTGCGCGTCAGCACCGACGCGCAGGACTTGGAACGCCAAGAGGCGATCACTACGGCCGCGAAGGCCGCCGGCTACTACGTCGCCGGCATCTACCGTGAGAAGGCATCCGGCGCACGCGCCGACCGGCCTGAGCTGCTGCGCATGATCGGCGACCTACAGCCCGGCGAGGTGGTCATTGCCGAGAAGATCGACCGCATCAGCCGCCTACCTTTGCCCGAGGCCGAGCGCCTGGTGGCCTCGATACAGGCCAAAGGCGCACGCCTGGCCGTCCCTGGCGTGGTCGATCTATCCGACCTGGCGGCCGAGGCCCAGGGCGTCGCCAAGATCGTGCTGGAAGCCGTGCAGATCATGCTTTTTCGCCTGGCCTTGCAGATGGCCCGCGACGACTACGAGGACAGGCGCGAACGCCAGCGCCAAGGCATTGAGTTGGCCCGCCAGGCCGGGCGGTACAAGGGCCGCCGTGCTGATCCGAAGCGCCGCGCCCAAGTTGTCGCGCTGCGCAAGTCCGGCTACAGCATCAACAAGACCGCCGAGCTGGCCGGGTACAGTGCGGCCCAGGTGAAACGGATATGGGCCGAGGTCAGCCAGGCCGAAGCGAAGCAGCACGGCGCGTTCGTGGAGGACGCATTGACGGAAGCCGATGCCCTGGCCGCTGTCGGCCAGGATGAGCGCCAGGAGGAAAGGGCATGAAGAAGCCGAACCAAGACGACGAGCCGTTTTTCATCACCGAGGAGATTGCGGCCGAAATGATCGCCGGCGGCTATGAGTTCGAGCTGCCGCCCATTCCTTGCACCATCCGCCTACGCGACGTGCTGGAGCGCATGACCGATGCTGAGCTAGCATTGCAGCCGGGCGAGATCGCCGACCAGGAGCGTGAACGCTGCCGGCGCAAGCCGTGTTCAACCTCATGATCTGGTCATGGTATTTTTCATGGCACTGAGCCTGATAGTTCTTGCAAATTGTTGTCACTAAAGGGTTTTGTGTGCTTGTTTACAATCGAGTGGGAATAAGCATTTTGAAAAAGCCGGCAGCGGAAATTGCCGGCTTTTTTGTTAGCCAAACCTCCAGCGATATTCCTGTTTGAGCCAGGTGAGGAGGTGGGAGACGGCGGGGCGCATGCCTTTTCTGCCGAGGTGGATGGCGTGGAGCCGGCCTCTCGGTACTTTGAGGTCGAGCTTGAGTTCGACGAGCGTGCCTGCGGCGAGTTCGTTTTTGACCATGATGCGCGGCAGGAGGGCAACGCCGAGGCCGGCGATGGCGGCATCTTTCAAGAGCGCCATGTCTTCGACGGTGAGGCGCGGTTTTAAAACGATGCGCTGCAGGTTTCCGTCGCCATTTTCCAGTCGCCACATCGCGGGTTCGCCCGCCGCAGCCCATGCGAGGACGGGTACGTTTTCGATGAGGCTGGCGACTGTTGTTCCGGCCTCTTTTCTCCATGAGGGCGCAACGGCAAGCACATGCTCGACCTCGACGAAGGGCACAATGACCTGATCCAGCGGGGCGGATGAGGATTCGCGGGCGCGAATCGCGAAGTCAAAACCTTCACGCAAGAGGTCGACCCGGCGGTTTGTTGCTTCGATCTGGATCGAGACGCGCGGGTGATCGGCAAGGTAGCGCTGAACCATTTTGCCAAGGCCCAGTTGCAACAGCGATTGCGGCGCGGCGAAGCGCACGGTGCCGACGGGTTCGCCAAGCACATCACTGCCGCAAGCGAAGGCGTCGTCTGCAAGATCAACCGCCGGCTTGGCGCGTGTGAAAAATGCATCGCCCGCGCCGGTGAGGCGAAAGGTTCGGCTGCTTCGCTCGATCAGGCGAAGGCCCATCGCCTCTTCCAGCGCTGCGATGCGGCGGCTGAGTGTAGCGCGTGGCACGCCGGTCTGCCGGCTCGCCTTGGCAAAGCCGCCGGCTTCGGCCACTTGCACAAACAGGCGCATATCGTTGAGGTCGTGGCTCATCGTTCCAGAAATGAGATGCTGCGCTCCATGTGGCGATCTTCAGGTATCATTTATGGACACTACGTCTCGTGCAACAGCAATTCTGCATGAGGAGAGTGACCATGAATAACAGACCAGTCCTCACCACCTTCAAGAAACCCGGCCTGCACTGGGTCGGCGACGGGTTCCTGACCCAAACGATGCTGCCCTACCAGCAGCATGCGCATGACACGAGCCCGTTCCTGATCGCTGGCTACAACCCCGAAATGTGGTTTGAGGCGACCAACAAGCCGAAGGGTGTCGGCATGCATCCGCATCGCGGCTTTGAGACGGTAACGATCGTCTATCAGGGCGGCGTCGAGCACGGCGACACGATGGGCAATCGCGGCGCGATTGGTCCCGGCGACGTGCAGTGGATGACGGCAGCGCGCGGCGTCCAGCATGAAGAGTTCCACTCGGACCTCGTCAATGCCCATGGCGGCGCGCTCGAAATGCTTCAGCTTTGGGTGAACCTGCCGGCTGCGCGAAAGATGGACGACCCGCACTACCAGACGATCCTCGCCGACACGATCCCGGAGGTTGAGATCGGCAAGGGCGGCAAGCTGCGGGTGATCGCCGGGGCTTACGACGGTGTCGAAGGTCCGACTGAAACGGCAACGCCGCTCAATGTCTGGGATGCTTATTTGCCGCAAGGCTGCCAGCATGTCGTGGATGTGCCGGAAGGCGAAACCGTCTCGCTCTTGCTTTTGACCGGGAAGCTGACGCTGAACCGCGAACAGGAGCTGGAAGGGCCGGAAACGGTGCTGTTCACCACGGATGCAGGCCTCATCAACCTCGAGGCTTCGGCGGACGCGCATTATCTCGTCCTCACCGGCGAGCCCATCCGCGAACCGCTCGCCATGGGTGGACCCTTCGTGATGAACACCGAGGCCGAGTTGCATCAGGCCTATGCCGACTTTCGCGCTGGTAGGTTCTAAGCGAAAAAAGAATGCCGCTCCCGTCATCGGGGGCGGCATTTTCTGTGTGCGGTGGCATGACCGCGATTGAGAGGTTAAGACCGGGGGGACAGGACGACGAGGAGTTTTGCGATGAGCGTCACCATCTACGGCATCAAAAACTGCGACACGATGAAGAAGGCCTTCACCTGGTTGCAGGACAACGGCGTCGACTACGCCTTCCATGACTACAAGTCGAAGGGCGTTGAACGCGCACAGCTGGAGCGTTGGAGCAACGCTGCAGGCTGGGAGAAGGTCCTCAACAAGGCTGGAACGACCTTCAGGAAGCTGCCCGACGACAAGAAGGCTGATCTGACTGAGGAGAAGGCAATCGAGCTGATGCTCGAGCAGCCATCGATGATCAAGCGCCCGATTCTGGATGCTGACGGCAAGATCGAGATTGGCTTCAAGCCAGAACTCTACGCCACCGTCTTCGAACGCTGAGTGCGAATAGGGTTGGGCCAGCGTAGATATTTCTCTTGCCGGAAGCACGATCTGGCCCGACCTTCCGGCGCATGAGCCATACCGCCCGTCCACCATTGACCTATGCCATCGCAGGGATGATCGCCATGGCGGTTGCCATGGGGATCGGGCGTTTCGTCTATACGCCGATCCTGCCGGGCATGATGGATGCGCTTGGCATCAGCGCGTCGGATGCCGGGCTCATCGCCTCGGCGAATTATATCGGCTATCTGCTCGGCGCCGTCCTTGCTGGCGAAATTGGGGGCAGGGGCGTGAATATCTGGCAGTGATGGGCGCGCTTCTCGCCACCGCCGTCCTCTCCGCCATCATGGCGTTTTCGGATAATCTGATCTTCTTCCTTGTCGTGCGTTTTTTCGCGGGAATAGCCAGCGCGTTTGTGCTGGTCTTCATGGCAACGATCGTCTTTGAAAGGCTCGCACAAGCGGGAAGGTCACAACTTCACGCCGTTCACTTCGGCGGTGTCGGAGTTGGGATCGCAGCGTCATCGCTTCTGATCGGAGCTTTGACCCTGCTCGAATCATCCTGGCGTGCCGGATGGCTCTGGTCAGGCGGATTGTCCGCTGTGGGGCTGCTGGCGGTGTTGCTACTTGTGGATCGAGGCCCAACGCAGATGCGGCGTCCCGTCGCGGAAGGAATGCTTCCCCGCGCACCGGCAATGGCGCGCATCATCCTCGCCTATGGCCTCTTTGGGTTTGGCTACATCGTCACGGCCACTTTCCTCGTTGCGATAGTGCGCCAGGGCGAGGCGGGGCCGCTGTTCGAGGCGGTCGTCTGGTTGGTAACGGGCCTAGCCGGAATTCCGTTAGTCTGGCTGTGGAACAAGGCGGCGCAGCGATGGGGCCGTACCAACGCGTTCGCTGCAGCTTGCATGGTGGAAGCTATAGGGGTGCTGGCAAGCGTCACACTCGGCAGCCATGTAGGTCCGTTGATTGGCGGCGTTCTTCTGGGAGGCACTTTCATCGCGGTGACGGCGGTCGGGCTACAGATCGCGCGGGACATCGCTGTTGAAGCGCCGCGTAGAGCCTTGTCACTGATGACAGCGGCCTTTGGCCTTGGCCAGATCATCGGACCCGTCGTTGCGGGCCTTATCGCGGACAGGACAGGAACGTTCACCGCTCCATCGATCATGGCGGCTGTCGCTCTTATTTTGAGTGCGTTCATTGCCCGCAAGCGCGGCTGAATCAGGCCTTTTTGCCAACAGGCCTTCCATGCGACCAATTTTCAGCTAAAACGCATGCGAATAGCTGTCGGGAACATTATTTCCGACACAACAATCTCCAACGCCGCCGGTGAGCAATGTCCGACGACAGTTTTTTCCGTGAAGTAAGCAGCGAACTTCGCCAGGACAAGGCGAAGGATCTGTGGAAGCGCTTTGGCCCGATCATGATCGGTGGCGCAGCCGCTATTGTGATTGCCACTGCTGCCTATGTTGCCTGGGATCACTGGTCCACCAACCGCGCCAACGTTTCGGGCGACATTTATCTACAGGCACTTTCGCAGGCGCGCGAAGGGCAGACTGAGGAAGCTAAGGCCTCCCTCGCACAGCTCGAGGCCGATGGTTACGGTGCATATCCGGTGCTGGCCCGTATGCGCGCTGCAACGCTTCTTGCGCAGTCCGGAGACTATGCAGGCGCTATTGCCGGCTTCGATTCGGTGGCAGCAGATACGTCTGTTCCTCTGTCCATTCGCGAGATGGCTCGCTTGCGTGCCGCGCTCGTTCTTGTCGATCACGGCTCGTATGCGGACGTTGCCCAGCGGGTCGAGACGTTGACCTCTGATACCAACACGCTGCGCCATTCTGCACGCGAAGCGCTTGCCTTGTCCGCCTGGGGCGAGGGCAGGTTCGCCGACGCAGCGACTCTTTTCACCCAAATTACCGAAGACGAAGCAACGCCGCTGAACCTGCGTCGTCGCGCTGAACTGATGTCCGAACTGATCCGCGGTTCGGGATCGGCGTCCTGACCGCCCCGGAGGGGCCTCACATGAGCTTCACGGTTGCAATTATCGGCCGACCCAACGTCGGCAAGTCTACCCTTTTCAATCGCCTCGTCGGGCGCAAGCTTGCGCTCGTCGATGACACGCCGGGCGTTACACGCGACCGACGCGTGCATCCGGCTCGTCTTTACGATCTCGAATTTGATGTGATCGACACGGCTGGTTTTGAAGATGCCGATGCGGCCTCGCTGGCGGGTCGCATGCGCGCGCAGACCGAAACGGCGATGGACGAAGCGGACCTGATCCTGTTCGTCGTAGACGCGCGGGCAGGTGTCGTTCCGGACGACCGCACCTTCTCGGACATTGCCCGCCGCACATCCAAGCCGATTGTTCTTGTTGCCAACAAAGCTGAGTCGCGCAGCTCTCAGGGCGGAATGCTGGAGGCCTGGGAACTCGGTCTCGGCGAGCCTATTCCGATCTCTGCGGAGCACGGAGAAGGCATGGTCGACCTGCGTGAGGCCATTGTCGAGGCGTTGGGCGCGGAACGTGTCTTCGCTGCCGAAGAAGAAGATGAAGCAGTCAGCCTAGCTGTGGCGGAACCACTGGTCGGTGAGGACATCGCCGATCCGGACAGCGAAGTCATTCCGGAATATGACGCCACGAAGCCGCTGCGCATCGCGATGGTCGGGCGGCCCAACGCTGGCAAGTCTACGCTTATCAATGCCTTCCTGGGCGAAGAGCGTCTGCTGACGGGACCGGAAGCCGGTATCACGCGCGACTCAATCTCGGTGGATTGGGACTGGCGTGGCCGTCGAATAAAGTTGTTCGATACGGCAGGCATGCGTCGCAAGTCGCGGGTTCAGGAAAAGCTCGAAAAGCTTTCGGTTGCTGACGGACTGCGCGCGATTCGCTTTGCTGAGGTCGTTGTCATCGTTCTTGATGCGACGATCCCGTTCGAAAAGCAGGATTTGCAGATCGCTGACCTGATCATTCGTGAAGGACGCGCGCCGGTCATCGCCTTCAACAAGTGGGACCTGATCGACAACCGGCAGGAACTGCTTGCGGAACTGCGCGAAAAGACTCAGCGCCTGTTGCCGCAGGTCCGCGGTATTCAGGCGGTGACGATTTCAGCCGAGACGGGCAAAGGTCTCGACAAGCTGATGGAGGCGATCGAGAAGACGCACCGTGTCTGGAACCGTCGCGTCTCCACGGGCAAGCTCAACCGCTGGCTCGAGGGGGTTCTCACGCACCATCCGCCTCCGGCTGTTGCTGGCCGGCGCCTGAAGATCAAATACATCACCCAGGTAAAGACGCGCCCTCCGGGGTTCGTCCTGTCATGCTCGCGTCCGGATGCTATGCCGCAATCATACATCCGCTACCTGACCAACGGGTTGCGTGACACATTCGAGATGCCGGGTGTGCCGATCCGCATGGCACTTCGAGCGCCAGACAACCCGTTCGCGGGACGAGCCAAGAAGCGCTGATCGCGCCAGCTGAGATAATATTGACCAAAGGCCCGGCTTTGATCGGGCCTTTCGTTTTTCGTGCTTCTTCAATGGAACGCGCCCAAGAGGATCACGACGGCTGACCCCAAGTAACCATGCCAATCCGTGCAATAGCTTCGCCCATTAACCAACCATCAAGGTTAATGCGGCACTTATTTTTCACGAGTTGCTGTTGCGTATTTGGAGAGTGTCGGTGTTGCGTAGACAGGCTAGGCGCGGACGTCCGCGTACCGAAACGCGAGCCTTTGCCACCCCGCTATTGGTGGGCCTCGGGATCTGGATCGCGTCACCTACCAATCTTTCCTATCAGGATATGGCGAGTTATGTCGCTGGGCTCGAAAATGCGGGCGCGCGCTGGAATGGTTATGTCGAAGCGGCAGCTGCCGGGTCGGTTCACGCCGCCGAAATGCAATTTGTAGATTCCACAGTCACCGCGTCGATATCTGGTGCGGGCCTGAAGGCCCCGGGCGTCGGCACGGTTGCATTTCGCGCCAAGAATGTTGTCAGCGACATTCCGGACGAAGATCGTGTCACACGGAATGACAAACGTGGACGAGTGGTGCATGTCGCGCCGGTCGCTCCGCCAAAACCTTTCAGTGCCGGTTCCATCTTCGAGCGAACCAGCTCGCTCCTGAAGCCGACGCAGGAGCCACAGCTGGCAATGACATTTGTCGTTCCCGAGATTGCAGGTAAGGAAATCCAGATCGCGGCTGCTTTCCACGTTCGTGAAGACGAGACAGCAGCCCCCGGCGTTCCGTCCTTCCTTGCCGACCTCGTCAACAATGACAGGCCGGACATCCTGGCGACCGCTTATGCGCCAAGTGGACCCAACTATGCGAATGCATCGCCGTTCGCGAGCCTGCTCAAGGAAGAGGAAGATCCCTACGCGGGGCGCTATGTGCCGCCGGTAAGGGAGGGCGACCACGACTGGATGAAACATCCGCTGCCGGCGACTGTGTTCTCCGACAGCGAGCAAAAATGCCTTGCCGAAGGCATCTACTTCGAGTCGCGTGGTGAGGATGCGATCGGGCAGGCCGCAGTAGGTCAGGTGATTCTCAATCGCGTGCGAAATCCTGCCTATCCAGCGACGATCTGCGGAGTGGTTTACCAGAATAAAGACTGGCGCAACCGCTGCCAGTTCTCCTTCGCGTGCGAGGGGCGGAAGCTGAAGATCAACGATCGCCGCCATTATAAGATGGCACAGGAAGTCGCGATGGCTGTCACTGCTGGAAAGATCTTCCTGCCGGAGGTCGGCTCTGCGACCCATTATCACGCCACCTATGTCAAACCGGGCTGGGCAGGCACGATGGAAAAGATGAAGAAGATCGGCCTGCACATCTTCTATCGCACCTATGGCGGCGGCTGGAGCTGACGTTCTGGCGAGGATTCTGGTGATTCCGAGCCATTCCCAGCCTTGACGCATTGTCGCAGATGCCTAATCGGCTGATTTTATTAGGTGAATATGTGGCATGTATGGACCTGACCCCGGCTTGACTGGGGTGTAGGCCCTAACTATGTTGCGCGCGACTTTAAAAGCGGAGAGACGGAGACGATCTGTCCGGGCAGGAGGTTGCGATGGCCGGTTTCGACAGGCCTGAAGACAAGGGCAAAGCCCATCCTGACACGGCGGGAAATCCGGCTGTTCGTGATGAGGACCTCGAGCGTCGTGGTCGCGATCTGGAAGCTGCGCTCGCAGCACGCCGTGCGGCTGACGAAGCAAAGGTAAAGGTATCGGCAGGTTCCCGCGATATGGTGGGTTTCGGCCAGGCAATGAAGCTATCCAGCGAATTTATCGCGGGGGTGGTAGTCGGAGCCGGGATAGGTTGGCTGATCGATCAGATCGCGGGGACATCGCCGTGGGGTTTGATCGTATTCCTACTGCTCGGTTTCTGTGCAGGTGTGCTGAACGTACTTCGCGCGGCTGGCAAGATTGCAGAGCCGAAGCAGGGTGTGCTAGGCCGCAAGGAAAATGAATAGCGCCGCTGGCGCATGACGTAATCGAGGGGCTCGACATTGGCCAACGATCCGATCCACCAGTTTCACATCTCGAAATTGATTCCGATTGAGGTTGGCGGGATCGATCTCTCGTTCACCAACTCGTCGCTCTTCATGGTTGCCACCGTGGCATCCGCTGCAGCGTTCCTCTATTTCACGACCACCAGCCGCAGCCTGGTTCCGGGCCGCGCGCAGTCAATGGCTGAGATGTCCTACGAATTCGTCGCAAATATGTTGCGCGATTCAGCCGGGACCGCCGGAATGCGCTTCTTCCCGCTGGTGTTCTCCCTGTTCATGTTTGTCTTGTTCGCAAACATGCTGGGAATGTTCCCTTACTTCTTCACGGTCACCAGCCAGATCATCGTCACCTTCTCGCTTGCGCTGGTGGTGATCGGGACTGTCGTTCTCTATGGCTTCTATAAGCATGGCCTCAAATTCCTCGGTCTTTTCGTGCCGAGTGGGGTGCCGGGCGCACTTGTGCCGCTGGTTGTTGCGATCGAAGTCATCTCGTTCCTGTCGCGTCCGGTGAGCCTCTCGGTTCGTCTGTTCGCCAGTATGCTCGCCGGCCACATCACGCTGAAGGTCTTCGCAGGCTTCATCGTGTCGCTGGGCGCACTTGGACCTCTGGGTATTGCTACCGCTGTGCTGCCGCTCCTGATGACGGTTGCGCTTACGGGTCTGGAGTTCCTCATCTCGTTCATTCAGGCATATGTGTTTGCAATCCTCACCTGCATGTACCTGAACGACGCGGTTCACCCGAACCACTGATCATACCTTTCACCGGCGGCCCCGCCGCCCGCAGAAACCGCAATCTGGAAATCAACAGGAGTTTGACATGGAAGCGGAAGCAGCACGTTACATCGGCGCAGGTCTTGCTTGCTTTGGCATGGCTGGTACGGCACTCGGCCTCGGCAACATCTTCGGTAGCTACCTCTCGGGCGCTCTGCGCAACCCGGCAGCTGCTGACGGCCAGTTCGGCCGCCTGATTTTCGGCTTCGCGGTGACTGAAGCTCTCGGCATCTTCTCGCTGCTGATTGCTCTGCTCCTGCTCTTCGCCGTCTAAGACAAGAAGCCGAAACGGTCGGCTACGTAATACTGCGTGGCCGACTAAATTCTGACAGGGGAAGCCCATGTTTGTGGCGCCTGCATTTGCGCAGGAATCGGGTAGCGACAACCAGCTGCAGACCGAGCTGGCAGTCGAGACTCACGAGGAAGGTGTATTTCCTCCGTTTGATTCCACACACTTCGCCTCACAGATCGTGTGGCTGGCGATCACGTTTGGTCTGTTCTACCTCTTCCTGAAGAAGGTAGTGGTTCCGCGTATCGGCGGGATCATCGAAAACCGTAATGGCCAGATTGCGCAGGATCTTGAACAAGCTTCGCGCATGAAAGCTGAAGCGGATGCTGCCGTTGCTGCTTACGAGCAGGAACTTGCCGATGCCAAGGCCAAGGCGAACGCGATTGGCCAGCAGGCCCGCGACGCCGCCAAGGCGGACGCCGAAGTCGAGCGCAAGAAGGTCGAGGCGGAGCTTGAAGCGAAGCTTGCTGGCGCTGAAGCTCGTATTGCTCTGATCAAGGATGAAGCCATGCGCGACGTCGGTCAGATCGCCGAGGGCGCAGCGTCTGCGATCGTTCAGCAGCTGGTTGGTGCGGAAGCAGATCAATCTGCCGTCGCTGCCGCCGTCAAGGCTGTGAGGAGCTAAGATCATGGACGCAACATTCTGGGCTACAGTTGGTCTCGTCCTGTTCCTTGCGCTTGTGATCTTCGCGGGCCTGCCCGCGATGGTCAACAAGGCACTCGACAGCCGTGCGGAGAAGATCCGCAATGAGCTGGAAGAGGCACGCAAGCTCCGTGAAGAAGCCACGAAGCTGCTGGCTCACTACCAGCAGAAGCGTAAGGAAGCCGAGCAGGAAGCTGCTGAGATCGTTTCCGCGGCCAAGCACGAGGCCGAGTCCCTGGTTACAGAAGCCAAGGCTCGCACCGAGGAGTACGTGACGCGACGTACCGCACTTGCCGAGCAAAAGATCGCTCAGGCTGAGCGCGATGCTGTCGCCGAAGTTCGCACCAGCGCAGTTGAGATTGCGGTTGCTGCGGCTGGGAAGCTCCTTGCTGACACCGTCGATAGCAAGGCTGACGACGCCCTGTTCAAGGCAGCCTTGTCTGACGTCAAGGCGCGCTTGAACTGATCATCGATCCAAGACATGAAGAAGGCCGCCTCTGAGCGGCCTTCAGACTGCTGACAGACCCCTGGCGTAAGCTAGGGGTTTTTGATTCACTGGGGCATGTTGAAGTAACCCAGCCCTG
Organism: Aquamicrobium zhengzhouense; assembly: GCF_016124105.1. GTDB lineage: Bacteria > Pseudomonadota > Alphaproteobacteria > Rhizobiales > Rhizobiaceae > Aerobium > Aerobium zhengzhouense. The sequence continues at coordinate 12,351 of NZ_JADGMQ010000012.1, forward strand.
AACAGACCGCGCTCGAGATGGTGACGCTCGATGGTCTGGTTCCGAAGGATCACCTGCTTCGCAAGATCGATGCGGTGATCGATTTTTCCTTCATTCACGATCGGGTCGAGGGGCTCTATTGCGCCGACAATGGCCGGCCAGCGCTTGACCCAACCTTGATGTTCAAGGCGCTGTTCATCGGCTACCTGCTTGGCATCCGCTCCGAGCGCCAGTTGATGCGCGAGATCGAGGTCAATGTCGCCTATCGCTGGTTTTTGCGCATGAAGCTGACAGATCGGGTGTTTGACGCCTCGACCCTGTCGCAGGTGCGCGAGGGCAAGCCAAAGGGCTTTTTCTACCTCGATCACCGCACGGTTGATGGCCGCCATGCGCAAGGAAACGGTCGAGCGCTCCTTTGCCGATGCCAAACAGTTTCACGGACACCGCCATGCCCGGTTCCGAAGTCTGACCCGCGTCGCATGCCAGTGCCTGCTGGCAGCCGCCGCCCAAAACATCAAAAAGATCGCCCTGGCGCTCACCAAAGCACCAAAACCCGGCCTCGCCTGAGGCCCAACCCCTCTGCCGACCAAAAGTAGCGAGACATTCCCGTCAAACATATCAGCCCAAAAACAAAACCCCGCCGAAAAGGACGGGGTTTGTCAGTGGTCTGAGGCCGCCATGGGCGGCCTTTTTTGTTGCTCTGCGTTTCGGGAAAACAGACGGTGCGCGGTCGGAAGTTGACACGTGATAATTTGAGCGGATTTGGTCCGGCTCAGGTCCCGGTGGGCTCGAGTTCACGCAGCCGGAACGGCGCAAACGACAGGCGGTGGAGCCGTACCATCGGGCCGGAACTGTCGATTGCCGCGCGATGGCGCGCGGTTGCATAGCCCATGTGAACTTCAAATCCATAGCGCGGGTCGTGATCGCCAACCCGACACATCATGCGGTCGCGGATGACCTTGGCGACAATCGATGCTGCGGCGATCGATTGGGAACGCTGGTCACCCTTGACGACCGCACGGCCAAGGCAGGGGAGGGCTGGCGGCACATCGCGTCCATCCGCCAGCACCATCTTGGGTGGGGTACACAGGTTCGCGACGGACCTCCGCATTGCTTCCAGGCTTGCCTTGCGGATATCGCCGCAGTCGATTGAGTGCGCACACACGGATGAGAAGGAGACGGACACGGCGCGCGCAAGGATCTCGTCAAACACGGCGTTGCGTGCTGCGCTGTCCATCCGCTTCGAATCATCCAGCCCGTCCGGAATGTTGTCGGGATCGAGAATAACCGCGGCGGCGACTACCGGGCCTGCAAGCGGCCCTCGCCCGGCTTCGTCGGTTCCAGCGACAGGCCATAGCCCCTCGCGACGAGCGGAGTTCTCAAGGGAAAAATCCGGCCTCACAGGCAGGTCGAAAAGGGTCGGAGAATCGGAAGCTGATCGTGACATTGTGCGGCAATGTCTTGCATCCGCTCCGATTCTCCGCAAGTCCTTCCGTTTTCCAGGGGTGGGAGCGGAAGGTTATCCGCTGGAACGAGGACGGCGCGGCGGCCACCAGCGGAAATCAGGACGCTACGGCGATCAAAAGCGTCGAATCAAAACAGCATGAGTTGCTCGCCGGGACCGCTCGGAGCCTTGAAAAGATCGGTACGCAGGCGGAGGCGCTCGGAATTGAGACCCAGCCGCTTGGCTGCGATTTCAAAACGACGGCCAATTTGCCAGGCATATGGCCCCGCACCCTTCATGCGCTTGCCCCACTCGGCATCGTAGTCCTTGCCGTCGCGCATCGAACGCACCAGCGACATGACGTGGCGATAGCGATCCGGATAGTTGCGCAGCAGCCAGTCCTTGAAAACCGGTGCCACCTCAAGTGGGAGGCGCAAGATGATGTAACCAGCTTCGCGGGCACCTGCCTGGTGGGCTGATTCGAGGATCCTCTCGATCTCCTGATCATTGAGCGCGGGGATCACCGGCCCGATCATCACCGACACCGGAATGCCTGCCTCATGAAGCGTTCGTATCGCCTCCAGGCGCTTGGGGGGCGTTGATGCGCGCGGCTCCATGACACGCGCCAGCTTGCGGTCAACGCTGGTGACGGACAGGGCCACCTTTGCGAGGCCCTTTTCGGCCATGCGGGAGAGGATATCGATGTCGCGGGTAACGAGCGCAGATTTGGTGACGATGCCGACGGGATGATTGTGCGCTTCGAGGACCTCCAGGACCTCGCGCATGATGCGCCACTGGCGCTCTATCGGCTGGTAGGGATCCGTGTTGGTGCCAATCGCGATGGTCTTCGGCTCATAGCCTTTTTTGGACAATTCGCGTTCCAGCAGGCGCGCGGCATCCGGCTTGGCAAAAAGCTTTGATTCGAAATCGAGACCGGGTGACATGCCCATATAGGCGTGGGTCGGACGCGCGAAGCAGTAGACACAGCCATGTTCGCAGCCGCGATATGGATTGATCGAGCGATCGAAGGAAATGTCCAGCGAATCGTTGCGGGTAATGATGGTGCGCGGGCGTTCAACCTGTACCGTCGTCTTGAAAGGCGGCAGGTCTTCCAAAGTGTTCCAGCCATCGTCGAATACGTGCCGGGTGACGGGCTCATAGCGGCCTGAAGGGTTCACCCCGGCTGCACGGCCGCGCCTGCGTTCGAAGCCGACACGAAGGCCACTGTCGTCGATCACGGAGTTGGCCGCAGCGGCGCCGCCCTGTGAGAAGGCGGCTGCATCTGCCTGTCGGATTGGTTCCATGAGAGGCTCCCGTGTCGCACAACGACTCGTCTTGATGAAAAGATTCCTAATTTAAGGAGGAGAACAAAGCAAGAACTTTATGGCCAGGTGATGGCGCATGCTCCTCGTTTGGTCTATCTGCTGAACTATGATTTCAGTGCTGATTGCGACCCAAAACGACGAGGAGGGCCTGGCGGGTACGCTGGCTGCCCTGGTATCTGCAGCAGTAGAGGGCGTAGTACGGGAAGTGATCGTCTGCGACGCTGGATCCGATGACGGGACTGAGCTTGTTGCGGATCATGCCGGCTGCGTTTTTCTGGCGAACGCAAGGTGGGTAGACGGGGTTCAGCTGGCGCGAAGTGCCTGGCTGTTGTTTCTGGAGCCGGGTGCGAGGCTGCTGCCGGACTGGATTGAGCCGGTCGTCACACATGTTGTTAGCCGAGGCGGCGCAGCCACCTTCACACGCGCTGAAGAGGCGAGGCTGACGTTTCTTCAACGCTTGCGGGCGAGGAGGCCGCTGGAGGAAGGCCTTCTGATGCCAAAGGCGGATTTCGTCTCAAGCAACTGCGATGCCGAGGCATTCCGAGGAAAGGGTGGCCTACGCAGGCTTGGAGCTCGGATTGTCCCTTCGAGCCCGCAAAACTAGGCGTATTTTCCACCACTGCGCTTCAGGTGTTCATCAAGCCTTGGCATGATTTCCACGAAGTTGCAGGGCATGTGACGATAGTCGAGCTGGGTTGCCAGGATCTGGTCCCACGCGTCACGACAGGCACCCGGCGAGCCAGGCAGGACGAAAACGAAGGTTGCGTTGAGCAAGCCTCCTGTCGCACGTGACTGGATCGTCGACGTTCCAATTTTCTCGTACGAGATGCGATGGAAGATGGCTGAAAAGCCGTCCATCTTCTTATCAAACATGGGCTCAAGCGCCTCTGGAGTGACGTCGCGCCCGGTAAAGCCGGTTCCACCGGTGGTGATGATGACGTCGATTGCCGGATCGTTCGACCACGCTGTGACCTTCTCGCGGATTGCTTCGATGTCATCTGTGACGATGTCGCGCGAGGCAAGGCGATGCCCGGCCTCCTCGATGCGCTGAGCAAGCGTGGAACCCGATCGGTCTTCATCCAGCGAGCGGGTGTCTGAGACGGTCAGAACGGCGATGCCAACCGGAATAAAGGGGCGGCTTTCATCGATGTTTGCCATGGTGACGCTCCTGGATCGTTCTTGTCGCCCTGACGTACCACGATGGGTGAGCCGCCGCGAGCTTGGTCGCGGCGGCGCAAGCTTCCTCGAAGCTGGGGAATATGCCGAAACATGTCGCCCCTGAGCCGGACATGCGGCTCAGGGAGGAGCCTGTGTGTCCGAGGGCTCCGATGACTTCTGCCACCTCGGGTGCCAGAAGCCGCGCGGGAGCTTCAAGGTCGTTGCGGCTGGAGTTGGAAAGCCACGTGACAATACCTGCACTATCAAGGCCATCGGGCAGCGAGGGAAGGATCGGGTTGTCCTTGCGCGCAAGGGCACGGAAAGCAGACGGGGTCGACACGGCAACGCCGGGATTTACCAGCACCAAAGGCAGATCGGGCATTGAGACCGGAACCACCTTTTCGCCGATGCCACGCGCAATCAGGCTTCGCGCCTCAAGGCACATAGGAACGTCTGCGCCAAGCTGTAGCGCGAGCGCTGAAAGCGCTTCGCCAGACGGCGAAATCAGCCATAACCGGCACAGCGCGCGAAGGGTCGCTGCGGCATCGCTCGATCCGCCACCGATGCCTGATGCGACAGGTAAATTCTTTTCAAGGTGAATTGCAACCGCCGCGGTGCTGCCCACCAGCGCACGCAGATGATCGCGCGCGCGGGTGACGAGGTTGTCCTGCCCAGCATCCAGTCCATCGGAAAAGGGTCCGCTGATCGTGAAGCGGTCTTCATCTGACGCTTCAACGAAAACGCGGTCGCCTTCTTCCGTGAAGACGACGATCGATTCGAGAAGATGGTAGCCATCGGCCCGCTGGCCGGTAATGTGCAGCGCAAGGTTGACCTTGGCCGGGGCGTGTTCGGCGATCGCTTCGGCCATGGTTAGAAGATATCAGTCCCTGGTGAGATGGTATTCGCCGGTGACCGGATCCTTGATCAGCGTTCCATGCGAGCCGATGCGCTGCTCGGCCTCGGCGCGGCGGGCGCGGGCCGTAATCCGTTCTGCCTCACGTACGAAAGCACGGTATCCGACATAGGCGACAACGCCGACGACGGCGAAGAAAACGAGCTGGGGCATTCACCTTGATCCTTCCTGCTATCGCCTCGTGGCTGTCCCTGCGAGGATGATTGTATCGCGTCTCGGCCTGCCTTCAAAGTCCGAAGCGGGCCCACATTGCACGCTCTTCTGCCGCATCAACGATCCCGTGAGCAATTCCTGAGCCAAGTTCTGGCGCCTCGCTGCCAAATACGCCGAGCTTGCGACCAAAAAGCCCGCGCGAGGGCGAAATCAACTGCAGCCGGGCCTTGTCACCATAACGGCGGCGAATGAACGAGCGCATGTCGCCGAGGCCATCAATCAACCCAATGTCGAGGCCCTTTTTCGCGGTCCAGAACATCCCGGTGAACAGGTCTGGGTTTTGAGCAAGCTTCGCCCCGCGCCGTTCTTTGACCATGTCGATGAATGTGTCGTGGATCTCAAGTTGTAGCTCCTTGAGACGCTCGACGTCCTCTGGCTTTTCAGGCTGAAAGGGATCAAGGATCGCCTTGTTCTGACCAGCAGTATGTACCCGGCGTTCCACACCGATCTTCTTCAGAAGTTCCGGAAAACCAAAGCCCGCCGAAACGACGCCAATCGATCCGACGATTGATGATTCGTCAGCGATGATTTCGTCGCCCGCGAGCGCGATCATGTAGCCGCCGGAAGCCGCAACGTCTTCGACGAAAACCAGAACACGCTTGTTCTTTTCCTCGGCGAGATCGCGGATGCGCTTGAAGATCAGGCGTGACTGAACCGGTGAACCGCCTGGCGAATTCAGCGAAATCGCAACCGCAGGGGCCTCCTTGAACGCAAACGCCTTTTCAATGAGGCCAGCTGTCGATGCCAGCGAAAGGCTGGGGCGAAACTGATTTCCGCCAGCCATGATTGGACCTTGCAGTCGAATGACCGGGATGGTCGTGCCCGTGTTGCGCATGGAGGCGGGAAGGAAGCGGCTGAACAGTCGTTTCAAGAGTGGTCTCTCCGATATGTCGCTTCGCATGTAGGATCTTCACGTCGGCGCGCAATATCTTTGGTGCAAATCCTTGTGATCACTGACCGTGGCGGGTTTTAATCCCCGAACAGAGATGCGCGACCGTTGTTCACATTATCAGCGCGGATGCTGAAATGATCACCCGCTGCGTCATGGATGATCAGTGGTGGCATCAGCGACAGCGGCGCGCGCGAAGCCCGGATCGCGCGAATGACGATGCGGATGGCCGGCTCATCAGCTCGGGGCAGGATCGGGACGATCTGGGCAGCACCGAAACGACCGTCCATGGCCGCGAGAATTTCGGTCAGTGATCGGGGGCGGGCAATCAGGGCAAAGCCACCCTTCGGGCGCACAATGGCGGCGGCAGTGCGCAGCCAGCTTTCGAAGAGGCCGTCATCCATGACATGGGCGCCGCGTCGAAGGTCGTCCGGAGAGGGGCGATCGGTACGGAGGTTGAAGGGCGGGTTCATGATCGCGAAGTCGAAGCTCGAATCTTCGAGCCCTGCAGCAATACGTGCCTTGCCGGTCAGGGTGACGTCCGTCTCGATAACCGCTCCTCGACCCGCAATTCGCGAATTTTCCGGGTATGCGAGGGTAGCCCTGGCGCAATTGGCCGTCTCGGCCTCGCGCTCGACGAGCACAACCCGCGAACTGCGGCAGCGAGAGGCAACGGCAAGTCCGGCTGCGCCAGCGCCAGCGCCCAGATCCACCAGCCGACCGGAAAACGATGACGGGACTGCAGCAGCCAGCATCATGGCATCCGTGCCTGCCCGGTGCCCGCGTCGCGGCTGGATCAAATAAAAGTCACCCCGATGGAACGCATCGATCGTTCGTTCCTCGAGTGCGGGCGAACTGTCCTTCGTCGCAGGCTGTAACCTCATACGCCTTTTAGCTCTCCATCGATTCCGGCGTCTTTAAGAAGCATTCGTGCCTCTTCCAAATGGTCCTCGCTGATCATGATACGACGGGGCAAAATGCCCAGCGAGCCTTCAATCACGCTCATATTCTGATCCGCGATAAAAAAGGAGAGGCCAGAATCGCGCAGCAATGTCTCAACAAAAGAGAGCATCACAGCATCGTTGGTTCGCATAAGCTCAATCATCTGCAGACCCTCTCAGGAGATGCAATTATTGTAAATCCATAACGCATTCCCTTGCGTCCGCGCCAATTAGTCACTTGCTGCAAAGAGCTTGCCTCCATAGAGTCCCGCGACTAAATGGCGGTAACAGCGGCCGTTTTTGCGGGAGACCCGATGGTGGGCGTAGTAGTGAACATTGATGATGGCAAGCGAACGAGCGCTTCGATCGAGGACCTGATCGCGCTCACCAGACAGGATATGGGCCGCGTCAATGAACTGATCCTGTCCAAGGCGGGCTCTGACGTAACCATGATTCCGGAGGTGGCAAATCACCTCATTTCATCCGGAGGCAAGCGGCTGCGCCCGATGCTGACGCTGGCTGCTGCCCAGATGTTCGGCTATGAGGGCGACGGCCACGTCAAGCTGGCTACCAGCGTCGAATTCATGCACACAGCGACCCTGCTGCATGACGATGTCGTGGACGAAAGCGACATGCGCCGCGGAAAGCGCACCGCTCGCATGATCTGGGGCAACCAGGCGAGCGTTCTCGTCGGCGATTTCCTGCTCGGCCAGGCTTTCCGCATGATGGTCGATGTTGGATCGCTTGAAGCTCTCGACATCCTATCGGCAGCGGCTTCGGTGATTGCTGAAGGCGAAGTGCTGCAGCTCAGCGTTGCCAAGAACCTCGAGACCACCGAGGACGAATATCTCTCCGTCATTAAGGCCAAGACCGCTGCGCTCTTTTCGGCGGCAGCCGAAGTAGGCCCAGTTGTAGCGGATGCCACCAAGGCGGATCGGGCAGCGCTGCGCTCTTACGGCACCAATCTTGGACTTGCCTTCCAGCTTATCGATGATGCGCTCGATTACGCGGGCGATACGTCGAGCCTCGGCAAGAATGTCGGTGACGACTTCCGCGAAGGTAAGGTAACTTTGCCTGTCATCCTCAGCTTCCGCCGGGGATCTGAGGAAGAGCGCGAGTTCTGGAAGTCGGCAATCGAGAAAGACCAGACCGACGACGAGCAGCTCGAATTCGCTCTCAAGCTGATGAAGAAGCACAACTCGATCGCCGATACGATCGGACGCGCACGCCACTTCGGCGGCATTGCACGTGATGCGCTGGCACCTCTCAAGGACACGCCACAGAAGCAGGCGCTTCTGGATGTCATCGACTTCTGCATCAGCCGCGTCACCTGATGGACACAGCTTCTCGTCGCCTTAACGTGAACGAGCCGATTGAACGTCGTTCGTAAAAAGGCCATGCTTTGCCGTCAGTTGTGTCCGCCGGCATTGGCTGGATGCGCAAGCAAGCGGGAAGGGAATCAATGCGGCTCAAGACTGGAAGCCTGATCGCAGCGGGAGCAATCGCCGCGAGTCTCACGCTGGGCTCGGTGCCTGTGCGGGCCAACCAGCCGGAGGCCGTTTCGGTCAATACGCTGACAGGTGCCTATCTTGCCGCGCGCATTGCCGAGAGCGACAACGATCTTGATGCTGCAATCGCCTATTATCAGCGCGCGCACGCATTCGACCCCGACGACCAGACCATCCAGCAGAGCTTGCTTCTCGGGCTTATCTCCCAGGGTAAGTTCGATGAGGCTTTGCCTTTCGCGCGCAGCCTGAAAGAGACCCCTGAAGTCGAGCGTTTTTCCCGGCTTGCCCTTGCCGTCGATGCACTGCGTAAGGAAAAATACGGCGAGGTCCAGAACTGGCTGAAGCTTGCGCTCGCTTCTGACCTCGACCGGCTTATCACCGGATTGATGACCGGTTGGGCAAAGCTTGGCGCAGGTGATGGTTCCGACGCGCTCGCCCATATCAAGGCAATGTCGGGCCCTGACTGGTACGATCTGTTTGTCGGATATCACCGAGCACTGATTGCCGAGCAGGCTGGTGACATCGAACTCGCCCGTAAAATCTTCTCCGAGGTCGGCAACGATGCGGCAGCGGGCAGCGCGGCACCTGAAGCATATTTGCGCGCCATCGAAGCGCAGGCCGGCTTCCTGGCGCGACAGGGCGACAAGGAAGGCGCTTTGGCCGCGCTAGGGGTTGCTGACAGTTTTGCCCCGGGCCGCGTGACAATTGATGCGCTGCGAGAGACGATCGAAGCGGGCGAAATGCCGACGATGATGGTGCCGGACGCGAAGGCCGGGTCTGCCGAGGTGCTACTGAACTTGGCAACCGCGCTGAACCGCAGTGGCGGCGAATCGTTTGTGCGGCTTTATCTGCAGTACGCTGCGGCGCTGCGTCCGGACAGTGATGCGATCCAGATTCAGCTTGCAGGCATCGCCGAGCAGCAGAACGATGCGCTCACGGCGATCTCGCACTACGAGAAGATCCCTGATGATTCGCCGATGAAGGCGATTGCCGAGTTGCAGCTTGGTCTCAACCTTGCGGACCTCGAGCGCTTCAAAGAAGCTGAAGACCACCTGAAGCTGTCGCTCGAAAAGAATCAGGATGACATGCGCGCCTATCTCGCGCTCGGCGGAGTTTATGCGCGGCAGGAAAACTACCGCGATGCTGCTGACCTCTACGAGGAGGCGGTCGCACGAATCGACGAACCGCAGCGCGCCGATTTCAGCATCTACTATCAGCGCGGCATCGCCTATGAGCGGCTGAAGGAATGGGACAAGGCCGAGCCGAACTTCAAGAAGGCACTCGAACTCTTCCCCGATCAGCCGCAGGTGCTCAATTATCTGGGGTATTCCTGGGTTGATATGAACATCAACCTTGAGGAAGGGCTCAAGCTTATTCAACGCGCCGCCGATTTGCGCCCTAGCGATGGCTACATCGTCGATTCGCTCGGCTGGGCTTATTACCGTCTGGGGCGTTACGAAGATGCTGTCCGCGAACTCGAGCGCGCGGTCGGTCTCATGCCGAATGATCCGGTGCTCAACGACCACCTGGGCGACGCGTACTGGCAGGTCGGGCGCAAGCGCGAGGCGACTTTCCAATGGCGGCACGCGCTGACCATGGAGCCTGACGACAAGGTCAAGGCTGATGCAGAGCGCAAGCTGCGCGAAGGTTTGGAAGTTTCGAAAGAAACATCGGATCAGAGTGTGATGGTTGCGGAAGGTCCCGGCGGAACCAATGAGGTGCTGAGCGATGCCGCAGCGCCGCGTGAAGAAGAAGTCGCCGCTGCGCCAGCGAGCGAGCCGCAGGAGGCCGAAGCGAATTTCCATATTGTTCAGCCCGGACAGAGCCTTTGGGACATCGCCGTTGAACGTCTCGGCAATGGCGAGCGCTTTCGTGAGATCATTCAGCTCAACCCGTCATTGAACGGAAAGCCCGATGTCATCGTGCCCGGCCAGCGTCTGACACTGCCCGACGCGACACGCTGACTTCTCCGCGCTTCTTGACGCTCTCTTGCTGCCGATCTAGGACGAGGCCCGTCCCGCTCACGGCCGCGAGGAAGTTCAGTGAACGCTATTTTGCCCGACCATATGCACCCCAGCCGCTCATTTCAGGGGCTGATCCTTACGTTGCACAATTACTGGGCCGATTATGGCTGCGTGGTTCTGCAGCCATACGACATGGAGGTCGGTGCAGGTACATTCCATCCGGCGACGACGCTTCGTGCTCTCGGCCCCAAGCGCTGGAACGCTGCCTATGTGCAGCCGTCGCGCCGCCCGAAGGATGGTCGTTACGGTGAGAACCCGAACCGTCTGCAGCACTATTACCAGTATCAAGTCATCCTGAAGCCGAACCCGTCGAACCTGCAGGAACTCTATCTCGGCTCGCTGAACGCGATTGGCATCGACCCGCTGGTTCACGATATCCGCTTCGTCGAAGACGACTGGGAAAGCCCGACGCTCGGCGCATGGGGCCTTGGTTGGGAATGCTGGTGTGACGGCATGGAAGTGTCGCAGTTCACCTACTTCCAGCAGGTTTGCGGCATCGAGTGCTCGCCGGTTGCTGGCGAACTGACCTACGGCCTCGAGCGCCTTGCTATGTATGTTCAGGGCGTCGACAACGTCTACGACCTTAACTTCAACGGTCGCGAAGGTGATGAAAAGGTCACGTACGGCGACGTTTTCCTGCAGGCAGAGCAAGAATATTCGCGTCACAATTTTGAGCACGCCAACACCGAGACGCTGTTCCAGCATTTCATCGATGCCGAGAACGAGTGCCGCGCGCTTTTGGCGGCCGGCGCTGAGCGCCCGGAAGGCAAGTCGCACCAGATGGTGCTGCCGGCCTACGACCAGTGCATCAAGGCTTCGCACGCCTTTAACCTGCTGGACGCACGCGGGGTGATCTCGGTCACCGAGCGCCAGAGCTACATCCTGCGCGTCCGCAACCTCGCCAAGGCCTGTGGCGAAGCATTCCTTGAGACCGAAGCCGGCGGCTTCAAACCGACGACAGAGGCTGCGTAAGATGCCTGATCTTCTGCTAGAAATTCGCTCCGAGGAAATCCCGGCCCGCATGCAGCGCAAGGCTGCGGGCGATCTCAAGAAGGCGGTCATGGATGGCCTCGTTGAGGCTGGCCTGACCTATGAGGCCGCGAGCGAATACTGGACGCCGCGCCGTCTGACGCTCGACATCCGTGGCCTGACCGCGCGCTCCAAGGATGTGCGCGACGAGATCAAGGGCCCGTCGACCTCGGCGCCTGAACAGGCCGTGCAGGGCTTCCTGCGCAAGGCCGGCATCGCGTCGATCGCTGACGCGCATGTGCACACCGATCCGAAGAAGGGCGATTTCTATGTCGCCCACATCGTCAAGACGGGCCGCGCTGCTGAAGAAATCATCGCGGAACTGATCCCGACGGTCATCCGCAACTTCCCGTGGCCGAAGTCGATGCGCTGGGGCGCAGCTTCGGCAAAGCCGGGCTCGATGCGTTGGGTTCGCCCGCTGCAGTCGATCGTTTGCATGTTCGGCCCGGAAAGCTCCGAGCCGGTCGTGGTCGATTTTGAGGTCGACGGCATCCGCTCGGGCAACGTGACCTACGGCCATCGCTTCCATGCACCTGATTCCATCGAGGTTCGCCGCTTTGACGACTACGTCACCAAGCTCGAAGCCGCCAAGGTCGTGCTCGACGCCGAGCGCCGCAAGCGCATCATCCTCGACGACGCCAAGAACCTTGCCTTCGCGGCTGGTCTCGAACTGGTCGAGGACGAGGGCCTGCTCGAGGAGGTCTCGGGCCTCGTCGAATGGCCGGTCGTTCTGATGGGCGAGTTCGAGGAAGCCTTCCTCGAAATTCCGGCGGAAGTCATCCGCCTCACCATCCGCGCCAACCAGAAGTGCTTTGTCACCCGCCCGCAAGGCGCGACCGACACGCTGTCGAACCATTTCCTCCTGACTTCGAATATCGAGGCCAAGGATGGCGGCAAGGAAATCGCTTACGGCAACGGCAAAGTCGTGCGCGCACGCCTCTCCGACGCCGTGCATTTCTGGAAGACCGACCAGGCCGACCTGCCGGATCTCGATCTTCTGGCGGACTCGGCTGAAAAGTTCGGCCTCGATTTGAAGAAGCCGCTCGACCAGCGTATGGCGCGTCTCGACAGGCTCGGCGTCACCTTCCACGCCAAGCTAGGCACGCAAGGGCAGCGCGTTGCGCGTATCGCCAAGCTCGCTGAAGAGCTGGCCGAGGTTGTTGGCGCTGACCAGGCACTGGCCCGCCGCGCCGCCGTTCTTGCCAAGGCAGACCTTCAGACCGAAGTCGTCGGCGAGTTCCCTGAACTTCAGGGTGCGATGGGCCGAAAATACGCGCTGCTTCAGGGCGAAGATGCTTCCGTTGCTGCTGCGCTTGAAGAGCACTATCGCCCGCAGGGTCCGTCCGACGTCGTTCCTACTGACCCGGTTTCGGTCGCCGTTGCGCTCGCCGACAAGCTCGACACGCTGACCGGCTTCTGGGCCATCGACGAAAAGCCGACGGGCTCGAAAGACCCATATGCGCTGCGTCGTGCAGCGCTTGGCGTCATCCGCATCATCGTAGAGAACGGTGTGAGAGTGGGCTTGGCGCAAGTAGTCGAGTCGCACTTCCAGCTAGTCGACGCAGATATTCTCGACGCAACCGTTCGCGAAATGCGGCGAGAGGGTGGAGCATCTATGAGCGCTCACGCTACGGTTGGCGACTACGATCGCACTGTAGATCTCCTGTCCTTCCTCCACGACCGGCTGAAGGTTTATCTGCGCGACAAGGGTGCGCGGCATGATCTGATCGACGCGGTGATCTCACCGGAAGCTGATGATCTTTTGCTCGTCGTCAGCCGCGTCGCTGCCCTCGGTATCTTCCTTGATTCCGACGATGGCAAGAACTTGCTCGCCGGAACCAAGCGCGCGGCCAACATTCTGGCCGCCGAGGAGAAGAAGGGCACGGTTGTTGCGTCTGAAGCCAATCCGGAGCTGTTCCGCGAGGACGCAGAGCGGGAGCTGTTCACGGCGATCAACTCGGCTGAGAGCGAAGCTGCCAAGGCTGTCGCGCTGCAGGATTTTGCTGGCGCCATGCAGGCGCTGTCGGTGCTGCGTGCCCCGGTCGACGCGTTTTTCGAGGCCGTGCTCGTGAATGACGAGGACGCGGCCGTTCGCGCCAACCGTCTTGCGCTGCTGTCCCGTATCCGCAGCGCCACCGGCCAGGTCGCCGACTTCTCCAAGATTGCAGGCTGAGGGTAGGGCAGACGCTGGTTGCTGGCGTCTGCGTAAGATACCCCCACCCTTAACCCCTCCCCACAAGGGGGAGGGGAATTGGTGCCGGCCATTGAGGCCTGGCGCAAAGGTTTTCTGAATAACTTGAGCCTAAGTCGCCGCGAGTGTTTTCACCCGCGGCAGCTTGGTGTTGCGTGCAAGAACGCGCACGCCGCTCACGTCTCCCTCCCCCCTGAGGGGAGGGTCAGGGTAGGGGTGTCGGAAGCGCGGCTTTAGTGATTGGCTAGCGTATGGTCAGCGCTCGTGGTGAGGGTGTTTACCCCCACCCCTAACCCCTCCCCACAAGGGGGAGGGGAATTGGTGCCAGCCATGGAGGCTTGGCGCTGCGTTGAAAAAACATGTGTTCCGCTTACGTCTCCCTCCCCCTTGCGGGGAGGGTAAGGGTGGGGGTGCTTTGTGCGACCCCCGACAAAACCCTTAGATAAACACCCAGACGCCCAGACCCATCGCAATTAGCGTCAGGAAGGGCGTCGACATGCCGAGTTTGGGGAGCCATGCGGGGGGTGGGGTGCCGGCTTTGGCGGCGCGGCGGAGCGTCATGTTCATGAAGATGACGATGACCAGAAGGATCGCCGCGACCAGCATCTTGATGTCGTAGAGACGGCCAAGCTGAGCCATGTCATAGCGCATCACCCAGAGGCCAAGGCCGGTGATCCAGAGGAGGATGATGCCGGCGAGTGCAAGCTTGATGAAGAATGGTCGCAGCTTGGCAATTTCTGGCGAGGGCGCGCGGCGCATCTGGCGCGCGACCACCATCGAGCCGAAGCCCGAGGCAGCGCCCAGCATCAGGCCGAATATATGGAAGAATTTGAGGACAAAATTGATCGTCAGTTCAAGCACGTAATAGCACCCCTAAATTAGCGGGTGATCGTGGCGGGGCCCGCTCAGGTCGTCAAGCGCGTAAGGCTATTCTTCCCGGGACGCAGCGATCGTTTCGTGCGCGCTCCCGCGAATGATGAGCGGTGCGTCGGAGCTCAGCCAAGGAGCGAGCAGCGCTTCGGGGTTTGTCACAATCGATGCAACAGGCTTTTCGTTTGGGGGAATGGCGTCAGCGCCAACCGCCGGGACGGAGTCGGTGATCCCGAACAGCCCGGGGTTGCTCTCAACTGCAGCAACTGGCTCGGCTTCCATGCGCGGGGCGGCCACGATGCCGCGTGCGATTACCGAAGGCGAAGCGCCGGCATCTGCGGCCGGCAGGCTGATAATCGAAGACGACGCTGCAGCTGATCCGACACTCGCGACAAGTGCAGGCAAGATGGCGCTGAAAACTCGGTACATGACACGCACACAGATGATCCAGAGGCCACCTTGCCACCCTCGGATTAATAAATCGGTGACGTTCGGGCACTTGCGGCATAAGGGCGTGCGCGATAGGCAGAGGCCGACCGCACGGAGCTGGAATTGGCCAAGATCCTCCCGCCTGAACAGGCTTTAGAAGACGCCCTCGACATCTTGCGATCCGGTGAGCCGGTCGCCATCCCGACGGAAACCGTTTACGGCCTGGCCGCTGACGCAACCAACGGGGAAGCAGTCGCGCGTATCTTCGAGGTCAAAGGCCGTCCACGCTTCAACCCTCTGATTGTCCATGTTGCTGACATGGAGATGGCGCATCGGATTGCTGTCTTCGACGAGATATCGCTGACGCTAGCGCAAAAATTCTGGCCAGGCCCGCTGACATTGGTTTTGCCGTTGCGCGAAGGCCATGGCGTACATGGCCTGGTGTCTGCCGGCCTCGAGACCGTGGCGCTTCGCATGCCGCGTGGCTTCGCAAGCCAGCTGATCCAGCGGCTAGGAAGGCCACTTGCGGCGCCGTCCGCGAACTCGTCGGGCAAGATCAGCGGGACGACGGCGCAGGCCGTCAACGCGGATCTTGGTGGCAAGATCAAGCTCGTCGTTGATGGCGGCCCTGCCGATGTCGGCGTCGAATCCACGATTGCCAAGGTGACGCCTGAGGGTGTGCGTATCCTTCGCCCGGGCAGCGTGACGGCGGGTGATCTCGAGGCTTTAACGGGGCTCGCAGTGCTCCGCGGCGGGACGAAGGGCATTGAGGCACCGGGTATGATGTTGTCGCACTATGCGCCGGATGCACGTGTGCGCCTTGATGCGACGGAGTTGCGTGAGGGTGAGGCGCTCCTTGCCTTTGGCCCCAGCCGCATCGCAGGTGCCGGTACGGCGCTCGCTATGCTCAATCTTTCTGAACATGGCTCGCTGCGCGAAGCAGCAGCCAACCTCTACAGCCATCTCCAGGCGCTTGACCGCTCAGGCGCGTCGGTGATTGCCGTCGAACCATTGCCCCAGGAAGGGCTTGGCGAGGCGATCAATGACCGTCTGCGCCGCGCAGCAGCGCCACGGGGAAACGAGTCCGGGAGCCAGCAATAATGGATGCCAGCCTGATCGAGCGTTTCGTAGCAATCGTGGGTGAGAGATATGCGCTTCGCGAAGAAGCGGACATTGCGCCCTACGTTACCGAACGCCGGGGCTTATGGGCAGGGAAGACGCTGCTCGTCTTGCGGCCGGGCACGGTCGACGAGGTCAGTGAAATCCTCAAGCTGGCGACGGAGACCGGGACGCCGATCGTGCCGCAGGGCGGCAATACCGGTCTGGTTGGCGGGCAGATGCCTGACCAAAGTGGCGATGAAGTCGTCTTGTCTCTCTCGCGCTTTGACAAGATCCGCGACCTCGACCTTCAGTCGAACACGATTACGGTTGAAGCCGGTGTGACTTTGCAGCGCCTTCGCGATGCGGCGGAAGAGGCAGGAAAACTGTTTCCGTTGTCGCTCGCCTCTCAGGGCACTGCTCAGATTGGTGGCAATTTGTCATCCAACGCCGGTGGCACTGGCGTCCTTGCCTATGGGAACACGCGTGACCTTTGCCTCGGTGTCGAGGTGGTGCTGCCGACGGGCGAGGTGCTGGACGATCTTCGCAAGCTCAAGAAGGACAATACCGGCTACGATTTGAAGAATCTCTTCGTCGGCGCTGAAGGGACCCTCGGCGTTATCACGGCCGCGGTCATGAAGCTTTATCCACAGCCGCGCGGCCGCGAAATCGCTTGGCTGGGAGTGCGGAGCCCCGCAGACGCGCTCAAGCTCTTCGGCAAGGCGAGCGACCGGGCAGGGCAGAGCCTCACCGGTTTTGAGTTGATGATCCACGACTCACTGGAATTTGTCCTGCGGCATGTCCCAGATACGGCCCATCCGCTTTCTGAGCCGTACCCGTGGTATGTCTTGATGGAGATATCATCCGGCCGCTCCGCCGATGACGCGCGCAAGCTGATCGAGGAGATTCTGGAAGAAGGGTTTGAAGACGAGCTGGTTGCCGATGGTGTGCTTGCGGAAAGCCTGACACAGGCTGCGGCACTCTGGAACCTTCGCGAACACATGTCGGAAGCCCAAAAGCCGGAAGGCGCATCGATCAAGCACGACGTTTCGGTGCCGGTGGCGCTGATCCCGCAATTCATTGATGAGGCCTGGGAAGCGGTAAAGCGGCTTGAGCCCGAGGCTCGCCTCGTGTGCTTCGGCCATATGGGCGACGGAAATCTCCACTACAACATCTCCCAGCCGGTAGAGACTCAGCTCGCAGATTTCCTTGCTCGCTATCGTGAGATTAACGATGCGGTGCACGAAATCGTTCGGGCGTATAACGGGTCGATCTCGGCTGAGCACGGCATTGGTCGCATGAAGCGGGATGAGCTGATTGCAACTGCGCCAGCAGTCGCCACCGACTTGATGCGTCGGGTCAAGAAAGCCTTTGATCCTGCGGGTATCATGAACCCAAACAAGGTAATTTAATTTAACATTTACATAGGTTTCCCAGTTCTTACACCTGGTTGCAAAGCGATAACCATCGCCAAAGGCCACTAAACCTTAACCGTGATTTTTAAGCCGTCTGACACGGCCAGCGCCTAGTCTCACACCCATAACGAGGTGGGAAAAACCACCCGCGAGAAGACCGGAAAACCGGCTCTCAGGATGAGACAGGAAGGCAAAACAGTGTCACACACACAGCTCAAGCCCGATTGGGCCGATGCAGATTTTCGGCTTGACCCATTCCGGATGCCGCTCGCGGCATCCTTTGCAACGCAGGACGCTCACGGAGACGTGACGTTCACTGTCAGCAACCGGGGCGCGACGATCCGCCGGACGCTTGAAAGCAGCGGCCTGCCGGTTGCTGTCGCCCTGCCTCCTCGCGCATTTAAAGGCGTGGCCGCTCGCGCCATCGAAGATGGCAATGGCAACGTAACGGTCACGCTGGAACTGATGCATTCCGACCCGATGCTGTCGGTTCCGCTGATGGTCGCTCACGATCTGGAGAACGTTGCGGCGGATTGGCGGGCATGGTCCGAGGCGTTCAAACTGCCCATGCTGCTGGTGGAAGCTGACGGAGTGGCGCGTTCACTGGATGACACATTCGGTCTGGTGAAGAAGGCGCCGCCGACCGAGCGACGCAAGGGACGCGTCTCCCTGCAGCGCCGCCCGCGTTTTCTCGCCCGCCGCAAGACTGGTGAACTCGGAGTGCGCCTGATCGTCGACGGAGAGGAGATCATCGCGCGCACTTAATTGAGGCGCGCGATGGAAAGATGTCATCAGCCGGAACTTAGAAGTTCTGGCTGATGACTGGCCAGACTCCGCCGACAACGAGGCCGAGGAAAATCAGCCAGCCAACGGTGGAGTTCGACTTGAAGAGCTTCAGGCATTGATCGGGATTGTCGATGTCGAGAACCCGGATCTGACGGATCATGTGCGCGGCTGCGGCAACAAGACCTGCAAGTGCCGGCATCGGGACCTCGGCATTGGCAAAAGCCACGATGAAGAACAGCAGTGCCATGCTGTAAAGTGCGACCAGCCACTGCTTGGTCTTGTCACCGAACAGACGGGCGGTGGAGCGAACGCCGACGAGGGCGTCATCCTCCTTGTCCTGGTGCGCATAAAGCGTGTCGTAGCCAATCACCCACAGGATCGAGCCGAAATAAAGCAGCACGGGTGCAAGCTCGAGGGAACCGAAATGGGCTGCCCAGCCCATAAGCGCGCCCCACGAGAACGCAAAGCCGAGGAAAAGCTGCGGCCAATCAGTGAAGCGCTTGGCAAACGGATAGACCGCCACGGTCAACAGGGAGGCGATGCCGACCACGACTGCGAACCAGTTGAACTGCAGCAGGATAACCAAGCCGAGCAGGCACTGCAGCGCCAGAAAGCCCCACGCCTGCTTTTTGCTCACCTGACCGGCAGGAAGTGGACGCGAGCGCGTGCGGGCGACCTTCTCGTCAATGTCCTGATCAACGATGTCGTTATAGGTGCAGCCTGCGCCGCGCATCAGGATTGAACCGGCCATGAACAGGAACAAATGCCACGGTGAGGGCAAGACATCCAAAAGGTCTGCTCCGGGCTTGGCGTAAGCTGCAGCAGCCATGGCAGTGGACCACCAGCACGGCCACATGAGAAGCCACCAGCCGATCGGGCGATCCCAGCGGGCCAGCTGCGCATACGGCCAAAGGCCCCGTGGCAGCAGACGGTAAACCCAGTGGCCAGAAGGTGCGTCAGCGACGCGACCTTGCGTTTCTTTTGACTGAACGTTTTCCATAGCGGGGGAGTGGCAGCGCTCCAACCGATCGTCAAGTGTAAGGTGCAAGCTTGACCATAGCGGCGCGCAGCCCTACCGGAAAGCCGCGAACCAACAGTGATGAGGAATCGCCGCGATGAACGTTTTGCTGATCGGCTCTGGCGGGCGTGAGCACGCTTTGGCATGGAAGCTCGCGGCCTCGCCGCTGCTGGCGAAGCTTTATGCAGCCCCCGGCAATCCGGGAATTGCGCAGGAAGCGGAGTGCGTATCGCTTTCGATCGATGATCATGCGGCGATCCTGGCTTTCGCCAAGGATAGAGGAATCGACCTTGTAGTCGTCGGTCCTGAAGCGCCATTGGTTGCAGGTCTGGCAGACGAACTGGAGGCAGCCGGCATCCGCGTCTTCGGGCCATCGCAAAAGGCTGCTCAGCTTGAGGGCTCCAAGGGCTTCACCAAGGATCTGTGTGCCCGGTTTGGTATTCCAACGGCAGCGTATGGTCGCTTCAACAACGCGCCCAAGGCCAAGGCCTATGCAAGACAGGTCGGTGCACCAATCGTCATCAAGGCCGACGGTCTTGCTGCCGGCAAGGGGGTGACGGTCGCGATGGAGCTGGATGAGGCGCTCGATGCCATCGACGCCTGCTTCGAAGGCGCTTTCGGTGCGGCGGGTGCCGAGGTCGTTGTTGAAGAGTTCCTGGAAGGCGAAGAGGCCAGCTTCTTCTGCATCTGTGATGGGACCACGGCCCTGCCGTTCGGTTCGGCACAGGATCACAAACGCGTTGGTGAAGGGGACACTGGCCCGAATACCGGAGGAATGGGCGCTTATTCACCGGCTCCGGTGATGACGCCCGAAATGGAAGCGCGCGTGATGCGCGAGATCATCGAGCCGACCATGCGCGGGATGATCGAGCTTGGTGCTCCCTTCAAGGGCATGCTCTTTGCAGGCTTGATGATTGGCGAGGACGGTCCGAAACTCATCGAATACAACACCCGCTTCGGTGATCCCGAGTGCCAGGTTTTGATGACGCGGCTTAAGGACGACGTACTGACGATCATGAACGCGGCCGTGGACGGTCAGCTTTCGCACTTGTCCGTACGCTGGCACGATCAGGCAGCGCTCACAGTTGTCATGGCCGCGGAGGGTTATCCAGCCTCTCCGAGGAAGGGCACAGTCATTTCCGGCGTTGAAGCGGCCGAGAGCGATGAGGTGCAGGTGTTTCATGCGGGGACTGCTCGCAATGAACAAGGCGACCTCATCGCCAATGGTGGGCGCGTCCTTAGCGTCACCGCGACGGGCGCAACGGTCTCCGAGGCGGCTCAGCGCGCCTATGAGGCAGTGGATGCGATCGACTGGAGCGGTGGTTTTTGCCGCCGCGACATTGGCTGGCGGGCCATTGAACGTGAAACGGCCTGACGGCCTTCGGAAAATATGATCATAGCCCTGCCGAGCACCGGCGGGGCTTTTTCTTTATGAATGACCTTGCGACGAGCCGGATTGATCCCTTTCGGGCCTACCCTGCGTCACCCAATTCGGATGTGTTTTGTTTGACGTTTACGTAAAAAGAAATTAGCAGTTTCGTTGAATGAAAGCTCGAGCGCGTTAGTCTTGTAAAGCGGGACGCCGCTGTGGTTCCTGTCCTCTACCTCTCGAAAGGAAGCTGTGAATGTACCGTGCGCCGGTTGAAGAAATCGCCCACACGCTCAACCACATCGCCGGCCTCAAGGCTGCGATCGAGGCAGAAAAATTCGGCGAACTGACGGAAGATCTCGTCGATGCGATTCTCTCCGAAGCCGGCAGGTTCGCGAATGATGAGATTTTCCCCCTGCGTGAGTCAGGTGACACGCACGGCGCTGTCCTGAAGGACGGTGCGGTGACGACGCCACCGGGTTGGAAAGAGCTCTATCATCGCTGGATTGAGGGCGGATGGAATGCACTTGCAGCGCCTGAGGAATATGGCGGGCAGGGTTTGCCAACCATGCTGTCGGTCGCGGCGCTGGAGATGTGGAATTCAGGTTCGCTCGGCTTTGCCATCGGACCGACCTTGACCATGGGCGCGATCGAGGCGCTCGAAAAGCACGCGTCTGAAGAGCTGCGCGCGACTTATCTTGAAAAGCTCGTTTCCGGCGAGTGGATGGGCACCATGAACCTGACGGAGCCGCAGGCGGGTTCTGATCTCGCGGCGTTGCGGGCCCGCGCGGAGCCAGCACGCGACGGCACGTACCGGATCTTCGGCCAGAAGATTTTCATTACCTATGGCGAGCAGGATTTTACCGACAACATCGTCCATCTCGTCCTGGCGCGCCTGCCAGATGCGCCCGCCGGGACGCGTGGTATCTCGCTTTTCCTCGTTCCAAAGTTCCTGGTGAATGAGGACGGCTCGCTCGGCCAGCGCAATGATGTTTTCTGCGCCTCTGTCGAGCATAAGCTGGGTATTCACGGATCGCCCACCTGCACGATGATCTTTGGCGATGGCTATGCGGAGGCAGCGGAGCCGGGGGCGATTGGCTGGCTGATCGGCGAGGAGAACAAGGGCCTCGCCTGCATGTTCACCATGATGAACAATGCCCGCCTTGCCGTGGGCATGCAGGGTGTTGCTGTTGCCGAAGCGGCGTATCAGAAGGCGCTGGCCTACGCGCAGGAGCGCCGTCAGGGCAAGGCTTCTACCTATCAGGGCGAGGGGATGGCTCCGATCATCCACCACCCGGATGTACAGCGAAATCTGCTGACCATGAAAGCGCTGACGCACGCGGCTCGCGCCATCTCCTACTCGTGTGCGCACGCCATCGACATGTCGCGCATCGGTGAGGCAGAAGACGCACGGCACTGGCAGGAGCGGGCCGGGCTGTTGACGCCGGTGTCGAAGGCTTTCGCCACCGATATCGGCGTGGATGTCGCCTCGCTTGGCGTGCAGGTCCACGGCGGGATGGGCTATATTGAAGAGACCGGCGCTGCGGCACTCCTCCGCGATGCCCGCATTGCGCCGATCTATGAAGGCACCAACGGCATCCAGGCGATTGACCTCGTCGCGCGCAAATTGCCGCTGTCGGGCGGCGAGCAGGTTCACACCTACATTGCCGAACTTCGCAACGATATAGAGGCGCTACGTGCCTCGAATGCCAAAGGCTTTGGTCGCACCGCTGATAATTGCGCCAACGCACTCACCGAATTGGAAGAGGCGACCAATTTCTTGCTTGAAACCCAGGCCGCAGGCCGCTCGGAAGCCGCGCTGGCGGGCGCGACGCCGTATCTGCGCCTGTTCGCGCTGGCAGCCGGCGGCGCCTATCTGGTGCGCGGAGCGCTGGCCGACCGCTCGCCATCGCGCGTCGCGCTTGCTCGCTTCTTCGCCGAGAATCTCATTCAGGAAACATCCGCGCTCAAAAGCCGCGTGATCGAAGGCGCAGAGAGCCTTGCAGAAGCAGGAGCGTCTCTGCACGCCTGACACTTCAAACGGAGGGAGAGGACGTGAGCGAGCATATTATCGTTGAACGACGCGGGGCGGTTCAGATCATTCGCATGAACCGAGCGGACAAGAAAAACGCGATCACCAGCGCTATGTACGCTGCCATGACAAAGGCGCTGGTGGATGCTGATGCAGACGATGAGGTCCGCGTACATCTGATTTTCGGCGTACCCGGCATATTCTCTTCGGGAAACGACGTCACCGACTTCATGTCAGTTGCGATGGGTAATGACGGTCCGCTGAATGCTTTCAGCTTCCTGATCGCGCTGGCACGGCTGGAAAAGCCGCTGGTCTCTGGCGTCGATGGCATTGCGGTTGGCATCGGCACCACGATCAACCTGCACTGCGATCTGACCTTCGCAACGGCCCGTACCGAGTTTCGCACGCCTTTCGTTGATTTGGGCCTGGTGCCGGAAGCGGGCTCCAGCCTCATCGCGCCCGCAGTTCTGGGAAGGCAGGGAGCGTTTGCCCTGCTGGCTTTGGGAGAACCCTTGCCGGCTGAACGGGCCAAGGCGGCCGGCCTGATCTACGAAATCGTTGCCGAGGATGAGCTCGAGGCAGCAGCAATGGCCGCTGCCGAGCGCATTGCGCAAAAACCGCCTCAGGCGATGAAGATCGCGCGCCACCTGATGCTGGGCGATCGCGAATTGCTGGTCACCCGCATCAGGGAAGAAGGCGAGCATTTCCGCGAACGCCTGAAGTCCTCCGAAGCCCGCAACGCTTTCGCGGCGTTCATGAACCGGAAGAGGGGGTAGGGAGAGGCCGCAGAAAACTGGAATCTGCGGCGCTCGTTTTGGCGATATTACTTCGCGGCCAGGAAGTCAGCGACGTTAAGCAGGATGAATTCATTGTTCGCTGCAGTACCGATTTCGAGACCGCCCGAAAACGGCAGGTTGTTGTCGTTCGCGACCAGAATGTGCGTATCGTCAACGCGCATGACGTTTTCGATTGTGAAGAACGGGAAGGTGAATTTGCCCGAGGGGTCACCGTCGGCCTGCGTGGACAGCCTTGCCTTGCCATCCGGATCAGCGATGTCGAGCAGGTCGATCGACGCGATCCGTTTGATGAAACCGTCGTTGTCGACCTGCGCCGTATCGACGAGAACGACGTTCTTTACCTTGGCCGGTACCGGATAACAGGCGCTCCTGTCGTCGGTCTTGCATTCAAGGCTGATATCGCCTTCGCCGTTATCGCGCTCGATAATCAGTGCGCGGGTATCGTCGATGAAGTTGAAATCGCCAATGGCTGTTGCGCCTTCCACAAGTTGGAACTTGTAGCTGTCGCCAGTCCAGTCTCCATTTAGCGTGTCGAAGGTGAGGACCCGCAGGAACGAGCCTTCCGGTGTGCCATCCTCATCGAGCAGCGGCTTTTCGAGCATGCCCCACAGAAGGTCGGAGCCGGGTTGCAGCGCCATACCCTCGTAGCCACCGGAACGCTGGACCTTGAAGTCCTTGCCGGCGACGGCAGGCACGATGACACCGGGCGTGTCGGGGCCGCGCAGCGGCGCGCCGTCAAGCATGGTTTCGTGGACAGACAGAACCCGGCCATCTTCAGTGGCGCGGATGATGTATGGGCCGAACTCGTCACCAATCCAGATCTCGCCGTTGAGATACTGGATGCTCTCCGGGTCGAAGTCGGCCCCCGTTAGATAGCGTTCCTCGCTGCCTTCATAGGCAATGCGGAACGGAACCTTGTGGTCCGGATCACGCAAAAAGACCGATTGCAGCCGATCGATCGAGCCGGTTTCAAAATCGGGCTTCATACGGTGGAAGAAGAGGAGCGCATCGGGGCTGTTGATCTTGGAGCCGAAACCGTTGTCGGTGAGGGTGAAGATGCTGCCGTCGTCGGCGCGGTTCATCGCGAAGCCGGACAAGCCTTGGACGGGCTGGCCAAGAAACGGAAGCGAAATGCCGGTCGGATGCTGGCCATAGGCCGCGCCGACATCGCCCATCACCGACATGGGTTTCTCGTTGCGCGTTTGACCCGTGAATTTGCCCGAAATCCACGCGTCCCGAGGCGCATCGGCCGGTGGAGCGATCAGTGTAAAAGCAGGGAGGTGGGCGTGGCCCGCCAGTTTGGCCTGAAAGGCTTCTTCGGCTTGTGCTGCGGTTGACGCGGCAACCAGCAGCGCGGTCGTGGCGAGAAGGTGTCTGATCATTCGGGTATCCTCCCTGAAGGGTTCAATGACCCGATTGGAGTAGATCGTCCAAATGACAGCGCCCTGACGTAGCAATGACAGTTTTGCGAGAGCTGCGATTTACGGGTAAAGCCTCGTCTTCTTCCATTCATCGCCATCCGGCTCGAAAACGACGCGGTCGTGCAGGCGGAACTGCCGGTCGTGCCAGAACTCGATCGAGCTGGGAACCAGCCGAAAGCCTGACCAGTATGGCGGCCTCGGAATCGAGCCGATCGCGAATTTCGCGGTATATTCCGCCACAGCTTTCTCCAGCGCGAAGCGGCCTTCAAGCGGGCGGGACTGTCTGGATGCCCAGGCGCCGATGCGGCTGCCACGGGCGCGCGACGCGTAATATGTGTCGGCCTCTTCGTCGCTCACCTTCTCGATGGTTCCACGCACCCGGACCTGGCGGCGCAAGCTCTTCCAGTGGAAGCACATCGCAGCCTTCATCGACGAAAGGATCTCGCGCCCCTTGTTGCTCTCATAATTGGTGTAGAAGACGAAGCCGTGCTCGTCGAAGCCCTTGAGAAGCACCATTCGCACATTTGGCAACCCGTCAGGATCCACGGTCGCCAGTGCCAGCGCATTCGGATCATTCAACTCGGACGCCGTCGCGTCCTCAAGCCATTCCGCAAACAGCCTGTAGGGTTCGGGGCTTTCGGTGAAGTCACCCTCTGTTAAGCTTGATCCGGCCATGGTAGCACCCTGAAAGCGATTGTCATGAGGGGAGATTGCCTATTGGCGCGCCCGACGCAAGGCTCCCGTAACTGGCGCAGCCGGCTTTTCCTTCTGGTCGGTCTTGGTCTGGCCGCTTCCCTTGCAGGCTGTGGCAGCAAGGGCTTTTCGCTGGAGGATGCAGTCCCCGACATGTCGGTCACCACCGGCTCGGTTCCTGCCGGGATAACTCCTGATTCGGATGAGTGGACGATTCGCAATGTCGTCTCGTCGGCATTGGTCAGTGAGGGCGGCGAGAAGGGGATAGGTTGGGCGAATGTCGTTTCAGGTTCGAGCGGTACGATCCGCAATATTCGCGAAAGCCGCGCCGGCGGCGTGCTGTGCCGGGATTTTTCAGCAACCCGCGAGAGCTATGAGGGCGTGTTCCTCTATGAAGGACAGGCTTGCATGGCCTCCGCCAATCTTTGGTCGATGAACCGCTTTGAACGGGTCGAGTAGGGCGAAGATACTGGAATCTCTTCCCAATCGATCTCATATTACAGTCGAATTAGAATTCCCCGGCAGATAGGACACCATGCGCGATCCCTATGACGTTTTGGGCGTTGCGAAGAACGCCTCTGCGAAAGATATCAAGTCGGCGTTTCGGCGCCTGGCGAAGAAATATCATCCAGACCAGAACCCCGACAATCCGAAGGCAAAAGACAGCTTTGCCGAGGTGAATCAGGCCTATGAGGTGCTTGGCGACGAGACCAAACGCGGCCAGTTCGACCGCGGTGAGATTGATGCGGCGGGCAAGCCGCGCTTTGCGGATTTTGGCCCTGGTGGCGATCCATTTGGCGGCTTTCGGCGAAGCGGGGCTGGCGGGCCCGGCTCGCACTTCGAGTTTCGCACCTCAGGACCTGGCGGGGGCTTCGATGCTTCCGACATTTTCTCCGACCTCTTCGGTGGAGGGTTCTCTCGCGGCGCGAGCGGCGGGGCGCAGCGTCGTGCCGGAGCGTCTTCCGGCGGCGACATCAACGTGACGCTTGACGTAACCATCGAGGAAATCGCGACGGCGGCGAAGGTGACGGCGATGTTCCCCGACGGGCGAAAGGTCGGGATCAAGCTGCCGGCATTCGTTGAGGATGGCCAGACGATCCGCCTCAAGGGACAGGGTGAGGGCTCGCCTCTGGGGGGGCAACCAGGCGACGCTCTCGTCAAGGTCCGCTTGCGGCCTCACCCGGTCTACCGGGTCGAGGGGCGCGACCTGCACGTCGATGTCCCTGTGGCTCTGGCAGATGCGGTCCTTGGTGGCAAAGTGCCGGTGGAGACGCCGCATGGGCGGTTCGCGGTCGCGGTCCCCGCATGGTCAAGCTCGGACAGGAAGCTGCGCCTGAAAGGCAAGGGCCTGCCCCTGAAGAATGGCGGCCAAGGCGATCTTTACGCCCATGTCCAGATCATGCTTCCGGAAGGAGATGCTGAACTGGAGGCTTACGCCCAACGACTGCGGGAAGGTGAAGCCCGCACCGCATAGCTTGATGCGAGAACGCGGCTGTGCGATACGGCACCCAATCTTAACCTATGCGGAGAACGTCTCATGGCGGCAGGTAACGGCCTGATGGCAGGAAAACGCGGCCTCATCATGGGGGTTGCGAACAACAGGTCGATCGCGTGGGGCATCGCCAAGGCATTGACCGATCAGGGCGCGGAACTTGCACTGACCTATCAGGGTGAAGCGTTCCGCAAGCGCGTCGAGCCATTGGCAGCCGAACTTGGCGCGTACATTGCTGGCGATTGCGATGTCACTGTCGAAGAGAGCATCGACGCTGTCTTCGAGAATCTCGAGAAGAAGTGGGGCAAGATCGACTTCCTCGTGCATGCCATCGCTTTCTCGGACAAGGAAGAGCTCGACGGCCGCTATGTCGACACGACACGCGGTAACTTCCAGCGTACGATGGACATTTCCATCTATTCGTTCACGGCTGTGGCGAAGCGCGCCGAGAAGCTGATGACGGATGGTGGTTCGCTTCTGACGCTGACCTATTACGGAGCCGAAAAGGTGATGCCGCACTACAACGTCATGGGCGTTGCGAAGGCTGGCCTTGAGGCCAGTGTCCGGTATCTGGCGGTTGATCTCGGCGGCAAGGGCATTCGCGTAAACGCGGTGTCCGCTGGTCCGATCAAGACGCTCGCGGCATCTGGCATCGGCGACTTCCGCTACATTCTGAAGTGGAACGAGTACAACGCGCCGCTGAAGAAGACGGTGTCTATCGACGAAGTTGGAAACTCGGCACTTTACCTCCTGTCCGACCTTTCCAAGGGTGTGACCGGCGAGATTCATCACGTTGACGCTGGCTACCACGTCGTCGGCATGAAGGCCGTGGACGCCCCGGATATCTCCACCGTCAAGGAATGACCCGCCCCACGATCTATTTCGTCAGGCACGGGCAGACGGACTGGAACGCCGAGGATCGCCTGCAAGGGCAGGCTGACATCCCCCTCAACGATATCGGCCGCGAACAGGCGGCCGGTAACGGGCGGAAGCTGGTCGAACGGGCTTCTGACGTGATCTCGTTCGACTTCGTCGCGAGCCCTCTCAGTCGGACTCGCGAGACGATGGAGATTCTGCGCGCGTCGATGGGACTTGATCCTGGCGGATATCGCACGGACGAGCGGCTGGTCGAGCTACATTTCGGGGACTGGCAAGGGCGGACTTATCCGGAACTTGAGGCGAGCGACCCTGGATGTTCAATGCGCCGCAGCGCCGACAAGTGGAATTTCCTTCCGCCGGGGTTGAAAGCGGAAAGCTATGAAATGCTGGCCGCGCGCATAGGCTCCTGGCTTGATGAAGTGACGCGGGAGACAGTCTGCGTCACGCACGGCGGCGTGATTCGTTCAATATTTAGGTTGGCGGATGCCTTTTCAGGAGAAGAGTGCGCCTCGCTTCCAATTCCTCAGGACCAGGTGCTTCGTTTTCAGAACGGTGCTTTGACCTGGCTCTGACCTATTCGTAGGTGACGAGATCGGTGACGGTCTTTTCGCCTTCGATGGTGTCGTAGGCGAGAACAACCTCGGTTCCTACCACCAAGGCCTCGACGTCGAACTCACCAGATAGTTTGTACGTGTTGCCGTTGTCGAGCGTGATGGTCAGATTCGCCACGTCGACACGCGCTATCTTGCCCTCATCTTCTGCAGCATGTGCAGCACCACCCACGAGAGCCATCGGAACGGCAATCGCGGCAGCGATGAAAATCCGCTTGAACATTTGCATGACGGCTTTCCTTCATGAAGTTTGATGCACGCCTCTCGCTTTTGGCAGCGCAGCTTTACTTACGAAAGCAGAGACAGGGTGAGTGTGTCAAAAATTTTGCGCGCCCGCGGCAAGCCTGTGGTTCACGTGAGTTTGACGCTACGGGAAAACGCCAATAGAAGCGTCAGCAAAACTACCGGCAGGCCAATTTATGTCGCATAACACATTCGGACACCTCTTCCGCGTTACCACGTGGGGCGAAAGCCACGGCCCGGCACTGGGCTGCGTTGTAGACGGGTGCCCGCCGGGAGTCCGGTTCAAGCTTGGCGACATTCAGGCGGAGCTGGATCGGCGGCGTCCGGGCCAGTCCCGTTTCGTTACCCAGCGCCGTGAGCCGGATCAGGTCAGAATCTTGTCTGGCGTTCTCGAAGATGGCGATGAGCTGGTAACCACGGGTACGCCTGTCTCGATGATGATCGAGAATGTGGATCAGCGTTCCAAAGATTATGGCGAGATTGCCCGCCAATATCGTCCCGGGCATGCGGATTATGCCTATGACGTGAAATATGGCATTCGTGACTATCGTGGCGGCGGCCGCTCTTCCGCACGCGAGACGGCGGCGCGAGTGGCAGCAGGAGCCCTGGCACGCAAGGTCGTGCCGGGTCTTGTGGTGCGCGGCGCGCTGGTCGGGATGGGCACAAAGTCGATCAATCGCGCAAACTGGAATTGGAACTTCGTTGAAGACGCGGAAAACCCGTTCTTTACGCCAGATCCTGAATCAGTAGCTACCTTTACGGAATATCTGGACGGGATCCGGAAGGATGGCTCGTCGGTGGGAGCGCTGATCGAAATTGTTGCCGAGGGGGTGCCTGCCGGCCTCGGCGCACCGGTTTACGCCAAGCTCGATCAGGATATCTGTTCGAACCTGATGTCGATCAACGCCGTGAAGGGCGTAGAGATCGGCGACGGCTTCGAGACCGCGCGTATGACGGGCGAGGAAAATGCCGACGAAATGCGGATCGGCAATGACGGGAACCCGGTGTTCCTGTCTAACCATGCTGGCGGCATCCTCGGAGGCATCTCGACGGGCCAACCGGTCATCGCCCGCTTTGCGGTCAAGCCGACATCTTCGATCCTGACCCCGCGCCAGTCGATCGACAAGGACGGCAACAACGTGGACGTTCGCACAAAGGGTCGCCACGACCCATGCGTCGGTATCCGCGCGGTGCCGATCGGTGAGGCAATGGTCGCCTGCGCGATTGCCGATCACTATCTGAGACATCGCGGCCAGACCGGCCGCATCGCCTGACACATTCAGTAACGGATCCTCACGATGGCATACGATCAGAAGAAGATTGTCGAAGCGCTGCGCGCCTTTGAGCGTGGTGAGATCGTTGTCGTCATGGACGATGACGGTCGTGAGAACGAAGGCGACCTGATCGTCGCTGCAGTTCATTGCACGCCTGAAAAGATGGCGTTCATCGTGCGCCATACCTCAGGTATCGTTTGCACGCCGATGACACGGGAAGATGCGCGCCGCCTCAATCTGCAGCCGATGGTTGCGGAGAATGATGCACCGCACTCGACCGCGTTCACGGTGTCGATCGACTTCAAGCACGGAACCACCACAGGCATCTCGGCTGAAGACCGCACGCTAACGGTCCGTAACCTTGCGAACGGCAATGTCGGCCCAGCGGACTTTGTCCGGCCCGGCCACATCTTCCCGCTGGTTGCCCGCGAGGGCGGGGTGCTGATGCGCTCGGGCCATACCGAGGCTGCGGTTGACCTTTGCAAGCTCGCCGGCCTGCCTCCTGTCGGAGTTATCTGCGAACTGGTCAATGACGACGGCACAGTCATGCGCGGCCCGCAGGTTCAGGCATTTGCCGAGAAGAACGGTCTCAAGCAGGTGTCGGTGGCAGACCTGATTGCTTACCGCCAGCGTCAGGAGACGCTGATTGAGCGTGTCACAAGTTTCGACATCGAAACTGTTGCCGGTCCCGCCAAGGCTTACACCTATCGCCTGCCGTGGGATGCGATGCAGCACCTTGCGGTCGTCTTCGGCGACATTCGCGACGGCGTCGACGTGCCTGTGCGACTGCATGCGGAAAACGCGGTCTCTGACGTTTTTGGCCCAACCAATCGCCTTGAAGGCGTGATGAAGAAGATGGCTGAGGCCGAGCGCGGCGTTGTCGTCTACCTGCGTGAAGGGTCGGTCGGCGTGGGTCAGGATGTGGGGCGGAACCGTCCGGCGATCGGCGATGAGGCTGAAGCTCATGATGAAGCGCTTCGTCGCGAGACGGAGTGGCGCGAAATCGGTCTGGGCGCTCAGATTCTGCGCGACCTTGGCATCTCCTCGATCCAGCTCTACGCGTCGCGAGAGAAGCATTACGTCGGACTGGAAGGTTTCGGTATCGCGATCTCGTCGACCGAAATCCTCTAAACATCGCAACGTGATTTGGTGGCGCTGTCTCTCTGGTTGAGGCAGCGCCATTTGCATTTCTAGGGCGGAAAATAGATTCGGCTTACGTAAGGGCGTGGCCAAACGAGGTGCCTGCGCCTATACGGATAGTATGACCACGCGGCTTTACACGCATCCGATTTATCTTGAGCACCTGACCCCTGCCGGACATCCTGAACGGCCAGATCGTCTCCGCGCGATAGGCAAGATCCTTGAAGAGTCTGACTTCGATGATCTTGACCGCAAGGAAGCGCCGATGGCGGAGGAGGGGTCCATCCTTCTCGCTCATCCTGAAGAATATTATGACAGGATCAGACTGCGCATCCCGCATGAGGGGATTGTCCGGATTGATTCCGACACGACGGTGAGTCCCAAGAGCTGGCAGGCTGCGCTTGCAGGTATCGGGGGTGCGCTGGCTGCCGTCGACGATGTTTTTTCGGGTACTGCGGACAATGTGTTCGTCGCTTCCCGCCCGCCGGGCCATCACGCCGAAAAGACGACGGCGATGGGCTTTTGCCTTTTCAACAACGCCGCGATCGCGGCGCGTCACGCTCAGCGCGTTCATGGTGTGGAACGGGTCGCGGTGGTGGATTGGGACGTCCATCACGGCAACGGAACGCAAGACATCTTCTGGGACGATCCGTCAGTAATGTACTGCTCGACCCACCAGATGCCGCTTTTTCCAGGCACGGGAGCGAAGGCCGAGACTGGTGCCGGCAACATCGTCAACGCGCCGCTGTCGGCCGGAGCGGATGGCGAGACGTTCAAGGAAGCGTTCCGGAGCAGGATCCTGCCGGCGCTCGACAATTTTCAGCCGGACCTCATCATCATCTCGGCTGGATTTGATGCACATCATCGGGATCCGCTAGCAGAACTCAATCTCATCGAGGACGACTTTGACTGGGCGACTGCAGAGTTGATGGGGAAAGCTGACCGCTGGTCGAATGGACGGCTGGTCAGTCTTCTGGAAGGCGGATACGACCTGCATGGGCTGGCGTTTTCCACTGCCGCTCACGTACGACGCCTGATGAAGGGATGAGAGATGACCGAGATTGCGACCAACGACGACATTGCCGCGATGAGCTTCGAGCAGGCACTTGCTGCGTTGGAGCGCATCGTCGATGATCTGGAGCGCGGTGATGTGCCGCTCGATCAGTCGATCCGAATCTACGAGCGCGGCGAGGCGTTGAAGGTCCATTGCGAGAAGCTCCTGAAGGCGGCGGAAGACAAGGTCGAGAAAATTCGACTGTCGCGTGAAGGCAAACCGATGGGTACAGAGCCGCTCGACAGCGAATAGGGCGCTCGGATATTTCGGGCCGGTGACGCCATCGGGGCCGCGGTCCCGACTAGGAGCTGCGCCCTGAGTGCTTCCATCGTTGCAGTAGCGGAGGTCTGACGATGAGCTTTTTCCCAGGCAATGACCCGCAGCCCGGCGACGCCCTGGCATGTGATGCGATTGAAACGCTAATCATCCCGAACGCAAAGGATATTGGCGGTTTCGAGGTGCGCCGCGCGCTGCCGACAGCGCGAAGAAAGCTTGTCGGGCCATTCATCTTCTTCGACAGGATGGGGCCGGCGATCCTGCGCGGCGACATGATGCTCGACGTACGCCCGCATCCGCATATCGGACTGTCCACGGTCACTTACCTTTTCGACGGCAAGATCCGGCACCGCGACTCGCTTGGGACCGAAATGGTAATCGAACCCGGCGACGTCAATTTGATGACCGCCGGTCGAGGCATTGTTCATTCAGAACGGTCGCCGGAAGAACTGCGCGGCAATCCGATGTCGATGTCTGGGCTGCAGACCTGGCTTGCGCTCCCAGACGGGCAGGAGGA
The DNA here is from genome assembly GCF_016124105.1 of Aquamicrobium zhengzhouense. GTDB lineage: Bacteria > Pseudomonadota > Alphaproteobacteria > Rhizobiales > Rhizobiaceae > Aerobium > Aerobium zhengzhouense. The sequence continues at coordinate 45,379 of NZ_JADGMQ010000012.1, forward strand.
GATTGCGCCTGCTTTCGAAAATACGGCGCGCACCGATCTACCTGAAATTGATGCCGAAGGCATTACCGGACGCGTGATCATCGGTTCTTTCCATGGCTGGAAATCACCGGTGCGGACTGCTTCCGAAACGCTTTACGCCGACCTGCGCCTCGCCCCGGGGGCGACCTTGCAAATTCCGGCTGATGCGGAAGAGCGGGCGATCTATATTCTCGAGGGCGAGATCAACGTTCTTTCGGATCGTTTCGTGGCCGATCGGCTCCTGGCATTTCGCCCGGGCGACGAAATCGTGATCTCCAGCGAAAGAGGCGCGCATTTGATGTTGTTCGGCGGAGCATCTCTCGGCACAAAACGCTATATATGGTGGAACTTCGTATCGTCCTCGCAAGAGCGCATCGAGCAAGCGAAGGAAGAATGGCGCACCGGCCGGTTCGATATTGTGCCGGGTGATGAAGAGGAGTTCATTCCCCTGCCACAGGGGTGAAACTGCCTTTGAAATGCCGCGCGCATTTACTTTCCTAGTCCGACAGCCTATCTCCGGCTTAACTCAACACCAACGGTCGTAAAGAAGCCCGTGTCGTCAGCTCCCAGCACACCCCTCCTCGACAAGGTCCGGATTCCGGCTGATCTCCGCTCATTGCCGGAAGGTGATCTGACACAACTCGCGAGCGAATTGCGAACCGAACTCGTCGACGCAGTCTCGCAGACAGGCGGTCATCTCGGTGCAGGGCTTGGCGTCGTCGAACTGACCGTCGCGCTGCACTATGTGTTCAACACTCCCGATGACCGGATCATCTGGGACGTTGGCCACCAGGCTTACCCGCACAAGATTCTTACGGGCCGGCGTGACCGCATTCGCACCTTGCGGCAGGAAGGCGGGCTCTCCGGCTTCACCAAGCGCGATGAGAGCGAATACGATCCGTTTGGAACCGCACACTCTTCGACCTCGATCTCGGCCGGTCTCGGCATGGCTGTGGGCCGCGATCTAAAAGGCGGCAACAACAACGTCATCGCGATAATTGGTGACGGTGCGATGTCGGCGGGCATGGCGTATGAGGCTTTGAACAACGCCGGAGCCCTTGATGCCCGGCTGATCGTCATCCTCAACGACAATGACATGTCGATTGCTCCGCCCAGCGGAGCGATGAGCCACTATCTGGCACGTCTCGCATCGGGAAAGACCTACCAGGGCATCCGCGATATCGGCAAGAAGCTGACCTCATACCTCGGCGAGCGCGTGGATCGCGCGGTCACCCGCGCCGTTGAGCACGCACGCGGCTATGTCACCGGCGGCACGCTGTTTGAAGAAATGGGTTTCTTCCACATCGGGCCGATCGACGGGCACAACCTTGAACATCTGGTGCCGGTGCTGCGCAATGTGCGCGACAACAATACCGGCCCCGTTCTCATCCACGTCAAGACGCAGAAGGGCAAAGGCTATCCGCCTGCCGAGGCAGCTGCTGACAAGTACCACGGCGTCAACAAGTTCGACGTCATCAGCGGCGCGCAGGCCAAGGCACCCGCCAACGCACCTGCCTACACAAAGGTGTTCGCCGAGAGCCTGGTTCAGGAGGCCAAGCTTGATGACAGGATTGTTGCTGTCACGGCCGCCATGCCGAGCGGTACTGGCCTTGACCTGTTCGGCGAAGCATTCCCGAGCCGGACCTTTGACGTCGGTATTGCTGAGCAACACGCGGTGACCTTCGCAGCCGGGCTTGCAACGGAGGGGCTGAAGCCGTTCGCGGCAATTTACTCGACCTTCCTGCAGCGCGCCTATGACCAGGTCGTTCATGACGTAGCGATCCAGAAACTGCCGGTGCGCTTCCCGATTGATCGCGCGGGCTATGTCGGTGCCGATGGTCCCACTCATTGCGGCGCCTTCGACGTGGCATTCCTTGCCTCGCTTCCCGATTTCGTAGTGATGGCAGCAGCCGATGAGGCGGAACTTCGTCACATGGTGCGCACGGCAGCCGATTATGATGAAGGCCCGATCTCTTTCCGCTACCCCCGCGGAAATGGCGTTGGCATTGAAATGCCGGAGCGCGGACAGTTCCTCGAGATCGGCAAGGGGCGGATCGTCAAGGAAGGCACCAAGGTTGCGCTTCTGTCACTTGGAACGCGTCTGGCCGATTGCCTTGCCGCTGCCGAGGAACTCGACGCTGCCGGCCTCTCCACCACTGTCGCTGACGCTCGTTTTGCCAAGCCGCTTGACGTCGACCTGCTGCGCAGGCTTGCGCGTGAGCACGAAGTGCTTGTGACGGTCGAAGAGGGGTCGATTGGCGGGTTCGGCAGCCATATCCTGCATCAACTGGCACATGATGGCCTTCTCGACAGCGGCTTGAAGGTCCGTCCGCTCGTCTTGCCTGACGAATTTACCGACCACGGCAAGCCCGAAAAGATGTACGCCAGCGCCGGGCTAGATGCGACAGGGATCGTGCACACCGTCTTCACCGCGCTGGGCCGCTCGATCAGCGCGGTTACTGCCTGACGGCGGGCGGGCATGACCTCGCCCACATTGCCCGGGAAACTGCGACTGGATGAACTCCTCGTCCGCCGAGGCTACTTTGCCAGCCGCTCACGAGCCAGGGATGCCGTGACACGTGGCGCGGTTTCCGTTGCCGGCGAGGTTATAAGCAAGCCGGGACAGTCCACACAGGCCAACGCGGAAATCGTCGTTGACGATCCAGCAAGAGGCTACGTCTCGCGCGCTGCTCTGAAGCTGATCGCGGGGCTTGATGCATTCGGCGTCGATCCGTCCAATGCGGTGGCACTGGATATCGGCGCATCGACAGGCGGCTTCACGCAGGTTTTGCTGGAGCGCGGCGCTCGACACGTCTATGCGGTTGATGTCGGGCATGGCCAGATCGATCCGGGCCTTGCTGCGGATGTACGCGTTACGAACCTTGAGAAGCTTAACGCCCGAGACCTGGAAGCCAGCCATGTCGATGGGGCGACACCTGATCTCGTCGTTTCGGATGTGAGTTTCATCTCGTTGAAACTTGCACTTCCGCCGGCCCTTCAACTGGCCGCCGTCGGCGCGCGTTGCGTGCTTCTGGTGAAGCCACAATTTGAAGCTGGCCGGGAAGCGATCGGGAAGGGCGGTATTTTGCGGGATCCCGCTGCGGGCCCGGTGATTGCTGCGGATTTGGCGGCGTGGCTGGATCAACAGCCCGGATGGCGCAGCATTGGCACGACACCGTCCCCGATCGAGGGCGGTGATGGAAATATTGAATTCCTGCTTGGCGGGCTAAAGGACAGATGACCAGCATAGTCACAATCGCTCGCCTTGGCGCGCAGGCAGACGGGATCGCCGACGCACCGGGCGGCCAGATTTTCGTGCCGTTCACGCTTCCGGGCGAAAGGGTCAATGTCGCAGTTAGCGGCAAGAAGGCGGACATTGTCGCGCTGCTGGATCCATCGCCGCTTCGCGTCACGCCACCTTGCCGTCACTTCGGCGACTGCGGGGGATGCTCGATCCAGCACCTTGAGCAGCAAGCCTATCGCGACTGGAAGCGCCAAAATCTCATCGATGCGTTACGCGCTCGCGGTATTGAGATCGAGGTGGATGCGCTGGTGGAGTGCCCGCCGCACTCGCGCCGCCGTGCGGCGCTGACCGCGCGCAAGACGGAGAAGGGGCTGCTCCTCGGCTTCAACGCCGCATTGTCACACCGGATTGTGGATCTGGAAGAATGCCCGGTGATGCTGCCTTCGATTGTCGAACAGCTCGACATGTTGCGCGGGCTTGGGCTTCTGGTTGCGCAGACGAAAGAGCCATTCCGTATGGCGGTCACCCAGTCGGCTTCTGGTCTAGATGTGGCGACCGATGATAGCGGCGCCCTGGAAGGCCCCGCGCGTCAGGCAGCCGTCGAATATTGCATCGCCAACGGCATCGCGCGCCTTTCCGTCGATGGCGAAATCATCGTCGAGCCAAAGAAGCCTGTCATCATGATCGATGGCGTGGCTGTCATCCCACCGCCGGGAGCGTTTTTGCAGGCGGTGGAGAATGCTGAGCACGTGATGGCAAAGCTGGTCGTGGAGCATCTGCGCAAAGCCAAGCGGGTCGCGGACCTGTTTTCAGGCATCGGCACGTTTGCGTTGCGCCTTGCACGCCAAAGTGAGGTGCATGCCGCCGAGGGCGATGCTCCAGCACTTGCCGCGCTTGATCGTGGTTTTCGCTACGGCGACGGGCTGAAACGGGTGACGATCGAAAAACGCGACCTGTTCCGCAGGCCACTGACTTACAAGGAACTCGACCTGAAGTTCGATGGTCTTGTCTTCGATCCGCCGCGGGCAGGGGCAGAAGATCAAGCCCGGCAAATCGCGCGCAGCACGGTTCAGCGTGTTGCGGCAGTGTCCTGCAATCCGATCACCCTGGCGCGTGACCTCAGCATCCTCATCGAGGGCGGTTACGTCCTGAAGCGGGTCGTTCCGGTGGATCAGTTCCTCTGGTCATCGCATCTGGAGACAGTGGCACTGCTGGAAAAGCCGAAAAAGCGGCGCTGACTGTTCGCCCAATTGGATTGGTGAAGGTGTAGAGCTGGCATCAGACCTGTCATGCCACTGTAACGCACGCCTGCTCAAACGCGGGCATGAAACAGCGCTACTACACCGACACTGGTTCTGAACCGAAGGCCCGCCGTTACAGAGCACTGTTCCTCTCAGACGTTCACCTTGGAACGAGAGGCGCTCAGGCAGACGCGCTGATAGAGTTTCTGCGGTTTCACGATGCCGAGATCATCTATCTCGTCGGCGATATCGTTGACGGCTGGCGTTTGCGACAGGGCTGGTACTGGCCGCAAAGCCACAATGACGTCGTCCAGAAATTGCTGCGCAAGGGGCGCAAGGGCGCGCGAATAATCTATGTTCCCGGGAACCACGACGAATTCCTGCGCGACTTCTATGGCACCCATCTCGGCGGCATCGAGGTCTGTGAGACGGCAATTCACGAATCGTCGGACGGCAAGAAATATCTGGTCATCCACGGCGACGTTTTTGACGTCGTGGTCCGCCACGCAAGGTGGCTCGCGCTTCTTGGCGACTGGGCATATGTGACCGCACTGGGAATCTCGACCTATCTCAACCTGATCCGGCGCAAAATGGGGCTGACCTATTGGTCGCTGTCAGCCTGGGCAAAACTCAAGGTCAAGAACGCCGTCAATTTCATCGGTAGCTTCGAAGAGGCGCTTGCGAGCGAGGCGGAACGCAGAGGCGTCGATGGCGTCATCTGTGGCCACATTCACCATGCAGCCAAGCGGGTGATTGGCGACTGCATCTATATCAATACCGGTGATTGGGTCGAAAGCTGCACAGCTGTCGTCGAACATGACGACGGGACGATGGAGGTCATCGACTGGTCGATGCAGAGCCGCGCACTGAATGCAGGGCGACCGGTGACACCAGTATTGCAGGGCAGGAACGAAGCAGCCTGAGGTGAGGCAGATGAAGGTTCTGATCGTATCCGACGCATGGAAACCCCAGATCAATGGCGTCGTCCGGACTTTGGAAAAGGTGGCCGAGGTCCTCGTAGATTGCGGACATGAGGTTGAGTTTCTCACGCCAGATCAGTTTCCAAGCCTGCCGATGCCCACCTACCGAGAGATAAGGCTTGCGCTGGCTACAGCCTCGCAGATCGCGGAGCGGATCGAGCGCAGCGGCCCGGACGCGATCCACATTGCCACGGAAGGGATTCTGGGGCACCAGGCACGCCGTTACTGCCTGCGCCATGGACTGCCGTTTACGACCAGCTACCACACGAGGTTTCCTGAATTCGTGCGGGCCCGCGTGCCATTCCCAACGAACTGGACCTACGCCTGGCTGCGACGCTTCCACAAAGCCGGTTCAGGAATGCTTGTCGCGACCTCATCGCTGGCTACGGAGCTGCGGGAACGGGGCTTCCAGAACATCAGAATGTGGTCCCGCGGGGTGGATTCCAAATTGTTTCATCCCTCGAAGCGCCGTGACCTCGGATTGCCGGGGCCGATCTTCCTCAATGTCGGCCGCGTCGCGGTCGAAAAGAACCTCGAAGCGTTTCTCGATATCAATCTGCCGGGAAGCAAGGTAGTTGTCGGCGACGGTCCGGAACTGGTGAAGCTGAAGGATCGCTATCCGGATGTTCACTTTCTCGGAGCCAAGGGTGGCGAAGAGCTCGCCCGAATCTATGCTTCAGCCGATGTCTTCGTGTTTCCGAGTCGCACCGATACTTTCGGCAATGTGATCTTGGAGGCGCTCGCCTCAGGAACGCCAGTGGCGGCATTCCCCGTTACCGGACCCGTCGATATCATCGGTGATGGAATCGGGGGCTTCGTATCACACGACCTTAGCGAAGCGTCTTTGGCCGCCCTTGGTGTTTCCAGGCACGAGGCGAGGGCGAAAGCGGAAATGTTCGATTGGAATGAATGCGGTCGCCAGTTTCTCGACGCGCTCGCTCTACCTCAAAGAGGCACTGAGCCAATCAGCTTGTCGACATAGGCCGGGACAATCTCCGTCGCATTGCCGTGAATGATCTCATCGAAGGCGTGAGAGTTCTCCGGCGCTTCAAGATTGAGCATCACGGTGTGCGCGCCATTCAGTCGAGCTTCCTCGACGAAGTCTGCCGCGGGATAGACTGCGCCAGACGTTCCGATGGCAATGAATAGATCTGCCGATGCAAGCGCCTGATAGATGCGGTCCATGTGGTAAGGCATTTCGCCAAACCAGACGATGTCGGGGCGCAGGCGTCCTGCCGCTTCGCATGAAGGGCAGCGCGAGTCGATGCTCATATCGCCCAGCCACGGGTTCCTTGAATGGCAGGAACGGCAGAGTGCGGAGCGCAACTCGCCGTGCATATGGATCAGGTTCTGGCTGCCGGCGCTCTCGTGCAGGTCATCGACGTTCTGCGTGATCAGCGTGACGGATCCCGCACACTCCCGCTCGAGCCGCGCCAGCGCATAGTGGGCCGCATTTGGTCCTACGTCATGGAGCTGGCGACGGCGCTTGTTGTAGAAGCCGTAGACACGGGCAGGGTGCGCAGCGAAGGCGTCCGGCGTTGCATAGTCGCGCCAATCGAGCCTGGCCCAGATGCCGTCGCTGTCCCGGAAGCTGGCGATCCCGGATTCAACCGAGATGCCTGCTCCGGTGAGGATGACGATCGATGACGGCTGCATGTCGCCCCCCGTTTAGATCAGGTGCGAGTGCCGCCGATCGTCATGGCATTCATGCGCAGATGCGGCTGGCCGACGCCGACCGGAACGCCCTGGCCGGCCTTGCCACACATGCCGATGCCGTTGTCGAGTTTCATGTCGTTGCCGATCATGGTGATGCGGTGCATCGCATCAGGGCCGTTGCCGATGAGCATGGCGCCCTTGATCGGATGGGTCACCTTGCCGTTCTCGATCATGTACGCCTCGGTGCAGCCGAAGACGAACTTGCCGCTGGTGATGTCCACCTGACCGCCGCCGAAGGAGACAGCATAAATGCCATTCTTGACCGACGAGATGATCTCATCCGGCGTGTGTGAGCCGCTGGTCATGTAGGTGTTGGTCATCCGTGGCATCGGAGCGTGGGCGTAGGACTCGCGGCGACCGTTGCCGGTTGCCTTCATGCCCATAAGCCGCGCGTTCTGGCGGTCTTGCATGTAACCGACCAGTTTTCCGTCTTCGATCAGGACCGTGCGGTTGGTCGGCGTTCCCTCGTCATCGATGGTGAGCGAGCCGCGGCGTTCGGTGATCGTGCCGTCATCCACCACCGTCACGCCTTTCGCAGCCACCTGTTGGCCCAGCAGATCCGCAAAGGCAGACGTCTTCTTACGGTTGAAGTCACCTTCAAGGCCATGACCGACAGCTTCGTGCAGCATTACGCCCGGCCAGCCCGAGGACAAGACAATGTCGAAGGTGCCGGCTGGCGCAGGAACCGCATCGAGATTGACGAGAGCTTGCCTGAGCGCTTCTTCGCACGCGTGTTGCCATGAGCCTTCGGCGAGGAAATCGCCAAAACCTTTTCGACCGCCCATGCCATAGGATCCCGTTTCCTGACGGTCTCCGTCGCCGACAACAACCGAAACGTTGAAGCGCACGAGCGGACGGATGTCGCGAGCAACGCGTCCGTCAGCCCGCAAAATTTCAACGTGTTGCCAGGAGGCAGCCAACGACGCCGTCACCTGCCGAACCCGCGGGTCCTTGTCGCGCAGATACGCGTCCACGTCCTGCAGAAGCTTCGCCTTGTCGCTAAAGGCTGGCTGAACGATAGGGTTCTCTTCGCCGTAGAGCTTTACATTTGTTCCCGCCGGGGCGTCCGCAAGGGTGCCCGAATAGCCGTCCTTGACTGCTGAAACTGCCGAAGAGGCCCGCAGAAGTGCGGCTTGGGTCAACTCGCCGGCATGCGCATAACCAGCGGCTTCTCCGGCGACCGCACGAAGGCCAAACCCCTGTTCGGTGTTGAAGTTGGCAGTCTTCAGGCGGCCATTGTCAAAGACAAGAGACTCGCCTTCGCGATGCTCGATGAAAAGTTCGCCATCATCAGCTCCTGCGACCGTGTCTGCCACGATCCGACGCAGGGTCTCTTCTGACACATCAAATTGTTCGAGAAGTCTGGCTGTCACCGCATCGCTCCGAATTCTGAAAGGCTCTAGGCCGCTATATAGTCAGCCACGAGCCAAACCGCACGTCGGGAATTTCTGCCAGAGCGCGCTCGGCTGCTTAGGGTAGGGCGGCGAAGCCAGCAGAGAAGCCATCGAGGTCGACCGGAATGCCGATTCCCTCTTCAGGCGTCTGGAAGACAATGAATGTCGCCGCAGTACCGGTCTTGAGCAAGCCAAGAAGTGGTTCTTCAAGAATCACCTCTGCATAGCAGCCGTCCTGGAAGCAGCGAACGAAGTAGGCGCGGCCGATATCCTTGCCATCAACGTTCAGCCCGAGCCCGTTTGGCAGGAGGACGCCAAGGGGAGCAAGCACGCGCAAGATCTCCGCGCTCTTGTCTGCGGTCCGCAGGACGACGACCGAAAGCCCGACCTCAGGACGATCCTCGGCCACGACGTTCTGCATCATGGCGCACTGCTCGGAGCTCGCGCCGCCGGGAGTGTCGCAAATGATCGACCAACTGCCATGCGTCGAACGGACGACGCCTTGCTGTTGCTGCTGTTGCTGCGCCGAAGCCGGCATTGCCAGCATCATGGCACCAGCTACGGCAGTAATGTGCGCGAACGTGCGAAACGTCATTCGATCAATCCTGTCTCAGCGAATCACGCCAATTTAACTTGCCCGAGCCTGCGCGCAACCTACATCGACCGCATGCGCGACTAACCGGTTCTGATTTGTTAAGAGTTGAGCGAAATCAAGGCGCGAAGGCAAAACTTAGGACAGCGCGCGCAAAAATGCCGCACATATCCACCCATGGGTTTCTTGCGGTTGATATAAGAGTGTGGTTTGAACGCGCGATAGCCGCCGACCGTCTGGCTTTTCAGGATGGCAGGTGCGCACAGAATTCGTCGAGAGGATCGACCGGGAGATGAAGAGGGTGATGAAGAAGATCTTTGCGGGCCTGGGCGCCATATCGCCGGTCCTGGCAGCTACTGGCGCTTACGCTGGGCAGCCGGCCCCCTGGCAGTTGAGCTTCCAGGAGCCTGCGACCCGGATCATGGAGGAGATTGCCTGGTTCGAGCAATATACGCTTGCGTTCATTGTGCCGACCACGCTCCTTGTTCTGGTTCTGTTGGGCTGGTGCCTTGTCAGGTACCGCGAGAGCGTCAACAAGACGCCATCGCGCACGAGCCACAATACCGTGATTGAAGTGATCTGGACCCTCGGGCCGGTCATCGCGCTGATCTTTATTGCAGTGCCTTCGTTCCAGTTGCTGACCGCGCAGTACACGCCGGAAGATGAGCCGGCGATGACGATCAAGGCTACTGGCGTCCAGTGGTACTGGGAGTACGAATACCAGGACGAAGATCCGCTGACCTTCTCCTCGTTTCTCCTGAATGATGGCGATCGCGCGGCCGTTGGTAAGGAAGACCGCGCCGAGTATCCGCGTCTTCTCGCGGTTGACAATGAAGTCGTCGTGCCGGTGAACACCACCGTACGCGTTCTGGTTACGGCAAACGACGTTATTCACGCCTTTGCAGTGCCGTCCTTCGGTATCAAGGTCGATGCAGTTCCGGGTCGTCTCAATGAGACCTGGTTCAAGGCTGAGCGCGAAGGCATCTTCTACGGCCAGTGCTCTGAGCTTTGTGGCAAGGATCATGCCTTCATGCCGATCGGCGTTCGCGTCGTAAGTCAGGAGCAGTATGATGCCTGGCGCTCGGCTGCGCAGGCAAACCTTGATGAAGCAAATAAAGCGCTGCTGGCCTCTATTAATGGCGAGCAGGTAAACGTGGCTGACGCAGCTAACTGAGTCAGTACAAAATAATACGAGACGGAGCGGGAATAATGGCAGGCGCTGCGGCCCATGGCACCCACGACGACCACAAGCCTTCTGGCTGGACGCGTTGGGTGTATTCGACCAACCACAAGGATATCGGAACGCTCTACCTGATCTTCGCGATCTTTTCGGGCATCCTTGGCGGTTTCTTGTCGGTTATGATGCGCTGGGAGCTGGCTGAGCCAGGCATCCAGATCTTCCACGGACTTGCCTCGATGGTCTATGGCCTCGAAGGCGAGGCTGCCCTCGATGGCGGCAAGGAGATGTTCAACGCGTTCACGACCTATCACGCCCTCATCATGATCTTCTTCATGGTCATGCCGGCGCTGATCGGTGGTTTCGCCAACTGGATGATCCCGATCATGATCGGCGCTCCGGATATGGCATTCCCGCGTCTGAACAACATTTCGTTCTGGCTGCTGCCACCGGCGCTGCTGCTGCTGATCATTTCGTTCTTCCTGCCGGGTTCCGCTGGTGGGCACGCTGCCGGTACCGGCTGGACGATGTATCCGCCGCTGTCGACGACCGGATCGCCTGGGCCTGCTACGGACTTCGCGATCCTCTCGCTTCACATTGCGGGCGCCTCGTCGATCCTTGGCGCGATCAACTTCATCACCACCATCTTCAACATGCGTGCGCCGGGCATGACCCTGCACAAGATGCCGCTGTTCGCATGGTCGGTGATTGTGACCGCGTTCCTGTTGCTGCTGACACTTCCGGTTCTTGCCGGCGCCATCACCATGGTGCTGACTGACCGCAACTTCGGCACGGCGTTCTTCAACCCGGAATTCGGTGGCGACCCGATCCTTTACCAGCACCTGTTCTGGTTCTTCGGTCACCCTGAAGTCTATATTCTGATCCTGCCGGGCTTCGGCATTGTCAGCCACATCGTGTCGACCTTCTCCCGCAAGCCGATCTTCGGCTATCTCGGAATGGCCTACGCGATGGTCGCCATCGGCGTCGTCGGCTTCGTCGTGTGGGCTCACCACATGTACACCACCGGCATCTCGCTGAACGCGCAGCGTTACTTCGTCTTCGCGACGATGGTGATCGCTATCCCGACGGGCATCAAGGTGTTCTCGTGGATCGCGACCATGTGGGGCGGTTCGCTGTCGATGCGCACCCCGATGCTGTGGGCGATCGGATTCATCTTCCTGTTCACCGTTGGTGGCATGACCGGCGTCCAGCTTGCCAATGCTGGTCTCGACCGCTCGCTGCACGACACCTACTACGTGGTTGCTCACTTCCACTACGTTCTGTCGCTCGGCGCCGTGTTCGCGATCTTCGCTGGCTGGTATTACTGGTTCCCGAAGATGTTCGGCTACATGTACTCGCCGCTCATCGCGCGGACCCACTTCTGGGTCACCTTCGTGGGCGTGAACCTGATCTTCTTCCCGCAGCACTTCCTGGGTCTGGCCGGCATGCCGCGCCGTTACATCGACTACCCGGATGCGTATGCAGGCTGGAACATGGTCTCCTCGTGGGGCTCCTACATGGCCGGTATCGGCGTGCTGATCTTCCTCTACGGCGTCTTCGAGGCGTTTTCGAAGAAGCGTGAGGCGGGTGCCAATCCTTGGGGTGAGGGAGCAACTACGCTCGAGTGGCAGCTGTCTTCGCCGCCGCCTTACCACCAGTGGGAACAGCTGCCGAAGATCAAGTAATTCGGCACCAATGAACAAGCGAGATCGCCGGCTAGTCCGGCGGTCTCAACAGAGCGAGAAAGCGGATAGTCGTCGCAATGTCCCTCGTGGATAAAAACGGATACGGTGAGGTCGCATTCCATGTGTCTGAGGCACATGCGAGCGATTACATCGCACTCTTGAAGCCTCGGGTGATGTCGCTGGTCGTCTTCACTGCCTTCGTTGGCATGGTGACGGCCCCGGCCGCGATCAATCCGTTCATAGCGTGCTTTGCGATCCTCGCGATCGCGGTGGGTGCTGGCGCATCCGGTTCGCTGAACATGTGGTACGACGCTGACATCGACGCTGTCATGTCGCGTACAGTCAATCGCCCGGTCCCTGCAGGGCGCGTCCTGCCGAGCCAGGCATTGGCCTTTGGTCTTGTGCTGTCGGGCTTTTCCATTGGCGTCCTCGGCTTGGTCGCCAATTGGGTCGCTGCGGGACTGCTGGCTTTTACGATTTTCTTTTACGCCGTGATCTACACGATGTGGCTAAAGCGCTGGACGCCGCAGAACATCGTGATCGGCGGCGCGGCCGGTGCATTCCCGCCGGTCGTCGGATGGGCGGCAGTCACGGGTGACGTCAGCCTCTATCCGATCATTCAGTTTCTTATCATCTTCCTTTGGACCCCGCCGCACTTCTGGGCGCTGGCCCTGTTTAAGTCGGGCGACTACGAGCGCGCTGGCGTGCCGATGATGCCGAACGTTGCGGGTGAAGCATCGACCAAGCGCCAGATCTTCGCCTACGCACTCGTCGTTGCGGTTACGGGTGTTCTGCCTACCGTCTTTGGCTTTGCCGGCAACGCCTACGGGCTGCTGGCGGCGGGACTGGGCATCGGCTTCGTCTGGTACTCCTGGAAGGTCCTGCAGATGCCGGAGAGCGACCGCGCGATGAAGCCTGCAAAGGCGCTATTCGGCTTCTCGCTGCTCTACCTTTTCGCAATTTTCACGGCTTTGCTCGCCGACAGCGTCCTGAGGGACCTGGGACTCGTATGGTGACCGCAGTGAAGAATGATCAACGCATTGAAATGACCGAGAGCCAGAAAAAGGCTCAGCGCAACCGGTCGGTGGCGCTGGGGCTGGCCTTGGTCGCATTCGTGGTGGTGATCTACATAGTCACCATCGTGAAAATGGGGCCGCAAATTCTCAACAGGCCGTTTTGACGGGCAGTGGCATGAGTGATGCAAGACCGCAGATCAACGAAACGATCCAGAAGTCCAATCGACGTCTGGCTGTAGTTTGCGTTGGCTTTTTTGTCGGAATGATCGGCATGGCGTACGCTGCGGTGCCGCTCTACGACATGTTCTGCCGCGTCACCGGTTATAACGGAACGACCCAGCGTGTTGAGCAGTACTCACAGACCGTTCTCGACAAGGAAATCACGGTCCGCTTCGACGCGAATATTGCGAACGGGCTCGGCTGGGATTTCAAGCCCAAGCAGCGTGAAGTGACGCTGAAGATCGGCGAGACCATCCAGGTCGCTTACGAGGCGACCAACATCACATCCCGGCCGCTTGGCGGACGTGCGACCTTCAATGTCACACCGCAGGCTGCCGGCGCCTACTTCATGAAGGTGGAGTGCTTCTGCTTCACCGACAATGTACTGCAGCCGGGGGAGACCATGGAGATGCCGGTTGTTTTCTACGTTGACCCGGAGATCGTCGGCGTGGAGGAGTTAAAGAATATCAACGCGTTGACGCTGTCCTACACATTCTTTCCCATGAGCGGAGAGAAGCCGGAGGTTTCCTCTGCAGCGCCAATCAAGAGCAATACTGACGCCGATACAAGTTTCGGGGGATGACATGGCAGACACACAAGTAAAACATCACGACTATCACATCATCGACCCGAGTCCGTGGCCGTTCCTTGGCGGCATCTCGGCCTTCATCCTTGCGATCGGTGGCATATCGTGGATGCAGTACAACAAGGGCAACACCGACTTCACGCTGTTCGGCATCCCGGCCGCCACTCCGTGGCTGTTCTGGATCGGCGTGGCCTGTGTGCTCTACGTCATGTACGCATGGTGGTCTGACACGGTGCGTGAGGCACATGAGGGGCACCACACCCGCGTCGTCTCGATCCACCTGCGCTACGGCATGATCATGTTCATCGCCTCTGAGGTGATGTTCTTCGTTGCGTGGTTCTGGGCGTTCTTCGATGCCAGCCTGTTCCCGAACGAGGCAGAGCAGGTCGCGCGTCTTGGTTACACCGGTGGTCAGTGGCCTCCGGCAGGAATGGAAGTGCTGGATGCATTCCACCTGCCGCTCTACAACACCATCATCCTGCTTCTGTCGGGTACGACGCTGACCTGGGCGCACCACGCGATCCTGCATAATGACCGCAAGGGCCTCGTTTGGGGTCTGGCGATCACCGTGGCGCTCGGCGTGCTGTTCAGCTTCGTTCAGGCCTATGAGTACGCTGTTGCACCGTTCACCTTCTCGAACTCGCTCTATGGTGCGACGTTCTTCATGGCCACGGGCTTCCACGGTTTCCACGTGTTCATTGGTACGGTCTTCCTGGCGGTCTGCCTGCTGCGCGCTCTTGCGGGCCACTTCACGCCGCAGCAGCACTACGGCCTCGAGGCAGCTGCATGGTACTGGCACTTCGTTGACGTGGTGTGGCTGTTCCTCTTCGCCTCGATTTACGTCTGGGCATCGTGGGGCGCACCGATCGCGGTTCACTGATCCCGCATTAAGCTGACATGAGACGAGGCGGTCGCGACAGGCGGCCGCCTTTTTTCTATCCACTAGCTGTGAGAGGAACGGTTTATGGATGAACGAGAACACAAAGATGAGGCGCTGTGGCCGCCGATCGATCCGGTGAAGGCCGGTATCAGCGGCAGTTGCCCTAGATGCGGGCAGGGGCGTCTGTTCAAGGGCTACCTGACGATCGCGAAACGGTGCGGTGTTTGCGGCCTGAACTATGCGTTCGAGGATTCCGGAGACGGCCCCGTCGTTTTTGTGATCCTGTTGATTGGCTTCCTGGTCGTCGGCCTCGCGCTGTGGCTTGAGGTTAGCTACAACCCGCCGCTCTGGCTGCATTTTATCCTATGGGTACCGATGATCCTGATCCTCGGCCTGACCGCTTTGCGGATGATCAAGGGATTGCTGATCGTGTTCCAGTTCAGGAACAAGGCGGCATTGGAACGGCACGAGGACAGCTGATGAGTGATACGCAGGTCCAAAATCGCTGGACCCTGGGATCCATTGTGTTCGTTGGCGGCGTGCTTGTTGCGCTGGTGATCCTTCTGGGGCTTGGCACTTGGCAGATGCAGCGCCTTGGCTGGAAGGAAGCGCTGATCTCGACCATCGATCAGCGGGTGGCCTCCGAGCCGAGGAGCCTTGAAGAGATCGAAGGTTTTTTGACCACCGGTAACGACGTCGATTATTGGCCTGTGAAGGTGGAAGGCGTTTTCCACCACGACGGAGAGCGTCATTTCTTCGCAACGCATGAAGGACGCGCTGGATTTTACGTCTACACGCCGTTGGAGCTGACGGACGGGCGACTGGTTCTCGTCAATCGCGGTTTCGTGCCGTACGAGCTCAAGGAACCGAGTACGCGCGTTCAGGGGCAGGTGGAAGGTATCGTGAACGTCACCGGCCTCGCGCGCGCGGAACTTGATGGCAAGCCATCCGTCATCGTTCCGGACAACGACCTGACTAAGAACGTGTTCTACTGGAAGGATCTGCAGGCGATGGCAGAGACCACGGGCGTCGGACAGCCCGAGGACTATCTGCGCCTGTTCATCGATGCCAATGATACCGCAAATCCGGGTGGTTTGCCGGTTGGGGGTGTCACTATGATCTCCTTGCCGAACAGCCATCTTGAGTACGCGCTGACCTGGTACAGCCTGGCGGCAGTGCTTGTGGGCGTGCTCGGTGTATGGGTGGTTCGTCAGCGCAAAACTTGACACGAGCCGTCGGCACACGCCATTTGCCCACGTGAACATGCGGATTTGGAAAGTTTGATGAAAAGCCCTCTCACCATCAGGCTGTGTGGCCCGCGCGGTTTCTGCGCCGGGGTCGATCGTGCCATCCAGATCGTCGTGCTGGCTCTCAAAAAATACGGCGCACCGGTCTATGTGCGCCATGAGATCGTGCACAATCGGTACGTGGTTGAGGGCCTCGAGGCCAAGGGCGCGGTGTTCGTCGAGGAGCTCAACGAGATCCCGGCTGAATACCAGGCCCAGCCGGTCGTGTTCTCTGCGCATGGCGTTCCCAAGTCGGTGCCCGCTGATGCCGAGGCACGCAACCTTTTCTATCTTGATGCGACCTGTCCGCTGGTTTCCAAGGTACACAAGCAGGCCATGCGCCACGAGCGGCAAGGTCGGCACGTCCTGTTGATCGGCCATGCGGGACATCCCGAAGTGATCGGAACGATGGGCCAGCTGCCTGAAGGCGCGGTCACTTTGGTTGAGACCGAAGCCGATGCGGCCTTGATCCAGCCGGAAAATCCGGACGCGCTCGGTTTCGTTACCCAGACGACGCTGTCGGTCGATGATACGGACGGGATCATCCGGGCGCTGCGCGCGCGCTTTCCGAACATCCAGGCGCCGGCGGCAGAATCCATCTGTTATGCGACCACGAACCGCCAGGAGGCCGTGAAGCAGGCTGCGCCGGGCACGGATCTGTTTCTGGTGGTCGGCGCGCCTAATTCATCGAATTCAAAGCGCCTCGTCGAGGTAGCCGAACGTTCAGGCGCGGCGCGCGGGTTGCTCGTTCAGCGCGCAGACGAAATTCCGTGGGATGAAATAGGCGACATCTCAGTTCTGGGACTGTCGGCTGGTGCGTCCGCACCCGAACTGATCGTCGATGAAATCATCGACGCCTTCCGCGCGCGCTTCGACGTTACCGTCGAACTGGCGATCACCGCGGAGGAAACTGAAAACTTCCCAGTCAACCGCGTGTTGCGCGACGTCGAACTGACGACCGCAGACATGGCATTCGTCAACGGAAACTCCTGACAACATGGCCGTCTACACTGATATCACCGAGCAGGAGCTTGGCGCGTTTCTGCGCGAGTATGACATTGGCGAACTGCTCTCCTACAAGGGGATTGCCGAAGGGACCGAGAACTCAAACTTCCTCCTCCACACGACGACCACCTCGTTCATTCTGACCCTTTATGAAAAACGCGTTGATCCGGGTGATCTTCCGTTCTTTCTCGGCTTGATGGAGCATCTCGCCAAGCGTGGGGTGACATGTCCGTTGCCGGTTGAGCGCAATGACGGCACTCTGATCGGCGAGGTTGCTGGACGCCCTGCTGCAATCATCACTTTCCTTGAGGGGATGTGGCCGCGTCGTCCGACAGCGGTTCATTGCCGAGCCGTGGGCGAGGCGTTGGCGAAGTTGCACATAGCCGGCGCTGACTTCGGCATGACACGGCCCAACGCGCTTTCGCTCGAGGGTTGGAAGACCTTATGGGCAGGCTGCCATGAGCGGGCCGATGAGGTCGAGCCAGGACTGGTTGCCGAGGTAGAGGCAGATCTTTCAGCCATCAGCTCCGCGTGGCCGTCATCGCTGCCTGCCGGCGTCATCCACGCCGACCTCTTCCCGGACAATGTCTTCTTCCTCGGCAACGAACTCTCGGGGCTGATCGACTTCTATTTCGCCTGTAACGATCTTCTCGTCTACGACGTCGCGACATGCCTCAACGCCTGGTGTTTTGAACGCGATCACGCTTTCAACATAACCAAGGCGACTGCTTTGCTCGCAGGCTATCAAAGTGTCCGTCCGCTGCAGCAGGAAGAGGTTGAGGCGCTGCCGCTTCTTTGCCGCGGCTCGGCACTTCGTTTCATGCTGACCCGCCTCTACGACTGGCTCAACGGCCCTGACGGGGCGATGGTGCAGAAGCGCGATCCACTCGAATATGTGCGCAAGATGCGCTTTCATCGGCAGATCAGGTCGGCCAATGAATACGGTCTGGTTCAACAATGAAACGTGTAGAGATTTTCACCGACGGGGCCTGTTCGGGAAATCCCGGTCCCGGCGGCTGGGGCGCTATCCTTCGTTTCAATGGCGTTACGAAGGAGCTTTCGGGCGGCGAGGCTGAGACCACCAACAACCGCATGGAGCTGCTGGCAGCCATCACGGCGCTCAACGCGCTTAAGGAGCCTTGCGAAGTCGACCTCTACACCGACAGCAAATACGTGATGGACGGCATTTCAAGCTGGATCCATGGCTGGAAGCGCAATGGCTGGCGCACGGCAGACAAGAAGCCGGTGAAAAACGCCGAGCTCTGGCAGGCGCTGGATGAGGCCAATCGCTGTCATAAGGTGAAGTGGAATTGGGTGAAGGGCCACGCCGGCCACCCGGAGAACGAACGCGCTGATGAATTAGCGCGCCACGGCATGGAGCCGTTCAAGAAGAAATAAGCGTTCAGGCCGCGCCGCAGGGGCGCGGCCTGAACGTATGTGTCACAGCTGTTCGAGGACGGCGGCCGCGCCGGAATTTGCGACGCCTGCGCTCTCTTCAATGTTTAGCTGCTTGACGACGCCATCCTCGACGATCATCGAGAAGCGCTGGTTGCGTACGCCAAGGCCGCGCTCCGTCAGGTCCAGTTCGAGACCTGTCGCCTTTGCAAAATTACCGCTGCCATCGGCGAGGTGGACGATCTTGCCCTCAGAGCCGGTGAAGCGAGCCCAGGCACCCATCACAAACACGTCGTTGACCGCGACCACAGCGATCGTGTCGACGCCCTTGGCCAGGATCGCATCGTAGTTTTCGAGATAGCCTGGCAGGTGGTTGTTGTTGCAGGTGGGGGTGAATGCGCCCGGAACGCCGAACAAGACGACTTTCTTGCCGCCGAAGATTTCAGCAGTGCTGAGGCTCTTCGGCCCGTCTTCAGTCATGGTGGCAAACGTCAGGTCAGGCAGCTTCTGGCCAACAGCAATTGTCATGATTTCCTCGTTATTTATCGGGGGCGAGTGGGATCAGCGTTACCCGGTCAGGCTACGATTGGCAACGTGACTAACGCAGCGAAAGCTGGCCGGTATAGGCACCATCACTGGTCAGAAGCGTATAGGCCAGATCCCCGGCTTGTGCGCCGGGCGCGCTGAACGCGATAGGCACGCGAAATCGCGTCGACGAGCCAGTGGTCGATGTTTCAATTTCAGGTACTTCCAGCGTCAAGCCTTCATTGCCAGCCAGAAAAAGATCGAGGGCGGACATACCGTCCGGTAGCCGGGCTTCTACAATCAAGGCATCGTCCTCGCGCGCGATGAGCTCAAGCTTCATCGTTTCTTCCAAGGATGGAGGAAGCGCTGCAAAAGCCGATGCCACCATCTGGGCGTCTTCGGCGCTGTTTCCGTTTCCTTCAAGGGAAAACGAAAGTTCTGCCTGAACAGGGATACAGATCATCTCGCAAACGCCAAGGAAAGCATTCGCCGTGAACTCACGACGGTCGGACGCGTCCTTCGGTACCCGCATTGTCAGGGCCAGAGAAACCGAATGATCGTATCCGGTCCATTGGGTGTAACCGTCATCAAATCGCTGGGGAGGCGGGAAACCGATTTCCACTTCCGCGGGCGCCCCATCCAGTGCGGCGCTGATCTGCGGCGGCACGCCGGAGGCGCCGGGGTCCATCCAATAAGTCTTCCAGCCGGGTGCCAGATCGATCTGCAGCGCGCCGCGGATGTAGCCCTCAGCGTCTGGAGCGCCAGCGGTTACTATGCGAATGGAGCCACCCTCGACGTTGTGCCAGTCGCTAGACGCGGCCTGTGCCGCCTGAGCTGCTGCGAGAGATAAGATCAAAAGTGCTGAGATGCGTGAAAGGAGCATGGCTGGAACATTGTCTTTCCGGCCGCATTAAGCAATCCGGGCGCAATAGCATAAGCATCATAATTGTGTGAGGGTTCAGCCGGTCTCAAAAGCGTACTGGCCAAGCAAGCGCGAATAGCGTTAGGCTCAAGGGTATGAACATGATGGGTTCGGATATGCAGGCCAAAAGCGGCTTCCTGGATCACCAATTCCTCATCGCCATGCCGGGCATGCAGGATGAACGCTTCGCTCGCTCGGTCATCTACCTGTGCGCACATAGCGAAGAAGGTGCCATGGGCATCATCATCAACCAGCTGCAGGAACTCGATTTCTCGGATCTTTTGATCCAGCTCGGTATCCTGGATGAGAAGCAGGCGATCCGGCTGCCGACGAAGGCGAGGGATCTTCAGATCTGCAATGGCGGGCCGGTCGATAGAAGTCGCGGTTTTGTCCTCCACAGTGATGATTACATGGTGGAATCGACGATGCCGGTGGCCGGGGAAATTTGCCTCACCGCTACGGTCGATATCCTGCGCGCCATCTCGGCCGGACGCGGGCCACGCCACGCTCTGATGGCGCTCGGCTATTCCGGCTGGGGTGCGGGACAGCTGGAGCAGGAGATCGCTGAAAACGGCTGGCTGACATGCCCGGCCAACATCGATTTGCTGTTCGATGGCGACATCGACAACAAATATGACCGTATCCTAGCGCTGATCGGCGTGAACCCCACCCACCTTAGCACGCAAGCTGGTCACGCCTGACGGCAAGTCCCGCCTAAAGCATTATTACATTTGAGCGGAGTCATGAGCTGAGCTTTAGGTTCTTGTTTCAACGCATGACGTAAGCCCGCGACCGGTTCCCTATTTCCAGAGACAGGCTTTAGACCTGAACGAGCGGGTACTGCTCCTTCAGAAGCTTCATTGCTGCTTCCGATGAGAGGGGCGGACCGAACAGGAAGCTTTGGACGTACTCGCAGCCCATCTGACGCAATTCCAGCGCATCGTTTTCATCCGCGACACCTTCCGCAACGACGGACAGGCCCAGATCATGCGCCATGTTGACCATGGAGCGGAGCAGGACGGTCCGCTTCGGGCTGGTGTCATCGACGAAGCTGCGGTCGATCTTGATGGTGTCGAACGGGAAGCGGGTTAGATAGGAGAGGGACGAATATCCCGTCCCGAAATCATCGAGCGACAGCCCGACACCAAGCTGCTTCAGACGGGTAAGCACGTGAGCCGATTGCTCTGGATTGTCCATCACCAGAGATTCGGTGAGCTCCAGCCGGAAACAGCGCGGATTGAGGTTTGCGCGCGCGACGACCGAACGGACATCACTGATCAGGTCACGGCGGATCAGCTGGCGGCTCGACAAGTTCACCGAGACGGATAGCGGCACATCGCCGATCTGCTTCAGCCACGAAGCCAGATCATCAGCGGCCTGCTGCATGCCGAACAAACCCAGCTGGACAATCAGGCCACAAGACTCAGCTACCGGGATGAAGTCGGCCGGGGCAATTGTGCCGCGCCGCGGATGCTCCCAGCGCAGCAAGGCCTCGAAACCAGCTACCGAACGATCTTCTAGCCGTACAATGGGCTGGTAAACGAGGCGCAGTTCTTGTCGCTCAATGGCGCGGCGAAGGTCAGACTCAAGCTGGAGGCGATCGGTGCCGACGGAACGGAAGGCAGGGCGGAAAGGCTCTATGCGATCGCCGCCGAAACGCTTTGCCTGATGCATGGCAAGCTCGGCGTCCTTGACCATGTCCTCTGCACTCGCCTGTGACGAGTTCCACGATACGAGGCCGATGGAAGAGGCGAGGACAATCTCACGTTTGGCAAAGGTGATCGGAAGGTTGATAGCCTGCTTCACCGCCTCTGCAACGTCGGCAATCCGCTGTGAATTCTGCTCCGACAGGAGCAACATCGCGAACTGATCGCCAGCAAAGCGGGACAGCGAATCGCCGGGCTTCAGGAGGCGGTGCAGACGGCGCGATATCGTCAGGAGGATCGTATCGCCAGCCGAAATGCCGAGCCCTTCATTGACCACTTTGAAGCGGTCGATGTCGATGACGAGAACGGTCGGGCGGACATTTTCTTCCGTCTTGGCAATTGAAATGACAGCTTCGAGCCTGTTGAGGAAAAGCTCGCGCGAAGGCAGGCCGGTGAGGTTGTCGTGAACCGCATCGTGGAGGAGGCGCTCCTCCGACTTTTTCTGCTCCGTCACGTCCACCAGTGTGCCGACGCACCGGATGATCTCACCGTCAGAGCCGATGACGGGACGCGCGCGCAGGATGAACCAGTGATAATGCCCATCCGCGCCGCGCAGGCGGAAGGACTGCGATATCCGTCCGCGTCGATGCTCCAGAATGGCGTCGAGTGTTGTACGGAAGGTATCGCGATCATCGGCGTGGAGGGCTGGGAGCCAGTTCCGAGCAGGGCCATGCAATGCCCCCGCCTCCAGCCCGATCTGACGGCTGACATCAGGCTTGGTGATCACACGGTCGCGCATGACGTCCCAGTCCCAGACGATGTCTCCTGAACCGGTAACGGCCAGGGATTGGCGCTCCATGTCGCTGAACAGGCCCTGATGCAACGCACCGCCTGCAAATGCGTGCTGCATCACGGTGAAACCGATGAGCAGAATGATCAGCACGAGGCCGCCGCTGAGCGCGGGCTGAACAATGTCGTTGGCGAGCGATCCTGTAACCGCCATCCATCCGCCAGCGAGCCAGACCAAAATCATCAGCCAGCTCGGGACAAGCATGATGGCGCGGTCATATCCCTGGAATGACAGGTAGATGATGATCCCGAGGCCGACGATAGCTGTCAGGGCGAAGGAAAACCGCGCGATGCCTGCCGCGACTGCAGGGTCAAAATAGGCAACGCCAGCCAACAGACCGAGAGCCAGAACCCAGGCCGCTGTTCCGTAGCTGAAATGAAGGTGCCAGCGGTTGAGGTTCAGATAGGTGAACAGGAAAACAACCAGCGTCGCGGCCAGCGCGACTTCCGTCGCGGCGCGCCAAAGCCGCGCGTCCTGCGCCGAAATCGAGAGCATCTGGTTCAGGAAACCAAAGTCGATGCAGATATAGGCCAGAACTGCCCAGGAAAAGGCTGCGGTGGCAGGGAACATCGATGTGCCCTTCACCACGAACAAAATGGTCAGGAAGAGGGCCAGCAGACCCGCAATGCCGATGACGATGCCACGGAAGAGCGTGTAGGAATTGATCGTATCTTTGTACGCCTCGGGCTCCCACAGATAGACCTGTGGCAGGTCCGGGGATGAAAGTTCGGCGATGAAGGTAATGATCGAGCCCGGGTTCAGCGTGACAAGAAAGACATCTGCATCACGGCTCGGCTGACGATCAAGCGCAAAGCCCTCGCTGGGCGTGATTGCTGCCATCCGGTTGGATCCGAGGTCGGGCCAGGCAAGTCCGGAGCCAACCAGCCTGAAATGCGGGGCGACAATCAGGCGATCGAGCTGCTCGTCCGTAGTGTTGGCCAGCGCGAAAACTGCCCAGTCACCGGTGGACCGTTCATCAAGCGCGCTCACCTCGATACGGCGCACGATGCCATCGAGCCCGGGGGCAGTGGAAACCTGGAAATTTTCTCCCTGATCCCGGTACAGTTCAACTGCGCGGGACAGGTCGAGGGCTACATCACTCTTGGAAATCGTGATGGGTTCTATTGCCTGAGCAGGCATCAGGGGCAGCACGCACAGCAGGATCATCGCTGCGCAGAGAGTTGATAGCGCCCTTCGAACCGTTGATCTCACGATCGGCCTCTTGTTTCACTTGCCCTGCGATCATCCGCAATCAGGGCGTAGATGAAGTGATCCTGCCAGACGCCATTAATGCGCAGGTAGGAGCGCAACAGGCCTTCGCGCGTAAATCCGGCTTTTTGAAGCACATGGATAGAACGTGCATTTGTTGGAATACAGGCCGCCTCGATCCGGTGCAACCTCATCGCGCCGAACGCATGCGAAATCAACGCTTCCATTGCGTCCTGCATGTAGCCTTTTCCCGCGTGGCGCTCACCCATCCAATAGCCGACTTGGGCAGTCTGGGCGACGCCGTAGCGTATATTCCCGATCGTGATGCCGCCTACAAGCTGGCGGTTTACGTTCTCGAAGATCAGGTAAGCGATGGCGGAACCCATCGCAAATTCTTGGCGGTAGCGACGAATGCGGCTGCGCCAGCCGCTGCGATCGAGCTCGTCGGGAGCCCATCTGGGCTCCCAAGGTTCAAGAAATGCGCGGCTTTCGTCGCGTAGTGCGGCCCATTCCCGATAATCGGATGGGCGCGGGAAGCGAAGCGTTACGGATTTTCCCTTCAACGCCGGAGGTTCGCGGCGGAGAAAGGGGAAATCCAACATGCGCCGCGCCTTGGTTCTAAACGGCGAGCTTGCGCTCTGCAGGCTCGGGCAGCGCGCTGCTTATCGCTTCGTAAGCTGGAAGCTTGCTGACAGGGCCGACTGCCGCGATGGTGGGGCGGGTCGAGAAAAGACGCTGCGACAGATCACGCAACCTTTCCACCGTCAGGGCGCCAAGCCGTTCCATCAGCTCCTCTTTCACGACAGGAGCGCCAAACAAAAGCATCTGGCGTGCAATCTGCGAGGCTCTGCTGGAAGCGCTTTCCTCCGACATGATCAGTCCGGCGCGGTATTGCGCACGTGCGCGATCAAGCTCTTGCTGCGAGATGGAATCGCCAGCTTTTTCGAGTTCCTTGGCGATGACCGGGACGAGCTTGCCGATGCCGCGCTTGTCCGTCGCGGCATGGATGCCGAAAATGCCGGTGTCCGAAAAGCCCCAGTGGAACGCGTAAACGGAATAGCAAAGACCATGCTTTTCACGCACTTCCTGAAACAGGCGGGATGACATGCCGCCGCCAAGAATCATGGAGAGCACCTGCGATGCGTAGAAATCACGCACGTGGTAGGCTCGACCTTCGAAGCCGAGAACTATCTGCACATCCATAAGGTCGCGTGTTTCGCGAAAGTCTCCGCCGACATAGTGGGCGGAATGCGGCTCCTCGACCTGCGCATGCGGACGGAAGCTTCCGAACCTCTTTTCGACCTCACGCACGAACTCGTCGTGATCGACACCACCCGCAGCAACCACGACCATCCGGTCGGCTCCGTATTGGCGCTCGATGAAGGTGCGCAGGTCCTTCGATGTAAAGGATTGGACCGTTTCGGGTGTTCCAAGGATGGAACGTCCCAGCGTTTGGTTCAGATACGCAGTTTCGGTGAAACGATCGAACACGACATCATCCGGCGTGTCATGCGCAGCGCCGATCTCTTGCAAGATCACCTGCTGCTCGCGCTCAAGCTCCATCGGATCGAATTTCGAATCCGTAAGAATGTCTGCGAGAAGGTCAATGGCCAATGGCACGTTGTCCTTCAGGACACGCGCATAAAACGACGTCGACTCGACGCTGGTGGCGGCGTTGATCTCACCACCCACGTCTTCAATTTCCGATGCGATCTTCCAAGCGCTACGGCTTCCAGTACCCTTGAAAGCCATGTGTTCGAGAAGATGGGCGAGGCCATGCTCGTCATCGCGCTCGTTGCGAGCACCCGACTTTACCCATACTCCCAATGCGACGGATTCGAAATTCGGAATGGTTTCGGTCGCGACTGTCAGGCCGTTCGACAGACGGCTTACCTCAACACCCATAAAGTCCTGACTCCCTAGACTTGGGTCGCCCTTGTCAGACGGCCGATATGATCTTCCACCATTTTGGGGTCCGATGGAAGCACTGTAAACTTCTCATCCCGCTCCATCAAATTGCCGAGCCAATGCGGTAGGGCCGGGGATACATCTGCGGCCTGTTCTACCGCTGCCGGAAACTTGGCCGGATGTGCCGTTGAAAGCACGATCATCGGCGCGTCCGACTTTGCCTGCTCGCGCGCAACCTTGATGGCGGTCGCGGTGTGCGGGTCGGCCAGATAACCGGAAGCATCGAGGACGCTGCGGATCGTGGCAGCCGTTTCATCCATCGATGAGCGTCCGGCAGAGAATTCAGCGCGGATGCGCTCTAGCTCGTCTGCGGCAATCGTGAACTGTCCCGACTGCTTCAGGCTTTGCATGTAACGAATGACCGTGTCCGCGTTGCGGCCAGCAGCTTCGAACAGGAGGCGCTCGAAATTGGAAGAGACCTGGATGTCCATCGACGGAGAGGTCGTCTCGATGACACCGCGCGTCTCATAAGTGCCGGTTGCCAGTGTGCGGGCCAGAATGTCGTTGTCGTTGGTGGCGATGACCAGCTTCTCGATCGGCAGGCCCATGCGCTTGGCTGCATAACCGGCAAAGATGTCGCCGAAATTGCCGGTCGGTACGGTAAACGAGACTGGGCGGTCGGGCGCACCAACCGAAAGGGCTGACGAGAAATAATAGACGATCTGGGCCATGATTCGGGCCCAGTTGATCGAGTTGACGCCCGCGAGCTGGACGCGATCGCGGAAGGCATGGTTGTTGAACATGCCCTTGACGATGTCCTGGCAGTCGTCAAAATTACCCTCGACCGCGATGGCATGGACGTTGGATGCGGTGGAAGCGGTCATCTGTCGCTGCTGGACCGGCGAAACGCGGTTATGCGGGAACAGGATGAAGATGTCGGTGCGATCGCGTCCGCCAAAGGCTTCGATTGCTGCGCCGCCGGTGTCGCCGGACGTCGCACCTGCAATGGTCGCACGCTGTCCGCGCTCGGCAAGGACATGGTCCATCAGACGCGCCAGGAGTTGCATCGCAACGTCCTTGAATGCGAGCGTCGGGCCGTGGAACAGCTCGAGCACATACTCGTTCGCACCAGTCTGGACGATCGGGCAGACCGCGTCGTGCCTGAAGGTCGCGTATGCCTCGTGGACGATACGGGAGAAGGTTTCGGCCTCGATCTCGCCTTCCACGAAGGGGGTGAGGAGGCGGACGGCGAGCTCAGGGTATGACAGACCACGCAGCGAACGAATCTCGTTCGCAGTCAGGGTCGGCCATTCAGCCGGTACGTAAAGACCGCCATCGCGAGCCAGCCCTGCCAGCAATACATCGCGAAATCCGAGTTCGGGCGCGCTGCCCCTGGTGCTCACATAGCGCATAGTGGACTGTCCATTTTGTCGTCGACGATGATCGATGGGTAAAAACCGCAAACGCCCCGTCGCATTTTCGTTGCTGCGTTGATATAGAACGGCAGCTTTGCTGGAGGGAAGTGCAGTTTATGGTGGCACCAGTATCTGGACGCGGCTCGGCCGCAGTTTTTACCGTTATAGGCCTGGCGCTCGCCCTTTCCGGCTGCCAGAGCAATCCGTTGTCTGTTCTGGGCGGAGGTAGCAGCGAACCGCAGCAGGTGCAAACTCTTCCTGAAGGGAAGGTGACGCAAGAGGAGCTTCTTGCCTATTGCCCGGCAGTATCGATGCGCGAGCTCAGGGCTGTACACGATACGTATCAGCGTGGTGGCGATGGCGATGCCTCGAAACTGGTTTACCGCGCGACGTTGGCAGACGCGACGCGCGCCTGCACCTATGGCGGCGGCATGACCAATCTGACGATCGCCGTTGCCGGTCGTGTAATTCCAGGTCCGGCAGGTGCTGTCGGTACCGCCCAGCTTCCGCTTCAGCTGACCGTTTACCGGGACAATGAAGTCATTCAGGACAAGACGGTGAACCACCCGGTCGCGATTGCCGACACTGTCGGTGCAACCCAATTCGTGCTCACCGATACGACAATCTCGATTCCGAACCCGCAAGAGCGCAACATTCGCGTCCTTGTCGGCTTCAACCCGCCGAAGCGATAGCACTTCGCGCTGAGCATTTCCGCGAGTTGCATATCGTCGGAGATGCTCAGCAGCTTCAATCAAGCGCCTTCCGACCATTCTGAAAGGGCAGCGAGCACTGCCGGGAAATCTGCCCAGCGGTGGATGACCGTTTCCGCTCCAGCTTCAGTGAGAAGATCCGCGTGGCCCGGATGCGTGTGGGACGCACCGGTAAAGCCGATCACGCGCATACCTGCTGCCCTTGCGCCCGCGATCCCGTGCACTGAATCCTCGATCACGAAGCAACGCTTGGGTGCTGCTTCCATCTTTTCAGCTGCGTAAAGGAATACGTCAGGAGCCGGCTTTGGTTTGGCCGAAGGCGTGTCGAGGGGCGAAAAGATCGTGTTCTCGAAGAAGGGCAGGAGCCTCGTCTTCGTGAGCATCATCTCCAGCCGCTTCTGGCCAGAGTTCGAACAGATGCAGCGCCTGGTAGTCACAGAGGCAACTGCTGCGTGGACACCTTCGATTGCCTTGAGCTCAGCGGCAAGCCGACGATCAACGAGCTTTTCTGCCTCGTCGATCATGGTTGCCTGGAAGAGTTGTGACGATTCCTGCTCGATGCGCAGCATCATCTCCTTGAAGGTGAGGCCGGCATAAGCCCGTGCGAGATCTTCGGCTTCTATCGGAAAACCGGCTTTCGTCAGAAGGTCCGCTTCGACGCGGGCCGCGACGATCTCTGAATCAACAAGTACGCCATCGCAGTCGAATATGACGAGATCGATTCCTGACACTGGCGCTACTCCAAGCATGTTCACGGTGCAGCCGCGCGGCTTACACCATGCGGGTCGCTCCGGCAAATTCCAAAGGTTCACCAAAAATTTACGCTAACCGGTAACCATAACAGTCAGTAAATCAGTAAGCGTCTTTCGGTGTCCCATGTCAGCAGTGCGTCCTCTCCACGAGCTCTCTTCCGTCGCTCCTGCAGCCCAGTGGCTCAACACAATCCTGAAGGGGGATTGTGTGGCAGCGCTGAACCGTTTGCCAGAAAAGTCGGTCGACGTGATTTTCGCCGATCCTCCCTACAACCTGCAGCTTGACGGGGACCTGCATCGCCCGGACCAGTCAAAAGTTGACGCCGTGGACGACGCCTGGGACCAGTTCGAGAGCTTTCAGGCATATGACGCATTCACCCGCGCCTGGCTTCTGGCTGCACGCCGGGTGCTGAAGCCGGAAGGTACGATCTGGGTGATCGGCTCGTATCACAACATCTTCCGCGTCGGGGCCATCATGCAGGATCTCGGCTTCTGGATCCTCAATGACGTTATCTGGCGCAAGACGAACCCGATGCCGAATTTCCGCGGCCGTCGCTTCCAGAATGCGCATGAGACGATGATCTGGGCATCGCGCGACCCGAAGGCCAAGGGCTACACCTTCAATTACGACGCGATGAAGGCCGCCAATGATGACGTTCAGATGCGGTCCGACTGGCTGTTCCCCATCTGCACAGGAAATGAGCGCTTGAAGGACGAGAACGGCGACAAGGTCCACCCGACCCAGAAGCCAGAGGCACTTTTGGCCCGTGTGATGCTGTCTTCAACCAAGCCTGGCGATGTCATCCTTGATCCGTTCTTCGGTTCGGGAACGACCGGCGCGGTTGCGAAGAGGCTGGGCCGCCACTTCGTTGGCGTCGAGCGCGAGCAGAAATACATCGACGCAGCGCTGGATCGGATCGCGAAGGTTCACCCGCTCGGCCATGCCGAACTGAAGGTGATGACCGGCAAGCGCGCCGAACCGCGCGTCGCCTTTGTCAGCCTCCTGGACAACGGGCTTATCAAGCCGGGCATGCGGCTGTTCGATTCCAAGCGCCGCTGGTCAGCCCAGGTGCGTGCAGACGGCACGCTGGATTGTGGTGACCTGACCGGTTCCATCCACAAGGTCGGCGCGCACGTGCAGGGCTTCGACGCATGCAATGGCTGGACCTTCTGGCATTACGAGCACGAGGGCGCGCTCACCCCGATTGACGAGCTACGCCGCATTGTCCGTCTGGAAATGGAGAAGGCGGGAGCCTGAGGCACTGCTCAACCCGAACAAAAAAGGCCGCCTGAGTTGCGGCCTTTCTGCTTTTCAGAGGACCCCGTAGCGAACGAGGTCAGCGCGAAAAGTTGCGCTGTCCGAGTACAGAACCGCGTTCCATCCGGCAGCTCTGGCCCCTTCAACATTGGGAGCACTGTCATCCACGAAGAGCGTAGCCGACGGCGTGAGCCCGAACGTATCTGCGTGCAGCCGGTAGATCGCCTGATCCGGCTTGATCAGCTTGACGTCGCCTGAAACGGTCACGCCGCGCGGCTTCTTCAGAAAGGGGAACATTTCCTTCGCCTCGGCAAAGGTATCGCTCGCGAAGTTCGTGAGCATTGTCACGTCGCGACCGTCGGCAATCAGTTCCTCCAGGATTTCGACAGTGGCGTCATATGCGTGCGGCACCATCTCGGCCCAGTGCCGACGGAAGCTGCGGATCAGCTCTTCCTTGTCGGGATGTTCGGCGATGAGCACGGCTTCCGCCTCATCCCACCTTCGTCCGCGGTCCTGCTCGAGGTTCCATTCATGCGTGCAGACTGTCGAGAAGAATGCAGCCCTTTCACCATCGTCGGGGATCAATCGCCGAAAGGGCAGATTGGGATCGTAGTGGATCAGCACCTTGCCAATATCAAACACGATGTGACGAATCTCGCTCATGCCGTTCCTTTCCGATCAGGCCGCTTCTTGGTGGCCCCTGGTATGGCTGCCTCGATTGCCTTCTTCATGACAGTTGGGAGCGCTTCTCCGGGGATCTGCTCGGGGGGAGACCACCAAGCGTCCGGGACAGCGGGCAACTCCTTGATGTCAGCCCGCCAGACGGTAAGCGCCAGTTCGAAATGAGTGAAGACGTGTCGAATGGCACCGGCAGGGCGCCATTCGGCGGCAAAGGGGGCCGCCTCGATTGTGGTGGCCCCATCCTGCCTAGAGTTCCAGTCGCTCGTGGGTGGCTCGCTCATTCCGCCGAGCAAACCTGATTCGGGGCGGGTTCGCAGGAGGATTGCACCATCGTCGCGCACGGCAATAAACGCCGCGCCCTGCCTTAACGGTTTCGCCTTCTTCGCGGCCTTGGCCGGATAAATTTCGGGATCGCCATTTGCCAGCGCGGCGCAATGCTCCTTAATCGGACACAGCATGCATTTGGGTCGTTTCGGCGAGCAGATCGTTGCGCCAAGATCCATCATCGCCTGGGCAAAATCGCCCGGCCGGTCAAAGGGAAGAATCTCCGTGACGCGCTGCTTTATCTCGATCTTCGCTGCGGGTAGCGGGGTTGCAATCGCATAGAGCCGGGAGATCACCCGCTCGATGTTGCCGTCGACCACGGCGGCGGGACGGTTGAAGGCGATAGAAGCGATTGCAGCAGCCGTATACGGGCCGATGCCGGGCAATGAGCGCAGCTGTTCCTCAGTCTCGGGAAACACACCCGCGTACTGAGTTGCGATTGTTTCGGCGCAAGCCTTCAAGTTTCGGGCTCGAGAATAGTAGCCAAGGCCAGCCCACGCACGCATCACGTCAGAATTATCTGCCGCGGCCAACGCAAACACATCCGGCCATTGCTCGACGAAAGCCGTGAAGTAGGATTTGACGGCCTCAACTGTTGTCTGCTGAAGCATGACCTCTGAAAGCCAGATGCAGTAGGGATCTGGCCGCACGCCTAGTTTCAGGTCACGCGGAGGCACTCGCCATGGTAATTCACGATGGTGCGCGTCGTACCAATCAAGCAATGCCGATGCGACCTGATTTGCGCCGCGATTGATGCTAGGGTGCGCCTTCATTCATTACTCGACTGACCGCAATGGAGAAAGCTCATGGCAGGGAAACGCCACCGCGGCAATGCTGTGCCCGTTAGCGATCTGGCCGCGGGCGTCCTCGATCCGCTGCTGCGCAAGCGTGCCGGCATCAATATCGGGCTGCTCCAGTCCTGGGAAGAAATAGCAGGTCCCCGCCTTGCTGCGGTCACGCGACCGGAAAAGATCGTCTGGCCGCGCAGGCTGCGCGAGGACGATCCGTTCGAACCGGCAACGCTGGTCGTTGCCTGCGATGGCTCTGCCGCTTTTCGCCTGCAGCATGAGACGGGCGAAATAATTGCGCGTGTGAACGCGTTTCTTGGGTTCATGGCGGTAGCGAGGATCAAGATCGTACAGAAGTCGGTAGCGCCGCCGGTAAAGCCGAAACCCAAGCTGCGGCCCTTGAGCGGTGCGGAACAACAGATGATCGACGGCATGGTCGACGGGATCGAGGACGAGGGACTGCGCCAGTCGCTGGCAAATCTCGGGCGCTCGATGCTGGGCGAGCGACGCTGAGCCTGCGCTCTTTCGCGCTTTCGTGAACATTGGCGAGCGCGATTAGATTGGAAACCAATGAGATTTGTCCTATTCGGCTTCTATAGAATTCAGAGCGACGTCTCAAATTTGTCCGTTAACAGGTGATTTATGACCGGTATTCTCTCGCGCAGGACAGTTCTTGGTTCGCTGGCAGCCGTATCGGCGGCCTCTTTGCTGGCTGCTTGCAGTGATTCCAACAGTGGAAGTGCACAGGCGCAAACCACGACCGGTTCGACCTCCAACGTTCCCTCGCCAAGCGGGAAAGTTGATATGACAAAGGTGCTGGCCGAAGGCTCGCTCCCCGATAAGGTTATTGGCAATGATGACGCGCCGATCACCATCGTCGAATATGCCTCGATGACCTGCGGACATTGCGCAAATTTCCATCGCAACACACTGCCGGAGATCAAGAAAAACTATATCGACAGCGGCAAGGCGCGTTTGATTCTTCGCGAATTCCCGTTTGATCCGCGCGCAGAAGCCGGCTTCATGCTTGCGCGTTGTGCCGACGACAAATATTTTGCGATGATCGACGTGCTGTTCCAGCAGCAGCAGAACTGGGCTGGTGTTGAAAATGCGCGTGATGCGCTGCTTCAGATTGCCCGACTCGGCGGTTTTTCACAGGAGTCCTTTGAGGCCTGCTTGACGGACCAGAACCTTCTGGATCAAGTCAGACAGGTACGGGACCGCGGCGCAAAGGAATTCAACGTCGATTCCACGCCCACCTTCTTCATCAACGGAAACGTTTACAAGGGGGCACTGAGGGTTGAGGAGATGTCTGCCATCCTCGACAGCATGCTCTAGTCGCACATCAACTGCGACAGCGTTTTCGCGCGCGCCGAATCTTGAAGAGGCGCGCGCATGAAATTTTCCCGGCTTCGCCTTCTTGGCTTCAAATCTTTCGTAGAGCCTAGCGAGTTCGTCATCGAGAGGGGACTGACCGGCGTTGTCGGCCCCAACGGCTGCGGCAAGTCCAATCTCGTCGAAGCGTTGCGCTGGGTGATGGGCGAAAGCTCGTACAAGAATATGCGCGCGTCCGGCATGGACGACGTCATTTTCTCCGGCTCGGCCACGCGCCCCGCACGTAATACCGCCGAAGTCACCCTTTTCCTCGACAATACGGATCGCAGCGCCCCGCCCGCTTTCAACGATGCGGATGAGCTGCAGGTCTCCCGCCGCATTGAGCGCGAGGCGGGTTCTGTCTATCGCATCAACGGCAAGGAAGCGCGCGCAAAGGATGTGCAGCTTCTCTTTGCTGACCAGTCGACTGGCGCGCGCTCCCCGTCAATGGTGGGGCAGGGGCGGATCGGCGAGCTGATTCAGGCAAAGCCACAGGCCCGTCGCGCTCTTCTGGAAGAGGCAGCCGGTATCTCCGGGCTCTACACGCGTCGCCATGAGGCAGAGCTTCGGCTGCGCGCCGCCGAACAAAATCTGGAGCGCCTTGATGACGTCGTGGGCGAGCTCGAGAGCCAGATAGAGAGCCTCAAACGTCAGGCGCGCCAGGCTACGCGCTTCCGCAATCTTTCTGCGGAAATCCGCAAGGCGGAAGCGATTGTTCTGCACCTGCGCTGGTCGCAGGCAAAAGCACAGGAAGCTGAGGCAAAATCGGCCCTATCCGCTGCGACGGTGCTCGTCGGTGACCGGGCGGCCGCGCAGATGAGCGCAGCGCGCGAACAGGCGATCGGTGCACATCATCTGCCAAAGCTACGAGATGAAGCTGTTGCGGCGGCTGCAACCGTTCAACGGCTGACAATCGCCAAGACCCAGCTGGAAGACGAAGCAAGCAGAATGCGGGCGCGTGCCGCAGAGCTGCAGAAGCGACTTTCGCAGTTCGACGATGATATTGCCCGCGAAGAACGCATGGTTCGCGACAATTCCGAGGTGCTCGCGCGCCTCGATGAGGAAGAGCGAGCGCTGAACGCGGAGGATGCCGGATCGAGCGAGCGGGAAGCTCAGACGCGGGCCGAGTTTGAAGAGGCTCAGGCGCGTCTTTCCGCCAGTGAAGCGGCACTCGCCAAGCTGACTTCCGAGCGCGCAGAGGCGGCAGCAACGCGGGCGCAGGCTGAGCGCGCGCTGCGCGATTCGACGGAGCGCCGCGACCGGCTGATGCGTCAGCTCTCCGAGATCGACCGCGAAGCGTCGGAGATTTCGGGCCAGATTGTTGCCCTCGCTGATCCGGCTGAAAAGCGGGAGCTTGCTGAAGAAGCCGAAGAAAGAGCGGTTCACGCGGAAGAAGCAGTCGCAATTGCCGAGGAGGCGGTAGCGGAGGCCCGAGAAGCAGAAGCGGCGGCACGACCGCCACTTGCGGAGGCGCGGGCCAGGCTTCAGGGCGTTGAAACGGAGGCGCGGACCCTTGCCAAGATGCTCAGCGCGGTTTCTGGCGAAGGCTTTCCGGCGGTCCTTGATGAGGTCCGTGTCGAGCGCGGCTATGAGACCGCATTTGGTGCGGCTTTAGGCGAGGACATTGATCTGCCGCTCGACCCCGGCGCGCCTGCGCATTGGGGCGAAGTCGAGCCGATGGAGCGTGACCCGGCCCTTCCTGCGGGCGTCCAGCTTCTTTCCGAGATGGTACGTGGGCCGAAGCAATTGGCGCGTCGCCTCGCGCAGATTGGCATTTGTGACGATGCACAGGGTCCGGAACTGCAGCGGCAACTCCAGGTCGGGCAGGTCCTTGTCAGCCGCAGCGGAGCTGTCTGGCGTTGGGACGGAGTAACGGCTTCTGCGGACGCACCGACAGCCGCTGCGCTGCGGCTTGCTCAGAAAAACCGCCTCGCAGAACTTGAAATCGAAGCGCAGGAAGCGGCGGATGCGCTGAACTTCGCCGATGAAGGCCTCGCCAAGGCTGAAGCACGCGTGCGGCAGGCGGTCGACGAGGAAAGACGCGCCAGGGAAGCGCTTCGCGAGGCGCAGCGTCTCGCAGGTGAAGCGCGCGATGCGCTCGCCCGAGCCGAAAAGGCTTCGGGGGAACTGTCGAGCCGACGCGATGCGCTGGTAGATGCGCGTGAACGGCTGGCAGAGACTGCCTCCGAGGCTGCGGAGAGCGTGGAAGAGGCACAGATGGCGCTGGAAGATGCGCCGGACCTTACCGAGTTGCAGTTGCAGCTTGAGCGCCTTGCACGCGATGTCTCCGAAGACCGCGCACGCCTCGCCGATGCGCGCGCGGCCCACGAGGGCCTTGGGCGGGAAGCCGAAGCACGCACCCGGCGCCTTGCAGCTATCCTGCTGGAACGCAAATCCTGGATCGAGCGTGCCAGCAATGCCGACAGACAGATCGAATCGCTGCGTGAGCGGCGTGCGGAGGCCGAAGCCGAATACGAGGCTCTGGCAGAAGCCCCGGACGAAATTGACGAGCGCCGTCGCGGCCTGATGTCGGAGCTTTCTAAAGCCGAGTCTGCACAGCGCGAGGCGGCAGACAAACTCCAGATAGCCGAAACGAAGCAGGCCGCTGCCGACAAGGCGGCCGCCGACGCTATTCAGGCTCTGTCGGAGGCCAGAGAGGCGAGGGGGCGCGCAGAAGAGCGGCTGACTGCCGCCGACGAACGGCGAAAGGAAGCCGAGGCACGTATTCAGGAAGTGCTGAACGTGCCGGCACATCTGGTGCTGAAGCATGCAGGGCTCGATGCTGACGCCCCTCTTCCGGATATAGGGGAGACCGAGCGCAATCTCGAGCGTTTGAAGATTGAGCGTGAACGGCTTGGCGCGGTCAATCTGCGTGCTGAAGAGGAACAGCGCGAACTCGTCGAGCGGCATGGCACGATCATCTCGGAACGTGAAGATGTGATCGAGGCGATCCGCAAGCTGAGGCAGGCGATCCAGAGCCTCAACCGAGAGGGACGCGAACGATTGCTGGCCGCGTTTGAGGTGGTCAATACGCAGTTCCAGCGACTGTTCACCCACCTCTTTGGCGGAGGAACTGCCGAACTGCAGCTGATCGAATCCGACGATCCGTTGGAAGCGGGGCTCGAGATTCTCGCTCGTCCGCCGGGCAAGAAGCCGCAGACTATGACCCTGCTTTCGGGCGGAGAGCAGGCACTCACTGCGATGGCGCTGATATTTGCGGTGTTCCTGACGAACCCCGCACCAATCTGCGTGCTGGACGAGGTGGATGCCCCGCTTGATGACCATAATGTCGAGCGCTTCTGCAACCTGATGGACGAAATGGCCTCATCGACGGAGACGCGTTTCGTCGTCATCACTCACAACCCGATCACGATGGCGCGGATGAACCGGCTCTTTGGTGTGACCATGGCAGAGCAGGGCGTCAGCCAGCTGGTATCAGTCGACCTGGAGACGGCGGCAGAACTCGCCGAGGCAAGCTAATGCGCTCTGCAGGCCTAGACGCTAACCGCGAATAATTGTGGTCATCCCTGACCGAGTTTTGCTGTCCATCAGCCTGAACCTGTCATGGGGCGGGGCATTGCCTTTAGGCGACTTCAGTTGATACTGAGGAAGCGCTGAGCGTCCGTGTGAAGGCCCGGCGTTGTACTTTGGACGCATGTACATACCGATGATTGAACTGCGGCACCATACGCCGTCGGTCGTTCTTGCTTTCACCGCCTTCGAGACGTAACGCTCTGCCTTGAGGGGCTGATGGTCGACATCGGTCAATAGTGCGAAAGGCAAGCGGCTGCCATGTACAAGTGGGTTTACAGCTTCGGAGGAGGCAAGGCCGAGGGGACGGCAGAGGATCGGGCTCTGCTTGGCGGCAAGGGCGCCAACCTCGCCGAGATGTGTAACCTTGGATTGTCCGTTCCGCCTGGTTTCACCATTACCACGGAAGTTTGCCGCTGGTTCTATGACAATGCGCGGAGTTTCCCACCCCAACTGGAAGAGCAAGTACTGGCTGCGCTTGATGACGTTGCGGAGATCACCGGACGTCGTTTTGGCGATCCAGAGGCGCCGCTTCTCGTGTCGGTGCGCTCCGGCTCCAGAGCGTCCATGCCAGGCATGATGGATACCGTCCTCAATCTTGGCCTCAACGACCAGACGGTGGAGGCGTTGGCGCGCGATTCAGGCGATGCCCGCTTTGCCTATGACAGCTATCGCCGCTTCATCCAGATGTATTGTGATGTCGTCCTTGGAGTGGATGACGAATATTTCGAAGAAATTCTCGAGGATGAGAAGGCACGGCGAGGGTACGAATACGATACTGATCTGACAGCTGAGGACTGGCAGCAGACCATCAAGCTCTACAAGGACAAGATCATTGAGGAGATCGATGAGCCATTTCCGCAGGACCCGCATAAGCAATTGTGGGGAGCAATCGGAGCTGTCTTCTTCAGCTGGATGAATCCGCGCGCGATCATCTACCGCCGCCTGCACAACATTCCTGAAAGCTGGGGCACCGCCGTCAACATCCAGGCGATGGTGTTCGGCAATATGGGCGAGACATCCGCCACAGGCGTCGCTTTCACGCGCAATCCCTCGACCGGGGAGCAGCAGCTTTACGGCGAGTTTCTGATCAACGCACAGGGCGAAGACGTGGTGGCGGGGATTCGCACTCCGCAAAACCTGACCGAGGAAGCGCGGATCGCAGCAGGGTCAGACCGCCCCTCAATGGAAAAGGCGATGCCGGAAGCTTTCGCCGAATTCGTGAAGATCGCCGAAAAGCTGGAGCGCCATTACCGCGACATGCAGGATCTCGAGTTCACGATTGAGCGTGGACGCCTCTGGATGCTGCAGACGCGCTCCGGAAAGCGCACCGCCCGCGCGGCGCTCAAGATCGCGGTTGATATGGCGAAAGAAGGTCTCATCACCGAAGGTGAGGCTGTTTCACGCATTGACCCTGCCTCGCTTGACCAGCTGCTGCATCCAACGATCGATCCGTCTGCCAAGCGCGACGTCATCGGGGTCGGATTGCCTGCCTCGCCTGGCGCTGCAACGGGAGAGATCGTCTTCACCTCCGATGAAGCGGAAGAAATGCGGGGGCAAAATCGCAAGGCGATCCTGGTCCGTGTCGAGACAAGCCCGGAAGATATTCACGGCATGCATGCTGCGGAAGGCATTTTGACGACCCGAGGCGGCATGACGAGCCACGCCGCTGTCGTGGCGCGTGGCATGGGCAAGCCTTGCGTATCCGGCGCAGGTACGCTGCGCGTCGATGCGCGCACCGGCACGCTGACCGCGATGGGGCGCACCTTCCGTCGAGGTGACGTCATCACGATCGATGGAACCAGCGGTCAGGTGCTGAAGGGGGCCGTCCCGATGCTACAGCCCGAACTCTCTGGCGATTTTGCCGCGATCATGAGCTGGGCGGACAAGCTTCGGCGCATGAAGGTGCGCACGAATGCCGAGACGCCGGCTGATGCCCGTATGGCGCGCTCCTTCGGCGCTGAAGGGATCGGGCTTTGCCGCACGGAGCACATGTTCTTCGACAATGATCGCATTGCGGCGATGCGGGAAATGATCCTGGCAGATACCGAAGCCGGACGACGCGCTGCGCTCGCGAAATTGTTGCCGATGCAGCGCTCGGACTTCATCGAATTGTTCGAGATCATGGCCGGGCTTCCGGTGACCATCCGGCTGCTTGACCCGCCGCTCCACGAATTTCTGCCAAAAACCGAGCAGGAAATTGCCGACGTGGCTGCCTTGATGAAGGTGCCGGCAGACAAGCTTCGCCAGCGCACCGAGGCGCTGCACGAGTTCAATCCGATGCTTGGACATCGCGGCTGTCGCCTCGCGGTATCCTATCCGGAGATCGCCGAGATGCAGGCGCGGGCGATTTTTGAAGCGGCGGCCGAGGCGGGCAAGAAGACGGGAAGCCCCGTTGTGCCGGAGATCATGATACCGCTGGTGGGCCTCATGAAAGAGCTTGCCTATGTGAAGGCGCGTATCGACGCTGTCGCAGATGCTGTCATGAAAGAGACCTCGACGACGTTCGACTATCTGGTTGGCACGATGATCGAGCTTCCACGGGCAGCGTTGCGAGCAAATGTCATCGCGGAAGCTGCCGAATTCTTCTCTTTCGGCACCAATGATCTGACACAGACGACCTTCGGGATCTCCCGTGACGACGCATCATCCTTCCTTGAGACCTACCGTCAAAAGGGCATCGTTGAGCAGGATCCATTCATTTCCCTCGACCTCGATGGTGTCGGCGAACTGATACGGATGGCGTCCGAGCGTGGGCGTGAGACGAAGCCGGGGCTGAAACTGGGCATCTGTGGTGAACATGGAGGCGATCCGCGCTCTATCCATTTTTGCGAGGAAGTGGGGCTGGACTATGTGTCCTGCTCACCGTTTCGCGTGCCAATCGCAAGGCTAGCGGCGGCGCAGGCTGCGGTGAAGCAGCAGGGGTAGACACAAGACGCCAAGCCGCCCCCATCGTCGCTTCGCGACACTTCCCCCGCATGCGGGGGAAGATCCCGGAGAGGTGGTTCGCCAAGGTTGATCTTCCCAGCGGTTTCCAAGGTTCGCGGGAGCGTTGCCGATGATCCTCCCCACGTGTGGGGGAGGTGGTCCGGAGGACCGGAGGGGGCTCATAGAGGACAATCGTTCAGGTATTACCGCAGCGCCGGAGTAGGGTCTGGTGCGTCAGACGCCAAGCCGCCCCCATCGTCGCTTCGCGACACTTCCCCCGCATGCGGGGGAAGATCCCGGAGAGGCGATTTGCCTGGTTCGCGGGAGCGTTGCCGATGATCCTTCCCCAAAAGTGGAGGGGGTAGTCAGGAGAGGGCTTGTCGAGGCCAATCCCTCAGATACTACCGCAATCCCGGTGCCTCGCGGCCGGTGCTGGCGACGTATTCCGTGTAGCCGCCGCCGTAGGTTCGGGGACCGTCTTCACCCAGCTCGAGCACGCGGTTTGAGAGTGCGGCAAGGAAGTGGCGATCGTGCGAGACAAACAGCATCGCGCCTTCATATTTCGACAGCGCGTCGACCAGCATTTCCTTGGTCGCGATATCGAGATGGTTGGTAGGCTCGTCAAGCACGAGGAAGTTCGGCGGGTTGAAAAGCATGATCGCCATCACGAGGCGCGCTTTTTCGCCGCCTGAAAGAATACGGCAGCGCTTCTCGACATCGTCGCCGGTAAAGCCAAAGCAACCAGCAAGTGCGCGCAAAGGGGCCTGACCGGCCTGCGGGAATTCGCGCTCCAGCGCCTGAAGGATCGTGAGCTCGCCATCCAAAACTTCCATGGCGTGCTGCGCAAAATATCCCATCTTCACGCTCGGGCCGCGCGTGACCGTGCCTGCGTCCGGTTCCGAGGATCCTGCGATCAGCTTGAGAAGCGTGGACTTGCCCGCGCCATTCGCACCAAGGACGCACCAACGCTCGCGGCGGCGAACCTGGAAGTCGAGGCCTTCGTAGATGACCCGCGAACCATATGCCTTTTGGACGCCCTTGACGGTGGCAACATCCTCGCCGCAGCGCGGCGCAGGCTGAAACTCGAAGCGCACGGTCTGACGTCTCTTCGGCGGCTGGACCTTGTCGATCTTGTCGAGCTTCTTGACCCGGCTTTGCACCTGGGCTGCGTGTGATGCGCGCGCCTTGAAACGCTCGATAAACGCGATTTCCTTGGCGAGCATCGCCTGCTGCCGCTCGAACTGAGCTTGCTGCTGCGCTTCCGACAGTGCGCGCTGCTCGAGATAAAATTCGTAGTCGCCGGAGTAGCTGGTGAGCGTGCCTGAGTCGATTTCGATGATCTTGGTCACGATGCGGTTCATGAATTCGCGGTCGTGCGAGGTCATGAGGATCGTGCCCTCATAGGCGTTCAAAAAGTTTTCCAGCCAGATCAGGCTTTCAATGTCGAGGTGGTTGCTCGGCTCATCAAGCAGCATCGCATCCGGGCGCATCATGAGGATCTTGGCGAGGGCAACGCGCATCTTCCAGCCGCCGGAGAGCTTGCCGACATCGCCGTCCATCATTTCTTGCGAGAAACCGAGGCCGTCGAGAACTTCGCGTGCGCGTCCGTCGAGCGAGTAGCCGTCGATTTCGTCAAAGCGGCTCTGAACCTCACCGTAACGCTCGATGACCGCGTCCATCTGGTCGGCCTGATCCGGGTCGCCCATGGCTGCCTCAAGCTCGGCCATTTCGGCGATCATCGCGCTCACCGGGCCGATGGCCTCCATGACTTCCGCGACGACGCTGCGCCCTGCCATTTCGCCAACGTCCTGGCTGAAATAGCCGATGGTGACGCCGCGATCGACGGAGACCTGACCTTCATCGGGGGCTTCCTGCCCCGTGATCATTCGAAACAGCGTCGTTTTGCCGGCACCATTTGGCCCGACGAGACCGATCTTCTCACCCCGTTGGAGCGCGGCAGAGGCTTCGATGAAGACGATCTGCTGGCCGTTCTGCTTGCTGATATTTTCGAGGCGAATCATCGTGAGGGGACCTTGAGCCAGAGTTCCGGTCCCTTAGGCGATGAACAGGCTTCAAGAAAAGCAGGCGAATGTCATTTTCTACCTGGTAGCGCGTGCGCGAGCCCAGCTTTGCGCGAGGTCGGCATAGGCGATGGCGAGTGACGCAAGTGGCAGTTCCGAACGAGACGCCGGTATTACTTCGATAGCTCCGCCATTGCCAGGGATCGAAATCACCGCGAACTCCGGAGCATCTTCCTGAGTGAAGGCGACCGCGCCGACCCATCGCTGATCGTGTCCCGCGCCGAGTTTTACCTGAAAGATCAAAACCCCGCCGACGCTCTCGACCGTCTCGCGGATAATCTGCTCGCATAAATCATCGCGCGTGTCGCGTTTGCCCAACGCAAGCTCTAGCTCGACCGCTTCAAGAGCTGCCGCAAACAACGGCGGCGGTGGTTTCAGTTCTGGTGAGAGCGTTTCGCTCACAATCATGCGTCAGCCTCGACAGTTTCCTGAAGCCGAACGCCGCGCGACCTGATGGGTCCACAATGGTCGCGGCAACGTCTTGCTCTGATCTTTACATCCTCTGGACAGCGGGGCCAAACCGGCAAACACTGAATGGGTAACGCAATGAGGAGGAACACGATGCTCGGACTGATGCAGGAATGGCCTCTGCTCTGTCACAAGATACTGGATCACGCCGCACGGCAGCATGGCGAACGGGAGGTGGTCTCACGTTCTATCGAAGGACCTGTGGTGCGGCAGACCTACGCCCAATTGCGTAGTCGTGCGCTGAAAGTGGCCCAGAGGCTGCATCAGGGAGGTTATAAAGTTGGCGATCGGGTTGCGACCCTTGCCTGGAATACCGGGCGGCATCTCGAAGTCTGGTACGGCACCAACGGCATCGGTGCGATCTATCACACGCTCAATCCGCGCCTGTTTCCGGATCAGCTTGCGTGGATTATGAACCATGCCGAGGACAGGATCCTGTTTGTCGATCTGACATTCGTCCCCCTCGCAGAAAAGCTGGTGCCGCAGGTGCCGAGCATTGAGAAAGTGATCGTCCTTACCGATACTGCACACATGCCCCAGACGGTTCTGCCGGGTGCAGTGGCCTATGAGGAATGGCTTGACGAGGTCGACGGCGATTTTACCTGGCTGCCTCAGGAGGAAAACGCCGCAAGCGGTATGTGCTACACATCCGGCACCACCGGAGATCCGAAGGGCGTCGTCTATTCGCATCGCTCGAACGTGCTGCATGCGATGATGGCGTGCCAGCCGGATGCCATGTGTCTGTCGGCACGTGATGTCGTGCTGCCCGTCGTGCCCATGTTTCATGCCAATGCCTGGGGGCTGGCACACAGCACACCGATGACAGGCGCGAAGCTGGTGATGCCGGGAGCGCGGCTGGATGGAGAGGCGCTCTATGAGTTGCTGGATTCGGAGAAGGTAACCTTCACCGCGGCCGTGCCGACGGTGTGGATGATGCTGCTCCAATATCTCGAGCAGACGGCGAAGAAATTGCCTTATCTGAAGCGGGTGGTGATCGGCGGCTCTGCGTGCCCACGCGCCATGACCGAGCGGTTCGAGCGCGATTATGGGGTCGAGGTCATCCATGCCTGGGGCATGACGGAGATGAGTCCGCTCGGCTCGCTGTGCAGCATGAAGCCCCAACATTCAGACCTCGCCGGGGACGCGCTTCTCGACGTGAAGCAAAAGCAGGGCTTCGCGCCCTTCGGCGTCGAAATGAAGGTTGCCGATGACGATGACAATGAATTGCCATGGGACGGGAAGACCTTCGGCCGATTGAAGGTAAGGGGGCCGGCTGTGGCGCGTGCCTATTACGGAGGAGAGGGCAGCGAGCAGTTCGACGCCGACAACTGGTTCGACACAGGCGATGTCGCTCACATTGACGAGAACGGCTACATGCAAGTGACGGACCGCGCCAAAGACGTCATCAAGTCCGGTGGTGAGTGGATCTCGACGATCGAGCTTGAAAACCTCGCGGTCGCGCATCCTGACGTTGCCGAAGCCGCAGTTATCGGCGTTGCACACCCGAAATGGGACGAACGGCCATTGCTGGTCGTGGTGCCAAAGCCGGGAAAGCAGCCACAGAAAGAGGAGCTGCTCGCTTTCTTTCAAGGCAAGATCGCGAAATGGTGGACGCCGGACGATGTCGCGTTCGTTGAAGAGATTCCTCACACCGCAACCGGAAAGATTCAGAAGACCACATTGCGGGAGCAGTTCCGGGAGTACCGCCTTCCAACGGACTGATCGGAAACTGGCCCTGAAATCGATATCGCCTCAGGGCCACATACTCTAGATTGCCGGCAGATTCGTTGCTCCGGGTGGGCATGGCATGGCTTCAATGACAATCTTGATGGAACGCAGGACTTCGCGCTCAGCCGGATGGGCGCGGAAGTTTGCGAACTTCTCACTGGTATTGTTGTTGGTAGCCAGCCTCGGGCACCGGTACGGGTTGGTGGAGACATTGGCGTTCCTTTGGGTGCTCGCGCTGGTTCCACTGCTGGCTATCATGGCGCTGTTTCTCGCAGCGCTGGGCTTTCACCGTCTTTGGCATTACGGAGCAAAAGGCGGTCGTGCCTCACTGATGGCAACGCTTGTCTCGCTGCTGGTCCTTGCACCGTTCATTTACAGCGCAGTGCTCTATCTTCAGCACCCGCATCTTGCCGACATCACCACGGACCCCGAGCAGCCACCCGCCTATGTGTTGGCGCAGTGGCGACGTACGACGGATATGAACACGCTCGGCAATTTTTCCGTGGAGGAGGTCGCGCTCCAGGCCAGTGCGTATCCGAACTTGCGCGGCCGGCGCTTCGACGGATCAATGGACCGCGTGCTCAAAGCGATAAAAGTCGTCGTTGAGCGGGAGGGCTGGGTGCCTGTGCAGCGCCTGCCATCG
The DNA here is from genome assembly GCF_016124105.1 of Aquamicrobium zhengzhouense. Taxonomy (GTDB): domain Bacteria; phylum Pseudomonadota; class Alphaproteobacteria; order Rhizobiales; family Rhizobiaceae; genus Aerobium; species Aerobium zhengzhouense. Next base: position 89,554 of record NZ_JADGMQ010000012.1, read on the forward strand.
GAAACGCAGGACGAAAGGCTCTCTTTCGAGGTGGTTGCACCAACCTGGCTGTTGCGCTTCCCTTCCGACGGTGTTGTCCGCATGGTCGACGAAGGCGAAGCGGTGTTCGTCGATCTGCGCCTGAGCCAGCGTTATTTCTGGCATGACCTTGGCAGCGGTGCGCGCCGTATCGAGCGTTTCATGGCTGCACTTGACGCTGAATTTGACCGGCAGTCTCTGGAGATCATCGATATCCCCGCGTCAGCGGGGGAGGAAGATTCCGGAGATTGAGGGCTCTCCCTCTGCTGCCACCAGATCTCGTGTGACCATGTCCTCGAGATGAGCAAGGACGGAAAGGGCTGCGGCTTTATGCAGTCGGGGATCCGTGTCGCGATAGATGGCAGCTACCATCTCGGCGATGGTTCGGTCGCCGCTGCGAATCCGTTCGAGGATCGCCCGCTCACGCATCTTCCGATGCGTTTTCAGCCCGCGCAGGAAAGCCGCTGGTTGACGTACCGGCCCACCGTGCCCCGGAAGATAGGCCACGTCTTCCCTAAGCATGAGTTTGTCGAGCGAAGCCATGTAGTCTGACATGGCGCCATCGGGCGGCGCTACGATGGTGGTCGCCCAGGCCATGACGTGGTCTGCGGAGAAGAGGATGCCGGTGCCTTCAAGGGCAAAGGCAAGATGGTTCGCCGTGTGGCCAGGCGTGTAGATCGCGCGAAGGCTCCATCCATCTCCGTCAACAACTTCGTCATCGGACAAGGTGATGTCCGGGGCGAAGTCCGTGTCGGCACTCGCATCGAGCGGATTGCTCTCGCCGATCCGGAGGGGGCGGGCAGGGCGGTGTGGCCCTTCCGCGTAGATCGTTGCGCCGGTAACCTCCTTCAGCCGGACCGCGAGCGGGGAGTGGTCGGAGTGAGTGTGCGAGACCAGAATGTGGCTGACCGGACGCTCGCCAACCGCCCGAAGGATAGCCTGAAAATGGTTTTCGCTTATGGGGCCGGGATCGATAACGGCCAAGCTCTCTGTACCGACAATATAGGTGTTGGTGCCGTGGAATGTGAACGGACTTGGATTGTCCGCCGTGATTCGAGTGACGCCTGGCGCCACCTGAACAGCCTCTCCGTGGCGGGGCTCAAATGTGTTGTCGAAGTCCAGAGCCATCACCTTATCCCTGTATGGTCAGCATCGCGGTGCGAAACGAGTTGCCGCATATCATGGAAGGTCATATAGGGAAAACCTTGTATTGCCTTCCGGATCCTGATGGAGAACCCGATGTCAGCTGCAGTTCTTTCCCGTCCGCTTATCTCGCTCGCCTTGCCGGACAAAGGCATCGCGCGCTACGCGACACTGGGTTTTCTGGCTATCGCCGGTACGTTGCTGCTTACCCTTGCCGCAAAGACCAAGGTCGTCCTTGGACCTGTCGACCTCTATCTGGGCAACTTTGCCGTTCTGGCTCTCGCTGCAGCCTACGGTTCGCGCCTCGGCCTTGCGACCTTCATGCTTTATCTCGCAGAAGGCGCTGCGGGCTTTCCAGTCTTTCAGAGCAGCCCGGAGAAGGGCATCGGCCTTGCCTACATGCTGGGTACCACCGGTGGCTACCTTGTCGGGATGATCGCCGCGACCGCGATGGTTGGCTGGGCTGCTGATCGTGGCTGGGCAGAGAAGCCGTTCCGTCTCTTCGCAGTCATGGTTGCTGCCGTCGCTGCGGTCCTGGTCGCTGGTTACGCCTGGCTTTCGGTTCTTATCGGCGCGGAAGCTGCCTGGCAGTTCGGCGTTGTGCCGTTCATCGTTCCGGACCTCGTCAAGGCTGCGCTGGCCGCATCGGTCGTCCCCGCTGTGTGGGCACTCATCCGCCGCAGCTAAGTGAACGTAAGGTGCAAATGATAAAGGCCGGTCGCGAGACCGGCCTTTTTTGTTGTCTGTGTGATCGAGGCCTTTAGCCGAGGAAGTCGTTGATCGTCTTGATGATCCGATCCTGATCCTCGGTCGAGAGATATGGGTGCATCGGCAGGCACAGGATGCGGGAAGGAAGTTCCTCGGAGATCTTCAACCCACCAGGCGCAGTCTGGTAGCGGTTGTAGGCAACCTGCTGATGCAGTGGCTTCACGTAATAGATCACTGACGGAATGCCCTGCTGGGCAAGGTGAGCCTTCAATTCGTCGCGGCGATCCGTCTCGATGGCGTACTGTGCCCAGGCTGAGCGGCTTCCGGCGGCAACTTCCGGGACCTTGGCCACGGAGCGCAGCCCGTCATTGTAGCGGCGTGCCACGACCTGGCGCTTTTCCATCTCGTCCTCGAGGATGGCGAGCTTCTCAATCAGGATTGCAGCCTGGATCGTATCGAGGCGCGAATTTACGCCCACGCGGATGTTGTCGTACTGCGTTTCGCCCTTGCCATGGAAAGCAAGTGAGCGCAGCGTCTCGGCAATCTCATCGTCATCGGTGAACATCGCGCCGCCATCGCCGTAGCAGCCGAGAGGCTTGGCAGGGTAGAAGCTGGTCGATCCGATATGGCCAAAACTGCCGCACATTGCGTTGCCCAGCTTTCCACCGATCGACTGAGCGGCGTCTTCGATAACGACCAGATTGTACTTTTCCGCGACTGCCCTGATTGCGGTGTAGTCCGCGGGAAGGCCGAACAGGTCAACTGGGATAATGGCACGCGGAGTAAGGCGGCCCTCCGAGACAACCATTTCGATCGCAGCCTCAAGGCTCTTCACGTCGATGTTGTAGGTGTCCGGATCGATCTCGATGAAGACGGGTTCGGCCTGACGCAGTGCAATGACTTCGGCCGTTGCAGCGAATGTGAAGGAGGGACAGAACACTGCATCGCCCGGGCCAATATTGTGGGCCATGAGGGGCAGCATTAGCGCGTCGGTACCATTGGCGCAGCCGATCACATGCTTGACGCCGACATATTCCGCGAGCTTCTTTTCGAACTCGGCCACCTGAGGCCCGAGAATATAACGCCCATCAGCAACAACCGCTTCGATCGCTGCATTGAGCTTGTCGCTGATGCGCTCCCGCTGAGCGCCGAGGTCGATGAACTGCATGTTCTTCCGTTCTTCTTTGTGGTCGGGCAACACAACATGTACTGCCGCTCCCAATGGTGTTCCATTGCACCCAGCCCGGGCAGGCGAAAGATGCAGCGGTTCAATATCTGCTTCCCTAATTCATCAGGGAGTTTTTCCAAACAGGCACGGCGGCATGTGCACCATAAAATGGCGCTGAATATGGCATACAGCCTACCGCAGCCAAAGCGAATGCCGTAGATGCTTAGAAAGTCGAATCGATTGACAGCTGGTGGCGCAAACGCGACTAGGGAGCCGCAAATGACCCTTGAGAGGAGTTCAGCGTCTGCAAGTTCGAACATGTTGGGCAGCGACCAGTCAGTGACAAGAGATACCCGGATCGGAAAGGGTGACGCGCTGCGTGCCTATGTGATCAATCTGGCGAAGAACCCGCAGCGCTGGGAGGCAATTGCACGCTCGGCTGCCGATTTTGCTCCCGGGATCGAGCTCGTTCGTATCGATGCGGTGAATGGCCGCGCGCCGGAACATGCCGGACGCGAGGCGGCAGATGTGCCCACCTTTGAGCGGTTGAACGGCCGCGACATGCTGCCGGGCGAATATGGCTGCTACCTCAGCCATCTCGAAGCGCTTCGCCAGTTTTTGGATGATGGCAGCCAGTACGGACTGATCCTTGAAGATGACGTTGCTTTCGAGGAGGGGAGTGAAGCCCGGATACGCGCAATTATCAACGAGCTGCCGGCTTTTGGTGCCGTGAAGCTCGTGAATCATCGCGCCAAGTTCCTCGTAGAGCTTCTCAGCACCAGCGAGCATGACAGGATCGGGCGGACCGTCCACGGACCGCAGGGTTCGGCTGCAGCCTACCTCGTTACTCGCGAAGCTGCACAGCGATTGCTCGACGCGCTGAGCACAATGACGTTGCCATGGGACGTTGCGCTGGAAGGGGCATGGCACCACGGCACCGAGATTTTCAGTGTCGAGAAAAACGTCCTTGCTTTCACGGAAGAGCGCGAGAAGTCGGACATTAGCGGTGGCGGGTACGCAAAGGCCAAATATCCCTGGTACCAACGCTTCGGTGCGGCTTCCGCACGATCGCGAGATTATCGCCGGCGGATCGGCTATGCATTCACGCGACCGGATCATGCCGGGGTCGCCCAAGCCGAGCCTTTACCGTGGCAGCAGATGGCGGCGGGCATTCTCTTTCTCGCCTTCATCTCTGCGGTGTGGCTTGAATCAGATGCTTACAGGATTTCGGGCGGACTGCTGATCCTCGCGGCACTCTGGCGCTATTACAGCAAGGACATCTGGGATTATCGACGTCTTCCCGAAATCGGCTGGATGGGGCGCTTCTGTCTTCTTTGGGGGGCGTATGTCCTCATTCGGTTCGGGATCAGCCTGAGCACGGAGCCGGACAAGGGGATAGGCTCTTCAGAAGGCATCTATCTGCTGCCTGCACTGTACCCGACGCTGGGCTATGCGATGTATCTTTTCGTCCGCAGGCCCTTCCTCATTGCCTCGATATTCATGGTGGTCAGCCTCGCTGCGTTGGGCTTCGGCATCGACTATCTGGGACCGGAAATACGTGCGCGTGCGCGCCTCCAGAACAACCCGATCCATGCGTCCGTTGCGGTAGGGCTGATTTGCCTGTGCGCGGTTCCTTACGCAGTGCACGCCCTTCGCCGGCGCGATCTGGGGATGGCGCTGAGGGGGACACTCGCAGCGCTGTCCCTGTTGGTTTTCATCCTTTCGGGCATCGCGATCTATAATCTTTGGTCGAAGGGCGTCTGGCTGGCGATGATCGTCGCGCTGCCCGTTCTGCTGATGACGATGATTGCGGCAGGGAGCCGAACCGGGAAACAGATCGCAGTGGCCGCTGCGCTGATTGCGCTCGCAGGTGTGGTCCTGAACTATCAGACATTGGTGCAAGTAGCGGGAGGAACCGTCGGGACCACCGCACTCCTTCTTGCAGAACTCCAGCAAGGCAATTCGGCGACGGATACCCTTCGCGTGCTTATTTCTGATCCATCGACGCAGGCCAGCGAGATGGAGAGAATGAAGATCTGGTACAACGCTCTCAGCTTGTGGGGCGAGAACCCGCTGTTAGGCGCTGGCGTGGGTTGGCTGAGCCGCTGGAGCCTGCAACTCTACGCCACGCCCTACAACCTTCTGCACAACGGTTATCTGGAAGTCGCCGTGCGCTACGGCTGGACGGGGCTGGCATTCTACGGCGTGTTGTTCGGCTGGACGGTGATTACCGTCTACAAGGCCGCACGACTGCGGCTCATCGACGTTTCAGCGCTTCAGGCTTATGTCGCGACGCTGATGTTTTTCGCGGTGACTCTCGTAAGCAATTCCAACATCAGGTTGGCAATTGGCGAGACGTATATGTGGTTTGCCGCAGGGTTCGCGTTCTATTGCCACTTCTTGCTTGTCGAACAAAAGAGGCGGGAAGCTGCCTCTCTTCACACTCGCTGACAATGCCTGATTAATCGGGATAAGAAGAGCGGGATCGCGAAAGGGTTCTGACGCCCGCGTTGACCAGATCTTCTGTCAACGCGGGTGGATCGAGCTTGAGACTAGGCGGTTACCGCGCTCAGCGTTTTCCTGACGTCGAAATGGTGCTCGGCAAGTACATGGTACGGGGTGCCAATAAGACGCCGTGCGGCCATGTGGACGCCGGCTGCGTTGACTGTTTCAACTGCGATGAGAGTATCGTTGTTGAACGCAAGTACCACAGGTTCGCCTGCAGGCGTTGTTGTCTGCTCGTGACGGTCGGCACCTGCGCCAATCCCTACGATCTGCAGCTTGATCTTGCCCTGGTCGCTCCAGAACCACGGCAGCGCGGAGTAGGGTGCGTCTTCCCCCTTTGCGAGGCGGCGGGCGATATGGCGCGCGTGGTCGACGGCGGCCTGCACCGACTCCAGTCGCACCGTGCCATTATCCGGCAGCGGAAAGCGCGCGCAGTCACCGAGCGCTGAGATTGCAGGATCGGACGTGAGCAGGCGACCGTCGACGATGACACCGTCGTTGCAGCTAAGCCCTGCCTGCTCGGCCAATTCCACGGAAGGGCGCACACCTGCCGCGACGAGGACAAGGCTTCCGTCGATCACGGTGCCGTCGTTTAGGATCACACCGTCTGCTTCACCTGCGTCGTCAAGACGAACAGAGGAAGCTGCAGTGCCTAGAATGATCTTCGTTCCCTGCGAGCGGTGAAGGTCCAGGAACCATCGCGACATTGCTGGCGAGATCGCGCGCGCCATCAGGCGAGGTCCAGCTTCAACGACGGCTACTTCGACGCCGGCGTCCCGTGCCATTGCAGCGAATTCGAGGCCGATGAAGCCGCCACCAATGACGACGGCACGCTTGGTCGAAGCCATTTTGTTACGAAGAGCTGTTGCGTCCTCAAGTGTGCGCAGCTGGAAGACGCCCGGCGCATTGATCCCCGCAATTGGCGGGGCCCAGTTGGCGGCGCCGGTGGCGAGGATCAGATGCGCGTAGGTGATGTTCTCCCCATTTGAGAGCGTGACGCTTTTTCTCTCGCGATCGATCTGTGTGACACGCACGCCATCGCGATAATCGATTTCAGAACGTTCGAAAAACGAGGTGGGACGCAAGATCAGGCGATCCGCTATCCCGTCAGCCATGTAGGCCTTCGACAGGGGCGGGCGCTGATAGGGCAGGCCGGGCTCTTCACCGATAAGCGTTATATTGCCGGTGAGACCATCCTGGCGTAGCGACATCGCAGCCTGCATCCCGCCCTGTCCGGCACCGACGATGACGATGCGTTCCATCCGGGCTGCCTCAGATCTGAGTTTCGGGCAGACGCACGACGATGCCGTCAAGCTCTGCGTTCATCTTGACCTGGCACGACAGGCGGCTTTGGGGGCGAACCTCGGATGTCGCGCTCTCGAGCATGTCCTCTTCGCCGTCATTGCGCGGGCCTGCAGCCTCAAGCCACGCATCATCAATGTAGCAATGGCATGTGGCGCACATCATGGAGCCGCCGCATTCACCAACAATGCCGTTAACGTCATTGGTGATGGCAGCCTGCATCAGGCTTTCGCCCTCGTCGACTTCGACCTGCGTGGTGGTGCCGTCAAAGGCAATGAAGGTTGCATTCATGTCTTTACCTCAAATTGTGGACCCGCCCGGCAAAGCCACGCGGGGAATGCGTCAGCGCATGAGTTCAGGCAGGAACAGGGTGATCTGCGGGTAGATGATCAGGAGCGCCATCACGAAGACTTCAGCTAGCAGGAACCAGCCGACACCGCGGTAGATCGTCCAGATCGGGACCTTGTCTCCGACGACCGATTTCACGACGAAGACATTCATGCCGAGCGGCGGTGTGATCATTCCGATCTCGACATATTTCACGACGATGATGCCGAACCAGATGAGGTCCAGGCCGAGCGCCTTAATCATCGGCAGGAACACCGGCATCGTGATCAGCATGATGCCGAGCGGATCCAGGAACATGCCGAGGATCAGGTAGATCGCCGAGATTGCGAGAATGACCAGGATCGGATCGCCTGCGAAACCGGACATCATGTCGGCTAGAAGACCGGAAACGCCGGTCAGCGACAGAAGGCGCGTGTACATGACGGCGCCCATGCCGACGAAGAAGATCTGAGCCGTCGCGGACATCGACTCCTTGAGGGAGGCTGCGACGCCTTCCATGTTGATACGGCCCTGTAGGACAGCGATCAGGAGCGCGAGTGCGGCACCGACCGCACCGGCTTCGGTCGGAGTAACGATGCCGCTGTAGAGGCCGCCCACGACGCCACCGATCAGTGCGATGACTGGCCAGATCTCTCGCAACGAGCGCATGCGCTCGGCCTTGAGGGTCTGCAATTCGTTGTCGTCGAGACGCGGGGCAAGTTGTGGGTTCATCCAGCAACGGATCAGAATAAGCATCGTGTAGGCGAGGCCAGTCAGAAGCCCCGGAATCACGCCGGCAACCAGCAGGCGGGAAATGGAAACTTCCGCGAAGACACCGTAAAGGACCAGCAGGATCGACGGTGGGATGACAGCCGCCAAAGTACCTGCGGATGCGACAACACCGGTCGCCAGTGCGCGGTCGTATCCGGCGCGAAGCATTTCAGGGATCGCGAGGCGTCCCATTGCCGCGGCGGATGCGAGCGAGGAGCCACATGCGGCAGCGAAGCCGACAGAGGCCATATTCGCAGCGACCGCCAGGCCGCCAGGGAGTGCCGAGAACCATAGTCGTGCTGCACGAAAGAGAGCGGTCGAAATGCCTGAATGGTTCGCGATGGCACCCATCAGCAGAAACATCGGGATCGCGGTCAGGTCCCAATTTGCTGCGAAGGTGAACGGGGTTTCGCGCAGGATCGACCATGCAACGTTAAAGTTGCGCACATAGGCTAGGCCGAGAACCGACACCACACCAAGCGCAACGCCAATTGGCACGCGCAGGGCAATCAGCCCGAGGATGATGCCGAGTGTGGTGAGACCGAAAGTGAGAGCATCCATTATTTTGCCTCCCCGGTTTCGATCTTGTGGCCGGTAAGGCGCGCAAGGAGGCGGAAGATCATGACAAGCGCCATGGCGCCACCTGCTACGGGCAGGAACCAGCGCGTTGGCCAGACCGGCAGGTAACCGCCGATGATTTCCCACACCTCACCGCGACGTGTGCGAGCAAGGGCGGACAGGGTGCTCTGCCAGACAAAGGCGCTGACATAGATGATGACGAGGACGTCAACGAGGACGGCGATGACGTGGCGAAGTGGCCCGGGCAGGCTTCCGATGAAAATATCGGCCGTTACGTGTTCGTCGCGTAACGTGACCCATGCCAAGGGAAGGAAGGCCAGCGCGATCATGTAGTAGGTCGCGGTGATCTCGCCGGTGCCGGGCAGCGGGTAATTTAGGAATGTGCGCGACGCGACGTCTACGGTCACGTGCAGCATCATGAGCGCACCTGCAGCCAACGCGACATAAAACAGTGCGTTGGAAAGCAGGTTCGCGAGCGCGTTGATCTTTTTCATCGACGATTTCTCGCTGACTCTTTGGCTTTTACAAAAAGGAGGCGCCCATTTGCGGGCGCCTCCTAGCCTTGGGAGGTTAAGGGATTAGAGCGAGGACGCGTCTACCTTGGAGAAGACTTCGGTCCAGAGACGCTCGGAGAATGCGTCGACGTCGTTACCGATTTCGGCCGCGATCGGCTTCCACTTCTCGATTGCAGCGAAGTAATTGTCGATCAACGTTGCCGGGTCGGCAACACCCAGTTGCTCTCCTGCCTTGATCAGGCGTTCACGATCGGTCGCCGCGAAACCTTCAACGAGGGCGCGCAGGTCATCAGCCGGTGCGACCAGTTCCACACCGTTCTCGGCAACCTGGTTCTGGAAGCTTTCTTCGTCGCGCAGAACGTAGTTGCTGATGGTGTGGCGCGCAGTGATCCGGGCCGAAGCGCGCATCGCAGCGATCTGCTCTTCCTCGGACATTTCGGTGAACACGTCGCGATTCAGCAGGAAGCCGAGCGCCGGAGCCGAGTTGCCGAGCGGCAGGTCGGTTACGAATTTGGCGTACTCGCCATAGCCATAGGTTTGCAGCCACTCACGCGTTGCCATCAGGCAGTCGAGGCCGCCCTTCTGCAGCAAACCGACCGTGTCTGTGAGGGTGGTGGACGTCGGGGTTGCACCAGACATCGTTGCCATCTCAGCGAAGCCGCCAGTTGCACGGACGCGCTTTCCGTTGAGGTCGGCCATGCTGGAGATCGCGCTGGTGCACATCAGGCGATAGGACGCCGATGCAAAGCCACCGAACGGGACGACATTGTTGTCCTTGGATTCTTCAATGCAGGACGGGCAGTTGAGGAATACGGTTTCCGCCGCAGCGGCAGCAACCGCGACCGTGTTATCGCCCGGCACGACAATCGAGTATAGCAGTGTCAGGGACGGCATCGCATCCGGGTTGTAAACCGGGATCTGCAAGCCAGCCTGCATCAAGCCATCTGCAACTGCGGAAAGAGTGCCACGACCATCAGCCAGCTGGCCGCCAGAAATCAGCTCCCACTTGGTCCCTACCTCTTTCTCGATCTGCTCGAAGGCTTCCGGCAGTGCGTCGGTGTTGAGGTAGTCGGAAGCCGGGGGCCAGGAACCGTAAATCGGGTTCTGTGCAACGGCAGCAGTGGTCATGAGCGCTAGCGCTCCGGCACCTAGAATAGACAGTTTCATCAGAAAAATATTCCTCCACGGAAATACGCACCGAGGCGCGTTGAGGTTTGGGCCTTATGCAGGCGTCACTTCTACGGGAATGGAGTGGTATCCCCGCAGCCAGTTGATGTAGACGCGCTCGGGCGCGCCGGTGAGTTCGATCCGCTTGACCTTGCGAGCCAGCGCGGTGAGCACGGACTCCGCCTCGAGGCGAGCGACCATCTGGCCGACACAGGCGTGGATGCCAGTACCGAAGGCGAGGTGCCCCACGGTCTTTCGGTTGAGGTCGAAGTCGTCAGGACGCTCCCAGCGCTGAGGATCGCGGTTGGCGGATGCCAGCCACATCAGCACCTTTTCCTCCGCTCCCAGCGCAACGCCGGCAAGCTCCGTTGCTTCACGCGTGGTCCTGCCAATAACCGGGCTCGGTGCCATGAAGCGCAGACCTTCGTCGAATGCCTGCCGGGCCATGGATGGATTGGCGTGGAGGAGGTCCCACTGCTCCGGTCGCTCTATCAGCGCCATCAATGTGTTGCCAATGCCGAAGACGGTTGTGTCGATGCCAGCCGAGATGAAGGCGCGCACGAGCATGCCCGCATCCTCATGGCTGATTTCGCCCGAATGTGCTGCCGCGTAGATTTCGGTGCCGAATCCGCCTTCGATGAGGTTCTCCTCGGCCATCTGCGCTGCAACGTATTCGAAGGTGCCTTGCTCTTCGACGATCTTGCGCGCCGCGAGGTACCGCTCGTTCTTCGGGCCCATCGCGTTGAAGTTGAGTTCCGAGTACGGCATCAGATGATGGCGGCCTTCAGGGCGCAATCCGACTGCTTCTGGCAGAACCTTGAACGGAAATGCGAATGCAAGGTCGGCACCAAGATCAAAACGGCGCTGCTCGATCAGGCGATCAACCATTTCCTCCGCGACGCCCCGGAAATACGCCGCCAGCTTGCGCATCGCACCTGCCGACAAGATACGCGCCAGGACGCGGCGGTTCGGCGTGTGAACGGGGGGGTCGGCCTCCAGGATGACCGAGGGCTTCCGCCACGGCTCATCGCGTACCACATTGGTCAGGCCGGTCCCGTAGGCCGAAGAGAAGCGCTGCCAGTCGTTGAAAATCTCGCGAATGATCGCGTCACGACCAGAGATCCAAAACCCGTATTTGGGCACCCAAACAACATCGCCGGCCTCACGAATGGCGCGGTCAAGTTCGATCGGGTTGTCGACGGCCTCGTCGCTGAACGGATCAATGTCCAGCGTAGGCCTGTCGTTGAGAATGTCTTTCTGCATGCTTTGAGTGTCCTCCGCGCGTTGTTTAATTAGCAACAAGTTTATTTTGCAAGTGGCTAGACGCGCAGTTGTGGTGGTTAGTTGTGAACTTTTAGCGGGTGCTGGCGGCTGCGGCCTCAAGCCAGATGGCGACGGCGACGGCGCCTGGATCCGGATGCCCGATGACGCGATCACCGACATAGCTTGAACGTCCGCGGCGGGCAGCGAGGTTGCATGTGGCCTCGGCTCCTTCGCGTGCAGCCTTCGCCGCAGCTTCGAGTCGTTCAGCAGGGGAGCCCGCTTCTGCAAGAGCGTTCATCGCGGGAACTAGCGCATCGACCATAGTGCGGTCGCCCGGCATCGCGCCGCCGAGCTCCTGAAGGGCCTGAACGCCGCCAGCAAAAGCTGCTCCCAGCAAGGAGCCTGCGTCACCATCAGTTCCTTCAAGTGCATTTGCTGCACCAATCGCAAGAATGGCGTAGAGCGGACCTGAAGTGCCGCCCGTTGAGCGGCGGACCACCGCGCCCACATGACGCCAGAATGCTGCGCCTTCAAGCTGTGCAAGAACGTCCCGTTCGGCGATAAGCGCCTCGGAACCGCCAGCGAGGGAGCGTCCGATGTCACCGTCGCCCACGATCTGGTCCATGCGGGTGAGCTCTGGTTCAGCGTCAATGAGCGCTTTACAGCCTGCCATCAGCGCTGACAGGACGGCCGGATCCGTCTGGCCAGATGCTGCGGGCGCTTGCGGTAATTGCGGTGCCGGCAGGGTCTCGCCCTGCAGAAGGCCAGGGCGCATCCATGCGGGCGCATTGGTCGGCGCGTCCAGTGATGCGAGGCGTTCATCGTCGAGCAGCATCAGCGACAGGGAAATGCCTGCCATGTCGATCGCGGTCAGGAAGGTGCCAGCCCACACGCGTTCGACCTTAAGCCCGAGCGATGCGCAGGCAGCCAACGCGTCGCCAGCAACGATGGAGACTTCCATGGGCGGCGTCGAGCCAAGGTTGTTGACCAGCAGCGCAACGCGGTCCCCCGCCTTCAGCCCACGGTCGGCGACTATGGTTTCGATCAGACGACGCGAAAGCTCGACCGAGGTGCTGTGTGGTACACGAGCAAGCCCGGCTTCGCCGTGGATGCCGAGGCCTAATTCGATCTCGTTTTCGCCGAGCTCGAAGTTCGGCGTTCCCGCGGCCGGCACGATGCACGGGCTGAGTGCTACGCCCATCGAGCCGGTGACGGATGCCGCTGCCTGCGCCCGCGCCTTGACTTCATCGAGCGAAAGGCCCGCTTCCGCAGCTGCGCCGGCGATCTTGTGGATCAGTACCGTGCCAGCAATACCGCGACGGCCAGCGGTCTTTTCGGCCGAGCCCAGCGCGCTGTCGTCATCCACGATGACGATGTCGGTGCGTATGCCTTCGCCGCGCGCAATCTGTGCTGCAAGGCCGAAATTGAGGCGATCGCCGGTGTAGTTCTTGACGATCAAGAGAACACCACCCGGACCTGCAACCGCACGGATGGCCGTGAGAACAGCATCGGTTGAGGGTGAGGCGAAGACGTCGCCAGCGACCGCTGCCGTAAGCATGCCCTGACCGACATAACCAGCATGCGCCGGCTCGTGGCCTGAACCACCGCCCGAGATCAGCGCGACTTTGCCGCTGGCCGCAAATTCGGCTGCGTCCGCACGGACGACAATTGTGGTGCCGTCAACAAGACGCAGGCCATTCGTCGTCGCCACGAGCCCTGCCAGCGCCTGCGGCACCACATCCTTCACCGCGTTGATCAGCTTTTTCATCAATCCCTCTCTTGCAGTTTGCAATTAAACTCGCACACAGCTACACGCTGCTTTCCATACGAAATGAGTACCCATGACAGATCAGGACGTCATCACCGAGGCAGGAAAATCAGTTAAGGCCGAACGTTACGTGCCTTACTATCTGTCGCTCTTGAATAACCGCCTGTCCTGGGGTGGCTCGCAGCTCTACCTTAAGCTGTTTGATATTGGTCTGAACGAGTGGCGAATCTTGTCTGCGCTGCGAAATGAACCTGGTATTCAGGCGCTGCGCATTTGCGAGATGATCACACTCAATAAATCTGTTGTCAGCCGATCGACGCGCCGCCTTGAAGAGATGAAACTTGTTGAGGCTCGACTGGAGCAGGGCAAGCGTCTGCTTTGGCTGCTTCCACGAGGTGCAGAGCTTCACGATCAGATCATCGAGATTGCTTATCGCCGGCAGGACGCGTTGCTGGATGGCTTTGACCAGAAAGATCTGGACACGCTTTACGGACTGCTTGAGCGGATGCGGCAAAATCTCAAGAAGGTCGACAAAGTCGACAACGAACTGCTGCAGCGCTAGGCGCGGGCGAGAAGAATAATCCGCCGAGGGTGCGCACAGATTGCGCGCCACGCATCCCGCTCCTGCTGAGTATGTCGACATCCGCACTCCTCCAACTGCCGTATGGTTTATATAGCAATCTGTTGCTATAGCAACTAGCTCCGTCGACGCGAAGCGCGAGGGTCGGATGAGCACCCAAGGTGCCAAGCAGGCATGGGCGGCTAAAGACGTGGCTCACCGTTCCGGTGCGAGCGGTCGTGTAAACATCAACTGACGGAGATTGATGGCTGGGGCGCCTGGATTCGAACCAGGGAATGGCGGTACCAAAAACCGCTGCCTTACCGCTTGGCTACGCCCCAACGTTAGATGCCGCGTTCCTAGCGCGTGATCTTCGGTTCGTAAAGATGGAACTTTGAGATGTTCACCGTTCGGGCCTCGGAACGGCGAGGCGGGCATTTTCTGCGCGAGCGGCGAGCGCCGCAAAACGCCACCTGCTCGTTTGCCGAAATTAGATGATGAGACCTCGCTGATAGCCAGCAGAAATGGGACATTTCCTTTGCCGTAGTAAGTATTCGTCAGCGGCGTCCCCGTCAGGCTGAGTTCCAGAAGAGTAGCAGGTCAAAAATGCTAGCCAGACTTTCCCACCTCGACAGGCTCGAGGCGGAAGCTATTCACATTTTTCGTGAAGTTGCAGCAAGCTTCGACAATCCGGTGATGCTCTATTCCATAGGTAAGGACTCTTCTGTCCTGCTGCATTTGGCAATGAAGGCATTTTACCCGGCCAAACCGCCATTCCCTCTGCTGCATGTGGATACGACCTGGAAGTTTCGCGAGATGATCGCCTTCCGCGACGCCACAGCGCAACGGCTGGGCCTGGACCTCATTGTCCACATCAATGAGGAGGGCGTTGCCCAAGGGATCAATCCGATTGATTCGGGGTCATCCGTCCACACCCACATCATGAAAACGCTAGGGCTGCGTCAGGCGCTCGAACTGCATGGCTTCGATGCCGCATTTGGGGGCGCGCGGCGGGATGAAGAAAAGAGCAGGGCCAAGGAGCGCATCTTCTCGTTCAGGGACGACCACCACAGCTGGGACCCGAAGAACCAGCGCCCGGAGATGTGGAGGATTTACAATACCCGCATAAGACAGGGCGAATCGATCCGCGTCTTCCCGCTCTCCAATTGGACCGAGCTCGATATCTGGCAGTACATCCTGCAGGAAGACATACCAATCGTGCCGCTTTACCTCGCCGCGGAAAGGCCGGTGATCGAGCGCGACGGCATGCTCATCATGCTGGATGATGAGCGCCTGAAGTTACGGCCAGGCGAAAAAATCCAGACACGCAAGGTGAGGTTCCGCACCCTCGGCTGCTACCCGCTGACTGGTGCCATGGAATCTGACGCCACCACCTTGGATGCAGTTGTTGGCGAGATGCTGAACACGCGTGTTTCGGAGAGGCAGGGCCGGCTGATTGACCGCGACGAAGCTGGCTCCATGGAGAAGAAAAAGCGCGAGGGATATTTCTGACATGCTGCACGATATCTCCGCGACCAGGACAGGCGCTTCCGACATTCGAAGCTACCTTGCCGAGCAGGAACGAAAGACGATGCTGCGGTTCCTGACCTGCGGCTCGGTTGATGATGGCAAATCGACCCTGATCGGCAGGCTTCTTTATGACACGCGACTGGTATTCGAGGATCAACTCGCAACGCTGCAATGCGATTCCGCGCGTTATGGCACAGCGGATGAGGAGCTTGATTTCGCCCTGCTGGTGGATGGTCTGGAGGCAGAGCGTGAGCAGGGCATCACCATTGATGTCGCCTACCGCTTTTTCGCGACCGCCAAGCGCAAGTTCATCGTCGCGGACACGCCGGGCCATCTGCAGTACACGCGCAACATGGCGACGGGAGCGTCCATTGCCGATCTGGCGATCGTGCTCGTGGATGCTCGCCGCGGTGTCCTGCCACAAACCAAGCGGCACTCATACATCGCCTCACTGCTTGGTATCCGGCACATCCTGCTGGCTGTGAACAAAATCGACCTCGTCGGCCACGATCAGGCGGTATTCGAGGAGATTGCCGAGAGCTATCGGAAGGCAACCGCCGGGCTTGGCTTCGCATCAGTGGTGCCGATCCCTGTCTCGGCCAGATATGGGATAAACGTTGCGGCGCGGTCGCCTCAGACGAGCTGGTACGAGGGGCCGACAATGGTCGAGCACCTTGAGAATATCGAGGTTGATGAGGACGGAACGACCAAGCCCTTTCGTTTCCCCATCCAATATGTCAACCGGCCCAATCTCGACTTCAGGGGTTTCGCGGGCACCATCGCCTCGGGGACTGTGGAGCGCGGGGATGAGATCGTCGTCGCGAAATCCGGAAAGACCTCGCGGGTGAAGCGGATCGTTTCAGCTGGCGGCGATCTTGAGGCCGCACGGGAAGGACAGGCCGTCACCCTCGTTCTGGAAGATGAGATTGAGGCCTCGCGCGGAAACCTGCTGACTGCGCCTGATGCCCGGCCCCATGTTTCCAATCAGCTCGCCGCGAGCATCGTCTGGTTTGGGGAGCAGGCGATGGCGTCCGGCCGTCAGTATATCTTGCGAACGGAGACGGATAGCGTCTCCGCCACTGTCACGGCGCTGAAGCATCGCATCAACATTGACGATTTCGCACATGAGGCTTCAAAGACCCTGGAGATCAACGAAGTCGGTGTGTGCAATCTGTCGCTTCAGGCACCGATCGCCTTCGATAATTTCATCGATAACCGCGCGACGGGCGCGTTCGTTCTGATCGACCGGATCAGCAATGCAACGGTCGCCGCCGGTATGATCCTGCATCCGCTGCGCCGCGCCGAGAACATTCACTGGCAGGCGCTTGATGTCGATAAGGCGGCAAGGGCTGCGCAAAAGCATCAAAAGCCCGTGGTGCTGTGGTTCACCGGCCTGTCCGGTTCAGGAAAATCCACAATCGCAAATCTTCTCGAGCGAAAATTGCACGCCGGCGGCAGGCACACCTACCTGCTGGATGGCGACAATGTGCGCCACGGCCTGAACCGCGATCTGGGATTCGCCGAGGCCGACAGAGTGGAGAATATCCGTCGGGTCGGGGAAGTTGCCAAGCTCATGGCGGATGCCGGGCTTATCGTGCTTGCCTCGTTCATCTCGCCGTTTCGGGCCGAACGCGACAGCGTGCGTGAGCTGCTTCCCGCGGGCGAGTTCGTCGAGATATTTGTCGATACGCCTTTGGCAGAATGCGCCGAGCGGGATCCGAAAGGTCTTTACCGGAAGGCGAAGGCAGGGGAATTGACCAACTTCACAGGCATCGATTCTCGCTACGAAGCACCTGAGCACCCGGAGGTAAGACTTGAGACCGTCGGGCAGTCGCCCGAGGAGACGGTAGCGGCGCTGGAAAGCTGGTTAATCGAGAACGGCTATTGCTGACCCTTGCGCGGAATAGTAACGCCGGTGTCATGCTGGATCATGACACCGACGCCGAGATTCTGAAATTTTGCGAGCAACTTGCGCTTGATGCAGGGCGGCGCATCATGGAGATCGTTCACGAGGGCTTTTCCGCCGAACTGAAGATGGACAGCTCGCCGGTGACGCTGGCCGACCGGGAAGCTGAGCGGATCATCCTTGAGGGATTAAGATCGCGGTACCCGCAAATTCCGGTGGTCGCGGAGGAAGAGGCCGCTGCCGGCCGTGAACCGCAGAATGTCGGGAGCGTCTTCTTCCTTGTCGATCCTCTCGACGGAACACGCGAATTCGTTCGTGGCGGAGACGACTACACGGTGAATATCGGCCTCGTTCGCGCAGGGGTTCCGGTAGCTGGCGTCATCTACGCGCCTGCGCGATTCGCGCTCTATTCCGGGGCGGAAGGCGGCGCATGGGAGATCCCCGCTGACGCCCAGCATGTGGCGAAAGATCGACGTGCTATTCAGGTGCGCAGCGCGACAGAGCCGCTGAAGATCGTGGCGAGCCGTTCGCACAACACGCCGGAGACCGACGAATTCATTGCTCGGTACAAAGGGGCGGAGCGGATGACAGTAGGCTCCTCGCTCAAATTTTGCCTTCTGGCGAGCGGTCAGGCCGATCTTTACCCGCGCATGGGACGGACCATGCAGTGGGACACAGCTGCGGGCGATGCAATCCTTCGCGCCGCTGGCGGGATTACCCGCGAACTGGATGGGGCGCCCTACCGATACGGGCCGGGCCTGACGCCTGGCGACGAAGATTTCGCCAACCGGCATTTTATCGCCGAGGGCCGTCTCGCCTGATCAGGAAAGCTCGTCACGCCAAGGCGGATTTGCGCCGGAGCGTGAAACGGTGATCGCAGCGATTCTTGCGGCAAACTCCAGAACTTCCTGAAGCTGATCTGGCGATATGGTTGCAAGCGCATGCTTGGAAAGAAGGTTCCGGTCTGAAAGGGCAGCAAGCAGGGCAGCGTTAAACGCGTCGCCTGCTCCTACGGTGTCAACGACATCTGCCCTGGGGGCGGCCACTTCCACCCGGGCAATTGCGCTGTAGGCCACCGCGCCTTGGGCTCCGCGAGTTAACACGACCAGCTTCGGGCCCATGTTCAACCAGCGCATGGCAATTTCATCGCCGGTGCCGCTCTCCTCGAACCAGGCGAGATCCTCGTCTGACAGCTTCACAATATCCGCCATCGAGATCATGCGACGTAGACGCGCCCGATGGCGCTCTTTGTCGGCAATGAAGGCGCTGCGAATGTTCGGATCGAGCATGGTGACGCGGTTCTCATGCTCACGGCGCATCAGGGTCTCGTAAGTAGAGCCGCATGGCTCGGGGATGAGACTGATGCAGGAAAAATGCAGGGCCGTGATGGCCGGTGGCAGATCAGGAAGATCTTGTTCCGTCACCATCCTCCCAGCCGAATTTTCATCGAAGAATGTGTAAGACGCGTCGCCTTGTTCGAGGTGGACGAAGGCCAGGGTGGTCGGGCGCGAAGAATAGCGAACCAAGGACAGATCGACGCCGCTTGCTTCAAGTGCCGCGCTCAGCTTCCGCCCGAAAAGGTCGTCCGATAGACCGGAGAAGAATCCGGTTCGAACGCCGAGACGTCCGAGCGCGATGGCGGTGTTGAAGACCGCGCCGCCGACATGCGGAACGTAGGCGTCCTTGCCGGTTCTGGTCGCGCCAGGCAGCATGTCGATCAGAGCCTCGCCGCAGCACAGGATCATGGTTCACCCTCCAAAGACGCTGTTGCATAATGATTTGAGCGGGGCGCATCAATCCGCTAGCATTCCCTGCGTGCCGGGAAGTCGGAACAAAATACTCGCGTCGTATATTCGGCAGCGTTGCTCAAAGGAAATGAGCGTTGGATAAGACTTCTTCTCCGGCAGTTGAGGCTGCTCCCCGCCAGTTTGTCGTCAGCGACCTCGCAGACGAACTGATTGAATGTCTGAAATATCGAGTCGGCAAGGAGCCCTCGGTCGCAACGCGGCACGACTGGCTGTCGGCGGCCATCAAGGTGGTTCGGGATCGGCTGATCGATCGATGGATCGAGTCAACGCGAAGGGCCTATGAGAATGGCGACAAGCGCGTCTACTATCTGTCGATGGAGTTCCTGATCGGTCGGCTGATGCGCGACGCCTTCTCGAACCTCGGCATGATGGAAGACATGCGCGAAGCGCTCGCCGCTCATGATGTCGATATCGATCTGATCGCGGCTCTGGAGCCTGATGCGGCGCTGGGAAATGGCGGACTTGGACGCCTTGCCGCCTGCTTCATGGAATCGATGGCGAGCCTTGATATCCCCGCACATGGATATGGCATTCGGTACGTCCATGGCCTTTTCCGTCAGGAGATCCATGATGGTTATCAGGTTGAGCTTCCGGAGACCTGGCTCGATCACGGAAACCCCTGGGAGTTCGAGCGGCGCGAAGGGGCGTATGAAATCGGATTCGGCGGCAGCGTGAGGTCAGTTGCTTCTCAGGAGGGAAGGGGCGAGCGCCAGATATGGAAGCCTACGGAACGTTTTCTCGCAGTGCCATTCGACACCCCGATAGCTGGCTGGCGCGGAAAGCGGGTGAACAGCCTGCGCCTGTGGTCGGCAATGCCGGTAGACCCGATCCTGCTGGATGCGTTCAACGCGGGCGACCACATTGGCGCCTTGAGGGAAAGCAACAAGGCGGAGGCTCTGACGCGGGTGCTGTATCCGGCCGACAGCCATCCGGCGGGACAGGAATTGAGGCTGCGACAAGAGTACTTTTTCTCGGCAGCCTCCGTTCAGGACATCGTGCGCCGGCACCTGTCGAAATATCCTGATCTTCATTCACTTCCCGATAAGGTCACGATCCACCTGAACGACACGCATCCGGCGATTGCCGTGGCGGAATTGATGCGGCTCTTGATGGATGTTCATGGCCATGGCTTCGACAGCGCATGGGCCATTGCCAAACAGACCTTTGCCTACACCAACCACACATTGCTGCCGGAGGCACTGGAAAGCTGGCCCGTCCCGCTTTTCGAGCGGCTGTTGCCCCGGCACATGCAGATCATCTACGCCATCAATGCCGAGGTGCTGCTTGAGGTGCGATCCTCCGGCCGCTTCAACGATGACGAAATCCGCGAGATTTCACTGATTTACGAAGGCGGCGAGCGGCGGGTCCGCATGGGAAATCTTGCATTCGTGGGGGCTTTTTCGGTCAACGGCGTATCTGCTCTCCACACGGATCTGATGAAGCAGACGGTGTTTTCCGACCTGCACAAGCTGTATCCGGATAGGATCAACAACAAGACCAACGGCATCACCCAGCGCCGCTGGCTGTTTCAGTGTAATCCGAGGCTGACGACGCTGATCCGCGACACTATCGGGGATCGCTTCCTTGATGACATCGAGGCGCTGAGCGAACTCGATGCGTATGCTGAAGATCATGAATTTCAGCAACAATTCTCGGCGGTGAAGCGGGCAAACAAGGAGCAGCTGGTGAAAGTGGTCAGCGAGCGTCTGGGGGTACGCTTGGATCCCACAGCCTTGTTCGACGTTCAGATCAAACGCATTCATGAGTATAAGCGGCAGCTGCTTAACATCATCGAAGCGGTATCGCTTTATGACCAGATAAGGTCTCACCCCGAAAGGGACTGGCTGCCCCGCGTAAAGTTCTTCGCCGGCAAGGCGGCCCCGAGCTATCACAATGCAAAGCTCATCATCAAATTGGCCAATGACGTTGCGCGGGTGATCAACAGCGACCCCTCGGTTCGAGGGCTGCTGAAGGTGGTGTTCATTCCGAACTACAATGTCTCGACTGCTGAGATCATGATCCCGGCGGCGGACCTTTCGGAGCAGATTTCCACCGCAGGACTGGAAGCTTCCGGCACCGGAAACATGAAATTTGCGTTGAACGGCGCGCTGACCATCGGGACGCTGGATGGCGCGAATGTCGAGCTAAGGGAGCATGTGGGTGATGAGAACATCGTCATCTTCGGCCTGACCGCGCAGGAGGTGGCCCAGTGGAAGGCACAGGATTATCGACCCGGCGAGATCATAGAACGTTCTGCCGAATTGAAGCAGGCTTTGGAGGCGATCGGCACGGGTGTGTTCTCGCCTGACGATCCGGGTCGGTACGGGGAGTTGATCTCCGGCATTTACAAGCAAGACACGTTCATGGTTGCAGCCGATTTCGACGCGTATTCGTCTGCGCAGCGTCACGTGGATGAACTTTGGCGTACCCCGGCGCGTTGGCATCGAATGGCGATCCACAACACGGCGCGGGTGGGCTGGTTTTCTTCTGATCGCACCATCCGCCAATATGCGAGCGAGATCTGGCGCGTCCCCGTATGAAACCAGAGAGCACACAGAGTTCGAGAACGGCGCAGGCGGACATCGATGCCATCATGAAGGGTGCTCATCGCGATCCCTTCTCCGTTCTGGGACTGCAATCCGCTGGAAATGCCTTCATCGCGCGCTGCTTCATTCCGCATGCTGATGAGGTGGCGGCCTTCACCCTCGGTGGGGAGGAATGTGGCGCATTGGAACGGCGGGATGAACGCGGATTCTTTGAAGGTCCGCTCACGATCTCCAGCCGACAAGCTGTTCGTTATCGCGCGCGAAATGCCGGCGGCGAATGGTGGGTCGGCGACCCGTATTCCTTCGGGCCGGTCTTAGGGCCGATGGACGATTATTACATCGGCGAAGGCTCGCATCTGCGGCTCTTCGACAAGTTGGGCGGCCACCCCTTGCATCATGAAGGCGCAGATGGCGTTCATTTCGCTGTCTGGGCACCTAATGCAAGGCGCGTTTCGGTCGTCGGACAATTCAACGATTGGGACGGTCGACGTCATCCCATGCGCAAGCGCATCGACACCGGGATCTGGGAGATTTTCATCCCCGATGTCGCCATCGGTTGCATCTACAAATACGAGATCTTGGGTGCCGGCGGTGAGGTCTTGCCACTGAAGGCTGACCCGTTCGCGTTCCGGGCGGAATTTCGTCCGGCTACTGGTTCAGTCGTGGATGGGAAGCCCGACCATGAGTGGGGCGACGAAGCGCATCGCGAGTTCTGGAAGTCTGCAGATCCGCGCCGTCAGCCGATTTCGATCTACGAAGTTCATGCCGGGTCATGGCGCAAGCCAGAGGATGGCTCCTTCCTGACCTGGGACGAGTTGGCAGATCAATTGATCCCCTACGTCGTCAGCATGGGCTTCACACATATCGAGTTCCTGCCGATCAGCGAACATCCTTACGACCCTTCTTGGGGTTACCAGACGACCGGGCTTTTCGCCCCATCGGCGAGGTTCGGTGAGCCGGAGGGTTTCGCGCGCTTTGTCGACGGTGCCCACCGCGCGGGGATCGGGGTTATCCTCGACTGGGTGCCCGCGCATTTCCCAATGGATGCGCATGGCCTCGCCATGTTCGACGGGACCGCGCTTTACGAACATGCGGATCCGCGAAAGGGGTTTCACCCGGATTGGCACACGGCAATCTACAATTTCGGTCGCCGCGAAGTGATGGCGTACCTCGTCAACAACGCCATCTACTGGGCCGAGACGTTCCACGTCGACGGACTGCGGGTGGATGCGGTGGCTTCCATGCTCTACCTCGATTATTCGCGAAAGGCAGGCGAGTGGATACCCAACGAGCACGGCGGGCGGGAAAACCTCGATGCAGTTGCCTTCCTGCGCAAGATGAACGCGGAAGTTTACCGCGCACATCCGGGCATCGTGACCATCGCGGAAGAATCGACGTCATGGCCGAAAGTTTCCCATCCGGTTCACGAAGGCGGGCTGGGCTTTGGCTTCAAATGGAACATGGGTTTCATGAACGACACGCTGCGTTACATGAGCCACGAGGCCGTGCACCGGAAGCACCATCACCGCGATATCACCTTCGGGCTTCTCTACGCATTCTCTGAAAATTTCGTGCTGCCTCTCAGCCATGACGAGGTGGTGCATGGCAAGCGCTCGTTGATTAACAAGATGTCGGGCGATGAGTGGCAGCGCTTTGCCAACCTACGCGCCTACTACGCTTTCATGTGGGGCTACCCCGGAAAGAAGCTGTTGTTCATGGGCCAGGAATTTGCCCAGCTACGTGAATGGAGTGAAGAGCGCGGACTCGACTGGCAGTTGCTGGAGCAGCCGGCGCATGATGGGGTGCGGCGCCTGGTTCAAGATCTCAATCGTATCTACCGGGATATTCCGGCGCTTCATGCACGAGATTGCGAGGGAGAGGGATTCCGTTGGCTGATTGCTGACGATGACGAGCATTCCGTGTTCGCCTGGGAGCGTCGCGCACCGAACGAACCCAGCGTCGTCGTGATCAGCAACTTTACGCCGTGTCCACGCGAGAATTATGTCGTGCCTATGCCCCAAGACGGGACCTGGCGCGAAGCAATTAATACCGATGCTGATTTTTACGGGGGAAGTGGAAAGGGGAACGGAGGTAAGGTGGTCGCTGAAGGAGGGAACGCCAAGCTGTTCCTGCCGCCGCTAGCTACCCTTATTCTCGAATATATGGGTTGAACGCCCGGTGGAGGGACTGCTGATGGACAAGAGGCCTCAGCCATTGGCGCGAGACGCCATGGCCTACGTGCTCGCGGGTGGTCGAGGTAGCCGCCTCGCGGAACTGACGGACGTTCGCGCAAAGCCTGCTGTCTATTTCGGCGGCAAAACCCGCATCATTGATTTCGCGCTGTCCAACGCCTTGAACTCTGGCATACGCCGTATTGGTGTTGCGACACAGTATAAGGCCCATTCTTTGATCAGGCACTTGCAGCGCGGATGGAATTTCTTCCGGACCGAGCGCAACGAAAGTTTCGACATTCTGCCGGCAAGCCAGCGGGTCTCGGAGACGCAATGGTATGAAGGCACCGCTGATGCGGTCTTTCAGAACATCGATATCATCGAGGACTACGGTGTCGAATACATGGTCATCCTCGCCGGTGATCACATCTACAAGATGGACTATGAGCTGATGCTGCGTCAGCACGTCAACGCCAATGCCGACGTCACCATAGGGTGTCTGGAAGTCCCTCGCGCGGAGGCAACCGGTTTCGGCGTCATGCATGTCGACGCGAACGATCGCGTCCTTCAGTTCGTGGAGAAGCCTGCAGATCCACCAGGAATGCCGGACAAGCCTGAGATGGCACTGGCTTCGATGGGCATCTATGTTTTCCGCACCTCCTTCCTGATGGATCAGCTGCGCCGCGATGCGCATGATCCGCAATCGAGCCGAGATTTCGGCAAGGACATCATCCCCTATGTTGTGAAGCATGGAAAAGCAGTTGCCCATCGCTTCACTACCTCATGTGTGCGCTCCAGTCTGGAAACAGAGGCCTATTGGCGAGATGTGGGCACGATTGATGCCTATTGGGCTGCCAATATCGATTTGACAGATGTGACACCCGAACTTGATATTTACGATCGCGACTGGCCGGTCTGGTCCTATGCGGAGGTCAAACCGCCTGCGAAATTCGTTCACGACGAAGACGGACGACGTGGGACCGCCGTATCCTCCTTGATCGCGGGCGACTGCATCATCTCCGGAGCAGCCTTGAAGAGGAGCCTTCTGTTCACCGGTGTGCGGGTAAATTCCTTTTCATCACTGGAAGATGCCGTCGTGCTTCCGGGCTGTGTCATCGGCCGTAACGCGACGCTGCAAAAGGTTGTCCTCGACCGCGGGGTACGGATTCCGGAAGGGCTTTCCGTGGGATTTGACGATGAACTGGACAAGAAGCGCTTTCGTGTATCAGAAGGCGGGGTGCGCCTCATCACGCAGGCAATGATAGACAGGCTGGGCAATTAACCAGATGCAGGTTCTTTCGGTTGCGTCCGAAATGTTCCCCTTCATCAAGACAGGGGGCCTGGCAGACGTCACAGGAGCGTTGCCTCACGCGCTCGCGTCGCATGGAATTTTCGTGCGCAGCATGCTTCCCTGTTATCCGGCACTGAAAAGCAGATTGTCCGCAAAGAGCTCGATCGCACACCGGTACAACGATCTGTTCGGTGGTCCTGCGAGTATCATCGAAGCTCAGATAGAAGGGCATCACCTCCTCCTTCTGGACGCGCCGCATCTGTTTGAACGCGCTGGTGGCGCGTATGGGGACGATGGCGGCGGAGATTGGGCGGATAATTGGGCGCGGTTTGCAGCATTTGCGCGCGCTGCTGCGGACGTTGCTGCGGGTGAGATCAAGGGTTGGAAGCCGGATGTCGTTCACGCACATGATTGGCAGGCCGCGATGACCCTTGCCTACATGCGCTATGATGAGCGACCGGCGGCGCCCTCCGTGATGACGGTGCACAACCTTGCGTTTCAGGGCCGCTTCCCGGCGGGGATCTTCCCTCAGCTGAAGTTGCCGCCAGAGGCGATGGCGATCGATGGCGTCGAATATTTTGGCGGGGTCGGTTATCTCAAGGCCGGTCTTCAGGCCGCGTCCGTCATCACTTCCGTCAGCCCAACCTATGTGCAGGAAATTCGGACGCCCGAGTTCGGCATGGGGTTGGATGGTCTGCTCAACGGGCGGGAGAACGATCTTTTCGGGATCCTCAACGGCATCGACACGAGTGATTGGGATCCGGAGACGGACCGCCATCTTGCTGCAACCTACTCGGCCCGGACGTTGCAGCGCCGTGCCGCGAACCGTAGGGTGCTCTTGGATCGTTTTCAACTCGATGATGATGGCTCGCCGCTTCTGTGCGTGATCTCTCGCCTTACCTGGCAGAAGGGGATGGATATCCTCGCGGCAGAAATTGCAAGGATTGTTGGGCTGGGAGCCCAGCTCGCAGTGCTGGGCTCGGGTGACAGCGCGCTGGAAGGCGCGTTCATTGCTGCTGCCTCGCGCCATCATGGCCGCGTTGGCGTGGTGACCGGCTATGACGAGGCGCTGGCTCATCTTCTGCAAGGTGGGGCTGATGCCATCCTGATCCCATCACGTTTCGAGCCTTGCGGCCTGACGCAGCTTTACGGGTTGCGCTATGGCTGCATCCCGATGGTGTCGCGCACGGGCGGTCTGGCCGATACCATCATCGATGCAAATCACGCTGCGTTGTCCGCTGGCGTCGCGACGGGTTTTCAGTTTAACCCGGGCTCGGGCGACGCGATCGTGGAAGCCGTCCATCGGCTTATCGCGGTTCATCGCAATCGCAGCGCATGGACCAGCCTGCAAAGGCAAGCGATGAAAACCGACGTTTCATGGAATGCGAGCGCGAGCGAGTACGCTCAGCTTTTTCGCTCATTGGTCTCGTCAGGAGAGTAAGGGATGATCTCAATAATCGACACAACACCTTACACCGACCAGAAGCCTGGGACTTCCGGCCTTCGCAAGAAGGTGCCGGTGTTCCAGCAGGAAAATTATGTCGAGAACTTCATCCAGTCGATATTCGACTCGGTCGCGGGATATCGCGGCGAGACGCTGGTGATCGGCGGCGATGGCCGGTACTTCAATCGCGAAACGATCCAGACGGCGATCCGCATGGCGGCAGCAAACGGATTTGGACGCGTGCTTGTGGGGCAAGGTGGCATCCTCTCGACGCCCGCGGCATCCCACCTGATCCGCAAGAACCGTGCGTTTGGCGGCATCATCTTGTCGGCAAGCCACAATCCTGGCGGTCCTGACGAGGATTTCGGCATCAAGTACAATGTCGGAAATGGAGGCCCTGCGCCAGAAAAGATCACGGAAGCGATTTACGCGCGCAGCCGCGAAATTGACCGCTACGCGACGATCGATGCGCCCGACATCGACCTCGACAAGATCGGCACGTCGCAGCTCGGAGAAATGACCGTCGAGGTCGTCGATCCGGTGGCCGATTACGCCGACCTGATGGAAAAGCTGTTCGATTTCGATGCGATCCGGGACATGTTCGCCGGCGGTTTTCGGATGGTGTTTGACGCCATGCACGCGGTTACCGGACCCTATGCGGTCGAAATTCTGGAGAACCGCCTTGGGGCACAACCCCGCACGGCGCGCAATTCCGTCCCGCTGGAAGATTTTGGCGGGCATCATCCAGACCCCAACCTCGTTCACGCGCGGGACCTCTATGAGTTGATGATGTCCGAAAATGCTCCGGATTTCGGCGCAGCATCGGATGGCGATGGTGACCGAAACCTCATTATCGGCAAGGGGATATTCGTAACTCCGTCGGACTCGCTCGCGATCCTCGCAGCAAATGCACATCTTGCGCCCGGCTATTCGGGCGGGCTGAAGGGCATTGCCCGTTCGATGCCCACCAGCGCAGCTGCTGACCGAGTGGCGGAGAAGCTTGGCATCGGCATCTATGAAACCCCGACCGGTTGGAAATTTTTCGGCAACCTCCTCGATGCGGGTCACGCAACGATCTGTGGCGAGGAAAGCGCGGGTACCGGGTCGGACCACGTTCGCGAAAAGGACGGGTTGTGGGCCGTGCTGCTCTGGCTCAACATCCTTGCAGTCAGGCGCGAGAGTGTCCTGGATATCGTTACCACGCATTGGGCGACTTTCGGCAGGAACTATTATTCCCGCCACGATTATGAGGCCGTCGAAACAGACAGCGCGAACACCTTGATGGATGAACTGCGCGCCAAGCTCTCCACGCTACCCGGCACCAGCATTGACGGGCTGACGATCGAGAGTGCGGACGACTTTTCCTACCAGGATCCGGTGGATGGTTCAGTGAGTGCCAACCAGGGCATTCGCATCGGATTCGTCGGCGGGTCGCGCATCGTGTTCCGCCTTTCGGGGACAGGCACGTCCGGAGGCACCATTCGCGTCTATATCGAGCGCTATGAGCCCGACGCATCGAAGCACGACGTAGAAACGCAAAAAGCGCTGGCTGACCTCATAGCAGCCGCAGAAAAGATCGCCGGGATCCGCAAGCACACAGGTCGCTCTACTCCAAGCGTCATCACCTGATGATGCCCGACCTGCGGCATGGCGCGCAGGTTGAGGACGGCGGCGTTCGCTTCACCGCCTGGTCGGCGAGCGCCGAGCGCATGTGGGTCTCTCTCTTCGAACGAGCCGGGACAGAGACAGCCCGTGTCGAGATGGAGAGGTCCGGAGAGATTTTCACGGTCTGGTTGCCAGACTTGAGACCGGGCCAGCTTTATGGGTACCGCGCGGATGGCGTCTACGAGCCACGAAGCGGCCTGTGGTTCGATCCCGAAAGATTGCTTGTCGATCCATATGCGCTGGCTATTGATCAGCCCTTCCGGAATCACCCGGAATTATTTGCAAGGCGAGGGCAGGGTGGTGATACCGCGCCCTTCTTGCCGAAGTCGGTGGTCGTTCAGCCGGAAGCATTTTCCCTCGTACCAGCAGTTTATTCTCCCGGCGGCCTGATCTACGAGATCAATGTTCGCAGCTTCACCATTCTGCATCCGGAGATTCCGGTAGAGCAGCGGGGCACGATCGGTGCTTTGGCGCATCCGTCCATTCTCGCTCATTTCCAAAAGCTGCACGTCGCGGCGGTCGAATTGATGCCGATAGCCGCGTGGATGGATGAGCGTCATCTGCCGCCTCTCGGCCTGCGGAATGTGTGGGGATACAACCCGGTCGCGTTCATGGCGCTTGATCCGCGCATCGCGCCTGGTGGATGGGCGGAGCTCCAGCAAACCGTGAGAGCGCTGCATGATTGCGGTATAGGTGTGATCATCGATGTCGTCTTCAACCACACCGCCGAAAGTGATGAGCAGGGTGCCACACTTTCGCTTCGGGGGCTGGACGCACGGGCCTATTTTCGCCACGCGGACGATGGAACCCTGATCAACGACACGGGCACTGGCAACACGCTGAACTGCGAGCATGAGCAGACCCAAAGGCTGATCCTCGACAGCTTGCGTGCATATATCCGCTGCGCCGGAGTGGATGGTTTCAGGTTCGACCTTGCGACCATTTTGGGCCGCACGCCGAGCGGATTTTCAGCGGAAGCGAAATTGCTGCAAACCCTGGCCAGTGACCCAGAGATCTCCAGCCGGGTGCTCATCGCCGAACCTTGGGATGTCGGACCCGACGGGTATCAGCTTGGCCAGTTTCTTGCGCCTTTTCTGGAGTGGAATGACCGCTATCGAGACGATGTTCGCCGGTTTTGGCGGGGCGATGGTGGTATGGTTCCGACGCTGGCGACACGGCTGGCGGGTTCCTCAGATATATTTGCTGGCGAGGCAACGCGCACCGTCAACTTCATTGCCGCGCATGATGGAATGACGCTGGCTGACATCGTTGCGTATGAAAGAAAGCACAATGACGCAAACGGTGAACACAACCGGGACGGACATGACGAAAATCTGTCATGGAACCATGGAGTCGAGGGGCACACCCCGCGCGCAGATGTGATTGCGAAGCGGGCGCGGTCCGTGCGCCGCCTTCTTGCGACACTGTTTATGTCACGCGGCACATTGATGTTGACTGCTGGAGATGAGTTTGGCCGCTCGCAGCAAGGCAACAACAATGCTTACGCGCAAGACAACGCCATCACCTGGATCGACTGGGATAACAGGGATCGCGAGCTGGAGGAGTTCGTTACGTACCTTGCGAAGCTGCGTTCAGAATATGAGGTCCTGCGTGGTGTCAGCTTTCTGACAGACGATGACGTGACCTGGCTCGATGAAGCAGGGAAGCCGATGGATGGGGACAAGTGGAGTGATCCGGAGACGCGAAGCCTGCAACTAGGTCTCGGCGATTTGAAGATCACACTTGGGCCAGACGAGGTGCTGATCGAGGACAAAACCGGAGAGGTTTTGATCCGGTGCTAGATATTACTGCACCAGAAACGCACGTCCGCAGTTCGCGTCATAGACCTTGATTTCTGCTTCACCGAGAGAGACTCCGAGAACCGACAGGAGCCTGTAGAGCAGATCGTCGATCGGCGTCGCTACATTCTGAATTGCACCCGTCAGCTTCCCCAGCGTGTTCGGTGGCAGGGTCAAAAGTGGGATGCCCAGGAGGCCCAATTCGAGCCGGGCAGATAAGGAAAGGCTGGAGAACAGAGAGCCGGTCAGTGACGAAAGATAGTCACGTGTATTCACCGTGCGGGCGACTGGCGGCTTCATGTCTGCTTTCGTAAACGTCATTGAAGTAAACTTGGTATTCGACATTTCTGCCTGGGCTTGCCCGGTTATGCTCACAAGCGGAAGATCTATGAGGCGGGCTGGCGAACGTGCCATGGGGTTGGCGAAGCCACCGAGTTTCGATCTGTCGACCTCGGCGAGATAAAGATTCACAATTCCGGGCCGCGCTTCGATCTCGACCTTTCGATTATTAAAGCCACCATCGCATGTGATGCTCTTCAGGCGGGCTTCGCCATACGCTGCCTCGAGGTAGAGCGGCAGCCGGATTCGAGCCCCAAGCAAGCTAAGCAAGTCCCGAGGAGTGCCAATCTCGACTGTGATTGCCAGTCTCGTCTGAGCGGTGCGAACCAGAGAGCCCGCTTCGCCTACGGTCAGCCAGCCCGAGTGCTGCGGCGGTTCACCTATTGCCAGCGACACGACAGCACTCAGGAGGCCGGTCTGCGCTCCTAGATCCAGAGCGACCTGCTTGCCACGGCCTGCAATCGCTGCGCTCATCATCAGGAATTCCAGCGCATTCATGTCGACACCGACCTGGCGAATGGATGCTGCCGTCAGTTCGCCGTTCCCGAAATCCACCAGATCAGAGAGCTTAATGGGCAGTACGGAGCCATTCGTCGTCTGGTTTACGAGAGAGTTCAGAGCGGTGAGCGCCGGCCCCTGTATCTCGCCGGTGCTCCTCATTGTTTTCGCAATTTTTCCGATCGTCAGGTTCGCGCCCAAAACCTCATCATAGCTCCCCGCGCCTACATCGAGGTCCAGCGCAAGCGCGTCGATAAACGAGAGCAGCTTGACGTTCGTATCCAGCAGCGCTTCGTAGTCCATCAGTGATAGTGATATTTGTGAGCCTGTAAGGCCGGAGAGGAGGCTGTTGATTATGCCTCCATCTAACCGCGCCAATCGGGAACCAATGGAAAAGGCTGCGACCGGAGTTGCCGATGCGACGCCGGTTACAACTATCTCCGGAGGAGGGATCAACGCTCCGGCGAAATAGCGTGTACCCAAGGTGCGATAGGTGACACGAGCCGCGTTTTTCGTCGCGCCCGCAGGATCGAAACGCGCTGCCGAATCGATCTCCTTACGCGCTGAATAATGCCCGGTGGTGACAAGGAGGCGGTCGCGGGCTCCTGGTCCTGACAACTCGGAATTTCTGCCTACAACCAAGGCAGCGACGCCATTGTCGGACATCGTTCTTTGGGCATTTGCGGTGGCTAGGGTGGGATTTAAGGCCGCAGCGATGGCGGCGAGATCTGCGAGTGCCTGGGCCTGGCGCTTCTCGACGTAGAGCGACCCGCTGTCTACTGCTATCGCGGCAAGGACAATGGCGGCAGGTGCGGTGAGAGCGGTCATGATTGCAAAGTGGCCGGATCGCGCCTTGAGGAATTTGCTCAGAAGCGGTCGCAGGCGATACATCACGCCCCTCCGATCCTGATTGTTGATCGCCGTGAGATCGTGGTTGACGGCATCGAGATACCGTCAAAAAGCCCCCAGATCGGCAGATCTCGTGCGTCGTAGCTGACCTCAACGTTGAACTGGCTGGGATCTAGCGGGCTGTCGCCAACTGTAACGCTAAGCTTGTTCGGATCGATGAAGAGATACCCGTCCGCGTTGCGAACGATGAAGCCCTCCGCCATCGAGCGACGCTCGCCGCTGTCAATGCCAGCGATGGCAGCTCGCGCGGTATCTGCTGCAAGCTGCTGCACCGAGTGGCTCGCCCCGAAATAGATGCCGTAGGCAGTCATGCCAAGGAAGAGGAGGAGATACAGCGGTGCGAGCATGGCAAACTCGACCGCTGTCGCCCCCGAGGACGATCCGAGGAATTTCTCCTTGCGAAGTTTCTCGTCACGTGTGCTCATGGGATCATCTAAGCAGCACGTTATGGATGTAATACTTCTCTTCAACGCAATTTATGGGTGTATGAAGTTGCAAGCAGTGCGTCGCTTGAATGCAACGGCATGTTGATCTGTTCGTTATAATTCGCGCCGCAAGATCATCTTTCCGCCATCTCGAGATGGAATTGCCAATCGCAGTTGATTACATTGCAACCGAAACGAGAGCTCCGCCGCCATGACATCAACCAAACGCAACGGGTCGCCCTTCAAATGGACAGACGGTGTGTTCGGGTTGGCAAAAGCGAAGGGCAAGGCAATTTCGCATGTCGTGCACCACAGCGGAGCGTCGGAAGGCGACACGTTGATCGCGTCCTACAACATCCACAAAGGTGTCGGCCTTGATCGCCGGTTTGATCCCGCACGCATCATCTCCGTTCTTCGTGAGATCGACGCCGACGTGGTTGCGCTTCAGGAGGCGACGCGCCGCTTTGGCGAGCGGATATGTCTGCTTGACCTCAAGATGCTGGAGCGGGAGTGCGGCCTGCTGGCTGTTCCGCCTCTTCGCCCGGGCCAGAACCATGGCTGGCATGGGAACATCATCCTGTTTCGTGAAGGAAGCGTCGAAGAGATGAGGCAAATCGATCTGCCCGGCATCGAACCACGCGGCGCCTTGATCATCGACCTCACTCTGCCCGCCGGGCCGTTGCGGATCATCGCTGCCCATCTTGGGCTGTTGCGGCATTCGCGCGCCAGACAGGTCGAAACCTTGCTTGCCGAAGCGGAGGCAGAAGACGGACGCCCGACGCTTCTGATGGGCGATCTCAACGAATGGCGTCTGGGACGCCGGTCATCGCTGCAGAAGCTTGCGCCGTCCTTCGGTCCGTTGCACGCGTCGGTGCCGAGCTTCCCCGCGTCATTCCCTGTTCTTGCGCTTGACCGGGTGCTGGCGAAGCCGCACGATCTCATTACGGGGCTTGAGCTGCACGATACGCCGCTTGCTCGCATCGCCTCGGATCATTTGCCGATCAAGGCGAATATTCAATTGGCTGATACCGCCAAGTCGGATGGGGCGGATCTGGCGGCTGCCTGAACTTTCAAGGAGGGGACATGCCGATTACATATTCGCAGTGCCGGGCTGCAAGAGCATTGGCCGACCTGTCGAGAGACGCGCTGGCGTCCCTTTCCGGTGTGAGCGCGGAACTGATCGAAAGGTTTGAACGCAGGATCGAGACACCGGATGAAGGGGCTGTCAGGTCTCTTCAGGAAGCCCTGGAGGTGGCAGGTGTGCTGTTTCTGGCTGAAGATGGAAGGGGGCGGACCTGGCGTCCGGTTGAAATTCACGGCCTCTGAAACCAGGCGTATCGCCACTCTTGAAAATGAAGGCGGCATCGTCGCCTACGACGACGTACCCTAGCCCGCTGGTCACGTTTGCGAGACCCGAGCATCCAGCGATGCACTGCCACTTGTCGATCTGGCGAAAACTTGTTGTGCTGCAGGTTGATGGATCGCCCGGGCGCAGATGAAGCGAGGAGGCAGGCGTGCGAATTTCAACTTCCATACCCAGCAGCGAGATTACACCGGAGAAGTTCTACTTCAATCGGCGTGCATTTCTTGCAGGCTCGCTTGGAGCCGCGGCTAGCCTTCTTCCTCTAAGCGCGGCCGCCAGCAGCCTTGACTACAAGCCTGGCCCATATGGGACCGACGAAGCCTGGTCCACATTCGCGGATATCACGACCTACAATAATTTTTATGAGTTCGGGACCGGCAAGGCTGATCCTTCGAACAACTCCGCTAATTTCAAACCGACCCCGTGGACGATCAGCGTCGACGGCCTCGTATCAAAGCCGACGACCTTCGACCTCGACGACTTGATGGCCCTGGAGCTGGAAGAACGCGTCTATCGTATGCGCTGCGTGGAAGCCTGGTCGATGGTGATCCCGTGGATCGGTTTCCCGCTTTCCCGCATTCTCGACAAGGTCGAGCCGCTTGGCAGCGCAAAGTACGTCGCATTCGAAACGGTGGTGAGGCCAGAGGAGATTCCTGGACAGCGCGGACGGCTGTTTCAGACGTTGGATTGGCCCTATGTCGAAGGCCTGCGGCTTGATGAAGCTTGTCATCCGCTGACGATTCTCGCAACGGGGCTTTATGGCCGCACTCTGCTGAACCAGAACGGGGCGCCGGTGCGTCTGGTGGTCCCGTGGAAGTACGGCTTCAAGGGTATAAAATCTATCGTGCGGATAACATTGGTGGAAAACCAGCCGGAGACAACCTGGCGCAACATGGCCCCGCAGGAATACGGCTTCTTTGCCAACGTCAATCCGGCTGTTGATCATCCCCGCTGGAGCCAGGCGACGGAAATACGTATCGGCGAGGGCGGCTTCTTCGGCGCAGCACGGCGAGAAACCTTGCCGTTCAACGGATATGGCGACGAGGTGGCCAGTCTTTATGATGGAATGGATTTGAGGTCGTTCTACTAATGCAACCGCGCTGGTGGGGACCGGCGAGTATCTGGCTTGTCTACGGCGTCGGTTTCATTCCAGCGATCTGGTATTTCTGGCTGGGTGCCAGCGGGCAGCTGCCAGGCAACGCCGTCAAGATTTTCGAGCATCTTCTTGGCGTCTGGGCCCTTCGCTTTCTGCTGGCGACACTTGCTGTCACCCCCTTGCGAGACCTTGCCGGGATAAATCTTCTGCGTTTCCGCCGTGCGCTGGGGCTTCTCGCCTTCTGGTATGTGCTGATGCACTTTGCGACCTACATGTTGCTCGACCAGCAGCTGAACTTACCCGAGATCGGCAAGGATATCGCCAAGCGCCCGTTTATCACGATTGGCATGGCGTGCCTGGTGTTCCTGCTTCCTCTGGCGCTGACCTCGAACAATTGGGCGATCCGCCGTCTGGGTCCGCGATGGAGAAGCCTCCACAAACTCGCCTATCTGATCGTCCTCGGCGGTGCTTTGCATTACACGATGGCGGTGAAGGTCGTTACTGCCGAGCCGTTCCTCTATTTCACGCTGGCAATCCTGCTGGTCGCCTATCGGCCGCTGAGAAGTCCGATTTTGAACTGGAAAAAGGATAGACGCCTGAAGACCGCGTCTACAACGTCGCGACAGTGAGCCATATAAAGGGCGCAATCCCGCAGCCACCCAAGCCGGCGCGCAGCTCGCCGCAAATTTCAGATGCTCATCCCGCCAGAGGCGTGCGCTGAGGGAGCGACGGAACGGCGCGGAAACAAAGATTCCGACGCCTTAAGGCATGAGGTTTATCCTCCGCGCACGGATGGAACCGCCTCAGCGCTTTCGGGTTGATGTTCCTCAACAAGAGGCCGGCGATGATCACCAAAGGCGGAAGACGAGGCTGATCGCGGACGTCCGCCGAAGGGACCTGAGAAGGATGTGCTGGGACAGTCAGAGCGCAGCCACAAAGGCGGATCTAATGACAGCGTATCGAGCGCTGATCCTCGGGTGATTTTCGGCAAAGACGATGGCGGCGCACCTTTCCCTCTAGATCAGGACAGAGGCAATCGGCGCTGATCAGGAGACAACATCCGTTACGCTCTGCTGATAGCGACGTCACGACTCGCAAGAGGATTTGGCATGCGCGCACCAGGTACTAGAAAGGTGCGAGAGCGTCATAGGGTGGAGGGCTGCCGCAAGTCAGGAAGTTGTCATTGATACGCAACTCGATGAAGCACCGTCGCTCGATCTCATCTGGGGAGCGGAAGGCGACACGCGGCCTTCATCAACCGAACATTTCGACAGACCCATCACATACTCAGCAAGGATGTGATGCCTGAAAAACCAGTCGGTGAGATGGGTCATCGACCGTCGCGACTGAGTTGCGTTTTTTAGGCGCGCGCAACCGAAGTCTGAATCGTGCTGTTCAACTAAAGTTATAAGGGTGGTGGCTATGGGGGGAGTTGCCGACCCGGTCGTTAGCGCCTCGATGAAACGCGATAGTTCAGGGAAAAATGGTGCCCAGGAGAGGACTCGA
Source organism: Aquamicrobium zhengzhouense (assembly GCF_016124105.1). GTDB lineage: Bacteria > Pseudomonadota > Alphaproteobacteria > Rhizobiales > Rhizobiaceae > Aerobium > Aerobium zhengzhouense. Next base: position 125,643 of record NZ_JADGMQ010000012.1, read on the forward strand.
ACCTCCACGCCTCGCGGCACACGGACCTGAACCGTGCGCGTCTACCAATTCCGCCACCTGGGCCTGTGACCACACGAAGTTTCTTTCGGCGCTTCGTGTGTGGTGCGCCGTCGATGTAGGCGGACCTTGCGTGCCTGTCAATGACAATTTCAATGAATTTGCATCAGCTTGTGAAGAGTTTCCGTTAATGTGCGCGAGCAGCCTGTTTTGATGCGCAAACGGCACAGCTTCACGATGCGTAAGGCGGGGAAAACCCGCCCCGACGTGATGCTCCATATAGGCTTTGACAGCGCATCGAGATACAGCTAAGGGGTCCGAACTTTTCCAAGGGAAAAGGGACCATTGCGCGAGGGCCAATTCCCTGGCGCCGTCCCGGAGCCTGCGCGGTTCCCAAGCAAGCAGACCAAGAGGCAGCACAGTGGCAAAACCCGAACTCGGCGCCAAGCGCATCTGCCCGGAAACGGGCCGCAAATTTTACGATCTGAACAAGGACCCGATCGTATCTCCTTATACCGGGCAGTCCTACCCGCGCTCTTTTTTCGAGACCAACGTCTCCGTTCCGGAAGTCGAGGAGGAGGTCGAGGACAAGGAACTCGATGCTGAAGACGGCGCACCGGAGATCGTCTCGCTGGAGGATGCCGACGACGAGACCAAGGGCGCAGAAGACATCGCGCTTGACGATGAAGATGACGATGTCGATCTCGGCGACGACGATGACACCTTCCTTGCCGATGACGAGGAAGACGAAGACGACGTGACCGGCATCATCAGCGTCGGCGACGACGACGACGAGGGATAAAAAATTGAAAAGCCTCGAAAAAGGGGCTTGATCTTGTGGTGCGGCAGGGCTAGAAGCCGCACCACATACGGTGTGAACAGCAACACACCAACCGACAGCCGGACAGACGGCAAAGGGGGCCATAGCTCAGCTGGGAGAGCGCCTGCATGGCATGCAGGAGGTCAGCGGTTCGATCCCGCTTGGCTCCACCAAAACTTCCCGATCTCGACATTTACAGACGGCATCGCCAGCGGCATTGCACCTTCTTGAGCGCGCGTGCTTGAGGCGAATTTCGGCCTATGAATAGCTCGGCGTGACGTGCGGCGCACAAACGCGCGTACAGGGCTCTGTGGCGGCGTCAGTGGGGCAGGGACCTGGAGAACAGGTTGATGACCAGAACGCCCGCCAGGATCAGCCCAAGGCCGAGAATGGCCGCAAGATCAAGCGTCTGGCGGTAAAGCACCCAAGCGACGGCTGTAATCAGCACAATGCCCATGCCGGACCAGATGGCGTACACAATGCCGGTGGGCATGGTGCGCAGCGGGAAGGACAGCAGCCAGAACGCCGCGCCATAGCCACCAATGGCAATGAGGCTTGGCCAAAGCCGGCTGAACCCATCCGACCGCGCCAGCGCCGTGGTCGCAATGACCTCGGCAATGATGGCGACGAGCAGAATCAGATGGTCCTGGAACTTCATGGTTCGCATCTGAGCATGGGGAAGGAGCGGATGCCAGCCGTCTCGTTGGCGATCTAGACGATCTGAAGGCCGCGAAGGACCGGCAATTGCTTTTCGGCGAAGGTTTCGGCCTGGCTCTGAAGTTCGGCAAGGTTTTCATCCGGCGTTTCGAGCGGCTTACCTTGCTTGACGATGCGCTGTCCTTGGCGGCTCAGCACCTGCCAGGCGAACTGCGCCCACTCATGCGGCCGTTTCTTTCCTTCGCTGAGCGAGAGGAGGAAGAGTTGCTGGAAGCGGGGCACTGCGTGACCGCCGCCGGTGACGGGAGAGGCAAGGAACTGCAGATCGTCGGAGTGGCGCGCTTTTTCCATGACGACGCGGTTGAAGCGTCTCGTGGCTTCACGCCGCTGGTTCTCGCCCTTCGCATCGGCGGGGCAGGGCTGGACATGCCCGGCACCGACCAGAACCAGGATCGCCTGCTGGATACGAGCCCACCCGAGCGCGGAAAGATTTGGGTTTTCGGTCAAGAGCTGGCGCAGGCTGATCGCTGCGGAACGTCCAGATTCGACCGGTTTGGCCAACGCATCAAGGATTGGCCCGTATACCTCTTCCTGCAAGGTCGCTTCACCCAAGGCGCCCGTCACCTTGAGCGGAATATCGGCGCGCAGGGCGGAGAGCGCAAAGCGGCTGTCCAGCCAGATCTCCCGCGCCTCGCTAGCTGATAGCGGCACGGTCCCGCGCGCAAAAATATCGCGGCGGAATTGCTGGTTGACCATGTAGTCCCGCAGCGTCTCGCGGAAGACGGGATCGGCTGTTTCAGCGAGGATCGCCTGCTGATCGGAGGTCAGATTGACGGCGTCGACATGATCGAGCAGATGCGCGGAGCCGACATAGGAAAGCCGCGCCGCCGAAAGTTCGGCTGCGACATCGCAATGGTAGAACAGGTTCCAGTCGGCATTCATATATTCATGGGCGAGATAGTTACGGTTCTGGCCCTTGAGGCGGTCGATGCGCTCGGCAATCGCAGGGACCGTAGCGAACCAGCGCGCATTGGCGTCCTTCATGCGCTCGAGAAAGGCGAGGCCAGCCTCGATCTTCTGCGGCATGGTGCCGGGTGCGGCGTTGCCTGCCAGGCGCAGCAATTGGCGCAGCGGTGCCGGGCCGGACCAGCCGGGCAGGCAATTGTAGGAAATATAGACAAGGCCCCCGGGTTTCAGGCGCTTGTCAATGAAGCGGACAATTGTGTCGCGGTGCTCCTTCGCGATCCAGGAATAGATGCCGTGAAGCGCGATGACATCGAATTGCGGCAGATCGAGACGCGCTTCGAACTCGGCAAAGCTGTCATCGAAGAAGCGGACATTTTTCGTCCCCGCTGCCTCGCAAAGCGCCTGCGCTCCCGCAATCTGCGCCGGGTTGAAATCGGTTGCATAGAAATCGATGTCGGGATTGGCAGCAGCGAGGAGATTAGTGGAAAAACCCTGACCGCAGCCGAGTTCGCAATAGGCGGGGCGATCGCTCGATCTCGGATTGGCCCCTTTGATGAGTACACTGAAGGCGTGGAGGGTTGGAGTTAATTCACGATAGAATCCGTGTGTATACCCCAAGTCCGTCACATAGCCTTTCGTCCAATCGCTCATGATGCATCCGGTCCCGGCTTATGGCAGTAATTTGCAGGCACCATGTTTGCATCATCAGTGCCGCGTTGCTTATCCCAAGAGAAAGGCCCCCTAACAGAAGTCGCGGGGGCCTTTCGAATTTGCACGTCTAAAAAATTCTACGACGTCTTAGAAGCCGAAGTCCGAGTAGTTCACGGCTGAGTCCGCGACGATCACAATATCGGAAGCGATATCGAAATGCCCGTCCTTATCGGCGTCAACAAAGATATAAGTGTTGGCGCCAACGGTGCCGGTCGCAACGCCACGTGCCACGCCTGCGTTGATGGCAGCTACCGGATCGAAAGCGTGCGCCACAAGGCGTCCCGCTCTGACGGCTCAATCACGATCCTTGAGCTCAAGCAGCCGCAGGAAAGGATGAACGGAAGCCGACTGCAAAGGGTGAAGAGGAGGTGGGGCAGGGGGCTGGTTCGACCGCTGAAGGCGAGGGTGTCGGAGCCGGGCATGGCACCGGGTTTGAGGGGTCACCGGAACTACCGGGGCAGAGGTAGTTACTTGTATGCTCGTGGCCGGCTGCTCATGCCCGTTCTTATCTCAAACACTTATTTCATAAAAGAAATGGCAGGAAGCCAAAAGACCGCCTGCCAATTATTCATGGTGTGGATCTGCCCCCGGAGGGGCAGACCAGCGAAGGGGGTGTTAGAACACGATGATATCAGATGCGTCCAACGTTCCAGTAACGCCTGTGACCTTCACCAGGACGTCCGCAGCGGCGTCATAAGTTGCGTTGCCGTCAACATTGTGGAAGATGAACGTATCCGCTCCGTAGGTGAATTGGACCGTCGCACCGTCTGCGTTTGCAATAGCAGCAACTGCCAAGGCAGCTGCCGCAAGGTCTGCAGCCGCGCTAACGGTGGTCTGCTGGCCAGAGGTCAGGGCGACTACCGTTGCTGTTGCGCCAGCGTTTTGAAACGCGAGCGTATCCGCTTGTCCGCCTACAACGTTGGAGCCAAGATTTAGATCCGTGATCCAGTCAAGAGCTGTCGCTCCGGTGTCTCCGGCTGCAAAGCGGAACTGATCGTTACCTGCACCACCGGTAAGCGTGTCTGCACCAGCACCGCCGGTAAGCGTGTCTGCACCAGCACCGCCGGTGATCACGTCAGCCTGACCCGAACCCGTGATGTTGTTCACTGCAGAAGAACTGCCCGTAATCGCCAGGCCGTTGTTTGTTGCGGCTGCGGCGTTGAACGTGAACGCACCCGTGGCTGCGCTTGCGTCCACCGACGCGTTCGCTGCAACTGCAAGCGCAGTGGTGGTGATGTTCACGGTGCCGGCGCCGGTGATATCCAGATCGCTCAGCGAGGTAGAACCTGCCAGCGATTGAACGATCACATTGTCAGTAGCGATGATGTCGAGGTTTGAGGTGGTGCCGGTTTTTGAGACAGGGGCATAAGGTGGATCGCCCAATGGAAAGGACGATCCAGCATGAAGACACGCAGACGGTTTACTGCCGAGTTC
>NZ_JADGMQ010000013.1 GCF_016124105.1 Aquamicrobium zhengzhouense
GCTCCCCCACGGGCTTGGTGTCCCCAGGTGGCTGCGGCCTCGCATCCGCCACCGCACCAACAATGATAGCAGATGCGGCGGGATTTAACTTACAAGGTGTCGCGGAGCGACGGAGGGGGCTACCAGGCCCCCACGCTCCTAGTGGCGGAAGTGGCGGGTGCCCGTGAAGACCATGGCGATGCCGTGTTCGTCGGCAGCGGCGATGACGTCATCGTCGCGCATCGAGCCGCCCGGCTGGATGACGGCGGTTGCGCCAGCTTCAACGGCAGCCAGAAGACCATCCGCAAACGGGAAGAAGGCGTCGGAGGCGACGACCGAACCCTTCGCGAGCGATTCGCTCAGGCCGGCAGCCTCGGTCGCGTCGAGCGCCTTGCGGGCAGCAATGCGCGAGGAGTCGACGCGGCTCATCTGGCCTGCACCGATGCCGACGGTGGCAAGGTTCTTGGCATAGACGATGGCGTTCGACTTGACGTGCTTGGCAACCCGGAAGGCAAAGCGAAGGTCTGCCATTTCGGTTTCGGTCGGTGCGCGCTTGGTGACGACCTTGAGATCGAGATCATCGACAACCGCGTTGTCGCGCGACTGGACCAGCATGCCGCCGGCAACAGACTTCGCGATAAGGCCGGCCGCGCGCGGGTCTGGCAGACCGTCGGTAACGAGCAGGCGCAGGTTCTTCTTGGCTGCTACGATCTCGACAGCCTCTAGTGATGCTTCAGGCGCGATGATCACTTCCGTGAAGGTCTTGACGATCTCTTCGGCAGCTTCCGCGTCAAGCAGGCGGTTGAGCGCGACGATCCCGCCGAAGGCAGACGTCGGATCGCAGGCGAGCGCCGAGAGATACGCTTCCTTCAGCGTTGCCCCTTCAGCGACACCGCATGGATTGGCGTGCTTGATGATGGCTACGGCTGCCGTACGCTTGGGATCGAACTCGGCAACCAGCTCGAAGGCTGCATCGGTGTCGTTGACATTGTTGTAGGAGAGCTGCTTGCCCTGCAGCTGACGAGCTGTCGCAACGCCCGGGCGCTTGTCGCCATTGACGTAGAAGCCAGCCTGCTGGTGCGGGTTCTCGCCATAGCGCATGACGTTATCGAGCTTGCCACCAAAGGCCCGCCAGGTCGGCGCTTCGATGGCGAGCGCGTCGGCGAACCAGCCGGAGATGGCGGCATCATAGGCTGCGGTGCGCGAATAGGCCTTTGCCGCAAGTTCCTGGCGGAAACGGTATGGCGTTGCACCGTCATTTTCGCCAAGGGTCTCAAGCAGCCGCGTATAATCGGCGGGGTCGGTGGCGATGGCGACATAGGCATGGTTCTTGGCCGAAGCGCGCACCATGGCCGGGCCACCAATGTCGATATTCTCGACGACCGAAGCGTAGTCGCCGCCAGCGGCGCGGACCTCTTCGAATGGGTAGAGATTGATGACCGCGAGGTCGATCGCGCCGATATTGTGCGCTTCCATCGCTTCGCGGTGCTCGGCATCGTCACGGATGGCGAGGAGGCCGCCATGCACCGACGGATGCAGCGTCTTGACCCGGCCGTCCATGATTTCCGGGAAGCCGGTAATGTCGGAAACGTCCTTGACCGGGATGCCTGCCGCGGCAATCGCCTTCGACGTTCCGCCGGTCGAGACCAGTTCGACACCGCGCTCATGCAGCGCCTTGGCGAGGTCGATCAGACCCGTCTTGTCGGACACCGACAAAAGCGCGCGGCGCAGCGGGACAAGATCGGGAGCGGGAATTTTCTTCGAGACGACGGCCATGGCTGTGGCTCCGGCTGGTTGCAGGCAGAAGGGTTTGCGCGGGCCTACCACAGCCGGTTGAGTTTTTAAACGCCGTCGGCCCGCCAGGGGACGAGCCGCAACGGAAGCATCCTGTGCACCACGGCTGCTCGCGCAAGGTCAGAGGCGGCGCAGGCGCCAGTGGATTTCCGGATGATCCGAAGCTGCGTAGGTAAGAACGATCTGGTGGCTGCGGCGCGGGCCTCCCAGTCCGGCAAAAAACAGGGTTTCTTCCGCCTGTGGCGCAAGCTCCTCGCAGGAAAATTCCCAGCGCTCATCGTCTGCGCCCTGCAGCACCAGATGCCCTCGACCGTTTTCGAACAGCGCAACATCCGGATAGAGGTGGAAGCGCACACTTACCCGGTCGCGTCCGTTGGACCTGGCCACTTCGCCATCCTTACGCACCACCCGATCAATCCCCTCCAGAAGTTCCCCATTGGCTGAAAGCGCAAGTTCGCGTTCATGGTAGAGGCCGAACCGGGGCGCATAACCATCATGACGCGCGACAAAGCTTTGGATGCCTTCGGAATCCAGACGACGGCAGGGCACGTTTTTCGGCCCGTCGACCAGCGGCGCTCCCACAATGCGCGCAAGTTCCTTGCCAAGGATAAACCGCGCCGACGAGGTGTCATTCAGCGTTGCGGTTGAATGAGCAGCAGTCGAGCGGGCGAGTGGGCGGAAATCTTCGGCGCCGTAAGTATCGACACCGCAATTGACGATGAAGTGACTGCGGCCGGAAGAAAGTTCGAACGACAGGCAACCTGCCTGAGCGGTCTGTGAAAGCTCTGGCGGTGGGGCAACGCCCGTATCGGCAATGACGGTCGTGTTTCCCATCGCAAGCCGCTCATAGCCGGAATGCGGGGCGTGCAGCAGAGGCGCTCCTGCCGTGTCATCATGATGGAGAATGGACGCGATGCGATCATGGCTCGTTGCGCCCATCCCGTTGAAACGCGCCAGGGTACCGTCTCTGTGGCGGAAGAAGCGCAGAGCGGGCAGCATGCGCTCGACAGCTCCGATCAAGGCATCCGGCGGTGCTTCTGCCTGATTGAAATAGGTCTGGCGAAGTGGCAGCAGATCCGCCAGCAATTCCAAGATGGCCTCAGGATTGCGCGACACATGGCCACCATCAGGCAGGATTTGCGCGTCGAGCTCCAGTGCAAGCTGCTTCGATGCAGCCCGCATTGCCGAGGGCGGCGTCGGTAAAGAAAGGGCGGCAAACGCCAGCGCAATGCGCGCCCTCAGCTTCTCCTCGCCCGGCGACATCTCCTGCACCATCGCCCGCAAGTAGCGCATCTGGATCGCCAGGGATTTCAGGAAGAGGCGATAGAACTGATAATCCGCGCCCTGGAGTACCACGGCGGAGTGCTGCAGCCAGGCAATGATGCGGCGCGCGGTGATCGCAGGGTTCCAGGCGAGGCCGTCAATCTTGCGCCCGTTGATGGAAATCCAGTCGCGTACAAGGGCACGTGCATTTGCGGCCGCAAGCTCGGTCTCTGCCGCGCGCATGTGACGGAGCCACCGAAAACCATGCAGCGCAGAAAGCCAGGCGCTGTCAGTCACCCTCATCGAAAATGGCGATTGGCCATGTGTGTCGACCAGCCTGCCGGCAAACGGGAAGCGGCCATGGTAGATCTCCATGGCGATCTGGGCATCGGCGAGCCGCAGATCTGGCGGTGCGATAAGGACGCGCTCGGGGGTGCGCCCGGTGAAGCGCCAGCGGTACACCGGTCCCACGCGCAGACGACCACGCAGTCTTCGCCATAGAGTCGAGGCCAGGAATCCCCAGATCTGCGGGGAACTGCCCCTGATGAGCGTCAAGGTGGACATCCTCCGAATCGCCGCGCTCCGCCAAGGATCGACGAGCACAGCTTAGATGAGCGATTGGTCCCTGCGAAGGCGAAAATGCCGTGCTTCGGCCTATCTCAGCCGCATCCGGGCAGCGTAAAAGCCATCGAGACCGGATCGCGCAGGGGCCCCGAGATCGAGGCCTGCCGGAGTGGTACGAAGCGCGCCGTCCGGCGTCAAGAATGACGCTACGAAACTCAGCTCATCCACGCTGACCGGGTCGTTCTCCACCTGGGGATTGGCGGCAAGAAACGCCTGGTAGAGCGTCTCGCCCTCCAAAGGATCAAGCGAACAGTTGGAAAAAACGATTCGCCCGCCGGGTTTGACCAGCGTCACCGCCTTTTCCAGCATGCGGGCCTGCAGCGTCGCCAGCTTTTCGATATCCTCCACCCCCTTCGCCCAAAGGACATCGGGGTGACGTCTGACAGTGCCCGTCGAAGAACACGGCGCATCCAGCAGCACCGCATCGAACTTTTCCGTCGGCTCGTAAGCAAAGAGATCCGTGACGATCACCTCCGCCTCGAGCTTGAGGCGTTCCAGGTTGGCCTTGAGACGCTTGGCGCGGTTGGGTGACAGCTCAAGCGCAGTCACCTGCGCGCCCGCTGCCGCAAGCTGAGCAGTCTTCCCGCCGGGAGCCGCACACAGGTCCGCTACGCGCAAGCCCGAAATATCGCCGAGCAACTGGGCAGGTATTGAGGCCGCAGCATCCTGAACCCACCATTCCCCGTCTGAAAAGCCGGGAAGCTGGGTGACCGGCCCCTCCAGAGCCTCAAGACGGACGCCCCCGGTTGGCAAGGCAATTCCGCCGAGCCGCTCTGCCCATCCTTCCGCGTCGGATTTCACCGTCAGGTCGATAGGCGCCTCGGTTCGATACGCGTCCGCAATCGCGCGGGCGGCTTCATCTCCATAGGCGGCAACGAGGCGCTCGTAAAACCAGGCTGGCGTATCGATGGTCTGGGCCAAAGCTGCGGGCAGAGCCCGCTCCTTGCGACGCGCAATCTCGCGCAGCACACCGTTGACGAGCGCCGCAAATCGCGCCGTCCTTGGATCCGCTTTCGCATGTGTCACCGCAAGATCGACAGCCGCAGAATCCGGAACATCGAGAAACAGCATCTGTGCTGCCGCCACATGCAATATGTGCGACAACGATCGGGCATTTGTCGGCAAAGGCCGCTCAAGACGCGCCGAGATGAGCGCTTCGATCGTGTTTCGATAGCGCAGCGCTGTCGTCAGGATCGCCCGCACAAGTGCACGATCGCGCATGTCAAGCGCGAGGAATTGCGGGTGGCCATGATCATGGTCCGTCAGGCCATCCAGAGAGGTCTTTGCGTCGACGACCGCAGCAAGAAGACGGGCAGCAGCACGCCGGGCGGCAAGGCCCGGCGCATCGGCTGCAGGTTTTTGCAGGGACTTCTTCGCGCCGCCGCGCGCGCGGCGAACGCCGTCATTCATTGTCATTATCTCCGGGGACCCGTGGGATTACGTCCCCATGGATTGGTCTGAGGTTGGCTTGGCCGGGGCTGAGGCTGCTCCGGACGGGGAGCAGTTCCCCATGGTCCGGTTTGCGGCGATCTTGGCGGGGCACTTGGTGCGGGACGAGGATCTACCGGGCGCGCAGGCGCGCCGCCACCCCCACCGAACTCCTGCGCCATCCTTTGCAGTGCTGCGATGCGGTTCGCCGTATCCGGATGGGTGGAAAACAGATTGTCCATCTTCTCGCCCGAGAGCGGGTTGATGATGAACATGTGCGCGGTGGCAGGGCTGCGCTCTGCATTATCATTGCGGATCGCCTGCGCGCCGCGTGCAATCTTGTCGAGGGCTGAGGCAAGCCACATCGGCTGACCGCAAATCTCGGCGCCACGACGATCAGCGGCATATTCGCGGGTACGGCTGATTGCCATCTGCACGATCATCGCCGCGAGCGGTGCAACGATGATCGCAACTAGCACGCCGATGGCGCCAAGCGGATTGTTGTTTTCACGGTTCGAGCCCCCCATGAAGAAGGCGAAATTGCCGAGCATGGAAATCGCGCCAGCAATTGACGCCGTAATCGTCATGGTGAGCGTGTCGCGGTTCTGCACATGGGCCAGTTCATGCGCCATCACACCGGCGACTTCTTCGCGCGACAGGCGCTGCAGCAGCCCGGTCGTCGCCGCAACCGCCGCGTTTTGCGGGTTGCGACCTGTGGCGAACGCGTTGGGCTGTGGGTTGTCGATGAGATAGACCCGCGGCATCGGCAGGTTGGCACGCTCTGCCAGCGCCTTGACGATCCCGTAATATTCGGGTGCGTTGCGCTCGTCGACCTCGACCGCGTTGTGCATGCGCAGGACCATCTTGTCAGAGTTCCAGTAGCTGAAGAGGTTCATGCCCGCTGCGATCAGGAATGCGATCATCATGCCGCCCTCGCCACCAATCAGGTAGCCAACGCCCATGAACAGAGCGGTCATCAGGGCCAACAGCATTGCCGTACGGATGACGTTCATCCAGACAGTCTCCGAAAATCTAGCACTCTAAGCGGTCGCCGGGGTCGATCCCGTCACGCTGACTGCCTATATGATGGGAGGATCACACGACAAGTTCAATGTTTGGCCATGCAGACTGAAGAAGAAAACCAGCCCCCTGTTCCCGCGCGGGAACTCCCACCAGCTGCCTTGCGAGCGCTTGCAGAAGCAGAAGAGCGACGCAGGCTTGCCAGGGACCAGGAAGCCAATCTCCCGAAAGAACTGGGCGGACGTGGCGGCAAGGATCCGGCGCGTTTCGGCGACTGGGAGATCAAGGGCGTCGCTTGCGACTTCTGACCCCTCAATGACTGAGAAGAAGAGAGTATTGATTGCCTCTGTTCTTTCCGCATCTTCACAATCCTTAAACCAGTTCTGGCAATCGGACTCCCCCATTAACAGTTGCTTCATCAGCTGCTCGGCACATTTGCTGCGCGGCGGGTAGTATTTCTACGCGCCAGCCGAATGACGTACAGCTTCGTCATTCTCGCTGGAGGCACACATGCTGGGACTAGCGCGAGTTTTTTCTGCTGCGTCGAGACTATGGCGCGACAGGCGTGGGAATTTTGCAATGATGACGGGCATCGTGATGCCCGTTCTGCTGGTTGGCACCGGTTTCGGCGTCAATATTGGTCAGGTAACGCTGACGCGGGCCAATCTCCTCGCGGCACTCGATGCCGCCGTCACTTCCACAGCAAGAGATCTGACAACAGGGGCCATTCAGGAAAAGGATGCGCGCCCCCTCGTCGAGGCGTTTTTGATCGCCAACGGCCTGCGGGCTTATGCCGAGGATGGAAGGCTAAAACTGGACTCCCTCACGATAGACCGCCAGGCGAGAACCGTTAGCGCTCAGGCGAGCGTCCTTCTCGACGTTGCGTTTCCCTTCTTCGCCAGTCAGAATCAGCAACTGATCACGACCAGGTCTGCCGCCCTTTACTCCGACAAGAGAGTAGAGGTCGCCATGATGCTCGACGTCACGGGCTCGATGAGTGGTAGCAAGATACGCGACCTGAAAGCAGCGGCCACCAACGCGATCGACGCGTTGATCGGCGCTCAGAACCCGCAAAACCCACGGGTTCGCATCGCGCTTATTCCCTACTCCGACGGCGTCAATGTTGGCAGCGCCCTCGCAAATGAGACCGTCTTCGTAGAGCGTGAGGGACGATGGGATCTGCCCCCGCCAATCGGCGCATCCCAGGCACAAATCACCGCCAATACGGGGGCACGAACCAACAATTGCGCAACCGAGCGGAGGACTGAGAACCTTGGCGTCGACTACTCTGATGACGGACCCGATGCCAGGCGCACCTGGTACTATGACAAATCGAAGAAATACTATGCCAAGGTCAATCGCGATGATCGCCTGAAAACCTGCGTCCGGGCGGTGCTTCGCCCGCTGACCGCGGATGCCGCACTTTTGAAACAGCAGATACAGGGCTTCTCCATCGACGGGTATACCGGTGGCGCGATCGGGATCCAATGGACCTACTACATGTTGTCGCCGAACTGGCGTGCCGCGATCAGGCGTGCAGATCTCGGTGACGGACCCGAAGATCACGATCCGCGCGAAGTCGCCAAGATCGCCATTCTCATGACCGATGGTGATTTCAACACCGCACATGCCGACGCGGTCGGCGATGTGCAAAACCAGAAATCCAAGTCGCGTGCCAACGCCGAAGCTCTCTGCAGACGCATGAAAGATGACGGGATCGAGATCTTCACCATCGGTTTTGGCTTGGGGAACAATCAGAACGCGCGGCGGATCATGCAGAACTGCGCCAGCAGCGACACAAACGCGCTCAAGCATTATTTCGAAACGTCCACAGGCTCGGAACTGAACGAAGCCTTCATGACCATCGCGCGCAATATTGAGGCGCTGGCACTGACGCAATAAGGCCTGCCCTCCGGAAATGGAAAGGGGCCGGTACAGCTACCGGCCCCTCGCGTTTTCTTCCGTGGTGCGGCCCGTGGGATGGAGACCCATCAAACCGCGCTTCACGCGCCTGTCAGGAAGACTGCTTCCCGAAAGGACGATCCGCCGGGGCCACGCTACGGTTGAAACCACTCGACATTGGATCACCTCCTTTCAGCTCGTTGAACATGCGGTAATTGTGGGGTCGCAAATCTGTCCTTACAAGGGCAATGCATTGAAGTATTTTTCAATGATCTGCTAAGCTCCTCCTCGGGAGCTTGGCGATGACTGTGAAGAGACGGAAATACCTTGAGGCGACGCTTGCGTCCTGGGTAGCGATACTCTCTCCATCCTACGCAGCGGCGCCGATATCCTTTGCCAATGATGAGATTTCATTGCCCAGGCTCGCAGCTGCAAGGTCGTACGCAGCTGCGAGGAAGCGGTCATATTGTGGCGCAGCGGCTACCGCCGAGCCGACGGCGACAATGACGGCATCCCCTGCGAAAACGTCTGTCGCAGCAAACGCGAAGTGGACGAAATCCGCAGGAGGATCGGATGCTGACGGAAAAGCGCCCTGCTTAAAGCCGCCCTTGCCAGCACCGGTCCATCGTCAGGCTAGATCAAAGGTAGCGACCGCCACGCTGGAGGACTTCGATCTCGTAGCCATCGGGATCAGCGATGAAGAAGAACCGAGCGATAACCTCACCCGCGGGCGCGAAATCGACCAGCTTTCGCGGCTCCAATCCTTCCGCGGTCATACGGGCATGCTCAGCGTTCACATCGTCGACCGACACAGCAAGGTGGCCATAGCCATCTCCGCGATCATACGGTTCTTCACGGCCCTTGTTGATCGTCAGTTCAAGCTCGAAACCGGTTTCCTTGTTGGACAGATAGACGAGCGTGAACTTCTCGAAATCAAGGCGCTCGGCAATCTCGAGGCCGAAGGCCTTGTTGTAGAACTCTACCGAACGCTGCTCATCGAGCACGCGGATCATCGAGTGGATCATCTTGGCCATGAAAAACTCCTGTCTTGAGATCGAAACGAAAACGGCGACCTCTCGGCCGCCGCTTCGATAACGGGTTCAGCGGTATCAGCCCGCGACCGCTGGCCGCCAGTCGTCTGGCGCCCTCGCGGAGGGCCAGCCGCCTAAGCGGCGTACGGCCCGCGAGCGGGTTTTAAGCCGCGCTCGCCTTCTGCTTTTCGAAGCGCTTGCGATCATTCGGATCGAGGTGCAGCTTGCGCAGGCGGATCGACTTTGGCGTCACTTCCACCAGCTCGTCGTCCTGGATCCAGGAGAGCGCCCGCTCCAGCGTCATGCGGATCGGTGGCGTCAGCTTCACCGCCTCGTCCTTGCCAGAAGCACGGATGTTGGTCAGCTTCTTGCCCTTCAGGACGTTCACCTCGAGATCATTGTCGCGAGAGTGAATGCCAATGATCATGCCCTGATAGACCTTGACGCCTGGCTCGATAACCATCGGCCCACGATCTTCAAGGTTGAACAGCGCATAGGCGACGGCCTCGCCCTGATCATTGGAGATCAGAACGCCATTCGTGCGGCCTGGCAGTTCGCCCTTGTACGGCTCATAGGCATGGAACAGCCGGTTCATCACCGCCGTGCCGCGCGTGTCGGTCAAAAGCTCCGACTGGTAGCCGATGAGGCCGCGGGTCGGCGCGTGGAAGACCAGGCGCTGACGATTGCCGCCTGACGGGCGCAATTCGATCATGTCAGCTTTGCGCTCGCTCAGCTTCTGAACGACGATACCGGCGTGCTCTTCATCAACGTCGATCACGACCTCTTCGACCGGCTCGAGCGTCTCGCCGTTCTCGCCCTTCTGCATCACGACGCGCGGACGCGACACGGCAAGCTCAAAGCCTTCGCGGCGCATCGTCTCGATCAGAACCGAGAGCTGCAATTCACCACGACCCGACACGTAGAACGAGTCCTTGTCCGGCGATTCCTCGATCTGCAGCGCGACGCTGCCTTCGGCTTCCTTCAGAAGACGATCGCGGATCACGCGGCTGGTAACCTTGTCGCCTTCAGTACCTGCCAGCGGCGAGTCGTTGACGATGAACGACATCGTGACCGTTGGTGGATCGATCGGCTGCGCCTGCATCGGCACATTGATAGAAGGGTCACAGAAGGTATCGGCGACAGTGCCTTTCGAAAGGCCGGCAATCGCGACGATATCACCAGCCTGCGCTTCTTCGATCGGCTGGCGCTCGATACCGCGGAATGCAAGGATCTTGGAAATGCGACCGTTCTCCAGAACCGTGCCGTCGTGGTGGAGAACTTTCACAGCCTGGTTCGGCTTCACTGAACCGGACTCGATACGCCCGGTGATGATGCGACCCAGAAACGGGTTGGCTTCGAGGATCGTTCCAATCATCCGGAACGGTCCCTCGTGGACCGTAGGCTCCGGAACATGGTTCAGAACCACCTCGAACAACGGCGCAAGGCCTTCGTCCTTTGGACCTTCGGGCGATGCAGCCATCCAGCCATCTCGGCCTGAACCGTAAAGGATCGGGAAGTCGAGCTGTTCGTCGGTGGCATCCAACGCTGCGAACAGGTCAAACACTTCGTTGATGACCTCGACGTGGCGTGCGTCCGGGCGGTCGATCTTGTTGATCGCCACGATCGGCTTGAGGCCGACTTTCAGCGCCTTGCCGACAACGAACTTGGTCTGAGGCATCGGGCCTTCAGCTGCGTCCACCAGCACGATGACGCCGTCAACCATGTTGAGGATACGCTCGACTTCACCGCCGAAGTCGGCGTGGCCAGGCGTGTCAACGATGTTGATGCGGGTGCCTTTCCACTCCACCGAAGTGGCCTTGGCAAGAATGGTAATTCCGCGTTCTTTTTCGATGTCGCCTGAATCCATAACGCGTTCGGCAACACGCTGGTTTTCACGGACGGTACCGGAGTGTTTCAGGAGCGCGTCGACAAGTGTGGTCTTTCCATGGTCGACATGCGCGATGATCGCGATGTTTCGAAGCTTCATATATCCTCGGAGGCATTGGTCGGCGCGATGGGGCACGCCAGCGTGTTCGATGCGTGCTCTTAGCGTTTTTCTCGCAATTGCGAAAGGGGGCGATATAGGTGGCCGAAAACGTCTTTGCCAGATTAACGGTCTGTCTTTTCGATCGAGGCTGTCACAATTGCGCGAGCGTATTACAATGGCGTGATGATCTACACTACAAATAGACGGTATCCCGCCCACGGATTCCGCCGCAAGACAGGAGACCATGATGCGGAAACTTCAATCCCAGGGCGTTCATCACATCACGTTGATGGGGGCCGACAGGCAGACATCGATCGATTTTTGGGAAGGCGTGCTGGGCATGCCCTTCGTCTTCGAACAGCCCAATCTCGATAATCCAGATGAAAGCCATCTTTATTTCGATCCAGGCGATGGACGCCTGATCACCATTTTCACCAATGAGAGCCGTGCGGCAGAACGTATGCGCGGCACGACGCCGACCGGTGGGGTGCATCACATCGCGTTTTCCGTCTCGCGCGTTACCTTCCTGCAGGCGGTCGAACGTCTGGACGAACGACGGATTGTCCATAGCGGCGTCAAGGATCGGGGGTTCATGGACTCGATCTATTTCAAGGATCCGCTCGGCCTGCTTATTGAACTGGCCTCATACAGGTTCGAGCCACCGCATGGCCTCACCCATGCCGACGTTCTGATGGAAGCGCATAAGCTTCGCGTCGCAGCTGACGATTACAACATTGCCGAAAAGCATCTCAGTGACGCCATCGAGAACCTCGTCACCCGCAACAGGCCGTCCCTGTCAAAGGATCGTTCACCACGCGACCCCTATCGACGGGGATAAATCGAACGCGGCGCAAGACGTTAAGCCTCTTGAAACTTTTTTAACGGTTGCAGGTTAGGTTTCCCGGAGGATCACGGGAAACTCACAATGCATAGCTGGCTCGTTAAGATCGCCGCGGTCACCACCATTCCCGCCCTCATCGGGATCGGCGCAGCTTTTTCTGCGCCAACTTTCAAGGAAGACACGCTGGTTTCACTCGACAGCTTCAAGCCCGGCGATCATGGCGTCGATTACACGATGATCACCGGCCCGCGCATGCAAGGCCAGGGCCTACCGGTTTGCGCGGACGCATCCCGCAGGGGCTCCCTGCGCCCCTGCCTCTAATTCCAGCAATCTTTGCGCGTCCTCAGACGAGGCCGCGTTTTTCCATCATGGCTTCCGGCGTTGGCATACGACCGCGGAACGCCGTGTAGAGAGCCTCCGGGTCCTTTGAACCACCGGCGGCGTAGATGTATGTCTTCAGCTTGTCCGCTACGTCCGCATTGAACGGATCGCCGGTTTCCTCAAACGCTGCGAAAGCGTCGGCATCAAGAACTTCCGACCACATGTAGGAATAATAGCCCGCCGAATAGCCGTCGCCTGAGAAGACGTGCAGGAAATGCGGCGTGCGGTGGCGCATCACGATCTCGGCAGGCATTTCGAGCTCCCGCAGCACCTTTTCTTCAAAGGCGAGCGGATCGACCGGTGCCTCCGGCTGGCTGTGATATTCCATGTCGACCAGCGCCGAGGAAGTAAACTCCACCGTCGCAAATCCGGCATTGAAAGTCTGCGCGGCGAGCATCTTGTCCAGCAGAGCCTTTGGCATCGGCTCGCCGCTTTCGTAATGGCGCGCGTGCTTTTCCAAAATCTGCGGCACCGTCAGCCAGTGCTCGTAAAGCTGCGATGGCAGTTCGACAAAGTCGCGTGACACCGCAGTGCCGGCAACGGAGGGCCAGGTCACTTCGGTCAGCATACCGTGCAAGGCGTGGCCGAATTCATGAAACAGCGTACGCGCATCATCCATCGACAAAAGCGCGGGCTCGCCCTTAGGCGGCTTCGCGAAGTTCATCACATTGTAGATGATAGGCGAGGCGCCCTCGCCCAGCGAATAACCGCTTTCAAGCGAACTCATCCACGCGCCGGAGCGCTTGGAAGGACGGTTGAAATAGTCGGCAAGGAATGTTGCCCGGTGGGTTCCGTCCGCGTTCTTGACCTCAAAGACGCGAACATCTTCATGCCAGGTCGCAACGCCGGTCTTTTCTTCAAAGCTGATGCCGAACAGGCGAGTTGCTACGTCGAAACAGGCATCGATGATGCGATCGAGCTGAAGATACGGCTTAAGCTCCGCTTCGTCGAAGTCGTATTTCTGAGCCCGCAGCTTTTCCTGCCAGTAGCGCCAGTCAGCAGCGGTGAGCTTCTCGTTGCTGCCGGCCTCTGCAGCCATCTTCTGCAACTCGTCACGGTCCGCCAGTGCCTTGGTCCGCGCCTTGTTCCAGACAGGCTGGAGAAGCTTCATCACCGCATCCGGCGTTTTTGCCATCGTGTCATCGAGCTTGAACGCAGCAAAGCTCTCATAGCCGAGAAGCTTTGCCTTTTCTGCGCGAAGGGCCAGCGTCTCGCGAACGATCTCACCATTGTCGGTATCGCCGCCGTTTTCTCCACGCTTGGTGAAGGCTTCAAACGCCTTGGCGCGCAGATCTGCGCGGGCAGAGAACGTGAGGAACGGTTCGATGATCGAGCGGGAGAGCGTGACTGCATAGCGCCCGTCCTGCCCGCGGGACGTTGCGGCCTCGGCCATCGCCGAATCGAGGAATGGCGGGAGCCCTGCCAGATCGTCACCGCCGTCGAGAAACAACGCCCACCCTGCTTCGTCCGCGAGAACGTTCTGCCCGAACTGCGCACCAAGCGAAGCGAGGCGCTCATTGATCGCGGCAAGTCGCTGCTTCTCCTCGGCACCGAGCTTTGCCCCCGCCTTGACGAAGCGCTTCCACGTCTTTTCGAGAACCCGATCCGTCTCGCTGTCGAGATCGAGACTTTCACGCCGCGCGTAAAGATCGTCGATGCGGGCAAACAGCGCTTCATTCATGAAGAGCGCCGAGAAATGCCGCGACATCTTCGGTGCGATGTCCCGCTCCAGCTTCTGGATGTCCGGATTGGTGTGCGCCCCGGCACGCAGCCAGAAGATCGCCGACACCTTGCCGAATGCATCGCCAGCCAGTTCCAGAGCAGCCAGCGTGTTCTCGATGCTCGGCTGATCCGGATTTCCGGCTATCGCTGCAATCTCCGCCTCGTGCGCCGCGAAAGCCGCCGCAAAGACAGCGGCGAACTGGTCGTCGGAAATCTGGTCGAAGGCGGGCAGGCCAAGCGGCCCTGTCCAATAGGTCAGGGGATGATCGGCAAGATCGAGCATGAATGTCTCCGGAAAATTACAGCAGGCAGGTTGAACCTGATGTAGGCGCGGACGCTCGCCCGCGCAACGCTCCAGAGAGATGCGTCAGTCGAACTCGGGTCGCTCGAAATCGCCGGTAGCGGGGTTCATAGCCCACAATTCGCCGGTCGAAATGTCAAACCAGGCCCCGTGCAGCGTCAGACGTCCCTTGCCTTCGAGGATCGAGACGCAGGGGAAGCTGCGCAGATTGGCGATCGAGTAGCGGATAGAAATACGCTCGAGAGCTGTCTGACGCTCAGTCACCGTCATCATCGTGTTCGTGGCAACGGCCTCTGCCGCCGGAGCGACAAGCCCCATCCACTTTCCGATGAAATCGCCGGGAGACAGGGGAGCGGAAGCTGGATCAAGGGCGGTCTTGATGCCGCCGCACCGTCCGTGCCCGAGAACCACAATGTGCTTCACCTTCAGGCTTTGAACGGCAAATTCGAGAGCCGCCGAGGTCGAATGGTGCTTTCCGTCCGGCTCATAGGGCGGAACGAGATTTGCGACATTGCGAACGACAAACAATTCGCCAGGGCCGCAATCGAAGATGGTTTCCGGTGCCGCGCGAGAATCGCAGCAGGCAATGACCATTGTTTCCGGCGTTTGTCCGTCTTTCGCGAGAGTGCGATAGCGGTTGCTTTCGGAGGCATACCGACCCTGCATGAACTCGCGATAGCCGGTGAGGAGTCTTGGGGGGAGGGCGTCCATGTGCTGCCGATAAACCTAAAAATTCCTCGGCGCAATAATTCGGTTGCGCAAGGAGAAGGATTTTAACGTCAGGTTGCCGCTCTTGTCTTCCTGGCAACCCGTTCATCAAGCCAGCTGATCAGGCTGAAGCACCGCCGCGCGGCTCAACGATGCGCCGTGTCTGCACCATCGCCATCGGATGGACGAGGCTTTGCGCATCGGTTGCCAGCATCAGATCGACCGAGCCGCGTTTGACTGCCCTTGCGACCACCTCGAACACCGCCGCTGTCGCTGATCGCAGCGCCTTTTCAGGCGAAAGCCCTTCAATCAGGCGCGCAATAAAAATGGCAGCGAAGAGATCACCGGTCCCGTTCGGGGCATTCTCGATGACCCGGTGCTCCGCCAGAACCGCGTCCAGCCGGGTCACAAGCAGATTGCCGATCGAGCCAGCCAGCATTGCGTGGGCGGACGTCACCAGCATTGTCGATGGCCCGAGTTTGCGCGCGGCCCGAATGATCGAGGAATTGTCGTCCAGCCTCTCGCCCACGATCCACTCGAGTTCGGATCGATTGGGCGTGGCGATATCGGCGAGCGGCAGCAATTCCTGACGGATCGCCTCCGCCACCGCCTGCGGCACGTAGAGACCGTCCTCATCGGCGCAAACAGGGTCGCACAGAAAGATTGCCTTCCGGTTGCGGGCCTTCAGCTGCTTTACCAGCCCGGCAACCGCCTTGGCCTGACGCGGATCGCCAAAATACCCGCTGATGATTGCACAAGCTTCCCCAAGCCGCGGCGAGGCGGCAAGATCCTCTATCAAAGCCGAGAACTGACCATCCTCGGGAACAATACGCGTCGAGCGCCCCTGCCCCGGATGCCAGGCAAGCAAAATGGTTGGCACGGCCCATACGGGAAATCCAAGCTGCTCCAGTGCGAAGACAACGCTCCGGTTTCCGACTGACCCACGCACAACGTGGCTCGATATGACGATAATTGGCGAATGGCGTTCGGAATGTGCGTTGTTCATCGCTTCAGCCGGCATAAATTGCGAAATCGATCAACCACCAGATCAGATAGATGAGCAATATCACTCCCGCCCAGCGGCCGATACGGGTGCCCCACAATTCGGCCCAGTCGCTCTGGTCGGCATCATCCCCTGCCATGTGATGGCGCGCGCGCCCCAGCATGGTCGGCTCGCTCTCCAGATCAACGCGATTGATGATGCGCCGCGCTTCGTCTCTGGCCTCGTCGTCCCGGTTCATTTCGACCTTCCCAACAAGACTTCAGATTAGTCGTCAGCGGACCACGGGCACAAGCGATGATTGCCTTGTCACCGTTTGACGCTAAATTCTCCCAACCTCAATGACGCCGGACGGTCCGCAATGTCGCGCAATCTCCTCCCCGCACTCTTTCTCACCCTCTTGCTGCCGCTGCTCACCGCTTGCGGGTTCAATACGATCCCGACCGAAGAAGAACGCGCCAAGGCGGCATGGTCAGAGGTTCTGAATCAATATCAGAGGCGGGCAGACCTCATCCCGAACCTCGTCGAGACGGTAAAGGGATATGCAGCCCACGAACGTGAAGTGCTGGAATCCGTCGTTGAGGCGCGCGCCAAGGCAACTCAGGTTCAGCTATCGCCCGAGATGCTGCAGGATCCCGCCGCTTTCCAGGCGTTTCAGGAAAACCAGTCCGCACTGACCAGCGCGCTGTCCCGCCTTCTGGCGGTCGTCGAAAACTATCCTGACCTGAAGGCGAACCAGAACTTCCTCGCCCTGCAATCGCAGCTCGAAGGAACCGAAAATCGCATCGCGGTGGCAAGGCGTGACTATATCGAGGCGGTGCGCGTCTATAACACCTCGCTTCGCACCCTCCCGACGATGCTCTGGGCAAAGTTCTGGTTTACCGACGCCGTACCGTTTCCAAATTTCACCGTCTCTGACGACACGATGCAGGTGCCGCAGATCAATTTCGGCACCAACTAGCGAGCGAACCCTCCGGCGATGCGGTTCAAACATTCCTCAAGCGGCACCTTGCGCGCCATGCTGCTTGCGCTGGCGTTCGTCATCGCGATCCCGGTCTTCGCCCAGCCATTGCTCAGCGGCCGCGTCGTTGACGATGCTGGCATCCTCGATGCGGCGACAGAAGCCAGCATTACCGAGAAGCTCGCCGCATTCGAGCAAAAAGCCTCAGACCAGATCGTTGTAGCGACGGTACGAAATCTTGGCGGCGAGGCGATCGAGCCTTTCGCCAATCGCCTGTTCCGCTCCTGGGAGCTCGGGCAGGCGGGAGAAAACAACGGCGTTCTTCTCCTTGTCGCCTACGATGATCGCAAGATGCGCATCGAGGTGGGATATGGTCTCGAAGGCACGCTCACGGATGTTTACTCCAGGCTGATCATCGAGAATTCGCTCGTACCTGCCTTTCGCGCGGGAGATTATTCCGCTGGCATATCGCGCGCCGTTGATGACATCATCCTGGTGCTCGAGGGCGATGGCGCCGAGCTTCAGGCGCGCGCCGAACGCAACCGGAAGAGCGAGGTCGACGTCGATCAATGGATCGCAATCATCTTCCTCGTGATCTGGGCCTCGATCTTCTTCGGCTCGATCCTGACCAGCCTCCTTGCGCCGATCTTCGGGCGCAAGATCGGCCCGCGCCGCTACCGGTGGCTTGGAATGGACATCGATCTCAACCGCAAGAAGCGGCACAGTGGCTCATCAGGTTGGGTCATGACATCCGGAGGCGGGTCGAGTGGCGGCTGGTCATCCGGCGGTGGCGGCTTTTCCGGAGGCGGGGGATCTTCGGGTGGCGGCGGCGCTTCGGGAAGTTGGTAGGTTCTCAAGAATGATCAGTCCCTCGCTCACCGACGAAGAACACCAGAGACTGGCCGATCAGATCCGCCGTGCGGAAATGTCGACGCGTGGTGAAATCTATTGCGTGATTGCGCGAAGCAGCGACACTTATTTCTTCCCGGCGGCGTTCACGCTTACCCTCGGAATGCTGCTGGCAAGCCTCGTCGTCACCTTCTGGCTCGACCGCAGCTGGCTGGCCATATCGCATCTGTCATTCGTCCTCATCCAGATCGCGGCAATCGCTGCCGCGCTGCTGCTGGCTCATTTCGTCCCTGCCCTGCGCATTCGCATGGTGCCGCGTCGCCTTGCCTATCGGCGCGCACACGACAATGCCCTCAAGCAATTCCTCGCCCATAATGTGCACACCACCGAGCGGCGCACTGGTATCCTGATCTTTGTTTCGCTCGCGGAGCGCTATGCCGCGGTAATTGCTGATTCGGGAATCAACGCGATTGTCGAGCAGGAGCAATGGAACGAGATCGTCGCCAGACTGACAAAGGCGGCGAAGGCGGGACATTTAGTCGACGGTCTTGCGGAGGCAGTCGATCGCGCGGGCGGGCTTTTGACCGCGCATTTCCCCGGCGGTTCCAACAATCCAAACGAGTTAGACGATCACGTCGTCGAAATCTGAGCCACCTTGGCGTCACGAAGAAAATTTTCGTGACGGCGTCGCAACCGCTTGCCGCGCGGAATCGCAGTGGTTAACCTTAACAAATCATGAATACGCTCTCGATCGACATCAGGAAGGCTGAACCGCGCGATGCGGAAGCAGTCGCTTGCGTGCATCACCAAGCATGGCAGGGCGCCTATGCGGGGATCATCCCGCACCGCGCTCTCAACACCATGATCGGCCGCCGTGGCCAGGCATGGTGGGATAACGCCATTCGCCGTGCCGCCAGTGTCCTGGTGATCGAGATGGGCGGTGACATTGTTGGCTATGCAACGCTGGGCCGCAACCGCGCCCGCGAGCTGCCGCAGGAAGGCGAGATCTACGAGCTTTACCTGCGTCCTGAATATCAGGGCATCGGCCTTGGCAAGCGCCTTTTCAATGCCGCTCGCGATCGGCTGGAAGCGCATGGGCTGTCCGGTCTCGTGGTCTGGGCGCTCGAAGACAACGACAACGCACTGCGCTTCTACGAGGGCGCAGGCGGACGTGACGTCGCCGAGGGCGTCGAAGTGTTCGACGCCAAGGCACTGCGCAAGATCGCGTACGTCTGGAACTAGAATATTTCGGGGCCAAAGCGCCCCGTCTCCATCCCTATCTGCTGACTTTTGCAGGGCGTCGAAACGTCCTGCTTTGCGGTGCTGCATTGCAATAGCGCGCCTGTCGGTATATCCGCACGGGCGAGTACGCTCTGCTCCTTGAGCGATTTTTCAAGCCTTAGCAGGAAGAAGCAAATGCTTATCGACGCCATCTCCATCGGCAAGAATCCGCCAGAAGACGTGAACGTCATCATCGAGGTGCCGGTCGGCGGCCACCCGATCAAGTACGAGATGGACAAGGATTCCGGCACGCTCGTCGTCGACCGCTTCCTTTACACGCCGATGACCTATCCGGGGAACTACGGTTTCGTTCCGCACACCCTGTCCGACGACGGCGACCCGATCGACGTTCTCGTCTGCAACACCCGTCCGCTCATCCCCGGCTGCGTTATCAATGTGCGCCCGATCGGCGTTCTCGTCATGGAAGACGATGGCGGCCAGGATGAGAAGGTCATCGCTGTTCCGGTCCCGAAGCTGACCCGCCGTTACGAGAACGTCTTCGAGCACACCGACCTGCCGGAGATCACCCTCAAGCAGATCGAGCACTTCTTCGCGCACTACAAGGATCTGGAGCCGGGCAAGTGGGTCAAGATCGACGGCTGGCACGGTTCGGAATATGCCAAGAAGCTGATCGTCGAGGCGATCGAGCGCGCCAAGGCCAAGGGCTGATCTCGTCTCGCCCCTTCTAAAACAAGAACGCCCGACGGCCTTGCCGCCGGGCGTTTCTTTTTATGGTTCATTGATATTGTTCATCCGGCCAGTGACCTGATCCGTTCCTCAATGTCATCGGCATTTGAGGTGATCCGCACGGTTTTCAGCCGCGCCGTATCACCCGACACGATTTCGACATCGCGCGCAGGAACCCCGAGCGTCGCGGCGATCAGCTTGACCAGGGCCTGATTGGCCTTGCCTTTTTCAGGTACAGCGCGCACGCGCGCCTTCAGATGCGCGCGCCCGTCGGATGCGATCTCGACACCCTCCACCGCCTCGCGCGACGATTTCGGCGTCAGCCTGATGAACAGATCGAACCCGTCCTTGACGGGCCGGTAATACGTCTCGCTCACACCAGGGCAGGCGCGATCGTCGTCCAGAGAAGCTGGCGAATGAAGAAGATGATGAGCAGCAGGATGATCGGCGAAATATCGATGCCGCCAAGATCCGGCAAAATGCGCCGGATCGGCCGCAGCGCCGGCTCGGTCACCCGGTGCAGAAAGTAGCCAATATTCGCGACAAACTGGTTGCGCGGATTAACGACATTGAACGCGTAGAGCCAGGAGAACACGGCGGAGCCAATGATGAACCACCAATAGATGCTGAGAGCGAGATCAATCGTCTGGATAAGCGCAAGCATGCCGTTTTCCCTATGAAGCCCAGAACATGTAAACAAGGCCGGCGTGAGCGGCAAGGGCGGATGGTGGGGAAGGGGTGATAGGTTTTGCCAGTCAGCTATCGGCCCAAAGGGGCATCGCGGACCAGGCGGTAGGGAAACCTGAATCACCCAGCTTAATATTTGGCGCGATTGGAAAAGTGGAAATATGGCGTTGGAGGCGAAGATGCCATTCCGTTCGAGGGTTTATCCGCCTCAAGAGGAACCGCATTATCGATAGGGCGGCATAGAGCCTTTTATTCCCTCCATCCATCGCCACTAGATGATCGAGGTCAGGCAATGCACCCAAATAGGGCAAGGCGGGCGATCAATAAGCGGGCGGTTCCACACTCGCGTGTGGTGCGCACAAGCGTTACGCAGTGCGCTAATTGATCTGATCCATGACTTTATTAAATGAGGGCCGTCTCTGCTCGGAATGCCGTAGCTGGCGGCGATCTTCTTCAGATCTGCATAGCGCATCCCCGAAAGGAATATGGATAAGGGGCCGAAATCCAGAAGTTCTACCGCCATGGTTGCAGGCCTTCCGCTCAGAGCGGCATTAGCTTCGCATCGTTGATCGCTATTCAGGACCTGACGCGATTTCAGCGCAGCCTCTTGCCGCAGCCACTCTCCCTCGTCCGCACCGTAACTTCCCGTCGTTTCCGCCATCTACCGCCCATGAGTGCGCACGCTTCTTTTGCCAGGATGAACGGCATCGGCAACAATATCATTGAGGCTTGGTCGCCGGGGCCGCATTTCTGCTGAATCGCGCCACCCATCGGGCCACCGGCTCTGCGCAGGCTCCGATCCGAAACTGGTCCGAACTATCGGGCGGCTTCCCGAACCAGTTTCCCTCTCCTCCCCGAACCCGCCCCCGTCATATTTTAGCGCCGGTTGATTTGCTAAAGGCGCGGCGCGTTTGCTTGGCTTGCGATTCGCCCTTCGGCGGCGCTGGTCGCGAATGCGCAAGCGCTATGCTCGGCCGAATGCCGGGCTTTCAAATTTCGGATCTTGCATGCACATCATCATCATCAGCCGCCAGGAGGAAGAGACGCGCCGTGCGTTTCAGACCGGACAGATGGCGCGGCTTGGGCTTTCCTTCGAATTCCTTGACGCCTTTGAGGCGCGCGATCTGACTGACGCCGAATGTCAGGCGGCGGCCAATATGTGGCCAAGCCCCTCGCTGCCGCAGGACATCGCCTGCTTCCGCTCGCACCGTCTTGCCTGGACAAGGGTCGTGAAGACCGGCCAGCCGACCCTCATCCTTGAGGACGATGCCGTGCTGGCAGAAACGCTGCCGCAGGTGCTGACGGCGATCGAAGCCGCACAAATTCCGGCAAACGCCGCCTTCGACCTCGAATTCACGCCAGAACCGCACATTCTGGATGATCGCGAGAAGCTGGCGTTTCTTGGCGGCAAGGTGGTGGCGCGACGTGTGTTCAAGAACCGCGTCGGCCTGGCCGCCTATGTGATCGGACCGCAGGTTGCGGGGCGGATGCTGAAGGATACCGAGCGCTACGGCCTCATCGATTCCTATTTCTGGCACCGCCCTTGGCTGATGGGGCTGCAGATTGAACCTGCCCAGGCAGTGCAGATGCGGTTCCTCCAGGACAACGAGGATGCCCAGCCGTACCATCGCCCGCAGGAAAAACGACTTTTTCGTCCCTCCAGTAAGTTGCGCAAGGCGCTGCTGCGTCTGGAGTTGGAGCTGAATCGCGGTCGCTGCCTGCTCCAGGCGGCCTTCCACTCGCAGCGGCGCCAGCCGCTGATAGATCGCGCCCAGTTCAGAACCTGATGTTGCCGGTACGGGCGTGAGCGGCATTGCTTCACACCTCGCCTGCACTGGTAATTTCGCGTCGTTTCCGCCATATACCGCCCATGAGTGCGCCCGCTTCCTTTGCCAAGATGAACGGCATCGGCAACAAGATCATTGTTGCCGATATGCGTGGTCGCATGGACCGCATTTCGGCGGACGCCGCGATTGCGCTTGCCGCCGATCCGGCCACGCATTTCGATCAGATCATGGCGATCCACGATCCGCGTCTCGCAGGCACAGATTTTTATATCGAGATCATAAATTCTGACGGCTCGCTGGCGCAGGCCTGCGGCAACGGCACCCGCTGCGTCGTCTCGGCGCTGGCCGCCGAGACCGACAAGAAGGTTTTTACCTTCCAGACGCTCGCCGGCATCGTCAACGCGGTCGAGCACGAGGATGGCCTCATCTCCGTCGATATGGGCAAGCCGCGCTTTGACTGGCAGGACATTCCGCTCGCCGAGGAGTTTCGCGACACCCGCGCCATCGAGCTCCAGGTCGGCCCGATTGACGCGCCGGTGCTGCATTCGCCATCGGTCGCCTCGATGGGCAATCCGCACGCGATCTTCTGGGTCGATGAAGACGTCTGGTCCTACGACCTCGAAAAGTTCGGGCCGCTGCTGGAAAACCATCCGATCTTCCCGGAACGCGCCAACATCACGATTGCGCAGGTCAGTTCGCGCGAGACATTGAACATTCGCACCTGGGAGCGTGGTGCTGGCCTGACGCTTGCCTGCGGCTCGGCTGCGTGCGCGGCTGCGGTTTCGGGCGCCCGCACCGGGCGCACCTTGCGCACCGTGACAATTACCGCCCCAAGCGGCGGCAAGCTCATCATTGAATGGCGCGCCGACGACCACGTCATCATGACCGGCCCGGCCGAATGGGAATTTGCCGGCGAGTTCGATCCGAAGACCGGCTCATGGCAACACGCCAGCGAGGACGCGGTATGATGGCTGACGTTTGCGTGGGGAACACCCCCACCCCTAACCCCTCCCCACAAGGGGGAGGGGAATTGGTGCATTTCGCTTCGGCAGCAGCATTCGTTGCCATGCTCCACGTCCCAGAATCCCCCTCCCCCTTGTGGGGAGGGGTACGGGGTGGGGGTAGCCTTGAGGAGATCCAGCCGTGAGCGATCCGAAGGGTATCGACATCCTCACCTTCGGTTGTCGGCTGAATGCCTATGAATCGGAAGTGATGCGGCGTGAGGCGCATGCGGCGGGGCTGGATACGCTCGCCGGCGGTGCTGTCATCGTCAACACCTGCGCTGTCACGGCTGAGGCTGTGCGTCAGGCCAAGCAGGCGATCCGCAAGGCGCGCCGCGACAATCCCGACGCGCGCATCATCGTCACCGGCTGTGCCGCCCAGACAGAGCCGGCGAGCTTTGGCGAAATGGACGAGGTCGACCTTGTCCTTGGCAATGAGGAAAAGCTGAAGGCTCATTCCTATCGCGCCCTGCCGGACTTTGGCGTCAACGATTTCGAGAAGGTGCGCGTCAACGACATCATGTCGGTGACCGAAACCGCCTCGCATATGGTGGATTCCCTTGATGGCCGCGCCCGCGCCTTCGTGCAGGTGCAGAACGGCTGCGATCATCGCTGCACCTTCTGCATCATCCCATATGGTCGCGGAAATTCGCGTTCGGTGCCGATGGGCGGGGTAATCGAGCAGGTCAAGCGCCTCGTCGACAACGGCTTTCGCGAGGTGGTGCTCACCGGGGTTGATCTCACCTCTTACGGCGGCGATCTGCCGGGCTCTCCAAAGCTTGGCAAGCTGGTTACGACCATCCTGCGTCAGGTGCCGGACCTGCCGCGCCTTCGCCTGTCGTCGATCGATTCCATCGAGGCCGACGAAAGCCTGATGGACGCAATCGCATCGGAAACGCGCCTAATGCCACATCTGCATCTGTCGCTGCAGGCGGGTGATGACATGGTGCTGAAACGCATGAAGCGCCGGCACCTCCGCGACGACACCATCCGCTTTTGCGAGGATGTGCGCCGTCTGCGTCCAGACATTGCCTTTGGTGCCGACATCATTGCCGGCTTCCCGACCGAGACCGATGCGATGTTCGAAAACTCGCTGAAGATCATCGAGGAATGCGGCCTGACGCATCTGCACATCTTCCCCTATTCGCCGCGTCAGGGAACGCCAGCCGCGCGCATGCCGCAGGTCGACCGTCGGATCGTCAAGGAACGCGCCGCACTGCTGCGCCAGGCGGGCGATGCCGCCTACCGTCGTCACCTGGACCGTCTGGTTGGCACAAGCCAGCGTATCCTGATCGAGAAGGACGGCATCGGCCGCACTGAAAACTTCTTCGTCACCTCGATTGCAGCTGGCCAGCCCGGCGATATCATCGAGGCACTCATTTCCGGCCATGACGGCGAGCGGCTGATCGCCAGCCGCGCCTCCGTGTGCGCGGCTTGAACTAACTGGCAGGATCCATGGCGCTCGGTTTTATCAAGAAAATGTTCTCGTTCGGCAAGAACGAGGAAGATGAAGCAAAGCCGTTAGAGGCCGAACTGGAAACAGTTCAGACGGCAGAGCCGGAAGTCCCGGTCACGCCGCCAGCGGAAGTTCCGGCAGAGCCTGCAGCTGAACCCGAGCTACCGCAGCCGCAAGAGCCGGCCGTCGAGCCTGATATCCCGGCTGAAGTGCCTCCTGCGCCAGAGCCGGTGGAAGTGCCGGCCGAACCGGTCGTGCCACCTGCACCGGAACCGGCACCTACCGAGGTTCCGGCAGAAGAACCTGCGCCAGCCGAAATTCCGGTGATCGAACCTGAACCGCTTGCCGTGCCGCCGGCTCCTGTTGAGCCAGAGCCCGCACCATCGGAAATTCCCGCGCCTCCTCCGGTCGAGCCTGCCAAGGTCACGGTCTCCAAGGCGGTCGAAAAGAAGGTCGAGGAAGAACCTGTTGAAGCTGCACCGGAGCCGCGCCTTTCCTGGTACCAGCGCCTGTCGCTCGGCCTGTCGCGCTCGTCGCGGGAGTTGCGCGATTCCATCTCCGGCGTCTTCACCAAGCGCAAGCTCGACGAAGACACGCTGCAGGATCTGGAAGACGTGCTGCTCCGCGCCGATCTTGGCATGGAGACGGCAATCCGCGTCACGGATTCGCTTGCATCCGGCCGCTATGGCAAGGACATTTCGGACGATGAAGTTCGCAAGGTCATGGCCGAGGAAATCGAGAAAGTTCTGACGCCGGTCGCCAAACCGCTCGAACTGGATCTGTCGCACAAACCGCATGTCGTGCTCGTCGTTGGCGTGAACGGCACCGGCAAGACCACCACGATCGGCAAGCTTGCGGCGAAACTCACCGCTGGCGGCCTCAAGGTCACGCTCGCAGCCGGCGACACGTTCCGCGCGGCCGCGATCGAACAGCTGAAGATCTGGGGTGAGCGCACCAATTCCGAGGTTGTCTCGTCAAAGCTCGGTGCCGATGCTGCCGGCCTGGCCTTTGACGCGTTCGAGAAGGCCAAGGCCAATGGCTCCGATGTCCTCATCATCGACACCGCGGGCCGCCTGCAAAACAGCGCTGAACTGATGGCAGAGCTCGAAAAGATCGTCCGCGTCCTCGGCAAGCTCGATCCCGAAGCGCCGCATACGGTTTTGCAAACGGTCGACGCCACGACGGGCCAGAATGCTCTCAACCAGGTCGAGATCTTCCGTAATGTGGCCGGCGTCAACGGTCTTGTCATGACCAAGCTCGACGGCACGGCGCGCGGCGGCATCCTTGTGGCGATTGCCGCCAAGCATAAGCTGCCGGTCTATTTCATCGGCGTTGGCGAACAGGTCGACGATCTAGAACCGTTTTCCGCCGGCGACTTCGCCAAGGCGATTGCTGGAGTGAATTGATGGGCCAACCGGACTTTGAGCGTGAGCCTTCCGACCCGAAGAAGCCCGAGCTGAATCCGTTGCTCAAGCTTGGGCTCGAACTTGGCCCGTTGCTGGTCTTCTTCTTTGCAAACTCGCGCAGCGAATGGCTGATTGAAAAATGGCCGGTGCTGGGCTCGTTCGGCGGCCCGATTTTCATGGCCACCGGCCTCTTCATGGTTGCGACGGCAATCGCACTGATCGTCTCCTGGATGCTGACCCGCACCTTGCCGATCATGCCGCTCGTCTCAGGCGCCGTCGTCTTCGTCTTCGGCGCGCTGACGCTCTATCTGCAGGACGATGTCTTCATCAAGATGAAGCCGACAATCGTCAATTCCCTGTTTGGAGCGGTGCTCCTGGGCGGCCTGTTCTTTGGCAAGTCGCTCCTCGGCTATGTCTTTGAGTCTGCCTTCAAGCTGGATGCTGAGGGATGGCGCAAACTCACGCTTCGCTGGGGCATCTTCTTCTTTGTGCTGGCCGCGCTCAACGAAATCATCTGGCGTAATTTCTCGACCGATTTCTGGGTCGCGTTCAAGGTCTGGGGCACGATGCCTTTGACGATCCTCTTCACATTTACTCAGATGCCGCTCATCATGCGCCATTCCGTGGAGCAGAAGCCAGCCGAGTAGGGGGGACAGGATGGAGTTCATCACGACACGAGACGAACTCCGGACCCACTACAAGCAAGCGAGCGGACGCGCGGTCGCAAAGGAAATGCGGGCGCTGGATCGCCATGCCCGCACCTTCCTCGCCCACAGCCCCTTCGTGCTGATCGGCTCGCAAGACGCGGCCGGCAATGCAGACGTCACACCCAAGGGGGACAGGCCGGGCTTCGTCGCGGTCCTCGACGACGCCACCATCGCGATCCCCGATCGTCCCGGCAACAACCGGCTCGACACGTTCGAGAACCTGATAGAAAACCCGGCGATCGGCCTGATCTTCCTCATTCCCGGCATGAACGAGACGCTGCGCATCAATGGCAAGGCGCGGCTAACGGCCGATCTCGCCTTGCGCGAGCGTTTTGCCATCGACGGCAAATTGCCGATCAGCGTCTTGGTCGTCTCCGTCGATGCCTGCTACATGCACTGCGCCAAGGCGTTCATGCGCTCCTCGCTCTGGAAGCCCGAAACCTGGCCCGACCGCGCGTCGCTGCCCACCCTCGGCCAAATCCTCGCCGAACAGATCGCCACCAACCAGAGCGGCGAAGAGGTGGATGAAGCGTTGAGAACGTCTTACGCGCAGACGATGTGGTGAGCCCCACCTCAAGCCGTCCGGCGTGGATCCCCCGGTCAAGCCGGGGATGACGAGGGAAAAACGTTCCAGGTACATCGTCATCCTCGGGCCTGACCCGAGGATCCATGCCTGAGCGCTTCTCCAAAACAAAAAGGCGGACCAAAGCCCGCCTTTTCCGATCTCACAAATCGAAGCTGACGCTTAGACGCGGCGCTCGACCATCATCTTTTTGATTTCGGCAATTGCCTTGGCCGGGTTCAAACCCTTAGGGCAAGCCTGCGTGCAGTTCATGATGGTGTGGCAGCGATAGAGGCGGAACGGGTCCTCGAGGTTGTCGAGACGCTCGCCGGTCGCTTCGTCACGGCTGTCGATAAGCCAGCGATATGCCTGCAGCAGAACGGCCGGGCCGAGATAGCGTTCGCCATTCCACCAATAGCTCGGGCACGAGGTCTGGCAGCAGAAGCACAGGATGCACTCATAAAGACCGTCGAGCTTCGCACGGTCCTCATGGCTCTGACGCCACTCCTTTGCCGGCTCAGGCGACACCGTCTGCAGCCAGGGCTGGATCGAGGACAGCTGTGCGTAAGGAACGGTCAGGTCAGGAACCAGGTCCTTGACCACCGGCATATGCGGCAGCGGATAAACGCGGATGGCGCCGTCCACCTCATCGCAGCCCTTGGTGCAGGCGAGCGTGTTGGTGCCGTCAATGTTCATCGCGCACGAGCCGCAAATGCCCTCACGGCACGAGCGGCGCAGCGTCAGCGTCGGGTCGATCTTGTTCTTGATGTAAAGCAGGCCATCAAGAACCATCGGGCCGCAATCGTCCGTATCGACATAATAGGTGTCGAGACGTGGATTTTCGTCGTCGTCGGGCGACCAGCGATAGATCTTGTATTCACGCAGGTTGGTCGCGCCTTCCGGCTTCGGCCACACCTTGCCTTCTTGAACCCGCGAGTTCTTGGGTAGGGTGATTTCAACCATTGTCTTTCCCCGCGATCAGTAGACGCGCGCCTTAGGCGCAATCTTGGCCGGGTCAATGCCGCCCTGTTCAACAGGCAGCATGGTCTCGGTGTGAACCGGACGATAGTCGAGCTTGACGTTGCCCTTCTCGTCCACCCAAGCCAGCGTGTGCTTGCGCCAGTTGACGTCGTCACGAGCAGAGAAATCCTCGCGGGCATGGGCACCGCGGCTTTCCTTGCGCGCTTCCGCGCCATAGACGGTAGTAATAGCCGACGCCATCAGGTTTTCCAGCTCAAGCGTCTCGACAAGATCCGAGTTCCAGATCATCGAGCGGTCATAGACCTTGAGATCGGGAAGTTCCTTCCAGAGCGCAGAAATGCGGCGGCAGCCTTCTTCCAGCGTCTCCTGGGTGCGGAACACCGCGGCATCTTCCTGCATGGCGCGCTGCATCTTCTCACGCAGCACCGCCGTCGGGGTCGAGCCATTGGCGTGGCGCAGACGGTCGAAGCGCTCCATGATCTTTTCGCAGGCGGCTTCGTTGATGTCCGGCACGGCGGTTTCACGATCGATGACCTCACCGGCACGAATTGCGGCCGCGCGGCCAAAGACCACCAGGTCGATCAGTGAGTTGGAGCCTAGACGGTTGGCACCGTGCACCGAAGCACAGCCCGCCTCACCCACGGCCATCAGGCCCGGCTGGATGCGTCCCGGATTGTCGGCGTCGGCGTTGAGAACCTCACCCCAATAATTGGTCGGCACGCCGCCCATATTGTAGTGGACGGTCGGCAGAACCGGGATCGGCTCGCGCGTGACATCAACGCCTGCGAAGATCTTCGCGCTCTCGGAGATGCCCGGCAGGCGCTCATGCAGCACCGCCGGATCAAGGTGATCGAGGTGCAGGTAGATGTGGTCCTTGTTGCGACCAACGCCGCGACCTTCGCGGATCTCCATGGTCATGCAGCGCGAGACAACGTCACGCGAGGCAAGGTCCTTGGCCGACGGTGCGTAACGCTCCATGAAGCGCTCGCCCTCGGAGTTGACGAGATAGCCGCCCTCGCCGCGTGCACCTTCAGTGATGAGGCAGCCTGCGCCGTAAATGCCGGTCGGGTGGAACTGGACGAACTCCATGTCCTGCAGCGGCAGGCCAGCGCGCGCCGCCATGCCATTGCCGTCGCCGGTGCAGGTGTGTGCGGAGGTTGCCGAGAAGTACGAGCGGCCATAGCCACCGGTCGCCAGAACGACCATCTTCGCCGAGAAGCGGTGGATCGTGCCGTCATCGAGGTTCCAGGCCACGACGCCGGTGCAGACACCGTCGGTCATGATCAGGTCGAGGGCAAAGTACTCGATGAAGAACTGCGCGTTGTTCTTGACCGACTGGCCATAGAGCGTGTGCAGGATCGCGTGGCCGGTACGGTCAGCCGCGGCGCAGGTGCGCTGTACGGGAGGACCGTCGCCGAAGTTCTGCATGTGACCGCCAAACGGGCGCTGATAGATGCGGCCATCTTCGGTACGCGAGAACGGAACGCCGTAGTGCTCCAGCTCGTAGACCGCTGCCGGAGCCTCACGTGCAAGGTATTCCATTGCGTCAACGTCGCCGAGCCAGTCGGAACCCTTGACGGTATCATAGAGGTGCCACTGCCAATGGTCCGGGCCCATATTGCGCAGCGATGCAGCGATGCCGCCCTGAGCGGCAACCGTGTGCGAGCGGGTCGGGAACACCTTGGTGATGCAAGCGGTCTTCAGTCCCTGCTCGGCCATGCCGAGGGTAGCACGCAGGCCCGCGCCACCGGCGCCCACCACGACCACGTCGAACTTGTGGTCGACGAAGGTGTAGGCTTTTCCGTTAACGGCAGGACGTTCGACGGTCTTTCTGGTCTCGGCCACGTCTTTAGCCTCCGAATGCGATCTTGAGCAGCGCGAACAGGGATGCCGCACCGAGAATGATTGTGAAGAAGATGTTCAGCATCAGCAGCGCCAGCTTGCACACCCCGCCGTGGACATAGTCCTCGATGATCATCTGCATGCCGAGCTTCATGTGAT
This sequence comes from Aquamicrobium zhengzhouense, assembly GCF_016124105.1. Taxonomy (GTDB): domain Bacteria; phylum Pseudomonadota; class Alphaproteobacteria; order Rhizobiales; family Rhizobiaceae; genus Aerobium; species Aerobium zhengzhouense. The sequence continues at coordinate 30,348 of NZ_JADGMQ010000013.1, forward strand.
AGAGCACCGACAGAAGCGCGAGGACGAGGACGATGGCAACCAGCGGGTTGCCGAGCGTTGCCCGAACTTCGGCGTAGGATGCGTCGCTCAATGCGATTACCAGGCCGATGAAGAACAGCATCAGCGGCAGATTGGCGACGCCGGTCAGGCGCTGGTACCAGAAATGGCCGGTGCCTTCACGAGCGGCACCGAGGCCACGAACTCGGGAAAGTGGAGTGCGGAAATCGGACATCTTATGCTCCCCGCGCCATGTAACCGATGATCCAGATGACGACTGTCAGGGCGACCGACACGAACGGCATGGCAACTGCCATCTTCGTTGAGGCGCGCTTTTCCAGCCAACGACCGGTGTCCATGACGAAGTGGCGAATCCCGCCCAGTGCGTGATGGATCAATGCCCAGGCGAAACCGAACAGGATGAGACGGCCCAGCAGGGATCCGTAAATCGCGCTCAGCGAATTGAACCAGTTCTCCGATGTTGCGGCAGCGAGAAGCCACGCGACAAAAAGGACGATTCCGAAATAGAGGGCGGCACCCGTGATGCGATGCACAATGGACATCATCATCGTTGGGATCGGCTTGTAAATTTGCAGATGCGGCGAAAGTGGTCTTGCGCGGGTGGCTGTGGTTTTGCTCATGGCTCCCCCAAAAGATGTGGGCCTCGCTCCGAGCTCGTTTGGCGGCTGTGCCGTGTACGGATCGCGACCTTTTGGCGTGCCGGTCTTCTAATGCGGATTTTGCAGCGCGTCAAAGACTGAAAGCGGCAATAATGGGGCCTGGGCTCAATCAATCGATTGAACCGGCATTGTGCCGTAGCGGCATCGTCAAAGACGCCGCTACGGCACCCAATAATATTAGCGGCGGCAGGTAAGCGGCTGCTTGCCGGCGTGCATCCAGAGCGCCTCGCCGCCCTCAACCACCAGCGCCATTCCGTCCTGGCCAAACCGCGAGGTCTGATTCGGGGGCGCGGCAGGAAGTTCGTAGACCTCGCCGGATGGGTCCGTCAGCCTGACGGCGCCGCGCGTGGATTCAACCCTCAAGCTGCCGCCAGCTTCGCAGGCATAGGTCGCATTGCGCGGCTGGGGCCTTGAGCCATCGCTCACCCCGCCTCCTTGCTGCGGAGACGCAACGCACCCCCCGACGGCAATCGCGACGCTCATCATGATACCGACGCGCACGACGGCTCGGCCCGAATACGGATTCGTCAACATGTGCGGCAGAGTACCCTTTGAATGTGGATATAAATGAGATGCCCCGAGCCCGTCGGGGCAGGAATCAGGTCACGTCGTAGCGGATGACGTGCGAGGTCCAGTCGGCTGGCGCCGCGACCTGCTCGTAAAGCCGGCGCCCATCTTCAGGCTGACGCGGTGCGTTGAGGACGAGACGCGACCAGCCGCGCTCTTCCGCCTGATCGCTTAGTACATCGATAAGCGCCTTGCCGATTCCCTTCTTGCGGTGATCGTGATGGACATAAAGATGATCGACCTGGCCGCACCGCAGCCCCGAGAGCGGGTCCGGCATGTCGGTGAAGACAACGAAGCCGACAAGCTCGTGGTCAATCCGCGCTCCGAGCACCTCTGCCGTGCGATCCTGCAGGAGCGTTTCGGCGTAAAACTCGTCGGGCCTGCGAGGGGCACCGCGCTTCAGCGCCTGCACGTATGCGGCGAGCAGTGGGGCGAACGCCCGAGCATCCTTCAGCCGCAGAAGGCTGATGTCGATTTGATGAGCCTGATTCATGCATCGCTCCTTCATGGTGCTGTATCGACCCCTGCCCGCCCGGCTGTCAATCGCCGCTATTAACCATGTTTGCAGCCCCAGACCGAAGTCCCGGCAAATGCTCTTAACAATGGTTAATAAAAGGTTAATATTTAAACAGAGAGATCATCCCATCAGCAGGAGAGTCTGATGCGCAGTGCAGTCCTCGCAACCTGGGTAACCGCCCTGACCCTTGCCTGCGCGTCGTCCGCGATCGCCGGCGGCACCTTGCGGGATCGGGTTCATGCCGACTCTTATGGAAATCTGGTGATACACAGCCCGGCCGGATACAAGCGCATCATTGTCGGCATGGGTCATACAGCGCAAGCGTATGAGCGCACCGGATCCTATCACGAGCCGGAAGTCGTCTACCTGAACGACAAGCGCCCCACCGCTCCCGATTACCGATATTGCACCCGTCAGCCCCATGTCTGGGTAGGGCGTAGCCACATGTACGGGCTCGAGGCCGGAATGGTGCCCCAGGCGCCCTTGGTCTGCAGGTAGCATCATGAAGATCTGCGGGCTGAAGTGATGCTGGCAGTCCTGCAGGATCGTGCAGCATTATTCTCCGCGGTCTGCGGTCTTGCTGGTGGACTGCTTGTCGCGGCCCTCGCTGACCCGAAAGCTCTCAACGACCATTTGTCGAACACGACATCGCCTCTTGCGACCGTCGAGCCAATGCCTTCAGCTTCCAAAAGCGCAATCGCTGATCCTTACGCCGAAGCACCGCTTCGCCTTCAACTGAGGGCGGATGGTGTCCTTGAACTGTCCGGCCTGATCGATCCCGGATCGGCGAACCGTTTTATAGCTGAGGTGTCGGGATTAGACGTCCGACCGACGGCTGTTGCGCTGCAATCTCCGGGTGGCTCGATCAATGATGCAATCCGCATTGCAAGGCACTTGCGCCAGATGAAGGTTGAAACGCGTATCGAAAATGGTGCGATTTGTGCCTCATCCTGTCCGCTTGTCTTTGCGGGCGGCGTAACCCGTACGGTCGAACCGAATGCATTTCTTGGCGTGCATCAGTTTTATGCAGACCACCCAATGCTCGACCCGGCGCATGCTATGGCTGACGCGCAGCTGACAGCCGCGCGCATTTCCCGATACCTTATGGAGATGGGCGTCGACCCCGCGCTATGGCTGCACGCTCTCGATACCCCGCCCGACCAACTCTATTATCTGTCGACGGAGGAGCTGAAGACCTATTCCATGGTGACGGAAGCGACCAGGTAAACGGCGAAGTCAGTAACTGCTCGCCTGTTCGAACGGTCGTCCGCTGAATAGGCTGTATCGCACGCAATTGCGCCCTGACCTTTTGGCCTCATAAAGGGCTGCGTCGGCGCGATCTACCAGCGATTGCGATGCTTCCCCCTCGCCAAGCTCCGCCACACCGAAGCTTGCGCTGATCGCATGCCCGGCGGGAAGGTCTGCTGATGCGCTGTTCCCGAAAGCAGTTCGAACGCGTTCTGCAAACAGGCGCGCGACGTGAAGATTGGCCCGCGGCAGAAGGATAGAGAACTCTTCGCCACCGGTGCGGGCAATGACATAGGAGACCTCCGCCTCGTCGCGTAACACCGCGCCGAACTGCGATATCAAGCGGTCTCCTGCAGCGTGGCCCAAACTGTCGTTGATCGATTTGAAATGATCGAGGTCGCAGGCGATCAGCGAGATCGGCAATCCTTGTCTCGTGCAAGCATGGCTCAACTCGGAAAAGCGCGCATCAAAGCCGCGCCTGTTCAACAGACCGGAAAGCACATCCGTCTCGGCACGCAGAGCGATGGTCCCGACAATGTCTTTGCCAAGGATCAGAAGCAGCAGGAGGCCGGTGGCAACCACCAGCACGATCGCCCCGGACTGCGAGACCATCGCGTAGGTGGTGGAGAGATAGTCTGAGGGATTAGCACCCGGTCCGCCCACGGCGATGGCAACCAGCGGCTTTGCCAGATAATGCAGCGCGGTGATCACCATCAGGCCTGCCAGCGCAAGATCCAGTGTCGAGCGCCTTAGCGAGCGCAGGACGATACCGGCGCCGATCATCTGCATCACGAAATACGGAGCCTGATAGATGAACATCCGGGTCAGGGAGTCGCGCATCATGCCCTGAGTCAACAGATTGACCGCCACCGAGACCACGAACACCGCGACAAGAAGCCGGATCGGCGGCGCGACCGCGTAATGCCGGGCGAGCCCAAAATTCAGCAGTGTCACCGCCAGAAGGAATATGGCGTGACCGAGCACGTAGATTTCGAGCTGCACATTGACCGTGTAGGGAAGCAGAAATTCGGTGAGCGCATAGGCGAAGCCGCCTATGTAAGTGCCCGCAAACCACCAGGCTGCAACGTAGCGGCGATCATACATTGCAATCGCAACAAAGGCGGTGATGAACAGCCCTGTTATCGACAGCCCGATGATGAGGATGAAATACGCGCCGCTCATACGTAATCCGAGTTTCCAGTCTTATAGAGCGCCACCACCGAAAAGAGCGTTAAATTTACAAAATTCCGCGATCTTACCCAGCGGAATTTTCGCAAAGGAGCTTCTGGCAAAAACAGCATCCCGAAAATCGGGATGCTGCCTGTGTCGGACCCGTAAGAAAGTGCGAACTCCCCACGCACCGCTTGTTCTTACCGGCCTGCGGCCAGGCCAAGGATCAGTCCCGTCGCAGCGCTGATCAGCAGATAATCATTGTCGATCTTGACCCACTGCTGCCCACGCGCCGGACGCTTCAGGCCGTGACGGTGGTAGTCGCGGACGTGCTGCTTGCGCTGCCATTCGGGAACTCGCTGGCCACGTGCCCAATGATGGCGCTTCGGCGCAGGACGATGTGCCTGGGGCCTTGGCGCGGGGCGAGACAAATGCGGCTTCGGAGCGGGACGATGCGCCTGGGGCTTGGCCGGCCCATGCGGCTTGTACGGCTGATACTTGTGATGCGGCGCGGGACGCTGCGGCTCGTGGCGGCTTTGGGCCTGCGCCATCGGCGCAGCCAGGATTGAGAAGGCGATTGCGGCGAGGATGGTACGCTTGAACATCTTGGGGCCTCGTTGTTGATGACGTGACCCTAGCGATCCCAAACTGAACGGAAAATGAACGGCAGGATTAACGTTTTGTAACGAAAACAAGCCTTTACAAAACCTTAACGACCCACCGCATCAAGACTATACCCGTGGCCCAATCGTCGTGCTGACGGAACCAAGGCCCGCAATATTGACGACGCAGACATCGCCCGGAACGAGCGCGCCAACCCCGGCGGGGGTTCCGGTATAGATCAGATCACCCGCTTCGATCCGCACGGCCCGCGACAATATCGAGATCACTTCGGCGATCGACCAGATCATGTCGGAAAGGTCGCCCCGCTGACGAAGCTCGCCATTGACCGCAACGCTGATTTCCCCGGCCGCGAGGTGTCCGACTTCACTGACCGGCGCGATCGCTCCACACACCGCGGACTGGTCGAACCCCTTGGCGAAATCCCACGGCCGGCCGAGATCCTTTGCCTGTGCCTGCAGATCCCGCCGTGTCAGGTCATTGCCGATCGCGTAGCCCCAGACATGCGAAAGGGCATCGCCCTCGGCAATGTCGATGCCTCCCTTTCCGATGGCAACCACCAGTTCGCCCTCATGGTGCAAGTCGTTGGTTAGTGAGGGATAGGCTATCGTCGCACCATCCTCCACCACTGCATCTGCGGGTTTCGTGAAGAAAAACGGCGGCTCGCGATCAGGGTCCTTGCCCATCTCGCGTGCATGCGCCGCATAATTTCGACCGACACAAAAGACACGACGAACCGGGAACCGCGCCGCTTCTCCACGAACGGGAACGCTTGCCTGTGGCGAGGGAGGAAAGACGAAACTCACGATTTGGCTCCGATGAGGTGACGGGAAAAGGTCTTGCTTAAAGTTCGGCTTCAATAACGCCGCGAATACGCTTCGAGGCAAGGCCGTCACCGTATGGATTTATGGCCTGAGCCATACTTTGATAGTAGCTTTCATCGGTGAGGAGCCGTGTCGCTTCCTGAACGATGCGGTTGCGATCGGTCCCGACCAGGATCACCGTGCCGGCATCGACAGCCTCCGGGCGTTCCGTCGTGTCACGCATGACCAATATCGGCTTGCCAAGAGACGGCGCTTCCTCCTGAACCCCGCCCGAATCCGTGATGATCAGATTGGCGCGATCCATCAGATGCACGAAAGGCTCGTAATCGAGAGGATCGATGAGATGAATCGCAGGGTTGTTGCCCAAGAGGCGCTCGACAGGCTCGCGGACACTCGGATTGGGATGCACCGGATAGACGATCTGAACGTCATGGGCGACGGTCAGGTCGTTCAGCGCATTACAGATGTTCTCAAACCCCGCCCCGAAGTTCTCACGCCGATGGCCTGTGACAAGGACGAGCCGCTTGTCAGCGTCGATGAACCGGAACATCTCCGCAAATTCTCGATGACGCTCAGGCTCCCTCGTCTTGCGAACAGTGGCAAGCAACGCGTCGATCACCGTGTTTCCTGTAATATGTATCTGGTCTTCGGCAATTCCCTCGCGCAGCAGATTGGCCTTCGAGGTCTGTGTCGGTGCAAAGTGAAACCGGGTGGCGAGCGTCGTAACGCGACGGTTCAGTTCCTCCGGCCACGGCGCATGCAGATTGCCCGAGCGCAGTCCAGCCTCGACATGGCCGAGCGGCAGGCGCCTGTAGAACGTCGCTAGAGACGCAGCGAGCGTGGTCGTCGTATCGCCATGAACCAGCACCAGATCCGGCTTTTCCAGATCAAGAACCTTGCCGATGCCAGTCAGGACGCCCGCAGTTATGCCATCGAGCGTCTGATTGGGCTTCATCAGGTCAAGGTCATGGTCCGGAACGAGTTCGAACAGCGCAAGCACCTGATCGAGCATCTGCCGGTGCTGGGCCGTGACGCAGACGCGCACCCGCAACTTGTCCGAGCGCTGCAGCTCCTTGACGACGGGCGCCATCTTGATGGCTTCAGGTCGCGTGCCGAATACGGCAAGCACGGTCTTCCTCGGTCGGTCGTCCTGCGCCATTGCGCCCCTCCACCTCTCCACTCGCTCTCCTCATAGCGCATAAGTCGTTTGCTCGCAGTAAAAGGGGCATCAGCAATTGGGTTGAACTTCCCCAAAATGCAACCGGACTTGACCCCGCGCGCGGAAAACACGAAAAGACCTAAATCACGAAAGACGCATCATGGACTTCGAAGCCTTTTTTGCCACGAAGCTGGACGCCCTGCGGGACGAAGGGCGCTATCGCGTCTTTGCCGAACTGGAGCGCACGGCTGGCGCGTTTCCGGCAGCACGCCGCCACGCCAACGGTTCCATTCGCGACGTCACCGTCTGGTGCTCGAACGATTATCTCGGCATGGGTCAGCACCCCAAGGTGATCGCAGCCATGCACGAGGCGATCGACCGCTATGGAGCAGGCGCGGGCGGAACACGCAATATTTCCGGCACCAACCACTATCACGTGCTTCTCGAGCAAGAGCTTGCCGATCTTCATGGCAAGGAAGCAGCGCTGCTGTTTACTTCGGGCTACGTGTCCAACTGGACCAGCCTGTCGACGCTGGGGTCGCATATCCCCGGATGCGTGATCTTCTCCGATGCCTCCAACCATGCTTCGATGATCGAGGGCATCCGCCACTCGAAGGCTGAGCGCCGGATCTGGAAGCACAATGATGTGGCCGACCTCGACCGGCAGCTCGCAGAATACGGACCTGATCGGCCCAAGATCGTTGCCTTCGAGAGCGTCTACTCGATGGATGGCGACATCGCCCCGATCGCAGATATCGTCGCCGTTGCGGAAAAGCACGGAGCGATGACTTACCTCGACGAGGTTCACGCCGTTGGAATGTACGGCCCGCGCGGTGGCGGTATCGCCGAGCGCGAAGGGTTGATGGACCGCATCACCCTTATCGAAGGAACGCTTGGCAAGGCATTCGGTGTCGTCGGCGGCTATATCACCGGATCCGCTGCACTGGTCGACTTCATCCGCTCCTATGCGTCCGGCTTCATCTTTACGACTGCGCTTCCGCCTCATGTTGCCGCGGGCGCGGTGGCATCGATCCAGCATCTGAAAACGAGCCAGGTCGAGCGCGCCGCCCATCGCGACCGTGTGGCCAGGGTGCGCCAGCGTCTGGAAGGCTTCGGCATTCCCGTCATGCCGAATCCGAGCCACATCGTGCCGGTGATGGTGGGCGATGCTGCCAAGTGCAAATGGATCTCGGACCTGCTGCTCGACGAATACGGTGTCTACGTCCAGCCGATCAACTATCCGACCGTCCCGAAGAAGAGCGAACGTCTGCGCATCACGCCGACGCCGCTTCATACAGACGCGGATATCGAGGCTCTGGCGCAGGCTTTGTCGAAGCTCTGGTCCCGCTGTGCGCTCGCGCGGCAAGTTGCCTGAAGCGGCAGAGGTTTCCTCTCAATCTGAATTGCGTGTGAGGTGGGTTTCGCGTTGAACGCGACCACCTGACATCGAGTAACCGTGCATGTCCTCTCCCTCCACATCCGACGATCGCTTCGCCGCCTTCCGGCATTCCTCCTATGCAAGGTTCTTTGCAGCGCGGTTTGCGGCCACCTTTGCAATTCAGATCGTTTCGGTGGCTGTCGGCTGGCAGATTTATGATCTGACCCGAAATCCCTTCGATCTGGGACTCGTCGGTCTGGTTCAGTTCGCACCTGCCCTGTTGCTGGTGCTGGTGACCGGAGCGGCTTCAGATCGCTTCGGCCGGCGGCTGATCATGTGCATCTCGATCTGCGTTGAAGCTTTTTGCGCGCTTGCGCTCCTGCTTCTCACGCTACGTGGACTGACTTCGCCAGCGCAGATCTTCATCGTCTTGGCGGTCTTCGGCACCGCACGTGCGTTCTTCATGCCGGCATCGTCTTCGCTGGTCGCAAACCTTGTCCCGGCGAAGGATTTTGCAAATGCAGTCGCGTGGAATTCGTCTGCCTGGCAGATCGCAACCATTGTTGGCCCGGTCGCAGGCGGCTTGCTTTATGGCGTGTCCCCAATCGCGGCATACAGCGTCGCCACACTCATCATGCTGGTCGGCGCATTGCTGATCGCGTCGATCCCGACGCCGAAACAACATTTTGATAATGAGCCTCGCTCTCTCGACACCCTATTCGCGGGCTTCCGCTACATTCTCAGCCAGAAGATCGTCTTCGGCGCGATCTCGCTTGATCTATTCGCGGTCCTTCTCAGTGGTGCCGTGGCGCTTTTACCGGTCTACGCACGCGATATCCTTGAGCTCGGACCGTGGGGGCTTGGCCTTCTGCGTTCAGCACCGGGCGTCGGTGCGGTTTGCGTCGCGGTCTGGCTGGCAGGTCACCCGATCCGCGATCATGCCGGATTGGTCATGTTCTTCTTTGTCGGCCTCTTCGGCATTTTCACCGCGATCTTCGGCGTGTCGACGGTACCCTGGCTTTCAATCGTCGCGCTTGCCCTTCTCGGAGCCGCCGACATGGTCAGCGTCTATATCCGCAGCACATTGATCCAGCTCTGGACCCCGGACAGGGTGCGCGGTCGGGTCAGTGCAGTGAATGGCGTGTTCGTTGGAGCCTCGAACGAGCTCGGCGAATTTCGGGCGGGAACCATGGCCGCGCTGATCGGCACCGTCCCGGCCGTCACCATAGGCGGCATCGGTGCTGTGGGCGTAGCCGCGCTGTGGGCGTGGCTCTTTCCGGAGCTCAGGAAAGCACGTCGTCTCGACGGGCGTAGCTGATCGCATCTGGCTTGGCAGGGGCAATTACCCGCGCGTCCGCACCTTCTTCGAAGATATGATGAAGGAAGCCTTCGAGCCAGCTGCGCAGCTTGATGTCCCACAACAGCCGACCGGCAAGATGTTCGCGCCCCGGCTGGGCGCCAGGCAGATCAAAACGGCTGGCGCCGCGAACGACCCAGCTGTGCATCATCGCGCGCGTCAGCTCGGCATGAAACTGAATGCCGAAGGCCTTCCTGCCATACCGAAAAGCCTGATTGGGATAGACATCCCCACCGGCGAGAAGCGTCGATCCGGAGGGGAGCGAAAACCCTTCGCGATGGAATTGGTAGACCATCTCCGGCCACTCCACCATCTCCCTGCCATGTTTTGTAGGCGCAATCGGATACCAGCCGATCTCGACTGCCCCGTCCTCGCGTGGACCAACCCGGCCGCCGAGGTGGTTGACCAACATTTGCGCGCCAAGGCAGATACCAAGAAATGGCTTGTCTTCCTTTAACGGCACCGCCAGCCAATCGGTCTCCCGTTTGATGAAGTCGTCCGGATCGTTCGCGCTCATCGGCCCCCCGAAGACGACCGCACCGCGATGTCCATCAAGTGTGTCGGGGAGCGGATCACCAAGCGGCGGCCTCCTTATGTCGAGCTGGAAACCCGCCGCGCTGAGCAGCTGTCCGACGCGGCCCGGGCTGGACATTTCCTGATGCAGGACGATCAGGATCTTGCCCTTGGAAGGGCGATGAGGGTCATGCAGGTTCATCAATCCTGCTCGCCCCTTATTCCCGCGGCATCGCGAGCCTGCCTGCGCAACAGGATCCGCTCGCGCTGTTCGACGCCGATCAGTTCGGCGACACGCCAGACGACATTGTCTTCCAGTTCATGCAATTCGCCGTCTGCGTAGACGGTTTCCCAAAGCAGCCGAACAAGCTCGGTCTTTTGCGGCTGTTCCAGCGTCCGGTTCAGGACGCTGGTGAACTGGTAATAATCGATGGCCTCGCGGCTCGCCTTTTCACCTGCGGTCAGAAGCTGATCCAGCTGCCTGCCCGACAGGTCAAACGCCTCAGCCAAGGCGCTGCGCAATTGCACGCGCTCTTCTTCGACATGCGAACCATCGGCGTCCGCCACCAGGATCATCAAGGCCGCAGCAGCAACGCGGGGGTCATCCGAGCCTGGCTTCCGGTCACCGGCAGCAGGGTTCAGATTGGCGAGGAAGGTTTTGAAACGCTCGAGCATCGCCCTTACTAACCCGTACCGCCCAACTAGAACAGCCGGAAGCCTGCAGGTTTTCCGTCCTTGTCATCTGGATCGACGCCCGGATCATCCGGAAGACGTGTCATTCCGCGTACGTCCTCCTCGTCTTCGGCGGTCGTGGGCTCGACATCCAGAATAGGAGAGGACACGACGGATGCAGGCCCGACGGGTTCGACCGTCTTCTCCACGACAGGTGCGGGCGGTGTTTCAACCACCGGCTCCTCGACCGGTTCGGCCTTAACCTCTGCCGCCGCAGGCGGCGGGGCAATCGGAACCGGTGCGGGCGAAGCGGTTTTTGGTTCGTAGGGCTCGTATGGTTCGATCATCTGGCTGATCCGCTCAGCCGGGGTCTTCCACTCAAAGGCGTCCAGCTTACCGCTCACGGGTGAAAGCGGAGCCCATTTTTCAGAGACCACGCCCTCGGCTACCCAAGCTGGATCGCGCTGTGCACGCACAGCCTGCCCGAGGAAGTGCCGGATCTTGCCCTGATCACCGGTGTCAGCTTCCTCAATGTCGGCGAGCAGAAGAAAGACGCCTTCGCGCGGTCCCAGGCGCGCAGCCGTCTCGGCCTCGCTGCGGGCGAGGGCAAATTCTCCGGCATCCAGCGCAGCGCGAGCCACAACCAGAGAGGATTCCGCATTGTTGCGGCGAAGCGATTGCAGCTTTTTCGCCCGCTCCAGTCGATCATGGGTCGAGTCCCCGGCGCGGGCATGGACGTAGGCCTCGCCAATTTCCGGATGCGGTTGAAGCTTCCACGCTGCTTCCAAAAGCTTCGCGCCCTTGCGCAGATCATCCAGCCGGAAGGCAGCGCGAGCAGCCGTTACGGAGGCCGGAACCAGATCCGGAGCAAGTTTGGTCGCCTCAAGGGCTGCGGTCTTGGCACCGGCAGGATCAGCATCGAAAATTGCCATCGCCTTGGCCGTCAGAAGAACGGCGCGGCGTCGATTGGCGTCTGGCTTGTCGATTTGCTTCGTCGACTTCTGGGTTTCGACAAGCTTCAACGCGTCGTCCCATTCTTGAGCCTCGACTTTCTGTTCGAGGGTGGAATCCGTCGCCCATCCAAGCTGCGGTGCGGTCTCTGCGGCCTTGGCTGCATAGTGACGTGCGGCATTGCGGTCGCCCAGCCGCTCCGCCTCGAGATAAAGCCCTCGCAAACCAAGAAGGCGCGTCTCGGGATCAGCCAGCATCGCCTCGAATTTTGTGCGCGCGGCGGCGTGGTCGCCTTCAAGCAGGGACGCCTGCGCATCCAGAAGATGGATCAGCGGCTCCTGGTCGGCCGAGATCAGCTTCATCGCCTCCTTCTTCTTCTTGCGCGCAAGCGTTGCGTCTCCGGCCCCTGCCGCGATCATGCCGGTAGACAGCGCCTGATATCCGCGGTCGCGGCGGCGAACGCGAAAATATCGGCTGACCGTGTAGGGGCTGTACCAAATGCCCTTCAGGACCCACCAGCTCAGCATGGTCAGCGCCACAACAGCCACCATGATGACGGCGGCGACCATCAGGCTTACGTGATATTGATAGCCATTAACGGTCATCACCAGATCGCCCGGCCGGTCCGCCAGCCATGCAAAGCCAAGTCCGATAGCGAATACGAGGAGCAGGAAGAAAAGAACCCGAAACATCTTGGACTAGCTCCTCAACGCTGCGGCAAGCGCCTGCTCGACAAGCCGGTCCACCTCCTGGCGGGCCCGGACCTTCTCGATAAAGGGTCTGCCGGCTTCCTTCGCCGCATCGGGAAGGCTGTCATATTCCATCAGGGCGCGCTCGAAATCTCCCGCCTTCACCGCGGCATCGATCCGTGCTGCGATCTCGGGAACGCCATCGCCCTCGACCATCCCGACCGGACGAACTTGCACCAGACCCATCGCGCTCGACCAGAGACGGTCGGCGAAACCAGCCTGCGGGTCGACCGGACGGTCGGCAGCGATCATGGCATTCGCCGCTGCGTCTGCTTCGGCGGTCAGGGTCGCGAGCGTTGCAACTCCATTTTGCGCGTAGGGCTGAAGACCCGCCAATTCCGGCGCATCAGGCGCAAGCGCGGCGAGCGTATCAAGCTCCGCCTTGAAAGAGGACCCGCGATCAACCGTCGCCTTGAGAGCAGAAACCGCAATCAGCATCGCGGTCGACGGGGCCTCGGCCTGCTCATCCAGCCGCACGGTCAGTTCACTCATCCGGTTCTCAAGCCCTTCAAGGCGACCGGAAAGCTGTGCCTGTGCAGTCTGCCCTTCGGTAATCAGGTCCCGCAGGGACGAGACGTCCGCTGTAATCGGGCCCAGAGTCGCCTCGTCGGCAGCAGGGTTTGCCTGCAACTCGGCGATGGTGTTTTCGAGGCTGGCAATGCGTTCCTCAACGGGCGCAAGATCAACGGGTTCTGCCGTGCCAGCCTGCGGCGCATTGGCGAGTTCGTCACGCAGGGCGCCCATTTCCTCGGTCATGGAAGCCAGACGTTGCTCGGCCTCTTGCAGTCGGGCAGAGAGGTCTTCATCCCCGTTTCCGGATGGGGCCGCGGCAATCTGTTGGCGCAGCGAGGCAAGCTGTTCTTCGAGCGAAGCGATCGCCGGCGTATGATCTTCCAGGACGCTGCGGCTTCCAGGAAGCAGTCCGGCAAAATGCAGCCCTCCCGCGATCGCCAGGGCAATGACGCCGCCGGCTGCCCCAGCCAGAAGTTGGCCGCCTGAGCTACGCCTTGGCTCCGCCACGGGCTCAGGCGCGCGTCCAAAGGTGGACGGAGCGGGCTCGGCGACGTCTTCCTCGCGTGGTGCACCGCTGCTTTCTGTCGATAAGGATTCGGGTTCCGGCTCCGCGCTTTGAACCGTCGGCTCAGCTATATCCTCGATGACGGGTTCCGCCGGTGGCGTGTCGGACGTCACGACAGGCTCGGCTGGCGCCGCCGCTGCCTCCTCAGCCTTCTGCTCTTTTTCAAGGCGAAAGACTTCATCGGGTGAAAGATCGATCGTCACTGGTTCTCGAGTGGCTTTCGAGTGTCGGGTTCGGGGCGTTTTTACCATGCCGGCAATCCTTCAGCTCATATCGGTCTACGCGACCGCAAATTTTGATCTAGGCCGAGCGCTATGTCGTGAAAAGGGCAACGGCGTCGTCAGTTGCCTGCATGCCTTAAAAGAAGTTCAAGAACACTTTCCTCCGACGGCTCATGGCTGATGAACGTCGTTGCGTTCGTCAACGGAGCCAGTGCCCGCGCGACCTTTGCCGAGATGCAGAAAAACCGTGTCAGTTCAAACTGTTGCTGCATCCGGGTATCGATGATCAGCCGTGACAAAATCTGGCCAGCGCGCTCGGAAAGGACAGGCGCGCCCCAGATCGCCTCAGGCCCAACGGCGCCCTTTACAAAGTCAGTTGGATAACTGACTTCCTCTGCGGAGTAGACTTCCGCGATGTCCATACTCATATCGAGAGCACTTATCGCCTCGATAAATCCGCGGGTCCTTTGAACGGCGGCGAGATGCAGCAGCCGCGCACCGGCCGCCATATCGCGACCGATAAGTTCGGCGAGGAGTATCGCGGTTCCTCCCGCCGCACGCACATCAGTAAATCCAACCTGGGTGGCTGTCTCTCCCGTTGCTTCGCCGACCGCGAAAAGGGGCAAGGCGCGCGCTACCGCTATGACCGCCTGCGGGATGTGTCGTACCGCATTGGGACTGGTGACGACGAGCGCGTCATAAGTCTCCAGCGGTTGGGGGATGTCGGGTTCGAGGCTGACGATACGCGTAAGCGGCAGCAAGATGGGCGCGAATCCCTCTTTTTCGAGCTTCGCACCCGTGGCGCTCGCGCCAGGCTCAGGACGGGTTACGAGAACCCGTCTCTTCAAAACCAGCCTTCGAAGAACTGGGTGCCCGCCTTTTCGCGAATGCGTGCACCAGCCTTGGCACCGAGTGCAGCCGCCTCGTTAATTGCGCCTTCGGCTTCAATCTCGTGAACTTCGGTGCCATCCGGCGTCAGGATCATTCCATTGAAGACGATCCGATCACCTTCAATCTGCGCATATCCCGCAAGCGGCGTCCGGCACGAACCATCGAGCGAGCCAAGGAAAGCACGCTCGCATGTCAGTGCCGCAGCCGTAGTGGCGTGGCCGATCGGCGCAAGCATTGCCTTGACCCGCTCATCACCGATGCGGCTTTCAATGCAGATCGCGCCCTGCCCGGGTGCCGGCGGAAACCGTTCGACGGGCAGAAGCTCGGTAATGATATCGGCAAGACCCAGGCGGCGAAGCCCGGCAGTCGCAAGCAGCGTCCCGGCTACCTGGCCTTCGTCGAGCTTGCGCAGGCGCGTCTGCACGTTGCCACGAAACATCACCACATCGATATCCGGTCGGATGCGGCGGATCAGCGCCTGCCGGCGCAGCGAGGATGAGCCGACAACCGCACCGTGGGGAAGTTCTTCAAGGATCGCGCTCTGCCTGCCGATGAATGCGTCACGAACATCTTCGCGCTCCAAAAATGCAGACAGCTCCAAGCCCTCGGGCAATTGCGTCGGCATATCCTTGGAAGAATGGACCGCAATGTCGATGCGGTTGTTGAGGAGCGCCTCCTCGATTTCCTTAGTGAAAAGGCCTTTGCCACCCGCCTCGGCGAGTGGCCGGTCAAGGATGCGGTCGCCGCTTGTGGTGATGACGACGATCTCGAACGCCTCTTCTGGCAGATTGTGCGCGGCCATCAGGCGCGAGCGCGTTTCATGGGCCTGAGCCAGCGCAAGCGCGCTACCTCTTGTCCCGATCCTCAACTCATAAGTTTGCATGCTGGCTCGTCCATGGTAGGTGCGTGCCAGTCCTAACGGGGAATAACCGGCACAGCAATGTTACGCATGCTCGGCATCGAGACCAGTTGCGACGAGACGGCCGCTTCAGTGGTCGCGCTTGATGAATCCGGCACGCCAAAAATCCTGTCCAATGTAGTCCTTAGCCAGATCGAGGACCATGCGGCTTTTGGTGGCGTCGTTCCGGAGATCGCTGCGCGCGCGCATGTCGAGGCGCTGGACGGGATCGTGGCGAGCGCACTCGATGAAGCTGGCGTTTCTGTCGACGATCTCGACGGAATAGCGGCAACGGCAGGCCCCGGCCTGATCGGTGGGCTCATTGTCGGGCTGATGACCGCAAAGGCCATCGCCGCCGCATCGGGCAAGCCGCTCGTTGCGGTCAATCATCTCGAAGGCCATGCCCTCACGGCGCGCCTGACCGATGGCGTCGAGTTTCCCTACCTTCTGCTTCTGGTTTCCGGCGGCCACACCCAGGTGATCCTCGTTCGCGGCGTTGGTGATTACGAACGCTGGGCAACCACGATCGATGACGCGCTCGGCGAAGCCTTCGACAAGACGGCAAAGCTCGTTGGCCTGCCCTATCCGGGCGGCCCTAATGTGGAACGGGCCGCGCGTGAGGGTGACGCATCGCGCTTCAGCTTCCCACGCCCCTTACGCGGCGAGGCACGCCTCGACTTTTCATTTTCCGGCCTCAAGACCGCCGTCCGTCAGGCGGCGACGGCCATCGCTCCGCTGTCGGACCAGGATGTTGCCGACATATGCGCATCGTTCCAACGCGCGATCACCGAAACGCTGGAAGAGCGGGTTGGCAAAAGCCTGTCCCGTTTTCGCGAGATTTACCCGGACATTGATGACCCCGCTCTTGTGGTCGCTGGCGGCGTGGCTGCGAACAAGGCCATCCGCGAAACGTTGGACCGGCTTTGCGGCAAACATGCAATGCGACTGGTCGCGCCGCCGATCGCGCTTTGCACCGACAACGCCGCCATGATCGCCTGGGCGGGGCTTGAGCGCATGCGCGCTGGCATGGCGAGTAATGATGAGAGCATGTCATTTGCCCCGCGCTCGCGCTGGCCGCTCGATGAGCGGGCAAGCCCGATGATCGGCTCCGGCAAGCGAGGGGCAAAGGCATGAGCCAGCAACGACGAGCGCGCATTGCGGTCCTCGGAGGCGGCGCGTGGGGAACGGCTCTCGCGCTCACGGCATTGCGTGCCGGCCACGCAACAACAATCTGGGCGCGCGATCCGGCTACAGTCGAAGCTCTTAATCTTCGCCAGGAAAATCCGAGATATCTCCCCGGGATCCGCCTCGATAAGGGACTTGTCTCGACAGAGAATCTGGCGGAAGCGCTCGCGGGCGCAGACTGCATTCTCGCCGTCATACCCGCACAGACCATGCGCGATGTCTTGCAGGAAATCAGCGGACTGCTTCCTGTGGGCGCTCCGCTCGTCCTGTGCGCCAAGGGCATTGAGCGCAGCACGGGCCGTCTCCTGTCCGAAATAGCGCGCGAAATATTGCCCGAAACGCCGATCGCGGCGCTTTCAGGCCCAAGTTTTGCAACCGACGTGGCACGGGGATTACCAACGGCGGTCACTGTCGCGGCGCAAGACCCTGCCCTCGCGGCGAGGCTCGCCGGTTTGCTCTCATCGCCATCGTTCCGCTGCTATTCGAGCACCGACCTGACGGGTGTCGAGATTGGTGGTGCCTTGAAGAACGTGCTTGCCATTGCAGCGGGTGCAGTCGCTGGGGCTGGACTTGGTGCAAGTGCGCAGGCCGCCATGGTGACGCGCGGCTTTGTCGAACTGCGCCGCGTGGGTGCCAAATTCGGAGCCGACCCGGAAACCCTGATGGGCCTGTCGGGCCTCGGCGACCTGATCCTGACCTGCGGCTCTGACCAGTCGCGCAACTTTGCCTATGGCGTTGCGCTTGGGCGCGGAGACGATCTAAGCGGGCTCAAACTTGCAGAAGGCGCTGCGACTGCCGGGATCGCTGCAAGGATTGCCCGTGAAAACGAAATCGAAGCGCCAATCATTGAAGCGGTCGACGCAATCCTGGCGGGCAGGAGCACAATCCGAGAGGCTGTCGCCGCCCTGATGGCGCGACCGCTCAAGAGCGAAACTGACGAAGATATGGGACGAGCGACATGATCTTTACGTTCATCGGCCGGGACAAGCCTGGACATCTTGAAACACGGTTGTCGAACCGCCCCGAGCATGTGGACTATCTCAACGGCCTCAATGCCAACGGAAAGCTCAAATTCGCCGGGCCTTTCCTGAACGAAGAAGGCAAGCCGATCGGCAGCCTGGTCGCGATTGAAGCCGCCGACCGCGCGGAAGCTGAGGCTATCTTCGCCGCTGATCCCTACGCCAAAGCCGGTCTGTTCGAATCGACCGAGCTCTATCCCTGGAACTGGCTCTTCAACAAGCCGGAGGCGTGACGATGGCCTACTGGTTGTTCAAATCCGAGCCGAACGTCTTTTCCTTCGAAATGCTCAAGGCAAAAGGCGAAAAGGGCGAAGAATGGGACGGTGTGCGCAACTACCAGGCGCGCAACAACATGCGCGCGATGCAGATCGGCGATCTCGGCTTCTTCTACCATTCGAATATCGGACTGGAAGCGGTCGGCATCGTTGAGGTCTGCGCATTGGCGCACCCGGATTCGACCACGGACGATCCGCGCTGGGAATGCGTCGATATTCGCGCCGTACGTGACCTGCCCAAGCCGGTGACGCTGAAGGACGTGAAGGCAAACCCGCTGCTGGAAAAGATGGCGCTCGTCACCTCGATGCGCCTTTCCGTCCAGCCGGTTACGCGAGACGAATGGGTCGAGGTCTGCCGGATGGGCGGCCTGGTCCCAGCTCCGTAATTTTGCGACGGCGTGGGCTAGACCCCACGCCTCCCCTAAATCTCGCAAGCCCTTCGCATCGCTCGCGGGCTTACTTCCGCCCAGATTCGCCGACGAGAATGACCGATGGTCGATCAAAGCTTCATCCTCGCGAACACGGTGATCCTGTCCCCTCCGCATGTACCCGAGATCTCGCTTCATCTGGCTGACGAAGCTCATGATCTGTGGCATCGCACCGAAGAAGAGCTCGGCGAGATCGGCCTGCCTCCACCGTTCTGGGCATTTGCCTGGGCCGGAGGTCAGGGGCTTGCCCGCTACATTCTCGACCATCAACCGCTGGTGCGCGGCCTGCGGATTCTCGACTTTGCTTCGGGCTCCGGCCTCGTCGCGATTGCTGCAGCCAAGGCTGGCGCTCGCAAGGTCGTCGCCGCCGACATCGACCCGATTTCTGCTCATGCTGTTGCGCTGAATGCGCAAGTGAACTCCGTATCGATCAATTTTGCTGGCGATGACCTGATCGGCACCGACGGCGGCTGGGACGTCGTTCTGGCTGGCGACGTCTTCTACGACCAGCTGTTCGCGCAGCGCTTGATGCCCTGGTTCAGAAGTTTGAGCCAAAGAGGTGCCACGGTTCTCGTGGGTGATCCGGGCCGGTCCTACTTGCCAAAAGAGGGATTGGAGGCGGTCGCCACCTATCAGGTGCCGGTAACCCGCGTTCTGGAAGATTCCGAGGTCAAGCAGACCACCGTGTGGCGGCTAGCGTAGGACGCGCATCACCGTGTTGCGCGAAAGATAAGGCAAAAGCCGCTTCATCACCTGAGGGTCGACCGCCACACACCCCTCTGTCGGTCCAAACCCCTGCTTGGCGATATGAAAGAATATGGCGCTGCCCATGCCACGCCGGCGCGGCTTTATGTTGTAGTCGAGCACGATGCAGCAATCGTAGAGACGGTCATTGCGTATCATCTTTTCTGCACTTGACCGGTACGGCAGCACGACAGGCCGGTTGTAGTTGGGGTCTCCCGGCTGGTCGCACCAGCCATCGCTCTGGCGGATCGGCTTCAATGGCAGCCGGGTCCTCGTCGACTGGACACGCCCCTTCCTGAAATAGCCTGAAAGAAGCCGCATCTGTCCAATTGGCGTGCCACCATCGCCCTCGCGCTTGATCGTCTTGATGCCGCCGCGGCCGAGTGCGCAGGGAAAGACTTTCCCGTTGAAGTTGAGAAGACCTTGTGTCGGGTGGCCCGGACGTGCGCGCACGGTCAGAACAGAGCGGCCGCCAGGATGAGCTTTTTTCGCGGAATGTTTCACGGGGAACAAATCGTCGTGATAGGCTTTCTATGCCCGGAACATCCTCTTTAACCGCCAAGCGGTCAACTGGCCGTTGTTCGGCCATAATCTCTGGTCAAGGACACGACATGACGTCACGTACCATACTCATCGTCGACGATGATGCCGACCTGCGCGAAACTCTCGTCGAACAATTGTCGCTATACGAAGAATTCTCGGTCCTTCAGGAGGAATCCGCTTCCAAGGGGATCCAGACTGCTCGTTCCGGCAACGTCGATCTCCTGATCATGGATGTTGGTCTTCCGGACATGGACGGTCGAGAGGCCGTGAAGCTCCTGCGCAAGGGCGGTTTCAAGGCACCGATCATCATGCTGACCGGCCACGACACCGATTCGGACACCATCCTTGGGCTCGAAGCAGGCGCGAACGACTATGTCACCAAGCCGTTCCGGTTCGCGGTGCTTCTTGCCCGCATCCGTGCGCAGCTTCGCCAGCATGAACAGAGCGAAGACGCGACCTTCACGGTTGGACCCTATGTCTTCAAGCCCAGCCAGAAGCTGATGACCGATGTAAAAGGCAACAAGATCCGGCTGACGGAGAAGGAAGCGTCGATCATAAAGTACCTCTACCGGGCGGAGCAGAAGGTGGTCACGCGTGACATCCTGCTGGAAGAGGTCTGGGGCTACAATTCCGGCGTTACCACCCACACGCTCGAAACGCACGTCTACCGGCTCCGCCAAAAGATTGAGCGCGATCCGTCTAACGCCGAGATTCTTGTGACGGAGAGCGGCGGCTACAAGCTCGTCCCTTGACTGTCCGCGCCATGCGGTCGAAGAACTTGGAATATTGTTTGTCGCGGCCCTGACTGCTTGTCGCACTTCAAGGCCGGCGACAAACGAGTTCGGGGGACACCGGGGACTTCAATTTGGCCCTAGACGACGACATCCGTACCCTGTCCGGCGTCGGTCTTTTCAGTGACCTCACTCCGGAGCAGCTTCGATTGCTGGCATTCGGGGCCGAACAAGTTCGGCTTGCGTCGGGCCGCGAAATCTATCGCGAAAATGCACCTGCTGACTGCGCCTATGTGATCGTCGCCGGAAAGGTCGTGCTTTATCGCGAGCAGGACGGTGAGGCGGTCGCCCTGTCACGGGTCGGCCCGGGCACTCTTCTTGGTGAACTGGCATTGATCACCGACACGCGCCGGTTGACGTATGCGGCAGCAGAAACCGACGTCGAGCTGATCCGCCTCAATCGCTCCCTGTTTCGACGCATTCTCGAAGAATATCCGGAAACGGCAGCAGAGCTTCACCGGCGCATGCTGGAGGAGCTGCAGGCATTCCTCCAGAAGATCGAGCGCCTAGCTCCCAAATTCTCTGATTGATCGTACCGGCAGTCTTAAAGGCTGAACCGGGCAATGACCGGAACATGGTCCGAGGGACGCTCCCAGCCGCGCGCTTCGGAAATGATATCGATCCTGGACAGATGCGCCGACAGGTCAGCCGATGACCAGATGTGGTCGAGGCGACGTCCCCGATTGGAGGCGACCCAGTCCCGTGAGCGATAGCTCCACCACGTATAGAGCTTTTCTGAGGGCGGAACGACCTGACGCATCAGATCGACCCAACCGCCCGCCTTGCGCATGGCTTCGAAGCTCGTCGTCTCGATCGGCGTGTGACTGATCACATTCAGGAGCTGCTTGTGGGACCAGACATCGTTCTCGAGCGGCGCGATGTTGAGGTCGCCGACAAGCACCGAAGACAGGTTCTCGCCGGAAACTGCAGGCACATCGTGCATCTCGGCGACGAAATCGAGCTTGTGGCGAAATTTCGGGTTGATCTCGGGGTTCGGCTCGTCACCGCCTGCGGGCACATAGAAATTGTGCAGCAAGATCTTCCGCTCGCCGGCCTGAACATGCACCGACAGGTGGCGGCAATCATCAACGTCACAGAACCGGCGCTTGTCGACCACTTCGAGGGGATGCCGCGCGACAGTCGCTACACCGTGATATCCCTTCTGGCCGCTGAATGCGATGTGCTCATAGCCAGCCTTCCGGAACGCCTTCGAGGGAAAGAGATCATCCGGACACTTCGTTTCCTGCAAACACAGCACATCCGGCTGAAATTCTTCCAGGAACCGTTCAACCAGAGGCATGCGCAAGCGCACGGAATTGATGTTCCAGGTGGCAATCGAAAATGACATGGGACTTCCGGGTAGCAAGGCGGCGGGACGGCCGGAACCTGCCAGCCCCGGCGCGCGAACACAACCCCGGCGGCATCAGGCCCCCGTACTGGCGGCCTCTTCCACAGAAATGCGCAGTCTTTACTTGGCGTTTGCCGCATCCACTGCGGCGTAGTCGATCCGGAAGACCGAGGGGTCGAACTGCATTCCCTGCTCGACGTTGAAGATCATCACCGTCGTGTCCTTGCCCTGCGCGTCGGTGATCGTCCACTGACGCAGTTCGAAGCTGGCAGGATCGAACATCATTGTGATCGTTGAATTGCCGAAGGCGTTGCGATCAGCAAGCTGGATGGTCGTGAGATCGCTCTCTTCCTTGACGCTGCGCACCCTGCCGCCGGAAAGATCGATCCGATCATCAAGCAGCAGCTTGAGCGGGGTCTGGGACAAGGGGTAGGCGTCCATCGTCTTCAGCTTGGTGTTCTGCAAAAGGACGTTGCGGCCATCGGCCGTCACCCGGAACGTTGCCGGCGCTTCATAGTCGAAGCGCACTTTTCCCGGCCGTTCAATGTAGAACTTGCCGCCGGTCTGGTCGCCGCGCGGGCCAAACTGCACGAACTCGCCCATCATTGTCTTCACGCGGGAGAAGTGATCGGCGATGCGTTGCGCCGCCTGGGGCGTTCCTTGTGCCAGCGCTGGAGAAAAGAGCGGACCTGCAAACTGTCCCGCTGCAAGAACGCCCAGGCCCAGTGCTGCATTACCAAGGAAAGCGCGTCGCGAGATCAGCTTGTTCGCCATAGGGTCCGTTGCCTTCAGTCTTGTCTTGTTGCTCTTCGACTAGGCCGCCAGTTGGGCCGAAATGCGGCTTGCCGCCTGGTCCCAAACGATGGGCCGCTGCAAAGGTTTCAGCACCTAGAACCGGTCTTCCTCGGTTGGCACGAGGATTTCGCGCTTGCCTGCATGGTTGGCAGGTCCAACGACGCCCTCCTCCTCCATCCGCTCGATGATGGAAGCCGCGCGGTTGTACCCAATCCCGAGGCGGCGCTGGATGTAGCTGGTCGAGGCCTTGCCATCTCGCAGGACAATGGCGACCGCCTGATCGTAGGGATCGTCGGAATCCTCGAAGTTTCCGCCGCCGCCCTTGCCACCGGCGTCTTCGTCCTCATCATCCTCGGTGATCGCATCCAGATATTCCGGCACGCCCTGGAGCTTCAGATGCGCAACCACCTGTTCGACCTCGTCGTCAGACACAAAAGGTCCGTGGACGCGCTGGATGCGGCCGCCGCCGGCCATGTACAGCATGTCGCCCATGCCCAACAGTTGCTCCGCGCCCATCTCGCCAAGGATGGTACGGCTGTCGATCTTCGACGTCACCTGGAAGGAGATACGGGTCGGGAAGTTCGCCTTGATCGTACCGGTGATGACGTCGACGGACGGGCGCTGCGTTGCCATGATCACATGGATGCCGGCAGCACGCGCCATCTGGGCAAGACGCTGCACCGCGCCTTCAATGTCCTTGCCCGCCACCATCATCAGGTCGGCCATTTCGTCGATGATGACAACGATATAGGGCATTGGCTCGAGATCGAGGTGCTCGGTCTCGTAGATCGCCTCGCCAGTCTGGCGGTCAAAGCCGGTCTGAACCGTTCGGGTGATCTGTTCCCCGTTCCGGCGCGCCTGACCGACACGCTGGTTGAAGCCGTCAATATTGCGGACGCCAACCTTGGACATCTTGCGATAGCGGTCTTCCATCTCGCGGACGGTCCATTTCAGGGCGACCACTGCCTTTTTCGGATCGGTGACGACCGGCGTCAGCAAATGCGGAATTCCGTCATAGACCGAAAGCTCGAGCATCTTCGGGTCGATCATGATCAGGCGGCACTCTTCCGGACGCATCCGATAGACGAGCGACAGGATCATCGTGTTGATCGCGACCGACTTACCCGACCCGGTGGTGCCCGCGACCAGAACGTGAGGCATCTTGGTGATGTCGGCGATCACGGCTTCGCCATTGATCGACTTGCCAAGGGCAAGGGCGAGCTTTGCCTTGGTCTGCTCGAAATCGCGGCTGGCGAGAATTTCTCGCAGATAGACAGTCTCGCGGCGCGTGTTGGGCAGTTCGATGCCAATGGCATTGCGTCCCGGCACAACCGCAACGCGGCAGGCGATCGCGCTCATCGAGCGGGCGATGTCATCAGCGAGGCCAATCACCCGGGAAGATTTGATGCCGGGCGCAGGCTCCAGTTCGTACATCGTGACCACTGGGCCCGGACGTACGTGAATGATCTCGCCCTTAACGCCGAAATCTTCCAGCACGCCCTCAAGCAGGCGCGCATTCTGCTCCAGCGCATCCTGGCTTAGCGATGGGTCACGCCCCACATTTCGGGGCTCGGACAAAAATTCCAGAGCTGGCAGTATGAACGAATGTGAACCGGCCGCGCTCGCCTGGGCCTGACGCGAAGCGCGTGACGCGGGCTTGGGCCGCGCTGCAGGCATATCGACGCGCGTGGCGGCATCTGAACGATAGTGCCGGACCTGGGCCGACCCGCCAGCCGGCGTCGGCTTGATTACGACGTCATCGTCGAAATCATCGTCCTCATCATACTGGGCATAGGCATCGCCCTGATAATCTCCCTCATCAACATCAAAGGGAGGTTCATCGACGTCACGCGAACGAGGCGATGTAAACCCAGGCTCGATCCTTTCGCCACGCGAACTGCCTCGCGAAGGTGCGAAGTCGAAATCGTCTTCGTCGTCATACTCTCGGCGCTTGAGCGGAAGGGCGCCGAGATTCAGCTTGCGACGCAGGAAGGCCTTGCCGGACAGCCACCAATGGGTAACGGCACCGAACGCAGCGAGGATCCGACTACCCTGATCTTCCTCGTCGTCATAGACCTCCATCTCCTCCTCTTCGTGGCGAACAACCTTTCGGGTCTTCGCCTTCTCCGAGGCAGGAGCTTCCTCCACATTTCTGCGGCCAAGCACGGCGCAAGCGAAGGCGAACAGCCAGAGTGTAGGCAGGGAAAGCACACCGGCCGTCACAATTGCAGAGAAGCCGGTCGGATAGCCGCCGGCAAAACGCGCTGGAAGTGCAAGAACCAGGTCGCCGATCACTCCGCCGAGACCAGATGGCAGCGGCCATGTCGCGGGAGCTTCAAGGCAACCGACCATTCCGGCAGCAAGAGCCGTTGCCGCAAGCCAGGCAAAGCAGCGCGAAGGAACACGGCTCACATTGCGTGCAGAAGCCAGCCAGACGCCCCAGGCAACACCCGGCAGCAAACCGGCGACGCTCGCAAGACCAAAGAACTGCATGAGCAGGTCCGAGACCACCGCTCCCGGATAGCCCATCGCATTCTGAACGACATTGTCGGTCGCATGGCTGAAGCTTGGATCGGCAACATTCCAGGTCCCCAGCGCAGCGAGGCAGAACGCCACCAACGTGAATGCAACGAGTCCAGATGCGCGCGTCAACATTCGGCGGATGAAGCCCCTCAGGCCATACCCGTCATCGATCGTCAATTGCGCGGTCGCACTTGAACGCATGAGACATCCCCGTACTAACTCGAACGGCGCCCGATGGGGCGCACTGAATCGAGCCAAACTTACGAAGGCGATGGTTAAGACCCCTTTAACCATGATGGGGTCCCGGCCAAACAAAAAGGAGCCCAGATGCCTCCGGGCTCCAACTGAGTTTTTCAGGACACACCCTTTCGGGCGCGCCGCCGCAATGATCGGTCAGGCGTGGTAGGCAACTTCCCCGTGCGAGGAGAGATCGAGACCCGCTGCCTCGTCTTCCGGTGCTGGGCGCAGTCCGACGAGCGCATCGACCAGCTTGTAGAGAATGGCCGAAACGACGCCGCACCAGATGATGGTGATCGCGACAGCGAGGATCTGGGTCCAGATCTGCGCACCCATCGTCACCCCTTCGGCATAACCGACACCGCCGAGAGTGGGCGAGGCGAAGATCGCGGTACCGATCGCGCCAACGATGCCCGCAACGCCGTGGATTCCGAACACATCAAGCGAGTCGTCATAACCCAGCCTGTGCTTCACCACCGCCACGAAATAATAGGCAACGACGCTGCCCAGCGCGCCAAGAGCGATTGCACCGACCGGGCCGACGAAACCGGCTGCCGGCGTCACAGCGACAAGACCGGCAATGACACCCGAGGCCCCGCCAAGCAGCGAGGACTTGCCACGAGCAACCTTCTCGACCAGCGCCCAGGCAATAACGCCGCCCGCAGTTGCGGTGAAGGTGTTGATCATCGCAAGACCTGCCGCACCACCAGCGGCCAGCGCCGAACCTGCATTAAAGCCGAACCAGCCCACCCAAAGAACGGCAGCACCGGTCAGTGTCAGCGGCAGGTTGTGCGGCGCCATGTTCTCGCGTCCATAGCCATCACGACGACCGATAATGATCGCACCAACCAGAGCTGCGATACCGGCGTTGATATGCACGACCGTGCCACCCGCAAAGTCCATCGCATCCCATCCGAAGAAGAGACCGTTCGCGTCCCATGCCATGTGGGCGATCGGGAAATAGACAATGCTCACCCACAAGATGACGAACATGACCACCGCGCCAAACTTCACACGCTCGGCAAAGCCGCCAATGATCAGGGCTGAGGTGATACAGGCGAAAGTCATCTGAAAGCAGATGAAGACAAGTTCCGGGATCGTTCCCGATGCCGAATCCGGCGTTACGCCAGCAAGGAACAGCTTGTCGAACCCGCCAAAATAAGCGCTCTCGCTGCCGCCAAAGGCGAAGGAATAGCCCCACAGCACCCAGACAACGATCACGGTCGCCGTGATCATGGTGGTCTGCATCAGCACAGACAGCATGTTCTTGGCGCGTACCAGGCCACCGTAAAACAGCGCGACACCGGGCAGGATCATGAACAGGACCAACAAGGTCGAGACAAGCATCCAGGCCGTGTCGCCACTGTCGATAGCTGGTACTGCCTCAGGTGCCGCTTCGACAGCTTCCTGCGCCCATAAGGGCAAGGCTGAACCAG
This sequence comes from Aquamicrobium zhengzhouense, assembly GCF_016124105.1. Classification (GTDB taxonomy): domain Bacteria; phylum Pseudomonadota; class Alphaproteobacteria; order Rhizobiales; family Rhizobiaceae; genus Aerobium; species Aerobium zhengzhouense. The sequence goes on from NZ_JADGMQ010000013.1 coordinate 57,163, forward strand.
CCGACAGCGCGATCGCGCCGAGAGCGGCACGAGAGTGCGAAGAAAAATCTGCAAGCTTCATATTGCAATCTCCATGAGAGGACTGCGCCGCTCAAAGCGCGTCGGTGTCTGTTTCGCCGGTACGGATGCGAACGGCCTGATCGATGCCGAAGACAAAGATCTTGCCGTCGCCGATCTGGCCCGTTTTGGCGGCTGCGGAGATCGCTTCGACTGCCTTGTCGACGAGCTCGCTGGCCACAGCGATTTCGATCTTGAGTTTTGGAAGGAACGAGACCGCGTATTCTGCGCCGCGGTAAATCTCGGTATGCCCTTTCTGGCGACCGTAGCCCTTCACTTCAGTAACGGTCAGGCCCTGGATCCCGATGCCGGTTAGCGCTTCGCGCACCTCGTCGAGCTTGAACGGCTTGATGATGGCCATCACGATTTTCATCAAGTTCACCCTTTGCTTATGCGGGTCCCCGCGTTGCCGTACTTCACCGGCTGCGTCAGCAACCGGAGGTGCAAAGGGCAATTCAAGACGCGTGCCAATTTGGCTGCTGCGGCTTAGATCTTTGAAATATCTCAAGAAATGCAAACGGCGACCCAAAGGGCCGCCGTCAAATGCGCGTCATATCAGTATGATTTTTAGGCAGCTAATTGTGCATGCCTATTTTTTAGCCGTGCGCAGACGGATAAGCCCTTCCTGTACAGTGGAAGCGATCAAACGACCGTCGCGGCTGTACAGAAATCCACGCGCCAGACCGCGCGAGCCAATGGTGGTCGGGCTGTCATGGGTATAGAGCAGCCAGTCATCGAGCTTGTGCGGCCGATGAAACCACATTGCGTGATCAAGGCTCGCCATCTGGATTTCCGGATCAAACCCGATGCGCCCATGCGCAAAGGTCGCGGTGTCGATCAAAGTCATATCTGACGCGTAAGCGAGGATTGCAGATTGCAGCTGCCGGCTGTCCGGCACCGGCCCGTTCATCCGCATCCACACGCTCTGGTAAGGCGGAAGCTTTTCGCGGGTGGTATAGTGCTTGGTGTTGACAGGCCGAATTTCCAGCGGCCGCTCACGCGCCCAAAATTTGCGCACCGATTCCGGGATTTCGTGGCCCGTATTTTCGAGAAGCTCGAAATAGGAGGCCAGTTCCTCAGGCTGCGGCACGTCGAGCGGTGCGGGCAGCTGATGCTCGAGCCCTTCCTCTTCGACCTGGAATGAGCATTCCAGCGAGAAGATCGCATGGCCATGCTGGATGGCGGTCACGCGCCTTGTCGTGAACGAGCCACCGTCGCGCAACCGATCCACCTGGTAGATGATCGGCACCGCCGGATCGCCGGCCCGCATGAAATAGCAGTGAAGCGAGTGCACAAACCTGTCATCGGCAACGGTGCGCTGCGCTGCAATCAGCGACTGGCCAATGACCTGCCCGCCAAAAACGCGCTGCCATCCCACCTGCGGGCTGCGACCACGATAAAGGTTGTGTTCCAGCTGCTCGAGGTCGAGTATGTCGAGAAGTTCGTGAATTGACTGCGTCACCACACCTAGTCCCGTCCTGCAAATCAAGTTGGGTTTCTGCTAGATGGGAGGCGGGAGTCAAGGTGGCATGACTGCATGCCAGGAGAAGGTATTCGGATCGATGACTGATAAGGCGGACAGCTTCGACGTGATAATTGCCGGGGCCGGCTACGTCGGTATGGCGATGGCGGTGTCACTGGCTCACGCTCGGTCGAGCATGTCCATTGCGGTTGTCGATGCTGCCCCAGCGGGAGTGTGGAAGAAGGACGGCCGGGTTGTTGCCATTGCGGCGGCGGCGGTGCGGATGCTTGAAACGCTTGGTTGCTGGGAAGAGATCGCTCCGCGCGCGCAGGCAATGACCGAGATGCTGATCACGGACTCAAAGACTGCCGATCCTGTCCGCCCGGTGTTTCTAACCTTCGATGGCGAGGTCGCGCCAGGTGAGCCTTTTGCCTACATGGTCGCAAACAAGGACCTGAACGCGGCATTGCGCCGGCGCGCCGACGAACTGGGCGTGGCGCTGATTGAAGGCGTTGGTGTCACCAGCTTCGATACTCTCGCCAAGGATACCATCGTTCACCTCGCCGACGGGGTATCGCTGAACACCCGCTTGCTCGTTGCCGCCGACGGCGTGCGGTCGCGGCTGCGTGAAATGGCCGGCATCCGCACCGTTCAGTGGGACTACGGCCAGTCTGGTATCGTTTGCACGGTCGCCCATGAAAGGCCCCACGACGGACGCGCGGAGGAGCATTTCCTGCCCGCGGGCCCCTTTGCGATCCTACCGCTTGCCGATGACGAAGAGGGCAATCACCGCTCCTCGATCGTCTGGTCGGAACGCACCGAAGATGCAAACCGCTTGATCGCGGAAGACGAGATCGTCTTTGAGGCGGAACTTGAAACACGTTTCGGGCTCAAGCTTGGCGAGATCCGCGTCCTCGACAAGCCACGCGCCTGGCCGCTGGGCCTCACTCTCGCCCGTGACTTCGTCAAGCCGCGCTTTGCGCTCGCTGGCGACGCAGCGCATGGCATTCACCCTATTGCCGGGCAGGGCCTCAATCTTGGCTTCCGGGATGTCGCGGCGCTTGCCGAGATCGTGGTCGAGGCAGATCGCCTCGGTCAGGACATCGGGGCCATTGACGTTCTGGAGCGTTACCAGCTCTGGCGCCGCTTCGACACGTTCCGCATGGGGGCAACCACGGACGTGCTGACACGCCTGTTCTCCAACGACTTCGCACCGGTTCGCGCGGTCCGCGATATCGGGCTTGGCTTTGTCGACCGCCTGCCTAAGCTGAAGAACTACTTCATCAAGCAGGCCTCCGGTCTGTCGGACAAGTCCCCGCGCCTCCTGCGCGGCGAGCCGATCTGACCCGCCACATTTCCCGTCATTAACTCAGGTGCAACGCATGAGCCTTGAATCCGTACGTGCATTTTTTGCCGAGAAAGCTCCCGAAATCGAAGTCATCCTCACTGAACAGAGCTCTGCGACCGTCGAACTGGCCGCCATCGCCCATGGGGTCGAGCCGGACCAGATCGCAAAGACGATCTGCCTGCGGGCAGGCGACCAGGTCATGCTGGTGGTCGCAAAGGGAACCGCCCGCCTCGACAACCGAAAGTTCAAGGACGCATTCTCCGCCAAGCCGCGCATGCTGGGTGGCGACGATGTCGTTGAACTGACGAGCCATCCGATCGGCGGCGTCTGCCCGTTCGGTTTGCCTCAGCCGCTACCTATCTATTGCGACGTTTCTCTCAAGGCATTCGACATTGTGGTGCCCGCCGCCGGCGCTACCAATTCCGCCGTACGCATCGCGCCGCAGCGGATCGTTGAACTGACATCTGCCGAATGGGTCGACGTCTGCCAGTAGACGCAAGCCGAACCTCCTCTATCTTGGTCGCTGGGGCGCCTCGCCCCGCAACCAGATGGAGGAAGAGATGGATCGTCATGCAACGGCAGTCTGGCAAGGCAATTTGAAGGAAGGCTCCGGCACGATTGACAGCCAAAGCGGCGCGCTTTCGCAAATGGCCTATTCATTCAAGGGCCGCTTTGAAGATGATAGCGGGCGCGCTGGCACAAATCCGGAAGAGTTGATTGCCGCAGCCCATGCAGGCTGCTTTGCAATGCAGCTGTCGCACTTCCTCGCCGAAAACGGGACTCCTGCGGAAAAGCTCGAAGCCAAGGCCGTCGTTACGCTTGTCCCCGGCACCGGCATCACCCGCAGCGCACTTGAACTTGTCGGGACCGTCCCCGGCATCGATCAGGACAAGTTCACGGAACTGGCCAACAAGGCGAAGGAACGCTGCCCTGTCTCGCAGGCGCTGGGCGCAATTGAAGTGTCCCTGAATGCACGTCTTGCCTGATCTTCAAAACTAGGCATTCCGCGCGTCTCGTTGACTATGGAACCGAAATGCGCCATAGGCACCGGCGGAACTGGAAACCAACGCGATGCGCGGCATTCTTTCTGCATATCTGGCGCTTTACTTCCCGAGCGGAGTCTCCTTCGCTTCGCGTGGGGCACCGATGCGCGCACGTTCCTCCAAAACCACGGCCAAAACGACCGCAAAAACGGTCTGACTCTCCTTTTGGCCCGCTCGTTCTCTCCCCGGGTCTGGCCAAGGGGATGAAGAGTCGGGAGGCGGGATCCGATGGCCGGGGGTTCCTCTCCAGACGCAGCAAGCGGAGAGATTGGGCATGATACCCGCATTCAACTGATGCCACCGGGTAGATCATGCTCTGAAAAGGAGCACGGGAATGGGTTTCAAGATTGCAATCGCCGGCGCCACGGGCAATGTCGGGCGCGAAATGCTCAACATCCTCGAAGAGCGCGGCTTTCCGGCTGATGAAGTCGTCGCACTCGCATCGCGCCGTTCGGTCGGCACCGAGGTGTCGTATGGCGACAAGACGCTGAAGGTCAAAGATCTCGCAACCTATGACTTTTCCGACACCGACATCTGCCTGATGTCCGCTGGCGGCAACATCTCCAAGGAATGGTCGCCGAAGATCGGCGCACAGGGCTGCGTCGTCATCGATAACTCGTCGGCGTTCCGCTACGACCAGGACGTTCCGCTGATCGTTCCAGAAGTGAATCCGGACGCGGTGGAGATGTTCAAGCGCAAGAACATCATCGCCAATCCGAACTGCTCGACCGCCCAGCTCGTGGTTGCACTGAAGCCATTGCACGACAAGGCGAAGATCAAGCGCGTCGTGGTTTCGACCTATCAGTCGGTTTCCGGCGCTGGTAAGGAAGGCATGGACGAGCTGTTCACGCAGACCCGCGCCGTCTTCGTCGCCGATCCGGTCGAGAACCAGAAGTTCACCAAGCGCATCGCGTTCAACGTGATCCCGCACATCGATTCCTTCATGGAAGACGGCCAGACCAAGGAAGAGTGGAAGGTCACGGCCGAGACCAAGAAGATGCTCGACCCGAAGATCAAGGTCACCTGCACCGCCGTGCGCGTGCCGGTCTTCATCGGTCACTCCGAAGCCGTCAACATCGAGTTCGAGAACCCGATCACTGCGGACGAAGCACGCGATATCCTGCGCGAGGCTCCGGGCTGCCTGGTCGTCGACAAGCACGAGGACGGTGGCTACATCACCCCGCTCGAGGCTGCTGGCGATGACGCGACCTACATCTCGCGCATTCGCGAGGACTCCACCATCGAGAACGGCCTCAACATGTGGGTCGTCGCAGATAATCTGCGCAAGGGTGCCGCTTTGAACACCGTTCAGATCGCCGAGCTTCTGGTTGCACGCGGTCTGGTGAAGCCAAAGAAGCAGGCTGCCTGATTTACTTGCATGCGCGGGGCCTTCGGGCCCCGTTCTTCTTTGGCATGGGGAACTTTCAACCTGATCGCGCATTCCACTCCTTGCCTTCAATTGTGAGGGAACGAAGGAGAGGACTATGGACGACGCAGGAATTGGCTGGATTGCAGCCATTATTATCGGCGGTCTTGCGGGCTGGATCGCCTCGAATTTCATGAAGAGCGACACGGGCATCTTCATGAATGTCATTCTCGGCATAATCGGCGCAGCAATCGCGAGCTTCCTCTTCGGTCTGCTCGGCGTGTCTTTCGGCGGCTGGCTCGGTTACCTGATCGCCGGTTTCATTGGTGCCTGTATCCTTATTGCAGGCGCGCGAGCGGTCAGAAGCTGACACGGAACGCGCTGGAAAGGCCGGAAGCACAACCGGCCTTTCATCTATTTGGAGCTGCAGAATTCCGCATATGCCTCAGCGCTGGGCTCAAAGCCCTGCGTTTGTGCAAGCTCCCATGGCCGCTCGCATCGGCCAGTCTTCTCACACCATTGATAGCCGGCTGACCTTTTGCAGCCGTGATCGTCAAGGTCAGCGCCGACTATCGGTGTGGCATCAACTTTTTCAACTTGAAAGCCGGCCTGTCTCAGCAGTGAGATCAGGCCTTCTTCACCCGGAAGGTGCATCGCGCCAACGGCAATGAAAGCTGCTCCTCGCTCAATGAACGGGACGGCATTTTGTGCCATCGTGTGGTTGCGAGCAACGATGAGCCGCTCCTCAAAATCCGCAAAGCCCCCATCGATCCCTGCCTGTTCAGGAAGAGCAACCCGGAAGAACGGCCAGAAGGCTGCGGTTTCGCCATTGAGATATAGCTGAACCATCGTCTCCATGACATCCTCGACGCGATCGCCGAGTTCGAGTGTCTCGACGAGACCCCGCAGATGAAAATCCATCGGCAAGGAGGCCATTGCCTCAAGCTGATCGATCGCCGTCTCAAGACCGCCGAGTTGCTTCCCGTCAGCCAGCGCATCCTGCGCAAGTTTCGCGTCGAGGACCGGCTCCCCTGCCGCCTTGCGGGCAAGTTCGCATTGTGGAAGCGCCAGCATGGTCGCAAGCATCCACGGCTTCATCCTGGCAACGCTGGAAGGCGGAATGTTGCGCGCTGCCAGCGCCTTTTCGACCGCCTGACGATCAGCTTCGTTCAGCAATGAGAACAGGCTGGTGCCATCCGTAAACATCATCAGCTCCGGCCGCTGGGCCATCGCTTCCATCATCTTCGACTGGTCGAGGATGTCCGTCGTCTCGATGACGATTGTCTTGGCACCCTCGAAGGCCTCGCTTGCGGCTGCGGGAAGCTGCACCACCCGCGGATCGGAAAGATGCATCGTGCCAAACAGATAGGATGGCGCGATGCCGGCCTTCTCGATGCGCCACAACAGCGCTCCGCCATTTGCAACAGAAGCGGCTTCCTCACGGATCTTCCGCAACTCGTCCGGACGATCCCGCTCCATCGCCTCCAGCATGTTCTCCCCGCTGCAGGCCGGATATTTTTCCGTCTCGGCGTGGGCAACCGCGAGCAGCAAACCGAGATAAAAGCCCGCCAGGGCCAGAAGATTGAAGATACTCAGCAAGCGCAAGCTCTTGTCTGCAAGCCGATCGGCGAAAGAAACGGACTGTGTCATAGCCAGACGATAGAAGTGGAAGCGTGAAGAAAGGTTAAGCAGTGCTCACATCTTCGCGCCGGGAATACGGGCAGCCTGTGACACCCAGTCAGCGAACTGCGCTTCATCTAATGTCTTGTTTTCAAAGAGATGAAAATAGCGAACCTCAGGATGCTTTGAACCTTCCGGCGGCTCGGGAACGAGCGAGGCTCCACGGAAGAAGGCGACCTTGATGTACTTCGCCATGCAGTGAAAGCTCAGGAACCAGATATCGCGCTCCATCCCGTAAAAAGGGGAGTTCCACTTCACCGCCTTGGTAACTTCAGGCACGGTTCGCGAGACGATCTGGTCCAGTTGCCGACCAGCCGCCTGCTTCCAGCCGGGCATCGCCTCGAGGTAGGCCGCTACCGGTTCTTCGCCATATCCCTTCGGGATCTGCGGATTTCCGCCGCTGAGAAGCACAGGCGGGCCGGACGGCTTGACCCATTTGTCCTCGCCCTTGCCTTTCATCCGCGATCCTCCTGTTGCAATTTGCACCAGTTCAGAGAGGCGAAAATACGGCGGCCTCAGGCGCGCGGATGGGCTGCGTCATATATGTCGAGGAGCCGCGCCGTATCGACGCCGGTATAGACCTGCGTCGTCGACAGGCTGGCATGGCCCAAAAGTTCCTGGATCGTACGAAGATCGCCCCCCTTGGCGAGGAGGTGTGTTGCAAAGGAGTGGCGCAGTGCGTGCGGTGTTGCCGTATCCGGCAGATTCAGTGCGGAGCGAAGCTTCTGCATCTCGCGCTGGATGATGGCAGGTTGCAGCGGCCCTCCCCTTGCCCCCCGAAACAAGGGCTTTTCATCCGCAAGATCGTAGGGACAAAGTTTCCGATATTCGCTGACCGCCCTGGCGGCTGCCGGAAGAACCGGAACCAGACGCGTCTTTCCCCCCTTGCCTGCGATGCGAAGGACCGACTGCGCTTCGTCCTTTAACTCCTCGCCTAAAAGTCCAAGTGCCTCAGAGATACGCAATCCGCAGCCATAGAGAAGCGTCAGGACCGCTGCATTCCGGGCGGCAATCCAGGGTTCTTCGGCCAGTTGCTCGCCAGCTTTTACGACCTTTTTGGCGTCCGCAGCAGTCAACGGCTTTGGCAATGACTTCGGTTGTTTCGGCGCTCGCATGGCGTTTGCGCCGGCTGCGTTCGCCAGCCCTCGCCGTTCCATGAACCGGATGAATGAGCGAATGCCTGCAAGGCCTCTGCCAAGCGAGCGAGCCCCTGCCCCGTCATTGCGTCGCTGTGCGAGGAAGGCACGAAGATCTGCCGGCTTGAGCGAGGCGACGTCGCTGATGCCCGGAGCTTCGCCATGGTAGCCTGTCAAGAACTGCAGGAACTGACGTGTGTCCCGTTCATAGGCATCCACCGTCAATGGCGATAGCCGTCGCTCGGACGCCAGGGAATTCAACCACTCAGTGCGGATCGCCTGAAGATCAGGCTTTGCCGGAATCAGAAAGTTCTCCATGTCCGGATCTTGCGCCTTGGCGGTTAGCGATGAATGAAATTGCAACAGGCGGGCGCAGAAGATTGAAACCCGCCTGCGGCAAATGTAGAGACGCCTGATGAAAAATCTTGCAAAGCCTGTTCAGCTGGCCGTCATCGGTGCTCCCCATGGTGTAAGGGGCGAGGTACGCGTGAAGAGCTTCACGGAAGATCCATTGGCGCTCGGAGACTACGGCCCCCTCACCTGCGAAGATGGCCGCACCCTGACGGTCGCCTCGATCCGCCCGGCCAAGAATGTCGTTGTTGTCCGCTTCAAGGAAATCACCTCGCGGGAACAGGCCGAGGCAGTTACCGGGATCGCCCTCCATGTGGACCGCTCCGTTCTGCCGGACGATCTGGACGAGGAAGAATTTTATCACGCCGACCTCGTCGGCCTGGAGGTTCGTGACGAAACGGGCGAAAAAATCGGCAAGGTCACGGCCATCCAGAATTTTGGCGGCGGCGACATCGTTGAAGCAAATCTTGCCGGGCGACGCTCGGTTATGATCCCATTCACTCTGGCGGCGATCCCGGAAGTTTCGATATCCGGCGGCTACATTCGGATCGACAGCGTCGCGGCGGGACTTGTTTCCGACGGCGAGGACGAGGGGCAATGAGTTTTTCTGCAACGGTCCTGACGCTTTATCCGGAGATGTTTCCCGGAGCGCTCGGCATGTCGCTGGCGGGGCGAGCGATGGAAGCAGGAACCTGGTCGATCGAGACTGTCCAGATCCGCGACTTTGCAACCGACAGGCACCGCACCGTCGATGATACTCCGTCGGGAGGTGGCGCGGGAATGGTGATGCGGGCAGACGTTGTGGCGCGCGCGATAGATCATGCGGCTCCCGCGGCTGACCCGCGACCGAAGCTCCTCATGAGCCCTCGAGGCATGCCGCTGACGCAAGCTCGTGTGCGCGAACTCGCCGCTGGCCCCGGCGTTGTAATCGTTTGCGGGCGCTTTGAAGGCATTGACCAGCGCGTGATCGACGCGCGCGATCTCGAGGAAGTGTCGATCGGCGACTATATCCTCTCGGGAGGCGAACCGGCTGCGCTGATCGTGCTTGATGCGATCGTCCGTCTCTTGCCTGGCGTCATGGGCAACGAAGCGTCAGGAACCGAAGAAAGTTTTGAAAGCGGCATGCTGGAACACCCGCATTACACCCGCCCGCAGATTTTCGAAGACATTTCTATTCCCGAGGTTCTGACTTCGGGCAACCACGCAAAAATTGCCGAATGGCGCCGCGAGCAGGCATTGAAGCTGACGCGGGAACGCCGCCCTGACCTTCTGGCAGACAAGGATCGCGCGTGAGCCTGCTCCTGCGCCTCGAGCATCTTGCGCTCACGGTGCTGTTTGTCGTGCTTTACGCAGCGTCTGGTATGAGCTGGTGGCTGTTCGCCGCGTTGTTCCTGGCCCCTGATCTGGCCTTCGCGGCCTATCTTTTTGGTCCGCGCATCGGCGCTATGATCTACAACGCCGTCCATAGCTGGATCGGCGTCGTTCTGCTGGCGGCAATCAGCTGGGCCGCAGATCTGCCTGCCGGCTATGCAATCTGCCTGATCTGGGCAGCGCACATCGCCTTTGATCGCACCCTCGGCTACGGGCTCAAATATCAGACAGATTTCAAAGACACTCATCTTGGCCGCATTGGCAGGAGTTGATCTTTCCCCGGAAATTGTGTATCGCCGCCGCAGTTCCGGAAACTGCCGGACATCCGCAACCAAAGAATGGTGCACCGCTCCTGCCTGAGGGCATAGTCACACGGCAAAAGACTGATGTGGCAAGTGTCGAGCGCTCTGACTGTTTGAGAAGAATGAAGGATCAGGACGATGGACATCATTCGTCAGCTCGAAGCCGAACAGGCAGCCAAAATCGAAGCAAAGCGCAAGCTTCCAGAGTTCCAGCCGGGCGACACCGTGCGCGTGCTCGTTCGCGTTACTGAAGGTTCGCGTACCCGCGTTCAGGCCTATGAAGGCGTTTGCATCGCTCGTTCGGGCGCAGGCATCCATGAAAACTTCACCGTTCGCAAGATCTCCTACGGCGAAGGTGTTGAGCGTGTCTTCCCGATCTACTCGCCACTGGTCGAGGGCGTTGAAGTCGTTCGTCGCGGTAAGGTTCGTCGTGCGAAGCTCTACTACCTGCGCGATCGCCGCGGTAAGGCTGCACGTATCGTCGAGAACACCGGCACCCGTGCTCGCAAGCTGAACGAAGCTGAGCGTGAGGCCGCCCAGGCTGAGCGTGCACGCATCGAGGCCGAGAAGGTCGCTGCTGCTGAGGCTCTGGCTGCAGAAAAGGCAGCTGCTGAGGCTTCCGCAGAATAAGAATTTCCCCATCGGGATGAAAATGGCGGCTCCGGCCGCCATTTTTGTTTGTGGCGGAGTTTTCAGGGCGACCGGAACAAGCCTTTCGCACCAGCGTTCTTCTCAGCTTTCAAGGTTGAGGGGATCATGCAGGAAATTCTGGACGACATCGGCCACGCCACGTCCCTGCCGTTCGCGGTCATCGCTGCGCGGCTGGCTATCGCGACGGTGCTTGGGGCTATCATCGGCTTTGAGCGCGAGTGGCGGAACCATCCCGCAGGGCTGCGCACCCATATTCTGGTCGCCCTTGCAGCTGCGTCCTTCACGCTGATCGGCATTGAGATCGTCCATTCGCCGCAATTCGAAGACGACGGCGCACGGCAGGACCCGCTGCGTCTGATCGAAGCCGTCACGGCGGGCGTCGCATTTCTTGCAGCAGGAACCATCATCGTCGCACGTGGCCAGGTGAAAGGTCTGACCACTGGCGCCGGGCTTTGGCTCGCGGGCTCCGTCGGCCTCGCCGCCGGGCTCGGCTTCTGGCAGATCGCTGCCCTGGTCACAGTGCTGGCCGTCATCGTTCTTGGTCTGCTGCACCCGTTCGAGAAGGTGATCGTGCAGAAGCGCCCTGGTCGATCACCTCCCGAGAACAGCGACGAACGCGCGGATTGAGCACATTGTCGGGACTGCCAAACGCTGGTAATAGGCAGTTCTATGGAAGAACTTTTCGGACATCCGGGCTACAAGCACTTCGTGCTGCAGGACGTGAAGCGCCTGCCGGCGCGTTTCTACGCCCGAATTTCCGCTGCGCTACTTGGTGCCACAGCCTGAGCGCTTTCGCCTCCGGCCGTTGCCGGCCTCTTCCACCTTCCATATCGACGGATTGACGCAAAATGACCGCACCGCGCACCCTCTACGACAAGATTTTCGACGACCACGTTGTTGATCGTCAGGACGACGGCACCTGCCTGCTCTACATCGACCGCCACCTCGTGCACGAAGTCACGAGCCCGCAGGCGTTCGAAGGTCTGCGTTTGACCAACCGCAAGGTTCGTCAGCCAGAAAAGACGCTGGCCGTTGTCGACCACAACGTTCCGACCTCGCCGGACCGCAAGCACGGCATCAAGAACGAGGAAAGCCGCATCCAGGTCGAGGCACTGGCTCGCAACGCGGCCGACTTCGGCGTGGAATACTATTCGGAGAACGATATCCGTCAGGGTATCGTCCACATCGTCGGTCCTGAGCAGGGCTTCACCCTGCCGGGCATGACCATCGTTTGCGGTGACTCGCACACCTCGACCCACGGCGCGTTCGGCGCACTCGCCCACGGCATCGGCACCTCGGAAGTCGAGCATGTGCTCGCGACCCAGACGCTGATCCAGAAGAAGGCGAAGAACATGCTGGTCCACGTTGACGGCCAGCTGCCGGAAGGCGTCACCGCCAAGGACATCGTCCTCGCCATCATCGGCGAGATCGGCACTGCCGGCGGCACCGGCTACGTCATCGAATATGCGGGCGAAGCCATTCGCGCGCTGTCGATGGAAGGCCGCATGACCATCTGCAACATGTCGATCGAAGGCGGCGCGCGCGCTGGCCTGATCGCTCCCGACGAGACGACCTTCGCCTACGTCAAGGACAAGCCGCGCGCGCCGAAGGGCGAGGCGTGGGATGCAGCTCTTGCCTATTGGAAGACCCTGCACACCGACGAAGGCGCGCATTTCGACAAGGTCGTCGTGCTCGATGCAGCCAAGCTGCCTCCGATCGTCACCTGGGGCTCTTCCCCTGAGGACGTCACGGCGATCACCGGCGTTGTTCCAAACCCGGACGAGATCGAGGACGAGAACAAGCGCAACTCCAAGAAGCGCGCGCTGGAGTACATGGGTCTCGAACCCGGCACCAAGATGACGGATATATCGATCGACCGCGTCTTTATCGGCTCGTGCACCAATGGCCGCATCGAAGATCTGCGCGCTGTCGCCAAGGTCGTTGAAGGCAAGACCGTCGCCTCGACAGTCAGCGCCATGATCGTCCCGGGCTCGGGTCTCGTAAAGGCGCAGGCAGAAGCCGAAGGCCTCGACAAGATCTTCATCGAAGCTGGCTTCGACTGGCGCGAGCCGGGCTGCTCAATGTGCCTTGCGATGAACGACGACCGTCTGAAGCCGCATGAGCGTTGCGCGTCGACCTCGAACCGCAACTTCGAAGGCCGTCAGGGCTTCAAGGGCCGCACGCACCTCGTCTCCCCGGCTATGGCTGCTGCTGCTGCAATTGCAGGCCACTTCGTCGACATTCGCGAGTGGAACTGACCTGATTACTGCGCGGGCAGGGGCAATGCTTCTTCCCGCGCAGAATATTTTCCCCTCTACTGCATTATAATCTTCACCTTAACTGGCTGTTGTACTTTTACTTGCTACCTCCGGTTCCGGGTGAACTGGAGGGGGGCTGGTCACTGTGAACACCGGGGTATTTACCGCACTGATAAACCCCGGCATGTCGCTGATTTTTTCAGCGTCGTTCTTCCTGCTTTGGAGACACCAGAGAGACCGCCGCTTCATCGCCGTTCTGAGCGCGGCATTTCTTGCGATCTCGATCGGCTTCTTTCTTCAGTATTTCACCCTGATCAGCCTGACTTTTTCGAAGCTGGTATCGAACCTGTTGCTGCTTCTGGGCGCAGTTGGGCTGGCCGCAGGAACGTTTTCCCGATTCAAGTGCCGGCCGCGTCTCACCCTGGTCTATGTCGCCGCCTTGACGGGTTACGTGGCCTTCGCATGGTTCATTTTCATTGATCCTGACATTACGACCCGTATCTACGCGATCAACTTTGCGGCCGGCGCCATCTGCCTCCTGATCACCGCCGAACTAAGGCGCTCGCCCCGCACCTTCCATCTGATCGACAAGTTGCTCCTGGGGCTCCTGATCGTTTTCGGGCTCGGATGTTTCATCCGCCCGATCCTGGCGGTCATGATTGAAGGGCCCTACACCAGCTATGAGCGGTTTCACGAGACGATCTACTGGACCACCATGTCGGTCGCGACGTCACTCTTCCTCTTGCTGATCGCCCTGCTCCTCGTCACCGCAATCGCGCTGGATCTCATGGATCAGCTCAAGCGGGAGTCGCTGACCGATCCGCTTTCCGGTCTTTTCAACCGCCGCGGTCTGGAGGAGGGAGCCGAGAAGATGGTCCGTACCGCGACGCTCCACAAGATGCCGCTGACAGTCGTCATCTGCGATATCGACCACTTCAAGAGCATCAATGACACTTATGGACATGCCTGCGGCGATGCCGTTTTTGCCGCTTTCGCACATTGTCTGCGAGATTTTATCGGCCCTCATCACTTATGTGCACGGATTGGCGGCGAGGAGTTCGCCATCTTGCTTCACGGTGCCAATGCCGCGCTCGGGCGTCTTTTCGCTGAAAGCCTTCGCACCACATTGAGTGTCATGTCCCTTCCCTGCCTTCCTGACGAACGGCGCTTGTCCGCAAGCTTCGGCGTGGCGGAATGGACCAGTGGTGAAGATCTGTACAGCGTGTTGCTGCGTGCAGACGATGCGCTTTACCAGGCAAAGAATGCGGGGCGTGACAGGGTCCACGTGGCTCGGCGAGAAGGCTCTGCGCAAGATGCGCCAAGCCGCAGCCGCCTTGAAGATAGCGCCGCAGCCAAAGGCTGACCGGGCGCAGTCAGCACCTGTTGCAAATAGGTCGCACAAACGGTTCTTTAACCACAATTATTGGATTGTAGGTGTGAACGCCATTATCTTGGCGAGTTATCAAATTTAATTGCCTGCCGGGCGACTGTCGCCCCGACGGAGGGACTTATGATTTTAAGGACGAGCGGCGTAGTTCTCACCTCTCTTCTCGCGCTTTCGCTAGCCGGCTGTCAGAGCGAGCGTTTTTCGCCTTATGGTGCGCGCTCGAACGCCCCTGCCCCACTGGTTGCCGCTCCCTCTGGTCAGGTCACGAGCGGCCAGCTGCCGCCGCCGGCCCAGCCCGGCATGAGCGATCCCTCCCAATTCCCTGCAGCCCCCGGCGCGGATACGGCACCGACCCAGAACACCCAGGTCGCAGCTCTCGAGCAAGGTGCAGCGGACATTTCCACCGGCTCCGTTGCGGGCGTGTGGAATGCCAGTGTCGCAGGTCAGAGCTGCCGTATCGCCACGCCGCAGACGCGCTTTGGCCAGGGCTATCGCGCGGGACCGTTGCGCTGCCCCGCCCCGCTTGATGGCGTGAAGTCCTGGAATGTCGAGGGCAAGCAGCTCGCGCTTTATGACGCGAATGGCAGTGTCCTTGCACGCCTTTACTCCTCGGGCGGCAGCCGTTTTGACGGTCAGACGACCAGCGGACAGGCGGTATCGCTGTCGCGTTAGGCGCGATCGTTTGATGCCTCGTAGAAATTGAAGATTTTTTTCGTCACCGCGCACCCCTCTGCGCGGTGACTTTACAATGGGGTAAGGGTGGCGCCATGTCCTCGTTCGACGGAATGTCGAACTTTCGTACCGTGCGTGAAGAGTACGCCCACCGCGAAAGCACCGGCTTGTTGAAGAGCGATCCACGTCAGATCGCAGTTGTTGAGGCACTGGACCGGCTGATCGAGGAAATCTCGATCAAGCGCCTTGCCGCCAAATCCAGCGCCCTTGGATGGCTGTTTGGAAAACGTCGGCCGGCGCGTGAGCCCGTGAAGGGGCTTTACGTTCATGGCGAGGTCGGCCGCGGCAAAACCATGCTGATGGACCTTTTCTATGAGTTGGTTCCCGTCAAGCGCAAGCGTCGTGCCCATTTCAATGATTTCATGGCGGACGTTCATGACCGCATCCAGAAGCATCGCGACAAGCTGAAGCGAGGCGAAACCAAGGAAACGGACCCCATCCCGCCCGTCGCCAAAGCGCTTGCATCCGAAGCCTGGGTCCTGTGCTTCGACGAGTTCACCGTAACCGACATCGCCGATGCCATGGTCCTCTCGCGGCTGTTTTCCAGCCTGTTCGACGAGGGGGTGGTGCTGGTTGCCACCTCGAATGTCAGGCCACAAGATCTGTATCGCGACGGCCTGAACCGTTCGCTGTTCGAGCCCTTCATCGCAATCCTGGAGCACCACACTCACGTCATGAACCTTGACGGAGAGCTGGATTATCGCCGGCGCAAGCTGGACCGGATGCAGGTTTATCTGACGCCCCTCGGCCCTGAAACGGACCGCCAGATGGACGAGGCGTGGGCTGCCATGACCGTGGGCCGCAAGGTTGAGCCCTCAACCATTGCCCTCAAGGGACGCGAGATCCCGGTGCCGCTTGCTGCCGGAACCGCCGCCCGGTTCTCCTTCAACGATCTTTGTGCCCAGCCGCTGGGTGCACGCGATTACCTCGCTATCGCTGCCCGTTTTGATACGCTGTTCGTCGACCACATCCCGGTGTTGTCACAGGCGCAGCGAAATGAGGCAAAGCGCTTCATCCTGCTGATCGACACTTTGTACGACCAGCACATGCGCCTTGTTGCGAGTGCAGAAGCAGCGCCGGAGAAACTTTATTCCGGCACGATCGGGACCGAAAGTTTCGAGTTCACCCGTACGGCCTCGCGCCTTACCGAGATGCAGAGCAAGGAATGGCTGGACAATGTACGGTCTCCCGATAGCCGCGCTCGCGCAGATACACCGGCTGAAATGTAACGCATCCGTTACAAAATCTCTTACGTTTACGTAAGAGTTTTTGGTTCTAAACGATTGAAAAAACTGGCGTGGTAAGAACCGGTTGAGTTTTTTCGCTTATGGGTCTATGCGAAGACCGGATCTTGGACGGCCTCCCGTGTCCAAGGATCAGTTTCGGCATTACCGTTTCAGCCGGCCGAGGCCGGCGCCACACAGGGGAAACCACTACATGGCTCGCAACAAAATTGCCCTCATCGGCTCTGGCATGATCGGCGGCACCCTCGCCCATATGATCGGCCTCAAGGAACTCGGCGACGTTGTTCTGTTCGACATTGCCGAAGGCACCCCGCAGGGCAAGGGCCTCGACATCGCCCAGTCCTCCCCGGTTGATGGCTTTGACGCAAACTTCGTCGGCGCCAACGACTACTCGGCCATTGAAGGCGCTGATGTTTGCATCGTCACCGCCGGCGTGCCCCGCAAGCCGGGCATGAGCCGCGACGACCTTCTCGGCATCAACCTCAAGGTCATGGAGCAGGTCGGCGCCGGCATCAAGAAGTACGCGCCGAACGCCTTCGTCATCTGCATCACCAATCCGCTCGACGCTATGGTC
Organism: Aquamicrobium zhengzhouense; assembly: GCF_016124105.1. Lineage (GTDB taxonomy): Bacteria > Pseudomonadota > Alphaproteobacteria > Rhizobiales > Rhizobiaceae > Aerobium > Aerobium zhengzhouense. Next base: position 74,125 of record NZ_JADGMQ010000013.1, read on the forward strand.
TGGGCGCTGCAGAAGTTCTCCGGCCTGCCGAAGAGCCACGTTGTCGGCATGGCTGGTGTTCTCGACTCCGCGCGCTTCCGCCTGTTCCTGGCAGAAGAGTTCAAGGTTTCGGTGGAAGACGTCACTGCCTTCGTTCTCGGCGGCCACGGCGACACCATGGTTCCGCTGACCCGTTATTCGACCGTTGCCGGCATCCCGCTGCCGGATCTGGTCAAGATGGGCTGGACCTCGCAGGAGAAGCTCGACCAGATCGTCCAGCGCACCCGCGACGGCGGCGCAGAGATCGTTGGCCTCCTCAAGACCGGTTCGGCTTACTACGCACCGGCATCCTCGGCCATCCAGATGGCCGAAGCTTATCTGAAGGACAAGAAGCGCGTTCTGCCTTGCGCGGCAAACCTTTCGGGTCAGTATGGCCTCAACGACATCTATGTCGGCGTTCCGACCGTGATCGGTGCTGGCGGTGTTGAGCGCGTCATCGAGATCGACCTTAACAAGGACGAACAGAAGATGTTCGAGAGCTCGGTGGATTCGGTGCGTGGCCTGTGCGAGGCCTGCATCAATATTGCCCCGGCCCTCGGCGAAAAGTGAGGCTTTCTGCATGAACATTCATGAATATCAGGCCAAGCAGCTGCTGAAGGGTTACGGAGCCCCGGTCGCTGATGGCGTCGTAATCTTCAACGCTGACGAGGCTGAAGCCGCTGCAAAGCAGCTTCCCGGCCCGCTCTATGTCGTGAAGAGCCAGATCCACGCTGGCGGTCGCGGCAAGGGCAAGTTCAAGGAACTCTCCGCCGACGCCAAGGGCGGTGTACGCCTCGCCAAGTCGATCGAGGACGTCGTTGCCAATGCCAAGGACATGCTCGGCAACACACTCGTCACCAAGCAGACCGGCGAGGCTGGCAAGCAGGTCAATCGTCTCTACATCGAAGACGGCGCCGACATTTCGCGCGAGCTGTACCTGTCGCTTCTGGTTGACCGCACCGTTGGCCGCGTTGCCTTCGTCGTCTCGACCGAGGGTGGCATGGACATCGAGGCCGTTGCCGAAGAGACCCCGGAAAAGATCATCACCGTTGCGATCGATCCGGAAACCGGCGTGACCGACGCTGACATTGCCAAGCTGAACGAAGCCCTGGCTTTGACCGGCGAGGCGGCAGAGGACGGCAAAAAGCTGTTCCCGATCCTCTACAAGGCCTTCGTCGAGAAGGACATGAGCCTTCTTGAGGTCAACCCGCTGATCGTTATGGAAAACGGCCGCCTGCGCGTCCTCGACGCCAAGGTGTCGTTCGACGGCAACGCGCTCTTCCGCCACGAAGACGTGCGCGAGCTGCGTGACGAGAGCGAGGAAGACTCCAAGGAGATCGAGGCCTCGAAATGGGACCTCGCCTACGTTGCGCTCGACGGCAACATTGGCTGCATGGTCAACGGCGCAGGCCTTGCCATGGCGACGATGGACATCATCAAGCTCTACGGCGCAGAGCCCGCAAACTTCTGTGACGTCGGCGGTGGCGCTGGCAAGGAGAAGGTCGCGGCTGCGTTCAAGATCATCACTGCTGATCCGCGCGTCGAAGGCATTCTCGTCAACATCTTCGGCGGCATCATGAAGTGCGACGTCATCGCAGAAGGCGTTGTCGCAGCCGTCAAGGAAGTTGGCCTCAAGGTTCCGCTGGTTGTCCGTCTCGAGGGTACCAATGTGGAACTGGGCAAGAAGATCATCGATGAGAGCGGCCTGAACGTGATTTCGGCCGATGACCTCGACGATGCCGCCCAGAAGATCGTCAAGGCCGTGAAGGGAAACTGATCCGCGATGTCTATTCTGATCAATAAGGACACCAAGGTTCTGGTTCAGGGCCTGACCGGCAAGACCGGCACCTTCCACACCGAACAGGCACTGGCCTATTTCGGCACCAAGATGGTCGGTGGCATTCACCCGAAAAAGGGTGGCGAGAACTGGGCTGGTTCCAAGGGCGAGACCCTGCCGATCTTCGCAACTGTCGCTGAAGGCCGCGAGCGTACCGGTGCAACCGCATCGGTCGTCTATGTGCCGCCGGCAGGCGCTGCAGACGCGATCATCGAGGCTATTGAAGCCGAGATGGAGCTCATTGTCTGCATCACCGAGGGCATCCCGGTCTCGGACATGGTCAAGGTCAAGGCTCGTCTCGAGAAGTCGAAGTCGCGCCTGATCGGCCCGAACTGCCCGGGTATCGTGACCCCGGAAGAGTGCAAGATCGGCATCATGCCGGGCAACATCTTCCGCAAGGGCTCAGTCGGCGTCGTCTCGCGTTCGGGCACGCTCACCTATGAAGCTGTGTTCCAGACCTCGAACGAGGGCCTTGGCCAGACCACCGCAGTCGGCATCGGCGGCGACCCGGTCAAGGGCACCGAGTTCATCGACGTGCTGGAGATGTTCCTGGCTGACCCGGCAACCGAGTCGATCATCATGATCGGTGAAATCGGCGGTTCGGCTGAAGAAGAAGCGGCTCAGTTCCTGATCGACGAAGCCAAGCGCGGCCGCAAGAAGCCTATGGCCGGCTTCATCGCTGGTCGCACGGCACCGGCTGGCCGCACCATGGGTCACGCTGGCGCTGTGATTTCCGGCGGCAAGGGCGGCGCGGAAGACAAAATCGCGGCGATGGAAGCAGCGGGCATCCGCGTGTCGCCGTCGCCTGCACGTCTCGGCACGACGCTGGTCGAGGCAATCAAGGGCTAAGAATTTGCGCCGGGCTGCCCTCAGCCCGGCGCAATCTGAAGCGAATGGGGGCTGTTTGTCCCCTGGGGAAGTTTCTGTGTGGCTCTGGGCACAGCCCAGGTCTTTAATTTCGGAGAAGGAGCGGGGAGCTCCCAAAGGATTAAAAGATGGCGCGGCAAGACCAAGCGAACGATCAGTTTTCGCTTACATCGTTCCTGTACGGCGGCAACGCCGACTATATCGAAACGCTCTACGCGGCATGGCAGAACGATCCCTCCTCGGTAGATCCCGAATGGCGTGAATTCTTTGCCGCTTTGAAGGATGACGCCAAAGACGTCATCAAGAGCGCAGAAGGCGCCTCCTGGACCAGGCAGAACTGGCCGGTTGAGGCCCGCAACGAACTTACCTCCGCGCTTGATGGCGACTGGGGCCAGGTCGAGAAGCATTTCGAAAAGAAGGTGAAGGACAAGGCCGCCGCAACCGGCGCCAAGCTTTCCGATACCGATCTTCTTCGTGCGACGCGGGATTCCGTTCGCGCAATCATGATGATCCGCGCCTATCGCATGCGCGGCCACCTTCACGCTGATCTCGACCCGCTGGGTCTTGCTGAGGCCAAGGAAGACTACAACGAGCTTTCACCTGAGACCTACGGTTTCACGGAAGCCGATTACGACCGTCCCATCTTCATCGACCATGTGCTGGGTCTCGAATACGCGACTGTCCGGCAGATGCTCGACATCCTCAAGCGCACCTATTGCTCGACGCTTGGCGTCGAGTTCATGCACATCTCCAACCCGGAGGAAAAGGCATGGATTCAGGAACGCATCGAGGGTCCGGACAAGGGCGTTACCTTCACTCCGGAAGGCAAGAAGGCGATCCTGTCCAAGCTGATCGAGGCGGAAGGCTTCGAGCAGTTCATCGACGTCAAGTACAAGGGCACCAAGCGCTTTGGTCTCGACGGCGGTGAAGCGCTGATCCCAGCGCTCGAACAGATCATCAAGCGCGGCGGCGCGCTCGGCATGAAGGAAATCGTGCTCGGCATGGCGCACCGTGGCCGCCTGAACGTTCTGACGAACGTGATGGCAAAGCCGCACCGTGCGGTGTTCCACGAGTTCAAAGGCGGCTCCTTCGCACCGGACGATGTCGAGGGCTCGGGCGACGTGAAGTACCACCTCGGTGCTTCCTCCGACCGTGAATTCGACCACAACAAAGTTCACCTGTCGCTGACGGCAAACCCGTCTCACCTTGAGATCGTCAACCCGGTGGTGATGGGCAAGGCCCGCGCCAAGCAGGACCAGATCTTTGGCCGCACCCGCGAAGAGGTCCTTCCGATCGAAGCACGTGCTTCGGTCTTGCCTCTGCTGATCCACGGTGACGCGGCATTTGCGGGGCAGGGCGTTGTTGCCGAGTGCCTTGGCCTGTCGGGTCTGCGCGGTCACCGCGTTGCCGGAACGGTGCACTTCATCATCAACAACCAGATTGGTTTCACCACCAATCCGCGTTTCTCGCGCTCGTCGCCTTATCCATCTGACGTTGCGAAGATGATCGAAGCTCCGATCTTCCACGTGAATGGCGATGACCCGGAAGCTGTCGTTTACGCAGCCAAGGTTGCGACCGAATTCCGGATGAAGTTCCACAAGCCGGTCGTCATCGACATGTTCTGCTACCGCCGCTTCGGTCATAACGAAGGCGACGAGCCGGCATTCACCCAGCCGATGATGTACCGCGCAATCCGCGCGCATCGCACCACGCTCCAGCTTTACAGCGACAAGCTGATTGCCGAAGGCCTGATCAGCCAGGCTGAAATCGACAAGATGAAGGCTGACTGGCGCGCGCATCTTGAAGCTGAGTTCGAAGCCGGCCATTCCTACAAGCCCAACAAGGCCGACTGGCTGGATGGCGCTTGGACCGGTCTTCGAACCGCGGATAACCAGGACGAGCAGCGCCGCGGCAAGACCGCCGTACCGCTGAAGACGCTGAAGGAAATCGGCAAGAAGCTGACGGAAGTTCCGGAAGGCTTCGAGGTACACCGCACCATCGGCCGCTTCCTCGACAACCGCCGCAAGGCGATCGAGACCGGCGAGGGGATCGACTGGGCAACCGCGGAATCGCTCGCGTTTGGCTCGATCCTGATGGAAGGCAATCCGATCCGCCTTTCGGGGCAGGATTCCGAACGCGGCACCTTCTCGCAGCGCCACACCGTGCTTTACGATCAGCGCGAAGAGAACCGCTACATCCCGCTGAACAATCTTGGACCCCAGCAGGCCAACTACGAAGTCATCAACTCGATGCTTTCGGAAGAGGCCGTGCTTGGCTTCGAATATGGCTACTCGCTGGCAGAGCCGCGTGCCCTGACCCTCTGGGAAGCCCAGTTCGGCGACTTCGCCAACGGTGCGCAGGTTGTCTTCGACCAGTTCATTTCGTCGGGCGAGCGCAAGTGGCTGCGTATGTCGGGTCTCGTCTGCCTTCTGCCGCACGGCTACGAAGGGCAGGGACCGGAGCACTCGTCCGCCCGTCTCGAGCGCTTCTTGCAGATGTGCGCGGAAGACAACATGCAGGTTGCCAACGTCACCACGCCGGCGAACTACTTCCACATCCTGCGCCGTCAGTTGAAGCGTGACTTCCGCAAGCCGCTGATCCTGATGACGCCAAAGTCGCTGCTGCGCCACAAGCGGGCTATCTCGACGATGGCGGAAATCTCCGGCGAGAGCTCCTTCCACCGTCTTCTGTGGGACGATGCACAGTATCTTGGCGATCAGCCGATCAAGCTGGTCAAGGATTCCAAGATCCGCCGTGTCGTGCTGTGCACCGGCAAGGTCTATTATGACCTTTACGAGGAGCGCGAGAAGCGCGGTATCGACGACGTTTACCTGCTCCGTATCGAGCAGCTCTATCCGTTCCCGGCCAAGGCACTCATCAACGAACTGTCGCGTTTCAAGAACGCAGAGATGGTATGGTGCCAGGAAGAGCCCAAGAATATGGGCGCATGGGCGTTCATCGACCCCTATCTGGAGTGGGTGCTCGCTCACATCGACGCCAAGCACAAGCGCGTGCGTTACACCGGACGTCCCGCAGCCGCATCGCCGGCAACGGGCCTCATGTCCAAGCACCTGGCGCAACTCGAGGCATTCCTCGAAGATGCGCTGGGCGAATAACCAACGGAACCACTGAAGCGAAGAAGGCTACGGAAAAGAAAAATGGCTACCGAAATTCGCGTGCCCACACTCGGTGAATCGGTCTCCGAGGCAACCATTGGCAAGTGGTTCAAGAAGGTCGGCGACTCCATCGCTGCCGATGAGCCGCTGGTCGAACTTGAAACCGACAAGGTCACCATCGAGGTACCGGCCCCTGCGGCTGGTACCCTGTCCGAAATCACTGCCAATGAGGGCGACTCGGTCGAGCCGGGCGCTTTGCTGGGCATGATCGCCGCTGGTGCTGGCGCAGCCGCAGCTGCACCGGCTGCCGCCAAGGCCGAAGCACCGAAGGCCGAGGCCGCAGCGCCAGCCGCTGCTGCTGCACCGGCTGGCCAGACATCGATGCCGGCGGCTCCGTCGGCAGCCAAGGCTGCTGCAGAAGCTGGCATCTCGACCGATCAGGTTGCTGGTTCGGGCAAGCGCGGTCAGGTCCTCAAGGGCGACGTTCTCGAGGCAATCGCAAAGGGCGTCACCGCTCCGGCCGCTTCTGCTCCGGTCGCAGCACGTCCGGCTTCCTCGGAAGGCGATGCCGTCCGTGAAGAGCGCGTTCGCATGACCAAGCTGCGCCAGACCATTGCGCGCCGCCTCAAGGACGCTCAGAACACCGCTGCCATGCTCACCACCTTCAACGAGGTGGACATGAAGCCGGTGATGGATCTGCGCGCCAAGTACAAGGACCTTTTCGAGAAGAAGCATGGCGTCAAGCTCGGCTTCATGGGCTTCTTCACGAAGGCCGTGACGCACGCGCTGAAGGAAATCCCGGCGGTCAACGCCGAGATCGACGGCACTGACCTCATCTACAAGAACTACGCGCACATTGGCGTCGCCGTTGGCACTGCCAAGGGTCTCGTGGTTCCAGTGGTTCGCGATGCCGACCAGATGTCGATCTCGGAAATCGAGAAGGAAATCGGACGTCTGGGCCTTGCTGCCCGTGACGGCAAGCTGTCGGTTGCAGACATGCAGGGCGGCACCTTCACGATCTCAAATGGCGGCGTCTACGGCTCGCTGATGTCGACCCCGATCCTGAATGCTCCGCAGTCCGGTATCCTCGGCATGCACAAGATCCAGGAGCGTCCGGTCGTTGTCGGCGGTCAGATCGTCATCCGTCCGATGATGTACCTGGCCCTCAGCTACGATCACCGCATTGTTGACGGCAAGGAAGCCGTGACCTTCCTCGTCCGCGTCAAGGAAACGCTGGAAGATCCGGAGCGTCTGGTTCTCGATCTCTAATTTAGATCAGTCTTCGAAAGGCGGCGATGTCGGGCAAGCCCAGCTGAAACACGGTGAAAACCGCTGATTGGCCAGGTCCTTGTCCCACTCGCCGCCTTTTTCATGCGGGAAAACAAAACCTGAAGCGTGCGGAGCGAATCCGAAGGATCGCGACACGTTTTAGCCGAAGCGAACTTGATCAAGGTGCAGCCCGCCTGCGAACATCACGCTAAGCGGCCACCTTCTGAAGAATGAAGCTGCGGGCCGCGCCCGCGTCACAAGAGGAATTTGTCATGAGCTATGATCTCGTTGTCATCGGTGCCGGCCCTGGCGGCTATGTCTGCGCCATCAAGGCTGCACAGCTTGGCCTCAAGACCGCGATCATCGAGAAGCGCGACACCTATGGCGGCACCTGCGTCAACGTTGGCTGCATCCCGTCCAAGGCGCTCCTGCACGCTACCGAGATGCTGCTTGAGGCACGTCACTCGTTCGACGCACTCGGCATCGAGATCTCCGAGCCGAAGGTGAACCTCGAAAAGCTGATGGCGCACCGCGCTAACACGGTCGATCAGAACACGAAGGGTCTGGTCTTCCTGATGAAGAAAAACAAGATCGACACCTTCCACGGGACCGGTTCGATCGTCGCTGCTGGCAAGGTCGCGGTAACCGCCGCTGACGGTTCGGTTCAGGAAGTCGAAGCCAAGAACATCGTTATCGCCACCGGCTCCGACGTTGCTGGCATTCCGGGTGTTGACGTCGAATTCGACGAAAAGATCATCGTCTCGTCCACCGGTGCTCTCCAGTTCGAGAAGGTCCCGGGTCACCTCGTCGTTGTCGGCGGCGGCGTCATCGGTCTTGAGCTCGGCTCGGTCTGGGCACGACTCGGTGCCAAGGTCACCGTTGTTGAATATCTGGACAAGATCCTCGGCGGAATGGACGGCGAGGTTTCCAAGCAGTTCCAGCGCATGCTGGCCAAACAGGGCATGGAATTCAAGCTCGGCGCCAAGGTCACCGGGGTTGCGAAGTCGGGTGAGGGTGCGACCGTCACATTTGAGCCTGTGAAGGGCGGTGACGCGGTTACGCTTTCGGCCGATGCAGTTCTCGTCTCGACCGGTCGCAAGCCGTACACGGACGGCCTGGGCCTTGAGAAGGCAGGTATCGAGCTGGATAATCGCGGCCGTGTAGTTGTTGATGCCAATTTGCAGACCAATGTACCGGGCGTCTTTGCGATCGGCGACGTGATTGCAGGCCCGATGCTTGCTCACAAGGCGGAAGAAGAAGGCGTCGCGCTTGCCGAGCGCCTTGCAGGCCAGGCAGGTCACGTCAATTACGACGTCATCCCGGGCGTGGTCTATACGAGCCCTGAAGTCGCCGCGGTTGGCAAGACTGAGGAAGAGCTCAAGACTGCGGGCGTGGCCTACAGCGTCGGCAAGTTCCCCTTCTCCGCAAACGGCCGCGCGCGCTCGATGCTGCAGACGGACGGCTTCGTGAAGGTTCTGGCCGACAAGGCGACTGATCGCGTTCTCGGCGTCCATATCGTCGGTTTTGGTGCCGGTGAGATGATCCACGAAGCTGCGGTGCTCATGGAATTCGGCGGTTCTTCGGAGGACCTGGCGCGCACGTGCCACGCCCACCCGACAATGTCAGAGGCCGTGAAGGAGGCCGCTCTCGCGACCTTCTCCAAGCCTATTCATATGTAATCACGCTTGCCCGTTACTGGGCAGGTGCAGGTGCCGGGGCGGCAGGTTCAGCAGGAGCCGGAGCCGCCTCTGGTGCGGGGGCAGGGGTCGCCGGAGCAGTTGTCTCCGGTGCTGCCGGAACCGCGCTAGGCGCGTCCATGGTCGCTGGTGCCTCATCACTCTGCTCTGGAATGACTGCTGTCGTTCCCGGATCGGTCGAAGGTCCGGTATTAAACGCAATCAACGCAATCACCAGCAGCACGGCGATCACGCCTGCAGCGATCAGCCCGCCGCGCCCACGCTCAGCCGCTGGAATGGGACGATCTGTAATTAGCGGGTCCGCTGCCGGGTCGCTGTATGGTGCCCCGGCACGGGGGTAGTTCGGGTCAAGACGAGGGTCTGTGCTTCTCGGATCAGTCATCATACTCTCCGTTGTTCACCGCCCCCTAATCGCGTACCTAACGCACCAAGATAGTTCGAAGTTCCTTCCCTCATGAGATGGTTTCAAGGGCTTCCCCCGACGCGGTTCTATGATAGCCAGTCAGCATGGCGCAGAAAAAAGCTCACGAAGTAGATTCCTGGCTGAAGAAGCCGGACCCGGATGTTCGCATCGTCCTGATCTACGGACCCGATCGTGGTCTGGTGTCCGAGCGTGCTTCGGCTTACGTCAAGCAATTGGGTCTTGATCCCGAAGATCCCTTCTCGTCCGTCAGGCTGGACGCAGCAGAAGTCGAAGCCTCGCCCGGCCGTCTGACGGATGAGGCAGGGACGGTTCCAATGTTTTCCGACCGCCGCCTTATCTGGATCAAGGGGGCAGCCAGCCAGAAGCAGCTGGTTGAAGAGGTAAAGCATCTCTCTGCTTCGCCTCCACAGGATGCGGTCATCCTGATTGAAGCGGGAGATCTTAAGAAGGGCGCAGGGCTCCGCGGCATCCTTGAACCTGCCGTACGTTGCATGGCGCTTCCCTGCTATGCAGATGAAGGCCGCTCGCTCGACTCTATCATTGATGAGGTTTTTTCGCGGGAGGGCTTGAGCATCGCGATGGATGCGCGTCACGCTCTAAAGGCCGGGCTCGGTGGGGACCGGATCGCAAGCCGTGGCGAGATCGAAAAGATTGCTCTCTACTGCCATGGCCAACGTGAGGTGACCCTCGCCGACATTGAAGCGATCAGCGGCAATGTCGCCGGAGTGAGCGTCGACGATGCTGTGGATGCAGTGCTGATCGGGAACGCGCCAAACTTCGATACTGCATTCACACGCCTGGTGGGATCGGGTTCGCCGGCTTTCCTGATCCTCGCAGGGGCAATGCGCCAGTTCCATGCCCTACAGATGATGCGCGCAGAAATGGATTCGTCCGGCAAGCCGGCATCCGCAGCAGTCGCATCCGCACGCCCGCCCGTTTTCTTTGCCAGACGCAAACTGGTGGAGTCTGCGCTTCAACGCTGGAATGCTGCTTCTATCGCGCGGGCGCTGGAGCGCCTTCAGGCGGCAGTTCTCCTGACACGCCAGCGGCCGGATCTGACAGAAGCGACCGCAAGACAGGCGCTGATCGCGCTTGTAGTAGAGGCGGGGAGGGGCAGGCGGTAAAACCGCCCCATTAATTTAGCTCCGCAGACGGTGGCAGATTTCGTCGAGCTGCTCGAGCGTCTTGTAGGCGATGCGAAGTTCGCCGCCTTTCTTGCCATGATTGATCGCGACCCGCAGTCCGATAATATCCGTCAGCGTCTTTTCAAGAGCCACGGTGTCCGCGTCCTTTTCCACGGGGCCCTTGGTCTCTCGCTCCGGAGCCGGCTCAGCCGGCTGCTGGGCAAGTGCTTCGGCCTGACGGACCGAAAGACCCTCTTCCACAATCCGCCTTGCGAGCGTGACCGGATCTTCTGCCGTTACCAGTGTTCGGGCATGTCCGGCTGACAAGATCCCATCGACCAGCATCTGGCGCACTTCATCCGGCAGCTTCAAAAGGCGCAACGTATTTGCAACGTGGCTGCGGCTCTTGCCAATCACTTGGCCAAGATCGGCCTGGGTGTAGTTATGATCATCGATAAGCTGTTGATATCCAAGCGCTTCTTCGACTGCGTTGAGGTCGGCGCGCTGGACGTTCTCGATGATTGCGAGCTCAAGTGCGACGCGGTCATCAACGTCACGGATGATTACGGGAAGTTCTGCCAGACCCGCACGCTGCGCTGCCCTCCAGCGCCTTTCCCCGGCGATGATTTCATACCGCCCGGCCGGTGTGGTGCGCACAACCACCGGCTGAACGACGCCATGCTCGCGGATCGACTGAGCGAGATCACTCAGTTCGTCCTCGCCAAAACTACGGCGTGGGTTGCGCGGGTTGGGTGCAACGAACTCGATCGGAACCTTGTTGTCAGCCCCGATGCGCGGTGTGGCAGCCGTCGCGGCTTCAACCGGCTTATCCATCTCACCGATAAGCGCGGCGAGGCCACGTCCCAATCTGCGTCTTGATGGATCTTCGCTCATACCCGTGCCCGTCTCATTTCATTGGTGGAACGCATCGGATCAGGCAGCGCGCAGCTGCCGTTCCCGCCGAATGACTTCGGAAGCCAATTGAAGATAGGCCTGACTTCCAGTGCATTTCAGGTCGTACAAGATCGCTGGCTTTCCATGCGAAGGCGCCTCCGAAACACGAACGTTTCTGGGGATGACAGTGTCGTAAACCTTGTCGCCCATATGAGCACGCACGTCTTCGACGACCTGATTGGCCAGATTGTTACGCCCGTCAAACATCGTCAGCACAATACCCTGGATCGACAGGCCCGGATTGATCGAGCTACGGATCTGCTCAACTGTCTGAAGAAGCTGGCTCAAACCTTCCAGCGCAAAGAATTCACACTGAAGCGGAACCAGCACTGAATCAGCGGCGGCCATCGAATTCAGCGTCAGCAAGTTCAAGGATGGCGGACAGTCAATCAGGACATACGAATATCCGGCACCTTCGGTCGCAGATCGACGCAGCGCATTGCGCAGCCGCAGAACGCGATCCGGAGCAGAGGCAATCTCCATTTCGATGCCGAGAAGATCGAGGGTCGAGGCGATGATCGACAGCCCCGGCACTGCGGTATCAATGGCTGCGTCCATGACACCGGCGTGGCCGGTCAACAGATCGTAGGACGAAACCTCACGTTCTTGACGATCAATGCCCAGGCCGGTCGACGCATTGCCCTGAGGATCCAGATCAACGATCAGAACCTTCTCGCCGATGGCTGCCAATGCGGTCGCGAGATTGATCGTGGTCGTCGTCTTGCCGACGCCGCCCTTCTGATTGGCAACCGTTATGATCCGTGGGAGCGCTACCATATTGTTTCCAGCCATTCTGTTGATCAGGTCTCAGCCGAAACATTCGCGTCTGTAAGTCGCGAAATTTCCAGGATTCGACTCGTTGAATCGATCCTGCTCTCATGTTGTACCAGATCGAATCCGTAGGCGTAACGACTTTCCTCCACCTCTGCGGCATATTCCCGACCTTTATGAAACAAGGCGGTAGCGCCCTGTTGCAACCAGGGTTGCGAGAGCTTGATGAGGAGGGGCAGCGGCGCTAGCGCGCGTGCAGTAACGATCTGGGGCTGCGAAACTTTGCCGACGGCCTGCTCGATGCGGGAAACGTGAACCTTTGCACGTGCATCGAGCGATGCGAGGACAGACCTCAGAAACGCGGCTTTCTTGTTGTTGCTTTCGACAAGTTCGATTCGTGCCCCCGGGCGTTCGCGCAGGATCACCGCCATGACCGCACCTGGAAAACCGCCGCCAGAACCCAAGTCTAGCCATTGGAGTGCATCCGGTGCGAGGGCAGCCAGCTGCGCGCTATCGAGAATATGTCTTTGCCAAAGCGCATCAATCGTTGATGGTGCAGCAAGATTAATGCGGCTGTTCCAGCGTTTGAACTCGGATTCAAACTTCTCCAGGCGCTCAAAAGTTTCACGTGAAACTCCGGGAATCACATCCTGGAGCTGCTCGAATTTGCTCATTACGCGGCACCTTTTTCCCGCGCATGATGCTGAAGCGCTGATACCAATATTGCCAATGCTGCCGGTGTCATCCCGTCGATACGCTGAGCATCCGCCAATGATCGCGGACGCCGCGACATCAATTTCTGCTGGAGTTCATTCGACAGGCCGGGCAATGATCCAAAATCCAGATCGTCTGGAATGAGGCGTTCCTGCTCTCGCCGAAGCACCGCAAGATCGGATTGTTGTCGGTCCAGATAAACCGCGTAGCGCGCTTCCGTCTCCAGACGCTCGGCAGTTTTCTCGTCAAGATTTCCAAGCTCAGGCCAGATTTGAACCAGCCGCGCCAGATCAATCTCCGGGTAGGAAAGCAGGTCATAGGCCGATCGGCGTTGCCCATCGCGGTTGAGCGACAAACCGAATTTGGCTGCCGCGTTTGGCGTGAGCGTCAAACTCTTCGCCTGATCGCGGGCCTGGTTCAGATCATTCTGTACCGCTGCAAATTTCACCCGCCGCTCGCCACCGATTAACCCAAGTTCCAGTCCTCGTGGTGTCAGTCTTTCGTCTGCATTGTCCGCACGCAGCGAAAGCCTGAACTCGGCTCGCGAGGTGAACATGCGGTAGGGCTCACTGACGCCGCGTGTCACGAGGTCGTCGATCATGACGCCAATATACGCATCGCCGCGACCAAACACGATCGCATCCTGATTTCCGGCTTTCCGGGCGGCGTTCAGTCCAGCCATGATGCCTTGCGCCCCGGCTTCTTCATATCCGGTTGTGCCGTTGATCTGTCCGGCAAGAAATAGACCCGGCACGCGACGTGTTTCTAGCGATGGATGAAGCTCGCGTGGATCGACATGATCGTATTCGATCGCATAAGCGTATTGGAGGATTGTCGCTTTCTCGAGCCCAGGTACAGACGCTACCAATTCGTCCTGCGCGTCTTTAGGCAGCGAGGTGGAGATGCCGTTCGGATACACGGTATGATCATCCAGGCCTTCCGGCTCCAGGAAGATCTGATGCCCGTCACGGTCGCCAAACTTGACGATCTTATCTTCAATCGACGGGCAGTAGCGGGGGCCAATGCCCTCGATGTTTCCCGAATACATCGCGGTGCGCAAAAGATTGTCACGAACGATCTGGTGGGTACGCTCTGTTGTCCGGGTGATACCGCATTCGATTTGCGGCGTGGTGATCTTCTCTGTCAGAAGAGAGAAGGGCACCAGCTCATCATCTGCTGCCTGCATCTGCAGGGAGGCCCAATCAATTGTGCGCCCATCAAGACGTGCCGGCGTGCCGGTCTTCAAACGACCAAGCTCAAACCCGACTTCCGTCATTGTTCGCGACAGACCCGTGGAAGCTTTTTCACCCATCCGGCCGGCGGGGAAGCGCTCCTGGCCTATATGGATCAGACCACGCAGAAAGGTACCAGTAGTCAGCACAACAGCAGAACATTTGATCTTGCTGCCATTCGTCAACCGAACACCCGCAATCCGGCCATCAATCAAAATGAGGTCATCCACCTCACCCTCAATGACCTCAAGTCCCTCCTGCGCTGCAATTGCGTCCTGCATGGCCAGTTTGTACAGCTTGCGATCGGCCTGCGTTCGCGGTCCACGTACTGCCGGACCTTTGCGCCGGTTCAGCATTCTGAACTGGATGCCGGCCTGATCGGCGACGCGTCCCATCAAACCGTCGAGCGCATCAATCTCGCGAACGAGGTGTCCTTTGCCCAGACCACCAATCGCCGGATTGCATGACATGACGCCTATCGTATCGCGCTTCATTGTGACGAGCGCGGTGTTTGCCCCGACGCGCGCAGCCGCAGCCGCCGCTTCGCAGCCAGCATGTCCGCCGCCGACGACGACCACATCATAATGCATCGACATGTCTCATACCTCTTTGCCGCAGGCATTGGGTCGCGAATATCCGCGAGTCAAGCGGAATCTCGGTGTTTCACGTGAAACTTTTCCACTGCGAGCAAACTGTGTGTTTCACGTGAATCATTTGCCAATGCAGAATTCGGAGAATATCACGCCGAGCAATTCTTCGGAATCCACGGCGCCAACAATCTTGCCGAGCGCGTACTCAGCCAATCGCAATTCCTCAGCCCGCAGTTCGAGATCAAGGGCGTCCGACTGAGCTGCGACTTGAAGGTGCGATGCCGCGCGACGCAATAGGGAAACCTGGCGCGCGCGCGTTGGAACAACGCCTTCGGCGGGTTGAGCAGCCTCAGCTGCTATCTTTCGGATCGCTTCCTCAAGTTCGTCCACGCCAGCACCAGTACGCGCGGCAATTGCCAAATCATGGGTTGAACCTGCGAGGTGGCGGATATCCGCTTTCGTTGCGATTTTCAAATCTGGACAATCGGCATCGATCTTCACTGGCTCACCTGTGCCATCGTCAAGATGCAAGATGAGGTCCGCTGTTCTCGTGGCCTCAAGTGCTCGGTCGACACCGATGCGCTCGACCACATCATCCGTGTCCCGCAGCCCTGCCGTATCAGTCAGGATGATCTTGAGCCCAGAAAGATCAAGCGTCACTTCTACGAGGTCGCGCGTCGTGCCCGGAATATCGGTAACAATTGCAACGTCGCGTTTTGCCAGCACGTTCAGAAGGCTGGACTTTCCGGCATTCGGTCTGCCGGCCAGAACAACGCGAAATCCCTCACGCACAATCTCGCCTGCACGATACCCATCAATATGGTTAAGGATGTCTTGATGAAGGGCCTGGACACTCGACCAGACCTGATCGGAGACTGATCCAGGAACATCTGCCTCATCGGCAAAATCAAGTTCGGCTTCAATCAGGGCCCTCGCATTGAGAAGTGAGCGTCGCCACCCTTGATAGAGATCGCGCTGCTTTCCATCGGCATTCGCAATCGCAAGCCGCCGCTGTAGCTCAGTCTCTGCAGAAATCAGATCCGACAGTGCCTCGGCTGCGGTGAGGTCCATCTTGCCATTCAGGAATGCCCGACGGCTGAATTCGCCGGCTTCTGCGAGGCGTGTATCATCAAAGGTAGACAGTTCCTGAAGGATTGCTGCAACGGTCGCCTTACCACCATGCACCTGGAGCTCCGCCACGTCCTCACCCGTGAAGCTGGCCGGTGCCTGAAAATAGAGAACCAAGGCGTGATCGAGCAGGATGCCACTTTTTGTGCGTAGCTCGCGCAATGCCGCGCTCCTTGCAGCAGGAACCGCAACAGCCATTTGCCGGAGAATGTTTTGAACCGCAGGGCCGGAAATGCGGATGACGGCAACGCCAGAAGGAAGCGCACCGGACGACAGAGCGTATATCGTTTCCCTGAACAAATTTCTCACTCGATATGGTTGTCTTGGAAAAGCAATACGCGTCTGCTCATCCCAAGAGAAGTGGTCGCAGCCAGCATGGGCCGGACGACCAAAAGATATATCTTCAATCCATAGCGCGGCTGATCGCCGGTTGGACCTAGATATATCGTCGCGATCACTTTTGCTACGCAGGCTACAAATGGGAGTACCGCATCTGTGGTGGAGGCGCGAGCGGGTCGCCAGGCGTGCGATTTGATGTCTTTATTTCGGCCCCGAATCGATTCCTTTAAACCCGCACTAGGCGCAACAAAAAAGCGCGCCTCGCGGCGCGCTCTCGAAGATCGAAAATTTGTGCCGATCAGGTGTTCATTGAGTCGAAGAAGTCCGCATTGTTCTTCGTCTGCTTCAGCTTGTCGATGAGGAACTCGATCGCATCGGTGGTGCCCATCGGGGCGAGGATGCGGCGCAGGACGAAAATCTTCTGCAGATCCTGGCGCTTGACCAAGAGGTCCTCCTTACGGGTACCGGACTTGAGGATGTCCATTGCCGGGAAGATACGCTTGTCCGCGACCTTGCGATCAAGAACAATTTCCGAGTTACCCGTGCCCTTGAACTCTTCGAAGATGACTTCGTCCATGCGGCTGCCCGTATCGATCAGGGCCGTCGCGATGATGGTCAGCGAACCGCCTTCCTCAATGTTGCGCGCAGCACCGAAGAAGCGCTTCGGACGCTGGAGCGCATTGGCGTCGACACCACCGGTCAAAACCTTGCCTGATGAAGGGACAACCGTGTTGTAGGCTCGGCCAAGGCGGGTGATCGAGTCCAGCAGGATGACCACGTCGCGCCCATGCTCGACAAGGCGCTTTGCCTTTTCAATGACCATTTCGGCGACCTGAACGTGGCGGACAGCCGGCTCGTCGAAGGTCGAGGACACAACCTCACCCTTCACCGAGCGTTGCATGTCGGTCACTTCTTCCGGACGCTCGTCGATCAAGAGAACGATGAGATAGGCTTCCGGGTGATTGGTCGCGATCGCATGCGCAATGTTTTGCAGCAGGACCGTCTTACCCGTACGCGGCGGGGCGACGATCAGACCGCGCTGACCCTTGCCGAGTGGTGCGACCAGATCGATAACACGGGCCGACAGATCCTTCTTGGTCGGATCGTCGATCTCCATCCGCAGTCGCTCATTCGGGTAGAGCGGCGTTAGATTGTCAAAGTGGATCTTGTGGCGGATCTTTTCGGGATCCTCGAAATTGATCGTGTTGACCTTCAGCAGTGCGAAATAGCGCTCGCCTTCCTTGGGGCTGCGGATCGGTCCCTCGACCGTGTCGCCGGTCTTCAGCGAAAAGCGACGGATCTGCGAGGGCGAGATATAGATATCGTCCGGACCCGGCAGATAGTTGGCATTGGCGGAGCGCAGGAAACCGAAGCCGTCCTGAAGCACTTCAACGACGCCTTCACCGATGATCTCGACGTCTTGCGCTGCCAGCTTCTTCAAAATCGCGAACATCAGTTCCTGCTTGCGCAGAACGCTGGCGTTCTCGACCTCGAGCGATTCAGCGAACGCGATAAGGTCGGTCGGACTCTTGCTCTTGAGCTCTTGTAGTTTCATTTCCTGCATGATGCGGACTCTGATGGCGAGTAAGAAGGTGCGGGCGTCGGTGCGCTTGAAGAGCGTCGATGGTGACTAAAAGCACTACGCCATGCGGGGGAAGGGACCCCACTCATAACGTTCCTTACGTCAAAGCGCAACACAGGAATTTGGTTCCCGCTGACGCCAAATATGATTGGGTCGGAAAGTTTGCGTCGAGAAGTCGGAAATCAGAAGGGTTTGACGATCACGAGGATGACGATTGCCACCATCAGAACCGTCGGAACCTCGTTGATAATCCGCCAATGGCGGGAATTTTTGACGTTCTTGTCTTCGGCAAAACGGCGAACGGAAGCGGAGAGATAGCCATGGATCGCGGAGAGCGCCACGACAGCGGTCAGCTTGGCATGCAGCCAGCCGCCTGAAAAACCAAACATGCTCCAGGCCATCCAGAGGCCAAGAACCCAGGACACCATCATCGCCGGGTTGATGATGGCGCGAAGAAGGCGTCGCTCCATCACCTTGAAGGTTTCGGATTTCTCGGAACCAATCTCCGCCTCGGCATGGTAGACGAAAAGCCGGGGCAGGTAGAGCATCCCGGCCATCCACGAAATCACGGCGATGACGTGGAAAGCCTTGATCCATGGGTAGAGCCCGACCGGATTCAACCAGAACAGCAGCGCCGTCGCCACCGCGAATATCGCGAGCGCTATGACGGCACGGATCGCCGGTTTTCCGGTTGTTTCAGCCAAGTTAGGCCTTTCGGACGAGTTCTACCATTCGCGCCACATGCGGAATCGGGGTCTGCGGCGTGATACCATGGCCGAGGTTGAACACCAACGGGCCATTTCCAAGCTCGCCCAAAATGGCTTCAACCCCTTCATCGAGAGCCCGTCCGCCCGCAACGAGGCGCATCGGATCGAGATTGCCCTGAACTGCGCCCTCGCTCTGAAGCTTCCTTGCCTGTCCCCATGGCACCGACCAGTCAAGACCAAGCGCAGTTACACCGGTCTTGGCACGATAGGTATCGTAGAGCGATCCGGCCCCCTTCGGGAAGCCGATGATCGGCGTGTCGGGATAGACCGCACGAACGCGGCGCACGATTTCCGCGACCGGCTGCACGCAGCACAGCTCGAAGGTTGCCTCGTCCAGCACGCCCGACCAGGAGTCGAAAATCTGGACCGCATCTGCGCCAGCCTCGATCTGCCGGATCAGATATTCGGCGGATTTTTCTGCAAGCAACTGCAGCAGCGCCCGCATTTCCTCAGGATGGCTGTAGGCGAAGAGACGGGCAGGTGCCTGATCAGGCGTCCCGTGCCCGGCGATCATGTAGGTCGCCACTGTCCAGGGTGCGCCACAAAAACCCAGCAAGGTCGTTTCTTCGGGAAGCTCCCGGCGCAGTCGACGAACCGTCTCGTAGACCGCCTCAAGATTCACGTGAAACGCTCCGGGATCGAGTTGGCTAACTTCCTCAGCCTTGATCGGCGTCATCAGCGGGCCACGTCCTTCCTCGAAACGCAAATCACGTCCGAGAGCGTGAGGGACGACGAGAATATCTGAAAACAGGATCGAAGCGTCAAAGCCGAAGCGACGGATCGGCTGGAGTGTGACCTCGACCGCGAAATCCGGATTGTAGCAAAGGTCCAGGAACCCCCCGGCGTCAACGCGAGATTGGCGATATTCAGGCAGGTAGCGGCCAGCCTGACGCATCATCCAGATCGGGGGCGGGAATACGGTTTCGCCCTTCAGTACATCAACCACAATCCGCTTGGGGGCCATGCTTTGTCCTCACCGTCTATCTGCCAAACAAACAAATAGATTCTTCTGAGAAAGGAATCTTTTGATTCTTAGACTCTGTTGGAATCCGTGATTACGGTTTCATCCACGTTCGAGACGCAAACTGCAACGCGCAAAGCGACGCAAGCGGCTTGGGCACGGGATTGCGTAATATCGGGGATAACCCTGAATCCCCGTTTCAGATCAATATCTTCGCAAGCGAGCGAATTGCGAAAATTTAGGCGCTCTGTTCATAGATAGGGAATATCCCCAAAGTCGTCCACATGACGTCGTTCGATTGCACACTGGGCAAGTTTGTGGACAAGTCGGTGTTTGATACAGTCGTTTTCCCCAGCGGCGCCAAAAGGGCTCACTTATCCACACTTACCAACAGGACCCGGGCCAAAGCTGTGAACAAGCCTCAAAGCTTCTTTCATCTGCACCTGATTTCGGACGCCACTGGCGAGACCTTGATCGCCGCAGGACGTGCTGCGGCCGCGCAATACAAGGGCGCGCGGGCGATCGAACATATCTATCCGCTGATCCGAACGGAGCGTCAGCTGCTGAGCGTGCTCGAAGAAATCGACAATGCGCCAGGCATAGTGCTCTACACCGTGGTTGATCAGGAGCTGGCCTCCCTGATCGATCGGCGCTGCGCCGAGATGGGTTTGCCGTGTGTCTCGGTGCTTGAACCGGTGCTTGCGGTCTTCCAATCCTATCTAGGCGCACCAGCCGGTCGCCGTGTGGGCGCACAGCATGTCCTCGATGCGGATTATTTTCGTCGCATCGAGGCTCTGAACTTCACCATGGAGCACGATGACGGCCAGCTTATCCACGAGGTGGGGGATGCCGATGTCGTGCTGGTGGGGATTTCACGAACCTCGAAGACGCCGACCAGCATCTATCTCGCCAACAGAGGCATCAAGACCGCCAATTTGCCAATTGTAATGGGCGTCCCGGTACCTGACAGCGTCATCCACGCCGAAAAGCCTTTGATCGTTGGGCTGATCGCTACGGCTGAACGAATTTCTCACGTGCGCACGAACCGCATTTTGGGCACATCGATCGGATTTGATACCCAAAGCTACGTTGACCGTACCGTGATTGCGCAGGAACTTGGCTATATGCGCCAGCTGTGCTCCCGCCATGGCTGGCCGATCATCGATGTCAGCCGGCGTTCGATTGAAGAAACGGCCGCGGCAATCGTTGCATTGCGTGGCAAGGCACGCTAACCGCCCGTCAACAAGGAGGCCACATGTCTGACGCTATCGTATTGGCTTCGGGAAGTCCGTTCCGGAGAAAGATGCTCGCCGATGCCGGACTGTCTTTTGAGCAGGACAAGCCCGAGATTGATGAGCGCGCAGTGGAAAAGGCGGTGGAAGGTGCCGGGCTGACCCCCGAGGATCTCGCCTCCATTCTTGCGGAGGCGAAGGCTTTGGATGTCGCGCAGCGCCATCCGGGCAAGCTCGTCATTGGAACCGACCAGACCTTGTCGTTGGAAGAAGACGTGCTGCACAAGCCGAAGGATATGGAAGAGGCCCGCCGCCGCCTGCTTCTGCTTTCGGGCAAGACCCACCAGCTCAACAGCGCCGTCGTGTTGGTGAGGGATGGTGAAGTTCTGTGGCGTCATGTCGGAATCGCGCGTCTGACGATGCGACATCTCGATCCCGGTTTCATCGGCCGGCATTTGTCCGGCGTCGGCGACAAGGCACTGTCGAGCGTCGGCGCCTATCAGATCGAAGGTGAGGGCATCCAACTCTTCGAGCGTATTGAGGGTGACCATTTCACCATCGTCGGTCTGCCCCTTCTTCCCCTTCTCTCTAAACTGCGAGATCTTGGAGCCATTGATGGCTGACACAGGCAAAAAAGCATTCATAATCGGCCATCCCGTCGCGCATTCGCGCTCGCCAATGATCCATGGATATTGGCTGAAGCAGCATGGCATTGCCGGCAGCTATGAGCGGATCGACGTGGATCCGCTGCATGTGGAAGCTTTTCTTAGTGCATTGCCTGCCAGCGGCTTTGCCGGCGGAAATGTGACGATCCCGCATAAGAAAGCAGCATTTGGCGCTGCCGACGTCATCGATGAAGCCGCCGAACTGATCGGCGCGGCGAACACGCTCTGGCTCGAAGATGGCAAGCTTCATGCCAGCAATACGGATGCTTTCGGCTTTTCATCGGACCTTGACCAGCGCGCTGAAAACTGGCGCGAGGCTGAAACAGCTCTGGTTCTTGGTGCTGGTGGCGCCGCGCGCGCTATCCTCTTTGCTCTGGAACAGGCCGGGTTCAAGAATATTCACGTCGTCAATCGGACGGTGGCACGCGCACAGGAATTGGCAGATCGCTTCGGCGAACGCGTCAGTGCGCACGGCTTTGACGCCGTCAACGAACTGGCTCAGGATGCCCGCCTTGTCGTGAACACGACGGCTCTCGGCATGGGTGGCAAGGGCGAACTGCCCCTGGATGTGTCGAATCTTCCATCCGATGGGACAGCCGTGGACATTGTTTATACCCCGCTTGAGACCCCGTTTTTGGCCGCCGCCGCGAAACACGGTCTTCGCACGATAGACGGTCTTGGCATGTTGCTGCATCAGGCCATTCCCGGATTTGAGAAGTGGTTCGGCGTTCGCCCGCGGGTCACGGACGATCTGCGCAATCTGGTGGTTGCCGATCTTCACGGCGGGCAGGGATGATCGTCCTTGGACTCACCGGCTCGATCGGCATGGGCAAATCGACGACGGCCCAAATGTTCGAGGAAGAAGGTGTGCCGGTGCATGATTCAGATGCGACCGTGCACCGGCTTTATCGTGGTGCCGCGGTAGAACCGATACGCGCTCGATTTCCGGACGCGGTCGTCGATAATGTCGTCAACCGCGAGAAACTCGCCGCCGCAGTGTTGGGCAATGCTGCCGCCATGAAAGATCTTGAGGCCATTGTTCATCCGCTCGTGCGGGCAGAGACCGACGCCTTTCTTTCTCATCATCGGGAAGCTGGAACAGCGATTGTCGTTCTCGACATCCCGCTTTTGTTCGAAACGGATGGTCAATCGCGGGTTGACCAGATTGTCGTCGTCACGGCTCCGGCCGAAATTCAGCGCGAGCGTGTTCTCGCGCGACCTGGAATGAGCGAGGAAAAATTCGAGGCAATCCTGAAGCGCCAGCTTCCAGATGCTGAAAAGCGCGCCCGTGCTGATTTTGTAATCGACACCGGCGCCGGGATGGAAGCAGCGCGTGCGCAGGTCAGAGATATCGTTGGACGACTTGGCGGCCAACACGGCTGATCATTGCCTTTGTGGCGCGAGACGGCGATTTTGCATCCTATGGAGCTTTTGAATGCGTGAGATCATCTTCGATACTGAAACCACCGGCCTTGATTCCCGTGAAGATAGGATCATCGAGTTCGGCGGGATCGAGATGGTCAACAAATTCCCGACCGGTCGCACCTTCCATCAATACATCAATCCGGAAGGACGGCAGGTTCATCCGGACGCTCTTGCCGTGCATGGCATCAGTGATGAGCAGCTGGTGGGGCAGCCCACCTTCAAGGAAGTTGCCCCGGCCCTTGTCGAATTTCTCGATGGTGCAATCCTGATCGCTCATAATGCGAATTTCGACATCGGCTTCTTGAATGCCGAGTTTGCACGTCTTGGCCGCCCCGCGATCGATCCCGGCGTCGTTGTCGATACGCTCGCGCTTGCAAAGCGCAAGCATCCGATGGGGCCGAATTCACTGGATGCGCTTTGCCGCCGTTATGGCATCGATAACAGCCATCGTACCAAGCACGGCGCGCTGCTGGACTCCGAGCTGCTGGCGGAAGTCTATATCGAGCTGATGGGTGGCAAGCAGGCGACCTTCAGCCTGGATGCACAGGTCGAAACGAGCGCTTCCGTCACTGAAACTGAAACGATTTCGGTTATTCGCAAGCGCGAACGCCCGCTCTTACCCCGGTTGAGCCTCGATGAGATCGAAGCGCACCGAAAGCTGGTAGACACGCTCGGATCGGCGGCGATCTGGAAAGAGGTGGAGCCAGCCTACCGCGATCAGCTGGCAGCTGAATAAAACAAAGGCCCGATCATGCCGGGCCTTTTTCTTTTGTCACCTGAGGGTGAGAACTTTACGCAGTACCGACTGGCTGTGCCTTGGCCTGTTCCTGCGCGACGCGCTGCTGGAACATCTGCGCGAAATCGATCGGATCGATCATCAGCGGCGGGAAGCCACCATTGCGGGTGCAGTCGGCAACGATCTGGCGGGCGAACGGGAACAGGATCCGCGGGCATTCGATGAACAGGATCGGCAGCATGTGCTCCTGCGGGAAGCCGGCAACGCGGAAAACGCCACCATAGATCAGCTCGACATTGAACAGGACCTGGTCGCCGTCGGTTGCCTTGGCGTTCATCGTCAGCTGAACGTCATATTCGTGTTCGGCAACCGGATTGGCGGTAACGTTCACGTTGATATTGATGTTTGGGGCCTTGTCGCGCGCACGAAGCGAGGCCGGAGCCAGCGGGCTCTCGAACGACAGGTCTTTTACATACTGAACCAGAACGTTGAGCGCCGGAGCAGCGCCATTGCCAGCTTGCGGAGCGGCGGCAGGCTTGGTTTCGTCGGTTTGATTGGCCATCAGCCGGAATCCTCTTTCTTTCAGCCGTTCCCGGCCGGGAATGAAATCGCGGGTTTGGCTAACATGCTCAACCCATCTGTGACAAGCTGAACGTGTTTAGAGATCGTTTGGAAGCCGCGGTCGCGATGGGGGATCTCGGTGGTCGTCATCGCGACGATAGTCATCCTCATCTAGATCGATGGTCTGGGAGGAGCGGCGCGAAAAGCCTCCAGTGTAGCCGCCAGCTGCGTTGACGACGATAATTCGGCTCGACAAGAACCGCCAGACCGCCTCGCGAACCGGAGGAATGAACAAGAGGATGCCAAACGCGTCCGAAATGAAACCCGGCAGGATCAGCAGAATACCTGCAAGCATGATCATCACGGCGTGGACCATGTCACGGCCGGGCGAGACGCCGCTTCGCAGCGCGTCCTTCATTTTGTCCATGGCGCCGAGACCCTGAATGCGCAGCAACACTGCACCCAGCACCGTCGTCGCCAGAATGAGAGCAATCGTCGCCAGGACACCGATTTCACTGCCGACGACGACGAAGCCCGCAATCTCAGCGAGCGGCAATACGAGAAATAACAGCGGCAATAGGGGAAGCCTCAACGGTTCATCTTTCCGTGTTTAAGCCCGAAAGGGCGATCCTTGTGTAGATAGGGTGACGCCGCTTTAGTTTGAATGATGGTATGATGCGTTCTATATGCAAAAAACAAGCTGGCGATAGCGGAACGTCGTCGGACCCGGGATATTGGCGGACGTCATGGAATTTTTTGATTTCGGTACGATTTTCTTCATGATCGCGGCAATCGTGATCTTTTTTCAGCTGCGCAATGTTCTGGGGCGCAGGACCGGCCACGAACGCCCGCCATTTGATCCCTACACAAATGCTCGCAAGGATGCGCAGGCAGACGCGGCAGCGGGAGAAAACGTCGTTTCCCTTCCGCGCCGAAAGGGAAGCGAGAACCCGGCGAGCTATGCTACCATTGATGCAATTGCGGCACCCGGCACCGAACTGAACCGTGGCATGCGCGCGGTGCGCGATGCCGATGCCTCGTTCGAGCCGAACACTTTCGTCGACGGCGCGAAGATGGCCTACGAAATGATCGTCATGGCCTATGCCGACGGTGACCGGAAGACGCTGAAAAATCTTCTGTCGCGTGAAGTCTACGAAGGCTTCGTGGCTGCGATTGCTGACCGTGAGGGCCGCGACGAGAAAATCGAATCCTCCTTCGTGGGCATCAATCGCGCTGAAATCACCAACGCCGAGCTCAAGGGCACCGAAGCACACATCACGCTGCGCATTGTCAGCGAGCTGATCTCGGCGACACGCAATGCGTCCGGCGAAGTGATCGATGGCGATCCGGAGACGGTTGCCGAGGTCAAGGATGTATGGACTTTCGCGCGTGATACCCGTGCCAAGGATCCGAACTGGAAGCTGGTCGCCACCGAAGCCGACGACTGATCGCTCGGCGTTTCCCGGCCATGAGCGCGACCCTGACACCCGCCAGCTTTGCCGATCTGGCGGGTTGGGAAGACGATTTACACGACGAGGCTTTTCAGGCGTTCCAGCGCTCGGCCATCTACGGATTGCAGCAGAGCTACAAGACGGGCGCGCTGGGCATTGCCTTTGACAGCTTTCTGCCTGCCTACCGTGCTGCAGCCGCTGTCACCGAAAAACTCCCACCGACAGAAGCGCGCCAGTTCTTCGAGCGTTTCTTTGCGCCTTTTCATGTACGCCCGCTGGATGGCGAAAGCGGCTTCGTCACCAGCTATTACGAACCCGAAATAGAGGCTTCTGCGGTCCGGACCGAACGGTTCACCGTGCCGCTCCTTTCCGTTCCCGATGATCTGGTGAAAATTGATGGCACCAATCGTCCTGACGGGATGGATCCGTATCTCGCTTTTGGTCGCAGAACCGAAAACGGTGTTGTCGAATATCATGATCGCGCGGCGATAGAGGGCGGGATTTTGGGAGACAAGGCGAAGGCGATCGCCTTCGTGTCAGATCCGGTTGATGCCTTCTTCATCCATGTCCAGGGCTCGGCCCGTCTGGTCATGCCGGATGGGACGGTGCGCCGCATCACATACGCGGCAAAATCAGGTCAGCGCTTCACCGGCCCCGGAAAGATGCTTATCGAGCTTGGCGAACTTCCCGCTGACGAAGTGACGATGCAGTCCATTCGGGCATGGCTGGCCGATAATCCTCACCGTGTTGGCGAGATCCTGCATCGCAACCGCTCCTATATTTTCTTTCGTGAAGCCGAAGTTGCCGATCGAAATCTGGGCCCCATCGCAGCGGCGAAGGTTCCGCTGATGCGCGGTCGCTCTCTGGCTGTTGATCGCCTTTTGCACACGTTCGGAACGCCATTTTTCATTCAAGCGCCTTCCTTGACGGCTTTTAACAATGCGCCGTTCCAGCGTTTGATGATTGCACAAGACACCGGCTCGGCAATAATCGGCCCTGCACGCGGCGATCTTTTTGCCGGTTCGGGGGATCCGGCAGGAGAGATTGCCGGGGTCGTCCGCCACCAGGCAGATTTCTACGCGCTGGTGCCACGCTCGGCGGAGGTGGCGGTTTGAACAAGAAATATCTTTCGGTCGAGGATCGGATCCTGTGGGGCAGGGTTGCCCGTTCTACCCGCCCCATGCCGGGAAAGTCCGTCGATGCGATCGCGCGCGAGCTGGAGGATTTTGCGGCTCTGCTTGATCCAGCACCGGTCCAGGAGACGCCGCGCACCAAGCCGGACAGCACCGCTCATACGATTGATCCGACACCGTCGAAGCGTGCAGTGTCGCCGCCAAAGGCCATCGATTCTCCCACGCGCCAGAAGATTGCCAAGGGGCGTCTGCCCATCGAAGGTAAGGTTGACCTTCATGGCCTGACGCAAAGCGAAGCCCACTCGCTGCTTCTGTCCTTCCTTCGGCGTGCATTTGGCGATGGGCGGCGTTACGTCCTCGTCGTCACCGGAAAGGGATCTCCCTCGCGCGGAACCGGCGTTTTGCGCCAGGCCGTTCCGGGCTGGCTTTCAACACCTCCTTTCCGTACCCTCGTGAGCGGGCATGAGCAGGCCGCGCGCCATCATGGCGGGGAGGGCGCGCTCTATATTCGTTTGCGCAAGCAGGTAGCTCCGTGACTCCCTTCGGGCTGAAAATGCGGGAAATGCGGGCGGTAAAAGGTGTCTCGCAAAAGGAAATGGCAGAAGCGCTGGGGGTGAGCGCTGCTTACCTTTCCGCGCTGGAACACGGCAAGCGCGGCGTGCCGAACTGGGCACTCGTGCAGAAGATCGTCGGCTATTTCAATGTCATCTGGGACGAGGCGGAAGAACTCCAGAATATCGCAGCTTCGTCGCATCCGCGGGTGGTTGTCGACACGACGGGCTTGTCGCCGAAGGCGACCGCCTTTGCCAATCGGCTTGCAGGTGAAATTGCGCGCCTTGATGGCGCTACTCTGGACGAATTGATGGCTGTGCTCGACAGCCGCTCAGCCTGATGACTGGGCTCAAAAGAGCTTTTTCAACTCATCAAGACGGTCATTGACCAGCCAGCCATAGTAGTTTTCCTGAGGAAAGCGTGGTGAACGGCCATCCGCCCGACGCTTCTGGTTCTCGGCTTTCAGCGCGCGCGCGCGCTGTTCCGGTTTGCCGAGATTGTATAGCGTTGCGGTAAGGCCGGGGTTCTTGGAAATGTCGAAGCCGGCAATATCACGATACGCATCGATCGATTTTTTCAGGGTCGCGCCAACATAGGCGAGCGTAAGGTCCGGATCCATGATTGTCCGGTAAACCTGTTGCGCGTTGTTGTGGTCAAGCTTCGGCAGCTTTGACACCTTCGTGACGAGGTCGCTCATCTGGAGTGCAGTCAGCGGATTGAGCTGGCCGATCCCGAAGGTCTGTCCTGCATAGAAGGGCTGAAAGAACACTGCGCTGAAACGGTCGTTCGGAAACGATTCTCCATCGACCTTCTTGCCGCGGAAAGAGCGATCCCAAACCGTCTCGCGGCATGTCCACTGCTCATAGCTGCCGCTCAAGCCGTCACATGAAGCAAATTCCGGACGCTTGATGAAGTCTGACACAGACTCACCATTATAGGCGAACTTGAAGCTCGTCTGAAAATAAGAGACCGCTTTCACATAATAGGTCTGCAGCCGGTCGTAGGCATCAACGTTGTACGTGTGTTCTCCGACAATGGCGCCAACCATATGCAGCGGGTCTATCCCATATTGCGCCGAGACTGACTTTATCTTGTTCCGCAGCCCGGCATCATTTTGCAGCAGCGCATATACTTTGCGGTACTTGGCTTCATACGTCGAATGAGATGCGCGGGTGCGGTTGGCGGAGGCGCTCGGAACAGGCGGCTGTTTCTCAACCCGGTTTCCAGGAGGCACCAGGGTCGCAGCATGGGCGATTGCCGGGAGTACGAACAGGCACAGACAGGCGAAAGACCGGATTGCAAAGTTCATGAAAGGCCCAAAACCGGGTCAGGGGACGACTTTGGCGGCAAGCTATCGCCTGGCCGGCTGAATTTCGAGTGCCCCACGTTCAATCATACGTCAAGTCGTGGCAGCGCAAACTGGGCGCATTTGTCGGCAGCGCGCCATTTTTCCCACGGCGCGCTGCTCTTTCAATCCTGGATCAGAGGATAAATCTGGAAAGATCGGTGTTGCGGGCAAGATCTCCAACGAACTTGTCGACATAGGCCGCGTCGATGACGATCTCCGCGCCTGACTGATCTGGCGCGGTGAAGGAAATTTCATCCAGCACCCGCTCCATCACCGTCTGCAGCCGACGTGCACCAATGTTCTCGACACTGGCGTTAAGGTCGACCGCAATCGCGGCAAGCCGGTCAATGGCGTCATCGGTGAAGCTCAGCTTCACGCCTTCGGTCCCGAGAAGCGCAATATACTGCTTGATGAGGCTGGCCTCGGTTTCGGTGAGGATGCGACGGAAGTCGTCCTTCTCCAGTGCGCGCAGCTCGACGCGGATCGGCAATCGGCCCTGCAACTCGGGCAGAAGGTCGGATGGCTTGGCCACGTGGAATGCGCCGGAGGCGATAAACAGGATATGGTCGGTCTTCACCGGCCCGTATTTGGTCGCAACCGTAGTGCCTTCCACGAGAGGCAGCAGGTCACGCTGGACGCCTTCGCGGGACGGGCCGCCGGAAATGTCAGAGCGCACTGCAACTTTGTCGATCTCGTCCAGGAAGACGATGCCATCGTTTTCGGTCGAGGAAATGGCGCGGCGCACCACCTCTTCCTGATCGAGCAACTTGTCGGACTCGTCATTGATGAGAAGTGCGTAGGAATCCTTGACGGTGGTCTTGCGCATCTTGGTGCGCTGGCCGCCCATCGCCTTCTGGATCATGTCGTTGATGTTGAGGACACCGATATTGGCGCCGGGCATACCGGGAATATCGAAACTGGGCATACCGCCATTGCCGGTGTCCGCCACCTCGATCTCGATCTCCTTGTCATCGAGCTCGTTCTCTCGCAGCTTTTTGCGGAAAGAGTCGCGCGTTGCGGGGCTCGCATTCTTGCCAACCAAAGCTTCAAGGACCCGCTCCTCGGCTGCAAGATGGGCGCGCGCCTTGACGTCCTCGCGCATTTTCTCGCGCGTCAGGCCGATCGCGGCTTCAACGAGATCGCGAATGATCTGCTCGACGTCACGGCCAACATAGCCAACCTCGGTGAATTTGGTGGCTTCAACCTTGATGAAGGGCGCGCCTGCAAGCCTGGCAAGGCGGCGGGAAATCTCGGTCTTGCCCACGCCGGTCGGCCCGATCATCAAAATATTCTTTGGCATCACCTCTTCGCGCATCTGGCCATCGAGCTGCTGCCGGCGCCAGCGGTTGCGCAGGGCGATTGCCACCGCGCGCTTCGCCTCTTTCTGGCCGATAATGTAGCGGTCGAGTTCGGAAACGATCTCTCGAGGAGAAAAATTGCTCATCACTATAACCCACTTTGCCACTGCTTGATGAACTCGAACGGATGCAGCAGCATGATCACGTTGAGTGTCAGATTGTCCCGGATGATGTAGCCGGTGCCGATCTCGAAGAGGAGCGCGATGGCCACGATCACGAATATAGGTAGCCGCCAGGCCATCGCAAACCCCACCATCATCGCCACCGTGTCTGCCACGGAATTGACGATGGAATCTCCGAAATAGTCGAGCGAGATCGTCGATTCCCGGTAACGGTTGATGATGAAATCGCTGTTCTCGACGATCTCCCACGCGACCTCGATGCCAACCGCGCACGCAAGCCGCATCAGGATCGGAGCGCGCGGAAACAGGAACCAGGCGAGCGCGTAGAACAGAAAGCCGTGGATGATATGCGAGGGCGTGTACCAGTCGGAAAGGTGCTGGGAGTTTTCCGAACTCACCACCACGCCATGCCACAATTTGACGTAGCCACACTCACAGATCGGAACCCGCCCCATCAGGTAAAGGGTCACTGTCTGAGCGGCGATCAAGGCCAGAACGAGCACCAGTCCCAATTTCTGCCAGTTATCGGATCTGGACCGTTCAATGTGCGCTGTCATGGCGACCCTTCTTTGCCGATTCATGGTCAGCGGGATCAGTCCTGCAGTGAACCCCGCCTCATTGTGCATCAGCAGTACATCAGGACCGCTTTTCCCCACAAGCGAGGTGATCGGACGTGGGCAAGGATCAGCGTCGAAGCTTTCGCGCATTAGGGAAAACACTCTGCCTGGATCCCTTGGCAAACCGCCTCCGGGATCTTCCCCCGCCTGCGGGGGAAGTGTCGCGAAGCGACGAAGGGGGCGGCAAGGAACCACGCCACGAACACCAGCCGCAACTCCGGCGCTGCGATAATCTCTGAGCGATTTCCCTCCACAAGCCCCCTCCGGTCCTCTGGACCACCTCCCCCACCCGTGGGGGAGGATCAGCGGCGACGTCCGCGCATCATGGCAAACCGCCTCTCCGGGATCTTCCCCGCTTGCGGGGGAAGTGTCGCGAAGCGACGAAGGGGGCTGCGCCCGACCACTCCCGAAGATGAGGCTCGTTCAGGAGTGAGCAATCCGGCGTAAACGGAATTAATCGACTGCGCGGTCGCTATCCGGCATCCAGCGTTTCGATAATGAAGCTGCCATTGGTGTAAACGCAGATCTCTGCGGCGATCTCCATCGCCTTGTGGGCAATTTCTTCAGCCGATTTGTCTGTGTCCATCAGGGCTCGCGCGGCGGCCAGGGCGTAATTTCCGCCCGATCCGATCGCCATCACGCCGTGCTCCGGCTCTAGGACGTCACCATTACCCGTCAGCGCCAGCGTCACCGATTTGTCGGCAACCAGCATCATGGCCTCAAGGCGGCGCAGATAGCGGTCCGTGCGCCAATCCTTCGCAAGCTCCACCGCGGCGCGGGTAAGCTGGTCGGGATATTGCTCCAGCTTTGCCTCAAGCCGTTCCAGCAGTGTAAATGCATCGGCGGTCGCGCCCGCAAAACCGGCGATCACATTGCCCTTGCCGAGGCGGCGCACCTTGCGCGCATTGCCCTTCATGATGGTCTGGCCAAGGCTGACCTGACCGTCACCGGCGATGACGACCTTGTCACCTTTTCTTACGGTCACGATCGTCGTCGCGTGCATTGTCAGTTCGTTCGACATCTCTGCTCCGATCCTGTGCGCCGAAGCGCTCGAGGCTTATGTATGCGCCTCAAGCGTGAATGCAAACGCGCAAGTGTAGCTCACGCTTTCCATTAACCGGCCATGCTGGTAAGACGCAGGCGCTTTTCTTCGGTTTTGTAGGTGATAAATATGTCTGGGCGCACAGCAAGCGTTTCCCGCAGCACCAAGGAGACCCAGATCTCCGTGTCGGTGGATCTCGACGGCAAGGGCCTTAACGAGATCTCGACGGGCGTTGGCTTCTTCGACCATATGCTGAATCAGCTGTCGCGTCATTCTCTGATCGACATGAAGATCGACACCAAGGGCGATCTGCATATTGACGACCACCACACGGTCGAGGATACCGGCATCGCCATCGGCCAGGCAATCTCCAAGGCGCTGGGCGAGCGCCGCGGCATCTGCCGCTATGCCTCGATTGACCTTGCCATGGACGAGACGCTCACCAGCGCGGCGATCGATGTCTCGGGCCGGCCCTTCCTCGTCTGGCATGTGGAATTTTCCGCACCCAAGATCGGCACGTTCGATACCGAGCTGGTGCGTGAATTCTTCCAGGCGCTGGCGCAAAATGCGGGTATCACCCTGCACGTTCGCAACCAGTATGGCGTGAACAACCACCACATTGCGGAGACCTGCTTCAAGGCAGTGGCCCGCGCATTGCGGGCAGCAATCGAAGCAGATCCGCGTCAGGAAGGAGCGATCCCTTCGACCAAGGGAACGCTCAACGGGTAGGAGCCGCGATGGCCAGCTATGTAGTGATGGAACCGCCAGTGCGCGATGGCGCGGAGAAGGCCATCCTCATACGGGACGGCTTCCACTTTCTGGCATTTGTCTTCCCCGTCTTCTGGCTGCTGTTCCACCGGCTGTGGCTTGAGGCGCTGGGTGTTTTGGCAGCAGCCCTCGCACTGGGCGCTGCCAGCTCCTATCTGGGCTACGATCCGCTGGCGATCATTGCCTCTTTGGCATTGGGCATCTTCATCGGGCTTGAAGGGGCGGCGTTGAAAACGCATGCGCTTTCCCGCCGTGGCTGGCGTCATTGGGGCGTCGTCGAGGCAGAAACGCGCGATGATGCCGAAATTCGCTATCTTGCCTCGAATGAAGTTGTGGCGCAGGTCGAACCGGTTCTGGCATCGGCGGCGGTCAAACCCGTAAGAGGGTCTCCAGCGGGTGCTGTCCCGGCACTTGGAATGCTGGGCTATCCCGGAAGAGGCTGATAATGCGCGTTGCACTTATAGATTACGGATCGGGCAACCTCCGTTCCGCGCTCAACGCCTTTCAGCGTGCTTCACGTGAATCAGGCATCGCCGCCGACATCGAACTCACCGGGCATGCCGAGCGTGTGCTCAGCGCGGACCGGATCGTGCTTCCCGGAGTGGGTGCCTATGCAGATTGCCGCGCAGGCCTCGACGCTGTGCCTGGCATGGTTGAAGCGCTGCGTGAAGTGGTCGAAATCAAGGCCCGACCCTTCTTCGGTATCTGCGTCGGCATGCAGTTGATGTCCTCGCGCGGGCTTGAGAAGACCGTGACCGAGGGTCTTGGCTGGATTGAGGGGGACGTTAGGGCGATGGTTCCCACGGATCCATCGCTGAAGATCCCGCAGATCGGCTGGAACACGATTCACGTGAAACAGGATCATCCTCTCTTTGCCGGAATAAGAACCGGCGATGATGGCCTGCACGCCTATTTCGTCCATTCCTATCATCTAGATGCGAAGCGACAGGACGACGTGATTTCGACCACCAATTACGGTGGCCAGGTCACGGCTGCTGTCGCTCGCGAGAACATGGCTGGAACGCAGTTCCATCCAGAAAAAAGTCAGGCACTCGGCCTGGCTCTCATTGCCAATTTCCTGAGGTGGAAGCCGTGATCCTTTTCCCCGCCATTGATCTTAAGGAAGGTCGTTGCGTACGCCTGAAACTCGGCGAGATGTCGAGTGCGACTGTCTACAACGAAGACCCGGGCGCGCAGGCTGCAGCGTTTGAAGCTCAGGGCTTCGAATGGCTGCATGTTGTTGATCTCGACGGCGCTTTTGCCGGTGAAAGCCGCAATGGCGACGCCGTGGAAGCCATTTTGAAGTCCACCAAAAACCCGGTGCAGCTGGGCGGTGGCATCCGCAATATGGGGCACATCGAGGCCTGGCTCGACAAGGGGCTTGCCCGCGTCATCCTCGGCACCATTGCCGTGCGCGATCCGCAGCTGGTTATCGAGGCCTGCAAGGCATTTCCCGGTAAGGTCGCGGTGGGCATCGATGCGCGCGGCGGCAAGGTTGCGGTTGAAGGCTGGGCGGAAGAATCCGAACTTGGCGCGATCGAGCTTGCGAAAAAGTTCGAAGGAGCTGGCGTTGCAGCGATCATCTACACCGATATCGACCGCGATGGCGTCCTTGCCGGCATCAATTGGGATTCAACCATCGAGATGGCCCGTGCAGTCAGCATCCCGGTGATTGCATCAGGCGGTCTTGCCTCCATGGCCGACATTGAACGTATGATAAAGCCTGACGCAGCCATTCTTGAGGGTGCAATTTCCGGACGAGCGCTTTATGACGGCCGCATCGATCCGGCAGAAGCGCTCGCAGTCCTGCGCAAGGGAGCACAAGCATGACCCTCAAGGCCCGCATCATCCCCTGTCTGGACGTCAAGGACGGCCGGGTCGTCAAGGGCGTCAACTTCGTCGATCTGATTGATGCAGGTGATCCGGTCGAGGCCGCGCGCGCCTATGATGCAGCAGGGGCCGATGAACTGTGCTTCCTCGACATCACCGCGTCGTCCGATAATCGGGAGACGATTGTCGATATCGTTGCCCGCACGGCCGAGCATTGCTTCATGCCGCTGACCGTCGGTGGTGGCGTTCGCCAGGTCGCCGATATCCGCAAGCTTCTGCTTGCGGGGGCTGACAAGGTTTCGATCAACACCGCCGCTGTCAACAATCCCGACTTCGTTTCTGAAGCAGCCGACAAGTTCGGCAATCAGTGCATCGTCGTTGCTATCGACGCCAAGAAGGTCTCGGGTGAGGGCGAACAGGATCGCTGGGAGATCTTCACCCATGGCGGACGCAACGCGACGGGTCTCGATGCGGTGGAATTTGCGGTCGACATGGTTAAGCGTGGCGCTGGCGAGATCTTGCTGACCTCGATGGACCGTGACGGCACCAAGGCAGGTTACGACATCCCGCTGACGCGCGCGGTCGCGGATGCTGTCTCCGTGCCTGTCATTGCCTCAGGTGGCGTTGGAAATCTCGATCATCTCGTCGAGGGCGTCCGCGACGGTCATGCTGCCGCCGTTCTGGCTGCTTCCATTTTCCACTTTGGCACCTACACCATTGCGCAGGCCAAGGAGCACATGGCAAAAGCTGGTCTTGCCATGCGGCTCGACCCCACGGCCTGAGGAGAAGCCATGTCCGAGTTTACGCTCTCCGAGCTTGAACGGATCGTCGCTGAGCGCGGCCGTTCGGGTGATGCCAATTCATGGACGGCCAAGCTTTTCGCCAAGGGTGTCGACAAGGCAGCCCAGAAGCTCGGCGAAGAGGCGGTGGAGACAGTCATCGCTGCGGTGCGCGGCGATCGGGCTGGTGTCGTCAGTGAA
Source organism: Aquamicrobium zhengzhouense (assembly GCF_016124105.1). GTDB lineage: Bacteria > Pseudomonadota > Alphaproteobacteria > Rhizobiales > Rhizobiaceae > Aerobium > Aerobium zhengzhouense. The sequence continues at coordinate 109,335 of NZ_JADGMQ010000013.1, forward strand.
TCCGCCGATCTTCTTTATCATCTGATGGTTACGCTCGCTCTTGCCGATGTCCCTCTGGACGAGGTGATGGGCGAGTTGCAAAGGCGGACTGGCCAGTCCGGCATTGCTGAAAAAGCCGCACGTAGCGCTGACTAGCCGAGAGGCCCCATGTCGATCGCCCTGGACCATCTCGTCGCCAGCGAGAAATATTCACCCTATCGCTTGTTCACGGCAGAGCGATGGGCGGAATTTCGCGCTGACACTCCGCTAACTTTGAGTGAAGACGAAGTCCGGCGGCTGCGTTCGCTGAACGACCCGATCGATCTGGACGAGGTGCGGCGGATCTACCTGTCCGTGTCTCGTCTGCTTTACGCGCATGTCGAGGCAACGCTTCAGCTTTACCGCCAGCGACAGGTCTTCTTCGGTGCAAATGGCTCAGTGAAGACGCCCTTCATCATCGGCATCGCCGGATCGGTCGCGGTCGGCAAGTCGACAACGGCCCGTGTTCTGAAGGAGCTTTTGCAGCGCTGGCCATCCAGCCCAAAGGTGGATCTCGTCACGACAGACGGCTTCCTCTTGCCCAACGATGTGCTGCGTCGCGAGAACCTGATGGAGCGCAAGGGCTTTCCGGAAAGCTACGATGTCGGCGCGCTTTTGCGTTTCCTGTCCGCCATCAAGTCAGGTGAGCGGGATGTGAAGGCACCCATCTACTCGCACCTGACCTACGACGTTCTGCCAGGCGAATATGTCACCATCGACCGCCCGGATATCCTCGTGTTCGAAGGCATTAACGTGCTTCAGACACGCGAACTTCCCAAGGACGGCAAGTTCGTTCCATTTATCTCGGATTTCTTCGATTTCTCGATCTATATCGATGCGCCCGAGGATCTCATCCATCAATGGTACATCGACCGTTTCATGCGCCTGCGTGAAACCGCGTTCCAGAACCCCGAATCCTTCTTCCATCGCTATTCGCAACTGTCGCAGGATGCGGCGCTGGCGATTGCCGAAAGCCTTTGGGCAAACATCAATCTGAAGAACCTGCGCGAGAACATTCTCCCGACGCGACCACGTGCAGATCTGGTGCTTCGAAAAGGCGCCGATCATCTGATCGAGGAAGTGGCACTGCGCAAGCTTTAGCTTGCGCCTTACGCCTTGGGTGGCGTCACTCGCCTCAGCGTCAGATTGATCCTGCCGCCGTTCTTGAGCAGCGTTGATGTCGTCGGGTAGATGCGGTCGACGCCGTGGAAAGCCAGACGGCCTTCATTGCCCAGGACGACAATGTCGCCGCTCCGGAGACGGAAGGAGACGGTGCGCCCGGAACGTGTGTTCTCGCCAACCCGGAACAGACAATCATCTCCGAGCGAGATCGAGACGACCGGTGCCGACAGATCCTCTTCGTCACGATCCTGATGAAGGCCCATCTTCGCGCCCACCTCATAAAAATTGACGAGGCACGCTTCGGGTTCGTGCGGGTACTGGGAGATTTCCTGCCACAAATCCAGCGGGGTCTGCGGGATCGTTGGCCATGGCTGATCGGTGAGTGGATGGTGAGGCTGATAGCGATAACCGCCAATCTTGTCGGTCACCCAGCCCAACGTTCCGCAATTGGTCATGCGCACGCTGAGCGGTTTTCCGGTGCGCGGCATGGTGGGGACGTAAAGCGGCGCCGCTTTGACGACTGCACGCACCTCTTCCAGCAATGCCTCCTGGGCCTTCCGGTCCAGATAGCCGGGTATGTGGCGCACGCCGCGTGGCAGAACCTGCACCATGATTGCGCCTCGAAATCATGCGCCCGGTCACACAGGTGAGGCGGGCGCAGTTTGATATCTAGTCGAGGGCCGGAATGCGCAGCACCTGGCCGGGATAGATCTTGTCCGGGTGCGACAGCATCGGCTTGTTCGCCTCGAAGATCACATCGTGCTTGGCACCCTTGCCCTTGCCATAGTGAGCTTCGGCGATCTTCCAGAGATTGTCGCCCTTCTTGACCGTGTAGAAGACAGGCTCCTTCTCGGCCTTGTCCGGCGCATCGTCTACCTCGACCGCAGTCTCGACCTCGGCGATGCCCAGCGTGTTGCCAACAGCAACGATGGCTTTTTCAAGCGTCGCCTGATCTGCGACCTTGCCCTTCAACACAGCCTTGTTGCCGACGATCTCGACTTTGACGTCATCGGTGCCGAGATTGTGGGATGCAAGTTCCTTCTCGATCGCTTCGACCTTGGGCTCTTCCTCATCGTCACCGAAACCGAGCTTTTTGCCGATTGATTTCGCGAAACTAAACAGACCCATTCCGCCTCTCCTTGCGTTGGTCGTTGAAAACTGTTCGCCCCATCACCTTTCTTGCACCGGAAGATGCAAATGGGAAGCGCCAATCAATCGTGCGAAACCTTGCCCCGCATCTTCTTGATGTTGGCCCGACCTGCCTTTTCTTTCAGGCGGCGTTCAATTGCGCCTTTCGACGGCTTGGTTTTCTTGCGCGGTTTGGGAGGTGGTTCGGCAGCCTTTGCAAGAAGTTCGAGCAGCCTGTCGCGTGCATCGGAACGGTTCTGCTCCTGGGTGCGGAAGCGTGAGGCCTCGATCACGATCACGCCTTCCTTGGTCGCGCGATATCCGGCGAACTTGATCGCCCGCTCGCGCACGCGTTCAGAAAGTCCGGGGGAGGAGGCAGCATCGAAGCGAAGCTGCACAGCGGTCGCAACCTTGTTGACGTTTTGACCGCCGGGACCGGACGAGCGGATGAAATTCTCGATCAGCTCGTCTTCGCCGATGACAGCTCCGGGACCGATCCTGATCATTTTCTCCATGAAGAACAAGGTCCTTGCGCCGCCTTTTCCGACCTACATAGGACGGTGCGGCGCAAGGTGAAACCCGTCATGGACGCCCAGGGGCGAAGAGTTTCTAAAACTCTTCCCATTCTTCCTGGTCTGGGGCGAGCAGCGCTGCAGCGCTCGTTCCGGCATTGACGACTGCACGGGGTGCTGAAGAAGCAAGCGTCATTTCGCTTGCGTAACGACCATCATTCGCCGGCTTCGCGTTGTCGAACGTAGCCGCTGACCGGTTCCGCGTGCGATCGGCTTCCAGCTTGAACTGTTCGAGTAGATTTTGCAGCGATGCCGCTTCGGTTGCCAGCTTGTGGCTGGCAGCCGTGGTTTCCTCAACCATAGCCGCGTTCTGCTGCGTGCCTTGGTCGATCCGGTTTACGGCGATGTTGATTTCGGTCAGGCCCGTAGCCTGCTCACGTGCTGCCTCGACGATTGCCGCAACGTTGATGCTGATCTCCTGAACTTCCGAAACGATGGTTTCCAGCGCCTTGCCAGCTTCGCCGACCAGAGAGACACCGGAGCGTACATGCACGCCGGAAGCGCTGATGAGCGTGTTGATCTCCTTGGCGGCATTTGCCGAACGCTGGGCAAGTTCGCGAACTTCCTGGGCGACGACGGCAAAGCCGCGTCCTGCATCGCCTGCTCTCGCCGCCTCGATCCCCGCATTGAGAGCAAGCAGGCTGATCTGGAAGGCGATCTCATCGATTACGCCGATAATGTTGCCGATCTGATCAGAGGATTCTGCAATCCGGTCCATCGCCATGATCGCATCCTGGACGATGACGCCCGAACGCTCGGCGCCCTCGCGGGTGTGGTTGACCAGCATGCCGGCTTCTTCAGCCCGGCGGCTGGAGTCACGGACCGTTGCCACCATCTGTTCGAGCGCGGCAGCGGTTTCCTCGACAGATGCAGCCTGCTGTTCGGTGCGGGTCGAAAGATCATCAGCTGCCTGGCGAATTTCATCTGACCCGGCGTGGATGGCTGTTGCATTCATGCCCACCTCGGCAAGTGCCGCGTTGAGCCGTGCAACTGAATTATTGAAGTCGTGGCGCAGCTTTTCCAGCGAGGCCGTGAACGGTTCGTCGATGCTCTGTGCAACGTCTCCCTCCGCGAGCTTGGCAAGGCCATCGGCCAGACGATCGACCGCCTCCTGCAACTGGCGCGCCTGCTCGGCCTTCTCCTCATTCTCGCGCGCTTCGCGTTCCATTGCTGCGCGCTGACGCTGTTCTTCCGCTTGCCGCTCCTCCTGCACCCGACGGACCGTGTTTTCGCGGAAGAGTTCGAAGGCGGTCGCGATCTCGCCAATCTCGTCACGACGGCCGAGACCCGGAACCTGGATATCCAGAGCACCGTCGGCAAGCTCGCGCATCGATCGTGCCGTCTGCGTGATGGGGCGCGCAACCGAGCGCCATGCCAGCAGGCCGCCAAGCGCGATCAGCACCAGAAGGCCAGCGATGACCGCGAACACGACCTGCTGGATCGTCGTCGACATTTCCAATTTCTGTGCCGCGACCTCTTCCTGGATCGCCGCAACCTCGCCGTGGATCTTGGTAAAGATCGGCTGCAGTTTCGCGTACGTGTCCGCGACATCCTTCTGGTACTGCACGATCAGCGTCGCCTCGCGGGCAAACTGCCTGAAGGTCAGCTCGTACTTGTCCAGCAGCAGCATCGTCGATTCATAGCGCTCCGCGCCACCGAACACGCCTTGCGGACGCTGGCGAAGACCCTGAATTGCATCCTTGATCGCGTCCTCATTGCCCTTGGTGGGCGTCAGAATGAAGTTACGCTCAGCAAGGAAAATCTGGGCGGCATCGAGCCGTAGCTGCGTCAGCGGGACCCTTGCGAGATCCTCGGCCAGGGCCGCGCCTGCGGTGCGCAGAGCAAGCTGCAATCCTAGCGCCGAGTTGAGGCCAAGCCGCTGGCTGGTTGACGCGGCAATTGCAAACGCAGATTCATAATCCCGGAAAACCTCCGTCAGCTGACCGGCTTCCGGCAGGTCGCGATGCGCATTGCTCTCAATGATCGCTTCGATCTGCTCGATCTTGCCGTTGAGCTCTTCGATCTTTCTGGCGTGGGCCGTCAGCGCTAGTTCCTGTTTGTTGAGGAAGAAATCCTTTTCCAGGATCTGAAGCTGAGCGAAATCCCTCTCAAGCTCTTCGCTCAAGCGGCCGGTTTCCTGCGCCTCCGCCTCGGTCTGTTCGAGTGCACTGAGCACGGAGCGTTCATAAATGAACATTCCTGTCACGGCGAGCATGCCGATGACCCCGGCGAGCGCGATGAGAGCGATGCGATGGGAAATTCGAAGAGATGGCAGCTTCATTGAGGGAAACTCACGACGCACACACCGCCTCGTTCGTCGGGGCGGCCGCGCATTGGAAATGCTGAACATGAAATGCCGCGTTGGCTGAGGGACCGACATCATGTCACTCGCCGAAGCAATTCCCCCAACGTCAGACGTGAGCCATATGTCTTAATACAGACTTAACAGCTCGCCACAGGTGTAAGTTCAGAGCAAAGTTCCCCGAAAAAATAAAGGCCCGGCAAATACCGGGCCTTCATCGATTAGCATGAGCTAAATTCTTTACTCAGCGGCCTCGATGATCCGCGGGGCTGCTTCAAGTGTGTTGGCGTCTACATGAGCCTCGTACTTGGCGAAGTTGTCGATGAACATGCCGACGAGCTTACGAGCCTGATTGTCATAAGCCGGCTTGTCAGCCCAGGTCGAACGTGGATCCAGGATAGCGCCATCGAGGCCCGGCACTGAAACCGGCACTTCGAAGCCGAAGTTCTCGTCAATGCGGAACTCGGCATTGTTCAGCGAGCCGTCGAGAGCTGCAGTCAGAAGCGCGCGCGTCGCCTTGATCGGCATGCGCTGTCCGACGCCATAGGCACCGCCGGTCCAGCCGGTGTTGACTAGCCAGCAGGTCACGCCATGCTGAGCGATCAGGTCACGCAGCAGATTGCCGTACTCGGACGGGTGACGAGGCATGAAAGGAGCGCCGAAGCAGGTCGAGAAGGTTGCTTCCGGCTCGGTGACGCCCTTTTCGGTCCCCGCGACTTTCGCCGTGTAGCCCGAAAGGAAATGGTACATTGCCTGCGCCGGGGTCAGGCGGGCAATGGGAGGCATCACGCCAAAGGCATCAGCGGTGAGCATGATGATGTTCTTCGGGTGACCTGCCTGGCCGGTCTCGCTGGCGTTCGGGATGAAATCCAGCGGATAGGCGCAGCGCGTGTTTTCCGTCAGCGAGCCATCGTCGAAGTCCGGAACGCGGCCCTCATCCAGCACGACGTTCTCAAGAACGGTGCCGAAGCGGCGTGTGGTCGCGAAGATCTCTGGCTCGGCTTCTGCCGACAGCTTGATAGTCTTTGCGTAGCAGCCGCCTTCAAAGTTGAAGATGCCGTCTTCGCCCCAGCCGTGCTCATCGTCGCCGATCAGCGTCCGCTTTGGATCCGCGGACAAGGTGGTCTTGCCGGTGCCCGAAAGACCGAAGAACACGGCGGCATCGCCGTCCGGGCCGACATTTGCCGAGCAATGCATCGGCATGACGCCCTTTGCCGGCAGCAGGTAGTTGAGTGCGGTGAAGACTGACTTCTTCATTTCGCCGGCATAGGAAGTGCCGCCGATGAGGACGAGCATGCGCGAGAAGTCGATGGCAATGACGGTCTCGGTGCGGCAGCCGTGGCGGGCCGGATCTGCCTTGAACGAGGGAAGATCAATGATCGTCATCTTCTGTTGGAACGACGCCAGCTCTTCGCGCGCCGGACGGATCAGAAGATTGCGAATGAACATCGAGTGCCACGCATATTCGGTGACCACCCGGGTAGGCAGGCTGTTAGCCTCGTCTGCACCGCCAACCAGATCCTGAACGTAAAGGTCCAGACCCCGCGCGTGGGCGATAAAGTCCTCGTAGAGCGCCTGGAAGTGCTCCGGGCTCATCGGCTTGTTGTTGTCCCACCAGACCTGCGCCTCGGTGGAAGGGTCGCGAACAACAAACTTGTCCTTCGGCGAGCGGCCGGTGTGCTGGCCGGTATAAGCGACAAGCGCGCCGTGAGCCGTCAGCTTGGCTTCGTTGCGACGCAGTGCGTGCTCCACCAACTCTGCAGGGCCAAGATTGTAATGAACTTTACCCGAAGTTTTCAGACCGCAGGTTTCAATCCCGTTTCCGGGATTGCGTAGGCCAATTTCCGTCATTCTCACCACCAAAGAACGGAGCAACAAAAAAGCGACGCCTGGTGATGACTAAACGTCCCCGACCAGAAGCCCTGATCGTTCAGAAACAGAAAAAATAAGTGATATCAAATCATTAATCGATTTAAAAAATTTCAAAAGATTTTTAAATCGGTTGTATGGTTCAGGCCGCACCAGGCACGTGTGGAAAAGCGATGTTCAACCGCGCCGTACATTGCCGATGCTGCGCTTTTTCCTGGGCTCGCATCTTGCTGGACGCGCCGGGGTGTTCATGCCACATTTTGTACCTAATTTGTCCGCCTATAGCTGCCACTTGCAGCAGCAAGGAAGGACACCCGCATATGAGGGAGCCACTTGATATGGCAACGATCGCACTCGTTGATGACGACCGGAACATCCTGACTTCAGTCTCCATTGCGCTTGAGTCTGAAGGCTATCGGGTCGAAACCTACACCGACGGGGCATCGGCACTTGAAGGTCTTACGGCCCGCCCACCCAACTTGGCTATCTTCGACATCAAGATGCCTCGCATGGACGGGATGGAACTGTTGCGGCGCTTGCGACAGAAGAGCGATATCCCTGTCATCTTCCTGACCTCGAAGGACGATGAGATCGACGAATTGTTCGGCCTGAAGATGGGCGCGGATGATTTCATTCGTAAGCCATTTTCACAGCGCCTACTGGTTGAACGCGTCCGTGCAGTCCTGCGCCGGGCGAGCGCCCGTGATGCCAGCACCAAGGCGCCGGGACAGCCGAGCCGTTCTCTGGAGCGCGGCCAGCTGGTCATGGATCAGGAGCGTCACACCTGCACCTGGAAAGGCGAGCCCGTCACGCTGACGGTCACGGAGTTCCTTATTCTTCATGCCCTTGCACAGCGTCCCGGCGTGGTGAAGAGCCGCGATGCTCTGATGGATTCGGCCTATGACGAGCAGGTCTATGTTGACGACCGGACCATCGACAGTCACATCAAGCGCCTTCGCAAGAAGTTCAAGGCGGTTGACGACAGCTTCGACATGATCGAGACGCTGTACGGTGTAGGATACCGCTTCCGCGAGGCGTAAGGGCCTGAAGGAAAGCATGACGTCGGAAACCGACAAGCAAGAGCCGGCCGCTCGTCGCGCCGCAACCACGGGCGGTTCCTTTAGCTGGGGCCGCCTCCTGCTGCCGTTCCGCCGTGTCCTCGGGCACTACGTCTTCTCCAGCCTCACGCGCCGCATCCTGTTCCTCAACCTCGCGGCGCTGTGCGTGATGGTTGTGGGTATTCTCTACATCAACCAGTTCCGCGATGGGCTCGTGCAGGCGCGTATCGACAGCCTCATGACCCAAGGCGAGATCATTGCCGGGGCGATTGCAGCGTCGGCGACGGTCGAGACCGATGCCATCACCATCGATCCGGAAAAACTGCTTGAGCTTCAGGCAGGCGAAAGCCTGCCGCCGGGAACGGGCGCGCTGGATCTGCACTTTCCGATCAATCCGGAGCGGGTTGCGCCGGTTCTTCGGCGGCTCATCTCACCGACCCTGACGCGCGCACGCATCTTCGACCGGGACGCATCCCTGTTGCTGGATTCCCGCCATTTGTATTCGCGCGGCCAGATCCTGCGCTACAGCCTCCCATCCGTGACGGACGAGGAGGTCGGCGTCCTCAAGCGCATTGAAAAGTTCATCATTGGCTTGTTCCAGCGCTCGAATTTGCCGGTCTATCACGAGCAGCCCGGTGGCAGTGGCACTGCCTATCCCGAGGTGATGAGCGCGCTGCAGGGCAGTCCGGCGACGATGGTTCGCGTCAGCGAGCAGGGCGAGCAGATCGTCTCGGTTGCAGTGCCTGTGCAGCGATTCCGCGCTGTGCTTGGTGTTCTAATGCTCTCGACGCAGGGGGGCGACATCGACAAGATCGTCGCAGCCGAGCGCAGCGCCATTTTGCGCGTATTCGGCGTTGCGGCGCTTGTTGTCACCATCTTGTCGATGCTGCTCGCTTCGACCATCGCCAATCCGCTGCGCCGGCTGGCAGCGGCTGCGGTCCGTGTCCGTCGTGGTGTGAAGAACCGCGAGGAGATCCCGGACTTCTCGGACCGACAGGACGAGATCGGCAATCTGTCCGTTGCACTGCGCGACATGACCAACGCGCTCTATGCCCGGATTGAGGCCATCGAGAGCTTTGCCGCAGATGTGTCGCACGAATTGAAGAATCCGCTGACCTCATTGCGCAGCGCCGTCGAGACGCTGCCTCTGGCAAAGAACGAAAATTCGCGGGCGCGCCTGATGGAAGTGATTCAACATGATGTGCGCCGTCTCGACCGGCTCATCACTGATATTTCGGACGCATCGCGCCTCGATGCCGAGCTCGCGCGTGATGACGCAACGCGCGTCGATCTGCACAAGCTCATCACCGACATCGCTGCTGCCTCGCGGGAAGCAGGACGCAATCGCAAGGCGGTCGATATTCAGGTAAAGACGCAGAAGAAGACCCAGAACCCGCGCGACTTTTATGTTCTCGGGCATGATCTGCGCCTCGGACAGGTCTTTACCAACCTCATCGAAAACGCTCGTTCTTTCGTGCCGGAGGGCGAGGGACGCATTGTCGTTACGTTTGCGCGCACTGGTCGCCAGGTCGTTGTCACGGTCGAGGATAACGGGCCGGGCATCCGCGCCGAGAAGATCGAACGGATTTTCGAGCGCTTTTACACCGACCGTCCTTCGACCGAAGCGTTCGGCCAGAATTCCGGACTTGGCCTGTCGATCAGCCGCCAGATCATCGAGGCGCATGGCGGCCGGCTCACCGCAGAAAATATTCCCGGCTCCAAACCGGGCGATCTCAAGGGTGCCCGCTTTGTCGTAACGCTGCCGGCCGAGTTGTGATGATTAGCGAGAATTATCACGCGACGGCGGTGGTGGTCGGAGCGGTCGGGGTCCTCATTCGCGGGCCATCGGGTGCCGGAAAATCCGCGCTGGCGCTGTCCGTTCTTGCGCAGGCAAAGGACATGGGTTGCTTTGCTATCCTCGTCAGCGACGATCAGGTCTGGCTCAGCGAACATTCCGGGCGGCTCGTCGCCCGCGCGCCAGACCCTATTGCGGGTCTCATCGAGGTCCGCGGTCTCGGGCCCGTCAAGATCGAGCATGAGCCAGCGGCCGTCATTGATCTCATCGTCGATCTCGTCGCCCAACCAGAACGCTATCAGGAAGCAAGCGAAGAGATGATCGCCGGCGTATCCCTTCGTCGGTTCGACGTATCGTCTGCCGACATTGCCCAGGCGACGCGCGTGGTTTTGGCGTTGGTGGGCGAGGGGTGAGCGTCAGATGACGTTCAACTCCCTGAACGGTCGCTCCTCGATGATCCGCTGATAACTGAACGGGCTGCAGTCGATCGTTCGATAGTCGCCATGGACGATCAGCTCCGCCAATGCCTTTCCGACAGCTGGTGCCTGCTGCAAGCCATGGCCGGAAAAGCCGTTCGCAAACAGAAAGTTCGTAACCTCCGGATGGGGCCCGATCACCGCATTCTGGTCCAGCGTGTTGAAATCGTAGTGCCCCGCCCAAGCTCGCCCCGGCCGGATTGCCTCAAAAGCCGGGACCCTCGCCGCCAGCGAGGGCCATATGATTTCTTCGAACAGGTTCCAGTCCGGATCGAAGTCCTGAGGATCGGCGGCAAGCTCGTCATGTTCATGTTCAGCGCCCCCCGTGATGTAAACAGCGCCCTCGGGTCTGACCCAGACGCCTGAAGGGTCGACCATCAGGGGCATGTCCTCAAAGCGATCCTGCGCTTCGAAGACGAACACCGAGCGTTTGCGCGGTTCTACAGGCAGAGGAAGATCAGCAAGCGCAGCCACGCACCCGGCGTTGGGGCCGGCGGCGTTGATCACCATGCCCGTCTCGACCTGCCCGCCCTGCGCCAGTGTGACAGATGTGATCTTGCTGTCCCTATGCTCAAGGCTGACGACCTCATCCTTGATAAGCTCGACATTCATCTGCCGCAGCGCCTTGCGAAAGAGCCCGAGCAGCGCATGGGCATCAAACCAGCCTTCTCCGGAGCGTCCATAGGTCCCGGCGCTCAAACCTTCGCAGGAAAGCCAGGGAAAGCGTTGTTGCAGCGCTTCGGGGCGCTCCAGAACCACGTCCGCGCCTTCATCGATCTGGACGGCATAATTGGCCTCCAGGATCGGCAGCCCTTCCTGACCGGCGAGGATCAGATATCCGTTTTCGCGAAAGCCGATGTCTGCTTCCGGGCCAAAGCGCTGCTTCAGATCGCGGAACAGGTCGAGCGTGAAGCGTGACAGGCGAATGTTCTCAGGGATCGAAAATTGCTGACGGATGGAAGCAGCTGAAAGGGTGGTGGCCGAATTGGCAAATTGCGGATCGCGCTCAACAACAGCGATCGATCCTGCAAAACCTTCTTCGCGCAGGAAGTAGGCCGCTGAGGCGCCCATGATCGCGCCTCCGATGATGACGATATCGTAGCTCGCCATGTCGTCCCCTTTCGTCTGCTTCGTCGAGGTCGAGGGAAACAGCTTCATCGGGCAGCCGCAAGGGCCTTGCGCCTCATTGCCCATCTTGCGCCGGAAAATCCATTGCGCCAGAAAGGGTCCATGACACAGAAGCCCTTCCGTCCCCGTCGCTCCGTCCTTTACGTGCCGGCTCTTAATGAACGCGCACTTGCCAAGCTGGCACATCTGTCCTGCGATGCGGTGATCATCGATCTGGAAGATGCGGTCGCGCCCTCGCGGAAGGATGAGGCACGCAACGTTCTCTCCACGTTTTTGTCCACGCGGGAAGATGACGGCAAGGAGATCGCAATTCGCGTGAATGGGCTTTCTACCCCGTGGGGCCGCGATGACATTGCGCTCGCTTTGAGCACCAGGCCGGACGCAATTTTGCTTCCAAAGGTTGAGGCCGCTTCGGATGTGCTCGCCGCCAGTCGGCTCCTGGATGATGGCGACCCAAGCGGAAAATTGGCCATCTGGAGCATGATCGAGACCCCGCGCGGTCTTCTCGAAGTTGGATCGATCGCTTCCTTGGGCCGTGAGCCCGGATCACGCCTTGATTGCCTGATCGCCGGGACCAACGACCTCGTGAAGGACACCGGCGTGCGGGCGACGGCTGATCGCAAATGGCTGCTTCCATGGCTGATGCAAATGGTGCTTGCAGCCCGCGCGGGCGGTGTCGATATTCTCGACGGTGTCAGCAACGATTTTACGGATCTCGAAGCGTTTGCCGCTGAATGCGCGCAGGGGCGCGACATGGGCTTTGATGGCAAGACGCTGATCCATCCGGCACAGATTGCTGCGGCCAATCTCGCTTTTTCACCGGATGAGTCAGAGATCGCCGAAGCGTTGGCGATCAGGGCCGCATTCGATCAGCCGGAAAACGCAGAAACCAACGTCATCACCATCGATGGCCGGATGGTCGAGCGCCTTCATTTGCAGCAGGCAGAGCGGCTATTGGCAAAAGCAGGACTTCAAAGGAAAGCAACATGAAGCTCTACCGTTTCCTCACCGGGCCCGATGATTCCAGCTTCTGCCACAAGGTCTCGCTGGCGCTCAGCAAGGGGTGGCACCTTCACGGCTCGCCCACCTATGCCTTCGATGCTGAAAGCAAGACGATGCGTTGCGGTCAGGCCGTCGTCAAAGAGGTGCACGGCAAGGAGTATGATCCGGAAATGAAGCTCGGCGAGCAGTAAGCGCCGAGAAGATATGCGTAAAAAAGCACCTCAAGCCTGGCGTATGGCTTCGTTTAGCTGCGACAGGCTTCAGGTGCGGGTATCTTCGATCCGGGCCATATCGTCGTCGGACAGACCGAAATGGTGGCCGATCTCGTGGATCAGGACATGGGTGACAATGTCGCCCAGGGTCTCTTCGTTCTCGGACCAATAGTCGAGGATCGCGCGGCGATAGAGCGTGATGCGGTTGGGGCCTTCACCCGTGGACGGGTTCCATCGTTCCGCAACGCCACGGCCTTCAAACAGACCCAGCAGATCAAACGGTGTCTCCAGCGCTAGGTCGTCCATGATTTCTTCGGTGGGAAATTCCGCCACCTGAATGACGATCTCGCCGGTGAGTTTGCGAAACTCTTCCGGCAGATGGGCGTAGATGTCGAGGGCGAGAAGCTCGAACTCTCCCAGCGAAGGGGAGAGCTGGTCGCTCCAGTCTCGGGTCTTGAAAATGCGGGCCATAATTGTTCCTTTGGCCGCCATATAGACCGTTCAACGGTCTGTTTCGACCCCCTGATGGGATCGATGACGAAAGAAGATATGTGTGAGGGTTTCTAAGCTGCCGAAAACGTCAACCGTTCAGGCAGCCCGCGCAGGTGCCGCGCAGTTCAATGATGGACTTCTCGGCCTTGAATGCGTTTTCACGCGCCCAGCTTCCAAGGCGCTCCTGGACGACCGCGTCTGAAAACTCGTCGACCTTGCCGCAAGTGCCGCAGATGGCGAAGGCGATCATGCCCTGCGCATGGCAGTTGGGGTGAGCGCAGACGACAAAGGCATTCAGCGATTCAAGGCGATGGACAAGCCCTGCACCCAGAAGCTTGTCGAGGGCGCGGTAGACCTGCAGCGGCGCGCGAAATCCGTCATCTCTCAGCCGGTCAAGGATGGTGTAGGCCGACAGTGGACCTTCCGCCTTCTCCAGCGCGCCGAGCACGAGCGACTGGTTGCGTGTGAGGTCGATCGGTTGATGGTGGTGTCCGGTACTCATGATGCCTGCCGCTCTGTCTGGCCGCGGCCACCATAGGCAATCATGCTCACGAGAAACAAGACCAGAGCAGCGACGACGATCGATGGCCCGGAAGGGGTGTCGAATTTGAGGGAGCCAAACAATCCGCCAGCAACCGCAAGCGCACCGAGGATGGAGGCGATCACCGCCATCTGTTCCGGGGTCACCGCGAGGCGACGGGCTGTTGCTGCCGGGATGATCATCAGCGAGGTAATCAGCAAGACACCGACGAGTTTCATCGCAATGGCGATCACCAACGCCATCAGCAGCATGAAGATCACGCGCGTACGCTCTGGCGACATGCCCTCTGCCTGCGCGATCTCGTCGCTGACAGTTGAGGCCAGCAGCGGCCGCCACAACCAGGCAAGCGTTCCTAGAACGGCTGCCCCGCCGATCCAGATGGAGGCGATGTCGGTTTTTGAGACGGCAAGAATATCGCCAAACAGGAAGCTCATCAGATCAACGCGGACCCAGCTCATGAACGCGATGATGACGAGCCCAAGCGCCAGAGTCGAGTGGGACAGGATGCCGAGCAGCGCATCGGCGGAAAGCCCGCCCCGCCTTTGCAACGCCATCAGCGCGAGCGAAACAAACACCGCGATGATGAACACGCCAATCGTCAGGTTGATTTCGAGCAGGAAGGCCAGCGCAATGCCAAGCAGGGCCGAATGCGCCATCGTGTCGCCGAAATAGGCCATGCGGCGCCAGACGATGAAGCAGCCGAGCGGACCTGCAGTGATCGCAAGGCCAATTCCGGCAATGATCGCGCGCGTGAAGAAATCATCCAGCATGCGGTGCACTCCCAGCGTGATGCGCGTGATCGTGATGATCATGATGATGGTGGTGCCCGTCATGCGGGTGGCAATGATCGGTAATTGACCCGTCCTCATGCACAACCCGCCCATCTGGCAGATGGGTGTGGTCGTGGCTGTGGCGGTACAGCGCCAGGGCACCTTCCGCACGCGCACCAAAAAGGCGCATATATTCGGGGCTCGAAGCAACCGTCTTCGGCGTGCCACGGCAGCAGACATGACCGTTGAGGCAGACAACGGTATCGGTCGCCGCCATGACCACGTGAAGATCGTGAGATATCAGCAAGATGCCGCATCCGGTCTCGTTGCGGATGCGCCCGATCAATTCGTACAGTGCGATCTCGCCGGAGAAATCGACACCCTGCACCGGTTCATCGAGCACCAGCAGATCCGGTTTGCCCAGCATGGCGCGGGCGAGAAGAGCCCGTTGAAACTCGCCGCCTGAAAGTGCCTGCACCTGCGCATCGGCAAGGTGTGATGCACCGACAGCATCGAGCGCAGCGTGTATCTCGTCCTTCGAATGGGAGCGGGTCAGCGTCATCAGACGGCGCACGGTCAGCGGCAAGGTCCAGTCGATGGCAAGCTTTTGCGGTACATAGCCGACCCGCAGCCCGGGGCGCTGCACGACCGTACCCTCCGAGGGCTTCAATATGCCGATCGCGGTGCGCGCGGTGGTGCTTTTGCCCGAACCATTGGGGCCGATCAGGGTAACGATCTCGCCAGCTGAAATAGAAAGATCAACACCGCGCACGAGCCAGCGACCATCGCGCTCCACGCCCATGCCGCTCAGGCGCACGAGGGGCTGGCTGGTCTCTTGTTGCTGGGGTGGCTGCATCAGGCTTTCCGGAATTCTTGTTGCAAGATGCGTATTGCACAGGTTATAGCATTTCGCAATGTAATATCATTACGTTTGTGAGGACCTATGACGAACTGGCACCGCACCCTGCTCATGACCAGCGCCGCTATGCTGTCTGCATCTCCCGCCCTGGCTCTGGACGTCGTCACATCGATCAAGCCGGTGCATTCACTGGTTGCGGCTGTCATGGAGGGCGTGGACGAACCGGCCTTGATCGTCTCCGGCAGCGGCTCCGCCCATATCCACTCGTTGCGGCCCTCGGACGCCAAGGCGCTGGAAAAGGCCGATCTGGTGTTCTGGGTCGGCGAGGGTATGGAGACGTTCCTGAAGACGCCGCTACAAAGCCTGTCGGCCGGGGCGACACTGGTATCGCTGGCCGAGACCCCCGGCATCGAGAAGCTGGCCTTGCGGGAAGGCGGTCCGTTCGAGGCTCATTCTCACGATCATGAGGACGGCCATTCTCACGACCACCATGACGGTCACGACCATGATCACGACCATGATCATGACCACCACCATGCACACGCACATGAACATGACGATCACCACCATCCGCATGGGGCATATGATCTTCATATCTGGCTCGACCCGGCGAATGCCAGGGCGATGCTGACCAGCATCGAGACCGCGTTGAGCAAGGCCGATCCGGAAAACGCCACCACCTATCAGGAAAACGCTGCTCGCTACGCCGAGAGGATCGATGCTCTCCTTGCCGAAGTGCAGGAGAAGTTGTCAGGCATCAAGGACCGTCCCTCCATCGTTTTCCACGATGCCTACCAATATTTCGAACACCGGTTTGAGGTGAACGTCGCTGGCTCGATCACGGTGAGCCCGGAGGTGATGCCGGGGGCTCAGCGTCTGAGCGAAATCAGCGAACGGGTGAAGACGGCTGGGGCGACCTGCATCTTTTCAGAGCCCCAGTTCGAGCCGAAACTCGTGACCCTGATCGCCGAGGCAACCGGCGCGCGCACCGCCGTTCTCGACCCGCTGGGCGCAGATCTTGAAGATGGACCCGATCTCTACCTCGATCTGATCCGCAACATGGCAACCTCGTTTGCCGACTGCCTTTCGCAATGAAAAACGGCTCCCGCGAAGGGAGCCGTAATCTAGCAGAAATACGCGAGAAACGCGTTTTCTTTCGATCCTGCCGCTTAGAGAGCGCGGAACTTTGCAATGATCGCATCGCCCATCTGGGCGGTGCCGATCTTGGTCATGCCGTCCGACATGATGTCCGGCGTGCGCAGGCCATCGTTCAGAACTTCCGAGATCGCCTTTTCGAGGCGGTCTGCCTCGGCAATCATGTTGAACGAATAACGCAGGCACATCGCGAACGAGGCGATCATCGCGATCGGGTTGGCAACGCCCTGGCCGGCAATGTCCGGCGCGGAGCCATGGACCGGCTCGTACAGCGCCTTGCGCTTGCCGGTCAGCGGATCCGGAGCACCGAGCGAGGCCGATGGCAGCATGCCGAGCGAGCCGGTCAGCATTGCGGCAACGTCCGACAGCATGTCACCGAACAGATTGTCGGTCAGGATCACGTCGAACTGCTTGGGCCAGCGAACGAGCTGCATGCCGCCAGCGTCCGCCAGCATGTGGGTCAATTCGACGTCGGAGAACTTTTCCTTGTGGGTCTCCGCCACGACCTCCTTCCACAGGACGCCGGACTTCATCACATTGTGCTTCTCCATCGAGCACACCTTGTTGCCGCGCGTACGCGCCAGCTCGAAGGCAACGCCGGCAATGCGCTCGATTTCGAACGTGTCGTAAACCTGCGTGTCGATGCCGCGCTTCTGGCCGTTGCCGAGATCGATGATCTCCTTCGGCTCGCCGAAATAGACGCCGCCGGTCAGCTCACGCAGGATCAGGATGTCGAGACCTTCGACAACGTCGGGCTTGAGCGACGAGGAAGCGGCGAGCGCCGGATAGCAGATCGCTGGGCGCAAATTCGCGAACAGCTCCATATCCTTGCGCAGGCGCAGCAGGCCAGCTTCCGGACGAACCTCGTACGGCACGCTATCCCACTTCGGGCCGCCGACGGCACCGAACAGGACGGCGTCGGCTGCCATGGCCTTTGCCATGTCTTCTTCCGAGATCGACTGGCCATGCGCATCATAGGCGCAGCCGCCGACCAGGCCTTCTTCGGTTTCGAAGCCGGTGTTGAGGTCTGCATTCATTGCCGCGATCAGCTTTTTGACCTCGGTCATGGCCTCTGGGCCGATGCCGTCACCGGGAAGAAGGAGAAGTTTACGCGAAGCCATGGACGTGCCTTTCGAAAAGCGATGCATGATGTTGCGGATTTGTGGTCTTGCTAGCCGTCAGAATGACGCTGTGCAAGGAAAAGAAGCTCAAAAACCTGACGGAAGGAGAGCTGCGGCGTCCGAAGGCCATATCTGCCAGTCAGGCCAGAAGCGGGTTTCGCCGTTTTCGCCCAATTGAGCCATGTAGATGGTCTGATCTTCCTTATCGATCACGATGAAGCTGTCGGCAAAGCCGCAGGCGTGGGGAACGCAGCCGCGGGCATGAAGGAGGCCCCCGGACATCTCCGGCTGGCCGGAAACGACGAGGCCGGTCACCGCATCTTCAAGCTCGTCTCCCAGCAATTCCTGCGCAGCAGCGTAAATATCGGCATTGCGAAACAGGTCGACCGGGTGACCGACCGAGCCAGGATCGAGCGTTTCCCAGCCTGTACCCGGCTCCGGCGAATAGGTCGTGCTGGCAAAGGTGCTCATGCCTTCGGCAGGCGTCCAGAACATCATGTCCGCGCTCTGGCCGGGCAAAAGGTAGCGGATCAGATAGACGCCGTAATCGCTGATCGCGACCGCAGGCGCGTCGCATTCCTCGCCCGCCTGCTGCGTCCTGATTTCGCCCTCGCCGTTCCGCCAGATCATTAACGTGCCGGGGGAGCAGGCATTGCCGCCCGGGCCGATATTCACAAAGGCAACTTCGGTGCCTGCCACATCGGCGATCTGCTCGACATGGACGAAATAGTCGCGCGCCAGCTCAATTCCGTCGAATGCGAGGATCCGCTCGAAATCTTCGGTCTGGGTAATAGTGAGGATGCCGCCGGCAAAATCGGTGCGCTGGTCTTCCTGCGCAAGGGCGGGAAGGCCGATACCTGCCGCAGCGAGCGCGGCAATAAGCAGACGATTGAGGGGGTGGTGCATCAGGATTCTCCGGCGGTTTGCCGAAGGAACCTAGCCGCTTTCACGGCTGGCCGGAACCGCGATGGTGCGGCGCGGCGAAAAGAGACGGGCAAAGGCCCGTCTCCGAAGTGCGGCTTAGAGCCAGGGGCGGTTTTCCGCCATCTTCTGCTCGAACGAGGTGATCGACGGCGCCTTCTCCATCGTCAGGCCGATGTCATCGAGGCCGTTCAGGAGGCAGTGCCTGCGGAACTCATCGATCTCGAAATTGATGACGCCGCCATCGGGACCGTGAATTTCCAGTTCCTCGAGGTCGACCGTCAGCGTTGCATTGGCGCCGCGCGAAGCGTCGTCCATCAGCGCATCGAGCTGTTCCTGCGTCACCTTGATCGGCAAGATGCCGTTCTTGAAGCAGTTGTTGTAGAAGATGTCGGCGAACGAGGTCGAGATCACGCAACGAATGCCGAAGTCGAGCAGCGCCCACGGAGCATGCTCACGCGAGGAGCCGCAGCCGAAATTGTCACCGGCGATCAGGATCTGCGCGTTGCGGTAAGCGGGCTTGTTGAGCACGAAGTCCGGATTTTCCGAGCCATCCTCATTGAAGCGCATTTCGGCGAACAGGCCAACGCTGAGGCCCGTGCGCTTGATCGTCTTCAGGTAATCCTTGGGGATGATCATATCGGTGTCGATATTGACGATCGGAAGCGGGGCAGCGACGCCCGTCAGTTTGGTAAACTTGTCCATTGTCCTGCCTGTCTCTCGGCCAAGAAGTTTGGTTGACCCGCTTTACACATTTTAAGCCCCCTTTCAAAGGGGCCCCGGCTCCACTTCGCGCGAAAGCAGATTGATGGCGGAAGGAGCGCCGAGGGTCAGCACTGGCGGTTGCGATGTCTTTGCATGGTTCCGACCTTTGCCTACGAGTGAGGGAGGCTCGCAAGGAAGCCGGCACTGTCAGCGCAGAATCCGCCGAACGTTGAACACCTAGGACAAGTTGTGCGGAGTGACGTCCGTTTCCGACCCCATGCACGAACCCGCTTCGCGGGAGGGGTGCCACGGCCTGAGATGGCATAGTATTCTCAGCCTTTGAGCGGTAGCGGCGGTCGAGCCGACCGTGGAGT
>NZ_JADGMQ010000014.1 GCF_016124105.1 Aquamicrobium zhengzhouense
GAACCCGTCCGGATCGGCAAGGCTTGCCGCATACCACTCAAGATACGTCTCATTGTCGATCAGCGCGTCCGTCTTCCACGCAGACTGGACAGGGTGAACAGGGCCGTTCGACATTTCGTATTCCTCCTTATGCGTGCCGCGTTGCGGCAATCGGTCGGCATTATTGACATAATGCCCGGTCCGACAATACCGCCACTGACGATTGATCGGTTCGCTGCATCGCGGGATCAACCTGAAAGCGGACGGCCTGCCGCCCCCTCCGGCCCATTGGGCCACCTCCCCCACATGTGGGGGAGGATCCGGGCGCGAGCCAAGAGGTGCTCGGCGTTTGGGTAAGACGAAAGCGCTCCGGCTGCCCCGGCAGCCTATGCAGCGGCACCGCGGATTTGGGCGCTGTTATTGCTTTACCGGCTGCCGAAAATAGCTGAACCGACGCGCACGCTGGTTGCACCAAAGGCGATCGCGATCTCGTAGTCGCTCGACATGCCCATTGAGAGCTTCTCGACGCCAGCCTCGCGCGCCAGCTTTTCAAGCAGCGCAAAATGAGGCCCGGGATTTTCGTCGACTGGCGGAATGCACATCAGCCCCTCGATCTCCAGGCCGTGAACCTCGCGGCAGCGTTTGACGAAAGCGACCGCCTCTCGCGGATCGATCCCCGCCTTTTGGTCTTCAAGCCCGGTATTGACCTGGACATATAGCCTTGGCGCCTTGCCCTGCTTTGCGATTTCTTTGGCAAGCTCGGAGGCGATCTTCTCGCGATCGACCGTTTCGATAACGTCAAACAGGGCGACAGCTTCCTTGGCCTTGTTGGATTGCAGGGGGCCGATCAGGCGAAGCTCGAGATCTGGAAACGCTTCGCGAAGGGACGGCCACTTGCCTTGAGCTTCCTGAACCCGGTTCTCGCCAAAGATGCGCTGTCCGGCCTTAATGACCGGCAGGATTTCACTCGCGTCAAAGGTTTTTGAGACGGCAACAAGGCCCACTGTACCGGCAGGGCGCTTGGCCTCCTGTTCGGCTTCTGCAATCTTGTCTCTGACGGCACCGAGCCGTGCAACCGCATCACTCATGCTTCAAATTCCGATCTTTTAGACGTCAAATCGCCCCGATTTGGTTGACGGTTTCCGGAAACCATGGTGAAGGCAGTGCCGTGCAATCGACATTCTGGCACTTTGCAACCCTTCCGGCACCCTTTCGGGCGTCTTTTAGGTGAATTTCTGGTCATGGCAACCGAACGATACAATCCCCGCGCATCCGAACCCAAATGGCAGAAGGCATGGGAAGAGACTCAGCTATTCGCCACCAAGAACGACGACCCGCGTGAGAAGTATTACGTCCTGGAGATGTTCCCGTACCCGTCTGGGCGCATCCACATGGGTCATGTGCGCAACTACACGATGGGCGATGTGGTCGCCCGATACAAGCGCGCCAAGGGCTTCAACGTCCTGCATCCGATGGGATGGGACGCATTCGGCCTGCCAGCCGAAAATGCTGCACGCGACAACAAGGTCAATCCGCGAGCCTGGACCTACGAAAACATCGAGACGATGAAGGGCCAGCTGAAGACGATGGGTCTGTCGCTCGACTGGTCGCGCGAATTCGCGACCTGCGACCCGAGCTATTATCGTCACCAGCAAAAGATGTTCCTCGACTTCTGGAAGTCGGGCCTCGTCGAGCGCCGCAACGCCAAGGTCAACTGGGACCCGGTCGACATGACCGTTCTGGCGAACGAGCAGGTGATCGACGGCCGTGGCTGGCGCTCGGGTGCGCTCGTTGAACAACGCGACCTGACCCAGTGGTTCTTCAAGATCACCTCAATGGCGCAGGACCTGCTCGACGGTCTCGACACGCTTGATCGCTGGCCGGACAAGGTCAAGCTGATGCAGTCCAACTGGATCGGCCGATCGGAGGGCCTGCAGCTGCGCTGGAAGCTCGACCCGGCAACCGCGCCGGAGGGCGAGACCGAGCTTGAGGTCTATACCACGCGCCCCGACACGATCTTTGGCGCTTCTTTCATGGCCATTGCCGCGGACCATCCGCTGGCAAAGAAAGCTGCCGAGAACAATCCCGCGCTTGCGAGCTTCATCGCCGAGATCCGCCGCCGCGGCACGTCCGCTGCGGAGCTTGAGACGGCTGAAAAGCAGGGCTTCGACACCGGTATTCGGGTCGTACATCCCTTTGACGAGAGCTGGACCTTGCCGGTTCACGTCGCCAACTTCGTTCTGATGGATTACGGCACCGGCGCGATCTTTGGTTGCCCGTCTGGCGATCAGCGCGACCTGGATTTTGCCCGTAAATATGACCTGCCGGTTGTTCCGGTGGTGATGCCGGCGGATGCCGATGCGGCGACATTCACGATCGGTGACGAGGCTTACACCGATGATGGTGTGATGATCAATTCGCGCTTCCTGGACGGTATGTCACCGAAGGAAGCGTTTGAGGAGGTCGCGAAGCGCCTTGAGGCGGTTCAGATCGATGGCCGTCCGCAGGCAAAGCGTAAGGTGCAGTTCCGTCTGCGCGACTGGCTGATCTCGCGTCAGCGCTATTGGGGCTGCCCGATCCCGGTCATTCACTGCGACGATTGCGGCTCGGTTCCGGTTCCGGCCAACCAGCTGCCGGTCCTCCTGCCGGATGACGTGTCGTTCGACAAGCCGGGCAACCCGCTCGACCATCATCCGACCTGGAAGCGCACGTCGTGCCCGACCTGCGGCAAGGACGCGCGGCGCGATACGGACACGATGGATACCTTCGTGGATTCGTCGTGGTACTTCGCTCGTTTCACCGATCCATGGAACGAGACGGAGGCGACGACGCTCGACTATGTCGACGGCAAGAACGGCTGGCTGGGCGTTGACCAGTATATTGGGGGCATCGAGCATGCGATCCTTCACCTTCTCTACTCGCGCTTCTTCACCCGCGCGATGAAGGCGACCGGCCATGTCAACGTCGTGGAGGAGCCATTCAAGGGCCTGTTCACCCAAGGCATGGTGGTTCACGAGACGTATAAGGGATCGCAAGGCTGGGTATCGCCTGCGGAAATCACGATCACCGAAGTTGACGGGGATCGCAGTGCAACCCTCGACGCCACTGGCGAACCGGTAGAAATCGGCTCCATCGAGAAGATGTCGAAGTCGAAGAAGAACGTCGTTGATCCGGACGACATCATCGGCAGCTATGGCGCGGACACGGCTCGCTGGTTCATGCTGTCGGACTCGCCCCCGGAGCGCGACGTGATCTGGACCGAGGCGGGTGTCGAGGGCGCTCACCGGTTCGTTCAGCGCGCCTGGCGCATGATTTCGGAGGCCGCGCCTGCACTTGAAGGCGTCGCACCTGCACCGGCTCACGACGGCGAGGCTGCGGCCCTGTCGAAGTCGGTTCACAAGGCGATCAAGGCCGTTGGCGAAGAGATCGAGCGTCTTGGCTTCAACAAGGCGGTTGCCAAGCTCTATGAGCTGGTCAACACGATTTCGCCTTATGTCCAGAAGGCGTCTTCATCCGACGAAGCGACGCGCGCAGCCCTTCGTGATGCAGTGGAAGCACTGATCAAGATGTTCGCGCCCATGATGCCGCACCTTGCTGAAGAGTGCTGGGTTGCACTCGGTGCGAAGGGGCTCGTCGCCGAGCAGGCATGGCCGACCTTCGATCCGGCTCTGATTGTCGATGACGAGATCACGCTGCCGCTGCAGATCAACGGCAAGAAGCGCGGGGATTTGACAATTTCCAGAAACGCGGATCAATCTGAGATCCAGGCAGCGGCGCTCGCGTCCGACGTCGTTCGCGCGGCGCTGGATGGCAAGGAGCCGCGAAAAATCATCGTCGTACCGCAGAGGATCGTCAATGTCGTCATCTGACCGGGCCGTTCAGCAACCTCGTTTGCGCGGGGTTGCCACCATGATGCTGGCCCTGGTTGCCCTTGGCGGCTGCACTGTGCAGCCGCTCTATGGGGACCGGTCCGCTGCGATTGGTGCGTCCGTGCACGACAGCGCTGTGCTGGCTTCGGTCGCAGTCGTTCCTGCCGGCGACCGCGTTGGCCAGGAGGTCCGCAATCACCTGATCTTCCTGTTGGGTGGTGGCAAGGGGCAGCCCGCCAATCCTGCCTACCGTATCGATCTCGGCGTGTCGTCGTTTGCGTCGAGTGGTCCGACGATCGAGACGAAGAGCCGGACGCTTGAGCCTTCTTCCGGCATCATGACGGTGCGCAGCCAGTACACGCTAACCGAATTTGCGACGGGCAGGGTCATCTCCCGTGGCGCTCGCTCGGTACAGGCGGCGTACGACATTCCGGCGCAGGAATTTGCGGCGCTGCGGGCACGGCGTGACGCAGAAAATCGCGGTGCGCGCGAACTTGCCGAAATCATGCGCCTGGTGATTGCGCAGGAATTGCGCAACGCGACATCTACTCAGGCGCCTGCGATCCTATCCAGCCCCGAAGAGCTTCAGGCCCGCGAAAGGCCAGGTGAGCCGGCCAGTTTCTGACCGGCTCTCCATCCAGATCAGCCGATCTTCTGGCCGGTCTTCGCCCAGTCGGCGAGGAAGGTCTCAAGACCCTTGTCGGTCAGCGGGTGCTTGACCAGCGACTTGAGCGTTGCCGGCGGGATCGTTGCAACGTCAGCACCGATCAGCGCAGCCTGCTTCACATGATTGGTGGTGCGAATCGAGGCGGCAAGGATCTCGGTGTTGAAGCTGTAATTGTCATAGATGGTGCGAATCTCGGCGATCAGCTCCATGCCTTCAATGCCCATATCATCGACGCGGCCGATGAAGGGCGAGATGAAGGTCGCGCCAGCTTTCGCTGCCAGCAGCGCCTGGTTGGCAGAGAAGCAGAGCGTGACATTGACCATGCGGCCGCTGGAGGTCAGTGCCTTGCAAGCCTTGAGGCCATCCAGCGTCAGAGGCAGCTTGATGCAGACATTGTCAGCGATCTTCGACAGGATGTCAGCTTCGCGCATCATCTCGGAATATTCGGTGGCGACGACTTCCGCCGAGACCGGACCATCAACGATGTCGCAGATTTCCTTGGTCACTTCGAGAATATTGCCGCCCGACTTGAGAATCAGCGACGGGTTGGTTGTGACGCCGTCCAAAAGGCCGAGGTCGTTGAGTTCACGGATTTCTTTAACGTCCGCTGTGTCGACAAAGAACTTCATGGCTTCCTTCCTTGGAGACTCGGGCAGGGGGAGGCCCTGTCGCTTCCGATTGCCACTTGCTCTAGCGCAGGAAGAGGGCAAGGTCACGCCCGATGAGTGAAGATTCGAAACCCTTGCGCGTCGTGCCCGTGATGGTGCCGATGCCGGCAGAGCGACCCTATTCCTATTCCGTGCCCGATGGCATGGCGGTGGAGCCGGGGTCGATTGTGCGCGTCCCGTTGGGCCCTCGCGAGGTGTCGGGCATCGTCTGGGATACGCCTACCGACAAGGTCGATCCCAAGAAGTTGCGGCCGATCAGTCATGTGTTCGATTGCCCCCCGATCGACGAAGCCTCGCGCCGGTTCGTCGACTGGGTCGCCAGCTGGACACTTGCGGCACCGGGCATGGTGGCACGCATGTATTTGCGGGCACCCGCCGCGTTCGATCCAGAACCGCCGCTTGAAGGCATTCGCTGGGCAGGAAATGAGCCGGACCGGATGACGAGCGCCCGCCAGAGGGTTCTTGAACTGGCCCGTGATGGCATGGCCTGGACCCGCTCGGGTGTCGCGCGCGCCGCGGGCGTATCCACGACCGTCGTGAACGGCCTCGCCGAGCAGGGCATCTTCGAGGAGGTCAAGATTCCCGCGCCGCCCGTCGTGGCGTTGCCCGACCCCGAATATGCGACACCGACCCTTTCGCCGAACCAGCGTGCGGCTGCAGATGAACTCGTGCAGAAGGTAGGTGCCGGCTTTTCGACCACTCTGCTTGATGGCGTCACCGGGTCCGGCAAAACCGAAGTCTATCTTGAAGCTATTGCTGCTGCGGTGAGGCAGGGCAAGCAGGTGCTTGTCCTCGTCCCGGAGATTGCGCTCACCGCGGCATTTCTTGACCGGTTCCATGACCGGTTCGGTGCCAAGCCCGCCGAATGGCACTCGGATCTTGCCCCGCGGACGCGTGAACGCGTCTGGCGGCAAGTGGCAGAAGGAAGAGTGCGAGTGGTGGCAGGTGCACGCTCTTCACTGTTCCTCCCTTTCCAGAATCTGGGGCTGATTGTCGTCGATGAAGAGCATGACCCCGCCTACAAGCAGGAGGACCGCGTCTATTATTCGGCGCGGGATATGGCGGTGGTACGCGGGCATCTGGGCAAGTTCCCCGTCGTCCTTGCCTCTGCGACACCCTCGGTGGAAACGCAGGTGAACGCGTTGCAGGGCCGCTACTCCAAGGTCGTCCTGCCGACCCGTTTTGCTTCGGCAGCGATGCCGGATCTCCGCGCAATTGACATGCGCAAGGCACCGCCCGCGCGGGGCGGTTTCCTGTCGCCAGCCCTGATCGAGGAAGTCGCCAAGACGATCGAAAGAAAGGAACAGGCTTTGCTGTTCCTCAACCGCCGCGGCTATGCCCCGTTAACGCTGTGCCGGGTGTGCGGGCACAGATTCCAGTGCGAGGGCTGCTCGAGCTGGCTGGTCGAACATCGTTTTCGCGGCAAGCTAGTCTGTCATCAATGCGGCCACAACGAACACCGGCCTGAGGCATGTCCATCCTGCGGCACGCTGGACCATCTTGTGGCTTGCGGGCCGGGCGTCGAACGTATCGCCGAAGAGATCGTCCAGCATTTCCCAGACGCACGCACCATCGTGCTTTCATCCGATATGGGCGGCGTCAAACGTCTGCGTCTCGAATTCGAGGCGGTTGCGAATGGTGAGGCAGACATTGTTGTCGGCACACAACTGGTCGCCAAGGGGCATAATTTCCCGAACATGACGCTGGTCGGGGTCGTCGATGCGGATATTGGCCTGGCCAATGGCGACCCGCGCGCGGCCGAGCGCACCTTCCAGTTGCTCAATCAGGTGACCGGGCGCGCAGGGCGAACCGGCAAGAAAAGTCTTGGCTTGATCCAGACCTACCAGCCGCATCATCCGGTGATGCGGGCACTTGTTTCGGGGCAGGCAGAGGCCTTTTACGAGCAGGAGATTGCCGCACGTGAACGCGAGCATCTGCCGCCTTTTGGACGGCTCGCTGCGATCGTCGTCAGTGCGGCAACGCGGGCGGAAGCGGAAGCACATGCGCGCGCGTTGCGAAGAGTGGCACCTGGTTCGCCCGATATCTCTGTTCTTGGCCCGGCAGAAGCGCCTCTGGCGGTCGTCGCTGGACGGCATCGTTTCCGGTTGCTGGTGCACGGTGAGCGCAAATCCGACATCCAGTCCTATCTGCGCGCCCTGCTGGCTGCCGCACCGAAGGAACGCGGATCGATTCGCGTTCAGGTGGATGTAGATCCGCAAAGCTTCCTCTGACGGCGGGAAAATTGCCTCAATCAGTCCGCTGCCTCACGACAGGGGCGGAAGCTTCTATTAATGTGCGCGCGAATCTTTTGGAGAGACCCGATGGAATTCGCGTTTCCGTGGCCATTGAGCCAGGGGGAGTGGCTGGCATGGTCCGTAGCCGCCTTCACGCTCGTCTACGGCCTTATCATGCTGTTTGCACCCAGGCTTACCCTTAAAATCCTGCGCCTGCAGACCGCCTCCGAACATCCTGAGGCAGTCGCTCAGGCGCGCGCGACGATGTCCGGTTTTTACATCGGTGTCGGTCTGGCGGCGATTCTCCTCGCTCAGCCACTGATTTACCTGACTTTGGGTGTCTGCTGGGCGCTGACCGCGTTCGGACGTGTTGTTTCGATGCTCTCTGATCAGGGAAACACCATTTATAACTGGGTTTGGCTGGTCATTGAGGTCGCACTTGCGGGCTGTGTCCTTGCATTCGCCCTCGGCATGGTGCCGTGATTCATGGCGCGGCCCCGGCAAGAATCGAAGGCCTGCGACAAATCAGCCCGAAGGAGGCGGATTTCCACTTGTTGCGAGGGAGGAAAGCCTGTGCTAGACGGCATTCGACTTTCAGTTGGGGACGGGGCTTGGCCTTACTCCCCGTGGAAAATTTCAACCCGGACAGAGATTTAGGCAGAGCACCGACTCCAGCCCACAACTCTATGTCCGACGAGCAGAGAAAAGGCGGTCCGTGGCAAAGTCAGGCTCGATGATCTCAGCGGTAGCCGAGCGGTATGCGGGTTCGCTTCATGACCTCGCCGCAGAAGCTGGACAGGTAGCGCAGGTCGAAAAGGATCTTGCGCGTTTTGAGGCTCTCATCGAAGAGAGCGAAGATCTCAGGCGCCTGATTACCAGCCCTGTTTTCTCTGCAGAAGACCAGTTCAAGGCTGTGTCGGCGGTAGCCGATAAGGCCGAGATAGGCGGTTTGGTTGGCAATTTCCTGCGTGTGGTTGCGCAGAATCGCCGCCTGTTCGCCATTCGGGGCATCATTCGTGCCTTTCGCGAGATCGCAGCGCGTGCGCGCGGCGAAGTCGCTGCCGAAGTGGCGTCAGCGCATGAGCTGACCGCTGCTCAGCAAAAGGAGCTGAAGGATGCGCTGTCACAGGTTGCGGGCAAAGAAGTCGCAGTCTCGCTGACGGTGGATCCATCTCTTCTTGGCGGTCTTGTGGTCAGGATGGGCTCGCGCCAGATCGACACATCGCTAAAAACCAAACTCGCTTCGCTTAAGCTCGCACTGAAAGAGGTCGGCTGATGGATATCCGCGCTGCGGAAATTTCCGCAATTCTGAAGGATCAGATTAAGAATTTCGGCAAAGAGGCCGAAGTTTCCGAGGTTGGCCAGGTTCTGTCGGTCGGTGACGGTATTGCTCGCGTCTACGGCCTCGACAACGTCCAGGCCGGTGAGATGGTCGAGTTCCCGGGCGGCATTCGCGGCATGGCGCTCAACCTTGAAGCCGACAATGTCGGTGTCGTTATTTTCGGTTCCGACCGCGACATCAAGGAAGGCGACACCGTCAAGCGCACCGGCGCGATCGTGGACGTTCCGGTTGGTCCGGAACTGCTCGGCCGCGTTGTTGACGCACTCGGCAACCCGATCGACGGCAAGGGCCCGATCAACGCGAAGCAGCGCGCTCGCGTCGACGTCAAGGCACCTGGCATTATCCCCCGCAAGTCGGTTCATGAGCCGATGTCGACCGGCCTCAAGGCTATCGACGCTCTGATCCCGGTTGGTCGCGGCCAGCGTGAGCTGGTCATTGGTGACCGTCAGACCGGTAAGACCGCGATCATTCTCGACACCTTCCTTAACCAGAAGCCGCTTAACGACGGCGACGACGAGAGCCAGAAGCTCTACTGCGTCTATGTTGCAGTCGGCCAGAAGCGCTCGACCGTAGCGCAGCTGGTGAAGGTCCTCGAAGAGCGTGGCGCTCTCGAATACTCGATCATCATTGCTGCTACCGCTTCGGACCCGGCTCCGCTGCAGTACCTGGCGCCGTTCTCCGGCGCTGCGATGGGCGAATACTTCCGTGACAACGGCAAGCACTCGCTGATCGCATATGACGACTTGACCAAGCAGGCTGTTGCTTACCGTCAGATGTCGCTGCTGCTGCGTCGTCCGCCCGGTCGTGAAGCTTACCCGGGTGACGTCTTCTACCTGCACTCACGTCTTCTTGAGCGTGCGGCGAAGATGAGCGACGAGATGGGCTCTGGCTCTATGACGGCTCTGCCGGTCATCGAAACCCAGGCAAACGACGTCTCGGCGTACATTCCGACCAACGTGATCTCGATCACCGACGGCCAGATCTTCCTTGAGACCAACCTGTTCTTCCAGGGCATCCGCCCTGCAGTGAACGTCGGTCTGTCGGTTTCGCGCGTTGGCTCGGCCGCTCAGATCAAGGCGATGAAGCAGGTTGCCGGCTCGATCAAGGGTGAGCTTGCTCAGTACCGTGAAATGGCTGCATTCGCGCAGTTCGGTTCGGACCTTGACGCTGCAACGCAGCGCCTGTTGAACCGCGGTGCACGTCTAACCGAACTTCTGAAGCAGCCGCAGTTCTCGCCGCTGAAGACTGAAGAGCAGGTTGCCGTGATCTTCGCCGGCACCCAGGGCTACCTCGACAATCTGCCGGTCAACCAGGTCGGCAAGTTTGAGCAGGGCCTGCTGACGCATCTGCGTTCGCAGCGCGCGGTTCTGGATGGCATCCGCAAGGAGAAGGCGCTTACTGACGATCTGCGCGCCCAGCTTAAGGCCGAGATCGACACGTTCGCAAAGTCCTTCGCCTGAGGCATAGCGTAAAGGAACAGGGGCAGCCGAATGGCTTCACTGAAAGAACTTCGCAACCGCATCGCCTCCGTTAAGGCAACGCAGAAGATCACCAAGGCGATGCAGATGGTCGCCGCGGCGAAGCTGCGTCGCGCCCAAGAGGCTGCGGAAGCCGCTCGCCCATATTCCGAGCGAATGGCTGCGGTGATGGCCAATATTGGCAAGGTCGTTGATCCGGCTGATGCCCCGGTGCTCATGACCGGCACAGGCAAGAGCGACGTTCATCTGCTGATCGTCGCCACTGCCGAGCGCGGCCTTTGCGGTGGTTTCAACTCGCAGATCGCGCGTTTTGCGCGCGATCACGCTCGTGAGCTGATTGCTCAGGGCAAGACGGTGAAGATCATCACTGTCGGCAAGAAGGGTTATGACATTCTGCGTCGTGACTTCGCCGACAAGATCATCGATCGTATCGAACTGCGTGACGTCAAGCAGGTTGGTTTTGCCAATGCTGACGCGATCGCTCGCAAGGTGATCTCGCTCTTCAATGAAGGCGAGTTTGACGTTGCGACGTTGTTCTATTCGCAGTTCAAGTCAGTGATCAGCCAGATCCCGACGGCGCAGCAGCTCATTCCGGCTGCCGCTCCAGAGGCAGCGCAGGACGCGGGTGAAACCGCGATCTACGAGTATGAGCCGGATGCCGGTGAAATCCTTTCGGATCTGATCCCGCGCAACATTTCGGTGCAGGTCTTCAGCGCGCTGCTTGAAAATGCGGCCGGTGAGATGGGCGCCAAGATGTCGGCCATGGACAATGCGACGCGCAATGCGGGCGACATGATCAACAAGCTGTCGATCACGTACAACCGCCAGCGTCAGGCGAAGATCACCACCGAACTGATCGAAATCATCGCGGGTGCGGAAGCGCTCTAGTTCCGGCCCACGCGGCGCAAGCTTGCGCAGGCCGGACAAACGGAACGATTGAAGAGGGTAATTAGAATGGCTAATGCAGCTACCCCAAATGCGCCCGCGAGTAGTATCGCGGCGCAGGGCGCAACCGGCAGGGTCCATCAGGTCATTGGCGCTGTCGTCGACGTCGCCTTCGACGGCGACCTGCCGGCGATCCTGAACGCGCTCGAAACCGATAACCAGGGTCAGCGTCTCGTCCTCGAGGTCGCACAGCACCTTGGCGAGAACATTGTCCGTACCATCGCGATGGACGCGACCGAAGGTCTGGTTCGCGGTCAGGCAGTGGTCGACACAGGCGCGCCGATCTCGGTTCCGGTTGGTCCCGAGATGCTCGGCCGCATCATCAACGTCATCGGCGAGCCGATCGACGAGTGCGGCCCGATCAATGCAACCGAAGTCCGTGGCATTCACGCTCCGGCTCCGGAATATGTCGAGCAGTCGACCGATTCAGCAATCCTCGTGACCGGCATCAAGGTCATCGACCTTCTCGCACCATACGCGAAGGGCGGTAAGATCGGCCTGTTCGGCGGTGCTGGCGTTGGCAAGACCGTTCTCATTCAGGAACTGATCAACAACATCGCCAAAGCGCACGGCGGCTACTCCGTCTTCGCCGGTGTCGGTGAGCGTACCCGTGAAGGCAACGACCTTTACCACGAGTTCATCGAATCCGGCGTGAACAAGCAGGGCGGCGGCGAAGGTTCGAAGGCCGCACTGGTTTACGGTCAGATGAACGAGCCCCCGGGGGCACGTGCACGTGTTGCTCTGACCGGGCTGACCGTCGCTGAGTACTTCCGTGACCAAGGCCAGGACGTTCTGTTCTTCGTCGACAACATTTTCCGCTTTACCCAGGCGGGTTCGGAAGTGTCGGCCCTGCTCGGCCGTATTCCTTCGGCAGTGGGCTATCAGCCAACGCTGGCAACCGACATGGGTGCACTGCAGGAGCGTATTACGACGACGCAGAAGGGCTCGATTACCTCGGTTCAGGCGATTTACGTCCCTGCCGACGACTTGACCGACCCGGCACCAGCAACGTCGTTCGCGCACCTTGATGCGACCACGACGCTGAACCGTGCGATTGCGGAAAAGGGTATTTACCCGGCCGTGGACCCGCTGGACTCCACGTCGCGTATGCTCGATCCGCAGATCGTCGGCGAGGAGCACTACGAGGTTGCTCGCGAAGTTCAGCAGACGCTGCAGCGCTACAAGTCGCTTCAGGACATCATCGCGATCCTGGGCATGGACGAGCTTTCTGAAGAAGATAAGCTCACCGTTGCTCGCGCTCGCAAGATCGAACGCTTCCTGTCGCAGCCGTTCTTCGTCGCTGAAGTCTTCACCGGCGCACCCGGCAAGCTGGTTGATCTTGCTGACACCATCAAGGGCTTCAAGGGCCTGGTGAACGGCGAATACGATCACCTTCCGGAAGCAGCTTTCTATATGGTCGGCTCCATTGAGGAAGCCGTCGAGAAGGCACAGCGTCTGGCTGCGGAAGCGGCGTAACAAGGGAGTAGTGGCCAGCGGATGCCTCTCCGGCATCCGCCGCTGCTAGGATTTCATGGCTGAAGCCTTCAAGTTTGAACTGGTCTCGCCCGAGCGCCTGCTCGTTTCCGACATGGTCGAAGCTGTCACCATTCCGGCGACGGAAGGCGAGATGACGGTCATGGCCAAGCACGCTCCGGTCATGACCACGGTCAAGCCGGGCGTTGTCACGGTTAAGCAGGCATCGGGCGGCGAGACGCGTTTCGTCGTGTTCGGTGGTTTTGCGGATATCGTCCCGGAAGGCTGCACTCTGCTGGCAGAGTCGGCTGTTGCGGTGAACGAGCTCGATCGCGAAGATCTCGCTCGCCGCATTCAGGACGCCAAGGAAGACATTGTAGACGCCAAGGATGACGCTTCGCGCACCAAGGCAGAGCAGTTGCTTGCGCAGCTCAACACGCTGCAGAGCGCACTTGCTGCCTGAAGTCTGACCCGAATGAATTGAAAAAAGGCCGGCTTATGCTGGCCTTTTTTATTTCCGGATGGCTCGGGGCGGTCATGGCGCGAGGTGGCGAAAGGTTGCGACGACTTCTTCGTAGACCGGGCGCTTGAAGGCAACGATGATATCGGGAAGGGTTTCCATCGGCCGCCATTCCCAACGGTCGAACTCAGGCTCGTGGCCTCCGGGGGGCGGGTTGATCGCAATCTCCGCTTCGTCGCCCTCAAATCGAAATGCGTACCATTTCTGAGCCTGTCCCCGGTACTTTCCCTTAAAGGCAACGCCGATGAGTTCCGGAGGAAGGTCGTACTTGATCCAGTCGGGTGCTTCCTGGAGCAGGCTTACTGAACGCATGCCCGTTTCTTCGTAGAGTTCTCGCAGCGCCGCTGCATAGGCGTCTTCACCCTTGTCGATCCCGCCCTGTGGCATTTGCCATAGCTTATCGGTGCCGTCGATCTCGCTCTCGAAAAGAGGGATCCTGTGCCCCGTCCAGACGAGACCGGCCCTATTCAGGACCATGACCCCGACGCACAGGCGGTAGGGGAGGGTTTCAGGATCGACCAGTGGTCGGATATCAGTCATTTGGTTCACTCGGATTGAGGATCGTGGGCGAGGGCGGAGACCGGCACGATCTCAACGCCTCGGCGTTGAGCTTCCTGCACCCAGCGGGTGACAGCGTCAACCGTGGTGCCAAACGCTGAACCAACAGCAATCGCGTGGCCCTGCGCGCGGGCGGTGCGCTCGGCGTCGTCCAAACGGCGAAGGACGGCCGGTTCGTCACGATCCGTGTCAATCGTCAAATCGGCTGTTGCATAAGGGACGCGCGCGCTTCGGCTAAGTTCCGGAGCCAGGCTACGCGCGGATGATCCATCGTCGAGATATAACAGACCCCGATTGCCAAGCTCCGCAAAAAATGGGCCGGCCACCTCACGGTCGGTGAGAAACCGTCCTCCCATATAATTCATGATGCCGGTGTAGTTTGTGATCCGGCCCAGCGTCGCATAAAGGCGATCACGGTTCTCCGAGGGGGCAGCGTCGACGGTCAGGGTGTTGCGGCCGGGATCTATCTGCGGATAATCGAACGGCTCCAGTGGCACCTGGAGGACGATTTCGTGGCCCTTTTGCCGCGCACTCTGCATCCATCTGTCGAGGCTGTTGCCGCCACTGGCAAAAGCCAGGGTAATTTGGGGCGGGAGCTTTGCAATCGCTTCCTGGGTGCCGGTTTGCGAGACGCCGAGGCCGCCAATGATGATGGCCACACGCGCTCCGCGGGCACCTGACCAGGGTCTTGCATAAACCTCGAAAGGACGGCGTCCATCCTCTGCGCGGATCGGCAGCAAGCCATGTTCGCTCTCTTCGACCAGGCCGCGTTCCGGCAAATGCGCCACACGAAGGTCCTGGCCGGTGCGGGCGGTAGGGTCGCGAACCACGATAGCGCCTTGATTGCTTGTCGCTTGCGGGACCCGAATGATCGCAGGATCCGGTGCGCTCTGCGCAGACGGGTAGGCGGCGGGTAGCTCGCTCTGCCGCGGCGCTGTCGGCGCAGCAGATGCTGCGGTGTCGACAGGCTCCGGCATCCGGTAGGGACGCTCGCGAATGGCAATCAAGGTCGAGGAGATGATCAGAAATGCGGCAACGAGGCTGATAAAAGCTTGCTGAAGGCCGAAGCGGAACCCCGAAGAGGGCCGGCGGCCACGCTGTTCGGGCAGGCCAAGTGGTTTGTCGATTTCTCGTTGCGTACGTTGCTCGTTCACGTGGTTGCGCAGCCCTTGGCAAGGTCGATTCGCAAGTCCGCGCCGGAAGCCATCAAGACACCGGCGCGGGGCAAACTCAACGCGGTCAGAAAGACCGGGTTACGCAATTACTGTTCGAGGACCGCATGGTCCGGGTTAGGCGGGAACGCGGCGTGGCTCTCGACGCCCCTCAGAAGATCGTAGGCGTATTTGAGTTGGACGTCGTCCTTGGCGTCAGCCGGGACATAAGCGGCCGAGCCTGAACCCTCGTCACTCTCTTCCTGACCCTTGATGTGGCCACGAAGCTCCGATTCGCCACGCGATACGTCGCGCCCGAGGAGATCCTCTGGAAGAGGCTGCTCGACCTTGATATCCGGCGAGATGCCCTTGCCCTGAATCGAGGTCCCCGACGGGGTGTAATAGAGAGCCGTTGTCAGGCGCAGCGCTCCATTTTCCGCCAGCGGGATAATGGTCTGGACCGAGCCCTTGCCGAAGGACTGGGTGCCGACAACCGTCGCACGGCGATGATCCTGCAACGCTCCGGCAACAATCTCCGATGCGCTCGCAGAGCCGCCATTGACGAGGACGATCAGCGGCTTTCCGTCGATCGCGTCACCAGTGCGGGCATCGAAGCGCGTGATGTTCTTTGGATCACGGCCGCGGGTCGAGACAATCTCGCCGCGCTCGAGGAACGTGTCGCTAACACTGACCGCCTGATCAAGAAGACCGCCGGGATTGAGCCGCAGGTCGAGCACATAGCCCTTCAGCTTGTCGTCAGGGATCTGCTTCTTGATGTCGGCGATCGCGTTTTGCAGATCGTCGTAGGTCTTCTCGGTGAAGGAATTGATCTTCAGGTAGCCGATATCTTCCTCAACGCGATGGCGAACCGCGCGGACCTTGATGATGTCGCGAACGATCGTGATCTTGAGCGGCTCAGTTGCGCCCTCGCGCAGGATGGTCAATTCGATCGGTGTCTTGACCGCACCGCGCATCTTGTCGACGGCGTCCGAGAGCGTCATGCCACGAACTTCATCTCCGTCGATCTCGGCGATGAGGTCGCCTGCAAGAACGCCCGCGCGCGCGGCGGGCGTATCTTCAATCGGTGCGATGACTTTGACGAGTTCGTTCTCCATCGTCACCTCGATGCCAAGCCCGCCAAACTCGCCACGTGTCTGCACACGCATGTCCTTGGCAGCATCGGGATTGAGGTAGGATGAGTGCGGGTCGAGCGAGGTCAGCATGCCCTGGATCGCACTTTCGACCAGCTTCTGATCCTCAGGCGGGGTCACATACTGAGCGCGAACGCGTTCGAAGATGTCGCCAAATATCGCCAGTTGGCGATAGGTGTCCGATCCCGCCGCATTCGCCATGGTTCCGCCGGCGCCGTGAATAAGGCTGACGGCGGAGGCGCCCATCAGCGCACCGGCACATAGAAGCGACAACTTACGTACCATTCTCTGTCCTTCCAACAGTGCTCTCCGCCCACCATGGGGCCGGATCAACGGGTTTTCCATCCTTACGGAACTCTACGTAAAGCTCCGGACCGGAATCAGCTCCTCCGAAGGCGACAGCGCTTGCGACGCGTGTCTCCCCCATCATTCCAACAGGCTCGCCCGCGAGGACGGACTGGCCCGGAACCACGCTGATTCGACCCATTCCCGCCAGAACCACATGATAGCCGTCGCCGGCATTGAGGATCAAGAGTTGTCCATAGGAACGGAACGGGCCAGCATAAAGAACAGAGCCGTTAACCGGTGCGGTTACGATTGCTGTCGAATGTGTCGCAAGCATGTCGCCCTGCAATGTTCCGCCACTTCCGTCCGCCTGACCGAAACGGCGATCGACCCGACCTGCGACCGGCAGGTTAACCTGTCCGGTGAGTGCGGAAAATGGCGCTCTGGGTGTGGGCAAATTCTGGCCCGGGGCGCTCCAGCGGCCCGCTTCCGGTTCCGCAGGGGCCTCGTTTTGCTGCTCCTGCCGGGCCGCGATCTCGATTTCACCCTCGATTGCATCGATCAGTTCCCGCAGGGAGACTGCCTGGGAGCCGAGTTCCTCAATGCGAGCCTTTTCAGCGAGCAAGTTGTTCTCGGACGCTTCTTGAAGTTTTTGCTTCTCCTCAAGAAGAAGTGATAGGCGCTCTTTCTCGGCGGCCTGTTCGGCTACCGTAGCCAGCAGCCTCTTGCGCTCGCTGTTGATCGAGGCAACGAGACGAGCAAGTTCTTCCAGATCTCCGATGAGGATCTCTGTCTCGCCTCGCAGTTCCGGCACCACAGCTGCGAGAAGGATGGAGCTGCGAACTGATGCGAGGGCATCTTCCGGTCGCACGAGAATAGCTGGTGGCGGATTGAGTCCCATCCGCTGCAGCGCGCCCAGGACTTCCGCCAGAACGCCGCGCCGCTCGCGAAGCGTCTCGCGAAGCCCTGCCTCCTGCATCTGCAGAACGTCGATCTTCGCCGCAATGTCATCCGCTTCGGTCGACAGCTTGCGCTCGGTCTTGGCTGCCTGGACGAGGGCGGCGCTGATGGACGCGTGATCCTTGCGTATAGCGGCGATTTCTTCGGCGATCTCTGCGACGCGCTCTTCCGAGATGGTCAGTTCACGGGTGATACGGGCATATTCTTCGCCAGTGGAAGCGCGCCTTGCTTCAAGATCCGTGGCAGGCACAGCGCTCGCGTTTTCGGCGAGTGCCATCGACACGCCGGCCCAAGGGGTGAGCGTGAGCGATGCCGCCAGTAGCAATAGCTGTGACCTTCGTTTCATAGTCTGCGCGCGCTTTGTCCTGCTCGGAAACTAGGGCTGTTGCGTTAACGAAGCATCAACCATCCGCATTTGCAGCTTGGAATGTCAGCTTCGATGATAGGGATGGCCCGAAAGAATGGTCGCAATGCGGTAAAGCTGTTCGGCCAGCATCACG
The DNA here is from genome assembly GCF_016124105.1 of Aquamicrobium zhengzhouense. GTDB lineage: Bacteria > Pseudomonadota > Alphaproteobacteria > Rhizobiales > Rhizobiaceae > Aerobium > Aerobium zhengzhouense. Next base: position 17,781 of record NZ_JADGMQ010000014.1, read on the forward strand.
CGGACGAGCTGATGCGGCCAGGTCTGAGCGCCGAAGGAAAGAACATAGTCTGCGGATGCACGGCTTTCCGGCGAATGACCATCCGGCCCACCAATGGCGAAAACGAGATGTTTGCGGCCTGCGTCGCGCAGCGAGGCGACCTTTGCCGCCAGCTCTTCCGAGCTTGGGTTCTTGCCGCGCTCATCGAGCAGGAAAAGAGCAGCATCGCCGCGATGCTGGGCCAGGCTCGCGGCTTCTTCGCGCTTGCGCTCGTCTGCGCCCCTGGCCCGGCTCTCGGCAATTTCAGATATGCCGGAATAATCCAACCCGATCGCGGGGCCGGTCTTGGCGAGACGCGCCAGATAACGCTCAGCAAGTTCCCTTTCGGGGCCGGCCTTCATCCGGCCCACGGCGTGAATGCTCAAGCGCATGTCTGCCTTCTCCATCCACCCCCGCAGGGGATGCGTCAGTGGACGGTGTCGTCCTCAAGATCCGGCGTCTGCCACATCTTTTCGATATTGTAGAATTCCCGGACTTCCGGACGGAAGACGTGGACGATGATATCGCCGGCATCGATCAGCACCCAGTCGGCGCTGGCCTGACCTTCCACGCGCGGAAAGCCGAACCCTCCGTCCTTCAATGCGGTGATCAGATGTTCGGAGATCGCATTGACGTGACGATTGGAGCGTCCAGACGCGATGACCATATAGTCACCGAGCGTAGACTTTCCCAAAAGGTCGATGGTGACGATTTCTTCGGCCTTGGAATCTTCCAGACTGGCAAGGACGAGGTCGAGGGCGCGGGAGATTTCGGCGATGCCGTCAACTCCGGCCGCTGAAGGCTTGCTATCCGCCTCCTTCTGCAATGCTGTTCTCAGTGTCTTTCCTTTCTGACAAGAACAACCTGTAAGGCATCAATGGTGCCCACAGGAAATAGATAGGCAGAGTCCCGGCTCTGTTTCAAGACCGCCTAAAGGCTAGAGCTGGCTGGCTGAACCCTCATTGCGCAGGGCAGTCGAGGAGAGCGAAGATCTCGGGCCGTGGATGAATGTCCATATGGGCGGCTTATAGCGCGCAAGAGCGGCCGCGTCTCGCTCATTTAAGCGGGCGTGACCGAAGGTCTTGGCCATTTTGGAAGAGATGAGCGCAAGGGTGGAGCCCGGCCGATCGATCACTGCAATTGGCACGCTCCTGACAATTTCCTGCCAGTTTTGCCAGCGGTGAAATTGCGCAAGGTTGTCAGCGCCCATGATCCAGATGAAATCCACACCGGGATTGCGCGCGAGCACCAGCTTGATCGTGTCTGCTGTATAGCGAACCTTGTAACGCGCCTCGAACGCGGTGACCTTGATGCGCGGCTCTGTGGCGATTTCTTCCGAATGGCGGATTCGTTCGCCTAGGGGGGCAAGAGATTTCCCGGCTTTTAGCGGGTTGCCGGGCGTTACCATCCACCATAATTGGTCGAGACCAAGCGTGCGCAGGGCAATCTCGGCCACCAGCGCATGACCGGCATGCGGAGGGTTGAACGAGCCGCCGAACAGGCCGACGCGCATGCCTTTTTCCACATGAGGCATGCGCAGATAAGAGGCGGCCACGTTCTCGCTCAACTAGGGCGAACCTGTCCGTTTCCGCGCACGCGGTACTTGAACGAGGTCAGCTGCTCGACACCGACTGGGCCACGCGCATGCATGCGGCCGGTCGCAATACCGATCTCTGCACCCATGCCAAACTCGCCGCCGTCGGCAAACTGCGTCGAGGCATTGTGGAGAAGGATCGCAGAATCAATCTCGTTGAAGAAGCGCTCTACGGCTGCCGGATCTTCGGCGACGATGGCTTCCGTATGATGTGAAGACCAGTTCTCGATGTGGTCGATGGCTTCGCTCACGCCATCAACCAGCTTTACCGAGATGATCGCGTCGAGATACTCGGTCGCCCAATCCTGCTCTTCGGCAGGAATTGCTGCCTCGTACAAAGCCATGACCTCATCGGTTCCCCGGATCTCGCATCCCGCTGCCTCCAGCTTCTGCAGGATCGGCACAAGATGGGTCGATGCAACCGCACGATCGATGAGGAGCGATTCCGTTGCTCCGCATATTCCGGTTCGCCGCATCTTGGCGTTGAGAGCAATGTCGATCGTCATGTCGAGCTTGGCCGACTTGTCGACATAGAGATGGCAGATGCCCTCAAGATGCGCGAACACCGGAACACGTGCCTCGTTCTGCACGCGCTCAACGAGCGAGCGGCCACCGCGCGGCACGATCACATCGACATTGCCGCTAAGGCCCTTCAGCATCTCGCCCACGGCTGCGCGATCGGTGGTCGGCACGAGCTGGATTGCATCTTCGGGAAGGCCCGCCGACTTCAAACCCTGCTTCAGGCAAGCATGGATGGCCGCTGAAGAATGGGCCGAGTCCGAGCCGCCACGCAGGATGACTGCGTTGCCGGCCTTGAGGCACAGCGCCCCGGCATCTGCTGTCACGTTCGGGCGGCTTTCGTAGATCACGCCGATTACGCCGAGCGGCGTGCGCACGCGCTCGATGTGAAGACCGTTCGGGCGGTCCCACTCGGCAATGATCTCGCCGACCGGATCCTTCAGCTCGGCGATGGCGCGTATGCCGTCCTCGATCCCGCGAATACGGCTCTCATCAAGCCGCAGCCGATCCATCATCGCTGGCGACAGGCCCGCAGCCTCGCCATTGGCAATATCGATGGCATTCGCCTCGATGATGGACTTCATGTTCTGGCGCACAGCTTCCGCCATGCCGATCAAGGCAGCGTATTTGCGCTCAGCACTGGCCAGGGCAAGTGGCCTTGCTGCCGCGCGCGCCTTGCGGCCGACCTCTGCCATGATGGCGACGACGTTTTGGGTGTCGCTCTCGCGCTTATCCAGCATGATCCACCTCTACTTCCAGTGCCCTTGACGTGACGAGGTCGTCGCGATGCACCATGGCGGCCCGGGCCTGATGCCCAAGGACGGCCTCAATCTCTGCGGTTTTTAGTCCGGCGATCCTTACGGCATCCGCTGCGTCATAGGCAACAAGGCCGCGGGCAATCTCGCGCCCGTCCGGAGACAGGATAGCGACAGTATCGCCGCGCGAGAAATTTCCCGATACCAGCGTGACCCCGGCCGGCAGCAGGGACTTGCCGCGGGCAAGGGCGCGCACGGCGCCTCCATCGACGGTGATGCGTCCTGCCGGATCAAGGTTTCCCGCAATCCAGGACTTGTAGCCGCGAACCGGATGTGACGAGGCCTGGAACCAGGTCGCGCGCTCGCCCGCGTCGATGGCTGCGAGCGGGTTCATCCGCGATCCAAGGGTGATGACCATGCTGGTACCAGCAATCGTCGCGATTTTGCCTGCATCGACCTTCGTTCGCATGCCGCCGCGCGAAAGTTCGGAGGCAGCGCCGCCTGCCATCGCCTCGATCTGTGGCGTTATCCGCTCGACATAGGGGATGAAGTTGGCGTCCGGGTTGTTGGCCGGAGGCGCATCATAAAGGCCGTCTATGTCGGACAGCAGGACGAGAAGATCGGAATTCATCATGGTGGCGACACGAGCGGCGAGGCGGTCATTGTCGCCGTAGCGGATTTCCGACGTTGCCACCGTGTCATTTTCGTTGATGACTGGAACTGCCTTCAGCTTCAGCAAGGTCGAGATCGTCGCGCGTGCATTGAGATAGCGGCGGCGCTCTTCCGTGTCACCAAGCGTGACCAGGATCTGGCCCGACTTTAGTCCGCGCGAGGAAAGCTCTTCGGACCATGCGCCGGCGAGCGCGATCTGACCCACGGCAGCGGCTGCCTGACTCTCTTCAAGCGGGAGCGATCGTGCGGTCAGCCCAAGGATCGTGCGCCCAAGCGCAATTGCACCGGAAGAGACAACCAGAACCTCGGTTCCCTGTGAAGCGAGGGCGGCAATGTCATCGACCATGCCCGACAGCCAGTCACGCTTGAGGCCGGTCTTGCGGTCAACAAGCAGCGCCGACCCGATCTTGACGGTGATGCGGCGAAAATCCTTGAGCGATCGGGCAGTCATTGTCAGGTGCTTTCGTAGTCACATTACGAGATGGGCCAGGGCGCCCCGCCGCGATCTATACGCAGCGCAAGCGGGACCCTCGGCGCCTATTTCTTCCAGCGCTCGTCGATTTCCACCGGAGCTTCTGCGGCGCGGGCTTCCTCGACCACCGTGATCAGAGCGCGCAGCGCCTGCTCGATGCCTTCGCGGGTGACAGCGGACAGGAGCAGCGGCTTATGGCCGGCGGCGCGTTCCAGTGACGCGATTTTCTCCTCACGGCTGTCGGGATCAAGCGTGTCGATCTGGCTGAGCGCGACGATCTCGGTCTTTTCGGACAGGCCGCCGCCATAGGCTTCAAGCTCGCCGCGGACGACCTCATACGCCTTGCCGGGATCTTCTTCCTGGGCGGAAACAAGATGAAGCAGGACACGGGTACGCTCGACGTGTCCAAGGAAGCGGTCGCCAATGCCTACGCCTTCGCTGGCGCCCTCGATCAGCCCGGGGATATCGGCGATCACAAACTCGCGTGCGTCGACGCGGGCCACACCAAGGCCCGGATAAAGCGTGGTGAAGGGATAGTCGGCAATCTTGGGCTTGGCCGCAGTGACGGCAGCAAGGAAGGTCGACTTGCCGGCATTGGGCAGGCCCACCAGCCCTGCATCTGCAATCAGCTTCAGGCGCAGCCAGACGGTGCGCTCTTCTCCCGGCAGGCCAGGATTGGCGCGGCGCGGGGCCTGATTGGTCGAACTCTTGAAGTGCTGATTGCCGAACCCGCCATTGCCACCTCTAGCAAGCAGGAAGCGCTGGCCTACCTCGGTCAGGTCGCAGACGAGCGTCTCGTTGTCTTCTTCGAAGATCTGCGTCCCAGCCGGAACCTTCAGGATGATGTCGGAACCCTTGCCGCCGGTGCGGTTGCGGCCCATGCCGTGCATGCCCGTCTTTGCCTTGAAGTGTTGCTGGTAGCGGTAGTCAATCAGAGTATTGAGGCCGTCGACGACCTCTGCCCAAACATCGCCACCGCGACCGCCGTCACCGCCATCGGGCCCGCCAAATTCGATGAACTTTTCGCGGCGGAACGATACCGAACCGGCGCCACCGTCGCCGGAGCGGATATAGACCTTGGCCTGATCGAGAAATTTCATCTGAATAACAGTCTGTTGCTTGCTCTGAAGTGAAGTGCCTGCTCTAGCCTAAGAACAGTAAGGAATCACGCCGAAAACGGCGCATGAAGGCGAATGGCATGAAGTGTGTCAGCTATAACATACAGTTTGGCTTCGGCGAGGATGCCAAGTTTGACCTGGAGCGTATCGTCGAGCGACTGCACGGCGCGGACCTTATCGCGCTTCAGGAAGTGACGCGCAACAGTCCGCTGAACGGGCACCGCGACCTTGTTGCCGACATTCGCGAGATGCTGCCGGAGTATTTCGCCGTCTTCGGGCCGAATTTCGAAGCCGAGATCGGGTCGCGTGTCGAGAATGGCAGGGCGATCGATGTGCGGCTGGAATTTGGCAACATGATCCTGTCGAAGACGCCGATCCTCGTGTCGCGCAACATTCTTCTGCCGCGTACGCGCAGCTACAACAAGGTCAATTTGCAGAGGGGCGCACTGGAGGCGGTAATCGATACCCCGTTCGGTCCCACCCGCTTCTACTCCGTTCACCTCGACCATCGCGGCACGGACGAACGGTTGCGCCAGATCGATTTCCTGATGGAGCGCCTTGTGAACTACCTTGTCGAAGGCGGCGGGATTTCGGGTTTCAATGAACTTGGTTTTACCGAGCCGCCGACGCCGGAGGCCTACGTCGTCTTCGGCGATTTCAACATGCTGCCCGGATCGCGCGAATATGAAGCGGTGACCGGCACGCCGGATCACGAGTTCGGCACGCCGATGGTGGCGCGCTACGCGGTCGATGCCGCGCTGCTGGCTGATGGAGACACGCGCGCGACCTGCGTCAACCTTGCGGATCCTGCGGATGCCAGCATGCACAAACGGCTCGATTATTGCTTCGTCCATCCATCGCTGGCGGCGCGCGTAAAGCGGCTGAGCGTCGACTTTGACGCTGTCGGATCCGACCATAAGCCGATCTGGGTTGAACTGGCCTAGATCGCGGACCTGACCCAAAGCCGCTTCACGCGGTTGATGGAATTGGGTGACACTCACATCTGTCCCCAACTGCGCAGGCTTGCCCAGGTTCGCCGATCAAGGGCGTAACGTTCGACGGTCACGCGCCCAGCCGCGATGGATTCCAGCATGCCCTGGCCGGCATACTGGAAGCCGCACTTGTGGATCACGCGGCGTGATGCGGAGTTTGTTACGCGGCAGGCAGCGTTGAGGCGGTCGATCGCAGTCGCGCGGAAGGCAAGATCGACCAGCGCATGCGCGGCTTCCGTTGCATAGCCGTGTCCCCAGTGAGACTCGCCGATCCAGTAACCCAGCTCCAGTCCGTGCTCGCTGCCATACAGGCCGGCGCAGCCGACAAAGGCTCCCTTGTCGGACAGGGTGATGGCGTAGGAGCAGCCAGGGCGGTCGCGATTTCGCGATGCTGCAATGAAAGCGCGTGCGTCCGTCTCGTCATAAGGATGCGGCATGCGCCCGAGCATGCTTGCGATGCGATGGTTGTTGGCAAGTTCTGCCAGCTCGGCCTCATCGTCCGCATGGGGCGGACGCAGCACCAGACGCTCCGTTACCAGGACGGGGCAGTCGATTATGGGACTTTCGCTTTCGAGCTCTTCCTGTTCGGCGACCATGTCATTCCTCCAGACAAAGAAAAAGGGGAGATGGCGACCCATCTCCCCTTGTTCCTTTTCCGGACTGTCCGGTCACCGGTTCCCGAGATGGGGCGCCGGTGTTGTGGTGCGGATCCGGCTTATTCCGCGGCTTCCTGCATCGGGGTTACCGATACGTAGGTGCGGCCGTTGGCTTTACGCGCAAACGAGACAGCGCCCTCAGCGGTCGCGAACAGGGTATGGTCCTTGCCCATGCCGACGTTGACGCCCGGGTGCCACTTGGTGCCGCGCTGACGAATGAGAATGTTGCCCGGAATGACGACTTCGCCACCGAACTTCTTTACGCCGAGGCGCTTCGATTCTGAATCGCGACCGTTACGCGAGGAACCGCCAGCTTTCTTATGTGCCATGGGATTACTCCTTCAGTTCCTGAATTACTCTGCGTCTGCTGCTGCAGCTTCGGTCTTCTTGGAAGCCTTCTTTGCCGGCTTTTCAGCGGCGGCTTCCGTCTTAGCGGCGGCCTTCTTCGACGGCTTTGCGCCACCGGTGAGGATCTCGGAGATCCGGACGGTGGTCAGCAGCTGACGGTGACCGCGCTTACGACGCGAATTCTGGCGACGACGCTTCTTGAATGCGATGACCTTGGGGCCACGGCCCTGCTCGACGACCTCAACGGCAATCGAAGCACCTTCAACGAACGGAGCGCCAACGGTGATGTCTTCGCCTTCGCCGAATGCAAGGACGCCCTCGAGGGTGATGATGTCGCCAACTTCGCCGGCAACCTTCTCGATCTTCAGGACGTCGTCGGCGGCGACGCGATACTGCTTACCGCCAGTTTTAATGACTGCGAACATTTCTTGCCTTTCGCTGTTCGTCCGACCTTGATCACCGAAGTGACCGGTCGTCTTTTTGTCAGTCGGTTTAGATGAACGTCGTCACGCAAGTTAAACGCAACAAACGACCTGCGCGGAAAGCTCCTCGCCGGATTTGCCGTCCCGATACAAGAGTTGGCAAATCGAGTCAAGCAAAGCTCGGTAGTCCATCATATTTGCTCTTCCCGCGAGCAGGGGTTACGAGCCGGACATGGGCGCACGATCGTGCCCGAAAGATGACAGGAGAGGCTTATGGCTGATGATGACGAGTATATCTACGACGAAGTGAGCGGCGAATGGCTGCCTGCATCAGAGATCGCTGCTCGTAACGCGGCAAATTTGGTTGAGGTCAAAGATGCAGCGGGCAATGTGCTGGCTGATGGCGACGCGGTCGTCCTCATCAAGGACCTCAAGGTGAAGGGAGCCGGCCAGACGCTGAAGCAAGGCACCCTGATCAAGTCGATCCGTCTTACCGACAATCCTGAAGAGATCGACTGCAAGCACGAAGCAATCAAGGGTCTCGTGCTGCGCACGGAATTCGTGCGCAAGCGCTAAGTCAGATTGCTGCCGAGTGGCGGGCGGTGCCGGTTGCGAAATAGCGATCGAAACGCGCCGCCGCCACCCGCACAAGCGGGCGCTGAGCGTCAGGAATGACGTATCGTTCACCGATGCGAACCAGAAGCGGTTCTGTCTCCTGCGCCATCAAGGCAGCTTCGGCGAGAACATTGTTCGCGTCAGCCCCGAAACGTGACAGGGCTTCCTTAGCCGAGAAGGCGAAGTCGCACATCAGGCGCTCGATCACCCAGCCGCGCAGCACATCATCCCTGGTAAATGCGATGCCGCGCGCAGTTGCGAGCGTGCCGGTGTCAACGCGCCGCTGATATTCGCCGGTCGCGGGTATGTTTTGCGCATAGCCCTGGCGGAAGCGACTGACGGATGAGGGGCCAAGGCCGATCAGCGTTTCACATTCGTCGTCGGTGTAGCCCTGGAAATTGCGGCGCAGACGGCGCTCGCGATGGGCGATGGCAAGCGAATCCTGCGGCAGGGCAAAGTGATCGTGGCCGATGATATCGTATCCTGCATCTGCGATCATTGCGGCAGCCGCGAGCGATTGGGCAAGGCGTTGTTCCGTGTCCGGAAGCACTGCCTCATCGATCATCGTCTGGTGCTTCTTGAACCATGGCACGTGGGCATAGCCGAAGAGCGCGATGCGGTCCGGACGTAGTGAAAGGACCTCATTCATCGTCGCTTTGACGCTGTCGATGGTCTGATGCGGAAGGCCGTAAAGGACATCGAGATTGATGGATGGAACTCCGCGGGCACGCAAGCCATCCACGACCGCCTTGGTGTCCTCAAAGCTCTGATCGCGATTGATCGCCTTCTGGACGCGCTCATCGAAGTCCTGAATGCCAAGGCTAGCGCGGGTGAGCCCGATGGCGCCCAGCGCATCGAGCTTTTCTTCGGTGATGTCGTTGGGGTCGATCTCAACACTGATTACGGCATCATCGGCGAACGCGAAATGCGCCCGCAGGTGCTGCATCAGCGAGATCAGGTCGGCTGGCGCAAGAAGGGTTGGCGATCCGCCGCCAAAGTGGAGCGCTGCGACCTTGCCTTTGTTACCTATCAACGCAGCTGCGGTACGGATTTCTGAATGAAGGCTTGTGAGGAACCTTGTCACCGGCTCATAGCGATTGGTCTGCTTGGTGTTGCAGGCGCAGAACCAGCACAGCCGGTCGCAATAGGGAACATGGATGTAAAGCGAAATACGCTCTCCTGCCGGAATCGCGGTAATCCAGCTGGAGACAGCGGCAGCATCAATGCCGGCATGAAAGTGAGGCGCGGTCGGGTAGCTGGTGTACCGCGGGGCGGTATCTGGACGCATATCAACGAGCCTTTCATGAATGATCGACTGCAACTTTCCGTGGAAAGGGGTGGTTGGCGTTGACCTGGATCAAGCTGTTCGCAGGGCAGACAAACTGACGCGGCGCTGAATTTGGATTCGGATGCTATATGCCGGATCGGGAGGATGCGACTTGAAGAGCGACGATGGAATTGCGCAAGGACATCCACACCAACGGAATCCCGGTACTCTGCGTGTCATGCGAGGTGCGGCATCGCGGGGTCTGCGGTGCTCTTGATCCGGACCAGCTGATCGCACTGGCGAAGGCGTCCCACAAGCACACGATCAAGGAAGGCGAAGAACTGATCGGCGATGCCGAGCAGATCGACGTCTACTCCAACGTGCTTGCAGGTGTCGTGAAGCTGACCAAGACGCTGTCCGATGGACGGCAGCAGATCGTCGGTTTGCAGTTTGCCCCCGATTTTCTGGGAAGGCCGTTCCGCAAGGAAAGCTCGATCAACGCAGAAGCGGCGACGGAGGTTTCGCTGTGCTCGTTCCCCAAGGCGACAATGGATCGCATGATGCAGGAACAGCCAGGGCTTGAGAACCGTCTGTTGCAGCAGGCGCTCATCGAGCTTGACGATGCGCGCGACTGGATGGTGACACTCGGGCGCAAGACTGCGGCGGAAAAGGTCGCCAGCTTCCTGCTCCTGATTGCCCGCAACATCGATCCCGAACGTGAAGCCAACGGGCGCTCGATCGCATTCGACCTGCCGTTGACCCGGGCGGACATTGCGGATTTCCTCGGACTGACGATCGAGACGGTCAGCCGGCAGCTGACGCGACTGCGGGCAGACAATGTCATCCGCATCGAGAATAATCGTCACGTGACGGTCGAGAATATTGACCGACTCAGAGGCCGCGCCGGCAACTGACTTTTGCCTGCCTGCGCTTCAGCCGTTTTTCAATTGTGGCTTTGTGCGTGACGTTCGCTCAGAATCGGGAAGATGTGCTCGCGCTCAAACGCAATGTGCCGGCGCATCGCCTCGAAAAACGCGCGTAGCATGAAGCCGAGGGCTTCCGGGTTCGTAACGGGCTGTCCATGGCCGATCGACATCAGGGCGTCCGTCAGATCCTGCGCAGCGCACTCGTCCTCGATGTGTTCGCACCGCAGGCGTTCAATCGTCTTCAAGCGATAATCGCGGTGGACGACGTCATCTGCGAAGGCGGGAAAGACGCAACTCTCCTCATAGGCATGGCTCTGGCGCAGCAGCGGCACCAGGGTCGACGCGACGATGAGGCATTTGCGCCGGTCGATCCGTGACGGCAGCCCATCGGCGATCTCTTCAAGGTCACGGCAAATCGCAAGCTTGGTCTCATGCGATTGGCCGACATGGCTGCAGGGCGTTTCCCGGCCCGGAGCGCACATATGCGATACGGGGCAGCGATGTGGCGCTTCACACATCTCCTGCTGCGACAGATCCGCAACACCCATTTCTCGCTCCATGACATTTCTCAGATTTCTGCCAAGCACACGTAAGCTGACGGAACGATGATTTGCCGGCCTTGACCTGGATCAAGGCGCAATGTGTCAGGGCGGTGAAAGGGATGTCTCATGGATGGTCGTGCCCGGATAGGCGCGGCCGTTGCCTTCAACGTCGCCGATGGGACATGAGATGAGATACGGTGCAGAGATTGTGGGTGTAGGCGTTTTAGCCTTCATCGCACTGATTGGAGCCGCACTCGGCGTGGACGAACCGTTCCGCCAGCATATGTGGGTGCTGTTCTTTACGGTGGTCGCCTTTGGCGCGCTGCTGATGCGAAACACGACTTTCGGTCCGAAGCAGCCCGTCGACCAGTCGATCTATATGGACGGCCCGATCCGTTATGGTGCTATTGCCACCGTATTCTGGGCGGTGGTCGGCCTTCTGGTGGGCGTCATTGTCGCGCTGCAGCTCGCGTTCCCTGATCTCAATGTCGAGCCGTGGTTCAATTTCGGGCGCACCAGACCGCTGCACACCTCGGCGGTGATTTTTGCGTTCTGCGGTAACGCGCTGATTTCGACATCGTTCTACTGCGTCCAGCGCACGAGCCGGGCTCGCCTCTTCGGTGGCAACCTCGCCTGGTTCGTCTTCTGGGGCTACCAGCTCTTCATCGTCATGGCGGCAACCGGGTATCTCCTCGGCATTACCCAGAGCCGCGAATATGCGGAGCCGGAATGGTACGTTGATATCTGGCTGACCATTGTATGGGTTGCCTATCTCGTCGTCTTCCTCGGCACGATCCTGAAGCGCAAGGAGCCACACATTTATGTGGCGAACTGGTTCTACCTTGCCTTCATCATCACCATTGCGATGCTGCACATCGTCAACAATCTGGCGATGCCGGTTTCCTTCCTCGGCTCGCGCTCCTACTCGCTCTTCTCCGGCGTTCAGGACGCACTGACCCAGTGGTGGTACGGCCATAACGCCGTTGGCTTCTTCCTGACCGCCGGCTTCCTTGGCATGATGTACTACTTCGTGCCAAAGCAGGCTGGCCGTCCCGTCTATTCCTACCGCCTGTCGATCATCCACTTCTGGGCCCTGATCTTCCTCTACATCTGGGCTGGCCCGCACCACCTGCACTACACGGCGCTGCCCGACTGGGCGCAGACGCTCGGCATGGTGTTCTCGATCATGCTGTGGATGCCGTCCTGGGGAGGCATGATCAACGGCCTGATGACGCTGTCTGGCGCATGGGACAAGATCCGTACCGATCCGATCATCCGCATGATGGTGGCCGCGATTGCCTTCTACGGCATGGCGACCTTCGAAGGCCCGATGATGTCGATCAAGGCGGTCAACTCGCTGTCGCACTACACGGACTGGACCATCGGTCACGTTCACTCGGGTGCCCTTGGCTGGAACGGCCTGATCTCGTTCGCTGCGGTCTACTTCCTGGTGCCCAAGCTTTGGGGGCGCGCAGGTCTTTACTCCCAGCGCATGGTCATCTGGCACTTCTGGCTGGCCATGACGGGTATCGTCATCTACGCGGCAGTCATGTGGGTGTCCGGCATCATGCAGGGCCTGATGTGGCGCGAGTACGACGAGCAGGGCTTCCTGGTCTACTCGTTCGCTGAAACCGTGGCTGCGATGTTCCCGTACTATGCTGCTCGCGCCTTCGGTGGAGGTCTCTACCTCCTGGGTGCGCTCATCATGGCCTACAACATCACCCGCACGATCCTTGGTCACCAGCGTGAGGAGGCGCCCATTGGCGGCGTCGCCCACAAGCCTGCGCTGCAGCCGGCCGAATAGGAGCTAGACCAATGTCAATTGTTGAAAAGCACCGCGTCATTGAAAAGAACGCGACCCTGCTCTTCGCTGGCTCGCTGTTCGTGGTGGCCATCGGCGGCATCGTCGAGATCGCACCCCTCTTCTACCTCGAGAACACCATCGAGAAGGTGGAGGGGATGCGGCCCTACTCGCCGTTGGAGCTCGCCGGCCGTGATATTTACATCCGGGAAGGCTGCTACACCTGCCACTCGCAGATGATCCGCCCGTTCCGCGACGAGGTGGAGCGCTACGGTCATTACAGCCTTGCGGCTGAATCGATGTACGACCACCCCTTCCAGTGGGGGTCCAAGCGTACGGGGCCGGATCTTGCACGCGTTGGTGGGCGTTACTCGGATGAGTGGCACGTCCAGCATCTGATCGAGCCGCGCTCCGTTGTGCCGGAATCGGTGATGCCGAGCTATGCCTTCCTCAAGGACAAGAAGCTCGACGTAAGCGATTTCGCGACCCATCTGATCGCGCAGCAGGCCGTTGGCGTGCCTTACACCGAAGAGATGGTCGCGAATGCACAGGCGGACATCCTTGCGCAGGCCGATCCCGACGCGGATACCACCGACCTCCTGGCTCGCTACCCCAAGGCAAAGACCGGCGACTTCGACGGCAATCCAAACGCCCTGACCGAAATGGATGCGCTGGTTGCCTATCTGCAGATGCTCGGCACGTTGGTCGATTTCTCGACCTACGATGAAACCGCCGGCTATCGCTAGGGAGGGGGCGAGACATGGAAACCTATACCGCAATGCGCGAATTCGCTGACAGCTGGGCGCTGCTGGCGATGACACTGTTCTTCATCGGGGCGGTCCTGTTCGTCTTCCGCCCCGGCAGCCGCGATCTGGCAAAGGACGCCGCCCACATCCCTCTCAAGGACGACTGAGATGAGCGAAAGAAAGATCGACGAGATCAGCGGGGTCGAGACCACCGGTCACAACTGGGACGGGATCGAGGAACTCGACAACCCGATGCCCCGCTGGTGGCTGTGGACGTTCTACGTCACCATTGTCTGGGCCATCTGCTATACGATTGCCTATCCGGCCTGGCCGCTCATCAACTCGGCGACGACCGGCCTTCTCGGCTGGGCAAGCCGTGGTGACGTGCGTCAGGAGATGCAGGTTGCGGAGGCTGCGAAGGCAGACTACGTCGCCAAGATTGCCGACATGCCGGTTGAGGACATCATTGCTGATGACAACCTGCGCCAGTTTGCGACCGCTGCGGGCGCAGCGGCGTTCAAGGTGAACTGCGTGCAGTGCCACGGCTCTGGCGCGGCAGGCTTCCCCGGCTATCCGAACCTGAACGATGATGATTGGCTCTGGGGCGGCACGCCCGAGGAGATCCAGACGACCATCGCGCACGGCGTCCGATACGAGGAAGACGAAGAAACGCGTTACTCCGAAATGCCGGCATTCGGCGACATGTTCTCGCGTGAGGAAGCCTCCTCGCTGGCGAAGCACGTCATCGCAATGGGGCAGGGCGGGGATCTGACCGGTCCGGGCGCACAGCTTTACGCCGATAATTGCGCATCGTGCCACGGAGAGACGGGTGCAGGTGACCAGGCGCTGGGTGCACCAGACCTGACCGACGCCATCTGGCTCTATGGATCAAGCGAGGCGGAGATCATCGCACAGATCCGTGCGCCGAAGCATGGCGTCATGCCGGCATGGCAGGCGCGTCTTGGCGATGTCACCGTCAAGGAACTGACCGTTTACGTTCATTCGCTCGGCGGCGGCCAGTAATCCATCAAAGCAAGGCCCGGTTCTGCCGGGCCTTGTCATATCAGGGGCGACCATAGTTCAGGAGCAGGCTCCACACGCCATAAAGGGTTGCGCACGCAGCGATCGCCGCCCAGCCGATCTGGTCGTTGGCATATTCGAGCGCGGTCCAGAAGGCGCAGGCTGCGACGAGCAGAAGACGGATCCAGAGTGGATCGAGAAATCGTTTGGTTTGCATAGGGCCTCCAGATGCCGCGCCACCATGTCGCGGCGTTTAACGCGAGGCAAGCTGCCTTGGGAAGCTTCGCCTTGACGTAGATCAAGACTCCGCTCTTACCCCTCGGGCAAATCCTGCGCAGTGGAAGATCCCGTCCAGGAGAATGAGATGTCCGGCGTGAACGAGGTTGAGCATCACGATGCACAGCCGGTAAACTCGGCCAAGGTGCGTCAGCCGCTTTTTGAGGCGCGCAAGAAGATCTTCCCCAAGCGTGCCTCCGGTTCATTCCGCCAGTTCAAGTGGCTGGTGATGATCGTCACGCTTGGCATCTATTACATCACTCCCTGGCTGCGCTGGGATCGCGGTCCGCATGCGCCTGACCAGGCAGTCCTGGTCGATCTGGCCAACCGCCGCTTCTATTTCTTCTTTATCGAGATCTGGCCGCAGGAATTCTTCCTCGTCGCGGGCCTTCTGGTCATGGCGGGGCTTGGCCTTTTCTTCGTTACATCGGTGGTTGGGCGTGCCTGGTGTGGATACACCTGCCCGCAAACCGTGTGGGTCGACCTGTTCCTCGTCGTTGAGCGCTTTGTTGAAGGTGACCGCAATGCGCGCATGAAGCTGGACGCGGCGCCCTGGAGCGCGCGAAAGATCATGCTGCGCACCGTCAAGCACGCTATCTGGCTGGCGATTGCGGTTGCGACCGGCGGTGCCTGGATCTTCTATTTTGGCGACGCACCAACCCTTCTGGTTGATGTAATTCGCGGACAGGCGGCACCTGTTGCGTACATCACCGTCGCGATCTTGACCGCGACAACGTACATTTTCGGTGGCATGGTCCGCGAGCAGGTCTGCACCTACATGTGCCCGTGGCCCCGCATTCAGGCCGCGATGCTGGACGAGAATTCGCTGACGGTCACTTACAATGACTGGCGCGGCGAGCCGCGCACCCGGCACACGAAGCGCGCGGCAGCCGCAGGGATTCCCGTCGGTGACTGCGTCGACTGCAACGCTTGCGTTGTCGTCTGCCCGATGGGAATCGACATTCGCGATGGCCAGCAGATGGAGTGCATCACCTGCGCGCTTTGCATCGACGCTTGCGATGGGGTCATGGACAAGCTCGGCCGCGAGCGCGGACTGATCTCCTACGCGACCCTTGCCGATTATCAGCACAATATGGCGATTGCCACCGGCAGTGGCGCGCATGAGATCAAGCCTGAACTGGTGCGCGATCAGTCCGGCAAGTTCACGGACCGCCTGCGCCATTTCCGGCTTGGCAAACTGTTCCGTCCGCGAACCTTCATCTACTTTGCGGCCTGGTCGATGGTGGGGCTTCTCCTGCTTTATGGCCTGCTGACGCGCGATCGGCTTGAGGTCAACGTTCTGCACGATCGCAACCCGCAATTCGTCGTCCTGTCGGACGGGTCGATCAGAAACGGCTACACGGTGAAGCTTCTGAACAAGATCCCTGAGCCGCGGAACGTGACGGTCACGATCGATGGTCTCGCAAATGGCGCCATGAACGTCGTCGGCCTTGATCAGCCTGAAGCGCAGACGATCTCGGTGGAACTCGAGCCGGACCGGCTCAAGACCCTCAAGATCTATGTCCGCCAACCAAGGGAAGACGTTCCTGCCAAGACCCAGCGCTTCACCTTCACCGTCGAGGATCACACGAGCGGCGAAGCGGACCAGTACACGACAACATTCGAGGCCCCGGAGTGAGTATCATGCAGAACGAGCGCGCGTCCTCGGGTCGGTTTACCGGTCGACACATGTTGGCAGTCATGGTCGGTGCCTTCAGCATCATCATCGGCGTCAACATCTTCATGGCCGTGATGGCGAACACCAGCTGGACCGGATTGGTGGTCAAGAACAGCCACGTCGCCGGTCTGGAGTTCAACCAAAAGAGTGAAGAAGCTCGCGCGCAGGATGCGCTCGGCTGGTCTCCCGACCTTTCCATTGCCGACGGAGTTCTCCGTTATTCTCTGACGGATAAGGATAATCAGGCAGTAGTTTTGCGGGGCGGCAAGGCGACGTTCTGGCGTCCGACGAGCGACAAGGAAGATGTCACCTACGACCTGGCGGTGGCTGGTTCGAAGGTGTCGGCGCCGGTTGAACTTGGCGACGGCGTCTGGATAATTTCTCTCGTAATCGATGCTGGCCTGGAAAATCCCTATCGGGATACCCGCCGGATCCACTTGAATGGAGGGGTGTTGAGATGAGTTGCTGCGCACCCGGGCTTGATGGCGTTGCGGATACGGCGACTGCGCTGCCGTCTGACGACGAAGTCCTGTTCAGTGCGCGCAGCCTTGGCGATGACCTTCGCCAGGTAGAGTTCTCGGTCCCGCAGGTCCATTGCGCCGCGTGCATCAGCACCGTCGAGAATGGATTATTGGCGCTCCCGGCCGTTGAGGGTGCACGCGTCAACCTTTCCACCAAGCGGGTGACAGTCAAATGGAAGGGAGAGGCCTTGCCTCCCCTGGTTCCAACGCTCGCACAGCTTGGCTACGTCCCCAATCTGACCGACGATATTGCTGCCGGACGCGATGGGACCTTGTCCGAGCTCCTCCGCGCGGTGGCGGTATCGGGATTTGCCGCCAGCAACATCATGCTTCTGTCGGTGTCAGTCTGGTCTGGCGCGGAAGGGGCAACGCGGGATCTCTTTCACTGGGTTTCGGCCCTGATCGCGCTGCCGGCCATGATGTATGCGGGGCGGATCTATTACCGCTCTGCCTGGTCGGTCCTCAAGCATGGCCGCATGAACATGGATGTTCCGATCGCGATCGGGATCACCATGGCCTACGCACTTTCGCTCTACGAGACGATCCATAGCGGTGCGCATGCCTATTTCGATGCGTCGGTCACTCTTCTCTTCTTCCTCCTGATCGGCCGCACGCTGGACCATGTGATGCGTGAGAAGGCCCGCACTGCCGTTGTCGGGCTTGCAAGGCTCCAGCCGCGGGGCGCGCTGGTCATCGATCCTGCAGGTGGCCGCGAGTATCGTCCGGTCGGCGAGATCGAAGCTGGCATGACAATCCTGGTCGCCGCTGGCGAAAGAATACCGGTCGACGCGGTCGTCACCGACGGCCATTCGGATCTCGACTGCTCACTCGTCAACGGAGAAAGCGCGCCGCAGGCGGTTGCTTCCGGCGCAACCGTCCGGGCGGGTACGCTGAACCTGACAGGACCTCTGACGATGCGCGCTATCGCCGCTGCGTCGGACTCTTTCCTCTCCGAGATGCTGCGGATGATGGAGGCGGCAGAAGGCGGGCGTGCCCGTTATCGCCGGATCGCGGATCGCGTGTCGGCAATGTATGCGCCGGTGGTTCATCTGACGGCTCTGCTCACGCTGATCGGCTGGGTACTGGTCACCGGCGACTGGCACCGTGCGGCGACGGTCTCGATTGCCGTTCTCATCATCACCTGCCCATGTGCACTGGGGCTTGCCGTACCGATCGTGCAGGTGATGGCGGCGCGTCGCCTGTTCGAGAACGGGGTCATGGTGCGCGATGGTGCTGCCATGGAACGCCTGGCCGACGCTGATATGGTTGTATTCGACAAGACCGGAACGCTGACGCTGGGCCAGCCCCGTCTTGTGAATACCCATGAGATCCATCCTGATTGGCTTGAGGCTGCGGCAGAGCTTGGCGCCCATTCTCGTCACCCGCAGTCGCAGGCGATTGCCGCCTATGCGGGGTCCTCTGGTGGCAAGCAGATAAAGTTTTCATCGATCACAGAGATCCCCGGCCGGGGGGTCGAGGGCCATGCCGCGGGGGCAGTATGGCGCCTCGGCCGTGGGGGCTGGGCTGGGGAGGGCGAGGGGACGCTTCTTGGGCGGGATGGCGTCTCCCTCGCTTCCTTTTCATTCGAAGACCGGTTGCGCGCAGATGCGAAGCAGGCCGTTGCGGACACAAAGCGAGATGTCGGACCGGTCATCATGCTGTCAGGCGACAATGAGGTGGCATGCCGGGCCGTTTCCGCAGATCTCGAGATCGAGACTTATTCGTCCGGATTGATGCCGGCGGACAAGGTTGCGCAGATCGAGGCTGCAGCTTCGGAAGGGCGCAAGGTGCTAATGGTCGGCGACGGGCTTAACGATGCACCGGCGCTTGGCGCAGCCTATGTCTCGATGGCGCCCGCCACGGCTGCCGATGTTGGCCGCAACGCTGCGGATTTCGTCTTCCTGCATGAGAGCCTGAAGGCCGTTCCGACAGCAGTGAGCGTTGCGCGGCGCGCAGGTCGGCTGATCCGCCAGAACGTTGCGATCGCGATCATCTACAATATCTTTGCGGTTCCTATTGCGATTTTGGGGTATGTTACGCCTCTAATCGCGGCAATTGCCATGTCGACCTCGTCGATCCTGGTGATTGCCAATGCACTCCGGCTTGGAAAGGCTGGCCGATGAGCATGCTCGTCTATCTTATCCCCGTCGCGCTTTTCCTTGGAGGCGCGGCGCTGGTGGCGTTCCTGTGGGCGCTGCGATCTGGCCAGTATGAAGATCTCGACGGCGCGGCGGCGCGTGTCTTGCTGGACGATCCCAACGACAAGCCAAAACAGAACTGATTTTCTCTCCGCAATCCGGCTTGGCTGCCCGCTCGCATTAAATCTTGATCGAAAAGGTCAACAATGGTAGGTCGACCCTGAATTGGTTCAAGGGGACCGAAAATGGGGATCGACAAGATGGTTTCGCGGCTGTTCCAACTGGGAGTGGTTCTCGCGCTCGGCACAACACCAGCTATTGCGCAAGAGCAATCCGTCGATGTGCCTACTTCAAGCCTTGCAGTTGAACTGAACGCGCTGCAGCCAAGTGAACGTGGATGCCGGTTCACCTTCGTCGCGACCAACAAGCTTGGCGGTGCTCTTAGCAGCGTCGGTTTTGAACTCGTGCTTTTCAATAAGGCCGGAATGGTGTCCCGGATCACCATCGTCGACTTCAAGGATTTGCCGGACGGCAAGACCAAGGTTCGACAGTTCGACTTCTCCGGTGTTCAGTGTGCCGATCTCGGGCGCGTCCTTGTCAATGACACGACGGAATGCGCCGGTGTTGGAATAGATCCCAAAGCGTGCATCCGGTATCTTCAGACAGACACCCGAGCCGAAACCGAATTCGGGGTATAGACGTGCAGATCATCAAGACCCTCATCGCCGCTTCGTTGACGGCAGGCCTGTCGCTGGCATCCGCAGCTGTTTCGGCACAGGAAGCGCAGGTGGCACCGGCAGAAACGCCAGTGGCGCAGGCAGAAACGCCACTTGGCGTTGAGACCGACACGCAGCCAGCACAAGCGCCCGCAGCACCAACGGTTGAGACCGACGCTGAGGGCAGTGCAGGTTCAGTTCCTTCACAAATGCAGGAGACGGCACCTGCGCAGACCGGTGCCCAGCTTTCGCCGGCAGATGTAACGGTGCTCGATACTGTGGACAGCCGGGACGCATCCCTGCCGCATGATCTTTCCCCGTGGGGGATGTTCATGGCTGCCGACTGGGTGGTCAAGGCTGTGATGATCGGACTTGCCTTTGCGTCGCTGGTCACCTGGACAATCTGGCTGGCGAAGTCACTTGAGCTTGCCGCTGCACGCCGCCGCGTAAGTTCAGCCCTTGACCGCATCATTGCCTCCAAGACGCTGAACGAAGCGGGCGAAGCGCTGGCTTCGCGCTCCGGCCCTGCGCCGCTGCTGGTTCGCGCGGCCCGTCATGAGATGCAGATGTCTGCCGATCTTCTTGCTCAGAGCGGCGGAGCTGGGCTGAAGGAGCGCGTCAGCTCCCACCTCTACCGCATTGAGGCCCAGGCTTCGCGCCGCATGACCCGCGGCACCGGCATGCTGGCGACCATTGGTTCGACGTCTCCGTTTGTCGGCCTCTTCGGCACCGTATGGGGCATCATGAACTCGTTCATCGGCATCTCTGAGGCGCAGACGACCAATCTGGCGATCGTTGCACCAGGTATCGCCGAGGCGCTGCTGGCAACCGCGATCGGTCTCGTTGCCGCAATTCCTGCGGTTGTCATCTACAACGTGTTCGCCCGCTCGATTGCCGGTTACAAATTGCTTCTTGGTGATGCGTCTGCAGCGGTTGAGCGTCTGGTCAGTCGCGAAATCGATCGCCACGCTGCCATGCAGCCGGCCCGCGCAGCCATGCGCGCAGCGGAGTAAGGCCGATGGCTGGCGGTATCAGATCAAGAGCGGCCGACGACGATCTGCCGGAAAACCACGAGATCAACGTCACGCCGTTCATCGACGTGATGCTGGTGCTGCTGATCATCTTCATGGTGGCAGCACCGCTCGCTACCGTCGATATCAATGTCGATCTTCCCAACTCGACAGCTTCACCACAGCCCCGACCGGACAAGCCGCTTTACGTGACCGTCCAGGAGGATCTTTCCGTCGCCATTGGCGAGGAGCAGGTGGCGCATATCAACCTGCGCTCCGCCCTTGAGGAAGTGACGGGCGGGGACAAGGAAACGCGTGTCTTCCTGCGTGCGGACCGGACCGTGGCCTATGGCGACCTGATGAACATCATGAATCTGGTGCGCATGGCTGGTTATACCAAGATTGCACTCGTCGGGCTTGAGACCGTGGGTGCGACCGAGGCCTCGGTCGGCTCGGCGATTGGTCAGGGAACGGAATGAGCGAATATTCTGACGTCGCCTGGTCCCGCAGCCTAAGCCGCACCTCTCCGGCCCATATTGCGTTGTGGGCTGTGGCGGCCGTTGCAATGGTGACGGTTCACGCGGGTGCCGCGTGGCTGGTGATGCGCGAGCGGCCGGTGGTTGCCGCGGACGATGCTGCGCCTGCGATCATGGTGGAATTTGCCTCCATGGCGATGTCGCCTTCTGCAGAAACGGAGCAGGTTGCGCCCGACGAGATTGATTCCGTGGAGGCCGAGAAGGTCGAGGCAGTCGATACCGCTGAAGCGATCGATGAGGTCGAGCCGGTAGAAGCCGAGCCCGTCGAAGAGACCGCGGAAGTGGTAGAGCCCGAAATTGTCGAGGCAGAGCCTGTCGAGACGGCGCTTGCCAACATGCCGGTCGATCCGCTCCTCGCCGAACAGGTTGAACCGGTAGAGGAAACCGAGGTGGCGGCAGTTGCTTCCGAGGTCGTCGAGCCGGAAGAAATCGAAGAGGTCTTGCCGGAAGTCGTTCCGGTTCCGCAAGCGCGCCCAGAGCGTCCGGTCCAGCAGGCGAAGGTCGAGAAGCCGAAGCGTGAGAAGCCGCGCGAGGAGCCAAGACGCCCACGTCGTCAGGAAGCCTCTCAGCAGAAGACGCGTGCTCAGGTGGCGACGGCGCAGCAGGCACCCCGCGCAGCCGCGCCGCAGGCAAGTGCGGGTTCAGGATCATCGATGAGCCCGGCGCGCTGGCAATCGCGGCTCATGTCGCATCTGGAGCGTCGCAAGCGTTATCCGTCCTCCGCCAAGCGCGCGCGCAAGCAGGGGGTTGTCCAGGTCCGCTTTACAATTGACGGCAGTGGAAATGTCGGGTCTGTCGCGCTGACCAGATCATCGGGCGTTTCCGAACTTGATAATGAGGTGCTTTCGCTTGTGCGCCGTGCCTCGCCGGTACCTGCGCCACCGCCTGGCGTCAGCCGGACCATCGTTGTTCCGATAAAATTCAGCCTCAGATAACAAAAAGGTCCCGGACGGGACCTTTTTCATGACGGACAGGTGAAGGTTGCTTCAGAAGAAGTCGACCTCGCCCGATGCGTCTTCATTCTTTTGCGAGCCGGTGCCGTCAGCGGTGCCGATTGCCTGGACGAGTTCATCCAGGGTCAGGCCACTGGTCGCAGCGCGCGTGTCGACGAACCAGTTTGGTTCGCTGGCCTCACCAAGGGCACGCAGGAACCCGGCCACCCCGGCAATGCGCTGGGCGCTGAGATCTGCATCCTGCATTGCGCTGACATAGGCGGCGTCTGACGACCCCAAATCCCAGGTTGCCTGCGCGATCAGGGCCTGATTGCGGTCGATGCGGGCCGAAATCGCTTCCAGCTCGGTCTGTATCCGTGCCAGAACGTCAACAAGACGCTCTGCATGTGGATTGTTGCTGTCAGGCTGGGAAAGGGGCATCCAAGTCTCGCAGGTTGGCTGGCTAGTGCAGCTTGCCGACGATCGCCTCGAGGGCGCGGCGCAACTGGTCGGCGTTGAAGGGCTTCGTCAGATAGTTGTTGAGGCCCAGCTTGCGGCCTTCTTCCAGAACCGCGCGATCCGGGCTGCCGGTGAGGATCATGAACGGGGTTCGCGCCGTCGGCTTGTAGGTGCGGATGGCGCGCAGGAGCTGGAGGCCGTTCATCTTCGGCATGTTCATATCGGAAATGATGAGATGCGAAGGCTGGGTCATCATCATCTTCATGGCCTGCTCGCCATCGGCAGCGACCTGAATGTTACGGAAACCAATCGACTCCAGTGCCTCCCGCACAAGCAGACGGCTGGTGGTCGTGTCGTCTACGACGAGGATCCTGAGTTGTGCTAGCAGCGACATTGCGCGAGTTCCTTCGAAAGTATCGTCAGTTCAACAGTCCCGGTCCTGCCTGGTTCTGGGTCAGGACGCTGTCGAGCGCGATCAGGCTGATCATTCGCCCCTCCATTGCGATCACTCCCTTCATGAAGGAGCGCGCAAGCTCCGAGGCCACGTTGGGCGTCGGCTGGATGGACGATGAATTAACGGTGAGAATGTCGGACACAGCATCGACCAGCAGACCGATCGTCTGACGTCCTACCTGTGTGATAATGATGACGTGGCGTGCGCTCGGCTCTGCTGCGGGAAAGCCGAGACGAGCCGCAAGGTCCACAACCGGCAGCACCGCACCGCGCAGATTGATCACACCCTTCACGTAATGTGAGGAGTGCGGCAGCGGCGTTGTCGGCGTCCAGCCACGGATGTCACGCACCGACATGATGTCGACGCAGAACTCCTGCTCCCCCAGACGAAAGGCGATCAGTTCGTTGTTGGCGGCGGAAGCGCCGCTTTCCTGCATCTCAGTCATGCTGCGCTCCTCTTGCGGTTGGTGTCGATCCGCGCGGTTTCAGTTCGCGAGCCGGCGACGATTGAATCGACGTCAAGAATGACGGCGACGCGCCCGTCGCCCAGAATGGTTGCGGCGGCCACCCCAAAGACGTGGCCATAATTCGTTTCAAGGCTTTTGATAACCACTTGCTGCTGGCCGATGATGCCATCCACCATCAGGGCGCACTGGGACTGGTTCTCGGTCTCGACCATGACAGCAACACTCTGCATCGGGTCGGCTTCCGTTTCCCGATAGCCGAGCACCGCGCCGACGTCGATCAATGGGGTGAAGGAGCCGCGAATTGCAATGACACGCGACTTTTCCCCGAGGCTGTGGACGTCCGATTCCTTCGGCTGCAACGTCTCGACGATGGTGGAAAGCGGTACGACCAGTGTCTGATCGGCAACCGTTACAACCATGCCGTCGAGCACAGCCAGAGTGAGCGGCAGGGAGAGGGTGAAGGTCGTGCCCTGGCCGGGGCGCGAGGAGATCGTGATGCGACCGCCAAGCGCCTGGATCGAGCGTCGAACGACATCCATGCCGACGCCGCGGCCCGATACATCCGAGACCGTCGAAGCCGTCGAAAAGCCCGGTGCGAAGATCAGGTCGTCGATCTCGGCATCGGTAAGCTGAGCGTCTTCGGCGATGATGTTCTTGCGAACGGCAATCTCGCGCACGCGGGCACGGTTGATCCCGGAACCGTCATCCGAAACTTCGATGACGACACGGCCGGAGCGATGCGCCGCGACCATGCGAACGACGCCCTGTTCGGGCTTTCCCTTCGCCAGACGTTCTTCCGGCTTTTCAATGCCGTGATCGATCGCATTGCGGATCATGTGGGTCAGCGGGTCGGCCAGCCGTTCGATGACGGTCTTGTCGACCTCGCAGTTTTCGCCCTCGGTGATCAATCGAACCGACTTGCCGGTCATGTCGGCGACTTCACGCACCACACGCGACATGCGCTGGAAGATCGGACGCACCGGCTGGGCACGAATTGCCATGACCGAGTCCTGAATCTCGCGCGTCAAATGTTCGAGATCGTCGAGGCCGACGGCGACGTCGGAGAGACGAGCGATGCCCGCTTCCATCACGCGCTGCGCCAGCATCGACTGGTTGATCACCAACTCGCCGACGAGATCGATCAAACGATCGACCCGATCGAGATCAACGCGGATCGTGGCACTGGGGGCCGGGGTTGATGCAGCTGCCGGAGCATTTGTCGGAGCCTGCATGACAGGTGCTGCAGCCGGAACCTCTTCCGCGGGCTGAGCCCGGGTCAAGGAAACAGGTGCAGGGGCAAGGTCGGGAACCGGTTGCACCGGAGCCTCGGCGACCGGATCAACTGCCGCTTCAACCTGTGCCAGCACTTCCTGTACCACCTGATCCGCGTCATCTGCGGCTGTGATCAGACCTGCGAGCATCGGGCGGATCTCAAGGTCGCAGTCGAGCTCGACGAACTCGAAGATCTCGCGAATTTCAGCTTCGGGGCACTCGGTCCTGATCTGGATTGTCCAGGAAAAATATGCGCCTTCCGGATCAATGGCGTCGATCAGCGGCAGATCGGAATGATCGCAGGTAACGCTCATCTCGCCCATGCGGCCAAGTTCGCGCAGCAGGCGCAGCGCGTCGTTGGCCTTGGCGTAAAGTTCCGGCTTGGGGCGGAAGCGGATCTCGAAGCCCTCGATGCGCTCGGCATCTTCTGCGAGGATTGCGTCGAAATCGATCGCAACCGGCGCAAATCCGAACTCGTCGGTCTGCGGTTCGGCCGGGGTCTCGTCCGCAAAGTCGAACGAGACTGGCGTCACGACAAACCCAAACTCATCCGGATCGCCTGCCGCTGGAGCGGGGGCAGGTTCGGCTGACACTGGTTCAGCGGGTCCGGCGGAGATGCCGCAGGCCTTGTTCAGCTCGTCGGTCATCTGCGCCACGCGCACCTCATCGACCGAGCCGCCGTCTCGGGAGACGCGAACAAGATCCGCCAGGATGTCGGCGGAGCGCAGCATCAGCCTTACGATCTGCGGTGAAATCTCGATCTTGCCGCTGCGCATGCCGTCGAGAGTGGTCTCGAATGTATGGGCAAAGCGAACGAGATCATCGAGGCCGAACGCGCCGGCACCACCCTTGATGGAGTGAACCGCGCGGAATACCGCGTTGATCGTCTCGAGATCGCCTTCCTCGCGTTCAATCGTGAGGAGGCCGTCTTCCAGTTCGGCCAGCTGCTCCTCGCATTCCTGGAAGAAGGTCTGCTTGATGGCTGCCATCGTGTCCATGAGTCTTCCCCCCTAGGCCTCAGGCTGCGACGCGGTTGATTGCGGATACCAGCTTGGCGGGATCGAACGGCTTGATGATCCACCCGCTGGCACCAGCGCGGCGCGCCCTGTCCTTCTTGTCGTCGGTGCTTTCGGTGGTCAGCACCAGAATCGGGATGGCGCGATGCTTCGCATTCCCGCGCACGGCTTCGATGAAACCAAAGCCGTCGAGACGAGGCATGTTGATGTCCGTGATGATGACGTCGGGCGAGCAGGTCTCCAGCACCTCCAAGCCGTGGACCCCGTCCTCCGCCTGGACGACCTCCATGCCCGCATCCAGCAGAGCTGCCTTCAACATCTCGCGGATCGTGCGAGAATCGTCGACGGTCAGAATGGTCATAGGCATCGTCAGTGGTTCCTTGACGTGAAGTTCGAAAGTTCCAGACCGGCGATTTCGATAGCGTCGGTAAAGGCGGGTGATGGTTCGGAAATCGCCAGCGACGAGCCGTCTGTCCTCCAGGTCGATGCAGCCGAAAGCAGAACCTGCAGACACTGCGCGCCCACGCGCTCGATTTGTGACGCGTTGAGCAGAACGTCGCGCCCACGCAGAGCCAGAAGCTGGTTAGCCAAGGGCGAAGCCGCCTTGATGTCCAGTTCGGTCGGAAGCGTTACGCATTCAGTTGCATTGCCCATTGCCAACCTCCCTTAAAATTCTTCCCAGTCATTTGTGTCCGGCGCGATGGAATAAGCGGCGGCGCCTTGGCTGTGAAAGGCGGGTCGTGTTGCTGCCGGGGTGTAAGCGGGTGCGCGCACCGGCTTTTCCACGCGGCGGTTCTTTTTCTGGCTGTCGCCAAGCATGAAGGCCGAGACGTTTTCGGCGAGCGCGGAGGCTTCGCTGCGCAGCGAGTGCACAGCGGCCGTGGTCTGTTCGACCATCGCGGCGTTCTGCTGCGTGCCTTGGTCCATTTCGCTAACAGCCGTGTTGATGTCGGAAAGACCGATCGACTGTTCGCGCGAGGACGAGGCGATGCTTGCGACCAGCTCGTCAATCTCGATCACGCTGGAGATGATCCGCTCCGAGACCTCGCCAGTCTCGGCCATCAACTTCACGCCCTGGTCGACTTGGGCAGAGCTTGTGGAGATCAGGCCCTTGATCTGCTTGGCAGCTTCTGCCGAACGTTGAGCAAGAGCGCGCACTTCAGATGCAACGACGGCAAAGCCGCGACCTGCCTCACCGGCGCGAGCAGCTTCAACGCCGGCATTCAGCGCCAGAAGATTGGTCTGGAAGGCGATCTCGTCGATGACGCCGATGATCTGAGAAATTTCCTGCGACGACTTGGCGATCTCGCTGATCGCGCGAACGGCGCTGCTGACGATCTCGCCGGAATGCTTGGCCTCATCACGGGTGGAAACGACCTTTGCCGCGGCCTGAGAAGCTCCCTCGGCGGCGCGCTTGACGCTCACGGTCAGCTGGTTCAACGCTGCGGCGGTCTGCTCGAGGCGCATTGCCTGATGCTCGGTGCGCTGGGCCAGATCATCGGCAGCGTGACCGATTTCAGCGGAGCTTGAACCGATGCTGTCGGCGGAGTCTGCGACCTGAACGAGGGTGCCGGAAAGAGCAACGATCGCGTCGTTGAAGTCCGCCTTGAGCTGCGCGAATTCAGGTGCGAGATCCTCGGTCAGACGGGTGGACATGTCTCCACTTGCGACCTGGCGAAGTGCTGCGGTGATTGCGGTGACAGCCTGCTGCTGGCGACGCTCGGCCTCGAGGCGCTCGGCTTCTGCCTTCTGGCGCTGCTCTTCCTGGGCATCCAGATAGGTCGAAATTGCCAGATCCATGTCCAGAAGGACGGCCTTCATCAACGCGCTCAGCGACGCGCTCATGGCTTCCGGCGCTGTGCGACGGCTGAAAAGACCAGGCCACTGCTCCTTGACGACAGCCTGAATCAGGCGTTCGAACACCAGCGCGTAGCCGCCAATATACCAGGTTGGCTCCAGGCCGAGACGGGCGTGAGTCTGGCCGATGCGCTTGACGGCAGCTTCATAGTCCGGACCGTAATTTGCGTCCGCGATGACGTTCCAATGAGCTTCCTGACGCCCCTTGGCTCCCGCCATGTGGGTGTCGGAGGAGAAGAAGCGAGCTGTTTGCGGCGTGTTGCGCACCTTCTCGTAAAACTCGGTAAGCGCAGGCCCCAGATTGCTCGCCAGAGTCGGCTTCAGCTCACGCAGTTTCGTGCGAGTTGCTGTGTCAAGACCCATGAAATTCAGACGGTCTTCGAGCGACGTCCCGTTGGCATGCAAAACGGCCATATGCTGATAGTCCCGAGCCGCAAAGTGGCGGCTTACGCTGAAATGGAAATCGCATTCCGGTGAATTCCGGATCGGGTGCGCGGCATCATGCCTTTGGTGCCCCCACCAAGCCCCTCAGGATGAGATAGACCTCATTCGTTTCGCCATTGTTAACACAACCCCTTGGACGCAAAGGCATTCGGGAATTGTGTACAAACAAAAAGGAGGCCGGACGATGCCGGCCTCTTTGGAAAGAAAAACGTTGATCTGTGTCAGGCGTTCTGCGCAGCGACCACAATGATCTCCACGCGATACTGCGATGCTGCGAGCTTCACCTCGCCAGTCGCGCGTGCGGGAGTATTGGCCGGGTCAACCCAAGCTTCCCAAACCGCGTTCATCTCGTCGAAGTCAGCAATGTCTGCCAGCCAGATTTGTGCCGACAGGATCCGTGACTTTGTCGAATTTGCCAGAGCGAGCAGCCGGTCGATCTCTTTTAGTGTGGCTTCGGTCTGTGCCTTGACGGTATCGCCTTCGCCAACCTGACCCGCCAGATAGACGATGCCGTTGTGCGTAACGGCCTGGCTCATGCGAGGGCCGACTTCGTGACGGGTAATGCTCATATATTCCTCCTGCTTGAGCGCTCACTACTATTGTCTTGCAGATGGTTGCGCAACTTTAGACGAAGCTTGCCCGCATCGCGTTGACTTCATCTGCTATGAAATTTGTCACGGCCTGAATGCGCCGGAGAGTGCGAACGGATTCGTGGTAGACCAGCCAGTAGGAACGGCGGATTGGTGGTGCGGCGGGAACCGGCACGAGTTCCGGGTGCATCCGCGCGATGAAGGTGTGCAGGATCGCAATTCCTGCGCCCGAACGTGCTGCTTCAACCTGACCGAGAGCCGACGAGACTGAAAAGCTTGCTGGCCAGTCCGGCAATATTTCCTGCGCATAATCAAGGGAAGGGCTGATGACGAGGTCCGGCACGTAGCCAATCAGCTTGTGGTTGCGCAGATCGGTCAAGTTCCCGGGAATTCCATGCGCTTCGGCATAGTCCCGCGATGCATAAAGGCCGAGCGTGTACTCCACCAGCTTCGAGGCGATCAGACGGCCTTCAGTTGGGCGCTCGACGGTGACCGCGATGTCCGCTTCCCGCCTCGACAAGGAGAATGATCGCGGCACCGGCACCAGCTGGATCGCAAGCGAGGGATAGCGCCGGGTCAGAGCGCCGAGCCGGGGGGCAAGGAAGGCAACCCCCACTCCGTCAGGTGCCCCGACCCGGACGGTTCCGGACACATCGTCACTTTCACCGGCAAGTTCGGAGCGCGCCGCGATCATGTCGGCCTCAACCCGTTCTGCAATCGCCATGAAGCGCTCGCCCTGCTCGGTCAGTTCCGAGCCGGTGGTCAAGCGGCGAAACAGCTTGGCACCGAGGTCTTGTTCAAGCGCCGCGATCCGCCGGGATACGGTCGCGTGGTTGAGACCGAGGCGTCGGGAGGCTCCCAGGATCTGCCCCGCACGTGCCACCGCAAGGAAAATGCGTACGTCGTCCCAATTCATGATCACCTCACCACGGAGTTGCAGAAGATCATGTCCTGAGGCGGAAGGATATCGAAATTTCGCACAACAGATGCGGATTTCGTGACGTTGCTTTGCCTTTGGGGAAGCCTGACAATGCGGAAAAGTTTTCAGGGAGAAAGACGATGATAGAGATCGGTCATTTCATCGGCGGTAAGCGCGTCGCCGGAACCAGCGGACGCAGCCAGGATGTCATGCAGCCTCTGGACGGGTCCGTGCGGGGGAAGGTTGCGCTGGCATCTGCGGCTGAACTGCGTGCGGCTGTTGAGAACGCGAAGGCAGCTCAGCCTGCATGGGGCGCAACCAATCCGCAGCGCCGCGTCCGCGTTCTAATGAAGTTCCTTGAACTGGTTCATGCGGAATATGATGAACTTGCCGAAACTCTCGCGCGCGAACATGGCAAGACCATCGCTGACGCAAAGGGTGACATCCAGCGTGGACTGGAGGTTGTGGAAGTCTGTATTGGTGCGCCGCACATGCTCAAGGGCGAGTTCACCGATGGTGCCGGGCCCGGCATTGATACTTATTCCATGCGCCAGCCACTGGGCGTCGTCGCCGGTATCACCCCGTTCAATTTCCCGGCGATGATCCCGCTGTGGAAGATTGCGCCGGCCATTGCGTCAGGCAACGCATTCATCCTCAAGCCATCGGAGCGTGACCCGTCCGTGCCGATGCGCATCGCCGAGCTTTTCATGGAAGCAGGTCTGCCGGCCGGCATCCTCAACGTCGTCAATGGCGACAAGGAGGTCGTCGACGCCATCCTTGATGACCCGGATATCAAAGCGGTCGGCTTTGTCGGCTCGACGCCGATTGCCCAGTACATCTATGCACGCGGTTGTGCGAACGGAAAGCGCGTACAGTGCTTCGGCGGCGCCAAGAACCACATGATCATCATGCCTGATGCCGACATGGACCAGACGGTCGATGCACTGATCGGTGCCGGGTATGGTTCTGCCGGCGAGCGCTGCATGGCCGTATCGGTTGCTGTTCCGGTCGGACAGGAAACCGCTGATCGTCTGATCGAGAAGCTGATCCCGCGCGTCGAGAGCCTGAAGGTCGGTCCGTCGACCGATTCTTCGGCTGACTTCGGTCCGCTGGTTACCAAGGAAGCGCTGGCCCGGGTGAAGGGCTATGTGGACACCGGCGTTCAGGAAGGTGCGAAGCTGGTCGTCGATGGCCGCAACTTCACGCTGCAGGGTTACGAGAACGGCTACTATATGGGCGGCTGTCTCTTCGACCATGTAACGCCGGACATGCGCATCTATAAGGAAGAGATCTTCGGGCCGGTGCTGTCTGTGGTTCGCGCTGACAATTATGAAGACGCGATCCGCCTGCCGAACGAGCATGAATACGGCAACGGCGTTGCAATCTTCACCCGCGACGGTGACGCGGCCCGCGACTTCGCCTCGCGCGTCGAAGTCGGCATGGTCGGCATCAACGTGCCGATCCCGGTTCCGATTGCGTACTACACCTTCGGTGGCTGGAAGGCGTCGGGCTTCGGCGATCTCAACCAGCATGGCCCCGACGCATTCCGTTTCTACACCAAGACCAAGACGGTCACTTCGCGTTGGCCCTCTGGCATCAAGGACGGTGCGGAATTCGTCATTCCAACGATGAAGTAGACGAAGGTTTTTACGAGTTTCGATGCGGGCGCTTTCGGGCGCCCGTTTTCGTGTCAGATGTTCCTATTACGCCCGTCATAAAATCGTGATGGAACGGGCCTGATCCTCCCTCCTTTCAAGATCATAGGCGTGTCCCGTCCGGGGCACTGAAAGATGGAGGCGTAATCATGAGGCGCGTTCCGACAGTTTTGGCGATGATGGCGATGGGCGTCACCTTGAGCGCCTCGCCGCTCGCATCTGCAACCGGAGGCGATGAGCCTGAGGCGCAGTCGGCCGATATGCTTGCAATGGCGATGTGCGGAGACCGCAAGCAGGTGCTGTCTGATCTTCAGCAGCAGTTCAGCGAGGCTCCAATGGCTATCGGCCAGGTGGACGAGCAAGCCGTGATGGAGATTTTGGTGTCGGAGAGCGGCTCCTGGACGATCTTGGCAACGGGCACGGATGGTGTCAGTTGCATCGTCTCGGCGGGAGAAGGCTTTCAGAGCACGACGCTGGTTCGCGGCGTGGATATCTGATCAGCGTCTGGCGGCAGATTCTGCAAGCTCGCGAAGCATGACCATCAGCTTTTCCGCTTCGAGTGCGGCGCGGATTTCGTCGCGGTCGAGGACTGCCCGAATGAGGGCGACGTGGTGGCCTGCGGCGCGGGCAAGGCCCGCTTCACTGTGATAGCGATACCAGAAGCGCCGGCTGTGACTTTGCAGCGGCGCTGCAGTTCGAGCGGCAAAAATGTTGTCCGACGCCTCGCCGATGATTTCATCGAGGAGCTTGTCTGCTTCCAGGAAAGCCAGGACGTCTGACTGCATGACGGCGGCGTGCATGGCACGTGCGGCATCCTCCAGCCGAGAACGGCAGGAGGGAGATGCATGTCTCGCTGCGGCTCGGGCGAGGACGGTCTCCACACCGCGGCGCGCTTCCACGATCAGGACCCAGTCTTGCGCGCGCAGCGGTGCGATCGCGAGCCCGGCACGCGGACGTATCTCGATGAGCCCTTCCCAGGCGAGCCGTTGAATGGCTTCACGAACCGGGGTGCGACCCAGCGCAAGGCTGTCGATCAGGACGCGTTCGGTGACCACCGCTGCTGGTGGCAGCTCAAGGGTGACGATCATTTTTTCGAGCGCATGATAAGCGCGCTGTGCAGCCGGCTCGGCTACCAGATTGGGGGCAGGCACTGCTATCTCCTTCACTGCGCAATGATATATCAGGTCCGATCTTCGCTTGACAGGCATATCAGGCACAGGATATCGATCTGATATATCAGAGGAGAGATCCCATGTGGTCTGGCATATTTCCCGCAGTAACGACGAAATTTACCGACGTGGACAAGCTGGATCACGCGGAGATGGAGCGGTGTTTTTCGCTGATGATCGAAGCCGGCTGCGATGGTCTGATCGTTGCCGGCTCGCTTGGCGAAGGGCCGATGCTCTCGCATGGTGAGAAGCTGGACGTGTTGAAAACCGCACGATCGGTGGCTGCAGGAAAGCCGGTTCTGCTCACGATCAATGAAGCGGCCACGCGCGAAGCCTGCATGCTGGCGAAGGCGGCGGCGATTGCCGGTGCGGACGGCATCATGCTCGTCCCATCACCGATATATCACACCGATCCACGAGAGACGGTTGAGACCTTGCGGGCAGTGACGGAGGCTGGCGATCTGCCGGTGATGATATATTCCAACCGTCTGGCCTACCGGGTCGATGTGACCGTGCCGATCCTGGAGGAGCTGGCCGACGATGCGCGTTTCGTTGCCATCAAGGAATCTTCCGATGATATCCGCCGCACAACCGATATCCTGAATATCTTTGGTGACAGGTTCGCGCTCTTCACCGGCGTCGACAATCTTGCCTATGAGGCGCTGGCAATGGGCGCGGATGGATGGGTCGCCGGGCTCGTCGTTGCATTCCCTCGCGAGACGGTTGCGATCTATCGGCTCATGAAGCAGGGCCGCCATGCCGAAGCGCTCAAGATCTATCGCTGGTTCCGGCCCCTGCTTGACCTCGATGTCTCGACCTATCTCGTCCAGAACATCAAGCTGGCAGAGGTGCTCGCGATCGGTTCCAACGATCGGGTGCGCATGCCAAGGCTGCCTCTATCCGGCGATCGGCGCGCTGCGGCCGAGAAGGTCATCGCAGATGCCCTTGCGACACGGCCCGAATTGCCGTCATTCTGACGGATAGGAACAGTTCAAATCATTTGCGTGCACTGAATGAGTTACAATGAAATAGCGGTGGTGGGTGCCGGCATCGTCGGCATCTGCACCGCGACATATCTGGCTGAGTCCGGGCAGCGTGTCGTTCTGTTCGACCGATCCGGCGTTTGCGAAGAAACAAGCTCAGGCAATGCGGCTGCGCTTGCTTTTTCCGACGTGCTGCCGCTTGTGCAGAAAGGCATGATGCGGAACCTGCCGAAGTGGCTGCGCGACCCGCTGGGGCCGCTATCGATCCCGCCTGCATATCTTCCCAAGATTGCACCCTGGCTGTGGCGCTTCTGGCGTGCGTCATCTGACGCACATTTCGAGGCAAGCTTGTCGGCTCAGACGTCGCTGATGAGTGTGGCAGAGCGTGAGTGGCTGGCGCTGATCGATCGTTCAGGCACGCGCGCCATGCTCAACGAGCATGGGTCGCTTGATCTGTATGAGAGCCAGGCCGAGTTTGAAGGCGAATTGCCTGGCTGGGAGGCCAAGGCCCGGTACGGGATCGACTTCCGCCATATGGATATGGAAGAGGTCGAGAAGATCCAGCCCGGATTGGCCAAATCGTTCGTGCGAGCGACTTTCGTTCCCGGATGGATGAATGTCAGCGACCCGAAAATCTTCAGCAAGGCCATTTACGCCTATGCAGAAAGGACCGGGCTGATCCGCTTTGAGAAGGGGATTGTTTCGGACATTATTCCGGGCGTCGAGGGCGCAAGCGTCAGGCTTCAGGACGGTGCCAGCGAAGATTTCAAATCGGTCGTTCTGTGCGCCGGGGCCTGGTCGCGTAAACTCGCCGCAAGGCTTGGCGACCGGATTCCGCTGGAAACCGAGCGGGGCTACAACACGACGCTGCCACCGGGCGCGTTCAATGTCCGCTGCCAGCTGATTTTCCCGGCTCACGGCTTCGTCATCACGCCCCTGTCGACAGGCCTGCGTATTGGTGGGGCCGTTGAACTTGGCGGGCTGGAGCGAGCACCGAACTACGCGCGCTCGCGCGCCATGGTCGAGAAAGCCAAGCGCTTCCTGCCAGGCCTCAAGGCGGAAAACGGCCGCGAGTGGATGGGTTACCGACCTTCCTTGCCGGATTCTCTTCCGGTGATCGGAAAATCGACGGCGTCGGCATCGGTCTTCTATGCCTTCGGGCACGGACATCTCGGGCTGACACAGGCGGCTGGAACCGGCGCACTCGTCCGCGACCTCGTATTGGGCCGCCGCCCGCCGATACCGCTCGATCCCTTCTCGCCACAAAGGTTCTGACAAATGGCGCGCCACTCCTTCTTCTGCCTCGACGGACACACTTGCGGTAATCCGGTTCGGCTGGTGGCAGGAGGAGGGCCGCTCCTGACAGGCTCGACGATGATGGAGCGGCGGGCACAGTTTCTGGAGAAGCATGACTGGATCCGCAGGGGCCTGATGTTCGAACCCCGAGGCCATGACATGATGTCGGGCTCGATCCTGTATCCACCCACAAGGGACGACTGCGACATCGGTATTCTCTTCATCGAGACATCGGGTTGCCTGCCCATGTGCGGACACGGAACCATCGGCACGGTCACGATGGCTCTCGAACATGGGCTGATCACACCACGAGAAGAGGGGCGGCTGCGCCTCGACACGCCCGCAGGCCTCGTCCTCGTCGAGTATCGGCAGGAAGGCCAGTATGTTGAGGAAGTACGCCTCACGAACGTGCCTTCATTTCTCTATGCGGAGGGGCTTGAAGTCGACTGTCCCGAACTTGGTGTCCTGAAGGTGGATGTCGCCTATGGCGGCAATTTCTATGCGATCGTCGAGCCGCAGGAGAACTACCGCGATCTGGCCGATTACAGCGCGGGGCAATTGGTGGCGTGGAGCCCTGTGCTGCGCTCGCGGCTCAATGAAGCGTACCGCTTTGAACATCCGGAGCAGCCGGAAATCAATCGGCTGACGCATATACAATGGACCGGAAAAGCGCAGACGCCGGGCGGTGATGCCCGCAACGCCGTGTTCTATGGCGACAAGGCAATCGACCGATCGCCATGTGGGACAGGAACGTCGGCGCGCATGGCGCAGCTTCACGCAAAGGGGCGGCTGCAGGTGGGCGATGGGTTCAGGCACGAGTCGATCATCGGATCGATCTTCACCGGATGCGTCGAGGGTGAAACGAAGGTCGGGGATCGAGACGCGATCATACCTTCAATTTCAGGCTGGGCGCGGATGACCGGAATCAACACGATCTTCATCGACGACCGCGACCCCTTCGCACACGGCTTCACAGTTCTGTAGTGGAGCTCCCCTTCCGTTGCGTCACCAGTGGCGCGGCGTATCGTGTCGCATATGGGACGTCCAAACCCGGCAACGATGAGTTGTTCTGGTATTGGAATTGCGTTTTCAAATAACAGTTTAGCGTGGGACTTCATCCCGGCAGGCAAAGCTGCTGCCAGTGCTGAGGTGAAGCCAAGATGTCACTATGCGACATCTTTTTTCACATCGAATGCCAATTGGGGAGTTGCAATCCGATAGCCACATAATACGACTAGGGGAACCAAAGAAAAGAATGCACCGCAAAGGTGACATTCTCGGGGAGCACATTGATGGAATACTTTGTCCAGCAGCTCATAAATGGGCTGACGCTTGGCTCGATCTATGGCCTCATCGCGATTGGCTACACGATGGTGTACGGCATCATCGGCATGATCAACTTCGCCCATGGCGATATCTTCATGATCGGCTCGTTCATCGCATTGACGATGTTCCTGGTGCTGACATCGGTTCTGGGGTTCACATTCCTGCCGGTCGTCCTGCTGATCGTCCTGATTGTCTCGATGCTGTTCACGTCCGCCTGGGGCTGGACGGTTGAGCGCCTCGCCTATCGGCCGTTGCGCGGGTCCTTCCGGCTCGCGCCGCTGATCACCGCAATCGGCATGTCGATCCTTCTGCAAAACTTTGTCCGCGTAACGCAAGGTGCGCGGGTCAAGCCGTTGCCGCCGCAGATCCAGGGCGGCATCACCCTGTTTGAGGGCAATACCGAAACGGGCGCCATGGTCGTTCAGCTGTCCTACATGCAGCTGATCATCATCGGCACCACCGTCGTTCTGATGACGATCTTTTCGCTGATCATTGCGCGGACATCGCTCGGTCGCGCGCAGCGCGCTTGCGAACAAGATCGTCGCATGGCCGCCCTTCTGGGTGTCAATGTGGACCGCACGATTTCACTGACCTTCCTGATGGGCGCAGCGCTCGCCGCCGTGGCAGGTGTGATGTTCCTGCTCCTCTACGGCGTGATCGATTTCTACATCGGCTTCCTCGCGGGCATCAAAGCGTTCACCGCCGCTGTCCTTGGAGGTATCGGCTCGCTTCCCGGCGCGATGCTCGGAGGGCTGCTGATCGGACTGATCGAAGTCTTCTGGTCCGGCTATTTCACGGTTGAGTACAAGGACGTCGCAGCGTTCTCGATCCTCGCCATCGTGCTCATCTTCCTGCCGTCTGGACTCCTTGGCAGGCCGGAAGTGGAGAAGGTCTGAGCCATGGCTGTTGTTGCAGATAACCGCGTCGCGGATTCGCTCAGAGACGCATTCATCGCCGCCCTGCTTGTCGCAGTGCTGGGTTTCTTTTTCCTCGCACTGCGCACGGAAATTGCCCCGGGCGGGCTCGCGCTATGGACCCGCTGGGGCCTCTGGTTCACGGCGATCGCCATCGTGTTCGTGGTCAGACTCGGCCTGAACCTCTTTTTCTACAAGGCGAACCGACCCGCAGGAGCCGGCACGGGGCGCGCAGCGAAAATCGCCTCCAAACTGCCTGATCTCAGCGGCTGGACCGGCACGATCATGTTGATCGTGGCGATTGTGCTGCCGTTCATCGTCACGACATTCCTGCCAGCGCAGCAGCGTCAGTTCATCGACCTGATGATCCTCATCCTGACCTATGTGATGCTGGGATGGGGGCTGAACGTCGTCGTCGGCTTTGCTGGCCTTCTGGATCTCGGCTTCGTCGCTTTTTACGCAATCGGCGCCTACTCATTTGCGCTCCTTGCACATTATCTCGATTTCTCGTTCTGGATGGCGTTGCCGCTTGCCGGCATTCTCGCCGCGTTCTGGGGCGTGATACTGGGCTTCCCGGTTCTGCGTCTTCGTGGCGACTATCTGGCGATCGTCACCCTTGCCTTCGGTGAGATCATCCGCGTCGTCCTTCTCAACTGGTACGATTTCACCGGCGGGCCAAACGGCATTTCGGGCATTCCGAAGCCCACATTCTTCGGGCTCGAATTCGGGCGGGGCGAGGGCAATTTCGCTGCCGTCTTCGGTCTTCCATACTCCACCATCCACCGCTTCATCTATCTCTACTTCATCATTCTCGGCCTTGCGGTCCTCACCTTCATCGTGACCAACCGCCTGCGCAGACTGCCGATCGGACGAGCATGGGAAGCGCTGCGCGAGGATGAGATCGCTTGCCGTTCGCTCGGCATCAACACGACGAACACCAAGCTGACGGCGTTTGCGATCGGTGCGATGTTCGGTGGTTTTGCGGGCGCGTTCTTTGCAACCCGCCAGGGCTTCGTCTCCCCCGAAAGCTTCACCTTCATCGAATCCGCGATCATTCTGGCCATCGTCGTTCTTGGCGGCCTTGGCTCGCAATTCGGCGTCGTCATTGCCTCCGTGGTGATGATTGGCGGCATGGAGATGTTGCGAAATCTTGGCTTCCTGAAGGGAATGTTCGGGCCCGACTTCGATCCGGTTCAATACCGCATGCTCATCTTCGGTCTGGCGATGGTCCTGATCATGGTCTGGAAGCCGCGCGGGCTCGTCACGACCCGTGAGCCTTCGGCGGTCCTCAAGGAAAAGAAAAAGATCGGTGCCGATCTGGTTGCACAGGGCGAGGGGCATTGATGAGCGTGATCACGCAAGAAACGACCGTGGACACACGTTCCAGTTGGGATCTGGATCCCGTGCTCACGGTGGAACATCTGACCATGCGGTTCGGCGGCCTTGTCGCCATCGACAACCTGTCCTTCAACGTCGGGCGCGGGGAAATCACCGCCCTGATCGGACCCAACGGGGCGGGAAAGACCACGGTCTTCAACTGCGTCACCGGTTTTTACAAACCGACCGAAGGCCGCATCGTGATGCGCCATGGGCCGGGACGGCAGAAGGAAACCGTGGATGCGGTGACTGCTGGCGACGGTACCTGGGCCAGCAGTCCGGAAGGTGCGGTATTCCTTCTCGAGCGCATGCCCGATTTCGAAATTTCGAAACATGCGAAGGTCGCGCGAACTTTCCAGAACATCCGGCTCTTTGGCGGAATGACGGTGCTCGAAAACCTTCTGGTTGCGCAGCACAACAAGCTCATGCTGGCCTCCAACTATACGATTGGCGGAGTTCTTGGGCTTCCTCGCTACCGCCAGGAAGAGAAGGAGGCGATCGACAAGGCGGTGTACTGGCTGGAGCACGCAAAGCTCATCGATCGAGCCGACGATCCGGCTGGCGATCTGCCCTATGGCGACCAGCGCCGGCTGGAGATCGCACGCGCCATGTGCACTCAGCCGCATCTTCTGTGTCTCGATGAACCGGCTGCGGGCCTCAACCCGCGTGAATCTGCCGAGCTTAACGAGCTTCTTCAGTACATTCGCCGCGCCCATGACACATCGATCTTGCTGATCGAGCACGATATGGGCGTTGTCATGGAGATCTCGGACCACGTGATCGTGCTCGATTACGGCGTCAAGATTTCCGACGGAAGCGCCGATTTTGTCCGCACCGATCCACGGGTCATTGCCGCATATCTCGGCGTCGAAGACGAGGAGATCGAGGACCAACCGGAAATTGCCTCGCTTGTTGTCGAGGCGCTCGGTGAGGAAGCTGCCGAACAAGCCGGCATCGAAGTTCCAGCGAATGTGGATCCCGCCGCGGTCGCCGAGCTTGCTGAAAGCTCGACCGCCGAACAGCCCCGGCCGGGGCGGGTGCATCCTGGCGTGAGGCCCGGCGGCATGTCCCAACCTCGAGAGCAAGGCGCCGACCGACTGACCATCATCCAGGGCATTGGTCCGGTAAATGAGCGCAAGCTCAATGAACTCGGCATCTGGCATTTTGACCAGATCGGCTCCTGGACGAAGGAAGAGATAGTCTGGGTCGGCTCCTACCTTGCGTTTCCAGGCCGCATCGAGCGGGAAAACTGGGTGGGGCAGGCACAAGAGCTCGCGCGCAAGAACAAGGCGGGGGACGGCGAATGATTACGCAAACGGGCGAGCCGCTCCTCAGTGTTCGGGGAGTGGAGACTTACTATGGCAAGATCGTCGCGCTGCGTGGGGTCGATCTTGATGTCATGCGCGGTGAAATCGTCACCCTGATCGGTGCGAACGGGGCTGGAAAATCGACCCTGATGATGACAATTTGCGGCGATCCGCGCGCACGCAACGGGTCGGTCGTCTATGACGGGACCGACATCACCAAGATGCCGACCCATGAAATCATGCGGCTTGGCATCGCCCAGTCACCAGAGGGGCGGCGCATCTTTCCTCGCATGACCGTTCTGGAAAACCTCCAGATGGGCGCGCAGCTGGTGGATCCAAAGTATTTCGATGACGATCTCAAGCGCGTCTACGATCTGTTCCCGCGACTGAAGGAGCGCGCAACGCAGCGCGGCGGCACCCTTTCGGGGGGTGAGCAGCAAATGCTTGCAATTGCCAGAGCGCTAATGAGCCGTCCGAAGCTGCTCTTGCTGGACGAGCCATCGCTGGGATTGGCGCCGCTGATCGTGAAGCAGATTTTCGAGATCATCAAAGAGTTGAACCGTACCGAAGGGCTGACGGTCTTCCTGGTCGAGCAAAATGCATTTCATGCGCTCAAACTCGCCCATCGCGGCTACGTCATGGTCAATGGCAACATCACCATGAGCGGCACAGGCGCAGAACTTCTGAAACGCGAAGAGGTGCGCGCGGCCTACCTTGAAGGCGGAAGGCACTGAGGAGCGCGACATGGAAAACATCGAAAATCAGAACACCTTGATCTGGGAAGTGACCTTCTGGGAGTTCGCACTGGTGACCGTGGTTCTGGCTGGCGGCGCGGCCTACCTCACCGGTCGGGCGATGGGCAAAACCTGGCAGAGTGATCGGTCGCTGGTCATCTACATGGTGCTGCTTGCTGCTGCGACGCGCTTCATCCACTTCGCGCTGTTCAACGGAACCCTGCTGTCCATCCACTACTACCTGGTGGACCTGATCGTGCTCCTGGCCATCGGTTTCATCGGAAAGCGCATTATGAGATCCAGGCAGATGGGGCGGCAGTACAGCTTCATCTATGAAAGAACTGGCCTGTTCGGCTGGCGTCAAAAGGTGTGATCAATAAAGGATAAGACATAAATCGGGGGAGGGGCATAAATCCACGAAATCATCTTCCCTCGGGGCAAGATTTGCGATTTGATACCAATCAAGCGGGGCCAACCCGCGCTAAGCGGCAACCGGAACATCAACACCGTCCGGAACCGCTACGGGAACATGAGGGTGTTAAAGGGAGTAGTCATGAAGAAAGTTCTTCTTGCAGGCGCCGCACTGGGTCTTCTGATGTCCGGTTCCGCTTGGGCCGACATCACAATCGGCACGGCCGGACCAATGACGGGTCAGTACGCGACTTTCGGCACCCAGATGAAGGCGGGTGCAGAGCTGGCCGTAGAACACATCAATGCAGCCGGCGGGGTCCTCGGTGAGAAGCTGGTTCTGGAAGTCGGCGATGATGCGTGTGACCCACGTCAGGCCGTGAACGTTGCCAACCAGATGGCGGGCAATGGCGTTGTCTTCGTGGCTGGTCACTTCTGCTCGGGTTCCTCGATCCCGGCCTCGCAGGTCTATGCCGAGGAAGGCATCATCCAGATTTCGCCCGGCTCCACCAATCCGACTTTTACCGATGAGCGTCCCGGCGATGGCATCTTCCGCATGTGCGGCCGTGACGACCAGCAGGGCGACGTTGCCGGCAAATACCTGTTCGACCATTTTGGAGACAAGAAGGTCGCGTTCATCCACGACAAGACGGCCTATGGCCAGGGTCTCGCCGATGCCACCAAGGCAGTCTACGAGGCTGCAGGTGGGAAGCCGGCTCTCTATGAAGCCTACACGGCTGGCGAAAAAGACTATACCGCGCTGGTTTCCAAGCTGAAGTCGGAGGGCGTCGGCGTCCTCTATGTCGGCGGCTACCACACCGAGGCGGGGCTGATCCTGCGTCAGATGCGCGAACAGGGCATGGACACCATTCTCGTTTCGGGTGACGCACTGGTCACGGATGAATATTGGGCCATCACCGGCGATGCCGGCGAGGGCACGCTGATGACCTTCTCGCCGGATCCGCGCAAAAACCCCGACGCTACTGACATCGTCGAGCAGTTCCGCGCGAAGGGCACCGAGCCGGAAGGCTACGTCCTCTACACCTACGCCGCTGTTCAGGCCTGGGCACAGGCAGCAGAGGCTGCAGGCAGCGTGGATCACGACGCCGTGGTCGAGAAGCTTCATTCTGAGACGTTCAAGACCGTGCTTGGCGATTCCTCCTTCGACGAGAAGGGCGACAGCAAGCTGCCTGGCTACGTCTTCTACGAGTGGAAGGGCGGCCAGTACGACTACATCACCGAGTAATCATCACCCGGTGAAGCATTTGACGGCCCGGCGCTTGCGCTGGGCCGTTTGTTTTGCGGGTGCGTAAATTTTGTTGCAGTGCAGCATTATCCGGCTAAGTTTACCTTTCGTCAGTTTCGGCTCAGGAGTGCTTTAACTTGAAGATCAGCAAGCTGCTTGTCGCCAACCGTTCTGAAATTGCTATCCGCGTTTTCCGCGCGGCAAATGAACTGGGCATCAAAACTGTTGCGATATGGGCCGAAGAAGACAAATACGCACTCCATCGATTTAAAGCCGATGAAAGTTACCCGATAGGCCGCGGACCTCATCTGCAAAAGGACCTTGGCCCCATCGAGAGCTATCTGTCGATCGACGAGGTCATCCGGGTTGCAAAGCTTTCCGGTGCAGACGCCATCCATCCCGGCTACGGGCTCCTGTCCGAGAGCCCGGAATTTGCCGAGGCATGTGCGCAAAACAACATCATCTTCATAGGGCCGCGCGCCGATACGATGCGCAAGCTTGGCAACAAGGTTGCCGCGCGTAACCTTGCCATTGAGGTCGGCGTGCCCGTGGTGCCCGCCACCGATCCGCTGCCTGACGATATGGACGAGGTTGCGCGCTTGGCCAGCGAGATCGGCTATCCTCTGATGCTCAAGGCATCCTGGGGAGGTGGCGGACGCGGCATGCGCGCCATCCGTTCGGAGGCGGACCTTGGCCGGGAAGTCATTGAAGCCAAGCGCGAGGCGAAAGCCGCCTTCGGCAAAGACGAGGTCTATCTGGAGAAGCTGGTGGAGCGCGCGCGCCATGTCGAGGTGCAGGTTCTTGGCGACACACACGGCAATGTTGTTCATCTTTTCGAGCGCGATTGCTCGATCCAGCGGCGCAACCAGAAGGTCGTCGAGCGTGCGCCTGCCCCTTAT
Source organism: Aquamicrobium zhengzhouense (assembly GCF_016124105.1). Taxonomy (GTDB): domain Bacteria; phylum Pseudomonadota; class Alphaproteobacteria; order Rhizobiales; family Rhizobiaceae; genus Aerobium; species Aerobium zhengzhouense. The sequence continues at coordinate 60,862 of NZ_JADGMQ010000014.1, forward strand.
CTCGATGACAGCCAGCGTCAGGAACTGTCCGCGTACGCACTGAAGATCGCAAGGGCCACCGATTATGTTGGCGCCGGCACGGTCGAGTTCCTGATGGATGCAGTTACCGGCAAATTCTACTTCATCGAGGTCAATCCGCGCATCCAGGTCGAGCATACCGTCACCGAGGAGGTGACGGGCATCGACATCGTCAAGGCGCAGATCCGCCTGCTGGAAGGTGAGGAGATCGGAACGCCGCAATCGGGTGTTCCACGGCAAGAGGAGATACGTCTTCACGGCCATGCATTGCAGTGCCGCATCACCACCGAGGATCCGGAGCAGAATTTCATTCCGGACTATGGGCGCATCACGGCTTACCGCTCGGCTGCCGGATTTGGCATTCGTCTTGATGGCGGCACGGCATATTCGGGCGCGATCATCACCCGCTATTACGATCCGCTATTGGTCAAGGTGACCGCCTCGGGCGGCACGCCGGAAGAAGCGCTGGCCCGGATGGACCGAGCGCTGCGAGAGTTCCGGATTCGCGGTGTGGCGACGAATTTGACCTTTCTTGAAGCCATTATCGGCCACGAGAAATTTCGCGATAACTCCTACACGACCCGCTTCATCGACACGACACCCGAGCTGTTCAGCCACGTCAAGCGGCAGGACCGCGCCACCAAGCTTCTCAACTATCTCGCCGATGTGACGGTGAACGGACACCCCGAGACACGCGGCAGGCCCAAGCCCAAGAAGGACGCGGCGCGACCGCGTGTCCCCTACATCGATGCGCCGGTTCAGGCGGGCACCAAGCAAAGGCTGGATGAGCTTGGGGCGAAAAAGTTCGCCGAATGGATGCGTGCTGAAAAGCGTGTGCTCGTCACGGATACGACGATGCGCGATGGGCATCAGTCGCTTTTGGCAACCCGCATGCGAACATACGATATCGCACAGGTCGCGCGCGTCTACGCCAAGGCCTTGCCGCAGCTTTTCTCCCTCGAGTGCTGGGGCGGCGCGACATTCGACGTTTCGATGCGGTTTCTGACGGAAGATCCGTGGGAGCGCCTGTCGCTGGTGCGCGAAGCTGCACCGAATATCCTGCTGCAAATGCTGCTGCGGGGCGCGAACGGCGTCGGCTATACCAACTATCCCGACAATGTCGTTCGCCACTTTGTCCGTCAGGCTGCTACCGGCGGAATCGATCTTTTTCGCGTCTTCGACTGCCTCAACTGGGTCGAGAACATGCGTGTCGCGATGGACGCGGTGATCGAAGAGGGCAAGCTGTGCGAAGCTGCGATCTGCTACACTGGTGACATCCGCGACCCCAGCCGGGCAAAGTATGATCTAGCCTATTATGTCGCTCTGGCGCGGGAGTTGGAGCGGGCAGGCGCCCATATCATTGCGGTTAAGGATATGGCGGGGCTGCTGAAGCCGGCGGCTGCCAAGGTACTCTTCAAGGCGCTGCGCGAGGCGACCGATCTGCCGCTTCATTTCCACACGCACGACACGTCGGGCATATCGGCAGCGACGGTTCTTGCCGCTGTGGAAGCTGGCGTTGATGTGGTGGATGCGGCGATGGATGCCTTTTCCGGCGGGACATCGCAGCCCTGCCTTGGCTCGATCGTAGAGGCGCTCAAGGGGGATGAACGAGACACAGGCCTCGACCCGGAATGGATTCGCCGCATCTCGTTTTATTGGGAAGCGGTGCGAAACCAATATGCCGCGTTCGAGAGCGACCTGAAGGGCCCTGCTTCCGAAGTCTATCTGCACGAAATGCCGGGTGGCCAGTTCACCAACTTGAAGGAGCAGGCGCGATCGCTCGGGCTTGAGACGCGCTGGCATGAAGTTGCGCGTGCATATCATGACGCGAACCTGATGTTCGGCGATATCGTCAAGGTGACGCCGTCATCCAAGGTGGTCGGCGATATGGCTTTGATGATGGTGAGCCAGGAGCTTTCCGTCGAGGATGTGATGAACCCTGATCGCGACATCGCATTTCCGGATTCTGTCGTCTCCATGCTGCGCGGCGATCTCGGCCAATCCCCGGGCGGCTGGCCACAGGCGTTGCAGAAGAAGGCACTGAAAGGGGAAGCACCGATCACGGCTCGCCCCGGCTCGCTACTGCCGGACGCTGATCTTGATGCCGAGCGAAAGCAGATCGAGGGCAAGATCGAACGGGGGCTAAGCGAGGCGGAATTCGCATCCTATCTGATGTATCCGAAGGTCTTTACCGACTTTGCGGCCGCGCAGGCGGAATACGGCCCCGTCAGCGTTCTTCCGACACCATCCTACTTCTACGGCATGGAGCCGGAGGAGGAGATCTACGTGGATCTGGAGCAGGGCAAGACGCTGGTCGTCCGCTGTCTGGCGCTCGGTGAGACGGACGATCAGGGCATGGTGACCGTCTTCTTCGAACTCAACGGTCAGCCGCGGCGGGTCAAGGTGCCAAACCGCAAGGGCGGGGCAAGCGCAGTCAAGGCAAGGCGCAAAGCGGAACCTGGCAACACCGCACATATTGGCGCGCCGATGCCTGGCGTCGTCTCGACCGTTGCCGTCGCCTCCGGCCAGCGCGTCAAGGCCGGTGACGTGCTCCTGTCCATCGAAGCGATGAAGATGGAGACGGCTTTGCATGCCGAGCGAGACGGCGAAGTGGCAGAAGTGCTCGTCCGGACCGGCGAGCAGATCGACGCCAAGGATTTGCTGGTCGTCTACGCCTAGCCCTTAACGATAGTCGACGAAGCTCTTGTAGATGTAGCCTCGTCGGCCATCGAAGCTGACTGCGCACCAGCTGGCGCAGTCGGTCTCGGCTTCAATCTCAGCTCGTGCCGGCACGATCGCAAGGACTTCAGCCTCGTCGCTGGGGCCGGCACGCATATTCACGGATTGCGACGCGGTCGCAGCCCGAAAACCGGCCGCCCCGATCGGTTGCGGGGCCTCGACGTCGCCCTTCTCTTCCAGCTGCATCCGCTCCAATTGTTCGATCTCGTCCTCGGTCTCGGCAATCGGAACTGCTGGCATGAAGACTGTCTCGGAAGGAACGGCCTGCAGGATGGAGCCGGTCTCGCGGGGATCGGCGACTTGAAGCTGGATCGCGGTTTCGATCGCCGCGTCAGGTTCTGCAACTTGCACTGCCCCCACCTGCGGATCCGCAACATTCTCGGTTGCCGTGGTCGTGATCTCTGCTTGCGGCGGTGGCGCTGGCGTTGCCTCGACAATGGCTACATCGCCGGCAAAGGCGCGAAACAGAAAGAACATCGCCACGGCGCCGACGAGTGTTACCGCGATGGGGGCAGCAGCCGGGGGAAGGTCCTGAATGAGAATCTCGGACCGGCGACGTCGCCTCCCATCAGAACTTAACGGGGCAAGGAAAGGTTCGGTCTGTGGGCTTTTTCGCCAGGATGATTTTTCCACGAGGAAACTCCGGTGCGACGCGAACTGCTACGCTGCGCAAATCTTGATGGAAATCCATGGAATGGGAATGTGGCCTCGTTTCGTCACCAATGTGGCATCGAGAAAATGTAACACCGAAATCTGTATCACCACGCTCGGCGATTGACGGGGCGTTTAACCGATTTAGATTGCCTCGTGCTTCCTCCAGGGATCTTCAGTGAAATGAGCCCAGAAAGACAAGCCGCTCGCCTCGGACGTTGGGCGGTTGCTTCCATGTTCTTCGCCAACGGTTTCGTCACCGGCAGCTGGGCTCCTCAAGTGCCGCTGCTGTTGTCGCGATTTGATATCGCCGAAACGATTGTCGGTCTGTTGATCCTCATATTTGGACTCGGTGCGCTGGTCGCGATGCCCACATGCGGCTGGCTGATGAGCCGATACGGTTCAAAGTCTGTACTACGCGGTTTCGGCGCAGTTCTCGGTATTGTGCTGCCCGCCGTGGCGCTGGCACCTAACCTCTATCTTGTTATCCCGGCCATCTTCGCGCTTGGAGGCGTGGTCGGGGGGATGGACGTTGCCATGAACACCAATGCGGTGGAGACGGAGCGACAATTGGGACGAGCGATCATGTCCTCGTCGCATGGCTTCTGGAGTCTTGGCGGGTTTGCTGGCAGTGCAACGGGCGGATTGCTGATCCAGGGCACCGGCCATGTGACACAGTCGATCATCGTTGGCGCCGTGGCGTATCTGATGGTGTTTGCCGTCTGGCGCTGGCTGATCGGAGCGCCGGTCGAGACCTCCTCTACTCGCCGCGAGCGGTTCCGTTTCCCGCGGGATCCGCTGATCTATCTCATCGGCATCATCGCCTTGTTCTGCATGATCCCCGAAGGATCGGTGCTGGAATGGGGTGCAGTACATCTTCAGCGCAGCCTTGGTGCCGACATCGGCGTTGCCGGCTTCGCCTTCGCAGGCTTTGCTGTGACCATGGCCGTGATGCGCTTCATGGGGGACGGGATCCGCAACCGCTTTGGCGCGGTCAGGACGCTGCGCGTGTCGGCTCTGATTGCCGCAGCCGGGATGTTGATGGCAGGTCTGGCTTCGACGCCTCTGTGGGCGATAGCCGCCTTTGCCCTCGCTGGGATTGGAGTTGCCAACATGGTGCCGATAGCCTTCTCGGCAGCTGGGAATCACCAAGGCATAGCTTCGGCCACGGCTGTCAGTGTCGTTACCACGATGGGGTATTCCGGAATGCTGGTGGCCCCGTCCGCCATCGGCTTTATCGGAGAGAGGGTCGGCTTCGCCGTAGTCTTTGTGGCGCTGTCAGGTTTTTTGTTGGCCGTCAGTGCGATGGCGGGATCTGTGCGGCGTGCCGACTTTAACGCAAACGCAGGTTAGGTTGAACCGGACAAGGAAGAAGCTGGCATCGGTCGCTTCTTCCTTACCGGCGGCGATAATTATTAAATCCGTCCCATCAGGACGAGAATCAGGACAATTACGAGGACCACACCAAGAATTCCGGACGGTCCGTATCCCCATCCGCGTGAATGCGGCCAGGCCGGAAACGCGCCCAAAAGTATCAGGATGAGGATGATGATAAGAATTGTACCCAAGGTCATCTTGTCGCCCTCTCGCTAAGTCACGCCTGAACAATGTTGGCGTCACAAAAACGTTCCATATGAAACAGTTCGAGGTGAACGCGCTCTATTCGGCGGCCTTGCTATAGGCGGGAAACTTCACGTCGTCGGGTTTCTCAGCTTTCTCGCTGGTCTTCTTTCGCCGGAAAATGCGCGACAGGAGGCTCTGCCTTTTGCCCTCCCGTGCCGCATCTTCGGAGGTGAAGATCATCAATGCGGATGGGGTCACGATCAGGGTGAGGATGGTCGCGAAGGTCAGGCCGTAGACGATCGCTGATGAAAGCGAAATCCACCATTGCGTCGAGGGGGCGTTGATCGTGGTCTCGTGGTGGAAAAGCTCCAACCCCAAACCGAGCGCGATCGGCAGGACGCCCAATATCGCGGCCGCAGCCGTCAGAACCACCGGCCGCGCGCGCTCCCGGCAGGTCTGGAGCACGGCGTCCACCTTGCTCCAGCCTTCGTGGCGCAAGCGATCATATGTGTCGATCAGCACGATGTTGTTGTTCACCACGACGCCCGCCAGCGCGATCACGCCGATGCCGGACATGATGATGCCGAAGGCCTGCCCGGTGATCAGAAGACCGAGGAATACCCCGATCGTCGCCATCACCACCGTCATCAGCACCAGGAACACGCTGGTGAACTTGTTGAACTGGGCAAGAAGCACGATGAAGATCAGGAAGACAGCAGCGCCGAAAGCCTTCGACAGGAATGCACTCGCTTCGTCGCTCTCTTCGCTCGACCCGGCGAGTTTCCACTTGGCGTTGCCAAGATCCATCTCGCCAACCGCTTTCGCGACCTCCGCCTGAACGGACGCCGTCTGGAAGCCATTGGCGACATTTGCCTGGATGACGATGGTGCGCTCCCCGTCTATCCGGTTGAGGATACCCGTACGGGGCTCGGCCTTGCGCGAAACGAAGTTGGAAATCGGTACCGATCCTTGCGCTGTTTCAATCCGCAACTGATCGAGCGTTGAAAGGGTGCGGCGGTCTTCGGGCAAGCGCAGCCGGATGTCGACGGCGTCATCAGCACCGGCCGGGCGGTAATCCGTCAGTTTGAGGCCGGTCGTGACAAGCTGCACCGCTGTACCGACCGCAATCGGGCTGATGCCATACTGGGACGCCTTGGTGCGGTCGACGGACAACGCCCAGTCGACGCCGGGGGGCGGCAAGCCATCGGCAATGTCGATCACGCCCGGAACCTCCGCAATGCGCGCAGCCACGCGTCTGGCCTGTTCATCAAGCCCGGTCGGATCGGTGGCGGAGACGCGAATCTGGATCGGCTTTCCGGTCGGCGGCCCCGCATCCGGCACCCGGACTTCAACGTCCACGCCGGGAATTCCGGCCATGACGACGCGCAACTCATCGAGAATTTCGTTGGCAGGTTTGCGCTCGCGCCAGTCGACGAATTCGTACTGGATGATGCCGACGACGTCCTCGGCAACATCCTGTCCGCCGCCGCGGCTCTGTCCAACGCTGGTGTAGACGGACTTCACGCCCGGCCAGCCGAGGAGGCGCTCCTCAGCGATACGGGTTGCGGTGTCCATCTCGGCAAGGGACAGGTTGCCACGCGCATGGACGTAGAGGAGGCCATAGTCGGGTTCGACATTCGGGAAGAATTCGACGCCAGCCCCGTAGTGGGAATAGCTGTACATGACGCCGCCCAACAGGAGGATAGCACCCAGCATCACAGTCTTTGGGTAGGTGACCGCCTTCTTGACGATGCTCATGTAAAGGCCGTCGCGTCGTTCCTCTTCCGGAATGACATGAGTGTGGGCAAATTTGGCGCCGATAGCAGGCGTGAACACGAGCGCGAACAGCATCGACGCTGCCAGCGTCACAATCAGCGTGATCGGCATGTACATCATGAAATTGCCGACGATGCCGGGCCAGAACAGAAGTGGTGAGAACGCCGCAATGCGTGTCAGGGTTGCTGCAGCAACTGGTCCTGCCATGCGCTTTGCTGCGAGTTCGAAAGCCTCCTCGCGGGGCATTCCTTCGGACATGCGCCTTTCGGCGAATTCGACCACGATGATCGCGTCATCAACCAGCATTCCGACCGCAAGGATCAGACTGAACAGCACAATCATGTTGATCGTGAAGCCCATCAGCGAGAGCAACAAAATGCCGATGAGGAACGATGACGGGATTGCAAGGCCGATGATCAGCGATGAGCGTCCCGACAGCGCGTAAAGGATCACGATAAAAACGAGGATCACGGCGATGAGAACATGGTTCTGCAATTCGCCCAGAAGCTGATTGATGAAGGTAGACTTGTCCTGTGTGTAGGTGACGTGCATCCCCTCAGGCAGGTTTTTCTGGAAGCTGTCTGCCAGAGCCTTCACCTCATCGACCGTCTCGACAAGATTGGAGCCGATCCTTTTCTTCACCTCGATCGCGATGGCGGGCCTGCCATTGATACGGCTGATCGTTTCGGCATCCTTATGGCTGGAGCGGATCGTTGCGAGGTCCTGCGCCCGGACAATGGCGTTGGGCCCGGCGACAACCGGAAGATTGGCGACATCCTCGACAGACTCGATCAGGGCCGGCACCTTGACGGAGTACCGTCCCTCCGACCCCTCTATCGCGCCGGCCGCAACAAGGCTGTTTGAGGCGCCGACGCCCTGGATCAACTGGTCGAGCCGAAGCCCATAGGATGACAGTTTCATCGGATCGATGATAACCTCGACGAGATCATCGCGCGCGCCTTTCAGCACGGCCTCCAGAACCCCTGGAACCTCCTCGATCCTGTCGCGCAGTTCACGTGCCGCACGGGTCAGCGTCCGTTCCGGTACGTCCCCGGACAAGGTGACAACCAGAACCGGAAATTCGGAAATGTTGACCTCGTGGACGCTCGGCTCTTCAGCTCCTTGCGGAATGTCGCGCCTTGCGTCCGAAACCTTGCTCCTTGTGTCATCAAGAGCGGTCTTCAGATCGGTCGATGGATCGAATTCGAGCAGAACAAAGCCGCCACCCTCATAGGCGGAAGAGCGCATCTCCTTGACGCCCTTGATCGTCTTCAGCTTGGTTTCGACTGGCCGCAGAAGCAGGCGCTCCGAGTCTTCCGGGGAGATCCCCTGATAGACAAGGCTCACATAGATGATCGGGATAGGAACGTCCGGCTCGGCTTCCTTTGGGATGTTCACATAGGCAAGTGCGCCCGCGATCATAAGGAAAACGAGGGTCGTAAGCGTCAGCCGCGAATTGCGGATCGCCAGTTTTACTATGTCCATGACCGACCCCTTAAAGGGCTCCGCCAGCCGTCACCTCGACCAGCTTCTTTATTGTTTCCGGGTCTGCGTCGACCGGATTCACCACGTCGCCTTCGGAGATCATCTCCTGTCCGGCGACAATGATGCGCACGTCGTTCGGGATTCCGCCAAGGACAAGGCCGCGCGGTGTGTCGTCAACCAGGTCAATCGGGAAGAACACCACCTCGTTGGCGCCATCAACTGCGCGGATGCCGAGGTCGCCTTCGGCGCTGAGTGTCACGACGGACCGAGGCAGAAGCGTGGATGGGACGGGATCTGCCCGCAAGGTGATCTCGGCGGTCATCCCCGCAGGGATGTTTCCCTCCGGATTGGCGATTGCGACTTCCACCCGGAAGGTGCGGGTTGTGGTCGTTGCATCACGGCTCACATGGCGAAGTTCGCCTTCGACTTCCATCCCGTTGACCAGGCGCACTTCAGCCTTGTCGCCTGGAGCCACAAAGCCCAGATCACGTTCTGAGACCTCGCCGCGGGCAAGGATCGGGTCGAGGTTGAGGATCGTGGCGACAGGCGCGCCCGGCTGGACGGCAGTGCCAAGTTCAACGTCGATCTTGTCGATCGTGCCGCTGAACGGGGCGCGCAGAATGTTGCGGTTCAGCTCGGCCTCTGCCGCCTCGAGCTGCGAGCGCGCGGCTGCAACTGCGGTGGTGGCGCTGTCGAGCTGCTGTTTCGAGATGCTTCCCTGGCGGGCAAGCTTCTGTGCGGCATCCAGTTCGGTCTGTCGCTGGGCAAGGGTCTGACGCGCGGATTCCACCGCGGCTTCCTTGCCTTCTGCTTCGAGCTTCATGATGACATCGTTGCGCTCGACGACGGTGCCCAGCTTGATCGGCAATTCCTCGATCACCCCGGCAGCCCTCGCAGCGAGCACAGCCCGCTGATCGGCGTCGGTATATCCCGACATGCGGATGGCGCGGGAATGCTCTATCTGCACCGGCTTGATCACGCCAACGGTACGCAGCGGGCTGGTTTCTGCACCTGGTGCCGATGGTGCGGCTGTTGCCGCTTCACTGGCGGCGCTGCCGACCGACGAGAACTCTCCGGTGGCTACCCAAGCCACCGTTGCAAGAAGCACGGCCACCGCCGCGATCTTGTGAAATTTGATCTTGGGCATCGAGTTATCCAGCTCAATGTTCTCGTTCGAAGTGATGCCGATCCAGTGATGGCGGCCTGGCGAACGTAAGGTCCGTCGGACAATTCAGCTAGGTCCGTAGAACAGAAGCCCTTCTACAGCAGTATCCATTGCCGAAATAGTCAGAAAAAATGAAGCGCTTATCAATTCTCGTCGTAGTATCGGGCATGCATACAGCAGAGCCTGGTTGTCTCATCGGCTTGGACGCCGCCTTATAGCTAAAGCGCAGCCCGCGTCCGGGCAACGAGCAGCACAGGGGCTGGTGACAGGGTTTGTCAGGAAAGGCGGCGAGTGCAGATAAACATGGCCACGGAATCGTCATCATTAAGGCTCCTTCCTGCGTCAGGTGCCTTGCTCGACAGAGTTTGACGTGTTCATGCGCTAGGTTTGTGTTAGAAGGCCGAAAATCCCTTTCCGCCGCTTGCGGCGTAGATGAGTTTGACCGCGATGTTTGAATTTCTCGACCGTCCGCTGGAGCGCCGTATCACAGTGGGTGTGAAGGTGGGCGACGTGATGGTGGGCGGCGGCGCGCCGGTTGTTGTCCAGTCCATGACCAATACGGACACTGCCGATATCGATGCCACGGTAGCGCAAGTTGCTGCGCTTCATCGCGCGGGCTCGGAGATCGTTCGGATCACCGTGGATAGAGATGAGTCCGCCGCGGCGGTCCCGCATATCCGGGATCGGCTTGCGCGGCTGGGTACCCACGTGCCTCTGGTCGGTGATTTCCACTATATCGGACACAAGCTGCTTGCCGATCATCCGGCCTGCGCCGAGGCATTGGCGAAATATCGCATCAACCCAGGCAATGTCGGTTTCAAGGACAAGAAGGACAAGCAGTTCGGCGCGATTGTCGAAACGGCCATCCGTCATGACAAGCCTGTCCGCATCGGCGTGAATTGGGGGTCGCTCGATCAGGAGCTGCTGACGCGGCTCATGGACGAGAACCAGAATTCCGGGTCGCCGCTGACGGCGCAGGAAGTGACCCGTGAGGCAATCGTTCAGTCCGCCCTGATCTCGGGCGAAATGGCGGAAGAGATTGGCCTGTCGCGCGACAAGATCATTTTGTCGGCCAAGGTCAGTCAGGTGCAGGACCTGATCGCGGTCTATGTCGAGCTTGCCAAGCGCTCCAACCTTGCCTTGCATCTTGGCCTGACCGAAGCTGGTATGGGGTCCAAGGGTATTGTTGCCTCGTCGGCGGCGATGGGCATCCTGTTGCAGCAGGGCATTGGCGACACGATCCGTATCTCGCTGACACCAGAGCCGGGCGGTGATCGTACCCGCGAAGTGCAGGTGGCGCAGGAACTGCTCCAGACCATGGGCTTTCGCCAGTTCGTACCGATCGTCGCGGCATGCCCTGGCTGTGGCCGCACGACATCCACCGTCTTCCAGGAGCTTGCGGCGACCATTCAGGAAGATCTGCGGCGCAACATGCCCGTCTGGCGGGAAAAATATCCGGGCGTGGAAGTGCTGAAGGTTGCGGTGATGGGCTGCATCGTCAATGGCCCGGGCGAGTCGAAGCACGCTGACATCGGCATTTCATTGCCCGGAACAGGCGAGACGCCATCGGCGCCGGTCTTTATCGATGGTCAGAAGGCAGCGACGCTGCGCGGGCCGAACATCGCCAAAGATTTCCAGGGCATGGTCGCAGACTATATTGAGCGCCGCTTCGGCATCGGCGGACAACGCGCAGCCGAGTAGGCGGACAATCGCGCCAGCCAGCCGTTTCTGCTGGCGCGGCTGCCGTCAAGACGTCCGATAAGCGATGTATTCGGCAGCATGCTTGAGCATGGCTCCGCGTTCGCCAAAGGGCGCGAGGATTTCGTTCGCCTGGTCAACGAGCCCCTTCAACTGCTTGCGTGTCCATTCGATGCCGTGGAGCGATACGAGCGTGCCCTTTCCGGCATCGGCGTCCTTGCCTGCCGCCTTTCCAAGCGTGATGGCGTTGGACGTTGCATCGAGAAGGTCGTCGGCAAGCTGGAAGGCAAGGCCGATCGCCGAACCGAACTCGCCAAGCCGTTCACGCTCTTCAATCGAGGCGCTGCCTATGATCGCGCCAGCCTCGCAGGCGTAGCGGATCAGCGCGCCAGTCTTCATTGCCTGCAATGTCACAATGCCGGCCTCGTCGGGCTTCACCTTCTCCGCCGCAAGATCAAGCGCCTGGCCTCCGGCCATCCCGCCCAGCCCGGCAGCGCGCGCAAGGCTTTGTACCAGTGAGAGCCGTGTCGATGCCGACAGCTCTGTTGCGTCGTCGGCAATGATGTCGAAGGCGTAGGTCAGCAGGCTGTCGCCTGCGAGAATTGCGGTGGCCTCATCGAAGGCTCGATGAACCGTTGGCTGGCCGCGGCGCAGATCATCATTGTCCATCGCCGGAAGATCGTCATGGATCAGCGAGTAGCAGTGAATGCACTCAAGCGCTGCCGCCACGCGCATCGCAGCTTCATTGCCCGCGTCGAACAGCGCAGCGCTTTCGATGATGAGAAATGGGCGCAAACGCTTGCCGCCATTGAGGACGCCATGTCGAATGGCGCGCATCAGATTTTCGGGACGAGCGATCTCCCCAGGCAACAAATGGACCGAGAGGAGCTTGTCGAGGGTGGTCTCAACGCCGGCGGCATGGGTGGCCAGAGCCAGTTCGAAATCGGGGGAGGGCGTGTCAGTCATGGCGGAGCGATGACCGCAAAATGAGGCGCGGTCAAGCCATGCGACGTTGCACTGGGGTGTGTGCGTCTGTATTCCAGAACCAGTGAAGCAAGAGGCGACAGGTGGATCTGCGGACGGACGAGGCCGGCATTGGCAAAGTGTCAGGAAAGCGTGGCCGCAAAACGAAGCGCAAGCGCACCCTGATTCGTCGCCTCCTGGCGCTGCTGGTTCTGTTGGCGTCTCTGCCGGTGCTTCTGACGCTCGCTTACCTGCCGCCTTTCGTTCATCCGGTCTCGACCTTGATGGCCAAGGATATGGTGCTTTTGCGTGATTACGAGCGCAGATGGACGCCGCTCAGCGACATCAGCCCGCGCCTCGTCAATGCGGTGATGATGTCGGAGGATGGTCAGTTCTGCTCTCATCACGGGATTGATCTTGGTGAATTTCGTGCCGTCGTGCAGGACTTCCTTGCCGGGGAGGGCGCGCGCGGCGGCTCCACAATCACCATGCAGACCGTCAAGAACCTGTATCTGTGGCACGGGCGCTCCTATATCCGGAAGGCAGTTGAACTGCCTTACTCGGTGTTCATGGACGCCATCATGCCAAAGCGCCGCATCATGGAGATTTACCTGAATGTGGCGGAGTGGGGCCCTGGTATTTACGGGGCCGAAGCAGCGGCACAACATCATTTCGGCAAGTCGGCCCGCAATCTGAGCGCACGCGAGGCGGCCCTGCTTGCCGTCACGCTGCCTAACCCGCTAGCACGCACTCCAGGCAAGCCCAGCGCGGGGCTTAACCGCCTCGCAAACCGGATTGAACGACGTGCAAGGCAAGCTGGCGGCTACAATCACTGCGTCCGTTAGCTGCTAAAGCAAAATTTTGTATCGGGACGCTGGTCAAATGCGCGCCGCCAGTGTATAGGCAGCGCGACTTTCCTGGTCATCGGCCGAACTGCGGGCCCTTTTCAACGAGGGCGGCTACGGCATGTTGACCGAAAACCGGAGCAGGATCCATGGCCGTACCTAAACGAAAGACCTCGCCGTCGAAGCGCGGCATGCGCCGCTCAGCCGACGCGCTGAAGGCACCGACCTATGTCGAGGACAAGAATTCGGGCGAGCTTCGCCGTCCGCACCACATCGACCTGAAGACGGGCATGTACCGCGGTCGCCAGGTTATGGAGCCGAAGGAAAGCTAAGGCTTTCCTCGGTGTCCTGTATTATCGAAAGGCCGGCGCTTGCGTCGGCTTTTTCTTTATCTGCTGCTGCGGATGCCGCGCCGGCCTGAGTTCAGGAGATGCCAATGCTGTTCCAGATCCCGCTGATGATCATTCCGTTCATCCTGTACAATCTGGGCCTCCTCGGTCTTTTCGGCGATGTCTCCGATCCGTGGCGGGTTGAGTTGTTTTCGCTGGGCATGCTGTCAGGCGGGGTATGGTCGATGACGCTCGCGGACATGCTGGTCTTGCTGTCACTTGTGCTTCTGTTCGTTGAGGTGGTGAAGGCCACGCGAACGTCGAACGCATCGGTGCTCGATCATTTGCTGTCAACGTTGGTGTTCGTTGCCTTCCTGGTCGAGTTCCTTCTGGTCCAGCGGGCTTCGTCGTCTCTTTTCTTCATCCTCATGGCGATTGCGTTCGTCGACGTTCTCGCCGGATTTGTCGTTTCCCTGCGCGCGTCATCGCGCGACATCAATCTGCGCTAGGCAAAAAAAGAGCCCGGATGTCGGGCTCTTTCCTGTTCGAAACGGCTGGCCTCAGCCGCCGTCGCCGACGAAGCCTGCAGCTTCAATGCCGGTCTTTGCAACGAGCTCGTCATTGTCAGAGGTGTCGCCGGACACGCCAACGGCGCCAATGATCTCGCCGTCCTGGCCCTTGATCAAAACGCCGCCCGGAACCGGAACCGCGTTGCCGCCGGTTAGAGCGACATAGGCGCCAACGAAATGCGGGCGATCAAGCGCTGCCTGGTTAAGTTTGCGCGAGCCCGCGCCGAACCCGATAGCGCCGAATGCCTTGCCGCGGGCAATCTCGATCCGCATGAAAGGCGAGCCGTCCTGTCTCTGGGCCGAGACGGTGTGGCCACCAACGTCAACCACGACGACGCACAGTGGGTTGAGGCCGAGTTCTGCGCCCTTGGCAAAGGTGGCTTCGATGATGGTGTTGGCTTGTGCCAGCGTAAGATAAGTCATTCTGGGTACTCCTGATCAGCGCGGCGGGACCATAGGGGATGACTTTACGTTTGGTAATAGGACGCAGGGACGTTGAGGCGGAAAGCTGCCTCCATGCACAAGAAGGCGCTTCCGTCAGCAGGCTGAAAATACAGGGATGCCGCCTCAGCTTCCGAGCTGATCCAGCTTTCGCTGCATCGCTGCAATCTGCTCCTTCAGCTCCTTGAGATCATCATTGTCCCTTGAAGCGGCGGGCGAAGGCTCTTCCGGTTCCGCTGGCTGCGGGGGGAAGGGCGTGAACATGCGCATCGCATTTTGAAAAAGTTCGATATTGCGCCGGGTCTGTTCTTCGAGCGCCTTCATCGGGTTGGTTGACTGCATCATCTCCAGCGGAGACTTGCCAAGAGCGCTGTTCATCTGCTCGCGAAACCGCTCTTGCTCCTTAGCGAAAGCGATCATGGACTGCTCAAGAAAGCTTGGCACGATCGTCTGCATCTGGTCGCCATAGAAAGCGATGAGTTGTCGAAGAAAGGAGACAGGCAGCATGTTCTGCCCTTCCTTGTTCTCTAGCTCGAAGATGATCTGTGTCAGCACCGGGTGGGTAATATCCTCGCCCGACTTTGCGTCCTGAACGGTAAACTCCTCACCGCGTTTCACCATTCCGGCAAGGTCTTCAAGGGTCACATAAGTGCTGGTCCCCGTGTTGTAGAGCCGCCGATTGGCATATTTTTTAATGACCACAGGGTCCTGTTTCGCTGGCATTCGTGACCTCCCGCATGGGATGCTGCGTTAGCGGGCAATTACCCTCGGCCTCTCCCCCGACGCCGAACTGCAAGGATAGGCCTAAACGAGACACAATGGGAAGGGGGATGGTGCAGTGCAGTGAATCGATGTTGCGGCACACTTCAGGTTTGACTCGTAACGATGAAACGGCAACAAATCGGCAAATGTCACGCCGATGAACCGCTTCCTAGCGAGGAACCAAATGTCTGCCATCGTTGTAGCGAGCGCCGCCCGCACCCCCGTCGGATCGTTCAATGGAGCGTTCGCCGATACGCCAGCCCATGTGCTTGGCGCCGTTGCCATCACGGAAGCGCTGGCGCGCGCCGGAGTTGCCGGTAGCGAGGTGGACGAGGTGATCATGGGGCAGATTCTGACCGCAGGGCAGGGCCAGAACCCTGCACGTCAGGCTGCAATGGCTGCAGGAATTCCGCAGGAGGCATCTGCCTGGGGGCTGAATCAGCTTTGCGGCTCGGGTCTTCGCGCGATCGCAATCGGCATGCAGCAGATCCAGACCGGCGATGCAAAAGTGATCGTTGCCGGTGGCCAGGAATCCATGTCGCTCGCGCCTCATTGCCAGCATCTGCGCTCGGGCACCAAGATGGGTGATCTCAAGTTCATCGACACGATGATCAAGGACGGGCTCACCGACGCCTTCTACGGCTATCACATGGGCAACACCGCAGAGAATGTGGCGCGTCAGTGGCAGCTTACCCGCGACGAGCAGGACGCGTTCGCGGTCGCATCGCAAAACAAGGCTGAGGCCGCCCAGAAGGCGGGGCGCTTCAAGGACGAGATCGTCCCGGTCACCCTCAAGACCCGCAAGGGAGAGGTGGTTGTCGACGCTGACGAATATATTCGACACGGTACCACGCTCGAGAGCGTTCAGAAGCTGCGGCCTGCTTTCGACAAAGAAGGCACCGTGACCGCTGGCAACGCTTCCGGCATCAATGACGGTGCTGCTGCGGTCGTGCTCATGAGCGAGGAAGAGGCAGCGCGTCGCGGGATTACGCCGTTGGTGCGGATTGTGTCCTGGGCGACGGCAGGTGTCGATCCGCAGATCATGGGCACCGGCCCCATCCCCGCCTCACGCAAGGCGCTGCAGAAAGCTGGCTGGAGCGTCGACGATCTTGATCTCGTTGAGGCGAATGAGGCCTTCGCGGCGCAGGCCTGTGCCGTCAACAAGGATATGGGCTGGAATCCGGACATCGTGAACGTCAATGGCGGCGCGATTGCCATAGGCCATCCGATCGGCGCATCGGGTGCTCGCGTCTTCAATACGCTGGTGTTCGAAATGCAGCGCCGCTCCGCGAAAAAGGGGCTCGCCACGCTGTGCATCGGCGGCGGCATGGGCGTTGCCATGTGCGTAGAGGCGCTGTGAGGATGGCGAGGTCTTCAGTCGCCCTTGCCCTCGTCAGTATCGCTCTCTTCTCATCAAGTTCCTTCAAAGCTGAAGCACAGCCGTTCATTCCCGACGATCTGGCCCTTTGCATGGCTGCCCATTCCGGCCATGCAGAGGCTGAACTGATGAAGAAACTCTTCATCGCCGCATTGCAGGATGACGTCGACGGCATGCGGACAGGCGTCGCCGATCTTGGTGCTGCAATGGTCAAGCTCGCGACGCGCAAATGCAACGTCAAGCTTGCTGACCTTCAGGCCGCGGAGTTCGAGGCCGCGGGTTCAAAGTACGGGGAAATTCTCGGAGAGCGCATCATTCAGGAGGCGTTCTCCAAACTTTAGCCGCAACTCATGAGTGTAGACGCACGGCACGTGCCGAAGGAGGGTAAATGACAAGGACTGCTCTCGTAACAGGTGGGTCGCGCGGCATTGGCGCTGCGATTGCGGTGGCTCTCAAGAACGCAGGGTACAAGGTTGCTGCAAATTATGCGGGCAACGACGAAGCGGCGAGCAACTTCAACGCTGAAACAGGCATCCCCGTCTACAGATGGTCGGTGGCCGACTACGACGCCTGTGCTGCGGGTGTCGCACAGGTAGAGGCTGATCTCGGGCCGGTGGACGTGCTGGTTAACAATGCCGGCATCACGCGCGATGCGATGTTTCACAAGATGACGCCGCAGCAATGGCGTGAAGTGATCGACACCAACCTCAATGGCGTGTTCAACATGACCCACCAGGTCTGGACCGGCATGAGAGACCGCAAATTCGGTCGTATCATCACCATCTCGTCAATCAATGGCCAGAAGGGGCAGATGGGGCAGGCCAATTACTCTGCCGCAAAGGCGGGAGATCTCGGCTTTACAAAAGCACTCGCGCAAGAAGGCGCGCGCGCCGGGATCACTGTGAACGCGATCTGTCCGGGATATATCGCGACGGACATGGTGATGGCGGTGCCTGAAAAGGTTCGCGAATCGATCGTCGCGCAGATTCCGGTTGGACGGCTGGGCGAGCCCGAAGAGATTGCTCGCGCGGTGCTGTTTCTTGCCTCTGATGAATCCGGCTTCATCACGGGATCGACCTTGTCCGTCAATGGCGGTCAGTTCGTCGTTTAGGTCCAATGTTGGAGGGGGGCGGCTGGATCTGGCTGCCCTTCGCTGACCAAATGGAACCGTCCGAACGCCAGAATCCTCGAAATCGTTAATATTTGCCAGCTTTGTGTCGCCCGCGAATCACAGCGGAGGCGGCGGAATAGTGGTGCGGAGGAGGCTGTTCACCACATGTTGTGGAGAACAAATCAAGAATCTTGCAGAAGAAGTGATTCGTAGCCGATTCGTTCCGCGTTTGAGCCGAACGTTAATGCCGGGGGCGGGTACTGTATCTAACGGTAAATATTGTGTTTAGTTTTTCCGTGTTTCTTCTGAGGCTTGGGCTTGCTGACAGCGCTGCTTTTGCCAAAATTTTGCAGCTGACTTCAGGCGCGTTAACGATTGGAAGGCGCAATCGGCGTGAAAGCCCCTAAGTTCGGTGATCGTCTGGTGCCGCCAGGGGATTAACTACTACATGTAGCGGTGAACAGAACGAGAACTTTGCTAAGTCAGCGATTCGTCGCTGATTCGTTCCAGACTCGTTCCACAAGTTAACACGGTTCCCTTTGCTACGCATTTCAGCGCATATGGACGAGACATCTTCCGCTTTACGGTTGGGGTGTGCTAACGGGGGCATCCGCCGCGCCGAGGAGAGCGACACCGCATTATGAGCCTCCAGAGAAGACACGACGCTCCGCTCGTCCTATCAGGTCGGGACGTGACCGCCGTGCTTGGACCGACCAATACCGGAAAGACGCATCTGGCAATCGAGCGCATGGTGGCGCATTCGAGCGGCATTATCGGCTTGCCGCTGCGCTTGCTCGCGCGCGAGGTTTACACGCGCGTGGTCGAAAAGGTCGGTTCGGCAAACGTCGCGCTCATCACCGGTGAAGAAAAGATCGTGCCGCCCGGTGCGCGTTATTCGGTCTGCACCGTCGAGGCGATGCCGCGTGTGGCGGACGTTGCATTCGTGGCGATCGACGAAGTTCAGCTCGCAGCCGATTTCGAGCGGGGACACATTTTCACCGACCGCTTGCTTCACTTGCGCGGACGCGAAGAGACGCTGCTTCTGGGCGCTGCGACGATGCGCGGGATCCTGGAGAAGCTGTTGCGCGGCGTCTCCGTCATTACCCGCCCTCGCATGTCTCATCTTGCCTATGCCGGGCAAAAGAAGCTTACCCGCTTGCCGCGCCGTTCCGCCATTGTCGCGTTTTCCGCGGACGAGGTTTACGGGATCGCGGAATTGGTGCGTCGGCAAAGGGGCGGCGCCGCCGTTGTGCTTGGGGCGCTGAGCCCGCGAACCCGCAACGCCCAGGTCGAACTCTACCAGTCCGGCGACGTCGACTATCTTATCGCGACCGATGCGATCGGGATGGGGCTGAACCTTGATCTCGACCATGTGGCCTTTGCCCAGAACCGGAAATTCGACGGACATCAATATCGGGAGCTGACGGCCGCTGAGCTCGGCCAGATCGCGGGCCGAGCCGGACGACACGTTCGCGATGGCACGTTCGGCGTCACGGGCCAGGTTGATCCGTTCCCTGACGAACTGGTCGAGCGGATCGAGTCGCACAGCTTCGACCCGGTAAAGGTCCTGCAGTGGCGCGCGGCCGCTTTCGATTTTTCCAGTCTGGACGCGCTGCGTCGCTCGATCGATGTCACGCCGCCTGTTGAGGGGCTGACCCGTGCCCTTCCAGCGGTTGACCAGCGAGCTCTAGAATATCTGGCCCAGGACGAGGATGTCCGGCGGCTTGCAGTCACACCCAAGCGGGTGGAGCTGCTTTGGGAGACATGCGCACTGCCTGATTACAGGCGTATTGCTCCCGCACAACATGCAGACATAATCGGCAGTATCTATTTTGATCTGGCCAAGAAGGGCCACGTTGATGAAGACTACATGGCCGAACAGGTGCGGCGGGCGGATTCCACCGAAGGCGACATTGATACACTTTCACACCGCATCGCTCAGATTCGTACCTGGACTTTCGTTTCCCATCGACCCGGCTGGCTTGCCGATCCGGCACACTGGCAAGAAAAAACACGCGAGATAGAGGACAGACTGTCCGATGCGCTACACGAGCGATTGACGAAACGCTTTGTAGATCGCAGGACTTCCGTGCTCATGAGGCGCCTGAGAGAAAATGCAATGCTTGAAGCTGAAATAAACCCGTCCGGCGACGTCACTGTCGAGGGGCATCACGTTGGCTCCCTTCAGGGCTTCCGTTTTACGGTGGACCAGTCGGCGGCAGGTGAAGATGCCAAAGCGATGAAGGCTGCTGCGCAAAAGGCGCTGGCGGCTGAATTTGAAGCGCGCGCGGAACGGTTCTCCAATGCGCCCAACGGCGACTTCGCGCTGGCTTCGGACGGCTTGCTGCGTTGGATCGGCTCTCCGGTCGCGACCCTGGTCGCAGGCGACGATCCGCTTGCGCCGCGGATCATCCTTCTTGCTGACGAGCAATTGACCGGACCCGCGCGCGACAAGGTCATGACACGGGCAGAGCGTTTTGTGCGTTTCCAGATCGAAACGCTGCTGAAGCCGCTGTTCGACCTCAAGGCTGCAGACCAGCTGACCGGCATTGCGCGCGGCATTGCGTTCCGTCTTGTCGAGAATTTCGGTCTTGTGAATCGTCGTGAGATCGCGACTGATGTGAAGTCGCTCGATCAGGAAGCACGTGCAGCGCTGCGCCGGTTGGGCGTTCGCTTTGGCGCGTTCCATATCTTCACCCCCGCTCTGATCAAGCCGGCTCCGGCTGGCTTGCTGACCTTGCTGTGGTCGCTCCTCAATGACGGCAAGGACAAGCCGGGCTTCGGCGACGTTGTGACGGCGCTGGGTTCGGGGCGTACCTCGATTGTCGTTGAACCGAGCTTTGAGCCGGCTTTCTACAGCCTTGCGGGTTACCGTGTCCTCGGCCGCCGGGCGGTGCGCGTCGACATTCTGGAGCGTCTTGCAGATCTCATTCGCCCCGCGCTTGCATGGCGAGCCGGCTCTGGCCCGCGCCCTGATGGAGCGTTTGACGGCGCTTCGTTCTTTGTGACGCCGGCAATGATGTCGATCCTCGGTGCCACGGCTGACGATATGGAAGAGACCCTGAAGGGCCTCGGCTATCGTGCGGAAGCAAAGCCGGCTGCGGAAGTGGCAGCGAAGATGGAGGCGTTTGACGCAGCGCTCCGGGAGCAGGCTGCTGCAAAGGCTGCGGCAGCTGAGGCAACGGTGGAAGCATCCGCCGAGATGGCTGCTGTCGAAGATTCTGCAACTTCCGAGGGAGGCGAAGCGGTGGAAGCTGCGGTTGCCGAGCCAACGGAGCCAGCAGGGGCAGAGGTTTCCGAACAGGCAGCACCCGTTGCCGCTGAGCCTGCGCAGGCCGAAGGCCAGGCGGAAGAGGCTGCAGCCCCCGAAGCTGCGCCGGCAGAGCCTGCAGAAGAGGCAAAGCCTGTTCTTCTCTGGCGTCCCGCCCGCTTTGAAGGCCGCCAGCGGCCCAACCAGAACCGCAACCAGCAGGGCCGAGGCCAACGCCGGGATGGCGACAAGCAGGACGGGGAACGCGGTGAGCGCCAGGGGCGCGGCCGTTTCCAGGGCAAGCAGGGTGAGCGTGGCGAAGGCCGCCGCCGTGAAGGTGGACGCAATGAGCGACGTGAGGGCGGCAAGCCGCAATCTGCCGATAACCAGACGCGTCAACAGAAGCCGCGCGAGCAGCGTCCGGCAAAGCTTGATCCGGATTCACCGTTCGCCAAGCTGGCCGCGCTGCGCGAGCAACTCAACAAGAAGTAGATGAACGGCCTCGAGCGCCAACGCATCGACAAATGGCTGTTTTTTGCGCGCGCGGTCAAATCGCGATCGTTGGCAGCGAAATTGGTTCAGGCGGGGCATGTTCGCCTGAACCGGGAAAAGATTGACCAGGCGGCACAGCTGGTTAAGCCCGGCGATGTGCTGACCATGAAGCTTGAGCGAGGGGTCGTCGTGTGGCGCATCCTTCTGCCCGGCACGCGGCGTGGCCCTTTTCCGGAAGCGCGGACCCTCTACGAGGACCTGACATCCGGCGCGGAGCCGGGAGCATGAGGTCCGAAGGGGAATATCAATCCTTCTTCCGATGCTTGCGCGCATTGGTCACCCTTGCGCAGTTCCGGCAAAGGGATTACCTCACGGCCGGACCTAGCAGACTCAGAGCCGGGCGGAGCCATTTATGACCTATGTCGTCACCGACAATTGCATCCGATGCAAATACACCGACTGCGTGGAAGTATGCCCGGTGGACTGCTTCTATGAAGGCGAGAACATGCTCGTCATTCATCCCGACGAGTGCATCGATTGTGGCGTGTGCGAGCCGGAATGCCCCGCTGACGCCATCAAGCCGGACACGGAGCCGGGCCTGGACAAGTGGTTGCAGGTGAATACCGAGTATGCGGCAAAATGGCCCAACATCACGACCAAAAAGGACGAGCTTCCCGAAGCCAAGGAATTCGACGGCGTCGACAACAAGTTCGAACAGTATTTCTCGGCAGAGCCGGGTTCGGGAGACTAGGGAACGCGGGATTCCAGCGGTTCCTGACGCAAGGGTATAGCCGCGCTTCAGGCGCGGTTCTGATTCGCTTTATTGCGCAATTTGCGCCGGCGCAAGTTCGCGCCTGCGCAAATTGTTGAATCTTGCCACTTTTTGTGTTACATATTGCGCAACATGCCGATGACAAATTGTCGATTCATGGCGCTAGCGCTTTAATCTCGAAAGGCTGCAGATCATCCGGACCAGGGCTGCCTGGGTCGGGCAGGGCTTATTAGGCCTCGCCCGTCACTGAAGGTTCCTACGGATGATGCGGCCTTTTTGTCATGCGCGGCAGTTGGCTGGCCGGCTCGTCGGCCGCGAATCCACGCGCTATCGATAGCGCGTGTCAAAGAAGGAGTACAGGGCGTATGGCAACCCAGCAGAAGAAATCCGCGACCAAGCACGGCTTCAAGACCGGGGAATTCATCGTGTACCCGGCTCACGGCGTTGGACAGATCACTGCCATCGAAGAGCAGGAAGTCGCGGGACATAAGCTGGAACTCTTCGTCATCGACTTTCAGAAAGACAAGATGCGGCTCAAGGTGCCTGTGGCTAAGGCTGACAGCATGCGCAAGCTCTCCGAGACCGACTATGTGGATCGCGCGCTCAAGGTCGTACAGGGTCGTGCCCGCGTGAAGCGCACCATGTGGTCCCGCCGGGCCCAGGAATATGACGCGAAGATCAATTCCGGTGACCTGATTTCGATCTCGGAAGTGGTTCGTGACCTCTACCGTGCCGAGAACCAGCCTGAGCAGTCGTACTCCGAGCGTCAGCTCTATGAAGCTGCACTCGACCGCATGGCGCGCGAGATTGCTGCGGTCAACAAGATGTCGGACACCGAAGCTGTTCGCCTCATCGAAGTGAATCTTGCCAAGGGTCCGCGTCGCGGTGCCAAGGCGGACAATGAAGAGGCCGAGCAGGAAGAGGCCGCGTAAGTTCGCACACACTCGTTACTGAAAAAGACCCGGTCCGATCAGGCCGGGTCTTTTCGTTTGTACGAGCAGTGTCACACGGAAGTGGAACTATTGTCCCTGCAGCCGCGTATTTACTGAAGGCGTCGTGGGTTTGCCCGCGCGCGGTCAGAGACGCGGCTTGCGAGCCGCCATGAGACTTGGGGCAGGATCTGCCGATCCTGTCTGGACGAATGGAGCGCGAGATGGACGATCCGGCACGCCGCAATATGATACGCGAGGCCATGAAGGCCCCGTATCTGGAGCGTCAGCAGGAACATGAGCTTGCCCTGCGCTGGCGCGATGGGGACCAGAACGCGATGCATCAGATCGCGACGGCGCATATGCGCCTGGTTATTTCCATGGCGGGAAAGTTTCGCCATTTCGGGCTTCCAACAAGCGATCTGATACAGGAAGGGCATGTCGGTCTGCTCGAAGCTGCATCTCGCTTCGAGCCTGAGCGCGAGGTGCGGTTTTCCACCTATGCGACCTGGTGGATCCGGGCATCCATGCAGGATTTCATCCTGCGAAACTGGTCGATCGTACGGGGAGGGACGTCCTCGGCACAAAAGGCGTTGTTCTTCAATCTACGCCGACTGCGTGCGCGTCTGGCGCAGGACAACCCGGAACTCACTGGCGAAGCGCTTTACAGTGAACTCGCGGACGTTCTTGGCGTCGCAGTCAGTGATGTAGAAACCATGGATGCGCGGCTGTCGGGCTCAGACAGTTCTCTCAACGCGCCAGTCTCAGCAGATGGTGAGGGTGCCGCTGAGCGGCAGGATTTCCTCGTCTGTGACAAGCCCCTGCCAGACGAAATCGTCAGTGACACAATTGACGCTGAGCGGCGGCGGCAATGGTTGACGCGAGCGCTGTCTACGCTGAACCCCCGCGAGCTCAGGATTATTCAGGAACGGCGCTTACGCGATGAAGGCGCAACTCTGGAATCGCTGGGTACCACATTGGGAATTTCCAAGGAGCGGGTCCGCCAGATCGAAGGCCGAGCCATAGAGAAGCTGCGCGTTGCGTTGACACACCAAGAGCCAGGCCGCAGCGCGGCCTGAGCGTTATCAAGCCACGCGCCACTATTTATCGGTAATGATCTTCACCTTGGCGCCGGCAGAGACGGTCGCACTGGAGCTCATACCGTTAATCAAACGGAACATGCCCACCTTGCGGTCGACGCCTTCCATCCGCGCGGCGAGTGTCGCAACCGTATCTCCTGGCCGAACCGTCACGATCCTCACCTTCAATGGGTTCAGACCCTGCTTTTCTGCAGCGGAAAGAACACGGAAGCTGTTGCTGACCGCGTCTGCGGTGGCGACAAGGGTTGTGCTGGCAGCTGGTGCGGCGGTGAGAAGGCGATAGACCTGCCCGGCAGCGCGGATGACGGTCACGTCGAACTGCCATCCTTCGGCGCGAGCGCGGGCAGAGACGGCCTCATTCCCGTTGATTGTGCGCTTGCGGATACTGCTTGCGTCAAGGCCAGCAACCCAACCTGACTGGATATAGTCAGTGAGCGGGACCCGATTGTCGATGGAGACCCCATCAAAACGGACGGCGGTATCGCCCGGACCCGCAGCCGTCACGGCCGCTGCTGAATTGTCGATCACGAACCCTTGGGGCACCGAGAAGGTGATGCCAAGCTTCGGGTGCATGAAGGTGCGGCCGCGTACAAACCCTTCTTGAGGGGTGTCGCCAAACAACATGCCGTCAATTCCCGCCAGAAAGGCTTCGCGATCCCTGTTGCCGGTTCCGGGAGGGGCGTATTGGCGAGCATGGCGCAGAGCAAGCTCGATGCGCTGAGGTGCGGATGGGTGGCTGGCAAGGAAATCTAGTCCCTCGTCGGCCACACCTGTCACACTGCGCGAGGCGCTATAGGCGGCCATCGACTGCAGGAAGCGAGCCGCTGCAAAAGGATCGTAACCCGCACGTGCGATCGAGCGAATGCCAACGGCGTCGGCCTCGAGTTCCTGATTGCGGGAGAATTGGGCGAGGCGAAGTTTGCCGCGGACCAGGGCAACGCGCGCGGCCGGATCCCCGGCCAGAACTTCCGTCGCCACCCGGGTAGCCAGAACTTCCTCGGCCTCACGCTGCTGGCGCTGCATGCCGTGATTTGAGGTCACATGCGCCATCTCATGCGCCAGCACGGCGGCCAATTCGGCGGAATCATTGGCCAGAGCGAGAAGGCCACGCGTGACGTAGAGATACCCGCCCGGCAGCGCGAACGCATTTATGTTCGGCGAGTTCAAAATGGTGATCTGATACGTCTGGTTCGGATTGTCCAGGTCAAGAGTCAGCGAACCGACCACCCGCGCGACCATGCGCTCCAGTTTCGGATCGGAATATTCGCCGCCATAGGTCGCCAGAATTCGTGGGTGTTGTTCACGGGCCAGCGTTGCGAGACGGTCGCCCCGGGTTACCGTGTCGACCGTTACTGGGTTTGCCGACGGGCGGAAGGCACTTTCATCTCCACCAAGTACCTGACAGCCAGCAATGGATACGCTCATCGCGAGCGCGATCAGCCCACGCCGCACGAAGCGGGCCGGCTGATGTGGGTTCCGGTCCTTCATGGCATCAAGCGACATTATCGGCAGATTCTCGACCCTTCCTCTGATCCGTCCGAAACGTGGCAAACCGCAAAGGGTTGCGCCTGCACTGCCATATTTCGCACACGCGCAACATAGCACGGCGTGTTGCAGCAATGCGTGGCAAATATGTCCGCATCCGGGCGAAAACGCAGTCGTCAGCTACCAATATAGGCGCGAAAGGCATCGGGGGCAGACGGGGAGAACATCGTCGTGGTGTCCTCGAAAGCAGCGATGCGACCATCGTCGACGAAAGCGATCTTGTCGGCCAGGAGCTGCGCATCGTCGGTGTGATGCGTCACCATCAAGATTGTCATGTCGTGATCAAAATGAAGCTGCCGCACCAATGACAGCATCTCGCGTCGCAGTGCCGGGCCCAACGACGCAAATGGCTCATCCAGCAGTAGAACCGGGCGATCGCGTACCAACGCACGTGAGAGGGCAACGCGCTGGCGCTCGCCCCCTGAAAGCTCTGCCGGGAGCCGATGTTCCTTGCCGGCAAGGCCGGTATGAGCAAGAGCGTCAGCGATGTCCTGCCGGTCCTTCTGCGTCAGGCGCAGCGACGGCGAGCGGCCAAGTCCGACATTGTCCTCAACGTTCAGATGCGAAAAAAGGTTGTTCTCCTGAAACACCATCGAGATCGGACGCTGGGCGGGCCGGTCGGCACTGACATCTCGTCCGTCAATCAGAACTGCGCCAGATTGGGGCGTTTCAAAGCCAGCTATCAAATTGAGCAATGTCGATTTGCCCGAGCCGCTGGGCCCCATAATGGCGATGACCGAGGAGACGGGTACCTTGAGGTCAAACTCCATTCGGGTCTCG
The DNA here is from genome assembly GCF_016124105.1 of Aquamicrobium zhengzhouense. Classification (GTDB taxonomy): domain Bacteria; phylum Pseudomonadota; class Alphaproteobacteria; order Rhizobiales; family Rhizobiaceae; genus Aerobium; species Aerobium zhengzhouense. Next base: position 87,223 of record NZ_JADGMQ010000014.1, read on the forward strand.
CCATAGCTGAAGGTCAGGCTAGCGAGTTCGACAGATGCGCCGCTCATGCATTTCTCCGTGTTCGATCCGCGAGCATCATGAGCGCCAGGCAGACGATACCGAGGAAAAGAGCGATGCCAGCGGCATCTGCCGTGCGGTAGCTCCCCATCCGTTCAAACAGCAGATAGGGCAACGTTTTCACGGCATCACTGCCAAAGAGAGCAATGACACCAAGGTCGCCAAGCGACAGTGCCATGGCGAACGCGAATGCCGTGAGCGCCGGACGTCGGATCGAAGGCCAATCGATCAGCCGCAAGCGATTGAAGCCGGTGATGCCCAGCGAGGCGCACAGCTTTTCATGACGCTTGCTCGCTCCATCCCAGGCCGGGCGGATCGCGCGTATGGCAAAAGGCATCGCCATGACGGCGTTGACCGTAATGACCATGATTGGGGCCATGACAAAGACGTTGCCGCTGTGCAGCAGCAGAATGAACCAGCCCGCTCCGACCACGACCGGTGGCACGACAAGGACGAAGCCAGCCCCGGTATCGAGCAGGCGCTCAAGGATGGATGGATGGCCCTGGCCCCGCCTTTTGAGCTCAAGGGCACTGCGCGCAACCGTCAGGGACAGAGACAGCAAGATGCTGAGCCCGGCGGAGATGATTGCTAGCAGCAGGCTGGTCAGCGTCGCGCGGTGCAGTGCAGGGTCGCTCGCCAGGCGCGAAAGGTCAGCCTGAAGGCCGGAGACGATTATGGCGACAAAGGGAGCGGCCACGAAGAGGAGAGCCGAGAGGATCAATGCGAAATTGAAAATCGTCTCTCGACGGCTCGCGATTGACGGGCGTCTGCGCGATACCGGTAAATTGGGATCACCGACCATGTCGGTGCCAAGGCGGATCAGGAGCGTGACAACCATAACGGTCAACGCAATCTGTATGATGGTGAGCGTGACAGCGCGTGCGGGATCAAAGTCGAAACGCAGGGCCTGGTAGATCGCGACCTCGAGTGTCGTCGCTCGGGGGCCTCCGCCAAGCGTCAGTACGATGGTGAATGAGGTGATGCAGAGCATGAAAATAAGCCCTGCAACGCCGGGAAGTGCGGCCCGCAATACCGGCCACTCGATCAAGCGAAAGGAGGTTGCAGGACCCATGCCGAGTTGCGCTGCCAGCCGCCACTGGTCGCCAGGCACTGTCTCGAGGGCGTGAAGCAGCAGGCGTGTGGCCAGGGGCAGGTTGAAGAAGACATGCGCAACAAGAATGCCGGACAGGCCGTAAATGCCTTGCCATTGTCCGCCGTTCAGCCACCCTAGCAGGTCGGCGAAAATTCCTGCGCGACCGAGCAGCGCAAGAATTCCAAGCGCGGCAACGATTGCAGGCAAGGCCAGCGGCAAGGCGAAGAGCCGCAGAATGATGCTTCTGCCTGGAAAGTCTGGATGCCGGGCAAGGGCGCGGGCGATCAGGATTGCGGGTGCCACCGAAAGCAGGGTCGACAAGAGGGCCTGCCACAAGGTGAAGCGGGTGATGCGAAACAGATAGGGATCAAGGGCCGAAACAGCCCCCGACCATTCTGTCACCGCCTGGCTGATCAGCCCGGCAAATGCGCCGCCGATCAGCAGACCGACCGCCGTCAGGCCGGCAAGTCCAGCGAGAACCCGGCGATCGGAGAGCTGCCCCATTCTTTCCCTCAGCGGCTCATGATCTCGAGCCATTCCTTGACCCATGCGTCTCGGTTGGCCGCCACTTCGTCAGCACTGAAGGAAAGCTTCGTGCCCGGCTTCACCGCATGATCGAATGCGGGGTTGAGCGGCTTGGACGTCTCACCGGCGGGGAACATCCAGTTTGTTTCAGGGATAGCGTTCTGGAAGCCTGGGCCGGTCATGAATTCGAGGAATTGGGCGGTCAGGGGATTTTCCGCCCCTTTGATCGTTGCTGCGGCTACCTCGACCTGCAGGTAATGCCCCTCCTCAAATGCCATCGCCTTGTATCGCGTCGAGCCTTCGGCGATCTCATGGTAGGCGGGGGAGGTGGTGTAGGACAGCACCATCGAGGCTTCGCCGCTGGTGAAGAGGCTGTAGGCCTCGCTCCAGCCCGGGGTCACGGTGAGAATGCGCGAGCTCAGCCTTTCCCAAGCCTCGGCAGCATCATCGCCGTATACCGCCTTCACCCAAAGCAGCAGTCCAAGGCCGGGGGTCGAGGTGCGCGGATCCTGGATGACGAGGCGCTGTTCAGGGTAGCCGTTCACCAGCGCCTTCAGGCTCTTATAGGGCGTGGAGAACGCTTCGGTGTCCTGAATGATGGCGAAATATCCATAGTCGAACGGAACGAACACGTCGTCAGACCAGCCGCCGGGAATATTGACCTTCTCGAGGGAAATGCCATGGGGCGCAAACAGCCCCGTTTCCTTGGCCTCATGCGTCAGATTGGTGTCGAGGCCGAGTACGATGTCAGCTGACGTTCTGGCACCTTCAAGCCTCAGGCGGTTCAGAAGCGCCACGCCGTCTGCCACAGCGACAAAGTCGACTTCACAAGCGCAGACGTCCTCGAAATTCTTCTTCACGGCAGGGCCGGGGCCCCATTCCGAGGTGAAGCTTTCATAGGTGTAAATGGTGAGCTTTTCCTGCGCGGCCGCAGGAAGCGCCACGAGGGCGGCAGCCAGTGTTAGAGCGGCAAGGACTGGTCTTGGCATCAGCGCCTCCTCAAATTCTCAAAAGGGGGAATCGGCGCCATGCTGAGCGTCTAATCCCTCCGCCGGTACAAGCCGGATCAGGTTCAGCGGGTTGGCGGGGATTTTCATCCGGTTGCCTCTCAGCCAGGCCACGAATTGATCGCGCCGAGCACCCCGTTAGAGCAGATTGAGACATAGTGTTGCGGGTCGGCGCATGCAAGCGGTTTAACTTCGGGGGCCGGGCATGTTAGAGGCGAGCCCATGACGCATAAGACTACCCGTTTCGTGATCCTTCTTGGCGGCGAACTCGTCGTTACACCCCGCCTTTTGGCGCAGGTTGCTGAGGCAAGGGTCATCGCCGCAGATTCTGGGATGAGACATGCCGCGGCGCTCGGCGTGAAACCCGAATTATGGACGGGCGACTTCGATTCCGTCGATGATGAACTTCGGGAAGCGAACAGGGCGACGCCGGTAGAGTTGTTTCCTGCCGACAAGGATAAGACCGACGGCGAAATTGCCGTTGATGCTGCGCTTGAGCGCGGCGCGCGGGAGCTCGTCCTGGTTGGTGCGTTCGGCGGAGCGCGAACCGATCACGCATTTCTCCATTTGACCGCGGCCGTGCGGCTGGCTGAACAGGGTGTGTCATGCCTCCTGACAAGTGGCGTTCAGGAAGGCGTGCCTCTGCTGGCAGGGCGGGAGGCGGAATTCGAATATCCTGACGGGACGCTGGTCAGCGTGCTGGCGTTTTCAGAGCTCAAAGGCCTGACAGTCTCCGGGGCGAAGTGGTCGCTGTCCGGCCATGATGTAGAGTTCGGCTCGTCACTTACTCTTTCAAACGAGGTTCGGGGAACGCTCTCCGTTCGCTTCGATTCTGGCCGGGCGCTGTTGCTCGCCCATCCTGTTTCCTCCTTTTCGATGTGATCCATGGCTCCTCCGCTTCTTTCCCTTGACGGCATCAAGTTGACCTTCGGCGGCACGCCTCTGCTCGACGGCGCGGATCTTTCCGCTTCGGCGGGTGACAAGATCGCGCTGGTCGGTCGCAACGGTTCCGGCAAGTCAACGCTTTTGAAGATTGCAGCAGGCATGGTCGATGCACAGGATGGCGAGATTTTTCGTCAGCCGTCTGCCACGATCCGTTATCTGCCCCAGGAGCCCGACATGGAGGGCTTTGCGAGCGTTCGCGCCTATGTCGAAGCCGGTCTTGGGCCTGCAGATGACATCTACCGCGCGGCCTATCTCATCGAGAGCCTTGGTCTTACCGGCGATGAAGATCCCAAGACGCTGTCGGGCGGCGAGGCTCGACGCGCAGCGCTCGCGCGGGTCATGGCGCCAGAGCCGGACATTCTCCTTCTCGACGAGCCGACCAACCACCTCGATCTGAACACGATCGAATGGCTTGAAAATGAGCTGCAGCGGACAAAATCTGCGCTCATCATGATCTCGCACGACCGTCGCTTTCTGGAACGCGTCTCACGCGCTGTCGTCTGGCTGGACCGAGGCGAGACCAAACGCCTTGAGAAAAGCTTCGCTCATTTCGAGGAATGGCGCGACAAGCTGCTTGAGGAAGAGGAGAGGGAGCACCACAAGCTTGGCCGCCAGATCGTGCGCGAAGAGCATTGGCTGCGCTATGGCGTAACGGCTCGGCGCAAGCGCAACATGCGCCGCCTTGGCGAATTGCATTCGATGCGCGCTGATTTCCGCAACAAGCGTGGACCTGAAGGCGCGGCGACGCTGACTGCCTCGGAAGCCAACGAATCCGGCAAGCTCGTCATCGAAGCGAAGAACCTGCAGAAGCGGTTTGGCGAGATGGTGGTTGTCGAAGGTTTTTCGACACGCATCCAGCGCGGTGACCGCGTTGGTCTCGTCGGCCCGAACGGTGCTGGAAAGACGACACTTCTGAAGATGCTGATCGGTGAACTTGCGCCTGATGGCGGCACGGTTCGTCTTGGTGCGAACCTGGAGATCGCGGCGCTCGACCAGAAGCGCACGCTCGATCCGCAGGAAACGCTGGCCAACTACCTGACCGACGGACGCGGCGAGAGCCTGGTCGTTAATGGCGAGCAGAAACACGTCGTCTCCTACATGAAGGACTTTCTGTTCAAGCCGGAGCAGGCGCGCACGCCGGTACGTGAACTTTCCGGCGGCGAACGGGCACGACTGGTTCTGGCGCGTCTCCTGTCCCGGCCTGCAAATCTGCTCATCCTTGATGAGCCGACCAACGATCTCGACATGGAAACGCTGGATCTGTTGCAGGAACTGGTAGCCGGTTTTCCCGGAACGGTTCTGCTCGTCAGCCATGATCGTGACTTCCTCGATCGCACCGTGACCAGCACGATCGCGCCTGCCGGAGATGGGCGCTGGGTCGAATATGCCGGCGGTTACAGCGACTTGCTGGCACAGCGTGGCGGCGAAAAGCTCGATGAGCGCGCGCCCCGGCAGAAGAAGGAAGAGACTGCCGCCAAAAAAGAGGGAAGCGGCACGGCGCAGAGCCGCTCCGCTCCCGCAAAGAAGCTGTCCTACAAGCAGAAATTCGCGCTCGAGAACTTGCCGAAGCAGATGGCTGAGCTTGAAGCCAAGGTGTCGGTTCTGGAGAAGAAGATGGCTGATCCATCCTTCTACAACAGGGATCCCGACGGATTTGCCAAGGTTGCTGCCGAGATCGACGCACATCGCGCCAAGCTCAGCGCGATGGAAGAAGAATGGCTCGAGCTTGAGATGCTGCGTGAGGAAATCGAGGGCTGACGAAAGCCCTCAGCGCCAGTCGATGAAGTAAGGCGTCCTGCCAGCTGAGATCAGCTGGCGGAGTGCTCGCTGTTGAGGCGAAGGGCGAGATTTTCCATGCGCTCGGCGAGGCTTGCGAGCGCGCCGGTAAGCGCAGCGTCGTTCTTGTCGGCTTTGGAGAGCGCATCGTCGCGTGTCTTGCGCAGGGTCGCGATCTCGGTCTCCATGCCCTTGATGCGCCTCTGCAGCTCGAAAAGCTCGTCCATCACCATAATGCCGGCCATGACCGTCAGGCGCTGGTCTCCGATCTCGCCGAACGAAGACCGGAGGTGGGTGACATAGCGATCAAAGCTCGCGGCGAGTTCGACCAGATGTTGCTCCTGGCCATCGTCGCACGCCATGCGGTACGTCTTCCCGTCAATGCTCACCGTGACCTGTGGCATCTTCGCGTATCCTATCTGTCAAGCACGGCGCGGATCGTCTCCATCGCCGTGACGAGGCGGCGGGAGACTTCCTTGTTGGCTTCTTCGAGCCTTTCGGCGCGGGCTTCTGACGCGTCGAGCTCCTGAGCAAGGCGCGCACGATCGGCGTTCATCCGCTGAACCTCTGCCTCCGCTTCGCCGTAATCCTGATCGCGTTCGAGCCGGGCCGCCACCGCGTCCTCCAGCACGTCGATCGCCTTTCCGAGGCGGGCAATTACTTCCTTGAGGGTGGCTTCCCCAGTCATGTACTTCGCTCCAGCGCCGATCCGGTGCCGAATCGCACGCTTTGCCAGCGTATTTAAAGTGAAACTTTAGGCAGCGGGAAAAGGAACCGTCAACGCGTGTCCTGCAATGTCCCCTTGAAAGCGTATCCGCTCCCCCTATTGGGTTAGGCTGACGTTGACTCGTGCCGCATGCCTGCTATGTGTCCACTCGCTCTTTCAGGGCTAGGAGAAAGCCCTTTCCCTTGCGCAGGAACGACAAGCGAGCCACTCATGATTACACGTGAACAGCATGACCGCATGGCCAATGCGATCCGCTTCCTTTCGATGGATGCGGTCGAGAAGGCCAATTCTGGCCACCCCGGCCTTCCCATGGGAGCAGCCGATATTGCCACGGTGCTGTTCTCGAAGTTCCTCTCCTTCGATCCGAAGGCGCCGCACTGGGCCGATCGCGACCGCTTCGTGCTGTCCGCTGGTCATGGCTCGATGCTGCTCTATTCGCTCCTCTACCTGACCGGGTACGAGGACATGACGATCGACGAGATCAAGAACTTCCGCCAGTTGGGCGCGAAGACCGCCGGCCATCCGGAATGGGGCCACGCGACCGGCATTGAGACGACGACCGGCCCGCTCGGCCAGGGCATCGCCAACGCCGTCGGCATGGCGATGGCAGAGCGCATCCTGAATGCGCGCTTCGGCGACGATCTCGTCAATCACTACACCTACGTTCTCGCTGGCGACGGCTGCCTCATGGAAGGCATCAGCCAGGAAGCGATCACACTTGCGGGCCATCTGCGCCTCAACAAGCTGATCGTCATCTGGGACGACAACAACATCTCGATCGACGGCGCGATTTCGCTGACCGATTCGACCGACCAGCGTGCGCGCTTCGCCGCTTCCGGCTGGAACACCCTCAGCGTTGACGGTCATGATCCGGAAGCGATCGCCACCGCGATCCAGACCGCGAAAAAGTCGAGCCGTCCGACCCTGATCGCCGCCAAGACCACCATCGGCTTCGGTGCTCCGACCCGTGCGGGCAGCAACAAGGCCCACGGTTCGCCGCTGGGCGCCGAGGAAATCGCTGGCGCGCGTGCTCAGCTGAACTGGGAATATGCTCCGTTCGAGATCCCGAGCGACATCCTCGACGCATGGCGCTCCATCGGTGCACGCGGTGCTGAAAAGCGCGCTGCCTGGGAAGATCGCTTTGCCGCTGCCGATGCAGAGATCCGCGCCGAGTTCGAGCGCCGCATGCGCGGCGATCTTCCGGAAGGGTTCGATGCAGCGATCGAGGCCTACAAGCAGCAGCTGTCGGCAGACAAGCCGAAAGTGGCAACGCGCAAATCCTCCGAGATGGCGCTTGAGGTCATCAACGGAATTGTGCCAGACACCATCGGCGGCTCGGCTGACCTGACGGGCTCCAACAACACCAAGACCAGCCAGACCGGCCCGATCAAGGCTGGCGACTTCAACGGTCGCTATGTCTACTGGGGCATCCGTGAGCACGGCATGGCTGCAGCCATGAACGGTATGGCGCTGCATGGCGGTGTCATTCCTTACGGCGGCACCTTCCTGACCTTCTCGGACTATGCACGTCCTGCGATGCGTCTTGCTTCGTTGATGGGGATTCGCTCGATCTTCGTCATGACGCATGACTCGATCGGTCTTGGCGAAGACGGCCCGACCCACCAGCCGGTCGAGCACGTTGCTGTTCTGCGCGCGATCCCGAACCATATCGTGCTGCGTCCGGCAGATGCGGTTGAGGCGGTTGAAGCCTGGCAGGTCGCGCTCAAGTCGACCCGCACCCCGTCGACGCTGGCTCTGACCCGTCAGAACCTGCCGACGCTTCGCACCGAGCACACGGCTGAAAACCTCACGGCACGCGGCGCTTACGAGCTCGCTGGCGCAGAGGGTGAGGCCAAGGCAACGATCTTTGCATCCGGTTCGGAAGTCGAAATCGCGCTTGCCGCCAAGGTCGAACTCGACAAGCGCGGCATCCCGGCACGTGTTGTCTCGGTTCCGTCTTTCGAGCTATTCTTTGAGCAGGACGAGGCCTACCGCTCAGCAACGATCGGCAACGCGCCGATCAAGATCGCCGTCGAAGCAGGCATCCGCCTGGGCTGGGACGCGATCATTGGCTCAGACGGCCTGTTCGTCGGCATGAGCGGTTTCGGTGCCAGCGCCCCGATCGATGCGCTCTACAAGCACTTCGGCATCACCGCCGAAGCAGTTGTTGACGCAGTGGAAGGTCGTTTGAACAAGGTATAAGCCTTGTTCCTGTGACTGCCCGCCCGTACTAATCGGTTTTATCCCATAGGGCCGCTGGATTCTTCTCCAGCGCGCCGCTATGGGAGGCCTAACCCGGCGTGAGGCTGCGGAGTTTCCGCCGGATGGTAGCTATTTTAGCCCTTCGGGAGACCGCTCTATGACCGTGAAAGTCGCAATCAACGGATTTGGCCGCATCGGCCGCAATATCGCTCGCGCCATCTACGAGAGCGGCCGCAAGGACATCGATATCGTTGCCATCAACGATCTCGGCCCGGTCGAAACCAACGCACACCTCCTGCGCTACGACAGCGTGCACGGCCGCTTCCCGGCCGAAGTCAAGGTAGACGGCGACACCATCCACGTTGGCGATGAATCCTTCAAGGTGTTCGCAGAACGCGACCCGGCGAATTTGCCATGGGGCGAACTCGGCATCGACATCGTTCTTGAGTGCACCGGCATCTTCACGTCGAAGGAAAAGGCCTCGGCGCACCTGACCGCTGGCGCCAAGCGCGTCATCGTTTCGGCTCCGGCTGACAATGCCGACATCACCGTTGTTTACGGCGTCAACCACGACAAGATCACCAGCGATCACATCGTGATCTCGAACGCCTCGTGCACGACGAACTGCCTGGCACCGGTTGCCAAGGTCCTCAACGACGCCTTCGGCATCGAAAAGGGCTTCATGACAACGGTTCACGCCTATACGGGCGACCAGCCGACGCTCGACACGATGCACAAGGATCTCTACCGCGCCCGCGCTGCGGCTCTGTCGATGATCCCGACCTCGACCGGTGCAGCCAAGGCCGTTGGCCTGGTTCTGCCGGAACTGAAGGGCAAGCTCGACGGCGTTTCGATCCGCGTCCCGACGCCGAACGTCTCGGTCATCGACTTCAAGTTCGTTCCAAGCCGCAAGGTCACCGTTGAAGAAGTCAACGCAGCGCTCGTTGCTGCTGCTGATGGTGACCTCAAGGGTATCCTCGCCTACACCAACGAGCCGCTGGTCTCGATGGATCTCAACCACGACCCGGCATCGTCGACTTTCGCGCTCGACCAGACCAAGGTTGTCGAGGGCGATCTCGTCCGCGTCATGTCCTGGTACGACAACGAGTGGGGCTTCTCCAACCGTATGGCCGACACGGCTGTCGCGGTGGCGAAGACGATCGCCTAAGGCATCTGACATAGCCTGATTGAAACGCCCGGCCTTGACCGGGCGTTTTGTTAGGCTCCATCGTTGCGCGGAGCGGCATGTGCTGCCACAGGATGCAGTTAGATGATCATACGGCCCAGGCCCAGTTTTCTCAGCCTGTTTTTTGTCATGCGCGGTTCGATCGTCCCGCGCATCCTGCCGCAGATCATCGGCCTGACCATCTATGCCGCGATGGTTGTCGCGGCTGTGCATCTGTCGGGACTGCAGTTTGAGAAATTCAACATCACGCCGTTCGGCCTCGTCGGTATCTCGCTGTCGATCTATCTCGGCTTTCGCAACAACGCCGCCTATGACCGGTGGTGGGAAGCACGCAAGCTCTGGGGCCAGCTGGTCTATGACATTCGGAACCTTGCGCGCGCGACGAATGCGCTGGTGGAAGATCGCGAGCGGATACGGCCTCTTCTGATCGACGCCTTGCTGTTTTGCCATTTCTTGCGCGGGCAGATGCGGCGTGCCGATGTGATGGACAAGGCGCGTGAACTGGCGGGCGCACCGGCAGACGAATTTTCCGCATTCGCCAACAAGGCGGATGCGGTCATGCGGTGCATGGGCGAAAGAATTGGCGGGTTTCGCCGTGATGGGGTCATCGACGCCATCGGCTACCGCATCCTCGACGAGCGTCTTGCGACGATGTCTGCAGTTCAGGCCGGTTGCGAGCGAATTGCTGGCACGCCTCTGCCGTTTGCATACTCACTGTTGTTGCGACGCACGGCCTACATCGTTTGTCTGTTGCTGCCCTTCGCGCTGGTCTCCGCCACCGGCTGGGCAACTCCCTTGTTCACGGCGCTGATCGCTTACACCTATTTCGGCCTTGATGCGCTTTCAGAGGAGCTGGAAGATCCGTTCGGCACCGAAGCAAATGATCTGGCGCTCGATGGGCTGTGCAGGGTGTGCGAGATTTCCGTCTTCGAGGCGCTGGGGGAACCAGTACCGCCACCACTTGAGGGCGAGCGCTACTTTTATTCATGATTGAAAACCGGGATCGGTCGGGAGCCTCTGTGAACGAGGCGCAAACAGGATCCGGATCTATGGAAAGGCAGAAAATGAGCGGCTTCAAGACACTTGATGATCTGGGCGAAATCAACGGCAAGCGCGTTCTCGTGCGTGTCGATCTCAACGTGCCCGTCAAGGACGGATCCGTTACCGACGCGACGCGGATTGAGCGCATCGCGCCGACGATCAAGGAGCTTTCAGCCAAGGGTGCGAAGGTCATTCTCCTGGCGCATTTCGGCCGCCCGAAAGGGGAGGCGAATGCAGAATTTTCACTGAGCCAGATCGTGGATGCGACGTCTCAGGTCTTTGGTCAAGCCGTTGCCTTTGCTGAGGACTGCATTGGCGAGAAGGCTGCGACGGCAATCGACGCACTTGAAGATGGCGGCATCCTGCTTCTGGAAAACACGCGCTTCCACAAGGGTGAGGAAAAGAACGATGCCGAGTTCGCCCAGGCGCTTGCTGCCAACGGCGACATTTATGTCAACGACGCGTTCTCGGCTGCCCATCGCGCACACGCTTCGACCGAGGGGATTGCTCGCCTTCTGCCCGCTTATGCCGGTCGCACGATGCAGGCGGAGCTTGAGGCACTCGAAAAGGGTCTGGGCAAGCCGGTGAAGCCGGTGGTCGCGATTGTCGGTGGCGCAAAGGTCTCGACGAAGATCGACCTTCTGATGAACCTTGTGAAGAAGGTTGATGCCCTGGTGATCGGCGGCGGCATGGCCAACACCTTTCTTGCCGCGCGCGGCACCAATGTCGGCAAGTCGCTGTGCGAGCACGACCTCGCCGCCACCGCTAAACAGATCATGATCGAAGCCGCGTCCGCTGGCTGCGCCATCATCTTGCCGAGCGATGCGGTAGTTGCACGGGAATTCAAGGCCAATGCCGAGAACGAAACCGTCTCCGTTGAGGCTGTGCCCGCGGATGCGATGATCCTCGACGTTGGGCCGCAGACGGTAGAAGCGGTCAAGCAGTGGATCGAGCGTGCGCAGACGCTGGTCTGGAACGGCCCGCTTGGCGCCTTCGAAATCGCACCGTTCGACCGGGCGACTGTCGCTGCCGCCCAGTTCGCCGGCCAACAGACGAAGGCTGGAAAGCTCGTCTCCGTCGCCGGCGGTGGCGACACAGTCGCTGCGCTCAATCATGCCGGCGTCGCGGATGACTTCTCCTACGTCTCAACCGCTGGCGGTGCGTTTCTTGAATGGATGGAAGGCAAGAAACTGCCGGGCGTCGTGGCGCTGACGAAATGATTTCGGGGGGCGTCAAGCGTGCGCCCCCTCCGGCCCGTTGGGCCACCTTGTAAGTTAAATCCCGCCGCATCTGCTATCATTGTTGGTGCGGTGGCGGATGCGAGGCCGCAGCCACCTGGGGACACCAAGCCCGTGGGGGA
>NZ_JADGMQ010000015.1 GCF_016124105.1 Aquamicrobium zhengzhouense
GCTCCCCCACGGGCTTGGTGTCCCCAGGTGGCTGCGGCCTCGCATCCGCCACCGCACCAACAATGATAGCAGATGCGGCGGGATTTAACTTACAAGGTGCCCCGAAGGGGCGGAGGGGGCGTCTGGCGCTAGCTTACGCCAGCACCACGCCCTCATCGCGCATCTTTTGCTTCATCGCTTCCAGCGAGCCGCCGAGGTCGATGGCGCGGCAGGCGTCCATCAGGACGGTGGCCTTGAAGCCGAGGCGCATGGCGTCGATGGCGGAGTAGGCGACGCAGAAGTCGGTGGCGAGGCCGACCAGCGTCACATCCGAAATGCCGCGCTCGCGCAGATAGCCGGCAAGGCCGGTCGGCGTTTCGTGGTCGTTTTCAAAGAAGGTCGAATAGGAATCGATCGCGCTACGGAAGCCCTTGCGGATAACAAGCTCGGCCTTGGTCCATTCGAGGTCCGCATGGAATTCTGCGCCCTTGGTACCTTGCACGCAGTGGTCGGGCCAAAGCGTCTGTGGACCGTAAGGCATCTCGATGGTGCTGAAAGGATCGGCGCCCGGATGCGACGAGGCAAAGCTGGAGTGGCCAGTCGGGTGCCAGTCCTGCGTCAGGACCGCATGGTCGAACTCGCCGATCAGGCGATTAACCAGCGGCACGATCTCGTCGCCGCCATTTACGGCGAGCGCGCCGCCGGGGCAAAAATCGTTCTGCAGGTCGACGACGATCAGGGCGTTGGCGCTCATCAAGAATCTCCTTCACAGCTTCTGCCGGGACGCTCGACCCAAACGCAGCGCAGTGCAAGTTGCCGCAGGGTAATATCGTTTGCATACGAATGAGTTTCGGCGCATCATTTTGCCGGGAGCATATCAGATGCGCTACGCGAAACCGAAGTCAGTGGACGAGGCAATCGCGCTTCTCGGCGACGGGAGCTGGCGGCTTATTGCCGGTGGCACCGACTTTTATCCCGCTCAAGGCAACCGACCGATCCATGATGACGTGCTCGACCTCAACGGATTGCGCGACTTGCGCTTCATTATCGAGGATGACGAGTATTTTGTCTTTGGCGCGCGTGCGACCTGGAGCGATATCGCCAAGGCCGCGCATCTGCCACCAGCCTTCGACATGCTGCGCCTTGCCGCGCGCGAGGTCGGCTCGGTGCAGATCCAGAATGTCGGCACGATTGCCGGCAACCTCTGCAACGCGTCGCCCGCTGCCGACGGCGTGCCGCCGCTTCTGGCGCTGGATGCCGAGGTAGAACTGCGGTCGATCGAGGGCACGCGGTATCTGCCGCTATCCGATTTCGTTCTTGGCAATCGCCAGATCGCGCGGCGGTCAGATGAGCTGGTCACAGCCGTCCAAGTGCCAAAGCGCGCGGCCGAAGGCGTTAGCCATTTCGTCAAACTTGGCGCGCGGCGCTATCTCGTCATCTCGATTGCGATGGTGGCGGCGAGGCTGGTGCTGGATGAGAACCGTCGTATCGCGGATGCCGCGATTTCCGTTGGTTCGTGCTCGGCGGTCGCGGTGCGTTTGAGCGAACTGGAAGCTCAACTGCGAGGCGCTTCGGCAAGCCAGGTCGAGGCGGTCATCGCAGCGTCCAGCCTCGCTGAAATATCGCCGATCGATGATGTGCGTGCGACGGCAGATTATCGGCGTGAGGCCGCGCGAGAGATCGTCGTGCGGGCAGTCAGAGCCTGCCTTACCTACACAGAAGGGCAGAAAGCGGCATGAGCGAGATGCGCCTTTCCCTCGACGTGAATGGAAAGGCGCACACGCTTGATGTTGCACCGTTGGCGCGGCTTTCTGCGGTTTTACGCGACGAGTTGAAACTGATCGGAACCAAGGTTGGCTGCGACGCGGGCGATTGCGGTGCGTGTACCGTACTTGTCGATGGCGAGACGGTGTGCGCGTGCCTGACGCCCGCCGCGGGTGTTGATGGAGCCAAGGTGCGCACGGTCGAGGGCATCGCCAATGGCAGCCTCTCGGCGCTGCAGCAATCGTTCCTGCGCCACGGCGCGGCCCAATGCGGCATTTGCACGCCGGCCTTTCTGGTCGCGGGCGCTGCGCTTCTCGAAAAGAACCCGACGCCTAGCGAAGAGGAAGTGCTGGATGCGTTGGGCGGTATCCTTTGCCGCTGCACCGGCTATCGCAAGATCATCGCGGCGGTGATGGACGCGGTCAACTTGACGCCGTGGCCGACGAACGACTGGGGCGTCGGCGCGTCGATCCCAAGGCTGGATGGCGAGCCGAAGGTGCGCGGGACGGAACTGTTTGGTGCAGATGAGCGGCCGGACGATGCGCTGTCGGTCATCGCGATCCGCTCGCCCTACTGGCACGCGCGGTTTGCGTTCGGCGATCTTGATGCGTTCGTGGCGCAGCATCCCGGCATAGTTGCCGTCTATACGCGCAGGGACATCGAGGGCCGCAACGCCTTTGGCGTCATCCCGGCCTTTGCCGATCAGCCGGCACTGGCCGAAGATGTGGTGCGGTTTCGCGGTGAGGCGGTGGCGGTGATTGCCGGCGAGCGCGAGGCGGTGGAAGAACTCGACCTTTCGACCTTCCCGATCAGCTGGGAAGAGCTTCCGCACGCGCTGACGCCGGACGTCGCGAAGAACGGTTTTGTGCGTCTGCATGAGGGCCGTGAAAACAATATTTTGCTGCAAGGCGTCGTTGAGCGCGGCGATATCGAGACGGCGCTGAACGAGGCGGCAGTGATCGTCACGGGTGCGCTCGAAACCTCCTATGTCGAGCACGCCTATATCGAGCCTGAGGCGGGTTATGCCTTCATGGATGGCGATGTGCTGGTCATCAAGGCGTGCACGCAATCGCCGGTGATGGACCGGGACGACACTGCGATGGTGCTCGGCTTGCCGCGTGAAAAAGTCCGCGTGATTCCGACCGCGACCGGTGGCGGCTTTGGCTCGAAGCTTGATCTATCTGTACAGCCGCTGATCGGGCTGGTGGCGCTGAAGACCGGGCGACCCGCAGCGATGGTCTATTCGCGGCAGGAATCGATGGCCTCGACCACAAAGCGCCATCCGGCTTCCATGGTGGCGACGATCGGGGCCGACCGCGATGGGCGCATTCAGGCGATGGCGTTTGAGGGCGAGTTCAATACCGGCGCTTATGCCAGCTGGGGACCGACGGTTGCCGTGCGCGTGCCGGTGCATGCATCGGGTCCGTATTTTACGCCGAACTATCGTGCCGTCGGGCGCGGTGTGCATACGAATGGGCCGATCTCTGGGGCATTTCGCGGCTTTGGCGTGCCGCAAGCCGCGCTGATGCAAGAGACGCTCTACGACGAACTCGCCGAGCAGCTTCGCCTTGACCCGCTGGACCTGCGCCTCACAAACGCGCTGCGCGATGGGCAGTCGACGGTGAGTGGGCACGTGATCGAGAGCGGCGTTGGCATTGTCGCTTGCCTCGAAGCGCTGAAGCCGCACTGGCAGCGCGCGCGCAAAGACGCGCAAGCGTTTAATGCAACGCATGAGCATGTGAAGCGCGGTGTCGGTGTTGCTTCGTGCTGGTACGGTTGTGGCAATACTGGCATTCCGAACCCGTCGACGATGAAGATGGGCGTGACGCGCGATGGGCGCATCGTGCTGCATCAGGGCGCGGTCGATATCGGGCAGGGTTCGAACACGGTGATCGCGCAGATTGCGGCTGAGGCGCTGGGCCTGCCGCTTGACGCCTTCGACTTCGTCTATGGCGACACGGCGCTGACACCGGACGCGGGCAAAACGTCGGGCTCGCGGCAGACATACATTTCCGGCAAGGCGGCAGAACTTTCCGGCAAAGCGTTGCGCGATGCGATCTTGCGCTTTGCCAATGTGTCGGGCGCAGCGACGCTGTCGCTTGACGGTGGTGCGTTGCAAGTGCGTGAGGGAGATGCCAGCCGCACGATTGCTCTCGGCGATCTTCCCGCTGATGAGGATGGTTTCGTCTTTGCATCATGTGAAAGCTATGATCCGCCGACCGTACCTCTCGACGCCAAGGGGCAGGGCAAGCCTTACGCCGTTTATGGCTGGGGCGCGCAGATTGCTGAGCTTGAGGTTGATCTGAAGCTTGGCACAGTGAAGCTGATCAAGATCACGGCGGCGCATGATGTTGGCCGCGCGATCAACCCGCTTCTGGCGGAAGGGCAGGTTGAGGGCGGCATCGCGCAAGGCATCGGGCTCGCGCTGATGGAAGAATATGTTCCGGGCCGTACCGAAAACCTCCACGACTACCTCATTCCAACCATTGGCGACGTGCCGCCGATCGAAACCATTTTGATTGAGGTGCCGGATCCGGAAGGTCCTTATGGCGCGAAGGGACTTGGCGAACATGTGCTGATCCCGACCGCACCAGCCATCTTGAACGCGATACGCCATGCGTGCGGTGCGCGGGTGACGAAGGTGCCAGCAATGCCGGAGCGCGTGCTTGCAGCCATTCGTGCTGCGGGGGCGGTGAAATGAGTGATCTGGCGCTGGCGTGGCGATTACTTCCACCCCTAACTCCTGCCCACAGGGAGGAGGGGGATTTGAGTGTGTACTCGCGTCTGCGGGCAGCAGTTCAACACTTTGCGCTGGCGCTTGAGGATAGAGCGAAGAGAGTGGGGACGAGGTTGGCGCGACAAGTAGCCTCGACCCTTTCCCCTCCCCACGAGGGGGAGAGGGATATTGAGAGGTACCACACCGAGAGACGGAATATCGAACGGCGCATGCCTCACCGTTTCCCCTCCCCCTTGAGGGGAGGGGTGAGGGGTGGGGGTATTTCAGCCGCTGCGGTTCTAAGTGTTGGGGTCTGCAATCGCCTCGGGTGTTGCCATGGATGAACTCACCCAAACCCAACCCGCCACCTCCCCAGCTGAAAAGCTGCGCTGCGATGCGTGTCCGGTGATGTGTTACATCGCCGAAGGTCGGACCGGGGCATGCGATCGGTATGGCAATTTTGGCAATAGGATCGTGCGTTGTGATCCGGTGGCGATCCTCGAACATCGTGCGGAAACCGGCGGAGAGGCGGTTGCGGTTTCGGACAACTGGGATGGCAATCCGGTCAATTGCGAAAGGCGGTTTGTCAGCGGGATTGGCGCTGGCACGACCTATCCCGACTTCAAGCCCGCCCCGTTCATCGTCAGCCAGGAGGTCGAGGGCGTTGATCTGGTGACGGTCGTGACCGAGGCGATCTTTTCCTATTGCGGCGTCAAGGTGAAGATCGACACGGATCGCCATATCGGCGCAGAAACGGCGATCGTGCGGGCGCAAGGCGAGCCGATCGGGCATGTAACGACGGCCGAATATGGCTCGCAGATGCTGTCGATCGGCGGCGTGCGGCATCTTACCGGCGGATCAAAGTCCGAAGGGCGCGTGACCTGCGAAGCGATGCTGGCGCTGTGCAATCGCCAGCCGGTAGAACTCACCATCGATGACGGCTCGACGATTATCGTGCAGGCCGGACAGCCGCCGATCATCGATGGGCGCACCGAGCATCGCATGCGTGTTGGCTGCGGTTCGGCGACGATCGGCATGTTCGCGACACAGTGGAAGGGGCTCGTCGACGAAGTGGTCGTGGTCGATGACCACATTACCGGCGTGGTGTCAGAACATCAGGCCGGCAAGGTGATCGGCTGGCAAGATACCGGCATCAAGATCGTCGGGCGACGCTCGACGCCGGGCCGGTACTTCAGGGTGTCGGAGCCGGGTCTCGGCTGGGGCGGCACGATGCTGAACGATCCGCTCGAGATTTTGGGGGACTGGAACGCAAAGAAGGGCGCGCGGCCGGGCCTGTCGCTGATGATGGTGTCGACGACCGGCGAGCAGTTTGCCTATTTCGAACTCGACGATGATCTGAAGCCCGTCGAAAAACCATTTCCGGAACGGCTACGCAAATCCGTTGATCTGATTGAGGACAATTGTGAGCCGGCTTTGTGCACCGTGCTTTTCATGGGCGGGGCGGGGGGCTCACTGCGTGCAGGCGTGACGGAAAATCCGGTCAACCTGACGCGCTCGGTGCAACGCTTGCAGACCTATGTCACGTGCGGTGGCGCGCCCGTCTATGTCTGGCCGGGCGGCGGCATCACGCTGATGGTGGACGTGACGCGACTGCCCGACAATTCATTTGGCTATGTGCCGACACCGGCGCTGGTCGCGCCTCTCGAATTCACCATGCGCCGCGATCACTATGAGGCGCTGGGCGGCTATGCGGGCGAGATCCGCAGCGTGGACGATGTGCTGGATCGGGGCGGTGAATATTTCAATCCGCGCGCGACGCCGCAGGCACCGAGCGGCAATCCGTGGCCGCCGCTGGCGCAATTGCGGCGCGAGCGGCCGTCATGATCGGCCCGCAAGCGGCGATGTTGGCCGATGGCAAACGGCTGCATCTCAATCATGGTCCGATCGATCTGATCATCGAAGCCTTTGGCGATTATGCCGAGGTCGAGGCCGCCTATTCGCAGGCGAAGGTCCGTTTTGCGACGATCTTGACCGAGCTCGTTGAAGAACTTGCCGCGTTGCGCGCGCCTTCGACGACCATCGCGAGGCCGTTTCGAGGGCGGACGGCACAGCGCATGGAGGCTGCGGTTAGCCGCCTTGCCAGCGGAAAATTCATCACGCCGATGGCGGCGGTGGCGGGCAGTGTGGCGGATGAAATGATGGCTGCGATGCTGCGCGGGCGACGTCTGCGCCGAGCCTATGTCAACAATGGCGGTGATAACGCGCTCTTCCTCGCGCCGGGCGAGGAGATGAAGGCGGCGATTGCCGGTACCGGGCATAGTTTTGCTGATCGCGTGACGATCCGTTTTGATGATCCGGTGCGCGGGATCGCCACCAGCGGCTGGCGCGGGCGCAGCCACTCGCTCGGCATTGCCGATGCAGTGACGGTGCTGGCCGAGGATGCGGCATTAGCTGATGCGGCCGCAACGTTGATTGCCAACGCCGTGGATCTGCCGGAGCATCCGGCGATCGAGCGCACCCCGGCGAACGTGCTTGCGCCTGACAGCGATCTTGGCGCGCGGTTGGTGACGACGGGGGTGGGCGCGCTTGATGATCGCGAGATTGCGCAGGCGCTGGAGCGCGGATTGCTGGTCGCAGAAGAGTTTGTGGCGCGGGGGCTGATTGTCTCGGCAGCGCTGTTCCTGAAAGGTCAAAGCCGCCTTGCCGGCGCGCTGGCCAATGAGACGCGGAGGAGTTTGGTTCATGCCTGAATTCAAGGTGCGCAAGATCGCGGTGGTGACCGAGGAGATCATGCATGATGGCGGGCCGGTGGCTGAGACACCACGCCGGCGCGGCGCAGCAATGGCGCTGGTGTCGAACCCGTTTGCTGGCACCTACGCCGAGGAATTGCAATCGGCGATGGATGATCTGACGGCTCTCGGGCTGGCACTCACCGACAAGCTAATCGGGGCGCTGGGCGGCGATATTTCTACCATCGACGGCTACGGCAAGGGCGCGATTGTCGGCACGGCGGGTGAGATCGAGCATGGCGCGCTGTGGCATGTGCCGGGCGGCTATGCGATGCGCGAGCGGCTGGGCGCGACCAAGGCGATCGTGCCATCGGCGATGAAGGTCGGCGCGTTTGGCGCCAGCCTCGACGTGCCACTCGGCCATGCCAACGCTGCCTATGTGCGCAGCCACTTTGATGCGATCACGGTGACCGCGCCGGACGGGCCGCGGCCGGATGAAATCCTGTTCGTGCTCGCCATGTCCTGCGGTGGGCGCGTTCATTCGCGCATGGGCGGGCTTGAAGTCTGGCAGATCAAGGGCGAGGACGGGCTGCGGTGAGCAGCCCGAAGAACTACGTTCTCGACGAGCAGATAGGCTTTGTGCTGCGCAAGGCGAACCAGCGCCACATCGCGATCTTTGCCAAGCATATCGGCGAACTCACCCCGCCGCAATTTGCGGCGCTCGCCAAGCTTGATGAGGTCGGCGAGACCTCACAGAACCAGCTTGGCACCTTGGTTGCGATGGATGGCGCGACGATCAAGGGCGTGATCGACCGGTTATGCAGCCGGGGGCTCGTCGCGCTCGGCAAGCATGAGGATGATCGCCGCCGGTTGATGGTGAGCCTCACCGACACGGGGCGTGAAGCGGTGACGCGGCTCAAGCGCATGGCGGCCGACATTTCAGCAGAAACGGTCGCGCCGCTGACGCCGGACGAAACTGCAACTTTGATGCGGCTCTTGTCGAGGATCAGTTGATCCGGCTGCGACAGGAAGCCGTTGCGGCGGTGTCTATCGTGCCATCGCGGATCACGACGCCGAACAGCTCTTCGGCCTGCGCTTCCGAATAATAGCCGAGGCGCACATCGTTCAGCACCTTTTCGGGCGAACGCTCGTTCGGATTGCCATAGCCGCCACCGCCGGGTGTTCCGACGCGAACGCGATCGCCGGCCTTCAGCGGAATATCCTGTTCCTTCGATAGATGCGGCGGGACATGTTCTTCGCCGTCGCGGAAGACGGTGACGGTATTGACCCCGCCATCCTTACCGCCGAGCGCGCCTTGCGGGCCGAAACGGCCGTGATCCATGACGAAGGAGGCGCGTGCGTCGCCGCGCAGAAGTTCGATCTCGTAGTCGAGCCCCATGCCGCCGCGCTGTTTGCCGGCACCGCCAGAGCCTTCTCGCAGGCGATAGTGGTTGTAGAGGATCGGGTAGCCTTGCTCCATGATTTCGACCGGCGGCGATTTCGAGATGCCGATGGTCGAGCAGCCATTGGAGAGGCCATCATGGTCGGCATTGCCGCCATAGCCGCCGCCCGACAATTGGTAGAGCACGAAGGCGCGGTTGCGCTCGGGGTCAAAACCTCCAAGGCCGAAATTGCCGCTGGAGCCGGCGGGCGCTGCCGTCACCTGATCAGGCAGGGCTTTGACCATGGCCGAGAAGACAGCTTCGGCGATGCGTTGCGAGACTTCCGCCGCGCAGCCCGAGACGGGGCGCGGATACGCGGCGTCGAGGAAGGTGCCTTCCGGTTTGCGGATCACCAGTGGTTCGAACGCGCCGGCGCTGATCGGTACATCGGGGAAGATGTGGCGCATCGCGAGGTAGACCGACGAATGCGTCGTCGCCAGCACCGAGTTCATCGGCCCTGCACAAGGCGGGCTTGAGCCGGCAAAGTCGAAGGTCAGCGTATCGCCGGCCTTGTCGATGGCGAGACGGATTTCGAGTGGCTCATTCACCACGCCGTCGGAATCGACATAGGCGATGCCGTGATAGGTGCCATCCGGGATCGCCGCGATGCGGGCGCGCATGCGGGTGGCGGCGCGGCGACGAAGTTCCGCGATGGCGTCGATAACGGTCTCGTCGCCGTAGCGGTCAAGGATCGCGAACAGACGCTCCTGGCCGACATGGAGCGCCGCCGCTTGAGCCTTAATATCGCCGATGCGCTGCTCGGCAATGCGGATGTTCGACGTGATGATGGCGTAGATCTCGGGGTCGAGCGCGCCCTTCTTGAAGAGTTTCACCGGGGGAAGGCGAAGGCCCTCTTGCTCGACGGCGGTGGCTGAAGCCGAAAAGCCGCCGGGCACTGCGCCGCCGATGTCCGGCCAATGGCCGGTATTCGACAGCCAGCAAAAGATCTTGTCATCGCGAAAGACCGGCATGGCAAAACGCACATCCATCAGATGGGTGCCGCCAAGATAGGGGTCGTTGACGATGTAGATATCGCCCTCTTGTGGCGCGAGAACCCGGCCTCGCGCGATCATCTCGATGATCGTGCGAGTGGAATACTGCATGACCCCGACAAAGACCGGCAACCCACCGACGCCCTGCGCAATCAGCGAGCCGTCTTCTGCGGAATAGATCCCATCCGAGCGATCATTGGCCTCGGCGATGATTGGCGAAAATGCCGAGCGCGAAAAGGCCAGATCCATTTCATCGCAAACCTGCTGGAGGCCTGCTTCGATGACGGACAGCGTGACGGCGTCGATGGGGGTCATGGCCGGGCACCATGCGGTTTTCTACGATGGGCGTGGTGTGAGGCGGAGACGGTGCTACCCCCACCCCTTACCCCTCCCCACAACGGGGAGGGGGATTCTGGAAGGGTTACGCCTAGGGCTAGTGGGATCGTGAGGCGCATGGTTTCATGTTTCCCCTCCCTCTTGTGGGGAGGGGTAAGGGGTGGGGGTGCCTTGGCACCAGCATTTCCAGCCACCGCTCTCATCCGCCTACCTCAATGATCAAATTGCCATCTCTGTCGGTGGTGACGTGATCGTTGGGTTCGACGACCGTCGTGGCGTCGAATTGTTCGATGATGGCGGGGCCGGGGAAGGTGGCGTCTAAGGGGAGTTTTTCGCGGGCGTAGACGGGCGTGTCGATCCAGGCACCGTCGAACCAGACCGGACGGCGCTCGATGAGTGCGGCGTCGAGCGTTGCTTGCCGGCCAGACGGGTCGATCAGCGTGGAGAGATCAATGTCGGGGCGCTCGCCGATGACGGATGTGTTGAGGTTGACGAGGTTGGCGCGGATTTCGGGAAGCTCGACGCGGAAGCGGGCGAAATAGGCTTGTTCGAACAGTGCCTGCAATTCGGCCCGGCGGATTTCTCGGCTCGGCAACGGCACGTTGATGAGGTGCGTCTGGCCGACGAACTGCATGTCGGCAGAGTGGATGAAACGCAGCGCCTTGGGACGGATTGCTTCTTTGGCGATCAGTTTTTCGCCCTCCGCTGCTTGCGCCGCGAGAAGGTCGGTGAGTGCGGCTTCGTCGACGTCAGCGACGGGTCGGTTCACGGTGCGCACAAAATCGTGGCGAAGGTCGGCGACGACGCAGCCGAGCGCATTGGTAATGCCGGGGCGGGCAGGCACGATCACTTTTGGGATCGAAAGCTCACGCGCGATGGCGCAGGCGTGGAGCGGGCCGGCACCGCCGAAGGCGAAGAGTGCGAAATCACGCGGGTCACGACCCTTGGCGACCGAGACCATACGGACCGCGCCAGCCATTTTCAGGTTGCCGAGTTTGAGGACTGCGCCGGCTGCGGCAACGCCATCAAGGCCGATGCCATTGCCGATCTTGTCGGCGAAGATTTGCTCGACGGTCTCGAGCGCGACGGGATTGTCGACGGCGAGCAGCTTTTTGCGGTTGAGGCGGCCAAGGACGAGATTGGCGTCGGAAAGGGTTGGCTCAGTGCCGCCGCGGCCATAGCAGATGGGGCCGGGGGTTGCGCCGGCGCTTTCGGGGCCAACCTTGATGAGGCCGGCTTCGTCGAGCCGGGCAATCGAGCCACCGCCAGCGCCGACAGTGTGCACGTCGACCATCGGCACGTGGATCGGCATCGCATATTCGATCTCGATTTCGTTCGAGACCGATGGCTGGCCGTCGCGGATGAGGGCAACGTCGGTGGAAGTGCCGCCCATGTCATAGGTGACGATGTTGGCAAAGCTGGCGCGGCGCGCGGTGTAGGCGGCGGCCATGACGCCGGACGCGGGGCCTGACATGACGGTTTTTGCGGCCTCATCGGCGACGAACCGTGCGGAAATCATGCCGCCATTGCCGTTCATGACGAGGAAGTCGCGGGCATAGCCACGCGCCGACAATTCACCGGCAAGGCGCGCGACGTAGCGCTTGAGGATTGGCTGGACCGAGGCGTTGACAGCGGCGGTGACTCCGCGTTCGAACTCGCGTGCTTCGGACAAAAGTGAATGGCCGGTCGTCACATGCTCGTTAGGCCAGATGGCGCGCACGATCTCGGCGGCGCGCTGTTCGTGAGCCGGATTGGCATAGGCGTGGAGGAAGTGGATGACGACGGATACGCACCCCTTGGCGAGGAGATCGCGCGCGGCTTCAGCGACGGCTTCCTCGTCGAGCGAGATGCGGACCTTGCCGCTTGCCTCCATGCGTTCGGGCACTTCAAGGCGCAGATCGCGCGGGATGACCGGCACGAAGATCCCGGTCATGCCGTAGGCTTGCGGGCGGGTGCGCCGGCCAAGCTCGATCACATCGCGAAAGCCGGCGGTGGTGATCATGCCCGTGCGGGCAAGCCTGCGTTCAAGAACCGCATTGGTCGTCGTGGTGGTTCCGTGGACGATAAGATCTATATCAGCTAAGGAAACGCGGGTTTCGTCCAGTGCTGCGATGACCCCGAAGGCCTGATTTTCGACGGTGGTGGGAACCTTGGCCAAGCGGATCTGGCCGTTGCCGCTGCTATCGATAAGGAGAAGATCAGTGAAAGTTCCGCCGACGTCGATCCCGGTCACAACCCCTCCGGATGACATTGCGGCATTTTCATTCATGCGGGCAACCGGGAACGTTGCATCTACCCTCGACGCCTAATTTGGAATGCCAGTTTAGACCCTGATCTTGACGCAATAATCATTTGTATACTAATAATTGTCGCTGGCAAGCATCAAGCAGAAGCGGTTGGCCTCGCGCCGCGCAGCCAGATAATCAGAAGACAGGACCGACGGAATGAATACAGCTGCGCGCCAGGAAATCGGCAACGCACGTCCCGTGGAATTTCCGATTCCAGCGAACGTACACGCGGAAAAAGTTGTTTCCGTGCGCCACTATACAGACAGGTTGTTTTCTTTCCGTATCACGCGGCCTCAATCATTTCGGTTCCGCTCGGGCGAGTTTGTCATGATCGGTCTGCCGAACGCTGAAAAGCCGGTGTTCCGCGCCTATTCCGTTGCCAGCCCGGCCTGGGATGATGAGCTGGAATTCTATTCGATCAAGGTTCCAGATGGCCCGCTGACGCAGCACCTGCAGAAAATCCAGCCCGGCGACACGGTGCTGATGCGGCCAAAGCCGACCGGGACCTTGGTGCTTGACGCGCTGACGCCGGGCAAGCGCCTGTGGATGATCTCGACCGGCACCGGACTTGCGCCGTTCGCCAGCCTGATGCGCGATCCTGAGACCTATGAGAAGTTCGAGGATGTCATCCTCACGCATACGTGCCGGGATGTCGGCGAGCTGACCTATGGCGAGGAGCTGTCGAAGGCGCTGGTGGAAGATCCGCTGATCGGCGAACTGGTTGACGGACGGTTCCGTCATTACGCCACGACGACCCGCGAGACCTCAGCGAAGATGGGGCGCATCACCGACCTCATCGAGAGCGGCAAATTGTTCGAAGATCTTGGCGTGCCTGCCTTCGATCCGGCGGTTGATCGGGTGATGATCTGCGGCTCGATGGACATGATCCGCGATGTGAAGGCGCTGGTGGAAAGTTTCGATCTCACCGAAGGTGCGAACAACAAGCCGGCTGAATTTGTCGTCGAGCGCGCTTTCGTCGGCTAGCGGATTTCTCACGCCACGGCCTGATAATCTTCGTCAAGCACCACGCGATCGCGTCCGTCGTCTTTGGCGCGATAGAGTGAGGCGTCGGCGCGGTGGAGGACTTCATCGAAGCTGGCGCTGTCATTCGCGGCGAACGCAATGCCGGCGCTGACAGTCGCGGAAAGCCTTCCTGACGGGGTTTGCATAGCGCTTAGCGCACATAGCATTCGGATGCGATCCGCAACGGCAGTCGCCACTTTGGGCGACGCGTGATGGAGCACGAGAACGAATTCTTCGCCTCCGGTTCGTGCTGCGATGTCGCCCTCGCGTATGTTCTCCCGCATGATCGATCCAAAGCAGCGTAGAACCTCGTCACCAGCGGCATGACCGAAGCGGTCGTTGATGCTCTTGAAATGGTCGAGGTCGAAAACAATCACCGCGCTGCCCGCCCTTAGCGGCCGCGTCTCCATCATGGAGAACAAGGCGCGCCGGTTCAGAAGTCCCGTGAGCGGGTCGGTGCGGGCTTCCTCCCGGTGTCGGCGTGCGGCGCGCAGATTGTTGAGGCTCAGCGACAGGGCGCCTATGCCGGTGATGCCTGCGATGCAGGCGATCGCGTTGATCTGCTCGGCCCAGTTGGCTGGGGGAGCGTGAAGCACAAGCTGTCGCTGCTGAATAAGTACGACGCCGCAAGCGAAGAATGACAAGGCCGACAGGACGTAGATCGCGGACATCGCGGTGATGGCTGATGGCGCTTCCGCACGCGCCTTCCAGTAGTGAAGGCCTGTCGCCACGAGGAGCGCGGCAGCCATGAAGTTGTAGATGGCGATGCCCAGGCCGTCATATCCTGCGAGGGTCGGCACGACGACCGGGGGGATTGTGGCAAGTAAGATTACAAGGGTCTGTCGTGACGTGCGGTGCCCGGTGAATTTTCTTGCTGCACAATATATGACCATAAAGCCGGCAAGCTCGGTGCCGAAGGCGAGTGCAACCAGTCGCATATTATCGGTGGGCATTAGGTGATAGCCGAGCACACCAACGGCCAAAAGTAACATGCCGAGCGTCCAGCCGACCAGAAAGATGTCTGCCCGGCTGGAAAACCATGCGCTCAGGATCGTCAGGGCCAGCGCAGCAGCGCAAATGCCTGCGGCGATGAATAGAGATGCCTGATCCATGATGAGTGCGTCCCCCGCGCCTGATCGCCCGCAGGGTGACGCAAGGTCATATAACGCACAGTTAAACTCGGCGCTCGAAATATTCCTTATTGGCGGTTTTCCTGGATCAGCTCCAGCATTGCGGCCATCGCCGTTCGATAACCCTTCGGACCAAGACCAGCGATGACCGCCGTTGCCACCCTGGACATCAGCGAGTTGTGATAGATGGCTTCCCGCCGATGAATGTTGGAGATGTGCAGCTCGATGATCGGTCGAGGAAACATCTTCAGCGCGTCCATGATCGGAACCGACGTGAAGGTCAGACCCGCAGGATTGATGATGATGCCCGCAGCATCTGCATCGATCGCCTCGTGGATCCAGTCGATGAGTTCGTATTCGCGGTTCGACTGATGAAACTCGACCGGCGTTTTACCTGCTGCCTCGCGGCACATCGCTTCGACCTCGGCAAGCGTCGTATAGCCGTAGATTTCAGGCTCACGCTTGCCAAGGCGATTGAGGTTCGGTCCGTTGAGAACGTAAATCGGTTTGGTCATAGATAGTCTCTAGGTTCAGGCACCGTAGCCAGCCATACGCGGCAGCCACAGGACGATCTCGGGGAAGAAGGTAATCAACCCAAGGCAGACAAACATCCAGAACAGGAATGGCATGCAGTCGCGGATGATATCCTTGACCGGTGCGCCGGATATGTTCGTCATGATGAAAAGGAGAAGGCCATAGGGTGGCGTCACCAGTCCCAGCATGATGTTCACCACAACGACGACGCCGAAATGCACAAGGTCAATACCCAGCGCCTGAGCCGTCGGGACAAAGACTGGCACGATGATCAAAAGGATAGCCGTCCCCTCCAGCACGCAACCGAGCAGGAGCAGCACGACGTTGACCATGATCAGGAATTGTATCGGTGTCAGCTCCCAGTCTATCAGGAGCATTCGAAGCGTGTTGGGGATGTTCTCGATCGTAACGACATAGTTGAAGACCAGCGACCCCGCGATCAGCATGCCGATCGAGGCGCTTGTTTTCGTCGAAATCAGGAGCGCGTTGTAAGCTTCCTTCGCTGAAAGGCTACGGTAAAGCCCGACAGAGATTACCAGGGCGTAGAACGCGGCAAGGGCTGCTGCCTCGGTCGGTGTCGTAACGCCCGTATAGATGCAGCCCAGCAGGATGACGGGCATCATCAGCGCCGGGAACGCGCGCCAGGTGATCCGTGGGATTTCACGAAGCGGTACGGCTTCCTCGACTGGGAAGTTGTTGCGTCGTGCAGTCCAGGCAACCTGCCCCATCTGCAGCACCGACATCAGAAGCCCCGGCATAACACCTGCCAGGAAGAGATAGCCAATCGAGGCATCGGAGACGAGCGCGTAAAGAACAAGCGGGATCGAGGGCGGAATGATCGGGCCAACGACCGCTGTGACGGCGGTGAGCGCTGCGGCATAGCTCGGCGTGTAGCGTCCTTCGCGCGTCATCATGTTCTGCATCATGCGCCCGCTGCCGGCCGCATCGGCAATCGCGGATCCTGACATGCCGGCAAAGATGATCGATTGGACGATATTGACCTGTGCAAGGCCGCCACGGAAGCGGCCGACAAGTACGTTACAGAAGCGAAGCAGGCGCTCGGTCATCGAGCCGCTGTTCATGATCTCCGCCGCAAGAATGAAGAGCGGTACAGCGAGGATCACGTAGTTGGAATACATGCCGTTCAGGAACTGCTCGGCCACGGTGCCCATGTCGAGCCCGGCCATGAACAGATAGAGGATAGAGCCGCACAGCATGGCAAGACCGATCGGCAGACCGAGCAGAGCGAGTGCCGTGATAACGACAAGCGAGATGGAGAAGGGGCTGGCCAGGTTCATACGCCGGAGCTCGCCTTTGTAGGGTCATACGCCTCGGGAGCCTGCCCGCGAACCGCAAGCCATGCGATCCATATGTAGCGGACGATCATCGCGACAGCGAAGACGATGTAGATCGAATAGAGGTAATCGAAACGGATTTTCATGTAGGCGGACTTTTCCACCTTCATGAATGTCACGTAGTCGATGACCGCGGGCAAAGACACGCCGAAGAGAACGATTAGCGCGGCGGCGGTGATGAAACCCATCACTCTGCGGGCGCGATCAGTGGCGGGTCCGTAGATCAGGTCGAACCTGATCTCCTCGCTTTCGCGTACCACGAAAGCGCTACCAAACAGGACGAGCCAGATCCAGAGAACAACGCTCAGCTCATGCGTCCAGCCGATTGGCAGGTTGAGCAGATAGCGAAATGCGATCTGGAGCATGAAAGCAACGAACATGGCAGCGAGCATCGCGCAGGCGATATTTTCTGCTCGACTTCGTAGCCATTCGAAAATGTGACGTGCAGAGGAACTGCGCATCGTAACCTCCTGTCAGATTGCCGCCGCTGCAACCAGCGACGGCACAGATCTGAATTTCTGGAAGGAGTGCGTCAGAGCGCGTTGATCTTGTCGATCAGACCTTCAGGCCAGCTCTTTGCGAGATCCGACTCCAGATACATCTTCTGGGCGTGCGCCCGGAAAGCGTCGAGATCAGGCGTGTAGATGTCGAGGCCCTTCTCCTTGAAGGAGGCGGCGAGCTCTTCTTCCTGCTTCAGATGCTGTTCGGTGCTCCAGGCAATCGCCTCATTAGCCGCCGTCTGCACCTTTTCCTGCTGTTCAGGCGTTAGCTTGTTCCAGGTGTCCGCAGAGATCGTCAGAAGGTCGAAGCCGATGAGGTGCGAGGTCATCACGATCTGAGACATGACTTCGTAGAACTTCATGTTCTGGACATTCGGCAGCGGATTGTCCTGGCCGTCAATCGCGCCGGTCTGAAGGCCGGTATAGACCTCAGCATAGGCCATCGGCGTCGGGTTTGCGCCAAGCGCCTGACCGAGGAACTGCCAGGAATCGCCGCCCGGCATGCGCAGCTTGATGCCCGCCATGTCAGCTGGCGTGTTGATCTTCTTGTCAGACTTCAGGCCAACCTGACGGGTGCCAAAGAAGGTCGGGCCTAGAACGCGGACGCCGAGCTTGTCTTCGGCCATCTTCTTCATTTCTTCGCCCAGTTCGCTGTCGAAGAACGTCTGCAGGTGCGCGGCGTCACGGAAGAGGTAAGCGGAAGTCAGGATTGACCATTCCGGGACCTGATTTGAAATGTCCTGCGGGGCGATGTTGCCCATTTCAAGATTGCCGCGCTGGAGCGCAACGAGTTCGGTGCCCTGCTTGAACAGCATGCCACCGTAAAAACCTTCGAACTCGAACTCGTCACCGATGCCGTCGGCAAACTTCTTCATCATCTCGGCGCGAATGTCCTGTTCGGAGAACACAGCCGAGAAGCGGATCTTGGTCTTGTCTTGTGCGAGCGCTGGCGTCAGCGCGGATGCAGCCAGAAGCATTGCGCCGGCAGCAGCAAGCGCAGTCCTTCGCGTGATCGAAGCAAGCATTGGGTTCCTCCCGTTCAAGAATACCGCCCTTGGCTCCACCCCGGCGGTTGCCGTATTCATGACATTCGACAAAATCAATTTCAATAGGCATGATTATTTTCGTATGAGATTTTTGATTTTATCATTTCTGTGCGGAAGCTGTCGGGCGCTTCCGGTGCCTCTTGTGCGTTTCGTGGGCCGTGTGCAAACGTCGCCCTATCAATCTGGAGGAAGGCGTGGCAGCAGACGTGTCGCCTGAGACGGCAAGCGACAACACCTATAAGCGGATAAGGTCCGACATCATTTTCGGGCGGTTGGAGCCCGGAAAGAAGTTGCGGCTTGAGAAGCTTCGCGCCCAATACATCACAAGTGTCAGCACTCTGCGGGAGGTGCTTTTCCGTCTTGTGTCCGAAGGGCTTGTCACGGCCGAGGGGCAACGCGGATTTGGCGTCGTCGATATTTCGGTGGCGAACCTGCGCGAGGTCGCCGCGATGCGGAACCTTCTTGAAGGGCACGCGCTGCGCCAGTCATTCGCGAGTGGCGATATCGAGTGGGAAGGGCGGGTTGTCGCCGCGTATCACAAGCTGTGTCGCCTCGAGGAAATGATGCTGAATGGTGAGCAGGAGCGCACCATGCAGTGGAAGAACTATGATCGCGAATTCCACGGTGCGCTGATTTCCGCCTGCGGTTCGCGCGCGCTGTTAGAGACCCACTCGGTCATCTTTGACCAGTTCCTGCGCTATCAGATTCTGGCTGTGGTGTTCCGCGGCAAACAGGCAGCTCAAGAGCACAAGGATCTGTTGCAGTGCGCTT
Organism: Aquamicrobium zhengzhouense; assembly: GCF_016124105.1. Taxonomy (GTDB): domain Bacteria; phylum Pseudomonadota; class Alphaproteobacteria; order Rhizobiales; family Rhizobiaceae; genus Aerobium; species Aerobium zhengzhouense. The sequence goes on from NZ_JADGMQ010000015.1 coordinate 18,567, forward strand.
TGGAAAGGGATGCCGACCGCGCGCTCGAAATTCTCGATCGCCATATTTCGGCTTGCATCGAATATACCGTTTCGCTTGGCACGCTGCCTGAGCGGTAAAACACGGATCACAAGGCAGCGGGTGCTGGAACAATGAGTGCCGAACCAGTTGAGACCATAGGCGAGAGCGCATACCGCCGCATTCGCGCGGACATCATATTCGGGCGGATCGCGCCGAAGCAGAAGCTGAAGCTGGATTGGCTCAAGGACAGCTATGGCGCGAGCGTCAGCACCCTGCGCGAGATACTCAGCCGGCTGACTTCCGAGGGCCTTGTCTCTGCTGAGGGCCAACGCGGTTTCGAGGCTTCTGCCGTGTCTGTCGACAATCTGCGTGAAGTGGCAGCACTGCGGCTCCTCCTCGAGGGTTTTGCGCTCGAACAGTCATTTGCGGGCGGCGATGTTGAATGGGAAGCGCGCATTGTGGCAGCCCATCACAAGCTGGCGGCCCTGGAAGCGCGCATGCGTGACGGCGATCTGAGCCAGACCGAGATGTGGAAGCGGTACGACTGGGAATTCCATCAGGCTCTGATCTCCGCCTGCGGTTCGAAGGTGCTGATGGAAACCCACGCAGCGGTGTTCGACAAATATCTGCGCTATCAGATGATCGCGCTCTCCTTTCGCGGGGACATCGCAGCCAATGAGCACCAGATCATGCTGGATGCAGCGCTGGCCCGCGACGCTGCAACTGCCAAGAGAGTTCTGGAGGAGCACGTGAGCGGCGGCGTCGAACATGCTCTCGCCACCGGAGCCATCGGCGCCTAGCCGCGACTGACCTCTCTGGACATCGGGTTTTCCAGAAAATATATGATGTTTCAGGAAATGTCGGCTGTCGACGCATTGAATTGCGCGGCGGGCAGGCCACGCTTATGCGGAGAGGACCGGAAGATGGTGCGGCTCGGATTGATCGGCGACAATATCAAGCGCTCCAAGTCACCGCTTCTGCATCGTCTTGCAGGCAGGCTTTGCGGCCTGGAAGTCACCTATGAGTCTCTCATACCAGCAGATCTGGACCTCGATTTCGACGCGGTGTTCGAGCGATGCCGGAGCGAGGGCTTTGCCGGCATCAATATCACCTATCCGTACAAGGAGACCGTTTTCTCGCGCCTCGTGGTCGATGATCCGCGGGTGCGTGCGATCGGTGCCTGCAACACCGTTCTTTTTCGCGAAGATGGGTCTTACGGGCTGAACACCGACTATACCGGCTTTATCGCCGCCATAAGAGGCGGGCTCCAGGGCGCAGCACCCGGAACGGTTGCAATGGCCGGCGCGGGCGGTGTTGGCAAGGCGGTCGCTTTCGGTCTTGCGGATCTCGAGGCCGATGAGCTTCGCATCTTCGACATGGACCCGAACAAGGCTGAGGCACTTGCGTCTTCCTTGAGGGCGGCAAATTCGTCGATGAAAGTGGCCGTCGCGTCGACGATTGAAGAAGCCGTCGGTGGCAGTGACGGGTTGGTCAACTGCACTCCGCTCGGCATGAACGGGATTGCAGGAACGGCGATCCCGCGCCAGCTTATTCCGGGACGCCGGTGGGCCTTTGACGCGGTCTACACCCCGGTAGACACAGAGTTTCTTCTGGATGCGCGTGCCGAAGGCGTGACGACAATCAGCGGTTACGAACTGTTCTTCCACCAGGGAGTCGACGCTTTTCGAGCGTTCGTTGGACGTGATGTCGATCCTGATGCGCTGAGGGCAGCTCTTCTGTCGGAAGCTGCCGGATCATCTGACTGACAAGAATCGTGGACGAAGGCGATCGCGCCATTGGACTGTTCCCATCGACTGATTTCCCGTTAGTGTTGGGCTCATGATCTGAGCAATGCAGCGCATCAGGGCTGCACGACACATGATGGAGAAGTGGATGACACAGGCTGTGGACGTGAAACAGGAAGCTGCCGCAATCCTCGACAGGCTTGGCGTGGAGCGTGACGCCTGGACCGGGGGCGAGATGGCATCCAGCAGCCCGGTTACTGGTGAGGAAATTGCCCGCTTAAAGGTGACATCTGATACCTCGGCGGCAATCGAAGCCGCGCACGCCGCGTTCCTGGAGTGGCGCCTTGTCCCGGCCCCGCGGCGCGGCGAATTGGTGCGTCTTCTGGGCGAGGAACTGCGCGCTGCAAAGGCCGATCTTGGGCGTCTTGTGTCCCTTGAGGCTGGCAAGATTACCTCCGAAGGTCTTGGCGAAGTCCAGGAAATGATCGACATTTGCGACTTCGCGGTTGGTCTGTCTCGCCAGCTCTACGGGCTGACCATCGCGACCGAGCGACCCGGCCACCGCATGATGGAAACGTGGCATCCTCTGGGAGTCGTTGGCATCATCTCCGCCTTCAACTTCCCGGTCGCGGTGTGGTCGTGGAACGCAGCCCTAGCGCTAGTCTGCGGCAATTCGATTGTGTGGAAGCCATCGGAGAAGACACCGCTTACCGCACTGGCGAGCCAGGCGATACTTGAACGGGCGATCGCGCGGTTTGGTGAAGCACCGAAGGGCCTCAGCACACTGCTGATCGGCGACCGTGCGGTCGGCGAAGCGCTGGTGGATCATCCGAAGGTCGCGTTGGTCTCCGCTACCGGATCCACCCGCATGGGCCGAGAAGTCGGACCACGCCTCGCAAAACGGTTTGCCCGCGCCATCCTGGAACTTGGCGGAAACAATGGCGGCATCGTCTGCCCGTCCGCAGACCTCGACATGACCCTTCGCGCAGTGGCTTTTGGCGCTATGGGAACGGCAGGCCAGCGCTGCACCACCTTGCGTCGTCTCTTCGTTCACGTCGACGTTTATGATCAGCTGGTCCCGCGCCTGAAGAAGGCTTACGAAAGTGTATCGGTCGGCAACCCGCTTGAGACCTCCGCATTGGTGGGTCCTTTGATCGACAAGGCGGCCTTCGATGGAATGCAAAAAGCTCTCGAAGCGGCACGGGCGGCGGGAGGTGTCGTGACCGGTGGCGAGCGTGTGCGCGAGGCAGGCAAGGATGAGGCCTTTTACGTGCGCCCGGCTCTGGTCGAGATGCCGGAACAGGCGGGGCCTGTGCTGGAAGAAACCTTTGCCCCAATCCTCTATGTCATGCGCTATTCAGATTTTGACGAGGCGCTGCGACTGCATAATGCCGTGGCAGCTGGGCTGTCATCATCGATCTTCACGCTGAACATGCAGGAGGCCGAGCGCTTTCTGGCTGCCGACGGCTCCGACTGCGGCATTGCCAATGTGAATATAGGCACGTCCGGAGCGGAAATTGGCGGAGCATTTGGCGGTGAGAAAGAAACGGGCGGTGGCCGTGAGAGCGGATCAGACGCCTGGAAGGCCTATATGCGCCGCGCAACCAACACGGTGAACTATTCGAAAGCCTTGCCGCTCGCGCAAGGTGTCTCATTCGACATCGACTAGAGAGCCAACTATCGCTCTGTCCTCCCCGTGCTGCGGCGAAGGGGAGGACAGTTGGCCATGCCACTGGTGGGGAACGAAGCGCTGCGGGCAGCGTTGATCGGGCCAACAAGGAGTGGCCCCATGAAAGAACAGCAGCACGACAATCCGGCATCGCCGGCAGAAGTCGCCGACCGTATCTGGGAACTTGCCGAGAAAATCGATATCTGCATGCTGACCACCTGGACGGGCGAAGAGCAGCACAGCCGCCCGATGTCCGCGCGTCCGCGCAGGGACGAAAACGCTTTTTACTTTCTGGCAGACGTTTCCGGCGAGAAAAATGCCGAGATCGAGCGGTTTCCGACCGTGTCGCTAGCTTGGGCCGACAACAGCAATTACCGCTATGTTCTGGTATCCGGCAAAGCCGAACTGTCGGACGACCGCACGAAAATTGCAGAGCTGTGGTCCGAGACGGACAAGATCTGGTGGGAGGACATGGATGACCCAACCATCCGCGTCCTGAAAGTGACGCCAGAGCGCGGTGAGATCTGGGATAGCCCCAACAAAGTAATCAGTGGTGCCAAGATGCTGATGTCGTTTGTGACGGGTTCAGCACCAGATCTGGGCGACAACGCCGAAGTGCGCCTCTGACGACAAACTCTGGCGTTCAGCCATAGCGGCTGATCGCCAGATCCTTCGCATCTATCTCAGGCGTGCGGCCACTGACGAGGTCACTAATGACCCGCGCAGACCCGGTGCTCATCGTCCAGCCAAGTGTTCCGTGTCCGGTATTCAGGAAAAGCCCCTTGATGTGGGTTCCGCCGATGACCGGCGTTCCGTCGGGCGTCATCGGACGCAGGCCCGACCAGTAGATCGCCTTGCTGATGTCGCCGCCGGGGAAGAGATCCATCACCGAATGATTGAGGGTGCTGCGCCGTTTAATGCTGAGATCATTCGTGTAGCCTGATATCTCGGCCATCCCACCGACCCGGATGCGGTCTCCGAGGCGCGTGATGGCGATCTTGAACGTCTCATCCATGATCGTTGAGACTGGCGCGCGGGTCGGCTCAACCACCGGCATGGTGAGAGAATATCCCTTCACTGGATAGACCGGCAGCTGGATGCCGTGTGGCTTGAGAAGAAGCGGCGAATAGCTGCCAAGCGCAACCACGGCAGCGTCGGCCTCCAGCCGTCCATTTTTTGTGATCACGGCTCGGAGGCCGCCTGCCTCGATATCCAAACCAGTGATAGGCGTTTCGTAAAGAAAACGAACCCCCAGCGCTTCAGCCTTTGCTGCCAGGGCGTTTGCGAACTTGAAGCAGTCGCCGGTCTCGTCCTGCGGGGTAAGGAGACCGCCGACAATCTTGTCCCGGACATGCGCGAGCGCAGGTTCAGCCCGGATGCACCCGTCGCGATCCAGAACTTCATAAGGAATGCCATCAGCGGCCAGCGCCTTGACGTCCTTGGCCGATGCGTCCAGCTGCGCCTCGGTGCGAAACAACTGCAAGGTGCCCTTCATCGCCTCGTCATAGGCGATGCCGGTTTCTTCGCGCAGGGCTGCAAGAGAGATGCGGCTGTAGTCCGACAGGCGCAACATCCGGCTCTTGTTGATGGCGTACCGCTCCGCCGTGCAGTTAGACAGCATGCGAAACAGCCAGGACAACATCGCAGCGTCGAACTTTGGCCGTAAGATAAGCGGCGCGTGCTGCATGAACAGCCACTTCACCGCCTTGAGCGGAATGCCGGGAGCTGCCCATGGCGAGCAGTAGCCAAAGGAGACCTCGCCAGCATTGGCAAAGCTGGTTTCGAGAGCCGGGCCGGTCTGGCGATCGACAACGGTAACCTCATGGCCAGCCTTGGCCAGCTGATAGGCCGTGGTGACACCGATAATTCCAGCGCCAAGAACGATCACTCTCATTCTATTTGCCCCTCTTTGCTCTAGCCCGGTCAAACGTAACGTCGCCGGTATCTGCCGCCGAGACTGGTGAGAATTTCATAAGAGATGGTGCCGGCCGCATGTGCCACCTCGTCGAGGCTCTGGTTGGGGCCTATCACTTCGACGAGGCTCCCAAGGTCGAGCGCGCCCTCTGGCAGTGCGGAGATGTCGATGATGATGGAATCCATCGACACGCGCCCGACAATTGGCAAGCGAGTGCCTTCGAAATAGACCGCCCCCCGGTTGCTCAAGGTGCGGGGCAGTCCGTCAGCATAACCGGCGGCGATCGTTGCAAGCCGCATTTCGCCGGTCGCCAGGAAACTTGCGCCATAACCAATAGCGGTGCTGGCCGGGACCCGGCGTGTCTGGACGACAGCGACTTCGAGGCGGACCACCGCTTCCATCGGGTTTGGAACCCCGAAGGTCGGCGCACCGCCATAAAGCGCGATGCCGGGTCGAACGAGCCCCCCGTGATAATCCGAACCAAGAAACACCCCGCCGGAATTGGCGAAGCTGAGCTCAGTTCTTTGAGTGTCGGCGATTGCGCGCTGCATCTCCGCAAGTTGCTGGACGTTTTGCGGATGCGCAGCCTCATCGGCGCAGGCAAGGTGGCTCATGATGAAAAGGACATCGAGCGGTGCATCCTCAAGGATCGCGCGCACGGCTCCACGCTCCTCAGGCGCGATGCCAAGCCGTGACATCCCGGTGTCGAACTGAATGACGACCTTCAGTCTGCGCCCAAGCGTCGTGGCGGTTTCCCGCCAGCGCCTCAGCTGAAGCAGGGAGTTTGCGACGGGGATCGCATTGATGCTGGCGCACAACGCTTCATTCCCCGGCTGAAGACCGTTCAGGACGAAAAGGCGTGCTTCCGGCGGAAGGTGCGGGCGCAGCTGGACAGCTTCAACAAACTCCGCGACGAAAAAATCCCGGCAACCTTCAGCCAAGAGCGCTGCAGCGACCTGGCGCGCCCCAAGGCCATAGGCGTTCGCCTTTACGACACCGGCTGCGCGAGCTGGTGCAACACGGTTTGAGATCTGCGCATAATTGCGTCTCAAGGCAGCAAGATCGATCGTCAGATAGCCCGAAGGCGTGAGCTCGTTGATCAGGCTTGTTTCTACCGTCTCGTAAATCACGTCGCACTCCTTGATAAAAGAAGGGTATCGAATGATCGACGACATTTCTTGCTGTTTTTTCGCATTAAATTTGTTCAAATATTCCAAAATGGCAGACGATGAGATGGTTTCGAACAAAGTGCTATGATCGAATTTGACAGAACAGACCGAGAGATTCTGCGCTTGCTACGTCTTGACGGGAGGATGACGAACGCCAGACTGGCGGAGCAGGTTGGGCTATCGCCATCGGCGTGCCTGCGCCGGGTCAAGCTGATGGAGCAATCCGGCCTGATCCGTGGATATACGGCCCTTGTGGACCCTTCACGCACCGAGGCGTCAATTGCCGTCATCATCAACATCACACTTGAACGCCAGACAGAAGAATATCTGGACCGGTTCGAGGCGGCCGTGCGGAAGCATCCTGAAATCAAGGAGTGCTTTTTGATGACCGGGGGCGCTGACTATCTGCTGCGTGTCGAAGTCGGCAATGCGGGCGAGTTCGAGCGGATCCATAAGGAGATCCTGTCGAAAATGCCTGGTGTTCTGCGGATTCACTCCAGTTTCGCCATCCGCAATGTTCTTGCGACACGGACGAGGACGCGAAGCTGAGCGGGTGAGGACCTGCAGGTCTTGGCGGGCGTTCCCGGGCGGGGTCGTGGTCGATACCACTTCGATAAGCGTGAAGCATCCCAGATCTTCGATACATTAGAATAAGCTAAGCTTCTCCAAGAATTGGTCGCAACACATAAGTGAACGGTCGCCCTGCACCTATTATGCGTCGAGAGAGTTCGTCGTTAGCGGCCTGTTAACCTGCCATTGTCATCAACTGAGCTGGGGTGCCGCGCAGATTTGTGTGCGGTCAGGGGACTAACCGGTTTGATCCGGGTCGTGGAAAGGCGGGGGTTGTTGTGCTGATCACGAACTTGAGAATATCGCGCAAACTTGCATTGGGATTCTTTGCCGTGGTGGCAACCATCCTGGCAATGAGCGCGACGATATACTGGAATCTCGTCAGTTCTCGCGTCGCGCAGGAAGAGCGCGCGCTCGTGAATCAGGTGATGGAGCGTGTTCAGAACGCGATCACCCTGAACGCCCGTCAGGAGAACAGCTATCGCGGCTTCCTGCTGACGAACGATCCCTTTTATTTTTCGCGGCTCGAAGAGCACCGCGACAATTTCAATGAGCAGATCGAGCATTTGAGGGCGCTCACCACCGGCTTCCCTGAAATGGGTGAGCATATCGATGTCGCATCGGAGGCTTTGAACGCCTGGTGGATGAATGTTGTCGACACCGGCAAGGCCTTGTCGGCGGACCCGGCGCGACGCCCTCGCGCTATCCAGATGGTCGGACGCTCCGGCATTGCCGATACCTATATGAACAAGGTCGAATCGGCGATCCAGACCGTCAGCGAAGCCGCGAATGTGCGCATTCAGGCGGCTCGCGTGGCTGCAGATGAGGCGCTCGAATTCAACGAGCTCGCGCTCGCAATCGGTCTGGTCATCGCAATCATCATTGCAACCGCTCTCGGCTTCCTCCTGACACGCATGATTGCAGGACCGATTACCGGATTGACGGGCGTGATGGGGCGCCTCGCTGCTGGCGATCATTCAGTTGAGGTTGAAGGCCTCGATCGTCGCGATGAGATCGGCGAGATGGCGCGGGCGGTTCAGGTCTTCAAGGAGGGCGCAATCGAAAAGCTCCGTGTCGAAGGCGAGGCTGAACGCGTTCGCAACATGACCGAGAGCGAACGCCAGCTCCACGAGGCCGAAAAGGCACGCGCTGCCGAGGAAGATCAGGTTGCGATCACCGCGATCGGCCGCGGACTTGCTGCGCTGGCCGGTGGCGATCTGACGTTCCGCGTGACAGAGGCCTTCAGTGCGAAGGCGCAGCCGTTGAAGGATAATTTCAACCGTACGGCCGAACAGCTTCAGGAGACGATGGCGACGATCTTCAGGGCGATCGAGGGCATGCGCTCGGGGACCGGTGAGATCAGCCAGGCCGCTGATGATCTGTCGCGCCGCACCGAACAGCAGGCAGCAAGCCTCGAAGAGACTGCTGCGGCGCTTGACCAGATCACGGCAACCGTCAAAACGACTGCGGAGGGCGCAGTCCGTGCCTCCGACCTGACCGGCCAGGCCCGACAGGGCGCAGAGCGATCCGGCATCGTCGTTCGCGATGCGGTATCGGCAATGGCGCAGATCGAGAAGTCGTCCGACCAGATCAGCCAGATCATCGGCGTGATCGATGAGATCGCGTTCCAGACCAACCTTCTGGCTCTGAATGCAGGCGTAGAAGCTGCCCGTGCTGGCGACGCGGGCAGAGGCTTTGCCGTGGTTGCATCGGAGGTGCGTGCACTGGCTCAGCGGTCCGCCGAGGCGGCCAAGGAGATCAAGGAGCTTATCTCCACGTCGACCCAGCAGGTGGGTCAGGGAGTGGATCTCGTGGGGCAGACGGGCACCGCTCTTGAGAAGATCGTTGCGCAGGTCGCCGAGATTACAGGCCTTGTAACCGAGATCGCTGCATCCGCACGTGAGCAGTCCACGGGTCTGGCCGAGGTCAACTCGGCGGTGAACCAGATGGATCAGGTCACCCAGCAGAACGCCGCGATGGTCGAGGAATCCACTGCTGCAAGCCATAGCCTCGCTCAGGAGGCGGAGGAGCTTGGCCGCCTTGTGTCGAAGTTCAGGCTGGGCGAGGTGTCGGGAACGATCGGCGCCTCGGCAACCAGGACCAGAGAGACGAAGACCCACGCACTTGCGCCTTCCGCCAAGGCACCTGCCCTGAAATCGGTCAGTGGTGGGGCAGGTCTTGCTGCGGCGCTTCTGTCCGAGCAGGCGGACGAGGAAAACTGGGACGAGTTCTAACCCAAGGTTCATCCGGACAATCGGACAGGGGATGCAGTGAGGCTGCATCCCCTGTCGCTATGCGCTCCCGGTTCTTGCCCGCCTGAGGAACGCTGCGGCTCTAAACCGCAAATTAACGATGAGGCCCGACACTCGGTTGTGCGGGGCGTCTGCAGCATCACGGTTTGCAAGACTTTGGGGAAACCATGAACCAGGTTCTGAACACAAAGGCATCTGATCAGCGGCGTGAACTGATCGCTTTCCGGATCGGTGACCAGGAATATTGCGTGGACATCATGATGGTCCGCGAAATCCGTGGCTGGACACCGGCTACGCCACTTCCACACGCGCAGAGCTATATTCGCGGGGTCATCAACCTTCGCGGCACGGTTCTGCCAATCATTGATCTCTCCGAGCGTCTCGGCCTTGGAACGACGATCGCGGAAGCGCGCCACGTCATCATTGTCGTGCGTTGCGAAAATCGCGAAGTGGGGCTCCTGGTCGACGCTGTCTGCGACATTCTCAGCGTCACCGACGAAGAGATCCAGCCGACGCCGAGCGTTGCGAGCGACACTGTGAAGTCGTTTGTACGCGGAATTCTCGCCGTTGAAGGACGCATGATCGGGCTCATCGGGCTCGACCGGATCCTTCCGGACGAGTTTGAGGCCGAAGCTGCATGACAATCACCACGCGGCCTGGAGCATCCGGGCGCAAGAAGGCATTGGTCGAGGGCGAATTTCTTTTCACCAACGACGATTTCCTGTCGATCGCGCGTATGCTTTACGACGACGCCGGGATCGCCTTGTCCGAAAGCAAAGCTTCCCTGGTTTATTCGCGCCTCGCCAAGCGGCTGCGCGCGCTGGGGCTTGAGAGCTTTCGCGACTATTGCAGCTATGTCGCGGGCTCAGAAGGAGCCGGCGAGCGTATGAACATGCTTGCCGCGCTGACGACCAATGTGACGCGCTTCTTTCGCGAGCCGCACCATTTCGACCACCTGAGGACAAAGGTGCTGCCTTCACTGGTGCAAAAGGCGCGAGCAGGCGGTCGTGTTCGCTTTTGGTCGGCAGGATGTTCGACGGGACAAGAGCCGTTTTCGATTGCCCTGACCGTGTTGCAGTTGATGCCGGAAGCTGCGGATTATGACGTGCGCATTCTCGCCACTGATATTGATCCGAACGTCGTCGCAACAGGTCGCGCGGGCGTCTATTCCGACGAAGCCGTACAGCCAGTTCCAGCGTCGCTTCGCGACCGCTGGATGGTCCGCGTCAAGGATCACGGCCGTGACGCCTGGGGCGTCTGCGAAGAGATGCGCAGGCTCGTGGCGTTCCGTGAACTCAATCTGATGGCGCAGTGGCCGATGAAGGGCAAGTTCGACGCCATTTTCTGCCGCAACGTGGTGATCTATTTTGATGAGCCGACCCAGGCTCGTATCTGGGCAAGATTTGCGCCGTTGCTACAGCCAGGTGGCCGCCTCTATGTCGGCCATTCGGAGCGGGTGACGGATATGACGAAATTCGAGAATGACGGTCTCACGACCTACAGGCTCAAGGACGGTTTTTAGAAAATGAGCGGGGTCAAAGTGCTCGTGGTGGACGACAGTGCCACCATGCGTAGTCTTATTTCAGCTGTGCTTCGCCGTGATCCGGACATTGAGGTTGTCGGACATGCCGGTGACCCGTTTGAGGCGCGTGAAGCGATCAAGCGGCTCAATCCGGATGTCATCACCCTCGACGTCGAGATGCCCAATATGAACGGGCTGAGCTTCCTTGAAAAAATCATGCGGCTTCGGCCGATGCCGGTGGTGATGGTCTCGACGCTGACGCAGGTTGGCGCAGATGTCACGCTTGCTGCTCTTGAACTGGGTGCCGTTGATTGTGTTGGCAAGCCGGGAATGGGCGCTCCCGTCGAGGAAGCGTTCGGCGATCTGGCTGTGAGAGTGAAGTCTGCAGCGCGCGCACGTGTTCGTGCGGGCTCCGATCGAACTCCCGCGTATTCTGCCAATAGCGTCTTCAGGCCGGATGGCCGCATCGTCGCGATTGGATCGTCGACGGGTGGCGTTGAGGCGCTGATGAACGTGCTCTCGGCATTTCCAGCCAATTGCCCGCCGACTGTCATTACGCAGCATATGCCCGCCACATTCACCAAAAGCTTTGCAGAGCGGCTCAATCGCGTCTGCCCCGCACATGTGAGCGAGGCGACAGAGGGTGCACCGCTGACGCCGGGAAACATCTACATCGCCCCCGGTGGCGACTATCATCTGACCGTCGGTGGGACTGCGCAGTTGCGTTGCCGTCTTAGCACCCACGAGCCGGTGAACGGTCATCGCCCGTCCGTCGACGTCCTGTTCGAATCCGTCGCTCGTCACGCGCGCGCGAGAGCAGTTGGGGTCATCCTTACCGGAATGGGTCGTGATGGCGCGCGCGGGCTGCACCTCATGCGCTCCGTCGGCGCACATACGATCGGGCAGAACGAGGCGACGTCGGTAGTGTACGGAATGCCCAAAGTGGCCTATGAGATCGGCGCTGTCGAACGACAGTTGCCGCTCGAGCGCATTGGCGCCGAAATCATCAATCGCTGCAATGCAGTGCGGGAAGCAGTCTAGTGGTCCTCAGCCTGGTCGAACTTACTATCGGTCGCGTACCAAGCGTCATGGTGAGCCAGCAGCCATGACGATCCGACCCTCCGTCGGCGCGCATTCCCTGCCGAGACGGGATGAAGACAGGCAAAAGCGGGTTCACATCGTTCAGGGTGAGCAATATGTCAGCGACGACCCCGAGATGGTGCTGACCACGCTGCTGGGCAGCTGCGTGGCTGCGTGCATTCGCGATCCGTTTGCCGGGGTGGGCGGCATGAACCATTTCCTGCTGCCAGGCGGTTTCGAGAATGAACGCGCGTTGGAACGTCATGGCGTTCACGCGATGGAGCTGCTTCTCAATGAACTGCTTAAGCGCGGCGCGCGGCGGGAGCGGCTTGAGGCAAAGCTGTTCGGCGGCGCGAGACTGATCGACGGGCTGACAGATGTCGGCCGGCAGAACGCCAAGTTCGCCGTCGCCTTCCTGGACAATGAGGGCATCCGCCACGTCGGCGGCAGCCTGTTGGGCGAGCACGGGCGCAAGATCCAGTACTGGCCGGTTTCTGGGCGTGCGCGCCAGTCATTGCTCGAGCGCGAGACCGCGAAGGTGTTCGATAATGAAAGGAACAACCGCCCCGCAGCGAGTTCGGTCGCAAGCGGGACGGTCGAGCTTTTCTAGCTGCTCAGCCGGCGTCCGGCTCAAATTCGAGCGCAATGCCGTTGATGCAGTAACGCAATCCGGTCGGCGGAGGGCCATCCGGGAAAACATGGCCCAGATGGCTGCCACAAGTTGCGCAATGCACTTCGGTGCGGACCATTCCGTAGGAGCGATCCTCGCCCATGGCGACGGAGCCGGGGAGGGGATCATTGAAGCTCGGCCAGCCGGTGCCGCTCTCGAATTTCAGCGTCGACGCAAAAAGCGGTGTGTCGCAACCGACGCATTGGAAAGTGCCGGGTCGGGTTTCATGAAGAAGAGCGCAGCTGCCGGGCCGTTCCGTGCCGTGTTGGCGCATCACCTGATACTGCTCCGGCGTGAGGAGTGCGCGCCACTCCGCATCGGTGCGGGTGACAGGAAAACTTTGTTCAGTCATCGGGAAAAGCTCCGCTATGTCGGTGCAGCAAATGTAAGGCGTCGGCCGGCCCGGCTCAATGGCGGCGCGACAACTCGCGGGTAGCAGCCTCCAGTCCCGCCAAAGTCAGAGGATACATCCGCTGGCTGAAAACATCGCTGATCATCTTGATCGAGTGCGTGTACTGCCAGTGGTTCTCCCGCACGGGGTTCATCCATACGGCGTTCGGCCACTGGTTCAGCACCCGATAAAGCCAGACGATGCCGGCTTCCTGGTTCCAGTGTTCGACTGAGCCGCCTGGCGAGTTGATTTCATAGGGGCTCATCGAGGCGTCGCCGACGAAGACCACCTTGTAGTCCGGACCGAATTTATGCAGGACGTCATAAGTCGGTATCACCTCGGAGTGACGGCGCCTGTTGTCCTTCCAGAGGCCCTCATAGATGCAGTTGTGGAAGTAGAAATACTCCATGTGCTTGAACTCGGAGCGGGCGGCGGAGAAGAGCTCTTCGACAATCTTGATGTGGTCGTCCATCGATCCGCCAACGTCAAAGAACATCAGCAGTTTTACCGCGTTGCGCCGCTCTGGCCTGGTCTTGACGTCGAGATATCCATGTTCGGCGGTGGCAGTGATCGTACCGGGCAGGTCCAGCTCTTCTTCAGCGCCCTCACGAATCCAGCGTCGCAACCGCTTCAGCGCAACTTTGATGTTGCGGGTACCAAGCTCGACGCTGTCATCGAAATTGCGAAACTCGCGCTTGTCCCAGACCTTGACCGCCCGGCGATGACGGCTTTCGGCCTGGCCGATGCGCACGCCTTCCGGGTTATAGCCATAGGCGCCGAAGGGTGACGTGCCCGCCGTGCCAATCCACTTTGACCCGCCCTGGTGACGTTCCTTTTGCTCTTCCAGACGCTTCCTGAGCGTCTCCATCAGCTGATCGAAACCACCGAGGGTCTCGATCAACTTTTTCTCTTCCTCACTCAGGTGCTTTTCGGCGAGCCTTCGAAGCCACTCTTCGGGCAAGTTCGCCACGTCGATGCCATCGTCTCCCGCAAGGGCGTCGAGCCCCTTGAATACATGCGCGAAAACCTGGTCGAAGCGATCGATATAGCGCTCGTCTTTGACGAGGGCCGAGCGGGCCAGATAGTAGAACCCCTCGACATCATAATCGACCAGACCCGATTTCAGGCCCTCGAGCAGCGCCAGATATTCGCGCAGCGAGACAGGAATCTTCGCGGCCTTGAGCTCAAGGAAGAAGGGGAGGAACATCGAGCTCTAGCGCCTCGACATGAACGCAAGGCGTTCAAACAGGTGCACGTCCTGCTCGTTCTTGAGCAGCGCGCCATGCAGACGGGGAAGTGCACTTTTGGCGTCGCCGCGCAAATCTTCAGGTGAGATGTCGTCGGCGACAAGCAGGCGAATCCAATCCAGCGCCTCAGATGTCGACGGCTTCTTCTTCAATCCCTGGGTTTCGCGGATTTCATAGAATTGGGTCAGTGCCGCGCGCACGAGATCCTGCTTGATGCCGGGGTAATGGACATCAACGATCTTCTGCAGCGTCTCCATGTCCGGAAAGCGGATGTAATGGAAGAAGCATCGGCGAAGGAATGCGTCCGGCAGTTCCTTTTCATTGTTGGAGGTGATGATGACGATGGGGCGGTTGACCGCGCGGATGGTCTCGCCGGTTTCGTAAACGTGGAACTCCATGCGGTCGAGTTCCTGCAGCAGATCGTTCGGGAACTCGATGTCCGCCTTGTCGATCTCATCGATCAGCAGCACGACCTTGCGGTCTGTGGTGAAGGCGTCCCACAATTTGCCGCGACGGATGTAGTTGCCGATGTCGTTGAAACGCTCGTCGCCAAGCTGGCTGTCACGCAGGCGCGATACGGCATCATATTCGTAAAGGCCCTGTTGAGCACGTGTGGTCGACTTGACGTTCCACTCGATGAGCTCGACGCCGAGGGCGTCCGCGATCTGGCGGGCAAGTTCCGTCTTGCCGGTGCCAGGTTCGCCCTTCACGAGGAGCGGGCGTTCCAGAGCGATGGCGGCGTTGACGGCCACCATGAGGTCCTTGTCGGCGACATAGGACGCCGTTCCTTCAAAGCGCATCAGACTTCATTCCTCAGGTATCATTTCGGGGCGAACCTAAGGAGAGCCAGGCTTTGGTGCAAGCCTCACATTGGGGCTGGCGGTGACGCGCCGAGCACCCTATATCTGCGGGTGACGATCTGCGCTTCTCGACAGGAGCAACACTTCCCCGGGGCCTTACTGATCCTTAGGGAGCTGTCCCTGTCCGGACCCGTGGGTCCGGGCACACGGCGCCCACCTACTTTGTAGGCCACCGGGATCAACCGCGCCATCGGTCGTCGCGGATCGTCGCTTAACTCATGTCCGGTGCAAAAGAGGCTGATCAGGCTTCCTGCATCGCGTAGCCCGCGCCGCGGATCGTGCGGATCACATCGACATCGGCACCCTTGTTGACCGCCTTGCGCAGGCGACCGACATGGACGTCCACCGTCCGCTCGTCGATGTAGATGGTTTCGCCCCAGACATTGTCGAGCAGCTGGCTGCGGGAAAAGACGCGTCCCGGATGGCGCATCATGAATTCAAGCAGGCGGAACTCGGTGGGCCCAAGCTTGATTTCGGTCTCGCCGCGATGGACGCGGTGAGTTTCGCGGTCGAGAATGATATCGCCGACCTTGAGCACCGACGACAAGACTTCAGGGTTCGCCCGGCGCAGCAAGGCGCGCACTCGTGCGATGAACTCGGGCGTTGAGAAGGGTTTGACGAGGTAGTCGTCCGCGCCGGTGGCAAGGCCGCGGACGCGGTCGGTTTCTTCCCCGCGCGCCGTCAGCATGATGATGGGCAGGCGCTCGGTTTCCGGGCGCAGGCGCAGGCGACGGCATAGCTCGATGCCCGAAACTGCCGGCACCATCCAGTCCAGGACCAGCAGGTCTGGTACATGCTCACGAAGCCGGACCTCGGCCTCGTCGCCTCGAGCGATGACTTCAACCTGATAGCCTTCAGCTTCCAGATTGTATTTGAGGAGGATGCCCAGCGCTTCCTCGTCTTCGACAACCATGATCTTAGGCGCAATCATCAGCCGTCACTCCTTTATGCGGGATCCTGAACAGTCGTCTCGTCACTTTTGGGTCGATTAAGCGGCAACTGGCGACCGGTCGAAATGTAGTAGGCGTTTTCCGCGATGTTGGTCACGTGGTCGCCGATGCGCTCCAGGTTCTTGGCGCAGAAGAGAAGATGGGTACACGCCGTGATGTTGCGGGGATCTTCCATCATGTATGTCAGAAGTTCGCGGAAGATCGAGGTGTATTGGACGTCAATTTCCTGGTCATCGAGGCGCAGCGTTTCCAACCGCTTCTCATCGCGCGCCTCATACGCCGAGACCGCCTCGGAGATCTGGTTCATGACCAGCTTGGCCATCACATCGATTGAGTGTGACAGGCTTTTCGGCGTTGCGCCTTCGCTCACGGCGTTGACGCGCTTGGCAATGTTCTTTGCCAGATCGCCAATCCGCTCAAGCTCAGCAGCCATACGAATGGCACCGACAACGATGCGCAGATCCTGCGCCATGGGCTGGCGCAGCGCGATGATCGTGATGGCGCGTTCGTCCAGCTCACGCTGGCGCGCATCCATGATCGCATCTTCGGAGACGACGCGTTGCGCGAGTGCGGCATCGTTATCAAACAGGGCGCGTGTCGCGTCCGTGACCATGAGCTGGGCCAGATCGCCCATGTCATGGATGAGCTGGTTGATCTGGCCGAGATCCTCATCAAAAGAGGTGACGATGTGAGCTGCCATGAAGTGCCTCCTCAGCCGTAGCGGCCGGTGATGTAGTCTTGCGTCCGCTTTTCGCCGGGGCTCGTGAAGATGAGGTCAGTTGGACCTTCCTCAACCAGATTGCCGAGGTGGAAGAACGCCGTGCGCTGCGACACGCGCGCTGCCTGCTGCATGGAGTGAGTGACGATGACGATGGTGTAGTTCTGCTTCAACTCATCGATCAGCTCTTCGATACGTGCGGTCGCGATCGGGTCAAGCGCCGAGCACGGCTCGTCCATCAGGATGACCTCTGGTGAGACCGCAATCGCACGAGCAATGCACAGACGCTGCTGCT
Organism: Aquamicrobium zhengzhouense; assembly: GCF_016124105.1. Classification (GTDB taxonomy): domain Bacteria; phylum Pseudomonadota; class Alphaproteobacteria; order Rhizobiales; family Rhizobiaceae; genus Aerobium; species Aerobium zhengzhouense. Next base: position 35,620 of record NZ_JADGMQ010000015.1, read on the forward strand.
GGCCGCCCGAAAGGCCGGTGCCTGGCTCGTGCAGGCGATCCTTAACCTCGTTCCAGAGGCTCGCCTTCTGCAGGCTGCTCTCGACGATGGCATCCATGTCGGCCTTCGAGCGGGCAAGGCCATGGATGCGCGGGCCGTAAGCGACGTTCTCGTAGATCGACTTTGGAAAGGGATTTGGCTTCTGAAAAACCATGCCGACGCGGGCACGCAGTTCCACAACGTCGAGCGCCGGATCGTAGATGTCGCCGCCATCAAGTGAGATCTTGCCGGTGACGCGGCAGCCTTCGATAGTGTCGTTCATCCGGTTAAAGCAGCGCAGGAAAGTCGACTTTCCACAACCGGACGGGCCGATAAAAGCGGTCACTGCCTTTTCCGGAATGTCGATCGAGACATCGAACAGGGACTGCTTGGGGCCGTAGAAAACGCTCACATTGCGTGCGGTGACACGAACGGGGCGTTGCTCCGCATCTGGCGTGCGAACCGTGGAAGATTCCATTTCATAAAGGTCCGAGCGTGCGACGATTTTTTCCGTAGGCATGTGCATCTCTCTCGCCTCCAGTTGTGTGTTCTCGTTCATGCGCGCTTCTCCAGTTTCGAGCGCAGGAAGATCGCGATAGCGTTGAGCGTCAGCATCAAGCCCAGCAGGACGATGATGGCTGCAGACGTTCGCGCTTCGAAGAAATTGCGGTTCTCGTTGCCCTGCCAAAGGAAGATCTGGACGGGGAGGGCGGACGATTGGTCAAGGGGAGTTGCCGGGACCTGGGCCACGAACGCGTTCATGCCGATCAGAAGCAGCGGAGCGGTTTCGCCAAGGGCCTGTGCGACACCGATGATCGTCGCGGTGAGGATGCCGGGATAGGTCACCGGCAGAACGTGGTGGAACACGGTCTGCGTCTTCGATGCCCCAAGACCAAGTGCAGCTTGGCGCAGCGATGGGGGAACGGCGCGCAGCGCCGAGCGCGTGGCGATGATCACAGTAGGCAACGTCATCAGCGTCAAGACCAAGCCGCCGGCCAAGGGTGCGGAGAGCGGCAGGCGGAAGTAGTTGATGAACACGGCCGCGCCCAGAAGACCGAACACGATCGATGGGACAGCTGCCAGATTGTTGATGTTCACCTCGATCAGATCCGTGAAGCGGTTCTTTGGAGCGAACTCCTCAAGATAGACCGCGCTCATCACGCCAATGGGTACTGCGAGGACGATCACGACGAGGATCATGTAGAGCGAGCCGACGAAGGCACCGGCGAGACCTGCAGAAGCTGGAGCCGACCGAGAGTCGACATTGGTGAAGATGTGCCAGGCGAAAGCGTTTCTGATCTTGCCCTCGGCCATCAGCTGATCTGCGAGCGCACGAGCAGGATCACGCAATTGTTGCTGCGCATCTGGCAGTGAGCGGTCGATGTTTCCCTTCAGCCAGTTGTCAGCATTCGCCGAGGCGAGCATGCGCACCGGTACGGTTTTGCCGAGAAGCGCCGGATCGGCGACGAACATGTCACGAAGCTCGAAACGAGCGTTCGTTTCAACGATCGACAAGATCTCACGGGAATTGGCAGTGGTTTCCGGCGCGGCATTGCGGACAGCCGCCTCGATCACCTTGTTCCAGTTCACCATCGTGACCTTGCGCTCCCATGCGCTGATCTCCTTTGCGTATTCCGCAGGAGATTGCTCGCTGGACCGGACCGGCTTCTTGTCAACCTTGACGATTGCCGGGTCGAAATGGACGTCGAGCGAAAAGGTCGCTTGGGTAAAGGCTGGAAGGCCGCGCGACAAGATCATCGCGAACAGCATCGCAACGAAGCCAAGCGCCAGGACGATTGCAGCAATACCGTAGAAGCGGAAGCGTTTTTCGCGGCGATGCCGGGCGGAAAGTCCAGCGCGCACGAGAGCCAAGCGTTCGTTGGAGGTCATTCATACTGCTCCCGATAACGACGCACGATGTACAGCGCGGCGACGTTGAGGATTAGGGTCATGATAAAGAGCGTGAGGCCCAGCGCAAAGGCGACAAGCGACTGTGGTGATGCGAAATCGGTATCGCCCGTCAGCTGGTTGACGATTGTCACCGTTACGGTGGACACCGGTTCGCCCGGGTTGAGGCGAAGGAATGGGCTGTTGCCTGCGGCGAGAACCACGATCATCGTTTCGCCGATCGCACGGCTGACGGCGAGCAGGAATGCGCCGACGATGCCGGGAAGTGCCGCCGGGAGGATAACCCGCTTGATCGTCTCGGACTGGGTCGCCCCAAGGCCAAGTGAACCGTCGCGCATGGCACGCGGGACCTGGCGGATGATGTCGTCGGACAAAGACGAGATGAAAGGGATGATCATGATCCCCATGACGATACCGGCGGTCAGCGCGCTGGTCGCCCGAATGTCGATGCCCAAAGTATCGCCGACGCCAGCAAGGAAGGGGCCTACTGTGACGAGGGCGAAGAAGCCGTAAACGATAGTGGGAATACCGGCGAGGATCTCGATGACAGGTTTGACCGTGCTGCGTGTGCGCTGCGAGGCGTATTGCGTCAGGTAGATGGCGGTCATCAGACCAATCGGCAGTGCAACCAGTATCGCGATGGAAGCGACCATCAGCGTGCCCCAAAGGAGCGGGAGGAGGCCGTATTCGCCCGCTGCACCCTGGCCGGTCGTTGAAAAGCCGGGGTTCCAGACCGTTCCGAAGAAGAAGTCGATGGGGCTGACGAAGCTGAAGAAGCGGAGAGCCTCAAATAGCAGGGAAGCAACGATGCCTGCTGTCGTCAAAATCGCCACGACCGAGCAGGTGATCATGGCGGCAGAGACGACCCGCTCAACCTCGTTGCGAGCACGAAGGCGAAGGCTGATGCGTCTGTTCGCCAGCCAGAGGGCAAGCGCGCCCGTGCCAGCGGCAGCGGCGATCACCGCAGCGTAGGTCAGGGTGCTGAACTCACGCAGAGCCTGTGCCGCCTGATTTTCCCAAGGAAGCGCGTCGCCAACAACGCCAAAACCGCTTTCGATCTGACGAATGCGGCGAAGGGTGGATTCAAGCTCGGCGGAACCAAGTGCCAATACATCGGGAGGAAGCTGAGCCAGAAGATAGGCTCTGCTGGCTGTCTCCCCGAAAAGCGCCCAGAGCGCGAAGATCAGGAGCGCGGGAACCAGCGTCCAAATGGCCGCAAGCGCGCCATGATAGACAGGGCGCGAATGAAGCTTGGTTTCGCCGGCAGGTGCGAGGCGTCTGCTGCGCGACCAACCGGTCTGATAGGCAAGCCCCAGCAGAACCAGCAGCAAAGTGGCGATGATGGCGGTGTTCATGAACGGGCCTTCCCGGTCTCGCAAACGACGAACCCGGCGGGCCGCAGCTGGCGGCCCGCCGGGTCTCGATGATTACTTCACGTCGTCGACGGTGATGACCTTGCCTTCCTGGAAGTTCGCCAGAACTTCAGCAATCTCTTCGGCCGGAGCCGGGATCAGGCCAGCAGCTTCAAGCGTGCCGCCGAGGCCAGCCATCTGGTCCGACAGATAGAACTCGACGAACTCGGCAATGCCCGGAACGACGTCGATGTGCTCGCCCTTGACGTAGAAGAACAGCGGACGCGAGACCGGGTATTCTCCGGCGGCAACGGTTTCGAGCGACGGGGTGACGCCCGAGACGGTCGCAACCTTCAGGGTGTCGCGGTTCTGGTCGTAGAAGGAGAGGCCGAAGACGCCGATCGTGTCCTGGTTCGACTGAAGGCGTGCGAGGGTTTCGGTGTAGTCACCGGCGATCTCGACCACGACGTCCTGACGGAACGAGGTGGTGACCTTCTCGAGCTCTTCCTTGGACAGCTCCGGCAGGTCCGCAGCCTTTGCGCCCTCAGCAATCACGCGCTCCTGGAAAACTTCGCGAGTGCCGTGGTTGGATGCCGGGATCGCCAGGGCAATCGGCTGATCCGGGAGAGAAGCGTCGATTTCGTTCCACTTCTTGTAAGGGTTGTCGACCAGCTTGCCATCAACGGCAACCTGTGCGGCAATTGCCTTGAAAACATGGACCGGCTCGATAGCGAAGTCGGCGCGCTGGGCGCTCGATGCGAAGACGATGCCGTCATAACCGATCTGGACTTCGAGGATCTTGTTGACGCCGGCGGTGTTGCAGGCCTCGACTTCGCCAGCGCGGATACGGCGCGATGCATTGGCGATGTCGATGGTGTTTTCGCCAACGCCTGCGCAGAACTGGCGAAGACCGCCACCAGTGCCACCCGAGCCAACGATCGGGGTCTTGAATTCCGGGAACGCTTGACCGAATTCTTCGGCGACGATGCTGGAGAACGGCAGGACGGTGGAGGAACCCGCGATCTGGATGATGTCTCGTGACTGTGCCTGTGCGGCGCCGAGGGAAGCGGCGACGGCTGCAGTAGCGACGGTCGCTGCGAGGAAATACCTGGTCATAATGCCAACTCCCGAAATTCGGATGAGACGCTCCTTGCGTCGGGAGTGCAATTAACGACGGTTTGTAACAGCTAGATGACAGTTATATGTCGGTCTTATTACGCGGTCATGCGAGCGCGAATCCCGCGTCATTCTCCGCGTTGAGCCACATGGATATCTTCTGTGTCAGCGCCTTCGGGCTGATTGGCTTGGACAGATAATCATCCATTCCAGCGTCCAGGCAGCGTTCTCGATCATCCTTGAGGGCATGGGCAGTTACCCCTACGATCGGTGTGTGACGGTCCGACCCTTCCTCCAGCTGCCGGATCCGGGCGGTAGCCTCCAGTCCGTTCATCTCCGGCATCGAAACGTCCATCAGGATCATGCGAGGACGTAATTGCGAGTAGGCTTCAACCCCAAGGCGCCCATTGCCGACAATCTGGAACGAAAGCCCCGTCTCCCCAAGGATCTGTGTAAAGACAAGCTGGTTCACCTCATTGTCTTCCGCGACAAGAATGTCGACCTTGTGCTGCAATCCATCTTCAGTTGGCGGGGGAACGACCTTGAGGGTCGGCTTCGATACGGGGCGTTTTTCTGCATTTTCGCTCAAGCGTGGCGCTTCCGCCGCGGCTTGCTCCACAATTTCCTCGGGGCGCTGGCGGTGCTTCTGGATTGTCGCAACGATGGCTTCTAAAAGCGCGGATGATCTCGCCGGCTTGATGAGATGGGCATCGATATCAAGTGAGCGGTAGATCGCATTTCCGAGGCTCTGATCGACCGAGGTCAGCATGACGATTGGCGTATCAGCTATTTCGGGAATTGCGCGCACCAGACGAGCGACGTCAGCTCCGGTCAGGTCCGGCATCTGGTAATCGAGGATCATGCAGTCGACGCGAAGGCCATGCTTATGAACGGCCTTGAGAACCGCGATACCTTCCATGCCGCTTTCTGCAGCACAGGCGTCGAAGCCCCAACTCGTCATTTGCTCCATCAAGATCGCCCGGTTCACCGCGTTGTCATCGACGATGAGAATCCGCGCACCTGAAACATCGACGGGGGTTGGCCGGTTTACACGGTGATCACCGGCTCGCGGGAACCTGACGGTGAACCAGAAGGTCGAGCCCTTTCCGTGCGTGCTTTCCACCCCGACATCGCCGCCCATCAAGGCGACCAGCCGCGATGTGATGGCCAGTCCAAGGCCGGTGCCTTCATGGCGTCGAGTGGAAGACGCGTCGACCTGGCTGAACTTTTCGAAGACCTGCTCGAGCTTGTCCTGCGGGATACCGATTCCGGTATCCGTTATGGACACGCGCAACTCGACATCATCACCGACATCGTGGCCCGACACATCCACCAGAACGTGTCCGGCTTCGGTAAACTTGACCGCATTGCCGACGAGATTGGTCACGATCTGGCGGAAGCGTCCGACATCCCCCACAACGACCGTTGGCAAGCCTGGCTGAACGCGAACGATGAGTTCGAGATCCTTCTCCTTCGCCCGGGTGGACACAAGGGTGGCGACGTCCTCGATCGCTTCCGCGAGATGGAAGGGGGAGGGATCAAGAACGAGTTGGCCAGCGTCGATCTTCGAAAAATCGAGGATGTCGTTGATGATTGTGAGCAAGGCGTTGCCGGACTTCACGATGATGTCGGTGAAGGTTCGCTGACGATCATCAAGCTTCGAGCGGGCAAGCAGCTCCGCCATTCCGAGGACGCCATTCATCGGCGTGCGGATCTCGTGGCTCATATTGGCCAGGAATTCTGATTTGGCGCGGTCCGCAAGGATTGCCTTCCGCTGAGCCTCTTCAAGCTCTTCCTCGCGTTGCTTCAGCTCTGTGATGTCGATCCGAATGCCGATGAAAGAACCGTCGGCCGTCCTGGTGTCGATGGCCTGATACCAGCGACCGTTTGGATTTTGACGAATGTAGGTACGGTGAAGTTCTCTTCGACGTTCAAGATAGGCGTCCATCCACGCCTCGCAATCAAGGTCGTAAAGTTCGTCCACCTCCTGGTTGCCGCTTGCGCGGAAATGCCCCTGGGCGTGGCCCAGCCGCAAAGCGTCCCGGAAGGGGCAACCGACATGCCAGGCATCCTGGACTTCGGGCATCGTTTCCTGCAACTGCCTGTTGGCAAGGACGAAACGGTCTTCCGTGTCGTAGATGATAATCCCGGCTGGAAGGGATTCGAGAACGTTCTCCAGATAGGTGCGCGCGCCGCGACTGTCGAGCTCGCGTTGCTTCAGTTCAGTTACATCGAAGATCGAACCAACGACATAGTTCTTCCCGCTGCGGGTATGAACACGCGATTTCCGCACCATGCGAAAATGCTTTTTGCCACCCTGTTCGAACTCCTCTTCGATTTCGAAGGTCGTGCCGGCGTTGAGAACCTGTCGTTCACTTTCCTCAAACTCATCGGCTGCAGCCATAACGCCAAGATCCGTGGCGCGGCGGCCAAGCATCTGCGGCGGGGTCATGTTCCAGAGTTGTGCGTATGCCTGGTTGACCATGGCGTAGCGCAAATCGGAATCCTTGACGAAAATCGCGTCCGGAACGCTGTCGATGACCGTTTCCGCAAGCCGCGCCTTCTCGAGCGCAATGGCCACCTGCTTCTCGCGCTCCTTCATGTCGGTGATGTCATAGTAGCAAACGAGGCGTTTGCCGCCGGACAGCGCGGTCACCGAGTAGATCATGGTGCGCCCGTCGGCGCGGGAAAACTCTCTCGGCTCAACGCTGCCTTTGCGAATTTCAGCCAACCTCATCGTGACGTAGGCTTCCCACTCGGAAACGGGAATGTCGTAAACGCCGTTATTGCGGTTGAAATCAATCAGGGCGCGGAAGGAACTGCCGGCAGAAAAAACACTCTCGTCGAAGTTCCAGATCCGATAAAATGCCTTGTTGACAATCTCGAGATTGAGTTCCTCGTCGAGGATCACGACGCCCATATACATTGCGTCGAGGCTACGCCGCAGATCCTCCAGTAACTGATCTGCGTTCTGCTTTGCGGAATTCACTTCGTTTTCGCGGCGTTTCAACGCGGTTACGTCCGTGCAGACGCAGATCATGCCCCCTTCATCGGACGGCATTTCGCGGTGGATTGCGTAGCGACCATCGGAAAACGGGATCAGAACTTCGGAAGGTGCCCGATTGGCACGTCCGGCCCTGATCTGCTCGAGGAGCACGGCAATATCGAGATCGTCTTGCGACCAGATGTTGCGATCTATCGCGGCATGTACGAGGTCTTCAAACCGGGTGCCACGCCGTATCAGGTCTTCAAGCCCCGCATACATCGTGATCATGGCCTGGTTGTAGAGGACCAGCCTGCCTTGCGCGTCATAGTAACAAAAGGCGTCCTGCAATGCGTCGAGCATCGATGCCAGGCGGGTGTCGCGCTGCGGAAGCTGTGACAGGGCGCGACCGGTGATGCCGGAGATGTTACGGGCGGTTCCGCGATAGCCGCGGAACTTGCCATCCGAATCGACCACCGGAATACCGGAGAGTGATACGTCGATCGGCTTACCGTTGGCTGTGCTGAGCTGGCAGATGCAATCTCGAAACGCGCGCCCTGCGATCAGGCTGTCGAGGCAGGCAGTCGAGCTGCGCGAGCCGGCATTATCAAGCAGCTTGTCCAGCCTTGTGCGCCCAACGGCTTCGGCAGGATCAGCGCCCGTGACCTGGCTGTACCCATCCGATAGGTAGCGGATTATGTGGGCCTCGTCGGATTCCCAGACCCAGTCCGTATCATTTGCGAGCAGATGAACGGCGTCGTCAGAAAGTTGCATGATCGATTGCACGTGCCGCTCGACGGACAACCTTTCCGCCAGGCTTTCATGCGATGCCGATAATGTATCTGCTTTCTCCTGCATGACGAGCGAGCCCCCTCCCTGCCTGCATGTCTGCGCATGCAATCTGGAGAACAAGGCTTAACGATTCGCTAACCATGATCGGATTCGCGACGAAAACCGCTGAATGACGTGTCGTTGAGGGAAGTGAGAAAGACTGGTACGCCCAAGGGGAATCGAACCCCTGTTTGCGCCGTGAGAGGGCGCCGTCCTGACCGCTAGACGATGGGCGCTGACCAGATCAGCGCATATAAAGACGATTCGCAGCAATTGCAACCGGGGTGATGTAGCTTCTGCGAAAAAACTTCACCCTGTAAGCGAAGGGTACCCGCTGAAAGGCGAGGAGGTGGCCGGGAAGATCAGGGCCGACCACCAGGCCGGGAGCTACTCTTCCTTGATGTCGAAGCGCGCGAGCAGGCGGGCCTCGGTCATATCGTAGATGAAGATCGTGCGGCTGCCGTCCGCCAGTTCCAGCGACAGGCTCAATCGGTTTCCGGAAATAGCGTGGCTGATGATATTGGCACCACGCGGCAGCGAGATTTCGCCATAGGCAGCTGTACCCGACGGCACCGGCAGTTCCCGGACAGGCGCGGTAGGCGTTTCCACGCGCGTTGCGCGGTAGACAAGCGCTGCGACGACCGCCATAAGGGCCAGGAACAGAATTCCCAGATTGATGGCGATAAAGCGGACAAGCTTACGCCTGACCCGTTCAACAGCGGGATCGAGCGGCTTTTCCTCAATCTGGTCGTCTTGATCCTGAATCATCGAGAAATTCCAGTCCGGTCCAGTAGATGAGCGCCCCTGATAGCGAAGCCGAAGCTGCATTGAAAGAGTTCGTTGCCGATATGGACGCCCATGGCGTTCGGATGGACCAGTGGCTTGCGACACAGACGGGACCGGAGCTGTCGCGCAGCCGGGTGCAGGCGTTGATCCGGGACGGGCAGGTGACGCTGAACGGCAATGTCATCACCGAGCCGAAGAAGAAGCTCGTTGAAGGTGACAGGCTGGTGCTGCAGATGCCAGAGCCGGAGCCCGCGGAGCCGGAGGGCGAAGATATCCCGCTGTCGGTGCTTTACGAAGATGATGAGCTAATCGTCATCGAGAAGCCGGCCGGTCTTGTCGTGCATCCGGGGGCTGGCAACTGGACTGGTACGCTGGTCAACGCCTTGATCCACCATTGCGGCGCCTCTTTGTCGGGAATCGGCGGCGTGAGGCGCCCGGGTATCGTCCATCGGCTCGACAAGGATACCAGCGGCGTTCTGGTCGTGGCGAAGACGGATCGTGCACACCGCGCGCTTTCCAATGCGTTCGCAGATCATGGCCGCACAGGTGATCTCGAGCGGGCCTATGTCGCGCTGGTGTGGGGTACGCCGCCGCGCATGCACGGCACCATCGATGCAGCTTTGGGGCGTTCGACCAGTGACCGCACCAAGCAAGCGGTGGTTCGTGAAGACCGGGACGATGCGCGCCATGCAATCACGCACTTTTCCGTGCTCGAACGCTTCGGCGAAAAGCCGGACGCAACAGCCATGGCATCATTGGTAGAATGTCGCCTTGAGACAGGGCGCACGCACCAGATCCGTGTCCATATGGCTCATATAGGCCATCCGCTCGTCGGAGACCGAGACTACGGCCGCGCGTTCTTCACCAAAGCGAATGTGCTGGAAGAACCACTCGGCGAAATGGTCCGGACTTTCACCCGTCAGGCCCTTCATGCCCGGCTTCTCGCCTTCCGTCATCCGGTCACGGACGAACTGATGGAATTTGAAGCCTCTTTGCCGGCAGATTTTGCGGAACTCATTCAGGGCTTCCGCGGTTTGTGAGGCTGGCGGCGGCGAACCGTCCGTTCATATTTACGTGACGCAGCGTTTCGCAGCGTTACGTTACGTGTTTTTGCCGCATTCGTACCTATATATGACCTACGGCGTGGTGCGCGCTAAGCGCGACCGCGCCTGAAAGCTCGCCGATGAACGGGGGCGTTAACTAAGGGAGGGTGCTATATGGCCCAAACACTACCGAGCATCGTTTCGGGTGAAGGCGGTCTAACCCGCTACCTCGAAGAAATTCGTCGTTTTCCCATGCTGCAGCCGCAGGAAGAGTACATGTTCGCCAAGCGGTATCTGGAGCATGACGACACTGAAGCTGCTCATAAGCTCGTTACCAGCCATCTGCGTCTCGTTGCGAAAATTGCAATGGGGTACCGAGGCTACGGCCTGCCGATCGGAGAAGTGATCTCTGAGGGCAATGTCGGCCTCATGCAGGCGGTCAAGAAGTTCGAGCCGGAGCGCGGTTTCCGCCTCGCGACCTATGCCATGTGGTGGATCAAGGCTTCGATCCAGGAATACATCCTGCGTTCGTGGAGCCTTGTGAAGATGGGAACGACCGCGAACCAGAAGCGGCTGTTCTTCAACCTCCGCAAGGTCAAGGGCAAAATCCAGGCGCTGGATGAGGGTGACCTCAAGCCGGACCAGATCACTGAGATCGCGACGCGCCTTAATGTGAGCGAGGAAGAAGTCGTATCGATGAACCGTCGCCTGTCGGGCGATGCGTCGTTGAACGCACCGATTCGCGCATCAGAAGGTGAATCCGGTGAGTGGCAGGACTGGCTGGTGGACGACTCCGATAGCCAGGAGACGCTGCTCATCGAGCAGGACGAACTGGAGAACCGCCGTGCAATGCTGTCCGGGGCGCTGGCCGTCCTGAATGAGCGGGAGCGTCGCATCTTTGAAGCGCGTCGTCTCGCGGAAGATCCGATGACGCTCGAAGAGCTGTCGACCGAATTCGACATCAGCCGCGAACGCGTTCGTCAGATTGAGGTGCGCGCGTTTGAAAAGGTTCAGGACGCCGTACAGGCGGCGGCTCGCCGCCAGGCGCAAGCCCTGCGCACCATCGAGGCCGAGCCGGCGTAAGCCGAGTTGGATACCTGGAAACCAAAAAGCCGCCAGCAGATATCTGCTAGCGGCTTTTTCTTTGTTTGGCGTAAGTGACGGCGATTAGCCGGCTGTTGCCTGTTCCCACGCCTGCAGCGCTTCCTTGAAGACGCGGTCGCCGGGAAGACCCTTTTCGAGCGACAGAAGAGCACGGCGTCCCGACTGGTAGACGATCGGAATGTCGATCCAGCTTTGCTGGCGCAACAGCGTCGTGTTGGCCTGGATTTCTGCCGGGGCATCGCCGAGTGCGATCAGGAAGAAGCCATCGGCAATTTTGGCCGGGATGCCGATCAGAGGGCTTCCGGGTGCCTGTTCCGTTTCCTTGAACGACATGCGCGAGACGTTGGAGATCGTGCCGCCTTCAAAGCCTTCAGGCGTCAGGAAGATCATTTCGACAATGTGGCTCGCCGGCAGCGTCGTATCACCGTTGCGGCGGATCGTCATGCGCAGCTGGACATCCATGCCGGGAATGGCAGCTTCGGCGCGAATGGCTGGCTCCGGAGCAAGGTCCCCGCCCGGAGATTCCTGCACCAAGGACCAGACGATATTGCCAAGCTCTGCCGAGCCCTGAGCCGAGCTGGTGCGCTCCTCATAGAAGATTGCGCGCTGGCCGACTGCGACGCCGGATTGCTGTCCTGACGCGTCGCTATTGGCAGGCGCAGAGCCATTGTTTGGTGCGCCTTGTGCGGGCGGCTGGTTGCCAGCGGGTTGTTGGAGCGTCGCCACCGAGGTGCCCTCACCAATGGTGGGTTGTTCACCTGCCGGCCCGTCATCCACTTCGCTGCCATCCGGAAGGAGGCGCTGGGTAAACTTTTCCGCTTCAGCCTCCTCCGAGGTTTCTGGCGCGGGGGCCTCGGGGGCTGCCGCAACCTCTTCCTCGGCAGGTGCCGCCGGAGCATCTGCAGTTGGCTGCCCGTTTTCAGTCTCGGTCGCGAGTTGTGGCTGATCGCTGTCCTTTGTGAGCACGTAGCCAATGCCGGCTGCTGCAGCGACTGCGATCAGGGCTGCCGCAGCAACTCCCACCAGCTTGCCTTTCGAGCGCTTCTCACCGGTCGGGAATGTTGGTGAAACGCGCTCGCGCTCTTGCTGCGGTGCCGGATCGGCAAGCAGCGTATCGAGGCCTTCGCCTGCCCTGGAGGCGGGCGAAGCCTGTTCTGCGACGGGCTCGGAGACTGGTTCTTCGGATGCGGCTGGAACCGTCGCGAATGGTTCGCTTACAACCGGATCAAGCTTCTCGGGCGCAGTAGGAATTGGAGCCGGCGCCACCGTCTCGCGCGGCGCGGGCTGAGGAGCCGGCGGTGGTGTCACATCCGGCTGTTCGTGCAAACTCGCGAAGATGTCCTCGAGCTCGTCGTCCTCGACCGCGGCTTCTTTTTCCGCGTAATCGGCACGAACGACCGCAATGGCGTCTTCCAGCGCCTTGCGCTGGCGCTCCATCACTGCCGCAGGAGGCGGCGGATTGATTGCAGCGAGCTTGGTTTCGATCGTGGAGCGGGCTTTGTCGTAGACCTTCTCGCGCATCTCGGGCGTATTCTCACCGAGATTGCTGATTGCCTTCCTCAGAACCGCTACGAAATCGGCCATTCCTGTCCGCCTTTGCCTATGTCGAAAGCGGCGCTGCAATTCAGCGCCGCTTTATCGCTACCTAATGGAACCTAGTCTTGAAAAGGATCCGTCACAAGAATCGTGTCATCGCGCTCAGGGCTGGTTGAAAGCAGCGCGACCGGCGCTCCGATCAATTCCTCGATGCGACGGACATACTTTACCGCCTGTGCAGGAAGATCGGCCCAGCTGCGCGCGCCAGCGGTCGTGCCGCTCCAGCCTTCGAGCGTCTCGTAGATCGCTTCGACCCGGCTCTGTGCGCCCTGGCTGGCCGGCAGATAGTCGATCAGCTGGCCATCGAGCTTGTAGCCGGTGCAAACCTTGATTTCCTCAAGGCCGTCGAGGACGTCCAGCTTCGTGAGTGCGATGCCGTTAATGCCGTTGACGGCGACCGCCTGGCGAACCAGCACGGCGTCGAACCAGCCACAGCGGCGCTTGCGGCCTGTGACGGTGCCGAACTCATGGCCGCGGGTGCCGAGGAATTCGCCAACCTCGTTGTCCTGCTCGGTCGGGAACGGGCCTTCGCCGACGCGAGTGGTGTAGGCCTTCGTGATGCCGAGCACATAGTCGATGGAGCCAGGGCCAACGCCGGAACCTGCAGCAGCCTGGCCAGCAACAACGTTGGAAGACGTGACGAACGGGTATGTGCCGTGGTCAACGTCGAGGAGGGTGCCCTGCGCGCCTTCAAACAGGATGCGCTCACCTGCACGGCGCTTCTCGTCCAGAATCTTCCAGACGCGATCCATGTAAGGAAGGACCTGATCGGCGATGGCGGTCAGTTCTTCCATCAGCGTTTCACGCGCAACCTCCGGGAAGCCGAGGCCAACGCGCAGCGGATTGTGGTGCGAAAGCAGGCGGTCGATCTTTGCCGGGAGCGTGTCGAGATCTGCAAGGTCCATGACTTTGATGGCACGACGGCCGACCTTGTCCTCATAGGCGGGTCCGATACCGCGACGCGTCGTTCCGATCTTGGTGCCTGAGGCTGCAGCGTCTTCGCGGTAGCCGTCGAGATCGCGGTGAACCGAAAGGATAAGGGGGGTATTCTCGGCAATCTTCAGCCGATCGGGGCCGAGGTCCACGCCGAGGTCGCGCAGGCGCTGAAGTTCGGCAACGAATGCATGCGGGTCAAAAACCACGCCATTGCCGATCACCGACAATTTGCCCGGGCGGACAACGCCTGATGGCAGCAATGACAGCTTGTAGACCTTTCCATCGACCACGAGCGTGTGGCCGGCGTTGTGGCCGCCCTGGAATCGCACGACAATGTCGGCGCGTTCCGAGAGCCAATCGACGATTTTGCCTTTGCCTTCGTCGCCCCACTGCGAGCCGACGACCACCACATTGGCCATGGAAACTTCCTCTTCCTTATGCCGGGCCTCACGCCCAGAAAATGACAGGCCTCTATAACCGCAAGTCGCAAACAACGCGACCCCCCGGTTGCAACACCAGGGCAAGAACCGCATCTAGCAGCAACAGTGTGCTCATTTACAGCCAAACGGGGAGGGATTAAGGCTCGCCCAAAGGTTTTCGCACTTAGGGCCGCGAAGTTCGGCAAAAGCAAGGATTTCAATGTTTCGCCACGCCTACACGCTGCTTCTGCTGGCGTCCTTTTTCTGGGCCGGGAACGCCATAGGTGGCAAGCTGGCTCTGGGTCACGTGTCGCCAATGGTGCTGAACAGTGCACGCTGGGCGATTGCGATCATAATTATCGCGGCAATCGGCCGGTCCGAGTTCCGCAAGGATTGGCCGGTTTTGAAGAGCAGGCTGCTCTACATATTCCTGCTCGGAACCGTCGGTTTCACTCTGTTCAATGTCGTCCTTTACAACGCGGTTCGCTACACGACCGTGATCAATGTGTCGATCGAGCAGGCGGCAATGCCGATGTTCATCTTCGCGCTCAATTTCCTGCTTTTCCGCACTGGCGTCGGCGTCGGTCAGATAATCGGCTTCCTGCTCTCGGTCGTCGGCGTAGCGTTGACGGCGTCTCACGGTGATCTTTCAACCCTGGCGCAGCTGCAGATGAATTTCGGCGATGCCCTGATGATGATCGCGGTCATTGCCTATTCCGGCTATACGGTGGCGCTGCGAAACAAGCCCGATGTGCATTGGAAGAGCCTGATGCTGGCCATGTGCATTTCGGCCTTTGTCTCCTCAATCCCGTTCACGATGTGGGAGATCGCAGCTGGAAACGCCATTATGCCTACGCTGCGCGGCTATGCGATCATCGCCTATACGTCGTTATTCCCATCGATCGTCAGTCAGATCTTCTACATCCGCGGTGTGGAGCTGATTGGAGGGAACCGCGCGGGCCTGTTCGTCAACATGATCCCGATCTTCGGCACGCTCATGTCCGTCGTGCTGCTTGGCGAAGCCTTCCAACTCTACCACGCAGCATCGTTGCTTCTGGTGTTTGGCGGAATCTGGCTTGCAGAACATAGCGGTCGTCGCCGCGCCCTCCAGGCTGGCTGACTAGACAAAAAAAACCGCCGGCACGAGGGCCGGCGGTCGGTTAGCCTTGGGAGGAGGCTGGTAAACTGCGCGTTATATCGACGAGACGTCGAAGTGCAGCGGCTTTGCCGAGTTGATGCGAGCATCGGCACGCAACTCTTCCAGAACGTGATCCGGGAACGGAGCGTCGAGGTAAAGCAGAGCAATGGCGTCGCCACCCGGACGGTCACGGCCAAGGTGGAAGTTGGCGATGTTGACGCCGTGCTTGCCGCAGATCGTGCCCAGAAGGCCGATGATGCCCGGCGCATCGTCGTTGGTCGTGTAGAGCATGTGCTCACCGACTTCCGCATCGAGATTGATGCCCTTGATCTGGATGAAGCGCGGCTTGCCATCGGAGAAGACCGTACCAGCAATGGTGCGGGTCATCGTGCCGGTCTTGACGGTCAGCTTGATGTAGCCATCGAAGACGCCCGACTTGTCACGCTTGATCTCGGACAGGATGACACCACGCTCCTTTGCCATGATCGGCGCGGAAACCATGTTGACGTCGGACACCATCGGGCGGATCAGACCGGCAAGAGCTGCGCTGATCAGGGCACGCGTGTTCATCGATGCCGTTGCACCGTCGAACAGGATTTCGACTTCCTGGATCGGCTCGTCGGTTGCCTGGCCGACGAAGGTGCCGAGAACTTCAGCCAGCTTGATGAGCGGCTTCAGGCGCGGTGCTTCCTCGGCCGAGATCGACGGCATGTTGATGGCGTTGGAGACAGCGCCCTTGATCAGGTAGTCGGACATCTGCTCGGCAACCTGAAGCGCAACATTTTCCTGCGCTTCGGAAGTCGACGCGCCAAGGTGCGGCGTGCAGACGACGTTATCCATGCCGAACAGCGGGCTTTCGGTTGCAGGCTCGACCTCGAAGACGTCAATGCCAGCACCGGCAACCTTGCCGCTCTTGAGTGCTTCGACTAGATCAGCCTCGACCACCAGGCCACCACGAGCGCAGTTGATGATGCGCACGCCGTCCTTCATCTTGGCGAAGGCGTCGTTGTTGATGATGCCGCGCGTCTTGTCGGTCATCGGCGTGTGCAGGGTGATGAAGTCCGAGCGCGTGAAGATTTCTTGGAGTTCGACCTTCTCGACACCCAGCTCTTCTGCCCGGCTCTCCGATAGGAATGGATCGTAGGCGATAACCTTCATCTTGAGGCCGACGCCGCGCGTTGCGACGATCGAACCGATGTTGCCGCAGCCGATGACGCCCAGCGTCTTGCCGGTGATCTCGACACCCATGAAGCGGTTCTTTTCCCACTTGCCGGCATGCGTTGATGCATTGGCTTCCGGCAGCTGGCGGGCAACGGCGAACATCAGCGCGATCGCGTGCTCGGCAGTCGTGATCGAGTTGCCGAAGGGCGTGTTCATTACGATCATACCGCGACGCGATGCAGCCGGGATGTCAATGTTATCGACGCCGATACCTGCGCGGCCGATGACCTTGAGGTTGGTCGCCGCGGCGATCAGCTTTTCGGTGACCTTGGTCGCCGAGCGGATGGCAAGGCCATCATACTGGCCGATGACTTCAAGGAGCTTTTCCTTGTCCTTGCCAAGGTCTGGCAGGTAATCAACCTCAACGCCGCGATCCTTGAAGATCTGGACGGCAGTCGGCGAAAGTTTGTCGGATACGAGTACGCGGGGTGCCATCAAGGCCTCCTTCGTCAGGTCAGAATTTAAAAGATGGGAAGTAGCGGGTCGCTCCCAACCGCAACCCGCTGAAAGAAATCAGGCGGCAGCCTTCAGCGCAGCTTTCTGCTGGGCAAATGCCCAGTCCAGCCACGGCATCAGCTTCTCAAGGTCCGCCGTCTCAACCGTTGCACCTGCCCAGATGCGCAAGCCGGCTGGTGCGTCGCGGTAAGCGCCGATGTCGAAGGCAATGCCTTCCTTGTCGAGCAAGGTGGCAATGCCCTTGGCAAAAGCGGCCTGTGCATCGGCGTCGAGCGCGGTGATTTCCGGGTCAACGATGGTCAGGCACACCGAAGTGTTGGAGCGCGTCGCCGGATCAGCGGCGAGGTTCCCAATCCACGGCGTCCTTTCGACGAAGGCGTCAATGACGGCGAAGTTGGCGTCAGCGCGAGCAACGAGACCATCAAGGCCGCCAACGCTTTTCGACCATTCAAGCGCGTCAATATAGTCTTCAACGCAGAGCATTGACGGAGTGTTGATCGTCTCGCCCTTGAAGATGCCTTCAATGAGCTTGCCGCCCTTGGTCATGCGGAAGATCTTCGGCAGCGGCCAGGCCGGGGTGTAGCTCTCGAGACGTTCGACTGCACGCGGTGACAGGATCAGCATGCCGTGCGCTGCTTCACCGCCGAGAACCTTCTGCCAGGAGAAGGTGACGACATCGAGCTTTTCAAAGTCGAGACGCTGTGCAAATGCGGCCGAGGTGGCGTCGCATATGGTCAGGCCTTCGCGGTCAGCCGGGATGAAGTCGGCGTTCGGGACGCGGACACCGGAGGTGGTGCCGTTCCAGGTGAAGACGACGTCGCGGTTGAAGTCGATCTGGGTGAGGTCCGGCAGCTTGCCGTAGTCGGCTTCGAACTTGCGTACGTCCGGCAGCTTCAGCTGCTTGACGACGTCGGTGACCCAGCCAGAACCGAAGGATTCCCAAGCGACCATGTCGACGCCGCGCTGACCGAGCAGCGACCAGAGCGCCATCTCGACCGCGCCGGTGTCGGACGCCGGCACGAGGCCGATGCGCCAGTCAGCCGGAACCTGAAGAATTTCACGGGTGAGGTCCATTGCGTATTGCAGCTTCGTCTTGCCGATCTTGGCGCGGTGCGAACGACCGAGCGGGGCATCAGCAAGGGCTTCAAGCGACCATCCGGGACGCTTGGCGCAAGGACCAGAAGAAAAATTGGGATTGGCCGGACGCACGTCCGGCTTGGCGGTATTCATCATATCTGTTCTATCCTCTCAGATAGCTCGCCTCTCGTTGGGGAGAGGTGGCCCGCTGCGGGGATTACGCGCGTGAACCAGAAATCGCAAGCGCCAATTTCAGAAATCGATGAAATAGTTGTGGCAGATCCGCTGAAACGCAAAACGGCGGGCACGCGCCCGCCGTTGAAAATGACTGCGAAAGCAGAAGTTTACCAGAGGTCGTAGCGCAAGCCGACCTTCAGCAGATGCTGCTGTTGGCCTTCGCGGATCTCGAGCCGCTCGGTGTCGAGATAATCCATCTTCGGTGTGTGCAGGAAGGTATAGCCCGCGTCGATAGATACGTTATCGGTCACCTTGTAGCTGGCACCGGCCATAAGCGAGTAGGCGAAATTGAATTGCCTGTCGGCCAGATCGACCGTTCCAAGGAATGACGGGTCGAGGGAAATTTTGTGCCTGGAATGGGTAAAGCCAACGCCAGCGCCGATATACGGCGTGATACCCACAACGGTTGCGATATCCAGGTAGCCGTTGACCATGCCGCTCCACACTGTGTGCGAAGCCTCGTAGTCAGTTCCGAAGATTCGGCCGTTCAGATCGTCCTTCCCAAGGTAGGACGCAGTTATGTCGCCTCTGATGTGCTCGGAGAAATGGTAGCCAACGCCAATCGAGCCAGACCAGCGGTTGTTATCGACCTTGTAGGGACCGACCCAATTATAGAGCGGGCGGGCGAAGTCGTATCCAACATCGCCTCGCAGGTACCAGCCATTGCCGATTTCGACCGGCACATATTCCGGTACTTCCTCGACGTAGATCGGAGGGTCGTAGTCCGCAGCAAATGCAGGAATGGCGGTAAGTGAAAGTGCCGCGCAAGCGGCGAGAGTCTTGTAGCAGAAACGCATCATGAGTCTCCAAGCCCACGGCATCTAGATCGGGTTGCCGCCTGTGAGGCCGGATTGTTAACCATGATGGTTAAGTCACGGTTAAGCATAAGCTCGGCGGGGGCGATTGGCGCTAGCTGCTGGCGTTGCCGATAGAATCAAATCGCCCGGCTGAAGGGTCGGGCGATCAGGTCAACGATTATTTGTAGACCGGTGGTGGGGAGTATGGCTCCGGCGGGATGTAAACCAGCTGCTCGTCACCGCATCGATCTCCGGCACCGCCAAACTGGTAGCGGAGGCCTGCGCGCGCCTCATGTGTGAACAGTCCCTTGTCCCAGCCCGGGCCGGCATTGTTGGCATAGCCGAACATCCGGCCACCCTGAATGTGGGTGAAGCGGTAGCCGAGATCGGCGTGCCAGTTCTGTGTGAGACAGTAGGATGCGCCGGCCATCAGTGAGTAGGCAAATCTCCAGCCCTTGCCGCCATTGTGCCCGGTCTCGCCATTATCATCGAGGTTGCGCAACGAGTCCCACTTGACCCAGGCACCGCCGATACCTGCACCGACATATGGCGTGATCTTGTTCCATGTCCCGAGATCGACATAGGCATTCGCGAGCAGCAGCCACGCAGAATAGGCCGAGCGGTCAGTCGATGAGCAGGGAAGTTGGTCCGGCCCGCAAACGCCGGTTGTTTGACCGCGGAAGTCTGACTTGCCGAACCAGTCGAGTGTGACGTCAGTTCGCAAATGGCGGTTGATCTGATATCCGACGCCGCCGCCGATCGAGTAAGATCCCTTCAGGTCGCCGAAGTCGAAGAAGCCGGGAGGCGGAACCGGATCGTCATAGCGGATATATTCGCCGCCGCGGTATTTTGAATGTCGGTACGCGACATCACCGCGAAGATACCAGCCGCCGAACGGCTCAGCCGTGCGGGCAGCCGGAGCAGGTATTTCGTACTCAATGACCTGAGGTTCGGAATAATCCGCACCAAAAGCGGGGGCCGTCATCAGGACGCCTGCCGCGCCAGCCCCGGCGAAGCGCAAAAACGTACTTGCCATCATCCTATCCCGTTGCCCGCTGGACGAGATGCCCAGACCACATGCCCTACTGTCGCGGCAAAGATGAAGGAGAATGGTTAAGTGGCGATTAATCGCGGTCATTTGAGGCAGTTTTTATTAAATATCAATCCAATCGGAGCTGATAGAGATGTTGTTGAGTATATGGCGACAATTGGCGTTGTACTCCTTCGTAGTGTTTGTGGAGGGAGGATGGATGTTGTGCGATAGATCAGGTCTAAGGTAAAATTAGAAGGGCCAATATAACTTTTATATAAACAGTAGAAAAGATATACAAATACAATAATGGTAAAGAATAGGGTAAGTTTCGCTCAAGTTTGGATTACTAGTAAAAATTAAAGTAATATCATTGGGGGAGCGAGATGAGTCTAAATGGTATGATGCGTACCGGTATTTCCGGAATGAATGCGCAATCAGTTCGTCTTGCAACAGTTGCAGACAATATCGCAAACTCCGGTACTAACGGATATAAGAAAGCCAGCGTCGAGTTTTCATCACTCGTTGCACCGAATACAGGCAGCAGCTACGTGTCAGGTGGAACGCATCTAAGCGTTCGATATTCCATGGCACCGGGGAATCTACAATATACGACCTCGGTGAACGATCTCGCGGTTGACGGCAGCGGGTTTATGGTCGTCCAGGATCAGGCCGGCAAAATGTTGCTGACAAGGGCCGGGTCATTCATACCGGATGGAAATGGCAACCTGCTTAACGCTGCTGGCCTTTATCTGATGGGACGGAGCTTCGCTCTGGGCGAGCCGGGCACTACCACAACGTTCGGTGACTACGAACGGGTCACCATCCCCACGACCGGATTGGAGCGCGTCCCCTCAACGGCGGGATCAATCGCATCCAACCTGCCATTTACCTCGCTTCCAGTTGCCGGGCATCGACCGTCCACCTTCCCGCCCACCGATATCCAGGTGCAGAAAGGCATGGAGAATGGATCGATCTACAAGTCCGGGCTGACGGCTATTGGCAATGCGGGAGAGCCCATCAGGTTGGACGTTTATTTCACGCGCACGAGCGTGAAGGATCCCAGTGGTGTTACCGTTAATCCCAACAGCCCGCTAATTGCTGGCTACGGGCATTCACCATTGCCGCTACCTTATACGGTCGCACATCCGAACAGTTCGACAACGTCGAGCTATTGGGCAGCACCTACAAATATTGCTGGAGGGGCGAGCGAAAGCTTCAGCTTCCCAGGATTTTCTGGATTGGAGTGGGGTGCGGGAGATACGACGTCATTCACGGTCAGCATCAATGGTGCGCCGATAAGTGTCACCGGAACATTTGACGGTGGCTCATGGTCTTTCGTGCCAGACAATGCCGCAGCAATTCCAGGTGGAGTGTCCTTCAGCTACAGCACCGCGGGTGGGAACCTTGAGATCGCCGTCACCAATTCGACCGGTGCGCCTATCACCGCAGGCGTCGGTAATTTTATCTCACGCGAGTTTCACACCGAGCGTCAGAGCACCTTCCCCGATTTTGGCCGCTATCACTGGGAAGAGGGCGACACTGTCAGCTTCGATGTCGACATCAGTGGAACAGCGCACCGAGTGACTGGCGTCCGCTCTTCCGGGGCCTGGGGTTTCGCGCCTGATGATCCGGCAACATTTCCGGCTGGTATTGATCTTGTAGTCGATGCAAGCGGCGTGAACCTGGACATCACGATCAGCAACAACACCGGAGGCGCTGTAGATGGCGGGCTTAGTAATTTTACGTCAACGACCCTCGCGCTTGCCGACAAATGGGAGATGACCGTTTATCATCAGCCAGACGCATCGCACAGTGGATTTCCCTATTCGGAGCCGCCGCTCACGACGGTCGTGCTCGAGTTTGATCGCGAGACCGGAAGTCTGGCAGCTTCTTCCCCCACCTCTCTCGATCTCGATCTCACGAACTACAATGGTGGAAATGTGCATGTAGACATATCGGGAATGCGGCAGCTGGCGACGGACTACATGCCTTTAGCTGCTGAGATGAACGGATCCAGACCTTCAGCGATTGATCGGGTCGTGATCGATAATGACGGGATCGTTTCTGTCCAGTACGCCAATGGAGCGATGACAAAGCTTTACCGTCTCGATCTGGCATATGTGCAAAGCCCAGGTCATTTGACGGTGCTACCCGGCAACGTCTTCCAGGAAAGTCTCGGCTCTGGTCAGGTCAATTTTGGCAAGCCGAACGAGATTTCACTCGGGGCGATCAAGTCTGGGGCGCTTGAAGCCTCCAATGTCGATATCGCCGAAGAGCTGACGTTGATGATCGAATCGCAGCGCAACTACACGGCAAATTCAAAGGTGTTCCAGACAGGCGGCGATCTGATGGATGTGCTGGTAAATCTAAAGCGCTAAGCGCTTGGTGGCGATGCAGTGCGTCAAGCATCGCCACCGTTTGTCTAGGCTGCGCTCTTGGTGGCGGCGATGACATCGACGATCTCGTCGACAACCTGTTCGACCAGAGACTGGTCATCCGCCTCGGCCATGACGCGGATGAGCGGTTCGGTGCCAGATGGGCGGATGACGAGGCGGCCACTCTTGCCAAGCTTGGCCTGCGCATCCTGGATCGCGGATTTGACCAGCTTGTCTTCGAGCGGCGCTCCGCCAGAAAACCGCACGTTTTTCAGAAGCTGAGGCACCGGTTCGAACATGCGGCACACTTCGCTGGCGGGTTTGCCGGACCGCTTGATGCAGGCGAGGACCTGAAGCGCCGAGACGAGACCGTCGCCGGTGGTCGAAAAGTCTGTCAGGACAATGTGGCCCGACTGCTCGCCGCCGACGTTGAAGCCATGCGCGCGCATATGTTCAACGACGTAGCGGTCGCCGACTTTGGTGCGCTTGAGCGACAGGCCCTGATCTGCGAGATATCGCTCAAGGCCGAGGTTGGACATGATCGTGGCAACGACGCCCCCACCCGCCAAACGGCCGTTCTGGTGCCAGGATTCGGCAATCAGAGCCATCAACTGATCGCCGTCGATGACGGTGCCATTCTCATCGACCATCAGCACACGGTCAGCGTCGCCGTCGAGTGCGATGCCGACGTCAGCGCGGACTTCATGGACCTTCTTTGACAGGCCGAGAGGATGGGTCGAGCCGCAATCCTCGTTGATGTTGAGCCCATTGGGATCATCGTTGATGGCGATGACCTCCGCTCCGAGTTCCCAGAGGGCTGCAGGCGCGACCTTGTATCCTGCGCCGTTGGCACAGTCGATGACGATCCGAAGGCCCGACAGCGACATTGAGCGGGGCAAAGTCCGCTTTGCGAACTCGATATAGCGATCATGGACACCGTCTATGCGCTTGGCGCGGCCAAGAGCCTCGGCGTCGGCGAGCGCAATGTCGACTTCCTTGTCGAGAAGCTGCTCGATGCGGCCCTCGATCTCGTCGGAGAGCTTGTACCCGTCCGGTCCGAACAGCTTGATGCCGTTGTCGTAATAGGGGTTGTGCGAGGCAGAGATCATCACGCCGATGTCGGCGCGCAGAGAGCGCACGAGCATGGCGACACCCGGGGTAGGGATGGGGCCAAGCAGAAAGACGTCCATACCAGCCGCACAAAAACCGGCGACCATGGCGTTTTCGATCATGTAGCCCGACAGGCGTGTGTCTTTGCCGACCACCACGCGATGGCGATGGCTACCGCGCTGAAAGGACATCCCGACTGCCATGCCTACGCGCATCGCAATTTCAGGGGTCATCGGCGATCTGTTGGCCCGTCCGCGAATGCCGTCGGTGCCAAAATAGCGTTTTGTCATCTTCTGACCTGCGTTTCCGCTTCGTTCAGCCGAGATTTGCCACAGCGACCCCGGTGCTTCGCATCACATTATGTGAGTAACTGTTACGATTGTGGTTCCAGCGCTGGTTAACGGATGGAATCTAACGGTCTCATCCGCAGCGTCGAGTTGACGAATATGAGGCCCCCTAACACTTTTGGCGGCAGGAGCACAGTCGTGAGGGCTTCTCCGATAGCAATTCGCCGCGCAGAGCGCGGCGAATTTAATCCTGGGTCAATCAGGGCCGATCTATTGCGGCTGCGGCTCCATGCCAGCATCCGGCTCATCGCCCTTGCGCGGTTCCTTGCGGGCACCTGCCTTAGGCACAGTAGTTCCACGCGACGGAGGCGTGTCATCGCCAAGATCGCGAGAGGGCTTCTCACCGCGGATGATCGCTTTGATCTCGTCACCGGACAGGGTTTCGAACTCAAGCAGACCTTCGGCGATCGCAAGCCACTCGTCACGGTGATCGGTCAGGATGCGGCGAGCTTCCTTATAGGCTTCGTCAATCAGGCGGCGAACTTCAGCGTCGATTAGCTGAGCCGTCTCTTCCGATACGTTCTGCTGGCGGGCGACGGAGTGGCCTAGGAAGACCTCTTCCTGATTGTCGCCATAGGCAACATGCCCGAGCTTGTCCGAGAAGCCCCAACGCGTGACCATTGCCCGGGCAAGCTTCGTCGCTTGGTCGATGTCGGATGACGCGCCCGAGGTGATGTTTTCCTTGCCGAACTTGAGCTCTTCAGCAACGCGACCACCCATCATGATGACGAGACGCGAAGTCATGTATTTGTAGCTCATCGAATAGCGGTCGCCCTCCGGCAACTGCATGACCATGCCTAGTGCGCGGCCGCGCGGGATGATGGTCGCCTTATGCAGCGGATCAGCGGACGGTACGTGGAGGGCCGTGATGGCGTGACCAGCCTCGTGGTAGGCGGTCAGTTCCTTCTCGGCCAGCGTCATGGCGTTGGAGCGACGCTCCGCGCCCATCATGATCTTGTCCTTGGCGTCCTCGAACTCTGCCATGGTGACCAGGCGCTTGTCGCGGCGGGCAGCCATCAGCGCTGCTTCGTTGACGAGGTTGGCCAGATCCGCACCGGAGAAGCCGGGTGTGCCACGGGCGAGGACCTTCAGGTCAACATTTGGTGCCAGCGGAACGTTACGGACGTGAACCTTGAGGATCTTCTCGCGACCGATGACATCTGGGTTCGGCACAACGACCTGACGGTCGAAGCGGCCGGGACGCAGAAGCGCGGGGTCGAGCACGTCCGGACGGTTGGTCGCGGCGATCAGGATGATGCCTTCATTGGCTTCAAAGCCGTCCATTTCGACGAGAAGCTGGTTCAGCGTCTGCTCGCGCTCGTCGTTACCGCCGCCGAGGCCAGCGCCACGGTGACGACCGACGGCGTCGATCTCGTCGATGAAGATGATGCACGGCGCGTTCTTCTTGGCCTGTTCGAACATGTCGCGGACACGGCTTGCGCCCACACCGACGAACATTTCAACGAAGTCCGAACCAGAAATGGTGAAGAACGGGACGTTTGCTTCTCCAGCAACAGCGCGAGCGGTCAGCGTTTTACCGGTTCCGGGAGGGCCTACGAGCAGAACGCCGCGCGGAATCTTGCCGCCGAGACGCTGGAATTTCTGCGGGTCACGCAGGAATTCGACGATTTCCTCGAGATCCTGCTTGGCTTCATCGACGCCAGCTACGTCCGCGAAAGTGACGCGGCCATGGGCTTCGGTGAGGAGCTTTGCCTTTGACTTTCCGAACCCCATCGCACGGCCGGATCCCGACTGCATCTGGCGCATGAAGAAGATCCAGACACCAAGGATCAGGATCATCGGCAGCCACGAAATCAGATAGCCGAAGATTGAGTTGGAACCATCGGTTTCAGGACGCGCATTGATGGTCACGCCCTTGGCATTGAGGCGCTCAACCAAGGCGTTGTCGCCAGGTGAATATGTCTGGAACCCAGACGAATTATCGCCATAGGTGCCGGTAATACGGCTGCCTGCAATCGTGACGGAAGTGACGCGGCCCGAATCGACCTCGCTGAGAAATTCTGAGTAAGGAATTTCCCGCGCCATGCCACGCTGTTGCGGTGCCTGGAACAGGTTGAAGAGCGCGATCAGCAAAACGGCGATTATCGCCCAGAGCGCGAGGTTACGGTAATTCGGATTCATCGTGCTTCCCGTTGGTGTCCACCGCAGCAGAGAGCGGACACAGGTGCCATCTCGGTGGGTGCTGAGCTTAACATAGGGACGGTGCAGGGCCTTGCCAAGCAGACTCACCGCGTTCGGTTAAAGGTTGTGGCTCAATTTGTTGCTTCCATGGCAGCGGCGGAAATTTAGCTCCTCCCGTCAAGCGACCAAGCGCCAGTGCGAGCTGGAGATCGAACTCGGGCAAGAAGCGCGAGTATGGCGCTATGACGGGCTGAAGGGTTATCGCGCCGGTTGCATCGCCTTTGTGACCAGACAAGAACGGCATGGTTTTTCCGGCGGATCGGGCAATGCTGCCGGGCACGTCCCCGGAAGAAGGTGTCTCGTCGAGCATGAGGTGAGAGGGTGTAATGGTTCCGCCTGCGGCCCCACGAACACGCCAGCGCCCATCCCAGATAATCTCGTCCCGGTCCACGAGGAGGTCGCTGAGGTTCCTGTTTTCGCGGTAGATGAAAATCGCATCGCGGCGCTGGTCAATTATCGCACGCGACAATGTGGCGCGCACATTCTTCCCGGTCGCCAGCCTCTCGAAAATATTGCGTGCGGCTGGAAGCTCCGGAAAGCGAGGAGTGCCTCCGGCCGTGGCAAGGCACGCGCGTAAAGTCAGGATGGCAGCGCGCTCTTCCTGCTCAAGCAGATCAGGAAGCAAGCGGAACACGCCCGGAAAGGGCATCGAAATGAAGCGCGCGACAAGGCCTGCAGCGGTCTCCATGAGTAGCCTGCGCGCCCTTGCCTCCGCCGCAGCGCGGGAAACAAGCCCGGCGACAGCGTCTTTATCCAAAAGCCGTCGGGTGCGGACCCGCTCGTAAGCATCACTCTCGTTTGACGGGTCATCGATCCATGAAACGCCCAGCCCTTCGAGATATGCCCGCAGACGGTTGCGCCGCTCGTTCAAAAGTGGGCGGACGATCCAGAAGCGTTCCCGGTAGAGCGTCGCCGGTGCCATCCCCGACAAACCGGTGCCTTCGCCGCGGCGCAAGCGCATGGCGACAGTTTCCGCCTGATCGTCCAAGGTGTGTCCAACCAGGATGATGTTGGTTCCCGCTTCCTCAGCGGCCTGCGCAAGTAATTGGTATCGAGCCTCTCGTGCCGCTTCACTTATGCCGGAAGCGGGCTTTGCGCCCTCCCAGACCATCGTGCGATGGGTGATGCCATAACGGGCGCAAAGGGAGCCGACCATCTCGGCTTCCGCCGCAGATTCACGGCGAAGCTGGTGATCCACCGTCACCGCATGGAGCGGCAATTTCCGATCGTGGAAGATTTGTCTGGCAAGGAGAAGCAGAGAGAGCGAATCGCTGCCGCCCGATAAGGCGACAATGGCACCATGCGGCGCATCAAGCTCTGAAAAGGTGTGGCGAAGGTCGGGGCCCATCGGCCTGATCAGCAGGAAGCGGCAGTCTGTTCCTGCTTGAGACGTTCGCGCAGGGCATCGGACGCGTTCGGGTAACGCTGCACGACTTCTTTGAAGGTGGCACAGGCGAGATCGCGCTGTTTCATCGAGGCAAGGGAGACACCAAGCTTGAAAAGCATGTCGGGAGCCTTGCGGGCCTGGGGGTAGTTGCGGTTTGCGGCGAGAAAGATTTCGGCAGCTTCACGCGGCTTTTCCTGGCCAAGCAGGGATTCGCCAAGCCAGAAATGCGCGTCTGCAGCGTGCTCGCTATCGGGGAAGCGGGCAATCAAATCGCGAAAACCAGCTTCTGCCGTAGCGTAATCGCCCGATAGGACGAACTGGTACGCATTGCGGTAAATCTCATCGTCCGCATCTCCGCCGGGTGGAAGAGCGGCTACGGTTGTCTCGTCTGCCGCAGGTGCGGGAGCCGCTACGGCACCGATCGGATTGCCCTCGGCATCAAAGGTAATGGAGCCAAGATCCTGTGGCGGCGTGCCCCTGATCTCTGCACCTTCCTGAACGCGCGGCAGATTGGCGTAGAACTCGTCATCGCCGCTCGAATCCTGCGATGCGGCGTGATCGCGTGGCGCGACATCCTGAGGGGATGCCGGCCCCGCGTCCGAGCGGCGCTCTTCCAGTTCCTGGAAGCGCTGCTCGTTGTCTTCCTGCATGCGACGCAGCTGATCCTGCATCTGCAGGATCTGGAAGTTGAGTTCCTCGACCGTGCCGGTGAGCTGACGAATCTGGTCTTCCAGCTGCGCCACGCGCGGATCTACGACTTGCGCAGAAGCAGTGGCCGCCAGAGACATCGTCAGCGTCAGCGCGACGAGACCGCTGAACAAGGTTCGCAGAAACATGGATCCTTTACCTCGATTGCGTGACCTTGAGATGAAGCCCCCCTGATTTATGGCAGGCCGGCAGTTCTTATCAGCACAGCTTAGTTCGGCCAAATTGTGATTGGCTTGAGCCAGAAAAAAGGTGGCCCCCGACAGGGACCACCTTCACGTTCTGCAAATGCCGGGTCAGCTTAGCTGCCAGCGCCGCCGAGGACGGTGACGGAGCGGCGGTTCTGGGACCAGCACGAAATGTCGTCACACACGGCGACCGGACGCTCCTTGCCGTAGGAGATGGTGCGAATGCGGTTGGCTGCGACACCCTGAGAGACGAGGAAGTCGCGGGCGGCCGCCGCACGGCGTGCACCAAGGGCAAGGTTGTATTCACGCGTGCCGCGCTCGTCTGCATGGCCTTCGACCGTGATCGAATAGGAACCGTAACGGTTCAGCCACTGAGCCTGGCGTGCAAGTGTCTGCTGCGCATCGGCACGAATAAGCGTGGAGTCCGTGTCGAAGAAGATGCGGTCGCCGACATTGACGGTGAAGTCCTGGCTCGAACCAGGTGTAGCGGCGCCCGCACCACCGCCGAGACCAAGATCGGCAGCATTGTTTGGCGTGTTCTTACCGGCACAGCCCGCGATGGCGAGCATGGCAACGAGCGCGACGGCGACCGGGTTGCGGGTGATGGCTGCGATACGGCGCATTGCCGCCTCTCCTTCGCATTTGAGTGATTGGATTGAATGTCCAGTAACCACGTTGCGGTTAAATTTCATTCAAGAAACAGGGTTAACAAATTCCGAAGACATGAATCGCTGGCCTCGGATGTGGCTTAATTTCGCACTCTTTGACGCCAGATTGGGCCGAAATGCGGCATTAAACGCGGAAAACGGCCAAAAGCGAAACCACCCGCGTGAAGCGGGTGGTGGGTACGCGGTTAATCCAGCAGCGGCGACCAGGCAGGGTCCGAACCGAAGTTCGGGGTGGGGATTGCCTGTTCGTTACGACCAGTGAGGTCGACGGAGAAGAGCTTCGGGCCCGAGCCGCCACCGTCTTCACGGAAGAACATGATCACGCGTCCATTCGGGGCCCAGGTAGGGCCTTCCTGGAGACGGCCGGATGACAGGATGCGCTCGCCCGAGCCATCCGTACGCATGACACCAATCTGGAACTGCCCCGCCGTCTGCTTGGTGAAGGCGATCAGATCGCCGCGCGGAGACCAGACGGGGGTCGAGTATGTTCCATCACCGAACGAGATACGCTGCGGGTTCGAGCCGTCCGCGCCCATCGTGTAGATGTGCGGGCGTCCGCCACGATCCGAGGTGAAAACGATACGGCTTCCATCCGGAGAGTAGGATGGCGAGGTGTCGATGGAGTTGGAGCTTGTCAGGCGGGTCGTATTACGGCTGCGCAGATCCATCGTGTAGATGTTGGAATTTCCATCTTCACGCATCAGGCTCATGATCACCTTCTGACCGTCCGGCGAAAAGCGCGGGGCGAAGGTCATGCCCGGGAAGTTGCCTACGAGCTCGCGCTGTCCGGTCTCGATCTGCAGGAGATAGACCTGAGGCTGAGAGCCCTCATAGGACATGTAGGTGATTTCCTGGCGGTTAGGCGAGAAGCGCGGGGTCATGACGATCGCGCGCCCATCGGTCAGCGTACGATGGTTGGCACCGTCCTGGTCCATGATTGCAAGCCGCTTGACGCGTGCATTCTTTGGTCCGCTCTCGTCGACATAGACGATACGCGTATCGAAATAGCCCTTTTCACCGGTCAAGCGCTCATAGATCGCATCCGCGATTATGTGCGCGACGCGTCGCCAGTTTGACGGGTTTGCGAAAAACTGCTCGCCGATGAGTTGCTGCCCGGCGAACGTATCCCACAGACGAAACTCGGCGCGCAGGCGTCCGTCAGCTTCCTGGGTAACGCGGCCCGTCACCAACGCCTGGGCATTGATCACCGTCCAATCATTAAACCGTGGGGCTGCATCAGGATTCGAGATCTTCTCGATGAATGCGCCCTTTTCTATAGGCTTGAACAGGCCCGAGCGCTGCAGGTCGGCGGCGACTACAGCGGCGATCTCGGCGCCTTGCGTACCGGAAGACACGAAATCGGTGATGGCAATGGGCATGGGCTCAACCACACCCTGCGTGATGTCGATCTCCAATTGCGCCCGGGCCGGCTGCACAGCGGCCAGCGCGATGCCAGCAGCCACCAGTCCGATGGAGAAGAATGCAGTCAGTTTATGTTTCATTCTTTAGGCCTCATGGGTCCGGATGGGCTCATGGAATGGGTGATCAGAACATGTCCCGCGGGTCAAAGTGGACAATCACGTCTGCCCACGCTTCATATTTCTCGGATGGAAGATTGTAGGGTGCGCAACGGATCACGGCGCGCCGTGCCGATTCAGCCGCCGTCCGCTCAATGCCTCCCGAGCCACCACCCGCGACGATCCGTGGATCGCCGTCGAGTTCGCCCGAGGCCGACAATTTGAACTGAACCGAGACTTTCAGATTTTCAGCCTCGGCAGCACCAGCTGGGACGTTCCAGCAACGCTGAATTTGGCTGCGCAGGGCGTCCATTTCGCTTTGGCTGAGCTTGGCTCCGGTGGTCTGGCGACCTCCAAGTGCGGCCTGTTGCTCGGAGCGCTTTGCGCCCCCGCCGGAAGCCTTCTCACGATTGAGAAGCGCTGCGACCTGATCTTCAACGCTCTTGTCGTTGGAATCACTGGATGCAGTCTCGCGACGACGTTCCTCGCGCGGCTTTTCGGGCTCACGGCGTTCGGGCGTCTTCGCAGTCTGGGCTTTTGGAGGCTGAGGCTTGGCCTGAGGGACGGGAGCAACATCCGGCAGCGCCGCGACGTCGGGCGCGGGGGCTTCCGGCTGAACCGGCTCTGGGGCAGGGTCGGGCTTGACCTCCTGCTTCGGCTCAGGCGTCGGCGCAACTTCCGTTGCCGGAACCGGCTGCGGTTCAGGCGCGGGTGCCGGGGTGGGTTCTGGTTCCGGAACAGGTGCCGGGGTGGGCTCTGGCGCCGGGGGAGGGGCTTCAGCCGTCTCTACCGGGCGTGGCTTTGGCTCCGGCGTGGGCGGTGTGGCGAGATCTGTCTTGTTGTCACCCACGTTCTGCGCGTCTTCCACCGGTTCAGGTGCCGGCTTGTCCGTCGGCTTGGGCGCAGGTATTTCCGCAACCGGTGCGGTCCGCTCTCCCTGTACGCTCTGTGCGATCTCCTCGATCGGAACGATGTCAACCGGGAATGACTCTACGTTCGTCAGTTCGAGGGGCCGGGGTGAAGACAGCGAAATGAGGCCGACGCCGAGGACGACGGCATGAAGCGCCACCGATGATGTGAGGCCGGCCTTCATCTGGTCTAGCTACCCTGTTCCGGCAGGGTCACGAGACCGACATTGCGGAAACCGCCCGCATTGATGCGGCCAAGAACGCGCATGACCGAGGCATAGTCGGCAGAACCATCCGCGCGGACGAAGATGCGTTCTTCATAGCCAGCCTCCGCGATCGCCTGAAGGCGCGGAAGGATTTCTTCGAAGGCGATCTCGGTTTCCTGAAGGTAGATCTGCCCATCGCTGTTGACGGAAACCGTGATCGGCTGCGTGTCGGCATTCAGTGCCTTCGCGCTCGATTCCGGCAGGTCGATCGGAACGCCAACCGTCATGAGCGGAGCGGCGACCATGAAGATGATGAGCAGCACAAGCATCACGTCGACAAAAGGCGTGACGTTGATCTCAGACACCAACGCCTTCCTGCCGCGTCGGCCGCGCCGCGATCGTCCGCCACTTTGTCCGGTGGACATAGCCATCACTTCTTCTCCTAAGCCGCTGCCCGGACCGGCAACTTCTCATCGATTTGCCGCGACAGTATGGCGGAAAACTCGTCGGCGAAGCCTTCCATGCGCAGGCCAAGCCTTGCCGCATCGGTGGTCAGCTTGTTGTAGGCAATGGTGGCGGGGATAGCCGCCAGAAGGCCGATAGCCGTCGCCAGAAGCGCCTCGGCAATGCCCGGCGCAACGACAGCGAGATTGGTGGCACCGGACGCGGCAATTGCCTGGAACGAGGTCATGATACCAACGACCGTTCCGAAAAGACCGATAAAGGGTGCTGCAGAGCCGATGGTCGCAAGGAAGCCCATTCGGCTCTCCAGCGCTTCCATTTCACGGGTCAGCGCGAGATCCATGGCCTTGTCGATGCGGTTTTGCAGGCTGATCGGAGACTTCACGCCCTTTTCGAAGCTCTTCTTCCACTCGCGCATGGCCGCCACGAATATGGAGCCCATTCCGGACGTCTTGCGCTCGGAAAGTGAACGGTAAAGCTCCTCCAGAGACTGGCCGGACCAGAAGACTTCTTCAAAGCGGTTCAGCGCAGAGCGCATCCGGCCGAACACCAGAACCTTGTCGATGATAATGGCCCAGGTCCAGACGGAAGCAGCGAGCAAGCCCAGCATAACCAGCTTGACCACCCAGCCTGCCTGCCAGAAAAGCGCCCACAATGAATGGTCACCGCCAGGTGCGGTTAGTGCCATTTGTTCCATGAAACCTAGTCCCTAAGATCTCGGGTCGGCATTGCCGGCCAGGCGCACTCACTACTCGACGTTTCGCTCCCTCAACGGACGGAACGTGCCGCATTGCGCCGTTGCCGGCCTTTTCGGGGCCAATTTTGGTTAAAGGAAGGCGTCAACGCGTGGCGCAGCTTCCACCCGTCTTCTTGATGGAGAATTAAGGTTAATGATGCGTTATGAAGTGTCGCCGGACGCTCATGAGGGAATAAATCCCCTCGCTGCTTGAGCAAGCTGTGGCACGCCGCTGTTGTGCTGGCCCGGTTTAGCCGCCTCTTGGCATGAAGGCGGCGATCCACTCTTTTGGAAAGCGGCGCGGCCGGCCACTTTCGCTGATGATCGCGGCCTCGACCTTGGCCTCGACGAGGACATCATCACCGCGTTTCAGAACCTGCGCCATGTTGATGCGTGCTCCCGAGACGCTTTCGGTCCGGGTCTCCACCGTCAGAACATCATCAATTTTCGCGGGAGCCTTGAAGTCGATCTCCATGCGACGCACGACCCAGACGAGTTTTTCACCATGAACGCCATCAGCGAGCTCGGTGTGATGAACGCCAGCCAGCCGAAGAAAATCTGACCTGCCTCGCTCGAAGAATTCCAGATAGCGCGCGTGATAGACGACGCCCGAAAAGTCGGTGTCCGCGTAGTAGACACGGGCGACAAGACGATGCCCGAATTCGGTTAGCTCGCCCGCCAGCCCGACGGAAAGTTTGTCAGAAGTGCTCATTCGTCTTCAAACAGATTGATCTGGTTGGCGGTGATGTTTTCTGGCGCGTTGAGGCCCAGATGCTCCCATGCCGTGCGGGTAAGCACGCGCCCGCGCGGAGTCCGCTGGATGAAGCCCTGCTGGATGAGGTAGGGCTCAATAATGTCCTCGATGGCGTCACGGGGTTCGGACAGTCCGGCAGCAATGGTTTCGATGCCGACCGGCCCGCCCCCGAAATTGCGCGCGATCATCCCGAGATAGCGACGGTCAAGGCTGTCGAGACCGAGAGAATCGACCTCAAGGCGGGTGAGGGCGGCGTCGGCGACCTTGCGATCAACGATCTCCGCACCTGCAACCGTGGCAAAGTCGCGGACGCGGCGCAAAAGACGACCGGCAATCCGTGGCGTGCCCCGGGCGCGGCGGGCAACTTCCACTGCACCGTCCTTGCTCATCGGCAAGCCAAGCAGGCGCGCACCGCGACTGACGATCTGCTCGAGCTCTTCGACCGTATAAAACTCAAGCCTCGTCGGGATGCCGAAGCGATCGCGCAGCGGGTTGGTCAGAAGGCCGACACGGGTGGTCGCTGCGACCAGGGTAAACCGCGCGAGGTCGATCTTGACGGATCTTGCTGCCGGTCCCTCGCCGATGATGAGATCGAGATGAAAATCCTCCATGGCCGGGTAGAGGATTTCTTCGACCGCGGGGTTGAGACGATGAATTTCGTCGATGAAGAGAACGTCGCGGTCTTCCAGATTGGTGAGGAGCGCTGCGAGGTCGCCCGCCTTCGCAATCACCGGGCCCGAAGTCGAGCGGAAATTGACGCCAAGCTCACGCGCCATGATTTGAGCCAGGGTGGTCTTGCCAAGACCTGGAGGGCCGACGAAAAGCACATGGTCCAGCGCTTCGCCGCGGTTTTTCGCAGCCTCGATGAATATTTTGAGGTTCGCGCGGGCCGCAGCCTGACCGACAAAATCGTCAAGTGTCTGCGGCCGCAGCGAGACATCCGTGTCTTCGCCGCGCTTTTCCGGAGTGATCAGTCGGGGCGCAAGGCTCATCGCAACAATTCAATCAGAGGGATCTTGGAAGCTGCCCCTGGTCGCGTGCGACGACCTGGTAGCAGCTGACAGCTTTCATGCACCAACTTGTCGTCTGTCCCGGCTGGCAGCGTGAATTGCCACTCAGAAACAAAAACGCATCGTTGCGCATGGTCAATTCCTTTCAGCAATGCTGATCTAGGCGGAAATCACGCAGAAATCCAAACCTACCTGGCAAGCTCCTTGAGGCCGAGACGGATCAGCTTTGCCGAATCGGCATCTTCCCCGGCGCTTTTGAGCGCTGCAGCGACTGCGTTGGCCGCGATGTCGCGGGAATAGCCGAGATTGGTCAGCGCCGATACAGCATCGGCAACAGGGGCGGGCGCGACACCTTCGCCTATCTCGTGCTTGAGACCAATCGTGCCGGTCGATTCGCCCGCATACGCCGGCGCCTTGCTCTTGAGCTCAGTCACGATGCGCTCGGCGACCTTCTTGCCAACCCCGGGCGCACGGGAAACCATCGCGATGTCCCGCAGCGCAATGGCATTTGCCAGTTCGGAGGGCGCAAGAGTGGCGAGGACGGAGAGCGCCACTTTCGCACCAACCCCTTGGACCGTCTGGAGAAGGCGAAACCACTCGCGCTCCAATACCGATCCAAAGCCGTACAGGCGGATCATGTCTTCGCGCACATAGGTTTCGATGAGCAGTGTCGCGGCCTCCCCAACTCCGCCGAGAGCCCCAAGGGTGCGGGCGGAACAAAAGGCGACATAGCCCACACCATGGACATCAACCACACAATGATCCTCGGCGATCTCGTCGATGGTTCCCTTGAGCTTTCCAATCATTGCTTATGAAACCCCAATCTAGCCCCCAGCCTGAAGTGCCGCTGCGAGGCGGCCGCTGACGCTTTGGCGATGATGCGCATGACAAATGGCAATTGCCAGCGCGTCAGCCGCATCATCAGTGTCGAAGGTCGCCTTGGGCATCAGCACCTTCACCATCATGTGGATCTGCTTCTTGTCGCCATGTCCGACGCCGATGACCGTCTTCTTGACGGCGTTCGGCGCATATTCGGCGACCGGAAGGCCTGCACGGGCCGGCACCAGCATCGCTATTCCGCGCGCCTGTCCGAGCTTCAGGGTCGCTGTCGCGTCCTTGTTGACGAATGTCTGTTCAACGGCCGCCTCGTGCGGCATGTGGTGATGGATGATGGTGGCAAGCCCGTCATGCAATTGGCAAAGACGTGTGGCGAGATCCGCATCCTGCTCAGAACGGACGGTGCCCGACCCGACGAAACGGAGCGAGTTGCCGAGGGACTCGATAATGCCCCAGCCGGTGCGCCGAAGGCCCGGATCAATACCGATGATACGAATCGTTTCCTGCATGTGCTCACTCTAGGCTGATGGCCGACGAATGCCATCATAAAGTGAACAAAACAGAAACGTTGGATTTGAAGTGCCTAGTTGCGACCGAAAGCAGTCTGCAGGAGATTGATCTGCTCGCTGACAGGGTTGCTGCGGGCCATTGCCGGGAAGCTGGGGAGCGGATCGCCATAAATCTGCTCATCCATGCGACGCACAAGAGCCTGCAGGCGCAGGGAGTGATCGACGATCGCCAGGAATGCTGGCGGCAGCTCCGTCCAGCCCGGCGTGTCGATATGGGCAGACGCGGTGTCGAGGCGCACCTTCGACTTTTCGGCCGCAACCTGGTCACGGGTCATCTCGCCGGAATTGGCGGCGCGCTGCAGGAGAAGCCATGACGCGATCTGCATGAGGCGCGTGGTCAGCCGCATCGATTCTGCAGCGTAAAGGGTTGCAGCGACGCGGGTCAGCTTCTTGGCTTCTTCACGTCCCTGACCATCGAGGTATTCGGCGGCCTGCTCAACGAGACTCATGCCCTCGTCGTAAAGCGGTTTGAACGAGTTGGAGAACACGCGGCGCTCGGCCAGCTTGATCGTGTTCGTTCCTTCGTAATTATGTCCAAACATACCGCTTCCCTACGCACACTGGAAAATCGACGCTCGTGCATATCGTCCCGGGGAGGAACGATATGAAGTCGAATTTGATCCGTTACCCACTGCAACGCAAGCGCATGTTTAATGAAGGGTTAACGCCAGATGGCCGCGACGCAAGCAAGCGCGCAAAAAAAAGAGCCGCGAATCCAGCGGCTCTCAGGAGTTTTACAGGGAGGCGTCAAACGAAGTGGCCGAGCCACTCAGTAAGAATCCAGAGGTCTGGATACCCACAGATATGACATTTAATGCTTAACCGAACCTTAACGCGGTGAGGGATTGTTAATCATAATTGCCGTCCTTCGCCTCCCAACGCCCCGAATCACACCTCCTTGGCGAGGTCGCGCAGGCGGAACTTCTGGATTTTTCCGGTCGAGGTTTTGGGTATCTCGGTGAAAACGATCTTTCGCGGGCATTTGAAGCGCGCGAGAAGCGACCGGCAGTGGTCGATGATCTCTTCCTGTGTCACGGTTGAACCGGCGCGAAGTTCAACAAATGCGACCGGCGTTTCGCCCCACTTTTCGTCCGGTCGGGCCACCACGGCGCACGACACCACAGCCGGATGCTTGTAGAGGGCATCCTCCACCTCGATCGACGAGATGTTCTCGCCTCCCGAAATGATGATGTCCTTCGAGCGATCCTTGAGCTGGATATAACCATCGGGATGCATGACGCCGAGGTCGCCAGAGTGGAACCAACCGCCCGCAAAGGCCTCGTCGGTCGCAGCTTTGTTATTGAGATACCCCTTCATCACGATGTTGCCGCGGAACATCACCTCGCCGATCGTTGTCCCGTCAGCAGGAGTGGGCTCCATTGTCTCCGGGTCGCGGACCGTGAGGCTCTCAAGCGCTGCGTATCGAACGCCCTGACGCGCCTTTTTTGCCGCACGGGCATTTGCGTCCAGATCGTCCCAGCCGTCATGCCACTCATTGACAACGGCAGGACCGTAGGTTTCGGTGAGGCCATAAAGATGTGTGACCTTGAAACCTGCATCCGCCATTCCAGCCAGCACGGACTCTGGCGGAGGGGCTGCAGCGGTATTGAAGGTCACCGTCTGGAGAAACTCGCGTTTTTCCAATGCGGGAGCATTCAGAAGCGCTGACATCACGATCGGAGCGCCGCAAAGGTGAGTAACGCCGTGGTCTGCAAGCGCATCATATATCGCCCTGGGGCGTACCCAGCGCAGGCATACGTGAACGCCTGCGGTCAGGGCCAGCGTCCAGGGGAAGCACCAGCCATTGCAGTGAAACATCGGCAGCGTCCACAGATAGACGGGGTTGCGGCCCATGCCTGCATGGATCGTGTTGGTATAGGCCATCAGCGCTGCACCGCGATGATGGTAGACGACCCCCTTGGGATTTCCGGTGGTGCCTGACGTGTAATTGAGCGCAATAGCATCCCACTCGTCATCAGGCATCGACCAGGCGAAATCATCGTCGCCGGTGGCTACGAACTCCTCATAGTCGAGGTCTCCGATGCGTTCGCCCTTCGGGTAGGGAGCATCCGCGCCGTATTCCGGATCGTCGAAATCGATTACCAGTGGCTTCACTGTCGCAAGTTCCAGCGCTGCAGCGACGATGCCCGAAAATTCGCGATCAACGATCAGGATTTTCGCATCGGCGTGGTCAAGCTGAAACGCGATCACAGCCGCGTCGAGACGCGTATTGAGCGAGTGCAGGACCGCCTTGACCATCGGCACGCCAAAGTGAGCTTCAAGCATGGGCGGGGTGTTGGACAGCATTACACTGACCGTGTCACCCTTGCCGATTCCACGCTTTGCAAGGGCGGAGGCCAGTTTCAGCGCACGCTGCCAGAACTGCGCATAGTTCGTGCGCGAACTTCCATGGATTATCGCGACCTGGTCAGGGAAGGTCTTCGCCGCTCGCTCCAGAAAAGTGAGTGGTGTAAGCGGCTGATGATTTGCCGGGTTTTTGTCCAGCCCAGTCTCGTAGGGGGTGCTCATCAGGTTAATCTCCTGTCGCCGGGAATTTGGTACGGCGGCAGGTCGCCGTCATCAACCCCAGAGTTCGAAAACACCGTCCCATACCAGTTTTAATCCGACAATCATCACCATGATGTACATGAACGGGTAGAACAATTCCGGTCGGATACGGCGCACGATCCATGCACCAGCAAGTGTTGCAAGCGGGGCAAGCGGCATTAGAACCGCAGATGCCGCAAGGTTAGTTGCGTCGAACTGTCCCAAAGCGAAGTAAGGGATCAGTTTCACTGCATTGAGCGTGGCGAAAAAGATGACGCTAGTGCCGACAAAGAGCTGAGGCTGCTGCTTTAGAGGCAACGTGTAAACCTGATAGGGCGGCCCGCCAGCATGGGCCACAAAACTGGTAAAGCCGGAGATGGCGCCCCAGAACGTTCCCCTGACCCAACTGTGTGAGGCCACGCTCTCGTTCGAATTCAACTTCTGGAAAAGCCACCGCAGGAAGAATGAAACCGCGACGACGCCGACGATCAGGCGCACGGCCCCGGTGGTGACCACAGCCGCCATCATCCAGCCAAGGCCAACCCCGATCACCGCCCCAGGCAGCATCAGCTTCAGTGTGGTCTTGTCCCGAATGCCGCGCCACGTCCAGAGCGAGACGATGTCCATGACGATCAAGAGTGGCAAAAGAATTGCAGCTGCCTGCACCGGATCGATAACGAGCGCCATCAGTGGCACGCCCAGCAGCGCCA
Source organism: Aquamicrobium zhengzhouense (assembly GCF_016124105.1). GTDB lineage: Bacteria > Pseudomonadota > Alphaproteobacteria > Rhizobiales > Rhizobiaceae > Aerobium > Aerobium zhengzhouense. The sequence continues at coordinate 74,909 of NZ_JADGMQ010000015.1, forward strand.
TTGCGCCGCCAAGCCCGCCCTTGGACATTCCGACAAGGACCACTGCCGGGACCGCAGCAGCGTAAAAGAGGGGATCTGTAAGAAGGGGATACATAAGGGGGAGGGCACACTTTCGTTTCTTCATCCATAGACTGGACGCAGTAGCTTGGCGAGTTCGGTCCGTTGCTCTAAAGCCGAGTGAAGCGAAAGAAGAAGCTGCTCAGCTCGCGAAATTCAGGCAGCCAATTTTTATCGCAGGCAGATATCGTCAAAATCCAACCATGATCGCCTTCCATTGAGGCCGAGAAGCAGGAATTCCATGAACCCGACCGAGATACCCAATCGCTGCCGTGTCGTACTTATAGCTCCGGAAGGAGTTGCGCCGCAGCGTGTTATTGAGGCGCTGTCGGGCGGAGATGTCGCCTCGCTCATTCTTCCGCAGTGGGGAATGGATGATGATGCGTTTCAAAAGTTTGCTGAGGCAATTGTTCCAACCGCCCAGGCGAGCGGCGTCGCTGTGATGGTTGGCGGGGATGTGCGCATCGCCGCGCGTGCCAAGGCGGACGGCATTCATATCGAAACCAACCGGGCCAGTCTCGAAGAGGTCATCGAGAAGCACCAGGCAAAGCTGATGGTCGGCACCGGCGGCGTGACCACGCGGGACGATGCGCTTGAGCTCGGTGAAGCGCGGCCTGATTACATGTTCTTCGGCCGGTTCGGCTACGACACCAAGCCGGAGCCGCATCCGCGAAATCTCAAGCTTGGTGGATGGTGGTCCGAAATGGTGCAGATCCCATGCATCGTTATGGCTGGATCTGAAATGCAGTCGGTAGTGGAAGTGGCGCGGACAGGAGCGGATTTCGTGGCCGTGTCGGCAGCAGTATTTGCGGAGGGCGTAGATGCTGCAAAAACGATCGCGCAAGCCAACGAGCTATTGGATAGTGAAGCGCCTCGTTTCGGGGATGAAAACTGATTTGAAGCGACCTTCCGCACTCATCCTGATGGTGCTTGTCAGCGCGGCTGTCTTGCCAGCCAGCGCACAGGAGCCCGATGGCGGACGGGTTTTAGCGCCGTCACTTGAGACAGTCGCCCCCGAAAGGTTCGGTGAGAACCCGGCTGATGTTGCCTATTCGGCCTATCAGCGAGGCTATTATCTCACGGCGTTGCAGCTTGCGACGCCGCTGGCTGTGGCGGGCAATCCAGCATCCCAAACGCTGGTCGCCGAGATCTATTCGCGTGGACTTGGCGTCAAGCCGGATCTCGCGAAGGCCATGGAATGGTACGAGAAGGCATCCGAGCAGAATGTCCCGGACGCAACGTTCCAGCTGGCAATGATCCTCATTGACGGGGGCCCGGAGTTCCGCGATCGCGACCGAGCATTTGAACTGCTGAAGAAGGCGGCCGATGTTGGTCATCGTCAGGCGCAGTTCAACTACGCGCAAATGGCAATTGCCCGCATGCCGGGGCAGCGTGGATATAAGGAAGCGGTGGTTTATCTGGAAAGGGCTGCCGATGGTGGCCTGCCTGAAGCTCAATATGCGATGGCTCAACTGCGCATAAGAGGGCTGGACGGGAAGATAGACAACAACGAAGCGCGCGCCTGGCTGGAAAAAGCAGCGCAGCAAGGCTTCGACACGGCTCAGATCGATCTTGGGACTTGGCTGGTGGAGCACAGCGGCACCGCAGCGGGGCAAGAGCAGGGTTTTGGCTGGCTGATGCGCGCCGCCAGCGCCGGCAACCCCGCAGCTCAGAACCGTGTGGCAAAGCTCTATCGCGCTGGCGTCGGAGTTGCGGCAGATCGCGTGCAGGCAGCGAAGTGGTACCTGCGCGCACGACGCGCGGGTCTGATCGATCCTTTAATGGAAGATCAGCTGCAGGGCATGACAGAAGCCGAGTTGCGGCTGGCGACACTCGACGCTGACCGACTGGACTGAGCCGCCTACTCTTGCCTCTGAGGGCGTTTTGTGGTCTGGGGAAACCGATAAAAGCGCGACCGCATGTGGCGCGCCCTTACAATATTCCGGAACCGAGAAATGGCTAAAATTAACGGCAACGAAATCCGTCCGGGCAACGTCATCGAACATGATGGCGGCCTGTGGGTGGCGGTCAAGACCAACGCGGTGAAGCCTGGCAAGGGCGGCGCCTACAACCAGGTCGAGCTGAAGAACCTTATCAACGGCACCAAGCTGAACGAACGTTTCCGCGCTGCTGAAACGGTTGAGCGTGTTCGTCTCGAGCAGAAGGACTTCACGTTCCTCTACGAGCAGGGTGACGCGCTGGTCTTCATGGATGACGAGAGCTACGAGCAGCTCGAGCTGGAGAAGGATTTCGTTGGTGATCGCGCTGCGTTCCTCCAGGACGGCATGAAGGTTACCGTTGAGCTTCACGAAGAGCGCCCGATCGGCATCAAGCTGCCGGATCAGGTCACGCTGACCATCACCGAAGCCGATCCGGTCGTTAAGGGCCAGACCGCTGCCTCGTCCTACAAGCCGGCTGTCCTCGAGAATGGCATTCGCGTTCTCGTTCCTCCGTTCATCTCGGCTGGCGAGAAGGTCATCGTCGACACGAACGAAATCACCTATATCAGCCGCGCCTGATTGCTGTGGTGAAAAAGTCCGTACACGTCGCTGCCTGACTGCGGCGTGTGGCGGGCATCCGCTCATCAAAAGAGCGAAGACAAGGTTTCGGAGTAATTTCATGGCTCGTTCAGCGATCATCAACGTCATGGTGCAGGCTGCCATGAAGGCAGGCCGCTCGCTGGCCCGCGATTTCGGCGAAGTTCAGAATCTGCAGGTCTCGCTGAAGGGACCAGGGGATTATGTCAGCCAGGCGGATCGCAAGGCTGAAGAGATCATTCATGCAGAGCTGTCGCGTGCTCGCCCGGCTTATTCATTTCTGATGGAAGAGCGCGGCGCGGTTGCCGGTGATGACGACCAGCATCGCTGGATCGTTGATCCCCTGGATGGCACCACCAACTACCTGCACGGCATCCCGATGTTTGCGATCTCGATCGCGCTGGAGCGTCAGGGGCAGATTGTGGCCGGCGTGATCTACAACCCCGCAATGGACGAACTCTTCACCGCCGAACGCGGCGGCGGCGCGTTCATGAACGATCGCCGCCTGCGCGTGGCTGCGCGCTCGAAGCTTTCGGATGCAGTTATTACGACCGGCATTCCACATCTTGGCCGCGGCCATCACGGCCACGCGCTCATCGAACTCAAGAATGTCATGGGCGAGGCGGCTGGTATCCGTCGCTTCGGAGCAGCTTCGCTTGATCTGGCCTACGTCGCGGCGGGCCGCGTCGACGGCTATTGGGAGCGCTGGCTCTCGCCTTGGGACATGGCTGCGGGCATCTTGATGGTCAAGGAAGCAGGTGGCTTCTGCTCGGACATCACCGGCGGCCAGAACATGATTGATGACGGCACAATCGTCGCCGCAAACGAGCCGGTCCACCGGCAGTTGCTGCGAATGCTTGAGAAAAAATCCTGATTGAAGAATTGGAGCGCTGATTTCAGCGCTCCAATTCGTTGAAGATGATGTAGTGCAGCCCTACCTCTTGCAGACTTTTTGCAAAGAGAGAGGTTGCTGCCCCCCATGCTCGAGTTTCTGGGTGACCATTTTTATTGGCTGAACGATCCCACGGCGTGGGTTGCGCTGCTGACCCTCATCGTTCTTGAGGTTGTCCTTGGCATCGACAACCTGATCTTCATCTCGATCCTCACGAACAAGCTTCCAGAAGAAACCAGGGTGTTGGCCCGCCGACTTGGTATCGGTGCCGCCCTCGTCATGCGCTTGCTGCTGCTGGCAACGATTGCCTGGATAGTCCATCTGACCGAGCCCGTCTTCGAATTGTTCGGCCGAGCGTTTTCCTGGCGCGACCTGATTCTGATCGCCGGTGGCCTATTCCTGGTCTGGAAGGCGACCAAGGAGATCCATCATTCGGTCGATCCCCATGACAGCAAGGAGAACGTAATCAGCGAGACGCTGCAGCTCTCGTTGGGTGCAGCCATTTTCCAGATCCTGCTGCTTGATCTGGTCTTCTCAATTGACTCGATCATCACCGCTGTTGGCATGACGGACGAGATCGCGATCATGTACATCGCTGTCATCGTCGCGGTCATAACGATGCTGCTTGCGGTAAATCCGCTGTCGCGCTTTATCGAGCAGAATCCGACCATCGTGATGCTGGCGCTGGGCTTCCTGCTGATGATCGGCATGACGCTGATTGCTGACGGCATGGGCTTCCATGTTCCGAAGGGCTACATTTACGCCGCCATGGGCTTCTCGGCGTTGGTTGAAGGTCTCAACATGCTGTCCCGCCGCAAGAAGCGGTTGGATGCAGGAAGGCAGGATCCTCAGCCTTAACGAGCTGGTTTCCCTATATTGAGGGTGCCCGGCTCGGTTCCGGGCACCGTCCTTCCGCAGCGCTCCGCGCTTCTGGACGTATCAGCGCCTTTTCTCTATAAGCGCGGCATCCAGAAACATTGCGAAAGCTGTCGAGCAGGGGTTCCATGGCCGGCCATTCACAATTCAAGAACATTATGCATCGCAAGGGACGCCAGGATGCTGCGCGTTCGAAGATGTTCTCCAAGCTTGCGCGTGAGATCACGGTAGCAGCGAAACTCGGTACACCTGATCCGGACATGAATCCGCGTCTGCGTCTGGCAATCCAGAACGCCAAGGCGCAGTCGATGCCCAAGGACAATATTCAGCGCGCGATCAACAAGGCCGCTGGAAATGACGGCGAGAACTACGATGAGGTCCGTTATGAGGGGTATGGCCCCGGTGGCGTTGCGATCATCGTCGAAGCGCTGACTGACAATCGTAACCGTACCGCTTCCAACGTTCGCGCTGCCTTCACCAAGTCTGGCGGCGCGCTTGGTGAAACGGGTTCGGTCTCCTTCATGTGGGACCGGGTTGGCGAGATCGTCTATCCCTTGTCTGCCGGAGACGCGGATAAGGTCATGGAAGCTGCAATCGAAGCGGGCGCTGACGACGTTCAGTCCGACGATGCAAGCCACGTCATCACCTGTGCCTTCGGAGATGTTGGCGAGGTAACCTCCGCTCTCGAGGCGTCGCTAGGCGAGGCGGAGTCCGTCAAGACGATCTGGAAGCCGCAGACCTCGACGCAGGTTGATGAAGATCGGGCCCGCTCGATCCTCAAGCTGATCGCGACACTCGAAGACGACGATGACGTCCAGAACGTCTACGCGAACTTCGAAGTCGACGATGAGACAATGGCAAAGCTCAGCGCCTGAGTGTGACGCATATTTCCGTACGCGGGTGAACCATCCGCGTACGGCTCTGCTGCCAAGACCGGTGGCTATTTTTCGCCATAGTGCCCCCAGATGCCTCCGAGGGTGGCGCCAAGCGCAATGCCTATGGCGATCCCCACTCCCATATTATCGATCGCAGTGCCGATCACCGTTCCGGCCGTCACGCTGCAGGTCATGCCCACCGCCATGTCGGTGTAATTCATGTTGCGTCTCCTTTCAGCAAGAAGCCGAACCAACCTTGATCGCGGGAGTTCCAATCCCGGTTAACCGCAACAAAAAACCCGCCAAAGAGGCGGGTTTTTGTAGGTCAGAAGTAGCCTGGAGCTTAGATGCCGAGGCCTTCGTAACGCTTCTTGAACTTCGAGACACGGCCGCCACGGTCGACTAGCGTCTGGGTGCCACCGGTCCATGCCGGGTGGGTGGTCGGGTCAATGTCGAGGTTCATGGTGTCACCCTCGCTGCCCCAAGTGGAGCGGGTGAAGTACTCGGTACCATTGGTCATGACGACCTTGATGGTGTGGTAGTCGGGATGGATATCGGCTTTCATCGGTCTCGTCCTGGCTTATGGGCGTTCGGCGGCGCTACGCTGCGGCGATGCGCCCACTGTCAAAACCTGAGGTCGCAGCTATTGAGTTGCCACGGCTTCAAAATCGGTCGGCTGGCCTATACAGGAGCTAGCGGATATTCACAAGTCGGACTCGCCGGTTTTTACGAGCGACACCAAATCAGGAAGGGCATATGGCCGAAACTGGACCGGAAAACGCGAGGGGCGCAGGCACGCTAAACCCGCTCCGGCGCATAGTGCCCTACATGCTACGCTATCGCATGCTGGTTGCTGGTGCCGGCGTGTCGCTGCTGATGGCCGCCTTGACGACACTGACGCTGCCCATCGCGGTTCGACGGATGATCGATCACGGCTTCAGTGATTCGAGCTCGACCTTCATCTCCAATTATTTCTCGATGCTGATCGTGCTGGCGCTGGTCCTGGCTGCCGCATCCGCGATGCGGTACTTTTTTGTGATCACGCTTGGTGAGCGAGTGGTGTCGGACATTCGCAGCGACGTATTTGCGCATGTCACCCGTCTCTCCCCGTCGTTTTTCGATCGGACGCAGTCCGGCGAGATCGTCTCCCGGCTTACAGCCGACACCACCCAGATCAAGTCGACAGTCGGTGCAACCGCGTCGGTGGCGTTGCGCAACCTGATCATGGGCCTCGGCGCGATGGCGATGATGGTGGTCACCAGCCCCAAGCTTTCAGGCCTTGTGATTGCTGTCATTCCGGTGATCGTCCTGCCGCTGGTTGCTTTTGGCCGATCGGTGCGGCGTCGCTCTCGCTTTGCACAAGACACGCTGGCCGAAGCCACCGCCTATGCGGCAGAACAGATCGGATCTACGCGCACCCTCCAGGCTTTTACCAATGAGGTTCTTGTCACAGAGCGGTATGCGAACGCTGTTGATGCAGCATTCAACGCCGCACGGTCGTCCGTCCTGGCACGATCCTTCCTGACCTTCTTCGCAATCGTCACGGTTTTCAGCTCGGTTGTTGCCGTGCTCTGGATCGGCTCGCGCGATGTGCTTTCAGGGGCGATCTCGGCGGGTACGCTTGGCCAGTTCCTGCTCTACGCCGTGTTTGCAGCGGGGGCACTTGGCGCGCTTTCGGAAGTGTGGGGGGAGCTGTCGCAGGCCGCTGGTGCTGCGGAGCGTCTGACCGAACTTCTGGACGAGCAGCCCGCCATCCGCTCGCCTGAAAATCCCATCGCGTTGCCAAAGCCTGCGCAGGGCGCGGTCGAGTTCCGCGACGTCTCATTCATCTACCCGACCCGGCCCGGCCAGCAGACCCTGCAAGAACTGTCCTTCAAGATAGAGCCAGGCGAGACAGTTGCGATTGTTGGCCCGTCAGGGGCCGGCAAGAGCACGGTCTTCTCGATGCTGTTGCGGTTTTACGATCCCTCGAGTGGTGCTGTGCTCGTTGACGGGGTTGATGTGCGCAAGGCAGATCCGGAGGATGTTCGTAAACGCATCGCGATCGTTCCGCAGGATGTGACCATCTTTGCAGCCTCTGCCGCAGAAAATATCGGTTTTGGCCGTCCGGGGGCAGATCGTTCGGCCATTGAACGCGCAGCACGCGATGCCCACGCTGACGAATTCATCTCACGTCTCCAGGACGGCTACGATACCCAACTTGGCGAGCGGGGCGTGACCCTGTCAGGCGGTCAGCGTCAGCGGGTTGCGATCGCGCGTGCGATCTTGCGCGATGCACCGATTCTTCTCCTCGATGAAGCGACGTCGGCGCTTGACGCAGAGAGCGAGACGCTGGTGCAGACGGCGCTGGAGCGTCTCATGGAAGGCCGCACCACGCTTGTCATTGCGCATCGGCTTGCGACCGTCCTCAAGGCTGATCGTATCCTGGTGATGGATGAAGGCGGGATCATTGAAGAAGGTACGCATGCCAGCCTCATCAGGCAAGATGGTGTTTATGCACGCCTGGCGCGGCTTCAGTTCGACCACGGCGCCGATTTGTACGAAAGTGCCGCAGAATAACGCACTCAGCCCAGGATATTTCGAGCGGCGCGCATGAAGATGCGCGAGCCTATCGCGATGAGGTCATCCGGAAAATCGTAGTCGGGATTGTGAAGCGCCGGGTGATCTGTACCGGCCCCGAGAAACAGCATTGCGGACTTTGACCCGTGCCCGAAAATCCCGAAATCCTCGGAAGCGCGCATAGGAAGTTCTTTGTCGTCATGGCGGATACCTTCCGCATCCAGCGCCGCGCGCAGATGAGCCACAGCTCCCGCATCGTTGATGCTGGCGACAAAGATTTCGTGATAGTCGATCGTGAGCTTCAAACCATGCTCATCTGCGATGCCAATGGCGACTTCCTCAGCGTCCGCACATAGTTGAGCCATCGGCTCGTCGAGACGCGTTCGCAAGGTGGCCCAGACTTCGGCCCGACCCGGCGCAATCCCGAACACCGCCTCGCCCATTTGCGTGTGAGTGACGGTGACCATCGCGAATTCATCTTCAGTGAAGCTGCCACCACCCAGCTTGGCAAGTTCAGGCATCAGACGGGAGACAGCGAGCATGGGCGAGGTGCCGGTCTCCGGCATCGACGAATGCGCCGTCTTGCCTTCAAGTACGATCCGCATTCCACGCGACGCGCAGTTGACGACGCCTTCCTTCAGGCGAACATGGCCGAGCGGTGTGCCGGGAAGATTGTGAAGCGAAAAAGCAAAGTCCGGCCGGATGTTTTCGTAGCGCGGGTCTGCCACGACACCGGCGGCACCGGCACCCGTTTCTTCCGCTGGCTGGAACATGAGCACGACGCGCCCCTTGGCCGGACCATCGCGGCCCAACTGGCGAGCCATCGCGGCCAGAATTGCCGTATGACCGTCATGTCCGCACATATGGGATTTGCCAGGGACCGTCGAGCGGTGCGGTATCGAAGAAATCTCTTCGATAGGCAAAGCATCTGTTTCCGATCGAAAAAGGATCGTTGGCCCATCATGACCGCTATCATAGACCGCGGCTACACCATGTCCTCCAAGCCCGGTCAGAATCTGTGCTGGATTGGTGTCCTCGATGAATGCGAAGACCCGCTTTGCAGTCTGTTCTTCTTCGCCTGAAATTTCGGGGTGGCGGTGCAGCTCGTGCCTGAAGGAGACGAGATCTGAAATGTCCTGGTTCGTCAGTGTCACTCATCAACTCCTTGTTGCCCGCGATTTGGGCCAGTCTTGACCGGATGGATGCCGGCATCAAGGAAATGCGTTTGGCCCAGGCTCAACGACCGTAGCGGCGCTCAAGGTGACGGCGGAAGTACTCGGCGTTGAGCGGCTCTCCGGTTGCCTTTTCAATCAGCTCCGGTGTTGACCAGCGGGATCCCTGTTTCCAGATCCGGTCGCGACGCCACGAATTGACCAGCTCGAAATCGCCCCTAGCAAAGTCGTCCTCGACATTCGGATGATCGCGCTCGATTGCCGCCCATTGTTGCGCAGCGATCATTGCCCCAAGCGTATAGGACGGGAAGTAGCCGAAGGCTCCGCTCGGCCAATGAACATCCTGCATCGGGCCATCAGCAGGATTGTCGATGGTCGACAGGCCAAGATAGCACTTCATGCGGGCGTCCCACGCTTCAGGAAGATCCGACACTTCCAATTGGCCGGAGATGAGTTCCTGCTCGAGTTCGAAGCGCAGGATGACATGGAGCGGGTATGTGACTTCATCGGCATCGACCCGGATCAGGCCGCGCTCGACCCGGTGAACGTGCGGAAGGATGTCGTCGATGGTCCAGCTTTCACCGAGATGGCGTTCAACGATTGGCAAGGCCCAACGCCAGAAAGCCGGATTGCGGCCGATCTGCTTTTCGACGAACAGGCTCTGGCTCTCGTGGATCGCCATGCCGCGAGCCTTTCCGAGCGGCCAATGCGACCACTCTTGAGGCAAGCCCTGCTCGTAGAGAGCGTGCCCGGTTTCATGGAGGACGCCCATGAGCGACGAGAGAAACTCGTCAGTGCGGTAGCGCGTCGTGATCCGGACATCGGTGGGAACGCCGCCACAGAAGGGGTGATGCGACACCGACAGACTGCCACGTGTCATGTCGAACCCGACAGCGGCCATCATCGCCAGTGCGAGCTCGCGCTGTTTTTCGACCGGATAGGTGCCCGAAAGGGTGCGCAACGGCGTTTTCGCCAGGCGCTCATCCTGAACGGACAATGCCGTCGGCACGAAGTCGATCAGGAAGGATTTCAGCTCCTCCAAGATTGGTGCAATGTCCGCGACCCGATTTCCGGGATCATATTGCTCCATCAGTGCGTCGTAGGGAGAAAGCCCCAGCGCTTCAGCCCGCATCTGGGCTTCCTCGCGAACCATCGAGACCACTGATTCCAGCGCGGGCTGGAAGGACACCCAATCGTTTTTCGCCCGAGCATCACGCCACAATTGTTCGCTGCGCATGCGGGTTCTCGTCTGGCGCTCGACAAATTCCGGCGGCAGGCAGGTCAGGTTGAGGTGGAGCCTGCGAAACTCGCGCAGCGCCGCGCACTGGTCGTCGTTCAGTGTCTCGTTCGACGCATCTTCAATCCAGTCCGAGACTTCTGGGGCCGTGGCCGTACGGTGCGCCATTCCGGCTAGAGTAGCCATCGCCTCGGCGCGGGCTTCACCGCCGCCTACCGCCATGTGAGTCGCTTCATCAGCGCCAAGGATAGAAAGGGCGTGTTCAAGCGCCTGTAGACGGCGACCGAGCGTGTCGAGCTTTTCAAAAGACATGTTCATCAAATCCGATTTTGGGCTGCATATTGGCAATCGATGAGAGGGTGCGCCACGGCAAGCGCCTATGGCGTGACCATCCCGGGAGCGAGCTTCCTGTAGACGGCGAAATTGCCCTCAGCCATGCTCGCTCTTTCAGCGCTCGGTCAGCTTCAGCTCGATGCGGCGATTACGATTGCGCGCTTCCGGCGTATCGGCTTCATCAAGCGGCTGGTATTCGCCGAAACCGGCGGCGACGAGGCGATTCGCTGGAACCCCGTTGGCGATCAGGTATTTCACGACTGACGTCGCGCGCGCTGAAGACAATTCCCAATTGTCGCGATAGCGACCCGTACCGGAAAGCGGAACGTTATCGGTGTGACCGTCGACGCGAAGCACCCAATTGATCTCGGGCGGAATTTCGCGCTGCAATTCGAGGATCGCATCCGCAAGCTTCTTCATCTCGTCTTGACCGGCGGTGTTGATCACGTCCGAACCGGAAGGGAAGAGCACCTCAGACTGGAAGACGAAGCGGTCACCGACGATGCGGATGTTCTCGCGGTCCGAGAGGATTTCACGTAGGCGGCCGAAAAAGTCGGAGCGATAGCGGTTAAGCTCCTGCACCCGTTGGGCGAGGGCAACGTTGAGGCGCCGCCCAAGATCCGCGATCTTCGTGTTCGACTCCCGGTCACGCGCTTCGGAAACTTCAAGTGCGGCTTCCAGTGCGCCGATCTGGCTGCGAAGGGCGGCAATCTGCTGATTCAACAGCTCGACCTGGCTCATGGCGCGCTGGCTGAGCTGGCGCTCGGTGTCCAGCTGGCCGGCAAGCGCCTTTGCTCGTTCATCTGCTGCAGCTCCCGCGCCAGATCCGGCGGCAAGCAACTGCTCAAGGCGCGATTTTTCGCTCTCTACCACCGCGAGGGACGCCTGCATGTTCGCAAGCGCGTCCGCAAGATCCTGGGTATTGGACTGCTCCAGCGACAGAAGTTGCGTCAGTTCGTTGATTTGCGAATTCAGCCGGTTGAGCACCTCATCGCGGCTGGACACCTCCTGCGACAGAAGGAACTGGGCGATGACGAACACCGAAAGCAGAAACATGAAGGCCAGAAGCAGCGATGACAGCGCGTCGACGAAGCCCGGCCAGTAATCGACGCTGCGGTGACCGCGCCTTCCGCGCGACAACGCCATGTCAGTTTTTCTCCTGCTGCTTGCGCAGCGCTTCGGCAAGCTTGTCCAGAGTAATGCGCATCTGACGTTGTTCGTTGGCCTGCGCCTCGACCCAATCGCGCATCAGTTGCTGCTCGGAGCGCATGTTCTTGACGAGGCCGGAAATTCCATCGGCGAGGGAGGCCATGGAGCTGGCAATGCGCGGATTTGCTCCGCCCTCGTGCTCTTGAATGGCGCGCATACGTTCGGAAATCGCCCGTAGTTCCTCCGAGGTATCGTCCTTGCCGGCATGGGAGAAGCCTGAGTCGGGGTCCGTAACCGAAGAAAGCCAGTTTTCAAGTTCGGTGTAGAATCGCGTCTGCGCACGGCCGGCTTGAAGATCAAGAAAACCGAGGATGAGCGAGCCTGACAAACCGAAAAGGGAGGATGAAAATGCGGTGCCCATGCCCGCTAGGGGAGCAGACAGCCCGGCTTTGATCGTCGAGAGAATGTCATTTACATCGCCAGTGCCAGGATCAAGTGACTGGATTGTGTCACCGATCGAGCCGATCGTCTGCAGGAGCCCCCAGAACGTTCCAAGCAGACCGAGAAATACAAGCAGGCCGGTCAGATAGCGGGATGTGTCGCGCGTCTCGTCGAGACGATTGGCGATGGAATCGAGAATGGAGCGGGTCGAGGTGGTGGAGAGCACGCGCGTGGACGAGCGCGCGATCATCGCCTGCATCGGGGCCAGCAATACCGGATCTTTGGCCCGGTTGCCAAGTCGGAACGAGTTGACCCAGCGAACCTCACGAAACAGCCGGAGTACCTGGTTGAATGCAAGCACGATGCCGACGAGTAAAACGCCAATGATCAGCCCGTTGAGGCCTGGATTCGTCTGAAAGGCGCTCGAGATCTGTCGGTAGAGGATTGCTGCGGCAAAACCGGCTATCGCGAGAAAGATCAGCATCGACAGCAGGAATACCTGCGGGCTGGAGAGCTTGCGCGGGTCATACCCCTCGTCTGCGACGAGATCGTCAGTTCCCAACGACTTCAGAAATGCCATCTGCGCGCCCCGAATTCCCTATCGTCACGACGTTGAACGCGACTCTAAACGGAATTGTGACGAAATTGAAAGGACGTGACGCGCGATAAACTTATGACAGAGTCCGCAATCCGGGTGGCCGTCCCTCTATGTGCGGCCAATGATTGCAACTCATGTCGAGGGAAAGAGACATTGGGGCCGCCCCTTGAGGCCAGCCCCTTCGCTCTGGATGACGTCACTGCCAGAAAGCAGGCAACGTTTCTTCGAGGCGGGGACCGACACGCAGCGGCGCGATGCGCTCGCAAAGGCCTGTACGGTCTGAGATATCGACACCAACTCCACAAATGGTCGCCGGCCCGCTTGCGGCCTCAAAGCGGCCCTTTGGGACCTTGGAGAGGAAGCGGTTCAACGGCTCCTCTTTCTCCATCCCGAGCGAAGAATCATAATCTCCGCACATTCCGGCATCCGACATGTACCCGGTACCACCGTTCAAGATCTGGTGGTCGGCAGTCGGCTGATGCGTGTGGGTTCCAACGACGAGGCTTGCGCGGCCATCAACAAAGTGCCCCATGCACATCTTTTCGGACGTTGCTTCAGCGTGGAAGTCGATGACCACAGCGTCAGCGACTTCGCCTAACGGGCACGCTTCAAGCTCACGCTCTGCGGCCTGGAACGGATCGTCAAGCTCCGGGTGCATGAAGACGCGGCCCATGATGTTGGTGACGAACACCCGCGCGCCATTGCGGGCCTCGAACAGGCCGGTGCCACGGCCAGGCGTTCCGATCGGGAAATTGGCCGGTCGAATGAAACGATGCTCGCGGGGGGCAAAGCTCAGTGCCTCCCGCTGGTCCCAGACGTGATTGCCCGTGGTGACCACATCAGCGCCCGCCGCAATCGTCGAATGAAATATCTCTTCGGTTATTCCAAAACCGCCCGCAGCGTTCTCGCCATTGACGATAACGAAGTCGAGCCGGAAATCCGAAATCAGGCCAGGGAGTTTTTCCCAAACCGCCGTGCGGCCGGCACGTCCGACCATATCGCCAAGAAATAAGAGCCTCATGGCGCTTTCTATAAAGACAGCGGGAAGCGACGCAAGCCGCTTTCCGAAAGCAGATGGTGCAGGCGCACATCATGATCTTCAGCAGGAACGTCAGGCACCAGCTGGCAATCGAACGCGATGCCTATCAAGCGCGGGTGCAGATTGCGTGCGTGAAGCTTGCTGATCGCGCGATCATAAAAGCCCGCGCCGTAGCCAATTCGATCGCCAAGATGGTCGAAGGCTGCAAGCGGGACCAGCATCACTGCCGGATCAAGCTCCTCTGCAGATTCGTGGGGCCCGTAGGTGCCAAACCCCATGTCGATCATCTCCGCGCCGCGCCACAATTCGCGAAAAACGATCGTGGTCTTGTTGATGATGGCGGGCAGGCAGAGGCGCGCGCCGCGATCCATCAATGCATACATTAGCGGTCTGATGTCGACCTCGGAGCGGATTGGCCAGAAGCCGGAAACAATCGTGCCAGGCGTTATATCCAAGCTGTCGGCGAGAGCCGCCATGTCGAACGATCTTTCGATCCGCCATTGCGGTGACAGGGCATCTCGTCTGGCAAGCGCTTCGAGGCGCAGCTGCTTCTTGAGTTCTCTGGAATTCATTTATCGTTCCTGTGGGAGCCTTCACTTGCAGTGAAGCGGGTAGGCTGAGCATCAGCGGAATTGAGGGAGACAGCCAAAGGAGGCTCGTGATCAGACGGGCGGTCCAAATCTGCGCGCAGAAAATGTAGATGTCACGTGACGCCGAAGGCCGGATGAAACTGCACCTCTCCATGTGGCTGCGCACCGCTGAAGGTGATGTACTGCAGGTACCCTTCAGGCAAGTCGCGATAGGTGAGGGCGGAGTTGGTCTTGAAGCCCAGGCGGCGGTAATAGGCCGGGTCACCGATCAGGACACAGCCAAAAGCGCCTTGCTTTTCGATAAGGGAGAGACCTTTTCGGATCAACGCACCGCCGATCCCCATGCGCTGAAGTGCAGGCGCGACCGAAACCGGGCCAAGCGCGAACCAGCCGTCGGTTACAGATTCGATGGTCACTGGCGAAAAGGCAATGTGGCCAACCACGGCGTCCGCCTCTTCGGCCACCAGCGACATCGAAAGCGCGCCAGCTTGCCGAAGCGCGGCGATGATTCGCGCTTCGGTGTTGTTGCTGTGAGGATGACCCGCAAATGCTGCTTCGGTGATCGTCGTGATCGGGCCAATGTCAGCTTCTGTTTCTTCGCGGATGATCATGCGCTTCTCCCGTAAACCAGATGCCGCGTTGACGAATTTCCCTTGATCCCGCAAGCATGCCACAAACGGGCCATCAAGTGGCTAAAGGGCTGCGACCGTGTCGAGTTTAACGATTTACGCGATTTATGTTGGCGCGGCTCTTGCCGAAATTGCCGGCTGTTTCGCATTTTGGGCCTGGTTCAGAAGCGGGCAGTCGGCCCTGTGGCTGGTTCCCGGCCTCATCTTGCTCGCACTCTTTGCCTGGCTGCTGACGCTGGCTCCCAGCGAGCATGCCGGTCGGGCCTATGCCGCCTATGGTGGCGTCTATATCACCACATCCTTGCTGTGGCTGTGGCTGGCTGAGGGACAAAGACCGGACGGTTGGGATCTTGCAGGCGGAGCGCTCGCACTCCTGGCGGCAGGCATTATCCTCTTCGGTCCGCGCTCCGGCGCTACTTGATTGGCTGATATCTCCAGGCGGCAACGACGGCGAACACACAAAATAAAAACCCGCTGCGGGGGAGCAGCGGGTTTTGCGCGGGTGCAGCCGGGGAGGGGCGGCTGCAGGGTCAGCACTTGGGAGGAGGAAAATGCTGATGAGGCAAATCTGGTAGGCTGAAACAGCATATTCAAGCAGGAGGACCATTTGGTCGCAGCTGGCTACCAAACGCTAGTTCCGTGGCCCCCTTGCCGACAGCAGAACTGCGGCTGCCAGCGTCAGCGCGGCCAGACCAACAATCGCTGCCGAGCGCCTTGGGTTCTCCCTGATCGTGTCTTCGACCATGTGAGCGCGGCGACGGAGCATGGGAAGCGTCGCGGCCGCCTTGTCCATCAGATCGTTGCCAAAATCGTAGGTTAGTTCGCCGGTATCGCGCAAGGTCTGTGCACCGTGCTTCGACAACGTGGCGCCAAGGCGCGCCACATCGCGTCGCAGCGCAGCAATTTCGTCTTGAACATCACCAGGGATGTGACCGTGGGAGAAAAATGCCATAGGAGGCTCCGTCTTCGTGGGTACTCGCTGGCCGAGGAACGAAGCAGGCCGACCTTGGTTCCAATTCACACAAACACGGGCCGAATGAAAAAAGGTCGGGAAAATCCCCGACCTTCTAATGGACCGGTCAAATTGCCGGTCTTCAGCGCCTCGACGCCCTGCCAGTACATCCGTGGTCAGGTCGGAAGCGATGATATGGAATGTATATAGGTATGGTTAAGGATTTATGAAGGTCGCGGAATTTCTTCAACGCGCGTCACTCCGGAAACGATAAAGCCCGCCGAGGGAGGAGGTTCGGCGGGCTTAATCTGAAATGCAGCGTGGGAGGAGGTTCGCTGCATTCGTCATCAACGTTCTTGGGAGGAGGAGGAGGAACGTTGATAAGCCGTATGTAGGTCAGGACTTCTGATTGTGCAATGCAACATTAGTCATGAGAGACCTGCGTCAGGCGCATGGCTTCCTAGCGGCAATCCATGCGAACCCGTCGGCCCACGCCCACGCCCTCGACCTGATGGCAGGATACGGTGGCAGTTCTAGGCTGCACGCTCACCGCACGACGCGCCGGCGGTCTGCGAACCGAGCGTTCGGGAGCCGAGACAAGGGCGGGTGGAGGCGCCGAGGCGGGGCGCCTCGGAAAGATTTCCTGCGGATCCTGCCGATTTGGCTTCAGCGCTACGACCGGCACATGACCCACCGACTTCACCTCGGGAACGTATTTCGGCTCGATGCTGCCATCGGAGGTACGGACGCACCCGGTCAGCCCAAAGGCAAGGATCGTCGCGCAAAACGCTATTGCAGGTCGCTTCATTGGGATCTCCAGCCTTCTGTTTACCAGCGCGCACCTTTGAAGACTAGGCAATGCTCAGCTCTGCCTCGCGTTCCGGCGATCTGACCATTTCCCGGACGTCGCGCCCGCTGGGGTTCTGGAAAACGCGCAGACCAAACTCAGGCAGAATCGCCAGAAGGTGGTCGAAAATGTCCGACTGGATTCCCTCATATTGGGCCCACACCACCGTGTTGGTGAAACAATAGATTTCGAGCGGCAGGCCCTCGGGCGCAGGCGGGAGTTGTCGGACCAGAAGCGTCATGTCACTGCGCACGCCCGGATGGCTGCGCAGGTAGTTTTCGACATATGCGCGAAATGTTCCGATGTTGGTGGAGCGGCGGGTGTTCGCCGGCACTTTCGCCCGCTCGCCCAATTTGGCGTTCCACTCAGCGAGCTCCTCGCGTTTCTTTAAAAGATATGTCTCGAGATGTCCGACGGCGGCAAGACGATCCAGGTCCGTGCTGCCGAGGAAGTGGATGCTCTCCTGATCGAGATAGATCGCGCGCTTGATCCGACGCCCACCTGATTCTTGCATTGCGCGCCAGTTCTTGAAGGGCTCGGTGACCAGCTTGCGGATCGGTACGGTGGTAACCGTCTTGTCGAAGTTCTGCACCTTCACTGTGTGGAGTGCGATCTCGATGACGTCCCCGTCGGCATTTTGGCCCGGCATCTCGATCCAGTCCCCAACCCGGACCATGTCCGTGGAAGAGATCTGGATGCCGGCGACAAGAGAAAGAAGCGTGTCCTGGAACACCAGGATCAGCACCGCGGCCATGGCACCAAGACCGGACAGCAAGATCAGGGGCGATCGATCCACCAGGGTCGCGATCATGAGAAGCGCGGCGATGACATAGATCGCGATCTTCACCACCTGGACATAGCCCTTGATCGGCTTGAGCCTTGCCTCCGGCCGGCGGTGATAGATGGTGTCGATGACATTGAATGCGGCACTGATCGCCATTGCGACGGTAAGGATCATGAAGGCGGAGGCAACATTCTTCACGACCACCACGGCAAAGGCCGGCAGGTTTGGAACCAGCATGATGCCGTTCGAAACGACCAGGGCCGGCATGATATTGGCAAGGCGCTCTATGACCCCGTGCCGCCGCAGTTCGGGATCGCGTCCCCAAACGGTGTAGCCAAGCACCTTGTTGAGCACGCGCACCAGGATCGCCTTGACAACGAAATTGGCGAAGAGGGCGGCCAGAGCGAGCGCCAGGAGCGCAAGCGCCGTGACTAGAACGGGGGGGAGGTCATAATCCATCATCGTTGGTGCAGAGCCTTCGGTCTGAAAATCTGTCGCTACTATATAGAGGCAGGATCCGACTTATGCCCATGGCGCGGTTATGGGGCTGGAGTGTGGCTCGCGGGCGGAGGGGCGGGTGTGCCGAGGGATTGGGCAGCTTGTTGTTTTGCCTTTGTGGCGGGCAGAAAGCTGCTTGTCG